>JAUQPU010000006.1 GCA_030550235.1 Thermoproteota archaeon
GACCATGCTCGACCACGGCCCCGCTTAGCTCGGCATTTACTCTGTTTTGCGGCGGGATAAATTTTTACGCCAGACGCTTGCCAAGGCTGAATTAGCCTATATCTAAAATAACTTTCTTGGAGTTTCGGGGATTTACGGCATGAAAAGATAGAATTCTTCATTTTTGGCCAAGGTCTCTTCAGAAGTTTATAGGCTATTGGTGGTAAAGTGTCCAGTAGCGAAGTCTTAGCTTATTCCTTTCTAAGGCCTCGATACAGTAATGGAGAAGATTTTGTAGCGGAGCTCTCAGAAAAATAGATGAGGTCCCAAGAAGTTTTGTGTAAATCGTCAATCGAGCTGCTAGCTGAGACTTATATAATCCCCCTGTATACACAATGGCGCGTAAAAATTTATCATATACCACGAGAATATAAGTTGGTGGTTGGAGATAGCTTTCGTCCGTGAGCCGGAGGCCGACGAGCTCAAGAGGATACAGAGATGGGGGCGGACCACATCAAAGATACTGACCGTCATCAAGGAGAACGGCATCATAACAAAGCAAAAGTTGGCCGAGATAACTGGCTACAGCCCGGGAACAATAAACGCTCAACTTAGCATTCTCAAACGTGCGAAGTTAGTGCGATATGTCGGAAAAACTGAGAACATTGGCCAGTCATCAGATTCCACGCCTACGGTTGCAGAATCAGGTCTTAGGCTTAATATGCGACTCATATCTTGGGAGGAATATCGGGAATACGTGGAGAAGAAAAAATACGTGACGATAGAGGGTGTGAAAATAGAAGTAGGGAAACCTCACCACATACGTTCTTACGGTCCCCCCAATTCCTACGACCTTGAAGCGACCACTGTTTGGAGCTTCCCTGACAGAGGAAACTGGGCTACCCACGTAGGCAACTATAGAGGGAATTGGAGCCCTTATGTCCCCAGAAATCTAATACTCAAGTATTCAAAGCCTGGCGAGCTGATTCTTGACCAGATGGTTGGCTCCGGTACAACTCTTGTAGAGGCCAAGCTCTTAGGTAGAAACGCCATAGGGGTGGACATAAATTATGAGGCTTGTATACTGGCTATGGATCGGTTAAATTTTGATTATAGGCCCCTCGATGGTCTGACGCCTGTAGAAATAAGAGTTTATCACGGCGATGCTGCAAACCTAGATGCTATAGAGGACAACAGCATCGATTTAATAGCAACGCATCCACCCTATTGGAACATAATCCCATATAGTGAAGAAAGGCATGAAGCAGACCTGTCGAATAAGCGGACGTTGGATGCGTATTTGGAGAAGATGCAGGGGATTGCGTCAGAGTCATTTAGGGTTCTTAAACCCGGAAGATACTGTGCCATCCTTATTGGAGATACTCGCAGGCATAAACACTATGTTCCCATATCGGCAAGGGTTATGACGGTGTTTTTAAAAGCGGGCTTCATACTTGCAGAAGACATAATCAAGTTACAGTATAATATGAAAACGACTAGAGAGCGGTGGCGTGGTCAACGCTTCGAGGTCTACGGTTTCCACAAGATAGCCCATGAACATCTATACATCTTCAAGAAGCCAAGCGGACCAACCGAGTATTCCAAGCTCAAACTCAGCACGGCTATAGATGTAGCATGACTAAACTCTCGGTGGGAAACTATTTCGGAGTGGGTAAGAATAGAAAGAAGATCTTAGACATAATCAGGCTAGGTAATGGGTGGTTATTGCTCAAGACCGAAAACAGTAAATCGTCGCGGGACTTTAAGGTTAGGGCTGTTTATCAGACTGAGCCACGCATCAGGTCATACACCCCCAAGCATGCACATTTTGCAATAGATTTTTATGGTAAAATGTGTGCGAACCGGGAGAGGGCGTTAGAGCTTCTCCAAGCTATTATCTTGCTTTGGACTGGAAAGATTCCTGTTGAGAAGATTATTCAACAATATAATGAGAGTGTGTCCGGGCTACCAGGCTACGACTTGGAATACATTCTCCATGCTTTAAAATGGATTCTGGAGCAAGAAGATATCAATTTTAAGGGTAGACCACCGAAGAAACAAGCAGCGCTAGATGAAATTCTTGGCAGGTTTAACGTCACGGCTCCTAAGGATAGGCTGGGAAGCCAGCTGGCTATATCTTTGTTTTGCGATATCGCTCTTGGGAGTCATCCAGTTGAAGCACTCATAAGGGCTAATCTGGATATTTTACCGGCTAAGAGAGGCCGCGGCGCGGTATGATGCGTCACGATAATTGTTTTCTTAGGCAAGACCCAGTTTTGACAGCATGCTAGGCGTCATTCTCCATATTATAAAAGGTTTATCATGAGTAATCCTTTTTGAGCGTAGACGCATCATTTCTAGAGTTTCATGGGCTGAGCCGGGCATCTTGGACCATGCTCGACCACGGCCCCTATGCTTTTGTAGAGATTGTTTCTGGATAAATATGTGTGGGTTGGTTTTGGTTTTTTTATTGCTTTAGCATTAGGACTTGTATGCCGGGCATCGGCTCCCCAGATAGGAAGGATATGAGGGCTCCTCCGCCAAGGCTTACGTATGTGAAGTCGCTCGGCCTAAGCCCCAGCATCTCTATCGCTGTTACAGAGTCGCCACCACCTATCAGTGTCGAGGCGCGGGACTTCGCAAGAGCCATGTAAACCATCTGCGTCCCCTTCCTGAACTCTGGCTTCTCATAAACGCCCATCGGCCCCTTAACGATCACCGTAGTGTCGGAGCCAAGCCTCTCGATTATCTCCCTGTAATGCTGGATTGTCTTCGAGCCTATGTCCTGTATCTCGCCTGGGCAAGGCAGGCCCTCGCGGAGAACCTCCATCCTCCCACCATCTTTGCCGGCGTATGCGAAGTCGAACGGAGCCAACAAGCTGCCGCCAACCTTCTTATCTAACTCAGAGACCGCCTCGAGAAAGTCTATGTGCTTCTTCTTCACTAGAAAAGCCTCGCTGGGCTCTCCAAGGCTGTATCCGCGTGCCTTAGTGAAGAGCTGGCCTAAAACACCCCCAGTCAGGACCGCGTGCATCGACTCGGGCCTCTCTTTTATGAAGCGTTGAAGCACGTTTACACATTCCTTGGGCTTGTTGCCGCCCAGTATGAAGACGATCTTGTTGGATAGTGCTACCAGCCTATTCAGGGCTGAGAGCTCCCTCTCCATCACCCTCCCCGCATAGGTTGGTAGGAGGGCGGCAAGGCCCACGATGGATGAGTGAGCCCTATGGGCCACTGAGAAGGCATCCAGGACGAAGATGTCTAGGTGTGGCGCGAGTGTGCTGGGAAGTGTGCTCTTGGCATGCTCCTCCGGGCTCTTCTCGACGTCCTCGTCCTCGAGCTTTCTAACATTGTCGAGCAGTATCGCCTCGCCTTTAGAGAGGTTCTTTATCGCGTTTATCGCCTCGGCCCCAACCACGTCTGGGATAAACCTAACCTGCTTACCCACTAGGCCTGAGAGTAGCTCGGCATGCTGGCTCAGATCCGTGAAGTCTGGGTCGCCTCGTCTGCCTTGATGGGCGAAGACTACGACTCTTCCACCCTTGTCCATCAGCTCCCGGATGGTAAGAGAGTGGGCTCTAAAGCGCTCGTTAAGCTGAACCTTACCTGTTTGAGGGTCTAGGGTTGAGTTAAGATCTACTCTTACCGCCACACGCTTGCCGGTTACATCAACCTGGTCTAATGTCCTGAATCTAATTTCACCTTGCGCGGCCACGCCCCGACACCATCAACACTAGGTCGACGAGCCTGTTACTATATCCCCACTCATTATCGTACCATCCGAAGACCTTGACGAAGTCGCTCTTCTCACCTAGCACTAGGGTCTGGGTCGCGTCAAAGATGCATGAGTGTGGGTTCCCAATGATATCGATCGAGACTATTGGGTCCTCGGTGTATTCCACTATGCCCTTCATTCTCCCCATCGCCTCCTCTCTAAATACCTGGTTTATCTCTTCGACAGTTGCGGGCCTCGCGAGGACGGCTGAGAGGTCTGTAAGCGACCCGTTAGGCACCGGTACTCTCAACGCTATACCGTGGAGCTTTCCCTTAACCTCAGGTATGACCTGGTGGAGGGCTGAGGCCGCTCCCGTTGTGGTAGGGATTATTGAGCTGGCTGCCGCCCTAGCCCTTCTCAGGTCCCTGTGGTAGAGGTCTAGGAGGCGCTGGTCATTTGTGTATGCGTGGACTGTTGTCATGAAGCCCTTAACGAGGCCGAAGTTGTCGAGCAGTATCTTGACCATCGGTGCGAGGCAGTTTGTGGTACAGGATGCGCCTGAGACTACTATGTGTTTTGACGGGTCAAGTGCATGGTCGTTTACACCTGGTACGATGGTCACATCTGCGTCGCTCGATGGTGCCGAGATAATGACCTTCTTGACACCGCGTTCAAGGTGGCCTGCAGCGTCCTTCCTCTTAGTGAATAGGCCAGTTGACTCAATAACCACATCGACCCCCACCTTATCCCAAGGAATCTCGGAGGGCTTGGAGACGGAGAAATATGCGAACTCCCTGCCACCAATCTTTATCCCTCCAGCGTCAGTAACTCTGACCTCTTCGCCAAGTCTCCCATGAACCGAGTCATACTTGAGGAGGTGAGCAGTCGTTTTCGCGTCTGCAATGTCATTGAAAGCTACCACCTCGAATGCACTGCCATAGAGGGGATCCCTAAGGGCGGCGCGGAGGAAAAGCCTCCCAATCCGCCCCATACCGTTAATCCCTACCCTAACAGATGCCACGATAGTAGATTATGGGCATGTGATATATGTATGTAGCCGCCTCTCTGAATGTATTTGCGTGGTTTTTCACATTTTTCGGGTGGTTTTGTCGAGTTTTTAAAATACATTTAAATATCGGTGGAGGGGCGGCATGATGCAAGGGGTGTCTCAATCGATTACGTTGAACTCCTCGATACAACGCTCCGGGACGGCGCCCAGACAAGAGGCGTCTCCCTAAGTCTCAGGGATAAGCTGAGAATAATCCAGAAACTGGATGAACTGGGCATAGACATTATAGAGGCGGGCTGGCCTGGCTCCAACCCCAAGGACTCGGAGCTCTATAGAGCAGTGAAGAACGTATCACTGACCCATAGCAAACTCGCAGTCTTCGGAAGCACCAAGCACAAGAACTCTAGGGTTGACATGGACCCCATGCTTCAGAGCCTAGTAGAGGCCGATGTGCCCTACGCAGTCGTGTTCGGCAAGAGCTGGCTACTCCATGTCAGGGAGGTCCTGAGGACTACGCCCGAGGAGAATCTAGAGATGATATCCGAAACGGTTGACTATCTGAAGGCCCATGGGATGAAGGTGGTCTTTGACGCTGAGCATTTCTTTGACGGTTGGAAGGACTCGCCGGGCTATGCTCTCTCAGTCTTGAGGACCGCATGGGAGGCTGGAGCTGAGACGCTGGTGTTGTGTGACACGAACGGTGGCACTCTGCCATCCGAACTCTTCAGGATCTTCAACAACGTTAAGTCTAGTGTCGACGCTCCTCTTGGGATACATGCTCACAACGACTCGGGTTGTGCTATAGCTAACAGCCTAGTGGCGGTGGAGGCTGGTGCGCGTCATGTCCAGGGTACCTTGATCGGGTTGGGTGAGAGATGCGGCAATGCTGACTTGGTCCAGATTATACCGGCTCTCAGTCTTAAAATGGGGTTTAAGGTCCTCGTTGACGGTAACCCTGAGAGGCTTAAAAAGCTCACAGAGATTGCAAGACTAGTCGCTGACCTGACTGGCTTCCACCTAGCCCCAAACCACCCCTACGTCGGTAAGAACGCCTTCGCCCATAAAGGCGGGGTACACATAGACGCCATGATCAAACATCCGAAAACGTATGAACACATCGACCCCGCGATGGTTGGTAATGAGAGGGTCCTATCAGTCTCTGAGCAGGCCGGCAGGTCCGCACTTATGGACCTAGCCAGGCGTATAGGGCTCAGCCTATCGAAGGATGAGTTGAGGGCTGCCACAGAGGAGGTAAAGAGGCTGGAGTCTTCCGGATATCACCTAGAGTCAGCCGAGGCGACTGTAATTCTCCTCATACTCAAGCATGTGGGAATGTATAGGGAGCTCTTCGAGGTTAAGAACTGGTGGGTCGAGTCGATCAACATTGGAAAGAAGACGTCTAGGGCCATTGTGACCATCTCCGTAAACGGTGACATAGTAACTGCGATGGGTGAGGGTGTGGGCCCTGTGCACGCTCTGGACGAGGCGGTCAAGGAGGGTGTCTCATCTAGGTTCACAGCCCTAAAAGACGTGAGTCTCACAGACTACAAAGTCTATGTCGTCGACAGTAAGGACGGCACAGCAGCCTATGTAAGGGTCTTTACAGAGTTCACCTGGAGAGAGAAGAGCTGGGTCACCACCCACGTATCCAACAACATAATCGAGGCAAGCCTCTCCGCAATAATCGACGGCTACAGATACCTACTACTCGTCCTAGAACCGGGACTACTAAATAATAAATAAAAAATTCTGGTGCCGATGTGTTCTAGCTTGACGGCTCGAATATGTATGTGATATCAACCGTCACTGTGTAGGTTATCTCGCCGGTCATTATAGGTGGTCCGCCAGCGCCCTGCGTGGGTGCACTTTCGAAAGCCACCCTTGCTACCGGTATGGGTACGCCGCCCTCGTCTGGGAATGAGACGTGAACCTCCTTAACAGCCGCTATCCTCATGTTGAGGTACTCGGCAATCTTCGAGGCCTTTGAGGAGGCATCAGAGAACGCCATCTGGAGCGCCGAGTCGCGGATGTTCTTCTTCGTCTCGTCCTTCAGGTCAAACCATGCACCGTAGAGGTTGGTGGCCCCAGCCTGGATCGCGTCGTTGATTATTTTAGGGGAGTCAGCTATTGCATTGTCTTCCAGCGTCACTGTCACCTGGTTTACTGCCACGTAGCCTGTTTGGCGGCAGCCGTTAGAGTCGCACTCCCAGTAGGGGTTTATCGCAATGTACGAGGTCTTAATGTTCTCTTCCTTCACCCCGTTTGCCAGGAGTGAGGAAATCACATTGCTCATGATTTCGCTATTCTTGTTCGAGGCTTCTATCGGTGTTTCTCCACGAGCCTCTACACCCAAGGTGAAGGATAATCTGTCAGGGCGCAGTTTGATGATGCCCACTCCCCGGACTGGAACAACGATGCCTGTTTGCTGACCCTCACTGGTCTGCTGAGTCAGCACAGTTTCACCGCTCCTCTCAGAGACACCAACCATGTTCATGGCGTAGAGCGAAATCGCTAGAACAGCAGCTATAGCCACAACAGAAACCACTATCGCGTATGAGGCGAATCTATCTCCCCTGAAGGGTTTTACATCGCTCATGGCTTATCAACGCCTCCGAGTATATATGAGCCTATGCCATATAGTGGAAAGCCAAGCCATAGGCACTAAACGTGAGAAAAGCGGGTTGGAATGTCTCTTGGTCTCCTCTTTACAGATCTATAGCCTCAATGGGTACTTCAGGCTTAATTAGCTGCAGCATCTGGGTTTAGAGGGGCATGGAGGTAGCCCCTCTTGACCAGAAATTAGAGACTATTTTCTGGGAATACATAGGTAGAGACATCCCTCATCACTATTTCTTTGCATATGATTGGCGGTATGAGAAGGGGTCAACGCGAATATTTCTCGCTCTAAAGGGAGGCAGGGTCGATGGGGCTATGCTCATCTACGGGGAGAATATAGTCCAGCTAAGAGGAAGCAGTGAGGCTGCGAAGGCTCTTTTAGAAAGGCTGGAGCTGGATAAGGCAACCTTCACATGCGAAGAACAACACAAGCCCCATGTCCTAGAAAAATACAAGTCTGAGTGGATTCGAGAAATAATTCTTATGCTTCTTAGGAGGGGAGAGGAGAAAATTCATGTAAGCCATCCAGTAGTCAGTCTCAATGAGATAGATGCCGAGAGAATAGCTGCAATTCTTAGGGAGGTGAAGCCGGAACACTGGGGTGAAATAACTGGTCGGCAGGTCATCGAGGGAATGAGCCGCGGGACATTCTGGAAGGGGATAAGGGTCGGTGGGGAGATAGTCTCGGTCGCCTCTTCGCGTATAACTGAGTGGCTAGGGTTGATTGGCATAGTCGCAACCCTTGAGCCCCATAGAAATAGAGGATACGCAACATCCGTAGTCTCCGAGATGGTTAAAGAGATTCTGGAGAAAAAGGAAAACGTGATACTCCACGTATTGGGTGATAATTCTCCGGCGATAAGAGTCTATGGCAAAATAGGATTCAAACCATACAGAAAATATGTCTACATTAAGGGTGAGAGGAAACAGATTCTTGAAGGAGCTACGGACTGATTCTCCAATTATGTTATAAAATTGAGATGAGGGGTAAAGGTGAACAGCAACAAACCAGTGTTATCAACCAAAATATTTTTACTGTTTTAGTCTGGACCAGCTATCTATATGCGGAGCTAGTTTCCTTAGCCTAAAAGCGGGTAAAAGGGCCGCGGGTGGGACTCGAACCCACGACCGCCGGGTCACTGCCTAGGGTCCACAGCCCGGAGTGCTACCAGCTACACCACCGCGGCCATAGTCACCAGCATTTAGAACCTAGAGCGATGTATTTGAGGATAGCCGAGCCTCCAGCCCTCTAGGCGTACTCTCTCCAAGTATAGCCGCATTTCGTACATCTGAAGAACTGGGTCATGGGCTCGTCTGCGGACCTCGTCTGTACACTCCACCAATAAGCCTCCCTATTACCGCACTGGGGGCACTGGACGTCCTGAGTCTTTGGGAGGACCTCCTTCTCTACGTCATCGACGATCACGGCTTTCTTCGGCTTCTGTTGTTTGTGGGTTACTATATCCCTTGTAGGCTTCTTAACATATCCGCACTTCCTGCAGACTAGGACCATGCTGTTTGACTTCCGCTCTGCAATCAGGATCGCGTCGCATCGGGGGCAGAACTCCACGGCTCAGCCTTCACCTCTCACACCGAGAGAATAGCCGCGCGCGGTTATTTGATTAACCTTTTTCACCCTCACACCCCCTGGGTTAGAAGACGTTGTATAGACTCACTCAGCCCATGTGTAATCCCAGAAAGCTGGCGCAGCCCCTTCATCAGCACTTCATCCGCACTATATCCTTCACGTGTCTTCAGAATGAATCTTAGTGTCCCGAGAAGCGGATGCGTCAAGTTGACACCAGCGTACTCGACCTCCTCGAAGGAGTTCAGAACCTCTTGGAGCGCGTCAAGAACGCTAAAGTCTATGTCCTTCAGCTCCATCTCTAGGACGTTCTCGCCCCTCTCGATTACCTTGACCTCCAGAGCAGACCACCACCCTCCGGTGAGAGCAAACCTCCAAACATCTTAAGGAGCGTATTAACCTTCCCGTAATAGGGGACCAACGGCCGGTTAGAGTATCTTCTCCTACATCTTAGGCATAGGAGAGTCCTGTCCCGCGGTGTTAAGGGTGCGCCGCATATATCGCAGAATGCTTGGAAGACACCAAGTCCTCGGCCCTTAACCGTAAGGGTGTATATGCCTGAATACTCGTCTAGGACTCGCGCTACTATTATGTCGCCGACTGTGAAGATTGGCGTTCCTCCGCGATGTAGGACTGCAGCTGTCCAGTTTGTCTTTACTTTGTAGTCCGCCGCCGCGAGTATGTCGCAGATTATTAGCCTATCTTGGACCTCCCTAACCTGGCAGAGGACTAGGTCGCCTGGCCTAATCTTGATCGAAGATTCTAGTGGCTTGACGGAGACTAGGTGCTTCTTTATGTCATACTCCGCTATGCCTGCAACTGTGGCCACTACTGCGCCATTCTTCAGGGCCTTTGCGCCGCTCACCGGCATGAATTCCTCTACTACGCAGAGCTTGTCTCCGGGGAGGACTACTCTACCTGATGCCTGAAACCTCACTTCTGAGCCTAGACGGTCACCGGGGGATAAATAAATTGGACGTTTCGTTAATGCGGGGGTGGGTGGGGGAGGGGTGATTGTGGCGATTGAGGGGATTGACGGCGCAGGCAAGACAACCCAGGCTAGAAGGCTTGTGCGGTTCCTCAATTCAAAGGGTGTGTCGTCGCGTTATACTTCGGAGCCCACGGGCTCTGGGCTTGGAAAAATCATCAGAGCTTATTTGAGGCGGGGTGGGATAGACCCCTACCTACTCGCTCTTCTCTTCGCAGCCGACAGGGTCAACCATCTAAACAAGACTGTGAAGCCACTTCTCCAGCGCGGATACATTGTTGTCTGTGATAGATACCTCTACTCCTCCTACGCCTATCAGGGTGTGATGACTGGGCAGCCTCTATGGGTTAGAGAGATCAACAGGATGGCGCCAGCCCCCGATATCGCGGTTCTGCTGGATGTTACTGTTGAGGAGGCCCTGAGGAGGAAGGAGAAGAGGATTAGGTTTGAGGACCCGAGCTTCTTGGATGAGGTGAGGAGAGAGTATCTTAGACTCTGCGAGGCTGGGTTAATGGTGAAGGTTGATGCGAGCGGTGGGTGTGATGAAGTTTTCGCAGAGTTGTTGAGGGCTGTCGCCCCCCGCCTCGGTTTAGGCCTCGACCCGTGAGGACCAACCCTGTATAAGCCTCCTAATCTCTGAGGCTGCTGTCCTGCAAGCCCTCTCGACTGCTTCGGAGAGGCCTGAGCCCTCATCGAAACGCTCCCCCTCTATACCGTATATCACGATGTTGGATGGCGCTATACCCAGTGTCTCAGCCAGCCCAATAACCTCCGGCAGAGTCATAGTGTGTGTGGACCTCCATGCCGAGATTCTGGATATCTTCTCGATAGAGTCTAGCCTGTGGATTGCCCCGGCCTCGGTGAGCTTCTCTACCGCGTCCACCACTACTAGGAGGTCTATGTCACCTGTGAGGTGGTTTAGCAGCTCGGCAGGCGTCTGGAGCCTGACGACATCTGCACCAGCTAACCCTGAGAGTAGGTCAGCCACACACTGTCCAGCCCCATCATCCCCTCTAAACCTTACGCCGATACAGGCAACCACCGCCCTACGCTTGCCACTACTCCCTCTCAATCTCGAGCTTGAGAAAGTGTGTCGCGCAGGAGATGCAGGGGTCATAGTTTCTAACCGCTTGTTCAAACCTCCAGAGGGCCTGTTTGTGTGGAAGCCTAACTATCTCCGGAGCTAGGGACTTAAGGTCCTCCTCAATTCTCTTCTGGTTCTGGGCGGTTGGAGGGACTATCTTTGCCGAGAGGATGCGGCCCGTGCTATCCACATCGTATCTATGATATAATATGCCGCGTGGGGCCTCGGTACAGCCGCATGCCCTCCCAGCCCTTACCACAGGCTCCACCCTCGGCCTCGAGGGCTCGACATACTCGTCAATTATCCTTATCGACTCCTCGAATGCGTAGTATGTCTCCGCCACCCTCGCGATTATGCTCTTGAATGGGTTCCGGCAAGGCGTCTTGAAGCCAATCCTCCTCAGCATATCCCTTGTATGGTCGTGAAGCTTGTCAAGGTTCAGGTTTATCCTGGCGAGTGGGCCGACCATGTAGGCGCCCCTACCGATGATATAGGATTGGAGTGCATTTGAGTGGGGGGCCTGCTCCTCGGCGAAGTAGTCCTCGTACTGCTCGATAGCGATGTCTAGGCCCTTGTTCGAGACTATCCTCCCCTCATTCATCGGATACTCGTTGGGGTGTCTGAGGGCTACGAACTCGTAGTCCTGCTCAAACTCGGGGAATTCAAGGTCGGCAACCCATTCTAGGAGGCTGCCGGTAATCTTCATCCCCTCCACTAGCTTCTCCCTAATCCCGAGCAGCTCTCGTTTAGAGGGTACGCGGTAGAACCCTCCCACACATGCTGAGACTGGATGAATCTCCCTCCCCCCAATCAGCGTTACTATCTCATTGCCCAGCTTCTTCACCTTGAGGGCGTTCTTCACAATAGTGGGCTGGCTCTTAGCCATCTTGATGGCGTCATCATAGCCTAGGAAGTCTGGGGCGTGGAGGAGGAAGGCATGCAGAATATGGCTCTCTATCCACTCTCCGCAGTAGAAGAGCCTCCTCAGACTCCTTATAGAGGGCTCAACAGACACTCCGAACAGCCTCTCAAAGGCGTGGATTGAGCTCATCTCGTAAGCCACAGGGCATATCCCACATATCCGGGCAGTTATGTCTGGCGCATCGTAATACATCCTCCCCAAAAGTAATGACTCGAAAAGTCTGGGTGGCTCGAATATTCTGAATTTTACATCCACAACCTCGCTGCCTCTTAGCTTAATGTAGAGGGCCCCCTCACCCTCAACCCTAGCTAGGTAGTCAACCCTATACTCCTTTTCCCTAGCCGTCAAGCCTCGGCCTCCACCTCCCTAAACCCGGGAGCCCACGCATTAAACAGCCTGAAGAGCATTACCGCGTCTTCTCTACTCCTGCCAATCTCTATGAAACGCCTCATAAGAGACTTTGAGTTCAGAGACTCCTTGGGGCCGTAGCATCCATAGCAGCCCCTCCCATAGGCTGGGCAGATGGCGCCGCAGCCCGCTTGTGTCACGGGCCCAAGACAGGGGATTCCTCTGGAGACCATTATACATGCGGTCCCTCTCAATTTACACTCAACGCATACGCTATGGTTGGGAATGCTGGGCGCTCTCCCCGCAAGGTATGCCGCCATCACTTCGAGGAGCTGATACTTGTTTATCGGACAGCCCCGGAGCTCAAAATCCACTTGGACATGGTCGGAGATGGGCGTTGACTTGTCAAGCGTCTCAATATACTCCGGGCTCGCATACACATATTTCATGAACTCGGCCGAGCCCTTCCAATTCCTGAGGGCCTGTATTCCCCCTGCAGTTGCACAGGCGCCGATCGTTATAAGCACTCTGCAGTTTTTTCTAATCTCCTTTATGAGCTCGGCGTCGTGTGGTGTTGTAATGCTTCCCTCAACCAGTCCTATATCGTATGGTCCTCTGACTACTGCGCGGGTGGCCTCCATGAAGTAGGCTATCTCGAAGCGCTCACCGATGGATAGCAGCTCGTCCTCGAGGTCGAGTATGCTCAGCTGGCAGCCATCGCATGATGCAAATTTGTAGACTGCAATCCTCGGTCGCCTCCTCGCCATTAGACCTCCCTCCTCCCGAAAATGTTTGAGACCTCTGAGTAGCTGAAGACTGGGCCGTCCTTACAGATGAAGAATGGGCCAAACTGGCAATGGCCACATATTCCAACTCCACACTTCATGTTTCTCTCCATGGAGATGAAGATTCTATCATCAGGTAGGCCTTGGTTCTTCAGCTCCTGCACTGTGAACTTCATCATTATCTCGGGGCCGCAGACATAGGCGTAGGTGTTGTTTGGCTCAAGTTTTATGTGTCTGAACAGTGTGGTGACTACGCCGATATATCCTCGCCACTTCTCGTCTCCCTTGTCCACCGTGACGAGCAGCTGTGTGTCTAGCCTGCCCCGCCAGTTCTGCAAGTCTCTCTTATAGAGGAGGTCGGACGGTGTACGAGCTCCGTATAGGATGTAGAACTTCCCATACCTTTCTCTTTTTCTTATTATTTGTTGGATTGCGGGCCGTAGAGGGGCTAGGCCGATTCCGCCACCCACAATGACTACGTCCTGACCCTCAGCTTCCTTGAGCGGCCAGCCTTTACCGAAAGGCCCCCTTAATCCCAAGTTTGAGCCAATCCTAGCAGAGGCCAGCGCCTTAGTCACGGGCCCAACAGCCCTCACGGTGTGCTCTATCAGCTGTCCATTGAAGGGTGCCCCGCTTATGGATATGGGGACCTCGCCCACGCCGTAGGCGTAGAGCATGTTGAACTGGCCGGGCTCGAATGCTATTTCACCGTTACCGCGTGCCTTCATCCTTATGGTAAAAGTGTCCGGCGTCTCTCTGGCTTTTCCGACTACTCGGTACCACTCCATCTTGAACGTCTCCAGCCCCCCGATGGGCCTTAGACTCGGCTCAGCGATCATCCCGCACCAGCCCTCGGCTCACCGTAAATATCCATAAGACGCATCCTCGCAGCTCTCAACCTATCCGCAACAACCCTGATTATACGCTTGTAAATTTCATAGCCGAGCTCTCGGTCACTCTCCATCATCCTTAACAGCTTCTCGCTATCTATCGAGATTGCCATAGTGTTCTCAACGACAACTGCACCCGCCGTCTTCTTGAAAGGCTCTATTATCGAGGACCATCCCAGGACCTCTCCACTCCCTATTGTCTCGAACCTAAACTCTCCTCGTGGTGGTATGTTGAAGTATAACGCTACGAGGCCATAGACTATGAGGTAGAGTCTCCTATGTATCTCTCCCTCGTTAAAGATTTTCTGCCCAGCCGTAAACCTTACTAGGCTTGCGATGGATGCGATCTCCTTAATCTTCTCCTCCGGCATGTCCTTGACGAAGGGGTGGTCGCTTAACAGTGTAAGCAACTCTGCCTGCTGACTGCTCACGCTGTACTCACCTCAACCTCCCTCCGCCTAATCTTCGCGGCCTCCTCCGTAATATCTATACCAACAGGGCACCACGTAATGCATCTCCCACATCCCACACACCCTAATACACCGAACTGGTCAATCCATGTCCCAAGCTTATGAGTGAGCCACTGCCTATACCTGCTGAGCCTGCTTGACCTGATGGACCCGCCGTGGATATAGGAGAAGTCTGCGTTGAAGCATGAGTCCCACCTCCTCCAGCGCTCCGCCACCTCCCCTGAAAGATCTGTGACCTCCTCAACTGTTGTGCAGAAGCAAGTCGGGCACACTAGCGTGCAGTTAGCACATGCGAGGCATCTCTCAGCGACCTCGGTATAGACGGGGCTCTCGAGATTCCTGTATAACAGCTCCTTTAACCCGACGGTATCTAAGCTCTTCCTGAAAAGAGTATGACTCTTCTCCATACGCACAGAGGCCTCTGAGATTTCTTGGCCCGTGGCCTTCCTCGCACCTATACGCTCGAGAAGGTTCTCACCCTCGCTCGACCCTGCCCTTGCGACAAAGTAATGTATACCGTCACCCACCACCTCTGTGAGGCTTATGTCGTAGCCTGGCCCCGCCTCCGGCCCCGTGCCAATGGATAGGCAGAAACAGTTCTCACCAGGCTCAGTACAGTTAACCGCAACTATGAATACATGCTTTCTCTTTGTAGAGTATACAGGGTCTACATATGGGCCGCCGAGTAGAACCTTGTCAAGCACAGATATGGCTGCAAGCTCGCAGCCTCTAACACCGATAAAAGCCATCTTCCTCTCTCCACCGTTGTGAGCGGTAACCTCACCTTTCCTGGAGACCGTTAGGAGCTTTACTCGGGGCGGGTATAGAAACTTCTTCCAAGAATGGGGGCCAACTACGAAGCCGAAAAACGCCTTGTCTCCTCTCTCCTCAAGCCTATAGTATCCGGGCCCCTGCCTATCCCTCAGCCCAACAGGAAGCTGCGAAGCCGACTCAATCTCATCATACAATATGGCACCATCTCTTACGACCGGTCCAATCACGGAATAGCCGAGCTTCCGGAGAGCCGCAATCAGCTCATCGAATTGTTGAGGATCAAGAAAATAATGGTCTGTCCCTGCTCGTTCTTCCTTCGCGCCCATCGGTATAATTTAATATCGGAAATAATATAAATCTGTTGTGTCAAGAATCGCAAAATATCATTAATATGCGTATAAAACTATGTATTATTGCTCATGTAATTTTAAAACCTGCCTTTTTTAGGATGTAGCTGAGAGACTCGGCGAAATTAGTTGAGAGCAGCTCCCTTCCACCTATCTTTCCCACAAGAGAGTTCAGGGCGAGATCATACGGAATGGACCCCAGAAACTCCACGCCCATCTCCCTGGCTAGGTCTCTCGAGGGACTCGTAGCGCCGCCTCCAGACATGTTCTCGACAATTCCAGCAATTCTAACTGGTATCGAGCTTAGAATCTCTACTACTTTTCTGGCAACGTTTACTGCGAGCTGGGTGGGTGTTGTGACGACAAGAGCAACCCCATTCACCCTTACATATCTCGAAACTGTGAGGAGCTCGTCTCCCGTCCCAGGAGGCAGGTCCACTAACAGGTAATCGAGCTCGCCATACGCTGTTAGTGCGAGCATCTCCTTCACCACCTCCTCCTTAGCATGGCCCCTCAGTGGGAGGGGCTTACCACGGGCTAGCAGGTCGATGGACATCACCTTAACCCCCTCTACCACAGGTGGGACGAGCCCCTCCTCGCTCTCGACTGGCGCCTCCTTGACGCCGAGTATGAAGCATGATGATGGCCCGTGTAGGTCTAGGTCGAGTAGGCCTGTCCTGTTGGAGGAGCGGGAGAGCAGTAGAGCGGCAGTGGAAGCTATCAGGCTCTTCCCAACACCACCCTTCCCACCAGTAACCATGACCACCTGAGAGATGCTCCTCAGCCTCTTCTCGACGAGTTTTTCACGATAATCAACCAAGCCCCCACTAGTGCTCGACATATATGACATCTCTCACACTCACGCCCCTACCCTCGACGACTCTCAGGTCTAGGCTGCCACACCTCCTGCACTCTGCATACGACGCTATCAGGTCAGGGAGGAAATGTATAGTCTCCCTCTCCTCCTCGCTGAGCCCTGAGACAGCCTCGCTGAAAGCCATCTCATAGCCGCAGGTCCCACATCTAACCCTCGCCGGCTCAACCTCGATTGAGAACTGGGCTCCACTAACCTCACTAGCCTCTATAAGCCTCTTAAGGGCCTCACTCAACTGCTCTAGGTTAAGCATGCTCAACTCTCCCACAACAACCCTGAAGCTCTTAACCACACGGCCCGACCTAAAAGAGAACTCTCGGAGAGACTCGACAATACCCACCGCTATCACATACTCATGCAACGGACTACAAGGAAACAACCAAAGCCCCAGCCTATAACCCTAGCCCGAGCAGAGGCTGGCCAGATGCTGCCCCTCGCCCGGTAAACAAAACTAACCCTGATTTCACTACTCTTTTGAAACTCTGGGAGAATCTTCTCAAAGTATTCAAGCAATTCTGGATTAATCAATGCGCCTCTATTTATGACCCGAGAGAAATTGAGTTGTATGGAAAACTTGTTAGTGATGAACATTTAAAGAAGGTGTGGATGATAGGAACAACGCCTGAGGACCACATAAAACATATTGAACATTACATTAAGCTGGGCTTTAGGAATATCCACGTTACTTCTTCTAGCCCTGATGAGAAGAAAACTATATCAATGTACGGTGGTCAAGTTATTCCATATTTGAAATCAACGTATAAGTAATCAATTCATTGTTTGTAGGGATAACGTGTTAAGCCTCTTGGAGCGGGTACTCCTCTAAGGTCTCGGTATGCTTCAGAAGACCATGCGGCCAAAGAGACCAAAGCCCTCAAATATTATACCTATATCCTTACGGGCCCGGTGGGACTCGAACCCACGATCTGCGGCTTAGGAGGCCGCCGCCTTATCCTTCTAGGCCACGGGCCCGATATCGCTTATTGGTGTTGAATTTTAAAAAACTTTGCGTGTTCTTGGAGGGCTGGAGGCTATGGGACTGTTATTGATTTGGCGAGGTTCCTGGGCTTGTCGGGGTCGTATCCCTTGACTACTGCTGTATAGTACGCTAGTAGCTGTAGTGGGATTGTGTAGGGGATGGGTGATAGAAGGGGATGTATCTTTGGCATCTCAATGTAGTGGTCTGCGAGCTGCTTAAGATCCTGGTCTGAGGAGTCGCCAAGAACAATAGTATAAGCTCCCCTGGCCTTCATCTCCATTATACTCCCGATGTTCAGCTTCCTATACTCATCAGGCGGGGCTATGAATACTACTGGAACACCATTTTCGATCACGCTTATGGGGCCGTGCTTGCTCTCACCCGCGGGGTAGGTTATGCATGGGATATAGGAGAGCTCCATTAGCTTGAGCCTCCCCTCAAGGGCTGTGCTGTAGGATACTCCGCGGCCTAGCATGAAGACCACCCTGCTCTCAGCAATCCTCTCGGCTAGTTTCTTGATAGGCTCCTCCACTCTCTCCAATACATCATGCACAATGGATGGCACCTTCTCCATCCATGAGTTGAACTCGTCTATCTCGTACTGTGCTATCTTCCCCCTAAGCCTCGCCAGCCTGAGAGCTATCTTCGCCAGCACTAGGACCTGTGAGGTGAAGGTCTTTGTTGCCGCTACACCGATCTCAGGGCCCGAGTTTTGGAGTACATAGGCTCTGGCTACTCTTGTCAGCGTGGAGCCGACGGTGTTTGTTATGCCTAGGATGGTGCAGGCCCGCATCCTCGCATATTCCAGCGCGCTGAGGACGTCGGCGGTCTCACCTGACTGGCTTACAGCTAGGATAACAGTGTCGACTCCTATAGATGCGCCGTAGTTGGGGATGAACTCGGAGGCTATTACGGGAAAAGTGGAAAGACGCGCAATCTGTGAGAAGAGGTAGGAGCCAGCGATACATGCATTATAGGAGGTTCCCGCCCCCACCAGATAGATTACACGCCCCTTATCAAGTAGCTCAGCTAGGAGGTCAACATACTCGATCTGGAGTCTGAGGGAGTTTCGAAGAGTCTCAGGCTGCTCAAATATCTCTTTCAGCATAAAGTGTGGATATCCATGCTTCTCAGCCATCTCGATTGTCAGGTCCACTGTCTTGACCGGCCTCTCCACGGCCTCGCCGGTGTCTATTCTATAGACTCTGTAGCTGTCTGGCGTCAGGATTGCCATGTCCCCGTCGTGTAGGAAGACCATCTCCCCCGTCATGTCTAGGAGGGCTGTGATGTCTGAAGCTATCATGTTGAAGCCCTTCCCAACGCCGATGATTAGGGGAGCCTCCCTCCTAGCAGCGAGGATTGTGTCGGGGCTCTGTGAAGAGACTAGCGCAACCGCATAAGACCCCTCAAGTCTCAATAGTGTCTTCCTGAAGGCCTCCTTAAGCTCCACCCCTTTCTTCAAATACTCCTCAATAAGGTGCGCGATGACCTCGCTGTCTGTCCTTGAAGCAAGGGCGTGGTCGAGGTCCAGCAGCTCCTTCTTTAAGGCGAGGTAGTTCTCTATCACGCCGTTATGGACGATAGCTATGCTTCCAGTGCAGTCGGTGTGTGGGTGTGCATTTATAGTTGTGGGCGCTCCGTGCGTCGCCCATCTGGTGTGGGCTATCCCGATGGCGCCGGGCATAGATTCCAGCTTCAGCCTCGCGTTTATCTCTTCGACCCTGCCAGTATCCTTCTTGATAAAGACCACGCCGCCGTACAGCGTGGCGGCACCGGCGGAGTCGTATCCCCTATACTCGAGCCTCCTCAAGGCCCGCAGCAAAATGGGCGCGGCGTTCTCCGTACCCACGTAGCCCACGATGCCGCACATTAGCCAAGACACCTATCTCCCAAGAATTTAAGCGCGATGACTTCAAGATGATGGAACTTGAAGGTGTGGGGGTGAGTTATGGACTATTCTAGGGCTTAGAGGGGGTTTAGGAGAGTGTATATTTAAATGTCTCCATGGACTAGGTGCTGGCTGGTGTCCCTAAATGGTCCGGCTAAGGCCGCAGCTTTTTGTTAGGTTGGCCGTCAAGGCTCTCGGGATACTTGGCCTCATAATCTCGATTCAGATGATCCAGGCGCTCTTCTCGCTTGAGATGGGTGTGATGACCGTCTTCCCATACATAACACTTGTAGTCTTCGCCGCCCTCCTAGTCGCCAGCATTCTCGCAATCCTCGCCTGAGTGATGGGTTGAGACGGTGCCTCGAGAAGAATATGTGCTTGTCTGCATATCTTGCGGCGAGTCCTATCCCCGCGAGGAGGTAGTCTATAGGTGCCGCCGGTGTGGAGATCTTTTAGAGGCGAGGATTAGCCCAGGCGGGGTCTTCAGGCTTGACACTCTCATAGGCCGTGTCCACAGCATGTGGCGCTACAGGGAGCTTCTACCTTCCTTCTTTAATAGGATAGTGAGTCTTGGAGAAGGATACACCACCCTAGTTAAGGCTGATAAGCTCGCGAAGGTCGTGGGGGTTAGGGAGTTTTATGTCAAGCTGGAGGGCCTCAACCCGACTGGAAGCTTCAAGGACCGTGGTATGAGTGTTGGCGTCTCGATGGCGTGCATGATAGGAGCTAAGAGCGTCGTCTGCGCATCCACAGGCAACACCTCAGCCTCCCTGGCCGCTTACGCTGCACGTGCAGGGCTCGAGTGTCAAGTTTACATCCCTGAGGGCAAGATTGCATGGGGGAAGCTATTCCAGGCGAGGATGTTCGGGGCCAAGATCTATCAGGTTGCGGGGAGCTTTGACGATGCTCTAAAAAGGGTTATGGCGAGGGGCGGTGAAGATGCCTATATTTTGAACTCAGTGAATCCTTGGAGAATTGAGGGGCAGAAGACGGCCGCCTTCGAGCTCTGGGAACAGATGGGTGGCAAGACTGACTATGTAGTTGCTTTGCCTGTGGGTAATTCTGGAAACATAGCGGCCTACTGGAAGGGGTTCAAAGAGCTGCAGGAACACGGGCTCATCAACGACACGCCAAGGCTTGTAGGCGTTCAAGCCGAGGGTGCCTCACCGATAGCTGAGATGCTGACTAGGGGTCTAGAAAGTCTCCCCGACTGGCCAAACCCCGAGACAATAGCCACCGCCATCAGGATAGGTAGGCCGATAAACTGGAAGAAAGGTGTTCGAGCGATCAGGGATTCAGGCGGGACAGCGGTCAAGGCAAGAGACGAGGAGATACTAGATGCGCTCAGGCTCCTAGCTACTACAGAGGGCATAGCTACAGAGCCAGCCGGGGCAACACCAATAGCAGGTGTAAAGAAGCTTGTAGAAGAGGGGTGGCTAGGTAGAGATGAGAAGGTAATCTGTATAGCCACAGGAAACATGCTCAAAGACACAAACGAGGCCCTCGTCAGCTGGAATAAGCCACAAAAAGGAGATTAGCCCGACGCTAGGCGATACGGAATTTACATATACGACCAGCGCCGCAAGGAGTGTTGGGCATGGGCCGGTAGATCAGTGGTAGATCGCCCGCCTCGCACGCGGGAGGCCGCGGGTTCGAATCCCGCCCGGTCCAGTCGCTTGTTGTTGTGCTGCTTTGATGAGGCTTTATTTTTAAATATTGGGGCGGATTCCTCTGGTTGGGAGGATTTATTGCCAGGGAGTCTGAGAAGTTTGAGCGGTTCAGTGAGTGGTTCGATAACGTCCTCCTAACGGCGAGGATAGCTGATAATAGATATCCTGTGAAGGGGTTCATTGTCTATTTAGAGAATGGATGGTTTGTGATTGAGAGAGTTAGGAGGAGGCTGGAGGAGCTGCTGGAGGAGGATGGACACCTGCCGATGTACTATCCAATAGTTGCTACGCTGGAGAATTTCTCCCGCGAGGCCGAGCATATTAAGGGGTTCATGGGTGAGGTCTTCGCGGTTGGTAAGCTGAGGCTTGGGGGAGAGGACGAGGCGCAGCAGGAGGCTCCCCTGATACTTAGGCCCACCTCAGAGACAATCATGTATCCGATGTTCGCCCTCTGGATCACAAACCACTCAGACCTACCCCTCAAGGTCCACCAGAGTTGCGCCGTCTACAGGTATGAAACCAAGGCGACGAGGGCCCTCTACAGGGTTAGGGAGATACCGTGGAACGAGGGACACACGGCCCACGCCACGGGTGAGGAGGCGGAGGAGCAGCTCAAAAAGGCCGTTGAGATCTACAGGAAAGTCCTAGACGAGTTGGGGATAGCGTATCTTACCCTCCGCCGGCCCGACTTTGATAAGTTCGCTGGAGCAGAATACTCGATAGCCTTTGACGCCTGGAACCCGGATGGGAAGGTCAACCAGGTTGCGACGGTCCATAACTTGGGGACTAACTTCTCAAGGGTCTTCGGAATAGAGTTTGAGAAGAGGGAGGGTGGGAAGGGCTATGTCTGGCAGCTCTGCTACGGCTTCGGATACAGCAGAGTCTTGGCCGCAATCATCGCACAGCACGGAGACGACCTCGGCCCCATCTTCCCACCCTGGGTAGCGCCAATACAGGTAGTCATCGTCCCCATACCCTACAAGGGGAGGGAGGCGGAGGTCTATGGATACGCCGAGAGAGTGTATGAGCTTCTACGGGGCGGCTACAGGGTTAAGCTCGATGAGCGCGAGGATATGACCCCCGGTGAGAAATATTATTACTGGGAGAGGAGGGGGGTGCCTCTACGGGTAGAGGTGGGGCCGCGGGACGTTGAGAAAAACGCCGTGGTGCTTGTGAGACGTGATACAGGTGAGAAGTTCAGCGTGCCTATAGAGAGGCTTAGGGAGGAGGTGGCGAGGGTTCTCGAGGATATAACGAGGAGCCTGGCAGAGCGTGCGAGAGGGAAGCTCTCAGAGCAGATAGTAGATGTGAAGAGCCTCGAGGAGGGGGCGCGGAGCATAGAGGAGGGCAAGATATGCAGGGTTAGCTGGTGTGGCAGAGAGGAGTGCGCCCTCTCCCTCAGGAACTCACTGGGCGCTGAGGTGCGGGGATACCGATACGATATTGAGGAGAGGAGCGATAAACCCTGCACAGTCTGCGGCTCACAGGGTAGGACATACCTCTACGTCGCGAGGGCCTTCTGAAGCCCAAAAACCCTTTGATACTAGGTTAGCTCCCCCTGGCTCACCTCGATTAACCCCTTCTCCTCCAACTTCTTCAAAACCTCCTCCACCTCACCTTCAGGAATACCAAGGGCGCGGGAGCAAGCCTCAACCTCAAGCACCGCGCCCTCGGGCAGAGAGGAGATGTAGTTGTAGATTATGCGCTCCTTGGGTGTTAGGGTGGGGACCTCGGGGAAGCTCTCAGCCATTTTCTGGGCTATTATGGCCCTGGCCTCGTCAAGTATCCTTATGGCCTCGTCTGAGAGCTCGTTATGCTCGACTTCTTGGGCTGGGAGGCTGGCCGACATCCCCGAGCCGGCTATCAGACTGTCTATCGCTCCGCTGAGGCTATCAAGGCTCTCAGCAGCCTCAGGGATGATCTTCACAATCTCAACCTTAACCCTCTCCAACAGCCCCTTCAAGACCGGCGCCAGACCTATAATCTCCCTAAGCTCTAATAGACTCTCCATCCTCACCCTAACCTGCTCGAGAACTAGGAGGGATTGGAGAACTATCCTGGCAATCCTCCGAAGCTCCGCAATCTCGCCAGCATAGATAGCCGCATACCCCTCATCACCCATCTGAAGGGCCTGAATACACCTCTCAAAATACTCCTTCCCCCGCGCCTCCAGCCCCGCATATTTATTCTTTAGACGGTTGATCTGTGTGTTCAGGACCAGTAGGGCGGAGGAGAGCCTCGAGCTATAAGAGTCCGCACCCTCCCTAACCCCGCGCCCCCTCCTAAAAGTCCTAGCCCTGATATACTCTACAAGTCTCCCCATTGTTCGAGGCCCTGCCTCCCGCCTCAATAGATAAAGGATAGATATGGGGGGGATGTTGGGCCATTAACGCGTATTACCCAAGAATACTGAGGGAGTTTCGGGGTGTGGCCGTATCTGCCTGAATGGATAAATAGGGGGAGGGGTATGGGAGAGACGTGTCAGGCTCGCGGAGACGTAGAAGGGAGGCCCCTTTGCCTGCAACCGGTGCCGGTCTCCTGAGGTTCTTCGAGGAGGAGACTAAGGGGATAAAACTTAGACCCCAGCTTATCCTCTTGGCCGGTGGCCTCTTGATAGCCTTGGTGCTGCTGCTTAGGGTGCTATTTCCGATATAATTGAAAACGCAAAGTGCTGGAGAAAAAATTTGGGGGTATTGTGAGTTCTCAGCTACTACGCGTCTATGTGCCTGGCTGTTGTGGTTGCGCGGGTGGCGCCTCAGATGGTGCAGCAGCTGGCCCTGCTGGCTTCTTCGCACGCGTCGGCTTCTTTGCACGCGCTCGGGCCTTCTTCTTACCTTTGGCCGACTTCTTAGCCGACCTCTTAGCTTTTCGCGCCGGCATACCTCACACGCAAGATATAGTTAGAAGATCAATAATATAAGAATTTTTCTCTTCCCCCTGATAGGTCAAAATTGCTAAGAAATTTATACAGTCGCGATGACATTTATGATGGTCTCGATGTTTTCAGCGATTGTTCTAGCTGCTGGCGGGTCGCGGCGGATGGGTTCTAATAAGCTTCTGAAGCCACTCTGGGGTAGGCCACTTATCTCTTGGAGCGTGGAGTCCGCCTTAGCGTCTGGATGCGATGAGGTGATTGTGGTGCTTGGGTATGAGGCGGAGCTAGTCGGAAAAGCTCTCCCCTCTAACGTCAGGCGCGTGTTTAACGAGGACTGGACGGCGGGGATTTCAAGCAGCATAAGGAGAGGCATAGAAGCCGTCGCCCCAGGCTCGGAGGCCGCCGTCATAATGGTCGCCGACCAGCCCCTCGTATACCCAGCCATCCCAACACTACTCGCGAGCCTCGTACTTCAGGGAGGATACACCCTTGCCTGCGCCTCCCTAGAAGGCGACCCCCGAAACCCAGCCGCCTTCCATAAGACCCTCTTCAACGAGCTACTAGGGCTGGAGGGGGACAAGGGTGCTAAGCAGGTTATTACCCGCCACCTATCAGAGGCCGCCTTTCTGGAAGTTCCTCGGGAGGCGCTTATAGACGTGGATAGGCCGGAGGACCTGGCGAGGCTGGAGAAGACCCTCTCTCCGCCTCATGCTAAATTCTTTTGAGGGGCTGGTGTGTGGTTTCTGAATTGGGTATGGGTAGGCTAGATGGTCTCGTGGCCCTGGTTACTGGGTCGAGTAGGGGTATTGGCAGGGGTATCGCTATGGAGATGGCGAGGGAGGGGGCGAGGCTGGTCTTACATGCCACTAGTAGGGAGAGTTTGAGGGAGACCTCGAATATCCTAGCCGGGCTTGGGGTGGACTTTATAGGGGTTGCCGCCGACCTCTCCCGTATCGAGTCGTGCGAGAGTGTGGTAGAGGAGACGGTGGAGCGGATGGGGCGGATAGATATTCTAGTCAACAATGCAGGGGTCAATGTGGCCAAGCCCGCGTCGGAGCTGAGCCTTGACGAGTGGGATTGGGTTTTGACAGTTAACCTTAAGGCGCCGTTTCTCTGCTCAAGACATGCCGCAAAGGATATGTCGAGAAGGGGATGGGGGAGGATAATCAACATAGCATCAGTCACCTCTTTTATGGGCATAACTGGTAGAACAGCCTACTCCTCCTCTAAGGCCGGGATACTTGGGCTGACGAGGACCCTCGCCCTCGAGCTGGCCCCCCATGGAATCACCGTCAACGCGATAGCCCCAGGCTTCATAGCCACCGATATGGTGAGGCGACGCATAGAGGAGGGGACGCTTGACCTCGAGAGACTGCTTAGGAGGATACCTCTAGGCAGGCTCGGAGCGCCTGAGGAGGTAGGGCGGCTGGCCGTCTTCCTAGCAAGCCCGGAGGCCTCTTACATCACTGGCCAGGTCTTCGTAATCGATGGGGGCTTCCTAGCCAACGCTACTCCTTAAAGAAGTAGTGGGGGCTCGGAATAGATTTTTAAAGGAGAGGGGCAAAATCCTCCGCGAAGTTGCATAAGAAAGATAGACGGGGCACTGGCGCGAGAAAGGAGCGCTCAAGGCTT
Source organism: Thermoproteota archaeon (assembly GCA_030550235.1). Taxonomy (GTDB): domain Archaea; phylum Thermoproteota; class Nitrososphaeria_A; order Caldarchaeales; family Calditenuaceae; genus HRBIN02. Next base: position 25,431 of record JAUQPU010000006.1, read on the forward strand.
TCATACATCTTGGCCTTCCTACCCGCAGTCCTCTTCGTGGGGCTTTTAGTCTTTCTCCTATCAGCCCCTCCCACTACACCCCCAGTTACATCTATAACTTCTGCAGGCGAGAAGGGAGAGGCCCCGGATTTCGTATTGAGGAGGCTGACACCCAACGGCTTGAGTGACGAGACATTTACACTATCCTCTGCGAGGGGACGGGTGGTTTTTCTTGACTTCGCTTGGTGGCGGTGCCCGCACTGTAACAACATGGAGCCGGTGATCAAGGACCTCTACTCGGAGTTTAGCGGGCGCGGAGTCGTCTTTGTCACCGTACTGATCGATGACAGGCAGAGCAGTGTCTCTGAGAGCGCCCGCTTCGTCGCCCAGCATGGAATCTCTTGGATAGCCCTCTGGGACGAGGGGAGCAGGGTGTCGGGCCTCTACGGAGTCAAGGGGACGCCTACCTACGTTATAATAGATAGGAATGGCAAGATTGTCAGTGCCGTAAGTGGGGAGCAGCCTAAGGAATATCTCGCAAGCATCCTGAACTCGGTCTTAGGGTGATTGGCCGCCTTGAGCCGCTGGTCAGCCTCTAGAGTGGCTTATCTCGCCTCAGCCGTCCTCTCAGCAGCAGGCCTCCCACTATCAATCTACCTGATTTCACCCAGCAATCTACCCCAGTTCTGCGAGATCGGCAACACATTCTCCTGCGAGTCGGTTATTCAGAGCGAGTATTCCCGCTTCATGGGTATACCTTTAGCCGCCTTTGGGGCCATGTGGTTTGTAGTGGCTTTAGCCTTATCGATAGCGGCGTTGGCCGAGTTGAGGGTTGGCCTCCTCTTAGTCTCTTGGTCGGTCCTAGGTGTCCTAGGCGCTTTTGCTCTACTCTACATAGAAGTATTCCTTATAGGAAGTATATGTCTACTATGCACAATAGCACACGCCATAGGTGGAGGTGTCTTTGCCGTAGCCCTCCTCGCGTACCTCTGGTCCTAGCCGCCCATTACTTCGGGATAGAAATAGAAGGTTTTTCCAACCTCCTTGACTACTCGGCCCACCTCCGCCTCCTCGTCAATTATCTTTCCTCCATGGCCGACCAGCCTGAAGAACGCGCCCGAGACTCCGAGCTCCCGCGATATTCTCTCTATTAGCTGGCCTATACTCTCGTTGAGATCCGCCTCTATCCTCAGCTTCCTTGAGGGGCCTATTAGTGGAATAACTTCTATGGGCTCCAATCTGTTGGTGTTTTTCATGCCACTTGTATTTTAACAGGGTGGGGGTCCATGGGGTTAGGGATTTTCGTGGTATATATGGGGAAGATACTGGGCGCTGGCTGGGGCGACGCTGGAGAAAACTCTATTATCGGTTGGGGGGCCGCTTAGCTGTGAGCTGAGGGGCTTGACATTTGAGCTCGATGAGCTGGATAGGCGGATTATTGAGCTGATGAGGAGGGATGCGAGGAGGAGTTACCAGTCGATCGGGAGGGAGTTGGGGGTCTCGGAGGGGACTGTGAGGAAGCGTGTGAAGAGGCTCATAAAGTCGGGTGTCATAAAGCGTTTCACAATCGAGGTTGAGAGGCCCCAACAGGTCCAAGCCATCTCGATGGTCTCGGTCGACCCTTCTGTACCAACCCCCACGGTGGCCGAGAAGCTGGCGAGGCTGCGGGGCGTCGAGAGGGTATACGAGGTTACAGGCCAGTACGACGCGCTAGTAATCATAACGCTTAACAGCATGACAGAGCTCAACAGATGTATAGAGGAGATCAGGATGATTCAGGGTGTAAGGGATACAAATACCGCGATGGTTCTCAGGGTTGTTGGCCCTCTGACGCAAGCCGAATAACCTTCTCGACAGCCTCCCTGGGCGAGCCGGCTCTGTGAATTAGCACCCGCTGCCTATCATCTAGGTATTTTCCAGCATATTCGTCGGCCACGCCTCCGGAGCCTGAGACTGCGACTATGGGCTTCCCCTCCAGATACGCTACTGCGACCTCTATCAGGGTTCCCGCGCCTCCTCCCACAACTATAACGCCGTCAGAAGACCAGACGTTTACCATGTTCCTCATATGGCTGAGGCCCGTGGCTATCTTGACCGTGCTGTAGGGGTTGGCTGCCGAGGTCTCTTTTTGGGGGAGGATAGAGACCGTGATTCCACCATTTTCGCGGGCGCCTCTCGCCGCCGCAGCCATTACACCCCCCAACCCCCCCGTTACTAGGATACATCCCCGCCGCGCGATCTCCGCGCCAACCTCATAAGCCAAGGCCCTCGCGATGTCGGTACAGGAGTCCTCATTGTAGCCTACAACCAGTATCTGATATCCCACGGGACACCACCTCCAACTCCTCCAACACCCATACAGTCTCAAAAATGCATGTCCTTAAGGGTGGTAGCGCCTGCCCCCCTCAACCCTCTTAACGGGGTTTACAGTAGTGTCAACAACGCCCGCGTCCATCAGGGCTAGTAGGAGCTCGTCGTAGTTCTTTTCTATGTCCACAAGGGCGCTGTCAGGCGAAGTTATATCCACCATCCGTTTACACTTCCAGATGTAGCCCCCGCCCCTAAGGTTAAGCCGGGTGAATGTCCCCACGAGGCTTCTGTCCAACTCGTAGTTGGGCCAGGGCAGAATATACTCTACGAAGCAGAACCTGTACGCTTTTTCATGGACATCACCGTAGAAGGTGTTGAAATAGAGGTATAGGGGGTCGTCTCTCACGTAGGTCTCCCAGGTTGTGTAGCGAGTGTAGAATGGGACCCAGCCGTCCTCCCGGAGCTCCATGTCCTCTAGAGAGACCGGCCGCTTCCAAGCGGATGGAAAAAACCCTCGCTCCTCCAAAAGCGGTATAACAGCCCTCTGGATTATCCCCTGCCTCATCAGCTCTATCCTTTCCCTCAGACTAAGAGCCATCCCCCATCCACTCACCAGACAGCCAAGACCCGCCCCGACCGCCGACTATTCTCCCCAAACTGACGCTAAATCTAACTACATAGCGGTTTAAATAACCTTAACTCGATTATGATTCGGAAGACAATGATAGTAGTGGATGCTAATGAGGCTTCGGAGAACTCCAAGATGGTGGAGTCTCTCAGGAAAGTGGTTGAGGTTGCCGTCAGGCCCCTAGAGGCAGGAGACTATCTCATACTGGGCGCGAATGGGAAGGCGCTCGTGGAGAGGAAGAGAATCTTCGATTTCCTAAACAGCTTGAAGGGGAGGCTTTGGGACCAGCTGACAGCTCTCAAGAGCTTTGATGGTGAGAGGCTGCTTATCTTGGAGGGCTATCTGGGGCTTTACAGGAAGAGTAAGTGGAATGAGGCGGCGGTTCTCGGCCTTATCGACCGTATAGTGGTTGAGTGGGAGATACCGATTATCCCAACGCCCGATGTTAAGGCAACCCTCACATATCTTGTGTGGAAACATAAGAAGCTGGGCGAGGAGGAGAAGCTCAGGGAGTATCCGCTGAGGGTCAGTGGAAGAGAGATGACCCCCCAGGAGCAGGCTCTCTACACGCTTGAAGGCCTGTGCGGGCATAAGACGGCAAAAGCCCTCCTTACACACTTCAAGACCCTGGGCGACGTCATAGCCCTCTTCCATGGCCACTCAATAGCCGAGCTGGAGAGTATGCTCCGAGAAGTGAAGGTTGGCGGTCGGAGAATACCCTCCACGACGATAAGGAGGATGCATACAGCTGTGAATACGGTTTATACAGAGCCTACCCCCACATGGTTGGAAGATAGGGATGCCGGGCCCCGCGGAGAGGGTGAAGACTCTGGTCAGGGAGCTAAAGGTGAGCGGGAGGGCTGAGCTGGCATACGAGCTGGTCAACCAGATTAAGGATATCTGCCCACCAGGGATTGAGTGGGGGTTCGAATTGGCCAGGCTCCCCGGGGTTTCCTACATAGCCGAGAACGGCAGGATAGTGGCTCTAAGCATTTCTAGAGGCGAGTTCGGCCCATTCATGGATACTCGGATGAGGGAGGTCGCGGTGGAGAGCATACCCGCTGAGGCCCTCGCAGGGATAGTCTCCGACCCCGAGAGCTTTCTCGACGCCCTCACAAGCCACTTAATCCAGTGGCTTAGAAGCTCCCCTAAGAACCACCCGCTGAGGGTCAAGGTCGAGGAGTTCATCGACGCCATCTCGGAGAAGAGGTAGATGCCCCTAGCCTCTCAGCCTATTCAATATCTCCTCAGCATCAAGCCGTCCCTTCTCCGAGAGCCTATAGACCCTCACCCCTGAGGGGTCTGTCTCGGCTACGAAGAGGTCTTTGTAGGGCTTCCTGAAGAACTCTGTGTCAAGCCAGTTCTTCGGCACCTCCTTCCCTAGCTCCCGGCTCCTCTGATTTATCTGCTCCCTACTCAAGGGCCCCTCATAGAGGAGAAGTATCTCGACGAGCTCTCTATACCTGAGTGACTCAAGCCGCGGTACTAGCTCCTGTGGAAACCTCCTGACAGCCTGTTGAGCCGAGACAGGATAGGCCTCGGCTAGCTCGCCCAAAGACTCCTTGGCGAGCGCGACCGCCTCCTTCAGCCCTGGCGCCTCCATCAACCCTCGGACCCTAATCTTCAGTGTTGGAGAGAGCTGGAGCTCAACCTCCACCTCATAGCCTCTACTCTGCTGCACGGCATAAGACCAGGGACAAGATAATAAATTCTTTAACAATCGCGGAGAGCTTCAGGCCTTCGCCAAGCTCAGTATCTGAGAGGGCGTGATAACTGATACTCCCGTAACACCGCCGAGAATCTCAACCAGCACTATCCAATCAGGTTTCTCAAGGTTTACTTTACGGTCTATCCTCGAGGCGACCCCCTCAATCACCTCGCGGCTGGAGAGCTGTGTATGCCTCTTCTCGACAACCACCTTATACGTGGCGTCGGGCGGTATCTTATCCTTCAGCCTATCCACTATTGCGACGATCTCCTCAATCTTACTCGGCGCCACAAGCTCGACGGGTATAAGCCGCATTATCCCCTCAACCTTGAGCGGCTCCTTCGAGGCAATCTCCCTGACCCTCTCAAGAACATGGAAAGGGTTAAGCCTTGTATAGGCTGTTATGACGCCCTGAATCCTCGTTATCTCGACTCTGGCGCTGTCGTCCCCCAGCTCAGCCAACAGGCTTGAGAGGGCTGCGACACCCAGCACCTCCTGCCCCCTCAGAGTCGTTGCGATAAGGTTGAACGGGCGTGACATCCCGCCTAGTTAAGGGACGCGCTGAAGGAAATATCGTCTAGCCCTTTTAAAAAGGGGCCGCAACGGTCTCTCTGTTTTCAAATAACCTTTTTACGAGGTGCCCAAAGATTATAGATGATATGAGCGAGGATTGGTGGCGTAGGAGGAGGCTTCCAAGGCCCTTAGACATGATCGACGAGATGATGAGGGAGTTTGAGCGCTGGTTTGAGGAGGAGTTTAGACGATTTGAAAGGGAGTGGCCTAAGGAGCTGGTGAGGGAGGTGAGGACGCCTACTGGAATCAGGAGGGAGATAGGACCAATAGTTTATGGATACTCGATAACCATAGGTCCGAATGGACGCCCAGTCATAAGGGAGTTCGGCAACGTGAGACCTAGCAGGCGCGGAGAGCTGCCCGCCCTCACTGTTGAGAGAGAGCCGCTTGTAGACATGATTGAGGAGAATAATCAGATAAAGGTTGTCGCAGAGGTGCCGGGAGTCAAGAAGGAGGATATCGAGCTGGTGGTTCGCGACACGAAGCTCATCATAAAGGTGGATACCGAGACACGGAAATACTACAAGGAGCTGGAGCTGCCTGAGGAGGTTGAGATGGAGAAGGCCAAGGCAACATATAACAACGGAGTCCTCGAGGTTATCCTGCCTAAGAAGAGCGGGGGCGGACCCGCGCGGACTATAAAGGTCGAGTAGCTGGAAGCCCCCAGATACTGCCTCAATTTTTCCAACACACTAGTCTGGCCAGCTCCAATACTTGTATAGCATGTAGACCTCTCCCCGCCTGAAGAACCTGTGTTTCACGTCGCTGAACCTGAAGTTAGAGGCTTCAGCGCTGGGAGCCATCTTCTCCACCCCCTCAGCCTCCATGATTCTGAAGCCCACCACATCCCCTATCCTTGAGCCGTAGGGGTGGCTTGCACTCCTTATTCCCTGGTCTATCAGGTGAGCGGCGATGTTCTCAGCCTCCTCCCTCGTCGCCAGCCCGCCCCTCATCCCCAGCTCCTCCTGCCTCACCCAGCCCCGACCCTGGACGAAGAACTCCAAGACATAGAGGCGCATGGACCCGCAACACCTAGCCCTTAGGCTCCACTCTCCTAATGGAAGCCTCATTAATTATGCTTAGGGCGGTAAGCCCTGCTAGAATTGTGGCTGCGCCAACCTCGGCCAGGGACTGCTGCCCCAGCAGGGCTATATGTGCAATTGTTAGGGCCGCACCTACTCCGGCTGTTGCGATGTTTCCCACAGTCGAGGAGGTTAGTGAGAGCATGAGGACGACTAGCAGGATTATTGGTGCTAAGGGCCATGGGAGGAGACGAGCCACCGTGAAACCCGGGGAGAAGACCGTCAACGCTAAGTAAGTGCCTAGGAGTATTGGAGGAATGTATCCTAGAAGCCGCGGCCTGGCACGCCTCTCCTCCTCAGCAACCATGACGAGCGTAAACCCACTTCTACATGAGGGACACTCGGCCTTCCAGGCCTGGAGATAGATCTCATACCCGCAGTTGGTGCATTTGAAGAGATGGCGCCTCCTAATCACGAAAACTCGTTGTAGCCCTCATGGATATATATTTGAGCGGCGCATACAAGCTAGTGTATGGGAGCTAAAGAGCCCAACAGCCTATACGACATAGTCATAATTGGCTCTGGACCCGCGGGATATACGGCCGGTATATACGCTGCGAGGGCTAACCTCAGGACACTAATAATAGCTGGCGTCACGCCTGGGGGCCAGTTGATGTTGACGGGTTTGGTTGAGAACTTCCCCGGCTTCCCCGAGGGTGTGCAGGGGCCCGAGCTGATGGACAACATGAGATTACAGGCGGAGAACGCAGGCGTGGAGATAATATATGATGACGCGGTTGACGTGGACTTTAACACCTACCCCAGAAAGATAATGACCACCGACAAAACCATCCTCGCTAGGGCTGTGATAATAGCGACTGGAGCCTCGGCGAAGTGGCTGGGGCTTGAGTCTGAGAGACGTCTAATCGGGCGCGGAGTCTCAAGCTGCGCAACCTGCGACGGGCCGCTCTTCAAGGGTGCTAAGTGCGCGGTTGTGATCGGGGGTGGAGACACGGCTATGGAGTATGCCCTCTTCCTCACAAAAATAGTGGAGAAGGTTGTGGTTGTCCACAGAAGAGATATGCTCCGAGCCTCTAAGATTTTGCAGGAGAGAGCCCTCAACAATCCTAAGATAGAGTTTGTCTGGAATAGCATTGTTGAGGAAGTTCTGGGGAAAGATAGAGTTGAGGGCGTCAGGGTTAGGAACAAGTTGACAGGAGAGGAGAGGGTGTTGCCTTGCAACGCAGTCTTCGTCGCTATAGGCCACGCCCCCAACACAGAGTTCTTGAAGGGGAAGATCCACCTTGACGAGGCAGGATACGTAAAGGTCTACAACGGCCTCGAGACAAATGTGAAGGGCGTTTTCGCCGCCGGCGACGTCCACGACAAAAGGTATAGACAGGCCGTAACCGCCGCCGGGTTTGGATGTATGGCAGCTATGGAGGCCATAAGGTTCATCGAGGAGGGATGGCCTGAGAGGCTGGAGAAGGAGTATCAGACCGGCCGCGTGGAGGAGGCCCCCTCAGCCTAGCCGCTTCTTAAAATATTCTTGGAGAGTCTATGCGCCTCGCGTAGGGGCTTCAGCACGTCGTATCCGAGCATGCCGACAAGTCTCAGCAGAGAATCCACATCAACCAAGTGCCCTACACTAACGTAGTATCTCCTCCCGCCGACGCCCCTGAGGACCATGCCAACCTTTACACCCATAACCTCAAGAAACTCCACACCATCCACAACTCTCGTCTCGCCGTGGAGGAGAGATTTCGCAACACCTATCGAGGGTGTCTCTGCGAGGAGCCCGACGATGCTGGCGAGCCCCGCCCTTCTAGGATGAGCGAGCCCGTGGCCATCGACCAATAGTAGGTGAGGCCTGCTGGATAACTGTCTGAGGGCAGCGAGGATTAGGGGGGCCTCACGGGCGTATAGTAGGCCTGGGATGTAGGGGAATAAGACGCTTCCGCGGAAGGTCGCGGCCTCGACGACACCGCCGCTGGTTCTAGACCAGACGACGGCCGCCGCCACACCCTCCCCTCCACTGTAGGAGACATCAAGCCCGCATATGGTCTTAACGCTCGTGGTGTCGAGGGGTGAGACGCGTATAAGGACTGATAGGGCCCGCTGAACCTCCGTGAAGAAATCGACTATGTGGGAGTGGGCCAAGCCACAGGGCTAAAGGAGATGGGCGTGGATATATCTAAGTCCTATTTTGGGATTGCTTGGCCCTCAGCGCCTCACAGCCGCCGGTCTGGCCTCTAAGCCATCCTCGAGAGCCCTCCCTATTAACTCCGGAAGCGCCGCAGGATCGTCCACCCTCGCTATGGCACCCTCTATCACGGCGTTTCCAAACACGATGAGTGGAGGTCCCTGCCGCGCTATTTCCTCGGCGAGTATTCTGTTCTCAGAGTTTAGCGGCCCTATCGGTGGGGATGTATAGATGGCTGCTTGGCAGTCTCGGGCTTCGCTGAGGGCTTGCTGCATCTTCTCCGGGCTTATGGGATGGAAGGCCTTCTCAGATATCACTCGCCCCCCCAGCAGGCTCGCTAGGTAATAGTCTATGTCACCGGCGTGCAGGACCCCTGTGGAGAGCCGGTATCCGAGCCTCGCAAGCATCCTATAGACTAGGGAGCCGCTCCCGCCACCGGCAACAACGAATATCCTGGGCCCGCCGTTATTCGGGGGCCTAAACTCTATTGACATTAGCTCGGGCGAGAATGCGGTTTCCCCTCCGAGGCCGTAGAGGAGCTCGGGCCCATCCCTCGCTACAAACTCCTCAGGGGAGTCGTAAAGAGCCACGCGCCCCCCAGAGACAATTATGAGCCGGTCTGCAACCCTCAAGGCAAGCTCAACCTCGTGAAGCGAGGCGATGACGGCCACGCCCCTCTCCTTTGATAGGCGCTTCAAGGTCAGGAGCACCTCCACCCTCGCTCTCGGGTCGAGATAGGTCACAGGCTCATCGAGTATCAGGACCCTGGGCTCCTGCGCCAACGCCCGCGCTATCATCACCTTCTGCCTCTGGCCGTCGCTTAGCTCGTAGAAGCGTCTGGCGGCCAGGTGCTCTATTCCTACATCCGCAAGAGCCCTCAAGACCTCGCGACTGTCTGTCTCACTTAGCGTGTTTAGGGGGTTGGTATATGGGTATCTACCCAAGGCGACAACCTCGAAAACTGTGAGCTGCGTGGGCCTCAGTTGCTCTGTGAGGACGACACCTATAAGCCGTGCAATCTGCCTAGCTCTAAGCTTAGAGACCATAGTTCCGTCTAGGTAAACCACTCCCGATAGCGGCTTCAAGAGGGAGGCGAGAGTCTTCAGGAGTGTGGTTTTACCCGAGGCGTTGGGGCCGATGACGGCTACAAACTCCCCGGCCCCCACAGATAGATTTACTCCGCTAAGAACCTGGGTGCCACCGTATCCAGCCGAAAGATTAACCGCCCCAATCACAGCTGGACACCCCTACCCTTCAGGAGCAGATAAATCACGAGGGGGGCGCCGAAGAGAGCCGTGACGGCTGTTACAGGTATCTCTATGGGCTGGAGCGCGAGGCGTGAGATCAGGTCTGCAGTCATTGATAGGGTGGCGCCTAGGAGGGCTGAGGCTGGGATTATTGCGAAGTGGTTTGAGGTTCGTGTGAGCTGCCTGGCCAGGTAGGGGGCGGAGAGCCCGACGAACCCTACCGAGCCCGAGACCGTCGTGACAACCGAGACCGGAAGAGCGGCAGCAGCGACTAGAAACATCCTCATCCTCCCAAGACTCATCCCCATACTCCGCGCATACTCCTCGCCGAGAAGCAGGACATTCAAAGGCTTACAAAGCAAGACCATGGTGAATAGGAATATGGCAAGGACAGGTATGCCTGGTGAGAGGAGGCTCCACCTAGCCCCTGCGAAGCTTCCCATCATCCAGTAAACCAGGGCCCTAAGCTTCTCAATATCAACGAAAACATGCAATATACTTGTCAGCGAATACGCGAGATAGGAGATCATTAGGCCAATGATCAGTATCGTCGTTGTGGAGCGGACAACACCAGACAGAGCGACCATCAGAATAACAACCATTAGGGCCCCAATGAATGCCGCCAGATATAGCGAATAAGGGCTAAAAGGAGACCAGAGGCCGAGGACCGAGCCCGTGAGTATTGAGAGGGCGAGGAAGAGGCTTGAGCCTGAGGTGACGCCAAGTATATAGGGGTCTGCCAGAGGATTCCTGAATAAGGCCTGAAGTATTGCCCCTGAGACGCCGAGGCATGCCCCTCCAAGCAGAGCAGCTAAGGCGCGTGGCAGTCGGATAGAATTTACGATGAGTGAGGACTCGGCGGTCCCTCTGCCGGCTATGGCCATTAACGCATCCCATGGTGTTATCGAGTAGCTGCCGAAGATTATCGAGGCTATGAAGAGTGGAGTTACTGGGACGGATATGAGGAGCAACATATGGATGTTATTTGTCTTCGGAAGCTCGGATGCCATTCCAAACAATCTATCAAGTCTTCTACTCATCCATCAACCACCTAGCCTGATGAAGTACGTTGTAGTCTGGCCAGGGTAGAGGTTGGGATAGAGTATGATTGCTAGATCCCGAATCCAGCCCTCCGTGTCATAGTAGCCAAGCTGGAAGATCGTCGGCGCGTAGGCATAAACTCTGCCCTCTCTGAATGCCTTGATCTCGCCCAGCTCTGGTGCCTCGGATAGAATATCCTGCACTGAGGAGATGAAGCTTGTCGGATACACGACAACATCCGCGTCCCTACAGCTGGAGAGGAGCTTCTCGATGTTGATGGTTACGCTGCCTTTGGATTCTAAGTCTGAGAAGGCGTATCTCGCCCCAAGCATCGCTAGGGTGTTGGCCGGGAAGGACTGGCCACCAGCCACGTAGACAACCCCCCTGTAGACCATGAACCAGCAGGCTACGGGCTGAGCCAGCCCAGCTCTCTTTATGTCACTGACGATGCGGCTAACCTCACCCTCAACCTCACTGAATATCCTGTATGCCTCCTCGTCCAAGTTGAAGAATGTTGCTATCAGCTTAATCCACTCGAAGCGACCGAGAGATGTTGTCTCCAGGTATTCGTTATCCACGACATAGGGGATGCCGAGCTCCTCCAGCCTGGTAGGCAGGTCCGAGCCAGGGAAGGTGTATATTATCACGAGGTCTGGCCTTAGGGTTACTATTTCCTCAAAGTTCGGCGAGTAGTCAGGCCCCACATCCCTTATTACACCCTGCGAAAGCCTCTCCGCCACCTCCTCAAAATACCACTCATACTGGCCACCCCACATTATACCCACGACTCTATCAAGTATCCAGGGCGCGTGCTCCCTAAGCCTCTCAACTAATGCGACCTGTGTCGCAGACATGAGAACAACCCTCTCGACCGGGGTGTAGACCACGACGCCATTCAGGCCCGGAGGTGGCTGCTGCCCACGCGGCACAAGTATGAGCGTCCTATTCAGAGCGTCTCGGACAATCTTGTACCCATCAACCAGCCTTATCTCAAATTGTCTAGAATACTTGACCTCGAACGTTAGCGGTATGTGTGGGACGCTCGTTGTAATCGTCTGGGTTACTACTACAGACTGGAGTGTTAGGGTCGTCGTATGGGCTCTCATTACTGTGGAGGGCTGTGTTAGTGTTGTTGTGTAGGCTTTCGTCACAGTGGTTGTCTGAGTGTTTGTGAGCGTTGTCGCATAGGTGCGGGATGGTGTTAAAGGTGTAATGGCGGCTACCGCTATACCCGCGATGAACCCAGCGACGAGAAAAGCTACAAGCAGGATTGTCGTGCCTCGAGTCCAAGAAGGCATGGATGGAGTATCCATCCATCCCTATATAAATCCACCGCCCTAAATACCCCCTCCCCCCTCATCCTCAAGCTTCTCCTTAAGCTCCCTGACACCTCTCCTCAAAGACTCAAGCCTAGCCTCAAGACGCGACACCTGGTCGCCACCCGATACACCCTTAAGTATCCCCTCAGCAAGAACCCTATCCTCATCTGACGGGGCTATAAGCCTCGACGGCCGCCGCCTCCCCAGCCGCCTAAAGAGCCACCCAAGCAGTTTCAAGGCCCACTCCGGCACCGGATATCTGCTCCATCGAGGTTATTAAAGTGGGGTGCCCTCTTAGGCATAACCCGTTCTAGGGATTACCATTGTTCAGTTCCATACAATCTAGGGCCATAGACTTATGGGCTAGTTATGGCCGCGGAGCCTTGGTGGGTTGACGGTGGATAGGGCTTTAGAGGCCGTTGTTAAAGTCGCTGTGGAGAGTGTTAAGAGCCTAGGCGGCGGAGTCGTCCTTGGGCTTGGGAGCGGTAGGACCTCGGCGGCCTTCATAAAGTCGCTGGCGGCAGAAGAAGGGCCCAGAATTGTCGAGGCCGTAATACCTACATCAATACAGTCCGAGGCCGCCGCCTCAGAGGCAGGCTTCAGGATTGGAAGCCTCTACAACTATGAAAGCATTGAAATCTATGTCGACAGCTTCGACCAGTGCAACGTCTCGGGCGACCTTGTCAAGGGAATGGGAGGAGCGCTGGCTAGGGAGAAACTCCTGATGAGGCTGGCCAGGTCTGTGCTCCTGATAGGGACTGAGGAGAAGCTGGTCGAAAAACTCTCCATACCTGTCCCTCTCGAAGTCCTATCATACGCTGCGCCTGCAATACCTAGACTTTTGAGGGAGAAGGGCTGGAATGTTAGGGTTAAGACCTCTGAGGGCAAGTCTGGCCCAGTTGTAACCGATAATGGGAACGTGTTGATGCTTGTTGAGATGGGAGTGGTTAATGACCCGCCACTCGTTGAGAGGGAGCTGAAGATGATTCCTGGGGTTGTAGAGGCCGGCATCTTCCCAAATAGGGGCTATAAAGTAATAGTCGGGATGAGGGACGGCGCGGTCAGAGAAATAACATAGGATTCCTCGCCCGCCTCAGCCAATCACCCTCTCTACAACCCTCGCCACACCGCCGAGAGACTGTTAAAACGATTAGAAACCATCATGAACCGCGATGCAGGCTATTCTAATCTAGGAAGCCTTTTACCCCACATAACTGCCGTACAGCTTATGATGAGCCACTCAAAATGGCTCTCGGCTGCTCTAATACTCATACTCCTAGGGGCTGGTCTGTTTACCTACAGAGTGGCTGCACAGGAGGAGGTAGACGACCTACCACTCGGACTGCAGATAACCGAGACGCTCCACACTATAATAGAGGAGCACAAGCAGGCGATTAAGAGCACTATTCTGGAGTTCAAGCTGATGCATGAGGAGTTGATAGAGAATAAGACAGAGATAATTAAAGGCTTTATCGAGGAGAGGCTTAACAGGACTCTACAGATAAAGGAAGCTATACGCGACCTTAACGCGCTATACGCGGCGGGGAACATTACGCGGGAAGAATACTTGGCGAGGCTCACCGAGCTGAGGAGTGAGCTTAAGGCCTTAGCCAAGTCTGCGGAGAAGCTCGGCAAACTACTGCAAGAATTTTCCTCGCAGATGAAGGATATCGTCAAGGAGAAGGTCGAGAAGTTGAGGGAGATAAACAGAGAATTTGGGAGAAGTGTCGCCGAGGAGGCGAGAAAGATAAAGGAACGGATTAGGAATGAGCTGAGGGAGGGGGAGGAGACGAACTCGACATCCACCACAACGGTCCAATCTCAAAATAATGATAGTAGGGGGATAGGGAGAGGCCGCCATTCCTTCGCTACAACAGCCCCACAGACTGAGGGGGCTGGAGAGCAGCAGAGGGGGAATGAGCGTGAAAATAGGGGAAGAGGTCATGAAGCAACATAGACATACATCGCAGTCGTAAATGTTGAAGCGGAGAGGAATAGATATAGAGGCGAGGAACGGACGTGATCTTACAACGCGGGGGGTAGGCAAGATAGTCGAATCGCCCTGGCCGTGTGATGGGAAAACAATTATATGATGTAGACTGGAGAACAGTTACTGCTGGCCTGACAGTGGGGATGGAGATGCTGTTGATGATAGCATTGGCGCTGGCCCTGACACTACCCTCCTACACCATTTATCATTTAACAGTTCTTCCCGACGGCTCCACCGTCTGGGTGATCGAGCACCGATTCCCCCTTTCTACACCTGATGAAATAGAGATATTCAATTCGGTAGCAACCCAGCCGGAGAACCTTACCTCGGATTACAGCGCGAGGATCGGCGCAATAGCTTCTGACGCGTCGCGAATAGTGGGGCGGGGCATGTCGATTGAAGGGTTCAGCGTAGAGGTCGAGACGGTGGAGACTGTAAGCGGCAAGATGGGGCTCATTAAGATTGAGTTTACTTGGCGGGGCTTCGGAAAACTCTCATCCTCAGGTGCGATTGAGCTGGGAGATGTCTTCATAGGTGGGTTCTATCTATCCGAGGGCGAGACCCTTAGGGTCAAGATTCCAGCAGGGTTCGAGGTGGTGGAGGCTAGGCCAGCCCCGGACGGTCGAGGGGCCGACTATGTCGAGTGGAGGGGCAGGATGGTCTTCCCTGACGGCGAGCCGCGACTGGTTTTGAAGCCGGCTACGGCTCCTGCGAGTGGTGGGCTGCCCCCTCAGATGGATGGGCTTATCCTGCTCTATGCTATTGGAGGAGGGGCCGCGGCATCCGTCCCAATTATATACTTTGTTTCTAGGATGCGGGTTAGGAGATTGCCACAGAAAAGCGAGCTGGATATCGTTATGGAGATAATTAGGATGCATAGTGGAGTCATCTATCAGTCCCAGATTGTTAGGGAGAGCGGCCTTTCAAAGTCCACTGTCAGCACTATTCTCAAGGTCTTGGAGTCTCAGGGTAGGATAGTCCGCGTTAGGGAGGGTAGGGAGAACCTAGTGAGGCTTACACGCTAAATGGGAGACTTCTGGTGCTAGCATTTATCCTGGAGCCGCTCCAAGTATTGGTTGAGCAGTGGTTAGGACATGGCCTTCCGTACAGGTAGGCTTAGTGGTGATGCGCCGAGGGACGTCGCAGAGTATACCTCTTCTCTCGGCTTCGACCGCGAGATCTACAGAGAGGTTCTCTTGATAAATGCAGTCCACCTGAAGAGCCTGGCGAGGATGGGATACCTCAGCCCCGACGCCTTGGCACGGGGGCTCGCAGCCCTGAAGGAGGCCTACGATAAACCACTGAGCCTGGATGACCCGCGCCTCGAGGATGTCCACATGGTGGTTGAGGACTATCTTGTGACGGTTGTGCCCGAGGCTGGTGAGAACTTGGCGCTGGGTAAGAGTAGGAATGACTCGGTGGCTACCGCCATTAGGATGAGGGCGAAGGCCCGGATGCTTGAGCTGGCGGACTCTGCTCTCAACTTGGCTAGTAGGTTGTTGGAGCGGTCTTTTGAGGAGGCTGAGACTATCTACCCCGCCACCACACATCTTCAGGTGGCTGCACCAGCCACCCTCGGCTTCATCCTCTCCTCCTACGCCTCGAGGTTATTATACTCTCTTGAGAGCCTAATCGGGGTCTACGCGTCTTTAGACTATTGCCCGCAGGGTTCTGCGGCATGCTGCGGCTCCACATTACCGATGGATAGGGGGTGGCTGGCATCCCAGCTGGGGTTCACACACGTCCTCGAGCACTCCCTAGACGCGTCATCGAGCAGAGACTTCGTCATAGACCTCCTCTCACTATCCCTGAAACTCCTAGTCATAGCCTCGGACATCGCCGAGTGGCTAATCCACGACCTCACGGCAGGTCTTCTCGACATAGGGGACGAGTTCTGCTCAACAAGCAGCATAATGCCCCAGAAGAGGAACCCCGTGGTGCTTGAGGTCATAAGGACAAAGGCCTCAGAGGCTCTCGGCGAGGCTGTGAGGGCCTCATCGATTATTCAGAGGAGAGTGGGTGGGTATGTCCTCGACCTCCAGCAGGTTACGCCATCCATCTGGAGGTCTCTCAAAGAGGCTTGCAGTGCTCTCGAGATGCTGGCGAGAGTTGTGGAGACTCTGAGGGTTGACGTGGACGCCGCGCTGGAGAGGTGCGGCCTCCTGGCGGGGATGGTGGAGCTAGCAAACTATCTGACACTGCAGCACGGCGTGGGGTTCAGGAGGGCCCACAGGGCGTGTGGCCGCTTGGCTAGGATGCTTGTCGAGAAGCGGCTGACGGAGGAGGGGCTTAGGGAGGCGCTGCAGGCTGAGGGAATAGATGTAGCGCTGGGTCTGGAGGAGGTCTACAGGGTTCTAGACCCGCGGAGCATAGTCGCCTCATATGCTACTAGGGGCTCCGCGAGTCCGGGCGAAGTTAGGAGAATGACCGATGCGATGCGGCGTAGGATGGCAGAGCTTAGAGAGTGGGTCTCGGAGAATAGGAGGGTTTTGGAGGGTATTGTGAAGAGGGCCTTTAACCCTCAGGTCATGTAGCTGGGCCTCCCAGAAACTCCTCAACAGCCCCCGCTACTACACTGGCGGCGAGCTCAAGCTCCGATACACTCACCGCCTCTCCGGAGGTGTGTGCTAGGAGGGAGTTTCCAGGCCCATAGGCAGCTATGTTTCTCGTAAGCCTGTAGAGTAGGTTCATGTCGCTGGCGCCGGTCTTCTTGAGTATCCGCGGCCTTCTACCATGCTTCAGGATGGAGCGGTTTAGCGCCCTGACCACCGGTGAGGAGAGGCTGGCAGCCACAGGCTCTGTCAGGTCTAGGATCTCCAACTTGCATCTATGTAGTGTTACAGTCGCCTCAACCTTCTCGAGAATCGCAGATGACTCGACGCCGGGCGGATATCGAATATTTACTATCGCCTCTGCGCTCTCGGGGAGTTTTGTCGGCCAGTCTCCAGCCCGTATCTGCGTGACGGCGGATGTGGGGGCCTCATAGCTCCTGCCCTTGAAGGCTAGCCTGATGTCCTGTATTGCGTCGAGCAGCTTGTCTAGGGCCGATTCGCCCATGTATGGTGCGGAGCTGTGGCCTCCTCTCGCCACTGCCGAGATTCTGACAGTCAGGCTCCCTCTATAGCTTACAGCGACTCCAGTGGCTCCGGTGGGCTCTCCTATTATGACGCCGTCAACCTTCAGCCCCCTGCTGAGCAGCTCCCTCGCCCCCTGGCCCGTGCCCTCCTCATCCACAAGCCCTGCAACAATCACCGTAGCCCTCCCAGGGTCAATCCTAGCGACCGACGCCCCCACCAGCATCGCCGCGAGGGGGCCCTTCGCATCCACAGCCCCCCTGCCATAGACCTCCGAGCCCCTCAGCCCATATTCTAGCTCGCCAGGCACGGTGTCGACATGCCCAGCCAATAGCAGGGTCCTAGCACCCCTGCCCCTCCTTAAGAGATAGTTCCCAGCACCGTCAATCTCTATCGAGTCGTAGCCCAGCCTCCGCGCTAGGCCCCTCATCGTCTCGGCAAGCCTATCCTCCATACCGGTGGGAGTATACTGGCTGAGAAGCTCCAGCAGAACCTCCTCCACCCTCATCTCACACCACCCTCTATAGACTGATGTAGGACCGTCCTCAAGACCGAGATGAAGAACTCTACATCACCCTCAGTAATCAGGTATGGTGGGAGGATCCGGAGGACTATCAGGCCGGACCTAAGCGCTAGGAGCCCACTCTCCTGAAGCCGCGTGATTATTGGCGCAACTCTCAACTTCAGCTCAACCCCAATCATCAGCCCTTTACCTCTAACCTCCCTCACGACGCCGCCAGCCTCAGCCGCGACCTCTCTCAACTGGGAGGCAAGAACCTCACCTATACGCGCAGCGGTCTCGGGAACGCTCTCACGCTCAAGTGCCTCAACACCACCAACAACAGCGGCCAGGGCCAGCGGGTTCCCACCGTGGGTCGAGCCATGCTCACCCTCCTCCACCCTCGAGGCTATCTCGTCAGAAAAAGCGGCGAAGCTAACAGGAAAGCCGCCACCAATCGACTTACCGGCCACAAGTATATCAGGTCTAACGCCATGCTCAAGGTGGCTCCAGACAAGGCCAGTCCGACCGAACCCCGCCTGAACCTCATCCACAATCAAGTAGGCTCCAACCTCCCTACACCTCTCTTCCAACGCTCTCATGAACTCGCGGGAGGCTATATGGACCCCACCTTCACCCTGAACAGGCTCAACTATCACGGCGGCCACCGTCTCGTCTATCGACTTGAGGGCCTCAACGCTGTTGAAGGGGAGGAAGAGCGTGTTGCCTGGGAAGGGTTCGAAACCCTGCCTGTATCTCTGGTTGTGTGTGACACTGAGGGCTGCCATAGTCCTTCCGTGAAAACCTCCCGTGAAGGAGGCATAGACCTTCCTCCCACTCCTCTTTCTAGCAATCTTCAAAGCAAGCTCAACAGCCTCGCTACCACTGTTCATGAAGAAGACGTGACCCAGGTGGCTTGGCAGTATTCTCCCCAAGCTCTTCAATGCCTCCTCAAGTATATCGGAGTCGAAGATTGGGGAGAGGCAGTTGACAGTCTCCATCTGGCTCCTAAGCCTGGTTATTACGTACTTGTTTCTGTGGCCTAGGAATCCAGCCCCGTGTCCTGTGTGGAAGTCCAGGTATCTTCTGCCGGATGAATCCCAGACGTATTGTCCCTCAGCACGGGAGACTTTCAGCCCTCTGGGCGCCGCGAATTTCAGGAGGGATGGCATGGAGACCCTAGCCCCTCAATACGCGGACCGTCTCCTCGACTATCTTCCCAGCCAGGTCGTAGCCAGTAACCTGCACCGTGTTCCGAAACTCCACCACAGCGTTGACCTCGCCCACGAAGGTCTCACCATCTCGAGTCTCGAGAAGGTCTATGCCAAGGACGCCGCCACCCATAACTTCACCAGCCCGAATAACCAGGTCCACCTGCTCCTCAGTAAGCCTGGCTGGCGCAGCCTTACCGCCAAGGGCCGTGTTCGTCTTCCAGCGATTGCTAATCCTATAGATGGCCGTTGGAACCTCACCCCATACGTAAAACGCCCTAATGTCTCGTCCAGGCTTATCAATGTACTGCTGGATGTAGTGTATCTTGAAGTGGGGAGAGGCCATTGATTCTCTGAAGTCCATGATGTCGAGGAGGTCTTCTTCGCTCTCGGCGCGTGCTATCATCCTCCCCCAGCTCCCCTGGATGGGCTTAACCACAACTGGGTAGCCGAGCTCTCGCGCAGCAATAAGCGCACCCTCCCTGCTATATGCTATTGCTGTCCGAGGGGCCTTCAGCCCCCGGCTCACAATTTTGGCCGTAGTGACAAGCTTATCCCCACTATCCCTGATGGTCTCGTACTTGTTGACCACAGGCGTGCCCCTCGACTCTAGAATAGCTGTTGTAGCGAGGGCTCTGTAGAAGCTCACACACCTCTGAAACGCAAAATCGACATTCTCACCCGCACCGCTATTGTCTAGGAAATCGATCTTTTCAGGAACGAAGACTAGTTTTAGGCCGTGGCCTCGGCTCCTGATGGCTTCTATCAGCATCCGCTCCTCGTGCCGCAGCAGGTCATAGACTAGGCCAATTATCACTACACTACTCTCCCCAGTCCTCGCCCACTTCCTCGGCCAGCCTCAACACCCTAGACCCGTTGCTCGTGACTAGCTCGAGCTGGGCTCCGCACTCCTCATGTTCGAATAGCTCGCCGTCGAGGGCGTCGTCGGGGATTTTGACGCTCCCCAGACATACGGGGCATTTGAGCTCCGGCAATCGACTCACCTATTCCGTACCCAAAACAACCTAGAACCTATTGATAAACGTATCTTAACTGCTGTAATCCGTAACCTAGGGGGCGGATTCGGTATTCTTTGAAGGTTACTCGGCATCACTCACCTATCACCGTCCCTTGAAGTGTTGATATTCGTGAGAGGGGGTCCTCACCGAGGCCGCTGGTTATCAGCACCCTCTTCACTCCTCCTAACACAGTCTCGGAGGCCAGGGCAACCTTCCTATTCATTCCTGGGCCAATCTTCTTAGCCAGCTCTGACGCCTCACTTGCTGTGAGCCTCTCAGCAACCCGCCCGTCAACTATGACACCATCAACATCGCTTAGAAAGACCAGCAGCTCCGCCGCGATGCCCCGTGCAATCCACGAGGCCGCCTGGTCTCCGTCAACGTTCAGAATCTCCCCCTCTGCCCCTAGCGCGAGAGGAGCTATCACCGGGAGGTAGCCTGCCTGCAGCAGCTGGTTGATTAGGGATGCGTTCACTGCCCTGATGCTTCCTGTATAGCCTCCGGGGATTATTCTCTTCCTCCCATGTTCACCCACAATTATTATCTTCTTCTTCCTCTCAGCTATCAAGAGCCCTCCGTCGACCCCTGAAAGCCCAACCGCCTTGCCTCCATAACGCTGGATTGCCGAGACGATCTCCTTATTGAGCTTCCCAGCCATGGTCATCACATAGACCTCTAGCTCCTTCTCATCCGTGTATCTGCTCCTGATTCCGGATGGCGAGGTGACGATTATTGGCGTCACTCCAAGCTTCTTAGAGTACTCGGTGACGACGTCTCCACCACCGTGGACAAAGACTATCCCCTCACCGCTCATCCTAGCCAGATTCCTCGCGATGTTCTCCATGTTGCTTTGCAGGGCCCTTCCACCAGCCTTAACAACAATCACCATACACGACACCACCACGCGGCATCAGACAGGGCTGATGGGGAGGAAGTTCAGCCCCTCCCTCTCATCAAGCCCCAGCATAATATTCATGCACTGGACAGCCTGTCCAGCAGCACCCTTTATCAAGTTGTCTATCGCGGCGAAGAGGGCCGCCCTCCCCCTCGAGGGCTCGACAGCGAAGCCCACGTCGCAGTAGTTGCTACCAACCACGTATTTTGGGTCAGGATACTTGACCGGCCCAGACCGGACAACACGGATGAAGGGCTCTTTCCCATAGTGCTTTGCGTAGGCCCTCCAGACCGCTGTCTCGTCAATCGAGCCGGCTAGCCAGACGTGTGATGTTGCAAGCGCGCCTCTAACGTTTCCTACAGCGTGAGGCACCATGGCTATCTTTAGCTCCCTCCCACATAGGAGTGAGAGCTCCTGCTCGACCTCTGCTACGTGCCTGTGTCCCTCCGCCTCGTATGGCCTGATTACGTTGGCCCTCTCGGGGTGATGGGTCCCATGGCTAGGCTGCCTACCCGCCTCACTACTCCCCACCTTAACATCCACGGCAATATGCTCCAATTCTATGAGGCCCTCTCTAACTGCTGGGGCCAGAGAGAGTATTGCAGCGGTAGAATTGCAGCCTGGACAAGCAACAACCCTCGCATTCCTTATCTCATCTCTATGAATCTCCGGCAGTCCATAGACACTCTCAGCCAAAAGCTCGGGCTCGCCGTGTCTGAACCCATACCACTCCTCGTAGAGCCTGGGATTCTTGAGCCTGAAGTCAGGGCTCAGGTCCAAAACCTTCAGCCCCGCCTCCACAAGCCTCCTAACCACCGTGTGGGAGACGCCTGAGGGTACGCTTAGAAAAACCACATCAGCCTCTGAGACTATCTTCTCGAGGTTTAATTCCGAGAATTTAATCGAGCCCAGCACTGAGCGGAGGTTCATGTGTACAGTCGCGACTGGTTTTCCAGCATATTCGCGGGAGGTTGCTGCTGTAACCTCTACTCTTGGATGCATGGCTAGAAGTCTGAGGGCCTCGCCTCCGGTATAGCCGCTAGCGCCTATAATCGCCACTCTAAACGTCATCGCCTCACCACGGAGACTATGTGTTTCACCAGCTCGTCCGCAACGTTTATCCCAGTTGCCTCCATGAAGCCCTTAAACTCAGGAACACCATTCACCTCGTTTAGATAAAGCTGCCCGTTCCTCTTGTCCTCAAGTATGTCGATGGATATGAACTCGCCCCCCACGATCTTGGCGGCCCTGAGGCTGAGCTCAGCGATCTCGCCGTTAACCTTGATTGGCTCCGTCTTACCTCCCAGCGCGATGTTCGTCCGCCACTCATCCCCCACGCTCTTCCTGACAACGGCGCCAATCACCTCACCCCCAATCACTATGGCCCTTATGTCTCTCCCACCGCTCTCAATATACTCCTGAACCACGTGGGTTCTGAGCTGCTGGCTCTGCATCATCTGCCTATGCTCTAATACACTTCTCCAAGTAGCTTTATCCCTGACAAGTGTTACAAGCCTGCCCCAGCTCCCGATGGGTGGCTTATCGACGAAGGGCTTGGTGAACTGGTTATACGCGGCGTCGGCAGATTCTGCCCCCATGACAACCATGCTTCGCGGGACCTTGAGGCCCTCAGCCTTCAGCCTGCTCAGAGTTAGGATCTTGTCGCCGCAGAACATGAGTGTTGTGGAGCTGTTGATGGCTGTTGTCCCTGCTGCTTCTCTGCTGGCGGCAGAATAGATGGCCTTCTGCATCGAGACAACCCTGACGAGGGCAACCTCGGTGGCGGCCTCGCCTATCAGGAGGGGTGTGGTGTTTACGTTTGTGAGCTGGACCTCAAGATTTCTCTGCCTGAGGCTCTCTATTAACAGCTTCTCCTCAAGCCTCGGCATGTCATAGAGCAGCTCTACCTCCATCACCTTTACACCATCCCAGCCCTTCCCATTCCCGCGCTATTGCAGGATGATAAACCTAAATAAAAACTCATGTATAAACTTAAGGAATTTAAGAAAGATGTCCATAATGCTGAAGAAGCATAGGGACTAGCCAATCCACTCACCTGATGAGGGGGAAGACGTTGCTGGTTATGTAGTCTATAAACTCGGACTCAGGCATCTTTGTAAACGCTGTTACTACCGCGTTCCTCGTTAGGCCAATGATTTTCCCACCGCTTCGAGTGGTGTAGACTATGTACCATATCTTTCCGTGGCTGAGGTATTCTTGGTAGAGCGAAGTGTCCATGAGTGAGGGGCCTGCGAGCGCGAGTTTATCCACGCCCGGTATGTCGATTTGGTCGAACCAGATTAGCTTTGTCCCCTCGGGGTTGGACTCGTGTATCTGCTGTATGTTCTCTGGGGGTATGTATGCTTCGACGATGCTCTTGTAGTTTAGGAAGAGGGCGTTTGATAATGTTGTGGCCGCTGAGTTTGCAAAATGCTTCTCCTGAGCTACTGTGAGCAGTATCTTATCACCACGGTTACGGAACTCTATGTAGGCCTCGATAGTCTTGATGATTGGCACCTCCTTCCCTCTCTGCTTAATCCTGATAAGCTTGTCCCTACTGAATATCCCGGAGATATGGTTTGGCCCAGCTTGGATATCCCTTACATCGGTTAAAAGCTCAACCTCTCTATCCTCCTCCTTAACTATCTGCCTCTCCCTAAACTCGCCTAGCTTAGCTGCAATCGTGGCCAATGACGCATCCTCCCTTATCTCGAAGATCTTCGCTGTAAGGACCATCGATTCCAACACACACGGATTAGGGGCCGTATTTAAGAGATGACGGGATTCAGGCTGTGCAGAGTTGGCCGGCGGGTTGTATTGTAGGGTAGATATTGAGGCCTGTGTACTAGTCGTGGCAGGCAAGGGAGGCCCTCTCTCCATGGACAGGGTCATAGAGCTTTGCGAGTGGGGTGGCTAGAGTCTTGATCCGAGTGGCAGTCATAGACCTAGACCACTGCCAGCCAACAAAATGTGGGACCCCATGCATAACCTTCTGCCCCCCAGTCAGGAATAAGATAGAGGCAATCAAGATGGGAGAGAACGGGTTCCCAGTAATCAATGAGGAGCTCTGTATCGGCTGTGGGATATGTGTAGCGAAGTGCCCCTTCGAGGCGATAACAATAGTTAACCTGCCCACTGAGCTCGGAGGTGACCTGATACACCAGTATGGCGTGAACTCTTTCAGGCTCTACAGGCTTCCATACGTTGAGCCGGGGACAGTGACAGGCCTCTTGGGGCGTAACGGCATAGGAAAGTCCACAGCCCTATCAATCCTAGCCGGCCAGCTTAAGCCTAACCTAGGTAAACTCGAAGACGGCGACGGCTGGGAGGAGGCTGCCAAAAGATTCCGGGGAACATTGATTCAGGACTACTTCAAGAGAATGTCCGCAGCACAGCTCCGCATCTCCTACAAGCCTCAGAACATAACGCTGATTCCCAAGGCAGTGAGGGGGAAGGTTGGAGAGCTGCTCGCAAAGGTTGCGGGCTCCAAGCCGATCGAGGATGTCGTCGAGAGGCTTGAGCTTAAACACCTACTTGACAGGGAGGTCTCAGCCCTCAGCGGAGGAGAGTTACAGCGCTTAGCAATTGCAGCAGCCATATTGAGAGGGGGCGACTGCTACATCTTTGACGAGCCATCCAGCTATCTGGACATAAGACAGAGGGTGAGGGCGGCAGCCACCATTCGAGGCTTAGTAGGGGAGGGCGCCAGGGTCTTTGTAGCTGACCACGACCTCTCATTCCTCGACTATGTCTCAGACACTATATTCATCTTCTACGGCGAGCCTGGGGTCTATGGGATTGTCTCAGGCCCCTACAGCCTCAGCGAGGGAATTAACACCTATCTCGAGGGTTACGCACCTCTAGAGAACGTCAGGTTCAGGAAGTATGAGATTGCCTTCTCGGCCCACAGTCCGCCGGCCCCAGACTCCGGGGGTGGCCCCTCAATCTACTGGTATAGGATGACGAAGACCTACGGGTCCTTCAGGCTTGTGGTTGAGGAGGGGCATGCTAGGATGGGAGAGGTCATAGGAATAGTGGGGCCTAATGGCATAGGCAAATCCACCTTCATCAAGCTCCTAGCAGGCCTCGAGTCAAACGATGAGGGCGGCAGGATTGAATACCGATCGCTCAGCTACAAGCCCCAGCACCCGGAGCCTAGAGACGAGCTAGTTATCGATGTCCTTAGAGGGGTGGCTGGAAAAGAATTTGACACCGAGCTCTACAAGTCGGAGATACTTAAGCCCCTGGGCCTCGACAGGCTCCTAGACAGAAACATGATGGAGCTGAGCGGCGGTGAGCTCCAGCGGGTAGCTGTTGCAGAAGCACTGTCCCGCGAGGCTGAGATATATCTGCTGGATGAGCCAAGCGCCTTCCTAGACGTGGAGGAGAGATACGTCGTTGCACGCCTCTTAAAGAGGCTTGCGAGGGAGAAAGGAGCCTACGTATTCCTAGTGGAGCATGACCTTATGCTTGTTGACTTTGCCGCTACGAGGCTCATGGTCTTTACAGGCCAGCCCGGGATTGAGGGGCATGCACTTCCGCCCATGAATATGCGGGAGGGATTCAACAAATTCCTCTCGGAGCTGAGTGTCACATTCAGACGCGACAGAAAAAGCAACAGGCCCCGCGTCAACAAGCCAGAATCGAGGCTAGACCGCATCCAGAAGGAGATAGGCGAGTACTACTACGTCGAGGCAGGCTAGCATCGTGCCTATCTCTTCAGCATTATCTCGTGCTGGTTTTCTATGCTGTGTCTGACTGCGGCTGCCACCTCGTTACAGGCTGTAAGCATGAGGGCCTTCTCCATCTTTCTAAACAGCTTAGCCACATCCCTCTGCCTCATCTTCAGGGCCTTCGCAGCCTTATCCAAGTCATATCCGATGAGTGTGTGGAATTGGGATAGGTCGACGGGCGGCTGCGGCCTATAGTCCCTAACGCGAAAACAAGCCTCAACCCAGGCCGAGACCTCTTCCCTCGACGCCACATGTCTCGCACTCCAGAGCCTAAGGACGACGCTCTTCTCCGGTAAGAGCTCGCAGACCAGCTCTGTTAAAGCCTCCCAGACAATAATGCTCCTCCTGTCAGAGAGACCTAAATCCTCAACCAGGCAGACAATCTGGCTTGTCATCCAGCCTTGACCCTAGACGCTATCCATGGCTAGGGTATGACTTATATGGTTCTCAGACACGCTCTCAGTTACTGGGTGGGAAGCTGTTTAACCGGCTTCTAAGCCGCCGCAGGAACCTCTCCGTCCTCTCCTTCCTCGGATGCCCAAGGACCTCGCGTGCATCTCCCTCCTCGACAATCAAACCCTCATCCATGAAGACCACCCGGTCTGCTGCGGCCTCGGCGAAGTCCAGCTCATGCGTGACGATGAGCATGGACCTGCCCTGCTTCGCGACCTGATAGAGGGTTTCAACCACCTCATATCTCAACTCGGGGTCTAGGGCGGAGGTGGGCTCGTCTAGAAGGAGGAGTTTCGGGTCAACAGCCAAGGCCCTAGCTATAGCGGCCCTCTGCTGCTGGCCACCCGAGAGTTCGAGAGGATACTTCCCAGCCAGTTCTCCGAGACCTAGCATGTTAAGGACAGAAAGGGCAGACTTCTCAGCCTCGCGCCTAGGCATCTCCTTGTTGAGCTCGAGGGGGAGAGCAACGTTCCTGAGGATGGTCATGTGAGGGAATAGATTGTACTGCTGGAAGACGAAGCCTGTGCTTGCCCTAATTCTCCTGAGCGTATTAGGCTCGGGGCTAACTTGAAGGCCGTCTATATGTATCTCACCGCTCCAGGGCCTGACCAAGTATGGAATACATTTCAGAAGTGTACTCTTACCAGAGCCGCTGGGGCCCAAGATAACTATCTTCTCACCCCTCTCAACGCGCAGGTCAATACCCCTCAAAACCTCAATCCTACCATAGCCGGCCCTCAACCCACTGATCCTGAGCAACTCCCCGCTCAAACCAACGCCCTCCTATATCCAGGAATAGCATACCTGCTCTCCAGCATCTTAGAGAACTGAGAAGTCGGTAGGCAGATGGCCAGATATATCACCGCCGACAAAAGATAGATCTCAGGCATAAAGGTGTAGGAGACCATATACTCCGTCCTCCTAAACAACTCTGCAACACCGATAATCGACGCGAGCGAAGTATACTTGATGAGGGCTACAAACTCATTGACCAACGCTGGAGTGGCCACCCTGATAGCCTGTGGAAAGATTATGAAGCGATAAGTCTGGACTGTCGTCATTCCAAGCGACTCAGCAGAGAGATACTGCTCCTCAGGTATGCTCTTAATAGCCGACCTGAGAATCTCAGCCTGATAGGAGGCGCTGTTAAGCCCGATAGCTATTATCGATGCGGCGAAGGCGTCCAGCTTGATGCCGATCGCTGGGAGACCAAAGTAGATGAAGAAGATTTGGACAAGTAGTGGAGTTCCTCGGAAGAACTCGATATATGAACGGGCGACGACTGATAAGGGCTTCGAGCCGAAGACCCTCGCGGCTGCTAGGATGGCCCCCAAGGCCAGGCCGAGGGCGAAGGACAGCAGAGTCAGCTCCATCGTGACTGGTATACCCTCTGCCAAGTAAGGCAGAATCTCAAACAAAAAACGGTTAATGTCCAATTCCTATACTGCCTTACTGCTCCAGCCACTTATTAATTTCATCCCGAAAGATCTTATCCATCTCTCCCGAAGACACAAGGTCTTCAATCACTTTGTTAACGATGTATTTCAGCTCCTCTTCACCCTGCGGTATTCCAATCGCTGCGCCGCTGAGGCTGCCAATCCTCAAGACTACTGTGAGCTCTGGGTCGCGGGTCGCAAGCACAGTCGCAATTATATCACCAACAACTATTGCGTCAAGGTCGCCTCTCTTGAGAGTCATAACCATCTCGGGATAGACACGGTCGTAGGAGACTATGTTTGCCTTGTCTCCCAGCTTCTCCTTAGCCCACTCCTCCTGTATCGTTCCCTGCTGGACACCTATGTTCTTACCAACAAGAGAGGACTCGGAGGTTATCTGCGATGCCTTGCTCTTAAGCACTACCACAGCGGCGTCATAAGCGACATAGTATCCCTTTGAGAAATCAATCTCCTTCTCACGCTCAGCAGTGTGGTGTAGGTCAGCCAAGATTAGGTCGATCTGCCCCGCCTTCAGGGCCTGAATCAAAGCACCGAACTTCATGTCACGAACCTCGAGCTTGACCCCGATCTCTCGCGCGAGCCTGTCAGCGATAACCATGTCGATCCCTGCAAAGTTCCCCTTCGAGTCGATATACTCGAAAGGTGGCCAGTCAGCACTAGTACCCACAATTAACACACCCCGGCTCTTAATCGTCTCGAGAAGGGAGGGCTTAACCGGTGGCGCCACAAGGGACGAGAACGCATAAAACCCTCCAGCCCCAACAACTAGACCCACTACCAACGCGACGGCTATCCAAACAGCACCGACGCTTTTAGCCGACATATTCGGTTAGAGGGAGGGTTGGGTTTATTTAAATCTTTTAGGGAGCAACCAAAATATTCGATACTTTTACAACCTAAAAAACGGTATTCTTTTGAGATTTTAACAATAAGTGCGGATAGGTTTGTTCTAGCAGCTCTCATTACCGCAAAATTTGTATTGAATAATAATACATATATAGTAAGGTTAGTCACCTCTAAGCATGCAGCGGTATAAAGCCCCTGAGGTACCGGCTGAGAGGGTGACTCCGGAGCTGGTTAGGGATGAGCTTTTGAAGTGTTTCGAGAGCGCAAATAGGGAGTTCATGGATATTCTCGGCCAGCCATACCAGGATGAGGTGTTGAAGCAGCAGGTGCGGCAGTTCCTCGAAGGCGTGTTTAAACAGTGTGGTGTGAGCATAGAGAAGCCTACTAAGGAGGGTCTCCTAATAGCGATAGAGGCGTGTAAGGCGAATGCTGAAAAGATGATGGGGGAGAAAGGAGCAGCCGTAATCAGACACCACTACGAGGAAATGATGAAGCTGATAAACAAGCTACGCTAACCCCACTCATCCACAAGGCCACTAAAATAAACTTTGATGCTTAAGTGCCGCTCTTCTTACTCCACCTAAGCTAGCAGCTCAGCCTTAACTAACGCATCAACTAACTCCCTTATGGGCTCTCGAAGCTCTTGCGGGTCTAGCTCCGAGATATCTGCTACCTCCTGTATAACCTCCTCTATCGTCTTCTCCTCAAACCTATCCCAGATAGCCACAATCGACTCGTTCACAAGATAAGCAACACCCTTCTCGTTGACTAGGAGAAGCTCACCCTCCCCCGTCTGTGTAAGATATCCCTTCTTGTTTAGACGCTTTTCCTCAGCCAATTCAGTTAAAGATGGGGGCGCCCCTTATAACCCTTTAGCAACCATTTCAAGCTGGACCGAAATATAAACAAAGCATTAAGACATATATCGCCGACGCTATTTCTTCACCGATGTCCCCGCCGGGTCAGAACTCGTCTTGGGGGTTAAGTAACAGGCTCTCGAGGATAATCAAGCCTAAGGATGGGAGGACTGTTATGCTCGCGGTAGACCATGGATACTTTTTGGGGCCGATTCGAGGCCTCGAGAACCCTAGGCGGACTATCAATCCCCTCCTCCCCTACGTCGACGCGGTGATGCTTACCAGAGGCATACTCAGAACCTCCATAGACCCTGAGACTGACGTGCCTGTGGTCTTGAGGGTCTCGGGCGGAAACACGATCGACGGCCCTGTGCTGGGTAACGAGGAGATCGTGACAGCCGTTGACGACGCCATTAGGCTAAACGTCTCAGCCCTCGCCTTCTCGATATATGTGGGGACAGAGTTTGAGCATCAGACGCTCAAGGCGCTTGCTAGGCTGGTGGATGCGGGCGAGAGGTATGGCATTCCTATCCTCGCGGTCACGGCTGTGGGTCGGGAGCTTGAGAAGCGGACGGCTAAGTATATTGGGCTTGCATGCAGGGTCGCGGCGGAGCTCGGCGCACACTTCATCAAGACATACTATACTGAGGACTTCCATAGAGTCGTCGACTCTGTACCTGTGCCTCTAGTGATTGCGGGGGGCCCGAAGCTTGAGACCGATCTTGACGTACTGCAGCTCGCTTATAATGCGGTCTCAGAAGGCGCGGCAGGCATAGACTTCGGCCGTAACGTCTTCCAGAACCCCAACCCCATCGGCATGATCAAGGCGCTCAGAGGAATAGTCCATGAAGGATTAACACCCAACGAGGCGTTGGAGCTGCTGAAGCCTGAGAAGATTAAGGCGTAGGCCACCACCCATCCTTCACCTTATTTCTGAGGAATAGGCTAGTAACCGATACACCCCAGTCTATGGTGGGGCTCGAAAATATATCACCCACCGGTCAGTTTATTCTTTGATGGCGGTTAGGAGGGTTTTCCTGATTCTGCTGGTTCTGTTTATCGGCTTTATTCTCGGCCTAGCCGCTAGTGCATCTACGCGACAAGTAGCGACAAGTGTGGTCACAACGACTGTCACTAAGGTATCAACTCTAACCCTTGTAGAGACCTTTACTCCTCCCACGGCCTATAAAACTGTCATTATAACTAGCGTGAAAACAACAACAGTCTCATATGGTGAAAATCTGCCCTGCCTAGGCTCCACACTCTGCTTTAAGGGCATAGTCACTAAGGTGGTTGACGGCGATACAATAGATGTTAATGGAGTCCGTGTAAGGCTGGCCCTCGTCAATACTCCCGAGAGGGGTGAGCCGGGATACAATGAGGCAAGAGAGTTCACCTCGAAGATCTGCCAAGTCGGGTCTGAAGCTATCGTCGACGTGGATGATGGACAGCCTATAGCTACCGACAGGCTCATAGCACGGGTAATATGCGGCGGGGTAGTGCTCAACGAGGCCCTCCTAGAGTCGGGACACGCGGTCATAGACACTAGATTCTGCGATGTAAGCGAGTTTGCATCAGAGGCGTGGGCTAAGGAGCATGGATGCTAGGCTTTCACCATCACCCGTGGAGCTATGGCTGCCTTACCCAGCCCCACTACCCTGCTCGCTCAAATCTATCATTAAGACCTTTATGGAAAAGCATATAAACCAATTCACATCGATTAAGAGGCAATGGCGGTAACTAGGCTGTTCGGCGCTAAGATTAGGCGTAAAGAGGATCTGCGGCTCTTGACGGGGCGTGGAAAATATACGGCCGACATATATCTTCCGGGAACCGTCCACGCCTTTTTCGTTAGGAGCACCTATGCCCACGCCCGAATCAGGTCTGTCGACGTCTCGGATGCACTTGGTGTGGAGGGCGTGATAGCTGCCTTTACCGGTCAGGATATTAAAGATGCGTTAGGGGCGGTGCCGACTGCTTGGCAAATACCCGGAGCCGAGCTCAAAGTCCCCAAGTATATGCCGTTGGCGGTGGATCGGGTAAGGTATGTCGGAGACCCTTATGCCGTGGTTGTAGCCAGTTCGCCCTACGTCGCGGCTGATGCTGCTGAGCGCATCAAAGCTGAGTTTGAGCCTCTCCCTTCAGTAACTAATCCTGAGAAGGCGGTCCAGCCTGAAGCCCCCCAGCTCTATGAAGATGCCCCGAACAATACCGCGTTCGTCTGGAGGGCTTCTGGTGGCGATGTTGATGGAGTGTTTTCACGGGCAGACGTTGTAGTCGAGCAGAGGATGGTTAATAGTAGGCTTCAGCCCACTGCTATCGAGACTAGGGGCGTTCTCGCAGTCTATGACAGATACGCCGAAAAGGCTACAGTCTACATGACGAGCCAGAACCCTCATGTCCACAGGCTCCTACTTTCGCTGATTACTGGCATACCGGAGCATAGACTCCGCGTGGTCTCCTACGATGTTGGTGGAGGGTTCGGCTCAAAGATTCACTGCTATGGTCCCGAGGCGGTGGTTCTTTATTTGGCGATGAAGCTGGGTGTTCCAGTTAAGTGGATTGAGACTAGGGAGGAGAACTTCAAGTCTACTATTCATGGAAGAGATCATGTCCAATATGTTGAGGCCGCTGCGACCAGGGATGGCAAGGTCCTAGGCCTTAGGGTTAAGTCGTACGCTAACATGGGCGCCTATCTATCAACCGCGGCTCCAGGAATACCAACTATACTGTTCGGGCCCATGCTCTCAGGCCCTTACACCATCCAAGCCATCTCGGTCGAGGTGGTTGGGGCTCTGACCAATACAGCACCCGTAGACGCTTACAGGGGTGCGGGCAGACCTGAGGCCACATATATCTTGGAGCGGGTAATGGACTTGGTCGCTAGGGAGCTCGGCATGGACCCGGCTGAGGCTAGGGCGCGCAACTTCATTCCGAAAGACATGTTTCCATACCGTACACCAATAGTGCTGACCTATGATAGTGGGGACTATGAGAGGGCTTTCAGAAGGGCTCTCGAGCTTGCCGAGTATTGGCGTTGGCGTGAGGAGCAGAAACGCGCCAGGGAGGCGGGACGGCTGATCGGAATCGGCCTCTCGAGCTATATTGAGATCTGCGGATTGGGGCCGTCGGCGGTGGCTAGGGCTACCGGGTTCGGCCTGGGTCTCTGGGAGAGCACAATTGTAAGGGTCCACCCGACTGGGAAGGTCACGGTCTTCACCGGCGGCCACCCCCACGGCCAGGGTGAGGAGACGACCTTTGCCCAGATAGTTGCTGATAAGCTCGGAATCCCCATTGAAGACGTTGATGTTGTCCATGGGGACACTGATCTTGTCCCGTTTGGGCTGGGCACGTATGGCAGCAGGACAACGCCTGTTGCGGGCGGAGCAATAGCAATCGCATGCGATAGAATAATCGAGAAGGGGAGAAGGATTGCAGCCCATCTATTGGAGGTTCGCGAAGAGGATGTAGTTTTTGAGGCTGGCAGATACTATGTTAAGGAGCTGCCCGAGAGACAGAAGAGGATACAGGAGATCGCCCTCGCAGCCTACGCAGCAGGCGCCAGCGAGCTACCGCCAGGGACAGAGCCAGGTCTAGAGGCCACAGCTTTTTACGACCCATCCAACTTCACTTTCCCATTTGGCACGCATGTCTGTATCGTCGAGGTTGACGCTGAGACCGGCCAAGTCAATATTCTGAAATACGTGGCTGTAGACGATTGTGGAAACCAGATAAACCCGATGATTGTTGAGGGTCAGATTCATGGGGGTGTCGTGCAGGGGCTTGCTCAGGCACTCCATGAAGAAGCGGTCTATGATGAGAGGGGTAATTTGCTGACTGCAACGCTTACCGACTACCTAGTACCATCGGCCGTGGAGGCGCCCGACATCGTCACAGACTCTACAGTCACTCCCTCTCCTCACAATCCACTGGGCGTTAAGGGCATAGGTGAGGCTGGGACCATAGCCTCCACGCCAGCAGTAGCCAATGCGGTTCTAGACGCACTTGCACACCTCAGGGTAAGGCACATAGATATTCCGCTGAGGCCCGAGAAGATTTTAAGGGCGCTAAGGAAGGTTTGAGAAGGAGTTTACACCGCCCGCTAGTTTCGCTGTAAGGAAATAGCTTATACACCCTCAATAGCATTTATTGTATTGATAGTCTATTGTAGTGGTGTTTGTGGACGCGTTGAGATTCTTCGCCACCACTGTGACCGGGTTAGAGGACATAGTGGCTACGGAGGTCTCGAGGCTTCTTGGTGTAGACGCGGTTACTGATGTCTCAAAGGTCTTCTTCGAGACGACGCTAGAGGGGTGTGCCCTTCTCAACTACTCGGCCAAAAGTGTGAACAAGGTCTACCTCCTCGTGGCGCGGGGTGAGGTGGGGGGTCTGGCCGAGATAGAGGAGGTCGCGGCTGCGCCCGTCATTGTTGAGCTTATCGATAGATATCAGAGCTTCGCTGTTAGGGCGGAGAGGCATGGGGTGCACGACTTCACCAGCCTAGACATAGCTGCGGCAGTGGGGAAGGCTATAATCGAGTCGTATAGGAGCGTAACCGGTGTGAGGCTGAGGGTCGACCTCAACAACCCCGACGTCGAGTTCCTAGCAATACTCAGGGATGGCGACTTCATCCTTGGCCTTAACACAACGGGCCTCTCACTTCACCATAGATACTACAGGGTCAGACACCACAGGGCCGGTCTCTCCCCAACAGTGGCGCACTCGATGCTGATGATAGCGAGCTGGCAGCCGGGCGAGTCGCTACTAGACCCGTTCTGCGGCTCAGGAACAATCCCGATCGAGGCCGCCATACACGCCCTCAACATCCACCCTGGCCTGAGGATGGAAAACCTCGCGATGACTAAGCTTAGAATCTTCAGCCACGAGATGCTTAGCGGGTTGAGGGAGAGGCTGATGGGCGAAGAGGAGGCGCCAAGGCCGCTGGACATAGCTGGGATAGATGCGTCGCCGAGAGCAATAGTCGACGCGGAGACAAACCTAGAGAAGGCTGGCCTGAAGGGATGTGTAGACCTCTCAATCGGCGACGCCCTGAACCTAGAGAAGTTCATCAAGAAGCCCTACACCAAAATTGTCTGCAACCCACCATTTGGGGTGAGGATGGGGCTCCGCGACCCCTACAGCTTCTACACCAAGGCATTCTCATCAATGAGGAAGGCCTCACCGGGTTCAAGCCTAACACTCATCGCGAGTAAGCCGGTCGTGGTTACCCGCGCCCTAGAGGATTCAGGCTGGACCGTGATTGGGGAGAGGAGAATAATTCTCGGCTCGATAGCCGGATGCATAATAACAGCGGAGCAATAGGCACGCCTATATTATCTGCTGATATTCCTCGCCCGGAACGGGCTGGGCGGTGAACTGTTCGATCGTTAGGGATGAGAGAAGCTCGGGCGTAGCCTCACCCCGCTCAATCAGGTAGCGGCGGGCGAGGTACCAGAAGGCGAATGGGAGCGATGTCCGTCCCCTGTTGTTCATCGGTATTATGAGGTCTATGTCGTCGCAGACGTTGTCCGTACTACACATGGCTATCACGGGCTTCCTGGCTATCGAGGCCTCCACCACGGCCTGCAGGTCATAGCGGGGGTCTGAGACGAGGACGACCTCCGGCTCAACATAGTATTTCAGCGTTCGGTTGGTTAGGATCCCCGCGGGAATCTTGCCGGCTACAGGTATACAGCCGGTGACCTCGCAGAACCTCTGGACGGCCCTTATACCGTAGACGTGGGTTGAGACGACTAGGATCTTCTGGGGCTCGAACAGTGCCATGAAGCGGGCTGCTATGTTCAGCCTCTCGAGAATCTTCTTGGCCTCGAAGAGGTAAACGCCGTCTGGCCTCATCCTGTATATGAAGCGCTCCATGTGAGCCACCTTGATCTTCGCTCCGAGGTGTACGCCACTTTTAACTAAGAGCTCCTGGAGCTCTACATCAGGCGAGAGATAGTCCTTAGCCTCCACACACCATCACCGGTCTAGCCTCCAGTTCAGCCTAACCTGCATAAGATAGGGGGTAAAGCTTTATTCATATACCTTAGCAGGGGAGGTAGTTTAGGCAATCCGTCTGACCCTCGAGGCCCCAACCTCCTCACCAATCCTGAGGAGCTCGTTCGCCTTCGCAACCCTCTCACCACCTAGGACTCCCGCCTTCATCACCTTGCAGCCCATCCCAACCGCGATGTGTGAAAGATACGTATCCGTGGTCTCTCCAGACCGGTGGGAGGCCACCGGCACAGCGCCACCCTGCAGACAGGCCTCAACAGCCTGCCAGGTCAGATACAGGCTTCCAACCTGGTTGGGCTTTATGATGGCGGCGTTAATCGCCCCCCTCCTCAAACAATCCTCTATAAGCTCCCGGCGAGTCACCACCAGGTCGTCTCCGCAGATCAGCGTGTTAGGTAGCTTCTTTCTTAGCTTAGCGAAAGTGTCCGGGTCGTCTTCTATGAACGGGTCCTCGATATAGACTAGGTTTACCCTCTCTGCCAGCCCTGCGAGGTAGTTGAGAAATCCTTCGCGATCGAGGTAGAGACCCTGGCTCTTCAAGACATATCTCCGCGAGGACTCGTCATATATGCTGCCTGCCGCTACATCCAGACCCATACCTAACCTAATACCCATAGCGTCCTCAACCGTGTCGGCGGCCATCTTTACAGCCTCCAGAGCTGCCTCGACTGAGATTGGAGGAGCATACCCGCCCTCATCACCCTTCCCGAGTGGGAAGCCACCTACCCTCTTCGACAAAATCTCGCCGAGAGCCCTGTGGACCCTGATGTTGGCCTCAACAGCCTCATGGATTGTCCTCGGGTTGAGAGGGATGACCAAGTACTCTTGGATCTCAGGTGCACCCTGGCCTGCGTGTTTTCCACCACCTAGCACATTGCCTAGTGGAAGTGGGAGACCGGGCTCTTGCCGCGTCTCTCGGGAGATTATCCTGTAGATAGGCTCGCCTGTGAGGGCTGCGTAGGCTGATAGCGCTGCGACGGAGGTTGCGAGGGCTGTGTTGCCCCCGATCTTTGAGAAGCTTGGGGTCCCGTCGATCTCCTGGAGTGTTTTATCTAGCTCGATGAAGCTTGAGTACTCGTGGCCGACCAGCTTTGGAGCAACCACGCTACTTAAGACCCTCACAGCTTCCTCGGGCCCGCCTGCGGGATAAGGCTCTACCTCTCTCTTCCCTCTACTCTTCCCAGCCGGCGCGGCCGCACGCCCCTTTACACCATCAATCGAGACCTCAACTTCGATCGTCTTATCGCCCCTAGAGTCGAAGACCACCCTACCAGACAGATTAGTTATCCTAGCCAACTACTCGCTCCTCCCGCTAGAGGCAACAGAAAACTCCAAGAAGCTGTCCAATACCTCTACGTGGGAGAGGAACATCCTCCTACAGCAGTATCGTTTAACACCAAGAGAGTCAAGGGCCTCTGCAGGGCTCATATTAGACTTGACAAGCCTGTTATACTTCTCCCAGAGGTGCCCGATGGGCGCTCCACAGCTAAAACATCTGATGGGGAACAACATACCCGTCCAACTAATTCTAAACGGCAGGATAAAAATTGGGGCCCATGCTTCATGGCCCTCGGCCCAGCCCATATTTATATGGGACGTTAGAGAGTGATGGGTGAATGGCAACTAACCGGGTTTCTACAGGCATCCCAACCCTCGACCGGATAACGGGAGGTGGGCTTATACCTGGAAAGACATACCTAGTGACTGGCGAAACCGGTGTTGGGAAGACGATCCTCTCCCTCCATTTCCTGATGGATGGGTTGAAGAGGGGTGAGAAGGTAGCATATGTCTCGCTTGACGAGAGGATTAATGGTGTGCTGGATGGGGCTATGACGCTTGGCTGGGATTTCTGGACATATTATAAGGAGGGGAGGTTCTTCCCATTCGAGATACGCATCTACTCTGAGGACCTGGGCCGGTACAGGAAGGACAGCCGCGCATACATCGACACCATAATCAAGATGACACGGGGAGGAGAGGTCTCGCGAATCGTCCTCGACCCAATCTCCGCTATGGCCTTCGGCGCGGCAGACGACTTCGCAGTCCGAGAATACATCCGCGAAATCATACTTTACTTGGAGGAGAGGATAGGAGCGACTACTATCCTGACATGTGACATTCCTTCAGGCTCTACGCAGCTGAGCAGGTTTGGGTATGAGGAGTACCTCTCATCAGGTGTGGTTGTTCTAGGCCTTCTTAACTTGGATGGCCGGTTAGTGCGGACACTCTTGGTTAGGAAGATGCGTTGGTCTTCTGCCGACCACTCTGTCTACACGTTTGATATAGTGAGGGGTCGTGGGATAGTGATTGGCCCTACGTTAAGGGCTCTTCAGCAGAGACAGGCAGCCCTTCCATCAGCCAGTCCATCACCTTCTAGGGGCCAGGGAGTTCAGGTAGGCTCTTCTGAGGAGGCGATGAAGGACTCCTCACCCACATAGATTTCGCGCTCACCCCAAGGGTTACTGACAACTCTAACAAAATGCAAGCTTATCCGTTCACCCTCCCGGAGCTCTTCAATCATCTTCACAGCCCCACCCCAGGCCTTACAGTATATCGAGCCAGACTCGTCCCTGAGCCAGAAACTGGAGAAGTCAATCTCACCCCTCCTAGTGTCTAGGCGCGTTGTAGGCGACTTAGAAGCCACTTCACCCTCCACGGAGGCGTCAACCATCCCCACACGTAACCCGCCCACCCTCATGAGCTTAGGCCGCACCTCACCCTCCAACCCAGTAGACTCATACTCAAGCGGTACAAGAGCCCAGCTCCTACCAGCCCGCATATATCGATATCTTCTGACCAAAACCAGCTGACCAGGCCTGAGACCTTCGGAATACACCTTCTCCACACTCTCCCGCGTCACGCCCAGCAGCATCCCTTTTTGTGGGAGCTCTCGCTCGATCTTGAGGAGGATTGGCTCGTGGGCCTCTCTCTCGGGAATGTATATGCTGGAGCGGATGGAGGTTGTTAGGGTGCCTCCCGAGGACCATTTAGCGCCAGCAACGTAGACTATCTTGCCTACGGCTGACTCGTCTAGCAGGCCTACCTGCTCCCTCCATAGGCTCATCTCGGCCTTGACGCCACGCAGGCCCAGTAGCAGGTCTTTGACACCTACAGCTTCACCCTTCACCGAGACACTACGCTCATCGGATAGGCCCAGGACCGCGGCTCTAAGGTCGACTGCTCCCCGGGCCTCGAAGACCTCGGGCAACTCTGCGAAGAATTGCTCCAGTGGCGGCTGGCCGGGCCCAGCTTCAGATACTTCAGCCTGCTCGCCCAGATGAACCTCCACCGAGCCGTCAGGCCGCTCCCTCGTATAGGCACCCCTCACATATATGGCATTCCCTACAGCCACGCCGAGAGCCTCAAGCCTCCCTACAGCAGCACCCCAAGCAACAGCGTCAACAACACCGGAAGAGTCTCCGAGCCTGAGGTAGATGGCAGGGGGCTCACGCCTAGGCTTAGATAGGCCTATGACTCGGGCCTCAATGTTAACAGAGCTCAATCCGCCCACAAGCTTAGACAAAGCCACGGTAGATGAGGACTGCTTAAGCCCCTCAAATAATCCAAGCTCGCCGGCCACGATGTATAAGGCTCCGAGACGTGTGAGCCTCGGGTCCTCAGCAACCCTCCTCTCAACCTCCGCCTCAATCTCAACCCGCCTCTCCTCCCCCACGAGGCCCAGAACACGCCTCAAAAGCTCCTCATAATCCCGCATCCACAGGTCCTATCCCCGAACCCGGCATTTATACCCTGAACAAAGCTATCTTAGATTATATTCTGGCTTTTTGACTTGCCCCCTAGAAAAGAATATATTCAAGAGAAGTGACTAGGACCCGTGTCAACAAAGACTAGGCCTACGGGCGTAACTATTCTAGCTATTCTGGAGATAATAGGCGCGATATTGTCTCTGCTTGGTGCCTTGGCTTTTTTCGCCCTCGGCGCGCTTGTGGGAGTTGTACCAGAGGCAGGGATTATGGGTGGCTTATTCGCGGCTGTTGGGGCTGTTGTAGGTGGGCTGCTACTAATCTTGGCGCTCGTAGGGTTCGTCCTCGCTTATGGTTTCTGGACAGGAAAAGGATGGGCATGGATTCTTGGAATAATATTCTCAATAATCGGGATAATAATTGGGCTGGTCTCCATAATAGGTAACCCCTCAAGCATCATAGGAATAATAATAAATGTTCTGATAATATACTATTTAACCAGGCCGCACGTAAAGGCATGGTTTGGTAAAGCATAACAGGCACTCTCATCCACCACTCTTTTTTAGCTTGGTTTCTCAAAATATAGTATATCGAGTGGGTGTAACACTTCCATTTCTGCCCCTTCTTTTATATGGAGTGTGCAGACGCTGCTCTCAGTGACTATGACTTCGACGACGCTTGACTTGAAGAGCTCGAAGAGCCTAGCACCCATGGCCCTAGAAAGCCCTCTGCCTATGGGGCCGTGCTTCATGCCGAAAGTCCCGGCCATTCCACAGCACATCCCATCCTCTATAATAGAGGTCTCCAGCCCCGCGGCTCTCATAAGTGCTAGAACATTCTCCGCTCCCGAGAGAGGCCTCTGGTGGCAGGGTATGTGGATGCCGCATCTTTTCATAGTCCGCGCCTTAACTGCTATCAACCCCTCATCAACCAGTCTCCTAAGGAGCTGGAGGGCCTCCATTGTGGCCTGGGATAGGGCCTCGGCCCTCCTATCACCCCTCAGAAGATACGGGTATACATGTTTTAACGCGTATGTTGCAGTGGGCTCTATTGAGACTATGCTATACCCCTGCTCAACATAGCTTGAGAGCAGCTCAATGTTCCTGGCCGCGTATCTCTTTGCCTCCTCCCAGTTGCCATAGGATATCGTGGGGTAGCCTGAGGTAAGCTGGGGCGGCAGCTCAACAGCTACCCCGGCTAGCTGGAGCGCCCTTACCAGGTTCTCAGCAATTTCAGGCCTACAGTAGTTGGCGAAAAAGTCGAGAAAGAGCACCACCTTGGACTGGGGATTCGACACCTCCTCCCTAACCCTGCTGAACCTTTTGAGGAACGTCTCCCTCCTAAACTCAGGGATAGGAGCATCCCTGTCAAGGCCGACAATCTTCTCAAGCAGGATACGAATAGCCCGCGACTTTAGGGCCCAGTTGCTAAGCGGCGCAAGTTGAGAAGCAACTCTGCCGAACCGCTCATACATCATCATAGACCTGTCTGCGTATGGATAGCCATATCTCTCTGCAAGGAGAGCCTTGACCCTCGAGATCATGAGGGGGATGTTGATGGAGATTGGGCAGACTTCTTTGCAGAGACCACATGATATACAGAGGTGGGCAAAGGCGGCCTTGTCAAGTCCGTGGATATTTGCCGTCCAAGGGATGCCTATGGGGCCAGGGTATATGTGGCCGAAGACGTGTCCTCCTGTGACGCTGTAGGGTGCGCAGATATTCATGCAGGCTCCACACCTTATGCAGTAGAGAGCCTCCCTGAAGACCTCATCTCCGAGCATCCTACCCCTACCATTGTCCAGGAGGATTATGTGCATCTCACGAGAAGCGTCCCCAGCCATCGGCGAGCGGCCGGCCATGATGGAGACATAAGTCGTCAACCTCTGCCCAGTTGCTGCGACAGCATGAGCCCTCGCAAGCATAAGCGCCTCCTCCAGCTTCTCTACAATCTTCTCCACACCAATGAGGACTATCTGAATACGGGGTATGCTGGAGGTCATCCTCCCATTACCCTCATTAGTCTCCAAAACCACGGCCCCTAGCTCCGCTATCCCCACGTTGGCTCCATTGAATCCTACATCTGCGTTGAGGAAGACCTCGCGGAGTCTCTGGCGGATGTAGCCCATGATTTCTTGTAGGTCGCCACCTATCTCTCTATGTGCCTCGGCTGAGAAGAGGCTTCTAACGTCCTCAGTGGTCTTGTGTATTGCCGGGAAGACCAGGTGGCTTGGCCTCTCATGCGCGAGCTGTATAATCCTCTCACCCAGGTCTGTCTCCACGACTTCTAGTCCGCGAGCCTCAAGCCTCTCGTTCAGAAATATCTCTTCACTGGTCAGTGACTTAGACTTGGCCACCAACCTGGCTCCGGCGTTCCTCACTATCCTCGCTACAATCTCTACCGCCTCCTCCCCATCCCGTGCATAATAGACCCTCGCTCCCCTCTCCTCAGCGTTTTTTGAGAAGATGTCAACAAGCTCTTGGAGCCTCGCGATGCTTCTCTCCTTTATCCTCCTCGCCTCGCTCCTGAAGGCCTCATAGTCCTCCATCTCCACTATAGCTTTCGCCCTCCCCCTGAGTCCCCTCATCATGGCGGCATACAAGCCTCTAACAGGCCCTGTCCTCAGCAGCTCCCTAACCCTTCCTTCCAACTCCCTATGAACAGTCAACCAATCCTACACCTCCAGCAATATCTTGACGACATGCGGCCCATGTACACCTATAACCTGTCTAAGCTCGATATCTGCGGTCCTGCTTGGCCCCGATATTATCGT
Organism: Thermoproteota archaeon; assembly: GCA_030550235.1. Lineage (GTDB taxonomy): Archaea > Thermoproteota > Nitrososphaeria_A > Caldarchaeales > Calditenuaceae > HRBIN02. The sequence goes on from JAUQPU010000006.1 coordinate 66,987, forward strand.
GGCTGAGAAGGCTCCACGCTCTAAACCCTGCTTCAAGATTGGCGCGACTTCCAATAGCCTCCCAACCAACCTCCTCGACTCAAGGTAGGCTATGTGGATTGGCGGGAGAGTTGAGACAAGCCTGTCTGAGTCATCGTAGTTGAGCTCCAGTATTGAGCCTGTCTCAGCTATTCCTGCTATCGGGAATGTTACTCCTATGCCACAGCGCGATATCTCGATGGGGGGCGCTCGAGGCCCTACAAGCCTGGATACTCCGCCTAACCTAGCTCTGATCCCTTCTAGATGTTCCTCCCCACATGTAGCGACGGCCACCGGGGCTGCCGCGGCTCTAGCCTCTCTGGCAATAGAGTCTAGGGCCTCATCCCAGCTATCCACGAGCTCTACGAAGCCACCCTGCTCCTTAAACCTCTCAATGAAGCGGGCCACCAACATATCTGTCGGCATGAAGCTACCAAGTCCCCAGACCTATTTCCTATATGAGCGTTACCGGCATATCTCCGCGGCTGTTGCGTGATTGAGCGAATACTTAAAACGCTTCGAGACTCATGTATCTGGTATGCTGCTTGTAAGAGCTTTGCAGGATTACTTCGAGCTCTTCGGCGTTAAGGATGTTAATGGCCGGAGGGTTAGTGTTGAGGGGTTGATTGAGAGGATTGCCAGAGAGCTGGGGCCTATGTTTGATAGGGTTCTTGAGGAGAGGAGGATGTGGCTTGAGGATGAGAGGCCACTCCATCTAAAGGGGGCTTTCCCAGATTGGGACGAGGTTTTTACAGATGCGGACGGCAATAGACGCACATTCAGAGAGATCGTCCAGGGACTGATTGACAACTTCCTCGACAGGGATACCTCCCTGAGGTGGAGGTTAAACGAGAATGTCCCAATCCCGGATGATGCTCATCCTTTAAAGAACCCGGGATTGGAGATAACCGGGCCCTGGCACCCCCTGAGCAGGGCGATAAACCAGATTAACTCTGACGTTGTCGTGGCTTTTGAGGATGAGGAGGATGCTTCTCCCGCGATGTTTGTCCCATACGGCTCAAGGGATAAACACGCGGCCATCTGGGAGGGACGCAGGAACGTTAAGAGGGTATTAGCAGGCGAGATCCCACCAGAGTATCACGAGCGCGGAAAAGTATACAGAGTTGAGAAGCCACGGAGCAGGTGGCCGACAGTCTTCCACAGGCTCCCCGGAATACACCTCTTAGACTTCGACGTCCTCCTCGACGGGAAGCCGATACCGGCCATCATAACCTCAGCAGTAATCTACGCACTAAACAACTACGAAGCCCTCAGAAGGGCTGGCTCAGGGGTCTACTTCTATATTCCGAAGATTCAGACGCCGTCTGAGGCCCTAGTCGTGGAGAAGCTTCTTAGAATGATTGAGGACGCGATAGGAGTCCGTTATGGCTCCATCAAGATTGCTATGCTCTATGAGGAGGGGCAGGCCGGCAGGTTCTTACCAGTGATACTCTGGGTTTGGAGGGAGAGGCTAATCAAGTCTAGCAACGGTAGGTGGGACTATCTCGGGAGTCTTATAGAGATGTGGAGAATGGAGAAGGTCTTCCCAGACCCCCAGAACATTACCATGAGCTCGCCCAACATGATAGTCTACCAGAAATATAATGCGCTAATGATGCTGATGGCGGGGCTTAGGCATGGTGAGGCGGATTCGGCACCTGTGGGCGGTATGGCCGCTGTCATGCTCTACCCAGCCACAGACTACTACCGCCGCAACAGATACAACCTCAAGGCCCTCAGAGACATAAAGCTAGACAAGCTAAGAGAGCGCCTACTAGGCCTCATATTCGTCCCCAGCGAGAAGCTGGCAGTAGGCAGTAGAGTAACTCTCGAGGACGCCCTCTCGGGGAGGGTGAGGGGCAGGCTCTACGACGTCTTTAGACAGAGCTGGGTTGCGACTAAGGAGGAGTCCTACGTCGCCGCAGGGAACGAGCCGCTCCGAACCGAGGTCTCGAGACTTCAGCGGCTCATAGACGCTGAGGTCAAGCTGGTGAATGTCGATGGGGTGGCCCTACCCTCAGTGGATAGTGGATTGACGGAGGATGAAAAGAGGAGGTTCCAGAGGCTTGGGCTGCTGGATGAGGAGGGGAGGATTACGCCCTGGGTCGTTCCAAGGGAGGAGGTTGAAACGCCTGAGAAGCTATTCACGAGCCGCATCTGGGGAGACAGGGACCTTTGGCATGAACTATACGACCCTCCCATAGGCGACATCACCCCTGAACATGTTCAGCATGCATTCTATATGGCGGCAAACTACGGCTTCCAGGTCCTGAACGGAAACCTAGCCGCAGCAATCGACGACTACGAGCTTGGGCAGAGGTTCATGAACGACCTCGCAACCTACAGAATCTTCGTCACTTGGCTCTGGACATTGATACGACACCGCGCAGCCTTCAACAAGATGGGCTACTTTAGGGGACCGTGCCTGACGGAGATAGGAGTGATACCTGCAGTCAACCGCGTCAAGTTTGAGTCAGGGACAGCCTTCTGCGGGGAGCTCTTCCGCAGCCTCTGGGAACTTCACAACGAGTGGGTTGAGGCCTTCTATAGCGAGCAGGACAGGATTGCCGTGCTGAGAATCGCAGCCGGAGTCCTGGGAGAGGGAGCGGCAAACCAGGAGCTTGTAGATAGAATATTGCCTCTTGTCAAGCAGGCCTACTCGGCAGGCCCCTTCAGAGACTTTACCCTAGAGGAGGCTGCGAGGAGGATTGCCGAAATGCTTAACGCGGATTTAGAGGCTGTCCGGAGGGTAGTTGAGCTTAATGCCCCGCGGTTTGACAGGTCTAAAGCGCCAGTCATAATGGAGGTTCTCTGGAGGCAGTTAACCTCCTCCCGCTACCTGCAGCACAGCGCCAGGCTATTATTCGTTATTGCTGGGATGAGCGTTGAGGAGGGGAGGCGGCTCCTCGAGGCGGTCTTTGCACCCTCAAGGGAGGAGGTGGTTGAGAGGGTGAGAAGGGGGCTGCTTGACAAAAGATACCTCGAGCTACACGACTACATCTATGACTATCGACTAACCGGCGCTTAGGCGTTAGCTGGGGCTCTTAGGCGATTTGCTTCTCCAGAAGTCTATGAGGGGTAGCCAGACTGTCATCACCGAGCCTCCCCTATTAGCCCATGCATAATACGGTATAGCCTTCACAACGGCCCTTCTCCTAGCTAGCATCGGCGCGTCGAGGCTTCTGTAGAGCTTCTCCCGCCAGCCCGCTGAATCAATCAATCTGGCGTTAAAGGAGAGCACAGTCACACCACCAAGCAAACCTCTCCTGAACACCTCTTTAGAAATGGTCCTCCCCTCCAAAGCTACCATCCTCGGGTCCACCGTATTGTCGACGCTCTCAACACAGTAGACCAGTGGACCACGTGTCAGTGCTACTTGTCCGATGTTGTTTCTCAGGTAGGGGTGTGAGGCTTTCATCTTGACGCTCATCGGGTAGCTGGCCTTGATGACTGTCTTGCCGCGCCACCTCCTTTTAAGCTCGAGATATGTTGAGAGGCGTGGTCTATACACTCGGCCATCAACCCTGACGCTGGGAGCCTCGCACCACCCTGGGATTCTGAGGAGAATTGAGAAGGTGGCAGGTTCCTCTGTCTCAACAGTCAGCTTGACCTCACCACTCCAGGGATAGCTTGTCTCCTGCCTAAACACGGCCTCGACACCATCAAGCTTCAAGGCTGTCTTGCTTGTGCCGTATAGGTGCACCCAGAGCCCCTTCTCAGAAGTCGAGTAGAAGTATCCTGGGAGTGAGGCGAGGAGCCTAGCTATGTTTGGTGGGCAGCAGGCGCAGGGGAACCATGGAGACCTCATGTATCCGCCGCTAGAGGCGAGGGGGTTCATGTAGAAGTATTGCTTCCCGTCAAGCGAGACTCCGGATAGGATGGAGTTGTAGAGCGTCAGCTCCATAACGTCGGCGAACCGGGCCTCTGCTGTCGCCAGCAGCATCCTCCAGTTCCACATGAAGCTAGCTATAGCTGCGCAGGTCTCCGCATAGGCCCTCTCGTTGGGTAGCTCATAGTCCTCTCCGAAAGCCTCAGAGACGTAACGGGAACCCGCCGCACCAGTGATGTACATCTTCCTCTCGACAAAACTCCGCCAAAGCCTCTCCATAGCCCATAGAAGAGCCTCCTCTCCACTCTCCATGTACAGGTCCGTGACGCCGCAGTTGAGATAAAGCGCCCTTACAGCATGGCCTACAATCTCGTCAAGCTCGCGGACAGGCTTATGGTCCACAAAGTATGATGCTCCTCCCAGAATCCTGTAGAGCGCGTTGTTCAGCCGATCCTCAGGGGAGGGTCTGAGGCTATCTCTCCCTCTCTCGTTTATGAAGAACTCTGCGGTTTTGAGATACTTCCTCTCGCCCGTCTCCCTGTAGAGCTCGATTAAGGCCATCTCGATTTCCGGGTGTCCGCAGACGCCTCTTATGCCGTCGGGATTGAATTCTTTGGATATCAGGTCTGCCAGCTTTAGGGCTGCGTGGAATAGCTTGGTTTCTCCGGTCGACCTGTGAAGCGCTATGGCCCCTTGTATCAGGTGGCCAGCGCAGTAGAGCTCGTGGTCGAATGTGAGGTTTTTCCAGCGCCTCTCCGGCGCGCCGTGATGCTCAGTGAAGAGATATCCATCCTCCTCCTGCGAGGCTACAATGTCGTCTATAACACTCTCTACGACTCCTTTCAACTTATCCTCCTTACTTTTGGCGAAGTAGAAGCCGCATGCCTCCAGCCACTTGTAGACATCTGAGTCGTCGAACGGGAAGACTGAGCGGGTGGGCCTCTCAGAGGACCTCCCAGCCGCCCATCTAAACCTCTTAAGCCTGTCACTCTCCTCCAGCATTCTATACTGGTGCCGGATCGCCGCTCTAGCAGTCTCCCCAACCCATCTTTCCCAGAACCCACCAACTATGTCGACACAGTCTAAGGGCACAGGTCTTAAACGGGCATGGGGACTCCTCGAAACTTCAACCACGTTAACCGGCATTCAAAATTCTTCGCATTCTACCCCAAGATATACTTTAAAAGAGCCGCCTCAGATATCCCATCGATCCTTCCCTATTCACATGAATCGATACGTCATGTGACGCTTAAGACCATCTACAAAGGTCTTGACGACAATATTTCAGCCGATGTGTGTGAAACTGTCATTCTTCTATAGCAGGCAGTACTAAAATATTTCAGAGACACCCACAAGATGACTAGGAGCATCCGACGGGTGTAGCTCGGTCGGTGCGTTGTAACTCCCAGAACCATTCGCGGGTCGAGGCGCCCTATTCCACTAATCGTTGAAGGGAGGGAAGAGGAACTGATGGAAGCCAAAGAATCAATGAGTATGTCTTTACGAAAGGGTCTGATGGGCTGAGATCCATGTACTATCCAGCATGCATAGGTTTATGATGTGGAGTAGGATTTTTTCACGCGTGCAGCCTCTAAAGTCTAGGCCTGTCATTGTCCTGAATTTCAAGACGTATAGGGAGGCTACTGGTGAAGGGGCGCTGAGCCTTGCGAGGATTGCGGAGCGGGTTAGACAGGACCAGGGCGTCAACATCATGGTCTCAGTGCAGCACACAGACATCTACAGGGTGGCGTCCAGCGTCAACATACCCGTCCTCGCCCAGCACATCGATGCGCGAGACCCCGGGAGCTGGACTGGCCACGTGACTGCCGAGGCGGTCAAGTCCAGCGGGGCTGTCGGAAGCCTAGTCAACCACTCCGAGAGGCGGTTGACGCTAGCCGATATAGGCGCATGCATCGCGAAACTGAAGAGCCTGGGTCTCCTCTCCATCCTATGCACAGATACTCCAGAGACATCCGCTGCTGGTGCAGCCCTCACGCCAGACATGCTCGCAGTCGAGCCCCCCGAGCTGATAGGAACAGGCATACCAGTCTCCAAGGCCAAGCCCGAAGTCGTCACAGAGACCGTCAAACTGGTGAGGAGAATAAACAGTGATTTGATACTGCTCTGCGGAGCTGGAATCTCCACTGCAGACGACGTGGCGAGGGCCATCGAGCTGGGAACCGAGGGAGTTCTCCTAGCCTCAGCCTATGTGAAGGCTAAGGACCCCTACGCTCTCCTAACCTCCATGGCAAAGGCCGCGAATGACGCTCTTAGGCGCTGACCTGCCACTCTATTATCTCGAGCGGAACAAAAGTCGAGTTAACGTCCACCACGGCGATCTCTTTCTCAATCAACAGATCGAGCACCAGGGTTCCGGGGCTTATTCTCTGGAAGAAGTTGCTAAAGCCTTCTATACCCCTTGACATCTTAATGGGTGAGCCGCTGGGCGTCAGACCGATGATCTGGGGGTAGGAGATAAAGATCCTCTCACCCTCGGGGGCGGTCAGCTCCATCCTGATTCTTGTTGAGCCAGACTCTGAGTCTAGCTCTATCTTGTCCGGGTATAGTCTTGCGAGCTTGAACTGGACGTTGAGAGTCGCGTTTCCCTTTACTATGAGCTCCATTGTGAGTGGTAGGAGCCTCGGGTCGCTGCTCTTTACCAGTGTGCTGTATTTTCCGGGTGGGAGTCTAAGCTGGGCCATGCCATCAGGGCCTGTCTGGGCTGAGTATAGGCCTACAATGACTGTGGCCTTATGGTCTGGTCTAGTTATGCCGTCGGGCCCCGTGAGCTGGACGTTGACAGCCAGTTCAAAGATGGGGGTCGCCCCGCTCATTATAGCTGAGAAACTGCTGAGGGGCATGCTGACTCCTTGATAGGTGATGAAGGCAAGTATCAAAAGCGCTAGAGAGGCGGCTAGGAGGAGGCGCCCGGGTGTCCTCAATCTGAAGATTGGCTGTGGCGTGTCTCATTTATACCCGTTGGTTTTGAAAGTGTGGTTTTATTGTGTAAAATTATTGTTTAAGCAGTGAAGTTAAATATAACGGCGTTATAAACTCCCATGCATGAACAGGAAAACCGTCATCACAATCTCCGCCGCGGTCGTCATCCTGGCCGCCGTAGCACTCAGCCTTCAAACCTTCCTGCCGAGGCCAACTATCTCCAAGATAATAATTGCAATTCAGCCGACCCAGAACCCCTTAGACATCTCCGAGTCATCTAAGAGTCTCAAGGAGTTCCTAGAGAAGAGACTGGGAATTCCGGTGGAGGTCTACATCCCAACCGACTATGCAGGTGTAATTGAGGGGTTGAGGTTTAAGAATGTCCAAGTGGCCTTGATGGGCTCCTGGCCTGCTTATCTAGCAGTCAAGAATGCCGGTGCCGAGTTGCTGCTCGCAGAGGTCAGAACAGTCGCAATTGACGGGGAGAAGGTCAACGCAACATACTACTACTCCTACTGGATTGTTCTAAAGGAGACGCCTTACAAATCGCTTGAGGAGCTGAGAGGGAGGCGGGTCTGCTTTCCCAGCCCACTCTCCTCATCGGGATACTTAGCTCCTATGGCGAGACTGGTTGAGCTTGGACTCCTCAACCATGGAGAGGGGGGTGAGGTTGACCCGCGTGGGTTCTTCGGAGAGGTGGTCTTCGGCGGAGGATATGGCCAGTGCTTTGAGGCCCTACGTGCGGGGCAGGTTGACGTGACAGTCATGGCTGGGGATGTATCCTATGAGCTTTACACAAAGGCCATGGAGTCGTCCAGAGTTCTAGAGACCCAGGGCCCACTCCCCTCCCACACCGTTGTAGTCTCACAAGACCTACCCGCAGACCTAAAGCATAGGCTGAGGGAGGCCTTCATGGAGCTCTCAAACCCCGAGTATAGAGACTTGATGAAGAAAATGGTCTCGGCACTATTCGTCGGGTTCGAGTCGAAGACAGACACAGAACACTTTAGCTCCCTCGAGAGGTACATTGAGGAGACAGGGTTACGGTATAGTTGAGCAGCCTCCTAGAGGCCAGAGAAGTCTGGTTCACATACGACTCAAGAAACTACACCCTCAGAGACGTATCCCTCCAAATCGAGGAGGGGAAGATCTACATGATATTCGGAAGAAGCGGCGCTGGTAAAACAACATTGTTAAAGATTTTGAAAGGAATACTCAAACCCACGCGCGGAATGGTATTCTTTAGGGGCCAGCCGATAAACTCAAGCGAGACTGCTAGGAGAGTGTATAGCATAGTCGGCTACATTCCACAGGGGTTCGGCATCGTCTCTAATGTCTCAGTCATGGACAACGTCTTAGTCGGGGCCCTCTCAAGAGTCCCTATACTCCACTCTCTAATGGGCCAGTTCCCTAGGGAGGAGGTAGAGAGGGCTGAGGAGATTATAGAGATGATGGGGCTGAGCCGGTTCAAGTATCAAAAAGCGTCGCAGCTGAGTGGGGGGCAGAGGCAGAGGGTCGCCATAGCTAGGGCCTTAATGCAGAAGCCTAAGGTCATACTTGCAGACGAGTTTGTAAGCCAGCTTGACCTCCTAACAGCTATCGAGGTCCTGGACGTCTTCCGACGACTCGCCGACGAGAAGGGCATAGCCACAGCAATCACCAGCCACGACATCCATCTCGCCTCTAGATACGCCGACCAAGTGCTGGTGCTGAAGAACGGCGAATTCACACTACGCAAGGATGGGAGGAGTGTCTCAGAGTCGGAGCTAGTCATGGCGTTAAGGTGAGACCCGTCTTGAGGTTTAAGATTAGGTGGTGGATAGCCATACTTGTTTTCTTCATCCTCGCTCTGTGGCAGGTCGGGTTCTTCGACCTGGGTAGACTAGCGAAGATCCAGAATATCGGCCCGTTCCTAGCCGAGATGTTCCCACCAGACCCCACTATTCTTCCACAAGCCCTCTCCACAATCTACGAGAGCATAGTCATGGCGTTTGCGGGGACGCTGATTGGGGGTGCTTTGGCCCTTTGCCTAGCCATTTTTAGCGCAAGACTCCTCGCTCCCCCTCCAGTAAGGATGTTATTCCGCACAATACTTGCGCTAATCAGGACTATACCAGCGATACTCTGGGCTCTTGTCTTCGTTGTCGTCGCGGGTTTCGGGCCTTTTGCTGGTGTCCTCGCACTGGCATTCTACACGACTGGCTATCTTGGGAAGCTCTTCTACGAGGCTTTCGACTCAGTGAGCAGCGAGGTTCTTGAGGCTGTAAGGGGGGTTGGGGCATCGAGGCTCCAGCAGCTTAGATTCGCAATCCTCCCTGAATCAGCCAACTACATTCTAAGCCAGCT
>JAUQPU010000011.1 GCA_030550235.1 Thermoproteota archaeon
AGAATGTATCTGAGGAAATCGTGGTCTTCGGAGCCGAGGCCTAGAACCGCGCTTGACGGGTCATGGGGATTTTCCCTCATAGCGACGCGCCTAAGACCGAGCGTCTTGGAGAGGAATCGCTCCACCAGTGCTGCATCTGTGGCTACGGGAGAAGCATGATCCATAAGCGTCAGCCTCATATCACGCGATATAGCGTCCACAGGGGGTTCCTCGCTATAGAGCTCGGTCAGGGCAGTCGGGTCAAACTCCTCCTCTACCCTGCAGGTCAGCTCAAGCAGGACACCATCCGGATCCTTGAGATATATTGAGATCCTGCCCTGCAGAATGTGGGGCCCGCTCAGAGGCACGCCTTGCCTCTTCAACCACGCGTCCCATTTCCGCAACGCCTCCACACTGCTGACCGTGTAAGCCAGGTGGTGGGGGGAGCCGAGGCCGGAGCGGCCGCTGACAAGATGTGGCCACTCAAAGAATGTTATCACCGAGCCACTGGAGCCTTTCTCGTCTCCGTAGAATAGGTGTCTATGGAAGATGTCGTCCTGGTTCACCGATAGTTTAACACGCCTGAGGCCCATAACCTCTGTGTAGAATTTTCTATTGACCCTCTCACTCGACGTGATGAGTGTCACATGGTGAAGCCCCTCCACGACCCCCTGCTCGATACTGCTCATCCGAGACGCTAGAAATCAGGCCTAGGCTCATATACATATCCCGTCATAAACTATCCTTGTAGGCTCCTTCGAAAACCTGTTAGCCAAGAGGCTACATTTCCTGAGAGAATCAATACATCTTGATAATAGGTTGGCCTAAGTTAATTAAGGGCTGCACCGTCTAGAAGTTAGTAACGGTTGAGCAGGCTCATTTGTCAGGGGTGCGATAGCAATGACTAGGGGACCGTACATGCTAGTATACTTAGCAGCGTTTCTCTTCTTGCTTACGCCTCTTCTCCAACCATATGTGGGTTCTGGAGACTCTGCTGGGGGTGGAGGACGGGTGGTTCTCGCGACCACCACAATAATCTGGGACTTGGCCCGGAACGTGGCTGGGCCTGGATGGCGCGTAGAATACATGGTCCCTCCTGGCAGGGACCCACATACCTTTGAGCCAACCCCCCGAGACTTTGTCAAGGCCGCGGAGGCAGACCTAATACTCTATAATGGATTCACAATAGATGAGTGGATTCTGAGGCTGGTCACAGCCTCCTCAAAGGCGCGGGTCGTGAGGGTTACAGAGGGGCTTGAACAGTATGCGCTGATAGTGCCTGACGGGCCCTACGCTGGTAGGATGGACCCGCATATGTGGATGGATGTGGGGCTGGCGATACGTTATGTGGAGAAGATTAGGGATGCATTTATCGAGCTGGACCCGGCTGGCGCACAGGGATACAGGGAGAGAGCGGAGGAATATATAGGGAAGCTGAAAGCGCTTGACGCATGGATACGTGAGGAGGTAGCAAAGATTGAGACTCCCCGGAGATTACTCTTCACACAGGAAAACGCATTCCAGTATTTTGCGAGGTCGTATAATTTCAAGATAATTGGATACTTCTACTCGATGATAACAGAGCTTGAGCCATCTCCGCTAGACGTGGCGCGTGCACAGAGGAGGGTGGAGGGGAGCGGGCTATGCGTCTTCTTCGTCGAGTCAACCCTTAGCCCGCGAGTAATGGAGGCCTTCGCCTCCCGCGTCCACGGTAGAGTTGCTGGAAAGCTTTACACCGACTCCCTAGGCCCAGCGGAGCTGGGGCTCGACAACTACATCTCAATGATGCGGTTCAATGTGGAGACAATGGTTAGAGAGCTTTTAAGGTGGTGCTGATGTATGCGGTAGAGCTTGAGTCGGTCTCGCTTAGATATGACGAGGTCGTCGCCCTGCGCGACATCACTTTCAAGTCGGAAGCGGGGAAGATGGTTGCTCTGATAGGCCCTAACGGCGCTGGTAAGACGAGCATACTCAAGATGCTAGCCGGCCTCTTAAGGCCCTCCTCCGGTGAGGTGAGGGTGCTTGGGCGGGACCCCGCGAGGGCACGGGGCCTCATAACCTACACACCGCAGAGAGAAGATGTCTACTGGGAATATCCACTCACAGTAAGGGAGCTGGTAGCCATGGGGAATATAAGGAGGAGGGGTCTCTTCAAATGGCTCAACACCAGAGACAGCAGAGTCGACACGGCTCTAAGACTGGTCATGCTTGAGGACCTCGCATCCCGTAAGATCTCGGAGCTATCAGGCGGCCAGCAGCAGAGAGCATTTCTAGCCAGGGCCATCTGCCAAAGCGGTGAAGTCTACCTGCTGGATGAGCCGATAGCGGGGCTGGACGCCCCCTCCGAGTCGATGCTCCTTGAAATCTTGAAGGCGCTGAGAGACCAGGGGAAGACCATTGTGATGGCTACACATGACATAAGCGCAACCCTCGAAATATTCGACTACGTGGCGCTGATTAGGAATGAGCTGGTTGCTTTCGGTCCGCCGAAGGAGGTGCTCACCTCCGAGAACCTCGTAAACACTTATGGTGGCTCAACGGTCGCTCTGCATCTGGACGACCTGGAGAAAGTAGCGGGCTGGAAGTAGGCATGTTCGAGCTGCTGGCTGAGCCTATGGGGTATGAGTTCATGAGGGTGGCCCTACTGACCTCTGTCATAGTTGCTGTAACCTGCTCCGTCCTCAGCAGTTTCGTGGTCCTGAGGGGCTGGTCGCTTCTCGGAGACGCCGTCTCCCACTCTGTTCTACCAGGAATAGCGATAGCTCTCGCCCTCAATATCCCATACCTGGTAGGCGCCCTACTAGCGGGTGTAGGCTCATCCGCTCTGATAGGCCTAGTAGAGTCTAGGGCGAGAATCAGGAACGACACGGCTATAGGAGTCGTGATGACAGGCGCCTTCGCGACAGGCCTAATACTTCTAAGCTGGATGCGCCCAGCCATGGATGTCTTCCACGTCCTATTCGGCAACCCACTGGGAGTCTCACCTAGTGACATGCTCCTATCAGCGGCTATAGGGAGCCTTGTCGTTTTTACTGTGGCCCTGCTATTGAAGGAGATAGTCGCATACACCTTCGACCCCATATTCAGCAAAGTTATAGGAGTGCCGACAACCATCCTACACTACACCCTCATGATTCTACTCTCACTAGCGATTGTAAGCGCCCTCAACACGGTCGGAATCATCCTCGTAATTACACTCCTCGTAACACCTGGAGCCACAGCCCAAATAGTCTCTCGCAACATCGCCCAGATGCTGGGCATGTCCATCCTCATAGGCGCCGTCTCAGCGGTCACCGGGCTATACCTTTCCTACTACCTCTCCATAAGCTCGGGCGGAGCGATAGCAGGTGTGGCAACCCTGATCTTCTTTGGGGTTCTACTGGTTAAGAGCCTTAGCCAGTGGCTTAAGAGGGACAAAGATTAAAGCCTAACAGTAGCCATTCACATGGGCCCAAGAGGCCATGGTAGAGATTGATGAGAAGGACTTGGCAATAATACGTGCTCTACAGAGGGATGCCCGGATGCCTGCCTCGATGATTGCGAAGGAGGTGGGGATGCCCGCGAACACAGTCCGCTTCAGGATAAACAGGCTGGTGGAGCTAGGGGTAATTAGGGGCTTTGTGGCACTGGTCGACCCCAGGAGGCTAGGGCTTAACGTCTCGGCGGCCTTCATGATAAAGCTCGACCCATCCCTTAGAGAGGAAGCCATAAACGAGCTAAAGAGCTGGAGAGAGATACTGAACATCTACCAGTTCAGCGGAGAATACGACCTGATAGCTGTAGCCTTTGCGCGAGACCTCCCAGGGCTTCAAAACCTAGTTGACAGGGTTAAGAGGGTTAGGGGCGTGAGGGAGACGAACGTGATGGTCACCACACGGGTGATAAAGTCGCAGCCAACCTACACTATCGACTAGCCAGAGCCACCTAGGCGCGGTAGTCCGCGTCCCATTCCATATAAAATCTTATTAGCGTGTCGGGCGGTGGAGGGTTCGATGAGGTCTGTGTTGCCGAGGAGGGGGATGGGGAGGGAGGAGATTTTGAGCAGATTGAGAGGGTTTGCTGAGGGTGATGCAGACCCTTATAGTGGAAGGCTCTTCACCATAGCTTTTGAGCCGGGGGTTGAGGAGGTGAGGGAGACTGCCTTTGAGGCTTATAAGATGTTCGCCTTCAAGAACATGCTAGACTTCACGGAGTTTCAGAGCGCGATTAGGATGGAGAAGGACATAGTCGACTATGCAGCCTCACTCATGCACGGGGACGAGCAGGTCTCGGGGACATTCACGTTCGGCGGGACGGAGAGCATCTTCCTCGCCGTGAAGGCTGCTAGGGACCATTTCATCCTGAAGAGAGGGATGCTGACAATACCGGAGATCGTGATGCCTGTCACAGGCCACCCAGCATATGACAAGGCCGCGGAGTATATGGCTCTCCGCGTGAAGAGGGTTAGAATAGATGGGGCGAACTTCACAGCCGACCCCAACGCGATAAACGAGGCGATAACAGAGAACACCGCCATGATTGTCGGCTCAGCACCCAACTGGCCCTTCGGCACAATAGACCCGATAAAGGACCTCGCTGAGATAGCTTCAGACAAGGGCTTGTGGCTACATGTGGATGCCTGCGTCGGAGGGTTTGTCCTGCCTTTTATGAGGGAGGTAGGCGATAAGATACCTGAGTTTGACTTCAGGGTTGAGGGGGTCTCATCAATCTCTCTCGACCCCCACAAATACGCCTACACCCCAATCGGAGCATCCGTTGTCCTCTTCAGGAAGAAGTTCTACAAGATGTTCTCCCAGTTCTCTAACATTCGCTGGCCAGGATACCCCATCGTGAACCCCGCTGTCCTCTCTTCGCGCTCCGAGGCCCTGCTAGCCGCCAGTTGGGCGACACTACATTATTTCGGGCAGGAGGGGTACTTAGAGCTTGCCAAGAAGATAATCTCAGCTAGGGAGAGGATTGTGAGTGGGTTCAAGGAGGCGGGCTACAGCCTCATGGGAGAGCCGACAGTCATCGCCGCCTTCACTTCCCCGGAGCTGAACCTGTTCAAGCTCTCCGACGAGATGGCCAAGAGGGGCTGGCTACTCTATCCACAGAAGGGGATTGATGGGATGAATATTCCACCAAGCCTCCACCTAACAATAACACCGATACACGAGAAGACGGCAGACCCCATGATCTCAGACCTCAAAGAATGCACTGAGATCGTGAAGAAGCTTCCGCCAACCGAGACGGAGAACCTACTAACTATCTTCAGCACCGTCCTAGGGATGCTCACGCCGGGCGAGATGGACATAGCGACACTCGCAAAACTCTACACGGAGGCGGAGAAGTTCCTCGAGGCGCATGGGGAGGAGATACTTAAGGCTCTAGGGCTTGAGAAAGGATTCCCGAAGGAGATGGGCCCGATATTCCAGCTCCTGGCCGCCGTCCCGCCTGAGATCGCCGAGCTCCTCACAAACTATGTCGTCATAGAGATTTTCCACAGGGGCATCTGAAAAATCGAGAGGGGCCTGCTAGATAGAGACGCCGCGGCCAACCCCGCCATGGTTAGCCTAAAGCATAGAATAGTCTGGGATTTTGCTTAGATGGAAGGAGCGATGTCCTTCATGAAATGCTTCATCCTCTCTATGTAGGTCTTCGCAGGAACATCTCCCAGGTATAGTACCAGGTGGCTTGCCCCTGCCTTTACGTATTCTGAGAGCTGCCCCGCAACCTGCCCTGCATCCCCTCCCAGCAGGTATCGCCTGTCCCCCAGGGCTGAAATGTATTCCCTAGGCCCCTTCCCCTCAAGCTCGACTGCGAGCCTAGCAGAGAAGACGAAGCCCGGCTTAACCCTCCCCGCCGCGCTCCTCACCATCTCCCCGAAATCGTCTGGATGCATACCTGTGACATGCCAGCCGTCTGCAAGTCTCAAGGCGCGATCAAAAGCAGCTCTGCTGTTCCCACCCAGCCAGATCGGCGGACCTCCAGCCTGGGCCGGTGGGGGCTCGAAGACAGCGTCCTCAACCTTGTAAAACTCCCCCTTGAAGACTGGCCTGCTACTGCTCCAGAGAGTTCTCATCAGTTTGATAGACTCCTCCTCAATCCTTCCCCTCCTCCCGAAGCTGGCGCCTAGGTTTCTAAACTCCTGCCTGTTCCACCCCACACCCAACCCTACGATGAGCCTCCCATCGGTTAGGGAGTCGACTGATGCAAGCTGCTTAGCTACTAGGATGGCGTTCCTCATGGGTATGACGATTATGGAGGTTCCTATCTTTATTCGCTCAGTGACACTGCCTATGGCCGTGAGCGTAACTATGCTCTCGTATATCGGGCCGTATGGATAGTAGTTGGATGAATCGATTATTACATGGTCTGTGGTCCAGATCGAGTCATAACCGAGCTCCTCTGCAGTCCTCGCAACACCATACACTGATTCAGGTGAGAGGTTCCGGCCAAAGTGTGGGATAGCTATGCCTAAAAATGGACGAGCCACGCATCTATATGCGCCAGCCCAACTATTAACATTTTAAACAATAGAGTCTTGCCCCAGCCTCCAGAACTACATGGCCCATAGCGGGTTGGTCCTCCGCTTAATCTCGACTATCTCTTTGAGGGCGGCCTTTGTGTCTTCGCCGAGCATATCCTGGAATGTGCTTAGGAGAAGGCGAGCGTCGCCCTCGGGTACAGCGACATAGAGGGTCTCCCCCTCCTTTATGTGTCTCCCAATCACCGGCTCTCTCATCGAGACGGCTACCTTCTCACCCACGGAGGCCGAGGCTACGGGCCTCCCCATGTTCTGAATCTGCGTGACAACACCGACAACTCGACCGGATGAGTTCATCAGGCTGACATGCGGCGTGAGCTGGCCTGAGAGTATCTCGACCCCAAAAATGGCGGGGTTGCTCCTCCTGAAGACAAAGCCCTCAAGCACCTTTACCTTGGCAGGCTTGACCAGCCGCTCGAAGCTCGCCCTGGCGCGCTCCTCGCGCGTCTTAGCCACCCACTCAAGATAATCGTCAACCAGCCTGAAGAGAACCTCACCCCTGAATATCCTGACCCCACGGCTAGCAGCCTCTGCCTCAAGCTCCTTAGGCACGTCGATATTGAAGGCTAGGATTACGCCCAGAAACTCGTCCTTAAGCCTGACAGCAGAAGACTCCATCACATCCCTCTTCGAGACATCACCTATGTCAGCCGCCCTTATCGGGACACCCTTGTCCCTAAGATAGTTCACCAGCGCCTCAAGGGTTCCCAGAGTATCTGCCTTCACGATTACGCCAGTCTTGTCTGTGCTGAGTACGAATTCCTCGACCTCGCTTCTAAGCTTCTCGAAGACCGCCGCGAGCTTTTCCTCGCTTGATACTGTATAGAGGGGTGAGCCCGGGACTACCTTGTCGAGGCCCTCACCAGCTATCTTCACGCCAGCCGAGGCCCTGACCTCCTCCACTAGCTTAAACCTGTCTCGCGGGTCCCGCATCTCGTCCAGAGGCTTCGGCATCAAGAGGGCCCTAACCTTGACGACCATCGGCCCCTCCCGACCAAGCACTGCGACCCTATCATCCACACGCAACATGCCATCACTTATAACGGCGTTGACTGTTGCTCCTAGCCCCACCTCCTCGACAACCTCGAGGACCGCGCCTTCTGCACCATCCTCGCGCGCCTCCAGCTGCTTCGACATGTAGGCCTGAGCCAGCCCCAGAATCACGAGCAGGAGGTCAGCCACACCCTCACCAGTCTTCGCACTGACAGGAACAATCGCTAGGGTCTTTGCGAAGTTGGTTATCCTTGTGTATAGGTCTGACTGGAAGCCGAGGTTTGCGAGCTGTCCCACAACGCTGTATAGCCGGGTCTCAAGAAGCTCTCTCACGCGCGGGGCCTGATTGTTGATGGAGTCCTTGAAAGGAGCTCCCTCAACAGGCTTCCACCCCTGGATCATGTCTATCTTGTTGAGCGCGACGACGAACGGTGTCTTTCTCGCCCTTAGGAGTTGGATACTCTCGACAGTCTGCTCCTGGACCCCCTGCATCACATCCACAACGAGGACGGCCATATCGGCGATGGAGCCTCCCCTCTTCCTCAAGTTTGCGAAGACCTGGTGTCCGGGTGTGTCTATGAAGAGGAGGCCGGGGACCTTGAGCTGGACCTTAACCTCGCCTAGTAGCCGTCTACAAGTTTCTAAGACGGCGTCTAGTGGAAAGTGGCTAGCGCCTATGTGCTGCGTTATGCCGCCCGCCTCCCGTCTGGCAACCACTGTACCCCTCATCTTATCGAGGAGAGAGGTTTTACCATGATCCACATGCCCCAGGACCACGACTATTGGCTCCCTTATCCAGCCCATCCCCGGCCCACCCCCTCTCCATAGAACCTCTTCCCCTACCCACGTAATTAACAATGCCCCCAGCTGGCCTTGAAGTGGGGTTTTATTTCGGGGGCAAGGTATTATCGTGTTATGGTTAGGGTCTCGGAGAGGCTGGTTGAGGAGAAGGTGAGAGATGACGAGGTCTTATCCGCCCTATACCATGAGCTGGAGAACGATGAGGAGCTCCAGACATCCCTAAGACTCTGTAACGACATGGTCGTGAAGCGGCTCTACTATAACGACCACGGCCCCATGCATGCCAGGATAGTAGCAGGCTCCGCTCTAGAGATACTGGATATACTGACAAAGCGGGGCTTGAAGCCTGTAACATCCTACCACGGCCTCGGTTATAGAGACGCGGCTATAGTGGTGCTCCTGGGCTCGTATCTTCACGACATAGGCAACATGATTCACAGAGAGATGCATCACATAACGGGAACCTATATCGCAGCCGGAATCCTATCCAGAATACTTCCAGAATACTACCCGGACATGAGGACGCAGCTGAGAATCAAGCAGGAAGTCCTACACACAATACTGGCACACGACGACCACGTGCAGTCTCTGAGCCTCGAGGCAGGGGTCGTCAAGCTGGCAGACGGGACAGACATGGCTGAGGGTAGGGCAAGATACCCCTATACTTATGGAAAATCAGACATTCACGCCTTCTCTGCGCTCGCTATTAAATCGGTCGAGCTGAAGGAGGGTGACGAGGTGCCACTGGTAGTCGAGGTGGACATGGTTAATGAGGCCGGCGTCTTCCAAGTGGAGGAGGTCTATGGGAAGAAGATAGCTACATCAGGGCTTGACAGGTTCGTCACGGTGAGGCTACTAATAAGGGGAAAATATTTAAAGAGTTATAATATACGTGGATAATAGTTTTCGCGCTTAATTGTTATGAGAATCTATTAACTAGTTAATAAACCTTTATATATGAGGAAGCATTTTTAGAGCCGCTATGAGAAAAGAAGCGACTCTACTACTGGTTGCAACGTTTCTGCTGCCGCTGTTCCTGACAACTGCTGTTGCCCAGGAGATCCCGCGGGAAGAAACGGTCTACGTCTCCTCTGACTGGGGGCCACCCAAGGGCTTCAACCCCCTACTACCCTCCGTAGACTGGGGTACTCAGATGATGTATCCATCACTCTTTATGTATAGTAGGTTCAGTGATGAGTGGATACCCTATGCCGCTGAGAGTTATAGATGGGTTGACAAGTACACCCTCGAGGTTAAGATCAGACCTGAGGCGAAGTGGTGGGACGGTAGGCCAGTAACTGCAAATGATGTAAAATACACCTTCGAGCTTGGGAAGAAGTACACTATAGGGGCATTAACTCCGATGTGGGATTACGTTGAGGAGGTTAGAGTTATTGACCAAAAGACTGTGCAGCTAGTTACCAGTGAGGCGAAACTGAATTACTTCCAGTTCCTCGGAATACTCACAACATTTATAATTCCTCAACACAGATGGTCTGCCCTCGAGGCACAGATGGGTGGCAAGATTGCAAGCGAGTATATGGAACAGAAGCCGGAGGAGATTGTTGGAGCAGGTCCCTACAAGCTACTAAGATTTACTGAGGATACATTCTGCTATGTGAGGGTAGATGACTGGTGGGGCCGGGACCTTTTCGGTCTTCCGCGCCCTCAGTACATTTGTCATAGAACATTCAAGGATAACCCTGCTGCAGCGCTAGCGTTCGAGACTGGAGAGCTTGACTCTATGACCCACTTCACGCCTAAGATATGGGAGCTCTGGGAGGTTAAGCGTCTTGAGAGGAGGACATACTACGCGAAGCAGCCATACTACCTCGGCGACAGCCCAATTCTCCTCTACATGAACTATGAGAAGAAGGCTCTCGCCGACCCCAACGTCAGAAAGGCCATCGCCCACGCGATACCCTTCGATGAGCTGATAAGCAAGCCATACTACAACTACAGCATCAGGGCCTCACCTTCACTAATAGTCCACACGAGCCCAGCGGGCAAATACATCGACAAAAAGCTGGAGGGTATGTATCCGGTTTACGACCTGAGCAAGGCGAGGAAGATTCTTGACGACGCGAACATAAGGGACAGGGACGGAGACGGTTGGAGGGAACTCCCAGACGGGACTCCGTTAAAGGGTCTCACTATACAGGTGCCTTATGGATGGACTGACTGGATGGCCATGTGTGAGATCATCGCGAGCAACTTGAAGCAGATTGGGATAGAGGTCACGACAGAGTTCCCAGACTTTAGTGTCTGGTGGCAGAGGTCGATTGACAAGCAGCTGGACCTGAACCTTGGATGGTCGGCAGGCGTCGGATATGCTCATCCGTGGAACGTGTTTAGGTTCGTGATGGACCCGAGGCTCTCAATGCCTGCCGGCAACTGGGCTAACTACAAGAACCAAGAAGTGATCCCACTCATAGACGCTATACCCAAGGAGACCGACCCTGCTAAGCTCCAGCAATACTACAGTAGGTTGCAAGAGATCTTTCTGAGGGATCTTCCAGGTGTTCCACTCTTCTATGGCGCTGTTTGGTATGAATACTCAACTCAATATTGGGTTGGATGGCCTGCTGAGGAGAATCAGAGATGGTTCGACACTATGTGGTCATGGCCGTCTAATCTGCCAGTATGGTTCTACATCGCCAAGAAGGGCCAAGATCCAGCATATCCAGCTTGGATAAACAGGTTGAAGTTCTCGACGACGAAGTTCTTTGACGATTTGGCGAAGGTCATTGCCCCGCCACCACCGACAACAGAGACGGTTACCGGAGCGACTACAGTAACTGTCACCGTCCAGAGGACACTTGAGCAGACTAGGACGGTCTTTGCAACCCAGACCTTGGCGGTAACACAGACAATGACTAGGACCGAGACTGTTACAGACGTTACTATGGTCGTTGTAGCCGCTGTGGTAGCCCTTATAATCGGCGCTGTTGCAGGTCTGCTTGTAGGTAGGAGAAGAAGAGCCAGCTAGGCTCCAAGTCCAATCATATATTTTTTCCTCAGCCTTGTAACAATTAGTATTATCGCTGTCAGAGTTATTACTAGTAGTACCAGGAGGTATGAGAACTCAAACCTCCAAGGCTGGCTGCTAAGAACAACTACTCCAAAAATCTCCAGGAGCAACCCCCACACTAAGATTGTGAGCAGGACTCTCTCGATGAAGGGAGAGGGCAAGATTTCTAAAATCCCTCCCACTTCCGGTAGAGTAGGGGAACATCTTCCCTAAGACGCCTCGTATATGGGTGGCTAGGATTATCCATCACCGTGAGAGGATCGCCCTCCTCGACTATCACGCCCTTATACATTATCAATACTCTGTCGCTCACCACGTATGCAAGCCCTATGTCATGCGTCACAAATATCACTGACGAGTTCATCCTATCTCTTAAGTCGCTGAAGAGCTTGATTATCCCGACACGCGTGGAGGCGTCTAGCATCGATACTGGCTCATCAGCAACTATTAGCTCGGGGTCTAGGATGAAGCACCTAGCGATGGCTATTCTCTGCCTCATCCCTCCTGAAAGCTCGTGCGGATATTTGCCGAGAACCTCCTCTGGGTTGAGCCCAACCATCTTCAGAGCCTCGTGTACGCGGATCTTCTTCTCCTCTTCACTGAGGCCTGGGAGTAGGTTGAAGGCCTGGTAGAGTATGTGTTCCACGCGATAGAATGGGTGGAATGACGCGTAGGGGTCTTGGAAGACTCCGTGAACCTTCCTCCAA
Source organism: Thermoproteota archaeon (assembly GCA_030550235.1). GTDB lineage: Archaea > Thermoproteota > Nitrososphaeria_A > Caldarchaeales > Calditenuaceae > HRBIN02. The sequence continues at coordinate 12,038 of JAUQPU010000011.1, forward strand.
TACCATTTTAGCTTCTTTCCCTTTAGTCTAGTAACATCGACTCCATCGTATTTGATCGAGCCGGATGTCGGTTCTAGGAGTCTGAGAATCATTCGGCATAGTGTCGTCTTTCCTGAGCCGCTTTCACCGACAAGTGAGACTATTTCACCCCTACTTACATTCATTGAAACATTCTTCACAGCTTCGATTCTATGTCTGCTGAATAGCCCGACGGTGAAGACCTTACTCAGATTCTTGACCTCGAGCATCCCTCAGCTCGCTACCTCCGAGTGGTGGAGGAAGCACGCAACCCCCCGTCCCTCACCAACAGGTACAAGCCTCGGCTCACTACTCCTGCAAATATCCATTACATATGGGCAGCGGGGATGGAACCTGCAGCCCTGCGGAGGCATCAATAGGCTGGGAGGCTCGCCCGGAATGGCCACAAGCCCCCTCTCACGGGTTTCGGGCTCAGGTGTCATTACAGAATACATAAGGGCCTTAGTGTATGGGTGTAGAGGGTTAAAGAAGACCGAGTCGGCGGGCCCATACTCGACAATCTTACCTGCATACATTATATAGACGTGGGAGGATACCTGCCTCAAGACTGGAAGCTCGTGCGTAACGAATAATATACTGTCAATTATTCTATTCCTCTTCATGTCCAGCATCATTTTCAGCACTTGCTTCTGGGTCGAGACATCCAGCGCCGAGGTAGGCTCGTCCACGACAAGCAGCCTGGGGTTCAGAAGTGTCGATATCGCTATTATGACCCTCTGCCTCATGCCCCCACTCAGCTCGTGTGGATACTTGTGGATGCTGTCTGTTGGGAGGTTCAGTTCTTCGAGCCTCCGCTTGCAGAGGGAGACAACCTCTTGGTCTGTTGCAGGCGTATGCTGTGTTATGGCGTCTTTGACCAGCTCGATTATCCGCTTGGTGGGGTTAAGGGCGTTTAGGGCAGATTGCGGGACATAGGAGACCTTCACACCCCAGACCTTCTTCCTAACCTCCTCCCTACTCATCTCTAAAAGGTCGACGCCATCTAGGAGTATCTTGCCGGACTTAATCCTAAGGGGCGGCCTAATGTTGGCAAGCAATACGTTGACGAGCGTGGACTTGCCGCACCCCGATTCTCCCGCGAGACCCACTACGGCGTCACGGGGCACCTCTATGTCGACCCCGTCAACAGCCCTAACCTCCCCTATCCGCAAAACATACGATGCTCGGAGACCAAGGCCTAGCAGTAGAGGCTCAGACATCCTAGCTACCCCTTAGCCTCGGGTTAAAGTACTCGTCGAGAGCGGTGGCTATCATCAGTAGGGAGGCCGCCAAGGCAACCAGCGTGGCCCCTGGCGGAATAAACCACCACCAGAGCCCCCTCCTCACAGCCTCCAAGACCTGGGCCCAGAAAAGTATGTTTCCAAGCGTAACTCCCTGGGTGGTTCCGAGGCCTATCATGCTTAAGCCAGTCTCAGCTATCATGGCGCCTGACATCAAGAGTACATAAGCCATGAAGATGTAGGACGCGATGTTTGGTAGTATGTCCCTGATGACTATCCGGAAGTCGCTTAGGCCCGCCATCTTCGAGAGGTTAACAAACTCTCTATTCTTGAGGCTAAGGGTCTGAGATCTAACTGCCCTGGCAACCCAAGGCCAAGAGGTAATGCCGATGATTATGGAGACCAGTAGCGGGTCCCTCCACTTAAAGTATGCAGCCACCATGATCATCAACAAAATCGAGGGGAGCAGCAACACGATATCGGTCAGCATCATCAAGAGGTTATCAATAATCTTACCCTTATAACCAGCCATCAGCCCGATCAGCACTCCTATGAGTAGCGATATCGCCGCAGCGGTCGCCCCTATCTGGAGAGAGCCCCTGATACCCGCAATGAGCTGTGCGAGAATATCCTTACCATAGGCATCAGTCCCAAGCGGATATAGTTGCGAAGGCGGGGTTTCAAGCGGCCCAACCACGGCCGTCGGCTGCACCGGATAAACTGTCGACCCAACGAAGCCTAGAGCAAAGATGGTTAAGAGAACAGCGAGACTGGCGTCGAGTTTCCTGATGGTGAAGAGTTCTGGACTGATAATCTTAGATACACCGCGGAGCATCTTCTCAATCACCCACGTAGCTAACCCTGATTCTCGGGTCGATATATGCGTAGAGGATGTCCACTATCAGGTTAGCCACGAGTAGGGTTGAGACAAGAATAATGAACGTCCCCTGGATCAGCGGATAGTCCAGTGTGGAGAGCGCCCTAAATAATAGATACCCAGTGCCAGGGTATGAGAAGACAAGCTCAGTTATCAGCGCTCCACCCATCACAGTACCCATCGAGAGGGCGAGCCCGGTAACCTGTGGTAGGATAGAGTTCCTAAACACGTAACCCAGTATTTTCTTGTCGCTGAGCCCGAGAAGTTCACTGTATTCCACGTAGTCCGACCTAAGCTCATAGATTACTAAGACCCTCATCCCAATCGCCCACCCGCCGATAGCCACGATAACAATTGATAGGAATGGGAGGGTGTAGTGGTGTAGCATTGCGAGGATGAAGGTTGATGTGAGGGAGGGGGACATGGCCGGCGGATAGGCCCCCGCCACAGGGAATACGCGAGCCGTAACGGCGAGGGTATATAGTAGAATCATGGCGAGCCAGTAGTACGGAACCTGTGAAAGCACCAAGAAGACTGGGAGAAGGGCATTGTCAACCCGCGTCCTCCTTCTGTAGGCAGCCCAAGCGCCCAAGAGGTTTCCAATAGCCCAGGCAACGAGAATAGCTGGAATTAGAAGACCAAGCGTCCACGGGAGATAAGACGCGACAAGATCAGCAACCTTTCTTGGATAGAATGCGATCGAGGTTCCTAGATCACCTCCCATTAGACGGGAGATGAAGTCGAAGAGCTGCTCATGTAGTGGTTTATTCAATCCAAACTCTTCTAGGAATTTTCGATAAACTGCCTTGACTGTATCAGGGTTCGCCTGGGCCTGCTGGAAGATCTGGGTGAGGAGCGCCGCGACCGGGTTGCCTGGAATAGCCCTGGGCAGCGCGAATATCACCAAGAGGAAGGCGAAGAAAGTGGCTATAATGAATGCGCCCTTTCGAAGTATATAGATGATGAATGGGCTAATGATGGGCATTCTACAACGATATTTTTCAATGCCATATATATGTATTCTCACAGACACTTTTTTTGAACAAATAAATTTACACACCCAGCATTGAGTTAACCTCCATTCAAACTAAAGGACTTAGAAGTAGAGGGCCCAGGGAAGGTTTTTCTCCCAGCGGCTACAATCTGGTGATCAGGGGGTATCGTCGGTTGATTAAGATCGGGTTGATAGGTAAGACAAACACGGGGAAGACAACATTCTTCAACGCGGCCACCCTCCTCTCCGCGGAGATCTCGACGTATCCCTTCACCACCAAGTCTCCAAATGTTGGTTCATGCTATGCTGTTACTCCCTGTGTGGATGCGGAGCTTGGGGTGAAGTGTAGCACTAGGAACTCGTACTGTAGGGAGGGGTGGAGGCATATTCCCATCGAGATAGTTGACCTCCCAGGCCTGATTAAGGGTGCGTGGGCTGGGAAGGGGCTTGGGAACCAGTTTCTCTCAGTCGCCGCTCAAGCTGACGCCTTGCTCCACATCGTCGACGCGTCTGGAAGTGTCGATGAGGAGGGGAGACTTACTGAGCCGGGTAAGGGGAACCCTGTGGCCGATGTCTTCGACATAGAGGAGGAGATAGTGATTTGGCTGATGAAGATTATTGAGCGGAACCAGGACAGAATCTCTAGGAATCTGAAGATGGGGAAGAGTTTGGCAGAGTCTCTCTCCGAGCCCCTCAAGGGCATGAAGATTACCCAGCAGCACGTGGATGAGGCCCTCGCGAAGAGTGGACTCAAGGAGAAGGAGTTTGACAATTGGAGCATGATGGATGATAGGAGGTTCAGCGAGACACTGAGGGAGGTATCTAAACCCACAATAATAATTGCTAACAAGATGGATGTAGAGGGTTCGGAGAAGTTTTACAGGGAGCTTCAGGAGAGGTTTCCGGACAAAATAGTCGTTCCCTGCAGCGCAGAGGCGGAGCTTATACTGAGGCGAGCTGAGCAGAAGGGGTTAATCAAGTATCTCCCCGGTGAGGAGAAGTTCCAAATAGTCAACAGGTCCATGCTGACCCAGCAACAGCTCTGGGCGTTAGATATGATTAACGAGCGGATCTTGGGGAGGTATATGAGGACAGGGGTACAGTTCGCCATAAACACAGCAGTCTTCAAGCTCTTGGGGATGAACGTGGTCTACCCAGTCGCCGACATCACCAAGTACACGGACACCAGGGGGAATGTCCTGCCAGACGCTATACTCATGCCCCCCAACTCAACGGTTAAGGACCTGGCCGAGAGGATCCATAAGGACCTGGCTAAAGGCCTCCTCTACGCCATAGACGCGAGAACAGGGCTTAGGCTGCCCGCAGACTATAGGCTGAAGGACAGAGATGTAGTGAAGATATACTCCGCGATGGTGCATGGACACAGTTAGCCTCGAGGAGGTCAGGCGAGCAGCTCTAAAATGGGCTCTCAAGAACGCCTTCGACCACGATGGTAGGGCACAAGTCGGGCCTGTCATGTCTAAGGTTATTGCGGAGCTGCCCGCCGCCAAGAGTGTTGTTAGCCAGGTCGTGGAGGCCGTCAAGGAGGCCGTCGCCTGGGTAAATTCGCTGGACCGCCAGGCCCTCGAGGCCTCGCTCTCCGAGATAGCGCCCCACCTCCTCGAAGAAGCGCCTAGGAAGGCTGTGGAGAGGCAGCTACCCGATCTTCCAGCCGCAGCCGAGGGCGCTGTAGTCCTCCGCCTCCCACCCGAGCCCAGCGGCCACATGCACTTGGGACACGCATTTCACGGGATAGTAAACTACCTCTACAGGGAGAGGTATCGTGGATTCCTCTGGCTCAGGTTCGAGGACACCAACCCTAGAAAGGTGAGACCAGAGTACTATGACTCCTATCGGGAGGGATACAGCTGGTGTGGCGTTAGGTGGGATGCGGAGAAGAGCAACAGCGATGACATGGAGCTCTACTACGAGTATGCGAGGAGGCTGTTTGAGGGCGGCCATCTCTATGTCTGCAACTGCAGCAAGGAGGAAATGGCGAGGCAGAGGGCGGAGGGACTGGTGTGTAGCCACCGCTCGATGGACACCTCTTGGCACCTGGATAAGTGGGACGCGATGCTCTCGGGGGCAATGTCTGAGGGCGAGGCAGTGGTGAGATTTGTGGGAGACCCGAAGAGCCAGAACACAGCCCTCAGGGATCCAGTGCTTTTTAGGATAGTCGACCACCCCCACCCGCTCAAGGGCGATAGATACATCGTCTGGCCCACCTACGACTTCGCCGTCGCAATCCAAGACGCCGTCTGCGGGGTAACCCATGTCCTACGGACATCCGAGTTTATGTTCCGAGACGCCCTTCAAGACATTATCCGCGAGAGGCTAGGTCTGAGAAACCCAGTCTACGTGGAGTATTCAAGGTTCGAGTTCGAGGGCACGCCGCTCTCGAGGAGGAAGATTAGGGAGCTGATTGAGCGGGGTGTTGTGGAGGGTTGGGATGACCCGCGGCTCGGCACGGTGAAGGCGGCTATGCGGAGGGGCCTGACAGCCGAGGCGTTGGTGGAGTTCGTCAAGTCCTACGTCGCCCTCACACCCAGTAGGAAGATATACTCCTGGGAGCTACTCTACGCCATCAACAAGAAAGTACTGGACCCGAAGACTCCTAGGCTCTTCTTCGTCCCTAACCCCCGGAGGGTTATTGTCAGGGCGGCTGAGCGCAGGCTCGTGACCGCGCCCCTACACCCCTCAGTCGAGATGGGAAGCAGAGCCATTGAGGTGGGAGATGTATTGTTCATTTCCGGTCAAGACGCTGAGCCTCTGAGACCAGGGGAGAGGTTCAGGCTCAAGTACTTCGTAAACCTTAGAGTGGTGGGCCTGGACGACTCTACCATTGTATGTGAGGCTGAGGATGGGGGGCCTGAGCCGGGTCTCCGTATTATCCAGTGGGTCCCCGAGGGTGCAAGTAGGTTGAGGGTGCAAGTCCCAGAGCAGCTATTCCGCGGCGAGGAGCTGAACGTCGAGAGCCTAAGGATTGTTGAGGGGCTTGTTGAGCCCTACGAGGCCAAGATAAAGCCGGGAACCGTGGTCCAGTTCGAGCGCTTCGGATACTGCATAAAGGATAGAGAGGGCCTATACATCTTCACCCACCGCTGATTCTGGCCTCTCGCTTGTTTATGAACTGTGTATGACCCCTCTCACAAGTAACCTGGAGGTATTCACCCTTCTCCAAAGCCAACACGGCCTCCCTATCCTCCCTACATACCCGGCACCTAAAGAAAATTCGAGGCATGACCCGGCTACACGGTCTTAAACACTATCTTCCCCTCACTGAACTCGACGTCGAACTCCTCGTTTACCTCGAGCTTGACGCCGAGAAGGTCATACTCCTCCTCAGTCAGTATGAGGGTGATCTTGGGGAGGATTATGTCTCTTTGTGGAGGCATGAGGCCCATGCCTTGAAGCTGAGCCATAAGGCTCTGGAGAAGCCTCTGAGCCATCACATACTCTTCGGGGCCAGTAGCTAGGGCCCCAGCCTGCTGCGTCCTCCTAACCTCCACCAGCTCGATGACCTTCCCCGGCCTCCCGGTCTCCGGGTCGTTGTAGGAGGAGACCCTATATACCCTGACCCTCAAGGCTGCAAGCCACCCTCTCTACTCCTCGGCCTCCTCCCCAATCTCCTCCAGCTCCTCAACGTATCTGAGGTATTCGTCGGGCGTCAGGAGGCTCTCCAGCTCCTCCCTGCTCTGGAACTCGAGCTTAACGATCCACCCCTCTCTATATGGTGACTCGTTTATGACTTCTGGGTTGTCAAGGAGGTCTGTGTTAACCTCTACTACGCGGCCTGTTATGGGGGAGTATAGGCTTGTGCTGGCCTTCACGGACTCTATAGTGGCTAGGGGCTGCCTCTTCTGAACCTTTGTATTGATGTTCGGCAGCTCGACATAGATTATCTCCCTGAGCTTTCTCTGGGCATAGTCTGTTATGCCTATTACTGCGTACTTCTTCCCCTCCAGCCTCACCCAGCTGTGGTCCTTGGTGTAGAGGCAATCCTCAGCCACCTGGTAGCTACTTTCCATGCTCTCCATTCCCCACCCGTTGAAAACCATTCACGCGGACTCATAATTAAACTCTAAGCATGATTCGTAGCTAGGCGTATAGGAGTCCCCGCCTGTATCAGTATATCGGGCTGGGGAAGTTGAAGCCGTCTACCGAGAGCTCGTAAACCCAGGCTATCCCGAGGAGGGTGTAGTCGCCACCCAGAGGCCCTATTAGCTGGGCTCCTACAGGGGGCCCTCCACTGGACGTCTTGACCGGGATGGAGAGGGCTGGTAGGCCGGTGAGGTTTGCCAGGAAGGTTAGGGAGATCATTCTAGTCCTGAGCTCCGCCCGCTCTGGGAGGGGCATCTCCTCGACTTCTGAGACGCGGGGGGCTGTTATGGGTAGGGTGGGGGTGGCTATGGCGTCGAGGCTTGAGAAGAGGGAGGCGGCTTTGGCTGCTATCTTCTCTTTCTCCCGGAGGGCTGCTATATAGTCTACTGCCGGGATGCTGAGGCCCCATGCAAGGTTCTCCCTCACCTCCTCTGAGTATAGGTGTGGCCTATTCTCGAGCCAGTTTCTGTGGACTGCTGCTGATTCGGCCCCCCTTATTGTTCTCCAGTGGCTTAGGGCGGGAGGAGCCCACGGTATCTCGATGTCCAGGATGTCGGCCTCTAGGCCCTCGAGGGTCTTGAGAAATGAGTCGAGGCCCGAGGAGACGGCTGGGTCGAGGCTCTCCTCGAAGAGGCTCCAGGGGACGCCTATCCTAGGCCTGGTGGGTGCTGGCGGGGGAATCCTCTGGGGGGTTGGGGCCTGGGGTTTTGAGAGAGTCATGAGGGCTGCTGAGGCGTCCCAGGCGCTTCTTGCGAGGATTCCGACCTCGTCTAGGCTCCATGAGAGGGGGAAGACGCCTGAAGTGCTTATGAGGCCTCTGGTGGGCTTGAGGCCTAGGACGCCGCAGAGTGCTGCGGGGATTCTGACAGAGCCTCCTGTGTCGGTTCCCAGCGCAATTCCAGCTAGGCCCGCGGCCACCGCGGCGGCTGATCCGCCGCTAGAGCCCCCGGTTATGAGCTCGGTGTTCCAGGGGTTTCTAGCGTGGCCGTAGTGGATGTTTAGGTTTGTTGTGCCCGCGGCGAACTCGTGGAGGTTTGTTGTGCCGAGTATTACCATACCAGCGCTCCGCGCCCTGTGGACGGCCTCGGCGTCGCGCTTGGCATGCTTTGCTCCCAGGACCCTTGAGCCGGCTGTCATCGGTAGGCCCTCAACGGCTATTATATCCTTCACGGCCAGGGGCGCTCCGTGTAGGGCCGATCTGGGTCCCCACCTTTTGAGCTCTGCGTCCGCCTCCCTCGCAGAGGCCAAGGCTGCCTCCTCTGAAATGGTTATGTATGCTCTTAAAATCTGGTTGAGCTCTCTGGTGCGCTGGAGCATTCTTGAGACTACTTGCTCGCAGGTGGTCTCGCCGCTGTTTAGGGCTAGTGAGAGTTCCCTGAGGGTCTGTATCGGCTTCATGGATGTCTGTTCAGCGTCGTCACCAGTAGTAGGGCTGCTGCCTCTCCGGCTTTCTCCTGAACCAGCCGATTATGACGGAGGCTATGGTTGCGGCGATGACCGTGGCCGAGAAGCCGATGACGATTATCCGCGCCTGGGACTCGGGGAACGGGGGCTTAAACTC
>JAUQPU010000003.1:0-193966 GCA_030550235.1 Thermoproteota archaeon
GTAAAGGAGGGTAGCGTTGTCGAGTGGTCTTCGCGTGGTCTTAGTTTTGGGGATTGTAAGCCTTTTCGGGGATTTTGTCTACGAGGGTGGGAGGTCGGTTCTACCTGATTATATGCGGCAGCTGGGGATGAGCGCCCTCTTGGTTGGGAGTGTTTTGGGTTTCGCGGAGCTAGCGGGCTGGCCTGCGAGGCCGCTGGGCGGTCTGGTCGCGGATAAGACGGGGAGGTTCAGCGTCATAATCAGGGCGGGGTATGCAGGGTTGATAGTGGTTCCATTGATGGCCTTAGCCCGCGACTGGCTTGCGCTCATGCTCCTAGTCTTGACAGAACGCGTGCTTCGGGGGTTGAGGGCGCCTGCAAGGGATGCGATGCTGGCTAGAATGAGAGGGAGTGTAGGTCTTGGAACGGCCTTCGGGCTCCACGAGCTCCTCGACCAGTTTGGCGCCACTGCGGGGCCCCTGCTCGCAGCAGTAGTCCTGGCCCTCTATCGGAATACGGGGCTCGCCCTCCTATCCCTGCTCATCCCATACCTCTTCCTGCTGATCGTCCTCCTAAGGGTCCCAGAATATTCTGAGCCGCCTCAACGGCTGTCCCGCGCCAAGCCGGCCAGACAGGTATATCTCTTCTCACTCGTCGTGGGGCTGAACGCCGCAGGCCTCCTCCCCCTATCCATAATCCTATACCTCGTCTCGCTAGGTGTGGACCAAGGCTCTTGGCTGGTCCCAGCCACCTACACTCTGGCTATGATTGTGGACGCCGTCGCGGCAATAGCGCTAGGAAGGGTTTTCGATAGGGCTGGGCCCCGCATCTTAGTCCCTGTCATGGTCTTGGCTGTGGTTCCATGCCTCTTTGTTGGGAGGCGGATAGACCTTCTGCTGCTGGCGGCAGGGCTGGTTGGAGTTGTCGTCGGAGCGCAGGAGTCGGTCTTCAGGGCGATGGTGGCACGACTCGCGGTAGCGGGCGGTATAGGCGGCTCCTACGCGGTCTACGGCCTCGCAATAGGTGCTGGTAGCGCTGCAGCAGGCTTCACCTATGGGTTGATGGTGGACCTGGGCCTCGGCCTCCCATACCTCCTCGCATACTCCATAGCCGCTGAAGCCCTAGCACTCATAATATTCTCCAAGGCGATAAGCTCATAGTCTCATCGGGCTGGCCGAATTTTACCAATTCTACATACAACTTTTATATATAGCTTCACATGTATTTAGCCGAGTATGGCTGAGGAGAAAAAAGTTGGTAGGAGAGCGTTTATAGGCACTGTTGCAGGCACTATTGGAGGCCTCGTTGTAGGCGCTGCTGCAGGATGGGTTGCAAAGCCTGCTGAACGTATCCAGCTGCCGGGCGAAACCGTAACCAGGACAGTAACCGAGATGAGGACAGTCACCGCTACCGCACCGGTTTCTACGAAGCCTATGAAGATAGGGGTGATAGGAAAGTCAGTACATCCATACTGGTCCGTTGTCGACAAAGGCTCTGCCAAGGCTGGCGAGGAATTGAAGAAGGCGGGGCTGGACGTGACGGTTAGTTTCTGGGTACCGTATAAGGAGGATGTTCCAGCACAGTTAAAGACAATGGACAGCTACATCGCGGAGGGATATTCAGGGATTGCTGTAGCCCCATCAGACCCCGATGCAATAATACCCATTATAAGGAAGGCTCTCGACGCTAAAATACCAGTAATCACCATCGACACGGACGCGCCTAAAAGTGACAGGCTGGCCTACCTAGGCACGGACAACTACATGGCTGGAAGAGCTGCAGGAGAGGCTATGCTTGAAGCGTTGAAGAAAATGGGACTAGCTAAGCCAGGCGGAAAGATAGCCATGGGAACAGGATCTCTTACCGCCAGAAACTCCCTTGAAAGGATGCAGGGCTTTAGAGACGTGGTGGAGCCGGCTGGATACGTTGTACTCGAGCCCGTGAACGATAATGAGGACGCGGCGAAAGCTTTGGAGCTGGCCGCCGCCACTCTAGCGGCCAACCCTGATCTAATTGGAGCCTTCGGTGTTTACGCATATAATGGCCCCGCATGGGCTCGGGCCGTCGAGGAAGCAAGGAAGGTAGGCAAAATAGCCATAGTTGAGTTCGACGCTACTAAAGAAAATATAGAGCCGATTAAAGCAGGGATAGTTTACGCGACAGTCGCCCAGAGACAGTACTTCATGGGATATTATGGGGCCAAACTGCTAGCTCTTATGAGCCAATGGGGCTGGGAATCTGCGCTCAGATTCTACATACCTAGATACCCAAGCAACAAGATTCTTGATACGGGAGTTGACATTGTCAAGAAGGAGAACCTCAAGGCGTATTACGAGGAAGTAGTTGGGCGTGGAGAACCTGTCGATTGGACACCTGATTAAAACTAAATATAGCCTTCCTCTTTTTTGTGAGTATCTATGGGTAGGAGAATCACCTCCTCTTTTAAGACTACCCAATTATTATTAAGACCTGAAACAACATTAATCTTTACTACATCGCTTATATTCGCATATTTCGCCACCTCTGCACCCTTGTTCGCTTCCACGTCAAACCTGCAGAATATCGGAAGGTGGGTTGGAACATACGGCTTCATGGTTCTTGGCGAGATGCTTGTGATTATTAGTGGAGGAATAGATCTATCAGTAGGATCAGTGGTAGCACTTAGCGGGCTTATTCTAGCATATTTTTTAGAGATCGTCGGGATACATTGGATCCCCGCAATAGTCCTAACTCTTTTAGTCGCTGCCGCTATCGGTGCACTTCACGGAGCTTTTGTTTCAAGGTTCTCTCCTCCGCTGCCGCAAATAGTCCCTGCATTTCTGATAACGCTGGCCACTCAATTTGCCTTAAGAGGGATAGCTCAATTTTGGACAAAAGGCTACCCCATAGTGTTAAGCAAGGATGAGCTCCTAGACTTCATCTTCTTAGGTAATGGAAGTATCTTAGAGATACCGGTACCGCTTCTTTTGACATTAGTGATATTAGGTATAATTTTTCTCCTTCTCAATCTTTCAAAGATGGGGAGACATATCTATGCTATTGGAGGCAATCTCGAGGCAGCAATAGTAACTGGCGTGAGGGTAAATAGGGTGAGACTACTATGCTATATCCTAAGCTCCATACTATCAGCTGCAACAGGAATAATAATTACTGCTAGACTAAGCGCGGCTTACCCCGGAATCGGCTCGGGCTATGAGCTTCAGGCAATAGGTTCATGTGTTCTTGGTGGAGTAAGCTTGGTCGGTGGAGAAGGTTTACCATTTGGAGTCTTATTGGGTCTTCTATTGGTAACCGTCATAGAAAATGGACTTGTAGTAATGAATGTCTCTCCGTATTTGCATCTGATAATAATAGGTGCATTACTATCAGTAGCTGTTTCGGCAGATTTTCTGAAAAGGTATCGGGTTAGAAGATGATCATTCTGAGATCATTCCACGTATTATGTCGTGCTCAGTCACCTCATTCGCCGGCCTAATGAATACTAATTTTCCTCTTCTTAGCAACATTATTCTGTGTGAGATGCTGAGGACGTCTGGCAATCTGTGACTTACATATATTACAGAAATGCCTCGTCTGCTTAGCTCTTTAACCACCTCTAACACGTGTCGTGCCGCCTTTACGGAAAGAGAGGATGTGGGCTCGTCAAGTAGAACTACCTTAGGATTAGATGCAAAAATCCGACCTATCGCAACGATTTGCTGTTGTCCTCCTGACAGCGTGTAGACTTTGCTATCTAAAGGAATATCGTCTCCTCCCAATTTTGATAATATTTCTTCAGCCCTTCTCCTCATCCTTGACCTATTAAGTAGTATACCCATGAGGCTTTCCTCTCTTCCAAGGAAAATGTTGTCTACAACTCCTAGGTTGGGCGCTAAAAGTAGCTGCTGGTAAATCATTTCTATGCCTGCAAGTCTAGCCTCGAGAGGGGAGGCGAATTCAACCCTTTTACCATTAAGGTATATCTCCCCTTTATCCGGTCTGTGGTAGCCTGCTATAGTCTTTAAGAGTGTCGATTTTCCGGCTGCATTATCTCCAACCAAACCAAGGATTTCTCCCTCATGTAAATCAAAAGTTACACCGTTAAGCGCTTGGATAAAACCAAACCTCTTCGATATCTCCACACATCGAAGGAGGGATTCTGCCATCACTGGCCATCTAAATGTGTAATGCTTCTGAGAAATAAATCCTTAGCTCAAGATAGGCGGCAGTGGCCGGATAAGGGTTTGTTTAAAGGTGGGGTCGTCTGGAGGGTTGAGGGCGCCTGCAAGGGATGCGATGCTGGCTAGAATGAGAGGGAGTGTAGGTCTTGGAACGGCCTTCGGGCTCCACGAGCTCCTCGACCAGTTTGGCGCCACTGCGGGGCCCCTGCTCGCAGCAGTAGTCCTGGCCCTCTATCGGAATACGGGGCTCGCCCTCCTATCCCTTCTAATCCCTTATCTCCTCTTGCTGATCGTCCTCCTAAGGGTCCCAGAATATTCTGAGCCACCCCAGAGGCTGTCCCGCGCCAAGCCGACCAGACAAGTATACCTCTTCTCACTCGTCGTGGGGCTTAACGCCGCAGGCCTCCTCCCCCTACCAATAATCCTATACTTGGTCTCGCAGGCCGCTGGGGCTGGGTCTTGGCTTGTCCCAGCCGCATACACCGTGGCGATGATAGTGGACGCCGCCGTTGCCCCAGCCCTGGGAAGGGCCTTCGACAGACTTGGGCCGATCGTCCTGGCATTTTCAATCGCCCTGTCGGCTGTTCCCTGCCTCCTCGTAGGTGAGAATGTGAGTCTCCTGATGATTTCCGCGGGGGTCCTCGGAGTCGTGATAAGCTCGCAGGAATCGATTTACAGGGCGATGGTGGCTCACCTAGCGAAGAGCAGCGGCTTAGGCAGTTCATACGCACTCTACGGCCTCTCATTGGGTGGAGGGGGCGCGGCCGCCGGCTTGGTATTCGGGTTTATGGTGGACCTCGGCCTAGGAATCCCACTCCTCCTCTCATACTCGGCGGCGGCACAGGCCCTAGCACTCGCGATCTTCTTCAAGGCGATAAGAAAGAGCGGTTAAAGCTGAAACCAGCGATCTCCGCTCAAGATTTATTGGCTACTCCGCGGAGTGGTTTAAGGAGTGCAGGTCTTCCGCCCATACGTGGACTGGGCCAAGTCAGCGGCGGTCCTCGACAATAGGAGGCTTGGAAAGCAGAGGGTGGAATGTAAGCAAGTTTTGAACACGATACTCCGAAAACTGGGGTTGATTAGCGACGGGCGCAGGGGCTGGCTCAACCACCCCGTCGTTCTAATGTATTACAACGGTGGGAAACCCTATATTAGAGACTTGGTCGGCTTCTTCAACGCATGCGTGGAGGAGTGGGTAGGGAGGGGGTTCAAAAGCTCAATCAGCCTCACCGACATCGAGCACCACCTCTCGCCCCTCAACTCCGCAGAGGGCACACCAATCAGGCGGCTCCATGAGATAGAATACCGTAGAATACTATTAGTCAAGGACCCAGCACACTATGTCAAAGCGTTTACACCGGAGGAGATAATCGAGGTTCTGGAGACGGAGCCGACACCTATAAACGGTATCAACTCATGGATTTGGAAGAACATGAAGAATTACAGGAGGCTCGTCAGGCGCGTTAAGCTATTCCTGAAGAGAGAGGGCCTATATTAGAGTAGGCTGACCAAAAAGGCCACCACTACGCCGTAAACTATGTGGAGTATAATGCTCAAGGCTACGGGCCTCCACCCCAAAGGATGTCTCGTCAGCGAGATGCCTGTTATCGGCTTATGTATCGGCGCGAGTGTCAGAGCCCAGAGTATTAGACCGAACGCAGTCCCGAGTGTTAAGGGGTCGAGCAGATATAGCTGTGGTAGCATAGCTACTATCAGGGCATAAGCCGCGGCAGCCACTCCTCCGTTAGCGAAGTGGAGAACAAAACTCAAGGCCAAGACATCCTCGGGGCTGCGCCCCGTCGCTCTGGACATAATCATCTGATTCTCATGCCACTCAAGGATCCCTATAGTCGACCACCGCCTCCAGAAGAAGAGCTGAGGGAGACTCATTACCGCCGTCGCGACGACCCCCGTCAACAATCCATAAACCAAGACCTCGAGCACTTCAAAGAATATCCGCAGATAAGAGCACGAATTAAGCCTAACCTCAGCTCCCATACTCAGTGAAAACTTTCACCAACCCCATAAATGGCCTGGGGCCGGCCGGATTCGAACCGGCGGCCTCCGCCGTGTAAGGGCGGCGTCATGGCCGCTAGACCACGGCCCCTGCCCATGCCATTGCTCTCTTAGCGATTTAATTAATCTCTTCTCGCGGGCTTTCCTTTTTTCTCAGCTTTCCGAGCCTGCTTGGCTTTATTGTGATCTTTGCGTCTGGGTAGTTTATGTTTAGTTCCTTCCCTTGGTGTATTCGGTCTAGGGCTATTGCGAGTGCGGCTATCTCACTGTGCGGCTGGTGGGTGACTGCGACATTTATGTCTGCCTCCTCGTAAACCTCAATGGGCACCTTGCTGGAGCCTACTATCAATACGAGCCCCCTCTCCTCGTGGGCCCTTCTAAGCTCCTCCTCCACCTCCTGGATGCCGATGCCGTACATTGTGAGGTGGACTATGTATTCGCCTCTCGTTTTTCTCTCGGCTATGAAGGTTCTCCAGCTCGGCGTATAGCTAACCTTGAAGTTGCCGCCCCACCTCTCGACCACCTTCGAGACGCTTTCTAAGAGGCCCGGGTCATACTCGCCTGAGAAGACAACCTCGTCGGCTCCTAATGCTCTTGCTGTGAGGGCGACGTGGCTTGATACTCTCTGGTCTCTCTTGACTCTATGTCCCAGCCTTAAAACAGCTATCTTACCCAACCCTGTCACTCTAGTAGCTTGTTTATCTCTGCGAGCTTTTCGTCGACGATTCTGAGCAGCTCTGTGGAGTCGAAGACCATTAGCCTGCCGCCGCAGCTTGGACATTTGAAGAACTTGTCGAGAGCCTCGTCGAAGATGTATTTCCTGCATCCCTGATTTCCACACCAGTAGAGCTGGTTGGTCTCGTAGTGCTTCTTCAGCATCCGGAGTCTCTCGGCGATCCTTTTAAGCTGTGTCTTCACAACCCCCTGGACCTGCTCCTGCTGGAGCCTCCATCGGAAGACCCTCTTATTCAACTCCTTATCAACCACCATGTCGTATGCGACGAGTGAAAGCTCATTAAGCTGGTGGAGGAGCTTTCTCACCCTCTTCACGTCCATCTGTAAGGCGGAGGCGAGCTCATCCTCCCTCATCCCGGGCCTCGTCAGGAGGAGCTTTGCCAGCTCCTCGGCCTCAGCTCCGCCCATGAGTCTGAAGACCGATAAGAGACCCTCAGCGTCAATATAGAACATATAGTCCTCCAACCATATAATAAGTAGCCAGCTTCAATTATATCTATCTCTAAAAACCATTCGGCTGGCTGGGGTTGGAGGGGTTGGCTGGGATAGTGGCGGCTGAGGTTAGGGGTGTCCACTGTTCCGTGGAGGGTGTGGAGGCTCTTAGGGATGTGAGTCTGATGGTGTTTAAGGGCGAGGTTACAGCCCTACTGGGGCATCCTGAGGGCGAGGTATTGGTCAACCTCTGGTCTGGTGTCTTGAGGCCTGTTGCCGGGGCTGTGGCCTCCCTAGGTCTCGACCCATACGCGGAGAGGCGGGAGGTTGCCGGGAGGATTGGGTACTTGCCCGGGGAGGTTTGGCTCCCCCCTGAGCTTAGGCCTGAAGTGCTCGCCGGCCTGGTGGGTGGGGGTCATGGCCTGGCGCCGCGGGGGGCAGTGGAGCGTTTGAAGAATATCCTGAGGAGGCTAGGTAAGGAGGGTGTTCTGGGGCGGAGGATATGCGGGCTCTCATCCGAGGATAGACAGGCCCTGGCCGTCGCGTTGACGATGCTCCACGACCCTGAGCTGCTCCTCCTCTCCTACCCCCTGAGGAGGCTGGGGCCGCTGGCAAGGCTCGAGCTATCCTCTATCCTGAGGGAGTATGTCTCGCCTGGGCGGGCGGTTGTCCTGACCGTGGACTCGGTCGAGGAGGCAGGCTTCGCGAATAGGCTGATACTGTTTAGGGAGGGGAGAGTGGTGGCGGCTGGTCCTCTCTTAGAGCTCTCAAAGACGATAGGCGCGGAGAACTACGTGGTAATCCAGGCTCTATACACCCAGAGGACGGTGGACTATCTTGGGAAGATGCCTCAGGTCAAGAGGTTCTCAGTCTCCAGGGATGGCTCGATAAAGGTCTGGCTCAGAGACTTTGAATCCGATATGCCTGTCGTGCTTGACCTCCTCATGTCGCTGGGGCTTGGCGTGAGGCTGATTGGTGTGGAGAGGGTTGACTATCACGTGGCCCTCCTAAACTTTCTCCGGGGTAGAGGCGGTGGTGGTAGATGAGTTTGTACCTCCAGCTGGAGCTTAGGCTCCTCTTCGCATCCCTCCTTAGGGTCGCGGTACCAATAATCGTCCCTCTCGCACCCCTCGCGCTCAGGTATGCAGGTGTCTTGAGCCAGGATCTGGTCGAGCCCTCCTTCATCCTGCTCTACCAGTTCCTAGCGATGGCTTATCTTCCCTTGACGACGGGGCTTGTGAGGGGAGGCTGGAGGCTGGCTTGGCTTCTCAGGCCGCCTGACTCAGCCCTGCTTCTCACCGCCTCATACACAGGGCTTCTAGCAGCGACATCGGCTCTACCTATAGCGGCCTATAGGCTACTGATCCAACTATCAGGGCCCATGCAACCCGGCGTCCAGGTTATCATTCTTACACTATCGATAGGTATCCTACACCAGTCCCTCGCCCTCCTATGCCTCTCCACGTTGCGTGACATGACGGCCGGCTGGGCGGCCCTACTCACATACCAGGCCATCCTCCTCACACTCGCGGCAAACCTGCTAACACAGGGCCTATCCGGGGCCCACCTCATATCCACGCCTCTCTTCCCAGCCCTCTTAGCCATAGCGCCCCAAGCGCCTCCGGAAGTGCTCTACACCGCCGCAGCCCTCTGCATAGCCTCCTCACTCCTCTTCACATACCTGGCTGCGAGGAGCATCGTTAGGCCGGCTTCTCCCTGGGGATAGACCCGGATTTAATAATCGGCTCGTCAGCCGCCTCTAGCGGCTTGGCAATACTCGTCGACCGTAACACGCGTGTCCTTGTCCAGGGGATAACTGGGAGGCAGGGAAGCTTCCACACCGAGCAGATGCTGAGGTATGGGACGAGGGTTGTTGCGGGGGTCACACCGGGGAAGGGTGGGTCGGAGGTTCATGGCGTGCCGGTCTACGACTCTGTGGAGGAGGCGGTCAGAAGGCACCCGGAGATAAATGCCTCGATAATCTTTGTCCCCGCGGCCGGGGCGGTGGATGCCTGCTACGAGGCAATAGAGGCGGGTATAGGGCTGCTTGTCCCGATAACCGAGGGGATACCGACCCACTGGACTATGCAGCTGGTCAGGTACGCCTCGCTAAGGGGTGTGAGGATAATTGGGCCGAACACTCCTGGCGTCATATCGCCCGGTGAATGCAAGCTGGGGATAATGCCGGGCAGCGTATTCACCCGGGGGCCGGTTGGGATTATCTCGAGGAGCGGGACGCTGACCTATGAGATTGCACAGAACCTGACGGAGAAGGGGATAGGCCAGAGCACATGTGTGGGGATAGGTGGAGACGCCATAGTGGGGACAGGCTTCATAGAGATACTTGAGCTTATGGCCAGAGATCCTGATACGCGTTGCGTGGTCTTGATAGGTGAGATCGGCGGCGATGCTGAGGAGAGGGTTGCAGAGTATGTTGTGAGGGAGAATTATCCTAAGCCCCTGGTTGCGTATGTCGCTGGTAGGACTGCGCCTCCTGGTAAGAGGATGGGGCATGCCGGCGCGATAATCTCGCTGGGTGTCGGCGACGCCTTGACGAAGATGAGAAGGCTCAGGGAGGCCGGTGTCAGGGTAGCTGAGACGCCTGGAGAAGTTGCAGCCCTAGTCGAGGAGGCACTTAGGGCCCGGCAGAGATAGGCTACTTTGAGAGGCTCTCCTCTACAATCCCCTCAACGCTAGTGTAGTCGAGCCTCATGCCCTGCTCGTTGAGCGCTCCGCATAGCGCCCTGAGTGAGGCCTTAATCCTCTCAGCGGTCACCATGCCCATGCTCCCAATCCTTATCATCCTCCCCTTCATCCTAGCTACACCTACACCCACATGCACACCATACTTCTCAGCCATAATATTCGCGACATCGACGTCTCGGATGCCCTCAGGCATCTTAACCGCTATGAGTGTTGGAGATCTGAACTCTGGGAGGGGGTATATCTCGAGGCCCAGCTCGCCTAGAGAGCTGTAGAATGCTTGGGCCCCCCTTCTATGCCTGTCAACCCACTCATTCAGCCCTGTCTCAAATATCCTGTCTAGGGAGGCATCAAGCCCGTAGAAGAGTGTGACGGCCGGAGTGTAGGGTGTCTCTCCGCGAGACATGAACTCCCTGTGGAGAGTGAAATCGAAGTAGGTGGGCCTCTTTTTGAGCGACTCAATCTTTTCCCAAGCCCTCTTTGAGACCGCGACTATGGCGAGGCCCGGGGGCCCGGCGAGGCACTTCTGTGTCCCAGCCACAAGCAAGTCAATACCCATCTCGTCGAAGCTGAAGGGCACGCCCCCCAGAGAGGTGACGGCGTCCAGAACAAGCAGGGCCCCAGCCCTCCTACACTCGCCCGCAATCTCCTCTATATTCGAGGCCAGGGCCCCGGTTGATGTCTCGTTATGTACTAGGAGGACCACGTCAACATCCCTATTCTCACTGAGGCCCTTCCTAACATCCTCCACAGTCGGCGCCCTGTTCCAGGGAATCTCTACGACCACAACGTTCTCGGAGTAGTATCTCGCCGCGGCGGCGAATCGCTCGCCGAACTGCCCAGCGACAAACGCTAAAACCCTGTCACCATCTTCTATGACGTTTGAGACGGCGGCCTCTATCCCGCCTGTGGCTGAGCAGGTGAGTAGAAAGACATCCTGCTTTGTGCCTATTATCTTCTTGAGCTTCTCGATGAGCTGGGTGTGAAATTCTCTAAACTCCCTCCCCCGGTGGTTTATCAGTAGGCTGCCCATGGCCCTGTAGGACTCCTCAGGAATGTCTGTAGGGCCTGGCAGCATCAGTATCTCCCGCCAACTTCTACGCGGCTCCACTCCTCAGCGTTGGAATAGGGCTATAGCGGTATTAATAAACCGTCATTAAGCCAGCTTAATGATAAAATTAGGGCTGTATCGGCTGAATACTTGTTGGGTGTCGGCGTGGAGAGGGTGTTGATAGCCTGCCCCTTCAGCGAGAAGGGCCTAGAGATGTTGCGCGGGGCTGGTGTGGAGGTTGACTATAGGCCTAGAATGACACAGGCGGAGCTTGACGAGGCTTATGTAGATTACGACGGCCTCGTGGTCAGAGGGAACCTGCTGGTCAGGCCTACGCGGGGGAGAGGGAAGCTGAAGGTGATTGTTAGGGCTGGCGCCGGCTTAGATAACATCGCGGTAGAGGAGTTTGCGGGGCTGGGTGTCAAGGTCTTCAACACTCCAGATGCCGTAGCTGAGTCGGTGGGCGAGTTGGTCATAGGTCTAATGATAAGCCTCTCCAGGGGAATTGTGAAGGCGGCGGCCGCTCTCTCACGGGGCGAGTGGATGAAGCAGGGCCTCATGGGCCAGGAACTCGCAGGCAAGACCCTCGGCATCATAGGGCTTGGCAGAATAGGCCGCGTAGTCGCGAGAATAGCCCACGCACTAGGGATGAGGATACTGGTCTACGACATAGTCAGATTCCCGGCTGACCAGCTCGCGCAACTCGGAGCCGAGCAGGTGGGTCTGGAGAAACTATTATCAGAGTCAGACTACGTAACAATACACACACCACTAACTGAGGAGACGAGGCAGATAATAGGTGAGAGGGAGCTAAGAATGATGAAGAGGACAGCCTACCTCATCAACACCGCGCGTGGACAGATAGTCGACCAGGAGGCGCTGAAACATGCCCTGAAGGAGGGATGGATTGCAGGCGCGGCCCTCGATGTCTTCAAGGAGGAGCCCCCACGCGATATTGAGCTTCTCCAGCTGCCAAACCTAATCCCCACGCCGCACATAGGGGCTCAGACCAGGGAGGCTCAGGAGAAGGCTGGGCTTGAGGCCGTACAGATTTTAGTAAGGGTGCTCAGGGGGTCAACTGAGGGGCCTCTGGATTATAGGTCTCTTTGAGCCGACCTAAATGGAGGAGTGTAGCGGATACTCGGCTATTGGCTTAAATATTCTACGCGACTCCAATAGAAATGTGCCGGTTGCTAGTAGAATCCCGCTCAGAGTCGTGTTTGGGGCGGCGCTGATAGCCTTGGCGCTAGCTTTGCCTTCAGCCTATGCCCAAGCCTACAACATCACCGTCGAGGACGCGAGGATAAAGGTGAGGCTCTCCTACCCGCCAGAGGTCGAGATAGGCTCCTGCTTCAACGTCCAGATAGAGGTCACCGCGCTCTCAGCTCTCACCAATCTCTCCCTAAGCCTCAAGATAACCTACTTCTACGACGGCAACAGCCAGATACTCTACAACAGCGTGCTGATACCCTTAACGAATGTCTCAGGGCCGAGCGTCATACTGTTCAAGAACATAAACCTCTGCATACCTACACCAGTGGCCGTAGACCCCTGGATCGAGGCGAAAGTATATGTAAAATACTTCACAGACACCACGCCTGTCGAGATATCGAATACCTTCTACATGAGCACAGTGAGACGAGTCTCCTATGAGAGGCTGGCCGCGAGCCTAGCCGAGGCGAATAGAGAGGTCTCAAGGCTACGATCTGAGGTGGCTGATCTCAGGGCGAGGCTTGATGAGGCCCTTACTCGCAAGAGCGAGTTGGAGGTGAGGGTTGCTGAGCTGACGCAGATTAAGGAGGAGCTGGAGAAGAGGCTGGCTGAGCTCCAGGATGCAAAGGCCGACCTCGAGAAGCAGCTTTCAGACCTCATGGCCAGATACAGCCAGCTGCTTACAGACGACGCCGCGCTCCAGGAGCGATATAAGAGCTTAATGGACAACTACGCCCTCCTCCAGAAAAGCTATGAGGAGTTGAGAAGAGACTACGAAACTGTCTCTAGGGACCTGGCATCGACGAGGAGCCTCTACAGCGAGCTACAGATGAGGCACGACTCCCTCAGGTCCTCTTATGAGGCCTCTGTCAAGACTGTGGGGCAGTTGGAGGGGTCTTTGAAGGAACTTGAGAGACAGCGCGGGGTCCTCGAGGCGATGCTCGCGCAAGTCACAGGTGAGAGCGGCTTCTTCAAGAACGTGGCCGTCGGGCAGGGAGTGGGGCTTGTCGCTCTTGGTGGCGTTGCTACGTGGGTGTTGATGAGGAGGAGGGGTAGGGCCGCTGGAATTGTCCAGGCCCCTGCAGCGCCTGCTCCTCAACCGCCCTCGTCTCCTAGCCCGCCAGCCAGTCCACAGGGCTCAACAACCACCCCCAGCCAGCCCACAACAACTCAGACTACAGCACCAGAGCCAAGACACCCGGTAGAGGAAGCGCCGGAGAGTGAGGTGGTCCAGAAGGTCATCTCTGGTAGGAGGGTCACAATACCTTCCCGCCTGGCTGAGAGGCTCGGAATAGGGATAGGGGACAGCATAAAGATAGGGCTGCTGGGAGACAGGCTGATACTTGTGCCGATAAGGGCTAATGGAGCAGCTTATCCACAGCCTGCTGGGCCTGCCTCACAACCTCAACACTCCTCAGAAACTCGCGTCTCTCAGAATCATCAAGGTCGAGAACGATTACCCGCTTAACGCCGCTGGACCCTAGGACCACAGGAACAACGCTGCAGACACCGTCTACACCATACTCGCCCCTCAGATAGATACTGGAGGGAATAACGGCGTTCGTATCCCTGAGGATGGCCTCGGCCATAAGCGAAACCCCGGCTCCTGGGGCGTGGCTCGCCGACCAACCCTTAAGGGATATAACCTCGGCGCCGGCCTTCCTAGTCTTCTCGACAAGCTCCGCTATCTTCTCCTTTGGGAGGAGAGAGGTGAGGGGCTTGCCTAGCACGTGGGTTAGTCGGGGGAGGAGGACCATGCTGTCGCCGTGCTCGCCGATTATCGGCCCCACGATAGAGGAGCGCGAAACACCCAGCTCCCTCGCAACCAGATACCTGAACCTTCCGAAGTCCAGCAGGCCGCTAAACCCTACAACCCTCTCCCTCTCAAACCCAGTCTTTTTCAGGGCCACGTAGGTCATGACGTCAAGGGGGTTTGTGACTACTATGACTCTCGAGCTAGGTGCATACTCCTTAACCTTCTCGGAGACGTCTGAGACTATCGCGGAGTTTTTCTGGAGAAGATCCATCCTCGTCATGTCGGCCCTCCGCACGACCCCGGCCGTAATCACGACCAAATCCGCGCCCGCCATATCCCTATAGTCGTTCGACCCCGTGATCTCCACATCCAGGCCGAGTATGGAGGCCATATGTGAGAGGTCGAGCGCCTCACCCTGGGGCAGCCCCTGCACAATATCCAGCAACACGATATCTCCCAGCCCTTTTAAAGCAATCTGAAGAGCAGCAGAGACTCCAACCCTACCACACCCTACAACACCTATCAGAGGCACACCCAACAGATGCTCAAGGCTCTAAAAAAGGTATTCTATGAGGCTTACTACACTTCTACTTGGATGTCTGTGACAGCTATCTCGCGGGGCGTATATTTGGTTGATACAGGCGGCCTCAGATTCAAGAACACGGTCGCTGCCTATGTTGTGGTTGGTGAGAAGTATGCGGCTGTTTTGGACACAGGGTTCAGCTCCTCCTCGCGAAGAGTAGCAGAGGCGATAGCGAAGATAGGTGCCGCGGATAGGCTCAGATACATAATCCCCACACACGCCCACCTAGACCACTGCGGCGCAACAGGCGACCTGGCGTCCATGTATAAGGGTGCTGAGGTCTATGCCCACGAGAGGGCTCTTCCCCACCTCCTTAACCCCACCAGGCTACTGGAAAATGTGAAGGCTCTATACGGGGACTATGTCTTCTCCCTTATGGGCGGTATGAAGCCTGTCGATGAAGAGAGGTCGCATGTGATGCGTGATGGCGCGGAGATAGACTTGGGTGGGCTGACTATACGCTCAATCTACACACCAGGCCACGCGCCACACCATCTCTCCCTCCTGCTCATGGAGCCTGGCTACATAGTAACCGGCGACGCAGTCCCATCCAAATACCCATTCACCCAATACTTCATACCTAACATCGTGCCGCCGAAATACGACCTCAACCAAGCCCTCCAGAGCCTCAAGAAGCTATTCGACCTTGAGCCCCGACTACTCCTCACACCACACTACGGCCCAATCCTCCCCTCACACGGCCTCCACGAAAAATACGTCTCAGTAATCACCGAGGCGGTGAAGGCTGCAAGAGAGCTGATCAGCAAGGGTCCCAGCTTTGATGAGCTAGTCTCAAGGATGGCTGAGGCCATAACAGGCGGTACAGGCCTGGCAGGGCTCCACCCCACAATCCAAACGGCGGTCAAATTTGCTGCCCTGGCACTCCACCAAACCTACAGCTCATCAACATAGCGGAAGCCAATACTCCCTGCCCCTATCTCCGCGACCGCGGGCTTGATACCGTAGAACCTGCATGAGAAGACTGTATAGAGCTTACCGTCGAAGAGGGCCTCAAACCCCCCCGCTACAGGCTCATGGGATCTGACCAACACCCCACACCCACTCGCCTCTAGGAACTTTTCAAGAGCCCTACGCCCAAACACCCTCGCATATCCACCGCGCGGGCTGGGCCCAAACCACTCCAGCCCCTCCCTAGGGTCATTCCATAGGGCTTGAAACACGACCTCATCCTCCAAGTCCTCCCCCTGCTTGCCGCGCGAGGCAACATCCCAGATGGAGGCCGCAGCCTCAGGGACACCTCCATGCACCAGTATAACCGACCTGTTAAGCACCCCAGCGATGGGTAGGGTGGAGTAGAGCCTTGTGAAGATGCCGTAGGCTCCGGAGCCGAGCCTCCTAGACACAGCGTCGTAGAAGCCGTAGTACATGTTCATCTCCCTCGTCTCATGGTTCCCTCTCAGAAGGAGTATCCGGTCAGGCTCGCTAATCTTGGCCTCAAGCAGCCTGACCATGTTCTCTATCTGGTAGGGGCCCCTGTCCACGTAGTCGCCCAGAAAAACTATCACTCCCCGCCCAACCCTCTCCAAGACGAGCTCACTGGTCTCTAGGTCGCCGTGAGTGTCACCGACAACCGCCGCGCCCTTAGCATCAATCTCTAGGACAGGCTTCTCAGCCGAGAGTATGGGGAGGGCCTCCTCCACAATCCGCCTAACATGGCTGAGACTCAGAGACAACTCTTCAGAGTAACTACCAGCCACTCCACTATTTCTGGTTTAAAACAACTTGGGGAAGAGTAGCGCTATACCGGTCTTCCACACTTGCCGCAGTATTTGTCCTCTGGTTGGAGCGGGTTTCCACAGTAGCCGCAGAACCTGCCTGCCTGGGGCGGCGCTGGCGTGGCCTTAGGCGCGGGGGGCTGCCGACTCGTAGGTGTATGCGGCTGACCTTCCCATAAAGACTAGGAAGACCGGCGAGATTATCAGGGTTATAAGCCATCCTATGAAGGGTATGAAGGATAGCCCAGCCAGTATCAGCCCAATCACAAATATTATAACTATCCATAGTATGTATGTGGGCCAGCCTATAGCTCTGATTCTAGATAATATCTGGTTGAAATCGAACGCGGCACCCAGCCTCCCAGTCTTAGCCATGTGAGCTATCGCCATAATCCATATAATCATTATGAAGAATGCAAGGATAAACCCTATTACCACCAGCGTAGCGCTGATGGCTGCTAACCCTATAAAAAACGGGGAAAAGGAGCCTACGATAGATGCACTTATCCCTAAGGCCGCATAAACCACCGGCACTATCATGTAGACAAGTGTTACGACAAAGACCTTGGCCCCATCAACCCAGAGCTCTCCATACTTCTCAAGTGGTGGTGGAGAAGTGTTTCTGGGCGACTCCCTAATCACCCTCACAAAGTATCCGAACGTGATGAAGTTTACTATTGGTATAATGCTTAAGACTATCAGTATCGCGAGCCTTCCCAAGTCACTAAGCAGCTTAGCAGCATAATTGTAGGCGTCCCTTAAGTTATCCTCAAGCCTCACATTCTCACCCCACCAGCCTCGAGCCGCATCCGGTACAGAACAGCATGTCTGGAGCGTTTTCCTTGCCGCAGTTGGGGCAAACCTTCATCTGCTGCACTGTGGCTTGGGAAGATTTTTCCTCATGCGCAACGGACTTGACGAGGATTACATCCCCGAAGGCGATTATCTGGGAGGAGGGTATCGCATCCTCTCCCCCATCTCCCGCCTTATCATAAATCAAGACAATCCTCCCCTCAGCGTCATATCCAATATCCTTAACCTTTCCAACCCTTGCAGCCGCATCAGATATAATGTCTTTACCTAATAGCTCCTCCCTTCTAAAATATTTCTTAGCCAATAAACACCACCAATATGCTACATATTATTGAGTCGGTAGGGGCGCATATAAGTTTTTAAACAAACCTGAGAAACTTTATCATAGTTTGCAGATCCATTGACCAAAAATGATTCAAGTATGTGTGGTGATGCATCCCGAGTCTGGAGATGCGGCGGCCATGAGCCATCATACCCTGACACCTGTAACACCTTACAATCCTTAGACCAACACAACAGAGAGTGTAAAGGGAGAATAAGCTAAATAACCATCATACACCACTGGCTGTCTGTGAGACCTAGGAGGCTTGAGCTGGAGGAGCTCCTAAAGATTCTTGTGGAGGAGCATGGGCATGTCAAGTCCCTCCTTGAGAGGCTCGATATGCTGCTTCGGGAAGGAAGATACAGCGAGGCTGCTGAGGAGCTCAGCGGCTTCAAACCCTACCTAGACCAGCACGTCATAGACGAGGAGGCGACGGTACTTAAGACCCTCCTAGAGGCTTATGGGAGAGATGGCGCCGAACGCGGCGTTAAAGTCTTCCAAGAACACAGGGAGATACATCAGTTAATTTCAGAGATGAGAGCCGCCGCTTCCACATCCCCCCAGCGACTGGCGGAGAAGAGGGATAGGCTCAGAGAGATTCTTAAGAGACATTTTAGAGCTGAAGAGGATGATATTTTTCCATGGGCCTTAGAGACCTATAGGAGGAGGATGGGTGCGGCTAAGTAGGCCTGAGGCCCTGAGATTTGGCTCGGCTTCTCAGACCCAGATGGCGAACTCACATGAATCAGACATGTTGGCCTGGCAGAGGGTCTCGATGCATGAGACGCTGGTCAAGCCGAAAGCCACTCTGAATAGCCCTGCGAGAAACCCCCTGAAGAAGTGGCTTCTATTAACGCCCTCGTCTGCCCGCCTCTTCGAACACTCGAATAGCTCCTTAACGTTTACCCTCCAAAACATCTTACCCAAGTCCGCCTGGTAGTTCTCGGACACACACCACCCGGAGGCCTGTATCTCGGCTAAGGCCAGTTTGACAACCTCCTCGCCGCTCAGCCCTGTCTCCTTCTTGGTCTGTCTCGCAAATGTCTCACCATACTTCTCCCCCATATCGTATAGTAGTGTATTAGCCGCGGGGCCTAGCTTCTCCCTCAGGTGGTCCATCATGTCGCAGAAGTAGTCGGCTGCGAATATGATGGCCCTCTTATCACCCATCAAGAGCGGGAACATGTGGCTGTTGACAGCGATGCCCTTGGCTAGCGCGCCGTTCACCGAGATACTCTCAACCACGCCCATAGCCCCGAGGCTGTGCTCTATCACTTCAGGGCTCAACCCCGAATCCGTATAGTCCAAGAAGAGAGAGACGAGCAGTCTCCCATCCAGAATCTTGACCAAAGAGCCGCCTAAAACATCAACAGACCCCTTTGAGGCGATGCTTGAAAGAATAACTATGAGCCCTGAGAGGTTAGGAGCGATAGCTGTAATCTCAGCAATGCTTCTATCCTTTCTGATGCATAATGAGGGTAGACTGGTGGGTACGCGTAGTACATTATCCTTGGATATATTCTGTAGGTAATATCCGGCCTCAGGCATTCGAGTTCTTATTGTAGTGTGGGCTTCGACCACGCGATTAACAACAAGGCACATGCTTATAAATGTTGTCAATCAGTCTGTTTTAAAACAGCCTGAGTTTAAGTCTGACAGAAAACTTTATATAGATGAGCCCCACTAAAAACCTTCAGGAGTATGTATGACTAACAATAATTTCGAATTGGCCAAAACATCTAAAAATGTAAATCACAACGGCGAGTTCATCAAACTCCTCGACGCCCTTAAGAGATACGGCCCACGAAACCTCTCCCTCATCTCCATGCTAACAGGAATACCGCGGGAGACTGTCCGGTATAAGGTGAAGAAACAGCTCAAGAACCTCGGATTCACAATACAGATGATCCCCAACTTCTACAGAATGGGGCTCACAAGACTCTGCGCTAGACTATCATTCACCAGAAATGGAGTGAATATTGCGAAAAATATATTGGAAGAACTAGGCACGAACTCGTACTTATCCTACTATTGTAAAATCGCATTCAGTAATGACTACCTAGTCCTCATTAACCCACCGTCAAAATGGGCGGGCATGTTTGGCGAGCTCTTCAACAACCTAAGGGATCTGGGCATAGTTGAAGACTTTGAAATGAATGAGATTAAAGAAGTAGGATACCCACATGTGACATACAGCCTATTTAATTTTGAAAGAGGCAATTGGGAGATCAGCGAGGAGGACACGCTAGCCTGCCAAGGAATAATCACGATGCAGAAGGCCTCAAGCGAGGAGAAAGCCAACTATCTAATCGACTCAGTAGACCTTGCGATAATCATCGAATTACAAATTGACGCTTTTACACCACTAACAAGGGTCGCATCAAACATTAGCCGCGATTCAAGGCTACTTAGGTATCACTTCCAAGAGCACATAGTGAGGAAGGGGATAATCGCAGGCTATGTCCTAAGCTGGTTCCCAAGCGGAAAGGATGCACCCAATCTTTCAAGAATGTGGATCAAGATAGACCAGCTTCCCGCTCACAAGCTCGGTGAATTCTCGAGAGCCATCTCATCATCACCGTTCTGTAAATTTTATCAGGTACAGGAGGACAACAGCCTGCTCTTATATCTCCTTATAGACAGACAATTTACATCAGCAATCAGGCACCTATCGAATGTATTCAAGGAACACGGCGTAAATGGTAAACCATTTATAGTAGAGGATGCTACATTGTTTACACCCACTAAAGAGATGTTTAAGGATGGTTATGGTTGGTTAAAACCACAAATAGATTCAACTAAAATTGCGCACGAATTAAGGGCGGTGATGTTACACTAAATTAATTTACATTGGATCTTTCCCAGCGGGTGGGCCCTGCATCACTTAATCACCAATATCTTGGGATAAAGTAAGGGTTATAAAGTTTTTCCATTAAAGTAAATGGATGATTTTTTCATTGGGAATTGGGAAAAAAGGAAATTTTGGTTTACCGCATTTCTGAGGCTTCTAGGCTTGATTTTTTCTCTTTTTTAAATCTTTCAACACCCTCTATAATTTTCAAACTATTTATCAGGGGTTAATCTGATTGTTAGCCTGAGTTGGGGTTAATCAGGCTAACATCAGGGTTACCGAGGGATTTTTGGATCCTTTTGTCTTCTCTTTTTTTAATTAACATGTTTGCGCTTGGGTTCAGCCCTTTCATGGCGTATTTTCTCCGCGAGATTGGTGCGAGTGTTTCTGAGACTGCTTTTGTCTTGGCTCTTTCTAGGGTTGGGTATGGGTTGTTGCTTCTGGTTGGTGGTGTGGTTGGTGATTTTGTGGGTAGACGACTGCCGCTCATTATAGGGCCAATCGTCATAGGCTTCTCGTTTATTGCGCTCTCAGGGGCCAGAACATGGAGCGACGCGATAATCCCACTAACATTCTCGATGCTGCCCACCGCATTCACAGCCCCGGCGGTCTTCGCCTACATAAGCGACATAATCGATGAGCCTAGGTATGGGAGGGCATACGGGATATATTTCGCCATCATGAACCTCAGCGCCATCCTAGGATACGTCATAGTCGGCCACATTATCGAGATCTATGGCTATGTGGTCAGCCTTGAATCTGTTGGCGCCGTCTCTATCTTGACTGCCCTGGTCAGGGTCTGGTTGCGGGAGCCTAGGAGAAGTACTACCCTCCCACCGCTCGCGAGATATTTGAGGGAGGCATATGGAACGCTGAAGGATAGATTCGTTTCTCTGCTGGTCTTGTCGCATGCTCTCTACATTGGGATGGCGACCACGATGGTCTCTGTCATCATACCCTCTTGGGCCAGGGATATTGCTTCAATGGGCGAGGCTCAGCTTTCAATAATCTTCGCCATCGAATCCGCAGTCTACTCTGTGTTGTCTCCAATCGGCGGTAGACTGATAGAGTCCAGTGTATGGTGGCTGCGCCTCAGTATCCTAGAGCTATTGATAAAGATCCCTGCCCTTCTTCTACTAACCCAAACCCTAACCTTCTTCCAACTGCTCCTCGTCATGATATTAGACTCAGGTCTAGCAATATTCGTCTTGCCGGTCCTTGACTCTCGACTCTCAGCCGCGCTCGCAAGCATTCATAGGGGGGCAATCTGGGGCCTGCAGCAATCCATAACCCAGGCCGCCACAATCTCGCTAACACTGATTGGAGGATATGCCTGGGGTGCTCTGGGGCCCGTAAACACTGTCCTAGCCTTCCTAGCTTATCCAGTCGGGATGACATTGCTTATCCTCTTTTTAGCTAGGGCTAGCAGGGGTAGCCATTTTTCCGGCTGAGTAAAGTATTGATGATTTGTTTGTGAAAATGTTAGCCGTCTTACAGCAAGATAAATATCCGGTTTCCATGCAGGTTGGTTAGAGATTAACAGGTGAGGTGTAAGTCATGAGTCTAGACGTTAAGAAGCAGGAAGCAGGTCTTCTAGTCGGTCTTGACACCAGCCTCTTAGCCGGGTTTATAAAGAGAGTTCTCAGCTACCTCGGAGTCACAGCCCTACGCCCGAGCATCAGCAATAAAAACGGGGATGGCAGGATAATCTATCCTGAGGCTGACGCGCTATTCAAGACAGGTGGCGAGGACACCGTCAGGATGCTTGAAGCTCTCGTCTCGCTGGGTGTCTTTAGGAGGGTGCTCCTCGAGGTTGTTAAGGTCTGCCCGCACTGCTCCTCATCCTCGATAGAGATGAGGGAGAAGTGCCCCTCATGCGGGGCTGAGACAGCAATACAGTACTTCGCGGGGGCTAAGACTGTCTGCCCCTCTTGCGGTGCGAGGCTGGATGGCTCGGTGGCGCTCCTGACCTGTAGGAGATGTGGGTCGAGCTTTACTCTCCAGAGCTGCAAGGATGTCCCGCTATACATGTATGTCTTGGCCGGCCCCTCTGAGGAGCAGCGTAACCTTCTAGGAGAGTGGTTTGGGAGGAGCCGGGCCTCTGAGAACCTCTCCATAGAGATGGTCAAGGTTATTGATGCCTTCGCCGAGAAGCTTGACAAGGTTCTGGACGAGTATTTTAAGGCGCGGCCTATGTATCAGGTCTCCCAAACCACTAATGTCCAGCAGCAGGGCGGAGTTACCCAGATCCAGCTGGCACCTCACCTAGCAAAGACGTACCAGGTTGTGAGGAATAAGGGCAGGGTTACAGCGCTCGATGTCTCGATAGAGACCGGCCGCTCCAGGCCCCTGGAGAGTGTGTATCTCAACCAGCTCGTAGCCCTCGGACTTGTTACGAAGCAGAGAGTGGGTAAGAAGCTCTACTTCTCCGTGAAGAGTCAGTAGAGGCTACAACTTATAACGTGGCGCCTCTCCAATTCTACCAAGAGATGCCGCGGATAGGGGTGATATTCGACCTCGACGGGACGCTGATAAAGTTTCCCGAGCCATGGATCAGGGAGGCTAGGAGGGAGTTTCTCGGCTGGCTTGTAAAAACGTTTCCCGTTGACGCCAAGGCTATAGATGAGCTCTCAATCCCGCAGCTAATTGAGCTTGTCGCGAACGGCGACCGTTCAAGGTATAGGTATCTCCGAGAGATTGCCAACTCGATTTACATGAAGCGCGAGTTGGAGGCTGCGGCGAGGGCCTCTGTTAGGGAGGGTGTTGTAGAGCTTCTGGAAGAGCTTAGGCGGAGGGGCGTATCGATGAGCGTGGCGACTAATAATTGTAGGGATGCTGCGACAATCTCGCTTGAGACTGCGGGAATAAAGGAGTTCTTCAGCTGCGTGGTGAGTAGGAGTGACGTGGAGGAGATGAAGCCGAGCCCGGAGATGCTTCTGAAGGCGGCCTACGCAGCCAACATCCCTCTGAGCATGGGGATACATGTCGGTGACTCCGTCGTCGACGTCCTAGCCGCCCGCTCCATAGGCATGATGGCCGTCTCTGTCATAGGGGGCGTCCACAGTAGGGAGAAGCTACTCTCAAGCAGGCCCCACCTAATCATTGAGGAGCCGCTCCACCTCCTCAAGATTCTGACGTAGCCGGAGCCTATAAGTCACCGGAGAGACGCGGCTACTGTGGAAGTGGGTTGGAGACGGGGTCGTCTATCGTCAAGAACGTGGAGGAGCTGAAGACGCTTTTCCGCGATAGGGAGGAAGTGGCCATGGACTTGGTTAGGATTGTCGGGTCGGCTCTGGCTGCCGTTGAGCCGCGGGGGCTGGTTAGGAGGAAGGTCTCGGTTAGAGGTGATGAACTGCACGTGGGTGGGGAGTCTGTAGTTCTCAGCGAGTTTAGGGAGGTTTGGATCATCTCTGTAGGTAAGGCCGCTCCAGGTATGGCGCGAGGGATTCTGGAGGCACTTGGCAGGCCTATTGAGAAGTGTATAGTCATAGCGCCGGCGGGGTCGGATATCTCGATTATAAGAGGCGAGGCGGAAGTCTATCTCGCATCACACCCAATACCAGACGGGTCAGGGCTCAGGGCCTCAGCCAGGCTCCTCGAGGAGCTGGATAGGGTGTCCCGCGAGACGTTGATAATCTTTCTGCTCTCAGGCGGGTCTTCAGCCCTCCTACCAGCACCAGCTGAGGGTCTCACTCTGGAGGATGAGGCTGAGGTCACGGGGATGCTCATGAAATCCGGAGCAACAATCGAGGAGCTAAACACCGTCAGGAAACATATCTCCTCGATTAAGGGTGGGTTGCTGGCTAGAGCCATGGTGCCTGCGCGCGTCTTAAGCCTCATACTCTCGGATGTCCCAGGTGACAGGCTGGACGTGGTGGGCTCGGGCCCGACTCTTCCAGACCCTTCAACATTCCGCGAAGCCTACCAGGTGCTTGTCCGCAGAAATGTGTGGGATGGTGCGCCTGAGAGGGTTAAGAAGCGTATAGAGGATGGTTTGGCTGGGCTGGTGGAGGAGACGCCAAAGCCTGGAGACCCTGCCTTCGAGAGGGTCACGAACATATTGATAGGCGGTGTGGGCGATGCCTGCGAGGCGGCTGCCCAGGCAGCCAGGGGGCTGGGGTATAATGCAGAGATTCTGGCGAGGAGTTTTGAGGGTGAGGCTGGCTCGCTAGGCCTGCTCATGGGCTCGATGGCTCTTGAGGTTGAGGGGAGGCCTGGGAGGCTCTACGTACTGGGGGGAGAGTCGACAGTGAGGGTTAAAGGAGAGGGTAGGGGTGGTAGGAACCAGGAGCTGGCCCTCGCCGCGCTAACCAGGCTTGGAAGGGGCTGCAGGTCCATAGTGGCCGCTTTTGGAACCGATGGCGTCGACGGGCCTACAGATGCTGCAGGTGCCGTCGCCTCGTCAGAGCAGGCCCAGATAGCCCGGGACCTAAGCCTAAACCCCCAAGACTACCTCGAGAGAAACGACTCCTACACATTCTTCAAAAAAGTAGGCGGCCACATATTCACAGGCCCCACGGGGACAAACGTCGGCGACATAGTGCTGGTCCTCTCCCCCGGGCAGGCTAAGGCTTAAATCCGATGTAGAGTATGCGGCTCTGATGAATCACCACCACGGCCACGAGGCCGTAAACCTTACAGGCTCGCTTGTGGCGGACCACGAGGTGATTCTGACGGCGCTTGAAAGGCTTGAGGCGAGGCTCGGAGAGATGAGTGGCAGAGGGGCCCTGGATGTCGAGACGATAAACAAGTTCCTAGTCTTTGCAAGATCCTTCATCGATAGGTGCCACCACGGTAAGGAGGAGAGGTGCCTCTTCCCCTGCATGGAGAGGAGGGGGATACCCCGCGAGGGTGGGCCGATAGGCGTCATGCTCTATGAACACGAGTCGGGGCGCAGGCTTGTGAGGGAGATTGATGAGCTCTTGAAGTCGTATCGTATGGGTGATACACCCCCAGAGGCCGTCTTCGCTAAGTGTGAAGAATACATCCATCTCCTACGACAGCACATCTCGAAGGAGAACTCTGTGCTATTCCCCATGGGCGAGTCGGTTGTGGTCCAGGATGATGTTGTGGAGGTTAATGAGTGTTATGAGGTTGTCGAGGGGAGAGAGATGGGTCATGAGGCCCATGAAGAGCTTAAGAAGCTGGCCGAGGAGCTCTAATAAGCCCCCTTCTACCCCTCCTTGCGCACCCAGGGAGGCCAGTCACCCCCTATCCATTGGACACCCAAGCAGCCCTACAGAAGTCCTTAAGAATCTGTCTGTAAGACGTTAAATGGCTACTTGGGCTCACCATATCAAATTTATTTATGAATGCTAAGTGGATAGGGTGGAGCGCTGGGTAGGCCTTCATGGTATCACCGGTACGCGTGGCGGTGTCTATAATCGCGGCCTTCGGCGGGGCTGTCCTCGCCCCGTTGTTAGTATATCTAGGCTTCAGTATTCCCTTCCCAGCTACAGCGCTGGGGCTGGCGGTAGTGGTGATTGTCCCAGCCCTCCTCTGCAGGTCATTCACTACAGCCTCGACAGCCTCCATAGCCGGCATACTCGCCGGACTAATAACTTGGCTGACATTGATCTACAACGCAGTCACTGACAGCCTTATACAGATGGTATCCAGCATCCTATCCCTGGACCCGGTGCTGACTTATATCATCCTCATGGCCGTGATGGCGCCTGTCTCGGGGGCCTTGGGACTCGCCCTTCCATCCGGTGAGAAGGCGGTTATACGGGCAACGCTAGAGCATGGAGCTGAGGAGGAAGCTGCTGAGGCTGCGCCCGCGGCTGAAGATGAAAAAAAGTTGGAGGAGCGGGTGGCGGAGGCTGAGGGTGTGGAGGAAGAGGTTTATGTCAAGTGTCCCCACTGTGGGGAACCGGTGCCTGAGGAGGCTGTCTTCTGCCCCAGCTGTGGTAGGAAGGTTAAACTATGAGCGTTGGGGGATCCGCGCTCTTCGTGGAAGGATTGTTAGGCCCAGCCACGCTATGAGCACGGCCATCCCGGCCACAGAGGCGAGGACTAGTAGCCTCAAGTATAGAGGCCTCCAAGCCTCGCTAGGCGGGTCGAAAAACATCAGCAGATAGGCCGACACAAGCGCCAGCGCAAGACCTATCAACGAGTATCCAACAACCCTCAGAACCCTCTCCTCCCCAGCCAACTCCCTAGAACCTCCATCCATAGAGGTATTACGAATAGGTTATGAATCCGGGTGCTGTAGATAGTGTGTGGAGGGCTTGTCTGAGGATGTGGAGGGGCTTCTCTGCCGGCCTGTCCTCGAGGCTGTGAGGGAGAAGTTCGGCCAGCTGGTTGAGACTCAGAGGCGCGCCATCCCCCACATACTTAGGGGTGAGAATGTCCTCATAGTCTCGCCGACCGGCACGGGTAAGACTGAGGCCGCCCTCCTCCCAATCTTCAACACCATACTTACAGAACCCACAGTGGCTCCAGTGTCAACGCTATACATCACGCCTCTTAGGGCCCTGAACAGGGATCTTCTCGACAGGCTTGAGTGGTGGTCACGCCGCCTCGACATCACCGTCTCTGTCAGGCACGGCGACACGTCACAGCGTGAGAGGAGAATACAGGCCCTCAGCCCCCCGCACATAATGATAGTCACGCCTGAGGCCCTACAGTCACTACTGATAGGGCGGGTCATTAGGAGGAGCTTCTCAAACCTGAGGTGGGTTGTAGTTGACGAGGTCCACGAGCTAGCGACGGATAAGAGGGGTGCCCAGCTCGCAGTCGCTCTCCAAAGGCTTAGGAGGATTACCGGCAGGCCCTTCCAGGTGATTGGTCTCTCAGCCACTGTGGGTGAGCCTGAGGAGGTGGCTAGGTTTCTCGTGGATACTGGGGGGAGCTTCGTGGTCGTGGAGACTAGGATGCCGAGGGCCCTAGAGGTTGACATAGTCTTCCCCGAGCCTAGTGTCGCAGACGTGGAGATGGGCGAGGCGATAGGCGTAGCCCCCGACGTCGCAGCCAGGATGAGGACGATAATGGAGCTCGTCTCCAACCACTCCTCTACACTAATATTCACAAACACCAGGCCCCTAGCCGAGGCCCTCGCAAACAGATTCAAGGCCTGGGACGAGGCCCTCCCAGTCTCAATACACCACGGTTCACTCTCTAGGGACCACAGGGTGAGGGCTGAGAGAGACCTGAAGTATGGAGAGGTTCAGGGGCTCATCTGCACCTCAAGTCTCGAGATGGGTATAGATGTGGGACGGATTGACCTTTGCATCCAGTACAACTCTCCCAGGGAGGTGACCAGGCTTATACAGAGGATAGGGCGGAGCGGCCACAGGATAGGCGGCATAGCCCGCGGGGTGGTCCTGGTGATGGACTCAGACGATGCGCTAGAGGCCGTGGTCATAGCTAGGAGGGCTAAGGACGGAGAGCTCGAACCAGTCAGGGTTGTGAGGAACAGCTTAGACGTCGCAATGCACCAGATAGCAGGCCTGCTCCTCGAATATGGCCGCATAACACGAGAGGAGATATTGTCGCTCCTCAGAAAGGCTTACAGCTTCTCAACCCTCGAGGAGATGGACCTCAACATGCTTCTTAGATACATGGAGACACTTGGCATCGTCCGGCTTGTTGATGGGACTGTGACAAAGCCAATCAAGACTAGGCGCCTCATAGAATACTACTTCGAGAACCTCTCAATGATTCCCGAGGAGAAGCAGTATCTAGTCGTTGAGGAGGAGACTGGAGAGCCTGTAGGGATACTTGATGAGGCCTTCGTCGCGGAGTACGGGGAGGTGGGGACACGCTTCATACTGGGCGGCAGGGCCTGGCTGATACTTAACCTCTCAGGGACTAGGATCTACGTGGCGAGGCTTAGGGAGGGTGAGGGAGCCGTGCCGTCCTGGGTTGGGGACGAGATACCTGTGCCTCTTGAAGTGGCGATGGAGGTAGGCTCCATCAGGAGGAGGTATGTGGAGGCTAGAGCTGGGGGTGTGGGGCCTGTTGAGGCGGTATCATCCCTCGCATCAGAGTACGGCGTCTCTCCAGGGTTTATGGAGAGGTCGCTGAGAGAGGTTGAGCAGCACCTCGCCCTAGGTATTCCAGTACCTACCGACAGGCAGGCAGTGGTCGAGGAGGCCGGAGAATACGTCATCCTACACATAACAGGTGGGCTGAGAATAAACAGGACACTAGCCCGCCTACTCTCAGTATACCTAGCCGAGAAGATAGGCGCCCCGGTCTCAGCCCAGTCAGACCCCTACAGGGTTGTGCTCAAGTCCAAGAACCTAGGCGCCCCAGACATTGTGAAGGCTCTCCACGAGATCGCTGACGAGGAGTTGCTTAGGAGGGCTGTCGAGTCCTCCGGTGTCTTTAGGAGGAGGCTGGTCCACGTGGCTAGGAAGATGGGTGTGGTGGGTAAGGATGTCAGCCTCCTCGATGTCAGCGCCCAGATGCTTGTAGAGTCTCTGAGGGGGACGCCGGCCTATCTCGAGGCCCTCAGATTCACGATCTTCACAGACTATGACTGGGAGGGTGTGAAGATGCTTCTGGGAAAGATAAGGGATGGGGAGATAGGTGTGGTAGCCTGTACCCTGGAAAAGCCGAGCCCCCTAGCCTCCTTAACAATCAACAGATACCAATACGAGTACGAGACCTACACGCCGGAGAGAATGCACAAGCTCATCATAAACGCCGTCCGCGGCAGGATAAACAGCGAGCTCGTCGTTCTGGCTTGCCTGGAGTGCAGGAAATACGCCGAGATGGTTGAGGTAGGTGAGATAGATAACAGGCCCCTCTGCCCCAACTGCGGCTCCAGCAGGGTGGGCGTAGTGAAGACCGCGGGGCGTGAGGATGTCGTGAGGATCATGCGTGGGAAGACAGCTGAGTCCCAGCGGTTCTGGAGGGAGGCTGAGAAGACTGCCCCACTCATCGAGAAATACGGGAAGGCCGCAGCCTTCACACTCTCAGCCCGCGGAGTAGGACCTAAGGAGGCCGAGCAGCTCCTCAGCCAAGAGCCCCGAATCTCACCCAAACTAATTGAAAAGCTGATAGAGCTGGAGAAGAAAGCCCTCCTAAGAGAGTTCAGCTAGTCTACCACACCTCTACTAAACACTGGTAGTCTAAATTTTCTAAATATTTATAGGGGCCAACAGAAGACAACTTGCAATGAAAAAAGCCCGGTTCGCAGTCATAGGGCTCGGCTGGTTTGGTGAAAAGCATGTCCATGTCTTGTCAGAGCTCCCTAACGTAGAGGTGGTTGCGGTATGCTCACGTACCGAGTCTAGAGCTAGGGAGGTCGCGAACAAGTATGGAGCCAAGAGATGGTACACTGATTGGAACAAGGTGGTCAAAGACCCTGAAGTCGAAGCCGTCAGCGTCGTCACGCACGTTCCAGAACACAAAGAGCCTACAATACTCGCGGCTGAGGCTGGGAAACATGTTCTGGTGGAGAAACCAATAGCCGGAAACCTGAAAGATGCCGACGAGATGATAGCCAGTACCGAGAAGAATAAGGTACACTTCATGGTGGGGCACATCCTACGATTTGAAAGCCGCTATGCCCAGGCTAAAAGCATCATAGAGCGGGGAGACATCGGAAAAGTAGTCTCAATATATGCTAGGAGGAATATCCCTGGAGGGTTCGCCGCCCCCCATCTTAGATATGGCTCGCCAATACTTCTTGATGCTATCCACGACACAGACCTTATGCTCTGGTACTTGAGAGACAGTGTCAAAAGCGTCTATGCCACGTGGATAAACACTCGCGGCTCACCTAACCCAGAAGTAACTTGGTCGGTATACAATTTCTCCGCCGGAACCAAAGGAGTATGTGAAAGCCTCTGGCTCCTCCCAGACAATACCGCCTTCGCGATAGATGCGAAAATGGAGATTCTCGGGTCTGAGGGGGCTGTATACATAGATTGCGGGGACTCGGGTCTAGAGGTTAATGATAAGAGGGGTGTCAAGAGGCATGACACGATGCACTGGCCGATAGTCCATGGCGAAGTTACAGGGGCATTAAAGGAGGAGATCAGCTATTTCGTTAAATGTGTGTTAAGCGATGAAAAACCCAGAATAGTTACACCAATCGAGGCTAGACATGCTTTAGAGGTTGTTTTGGCTGCGGAGGAGTCGGCGAGAACAGGGAAAATAATAACTATCTAAAAATAACCAGTCTAGTTAGAGTCTACCAATTATTTCGAGTAATTTCTCCTTTGTGTCCTTAAGATTCTTTAAAATATCCTTATCATAGAATATCTCCGGCAGGATGTAGCCATCCCACCCTACTTTCTTCAACAGGTGAAGAACACTTTCATAGTCTATAGTTCCCATTCCAATTGGTAGATGGTAAGGGTATGTGCCATCATTATCTGTGGCATGTATACAGCCGCAAAGTCTCCCCTTCAGTTCTTCGATAAACACCTCTGGGGGCTGGAAGACATTTGCATTCGCAATATCGAGATATGCCCTGACATTATCTGAATTGACCTCATCGACTAGGCTGTGTATCTCACAGGCTAAGTTTAGGAAATTGCTTACCACAGTATTTTCAATACCCATCGTTACCCCCACGTCTTCGGCATGCTTTGCGCATTCTTTTAAACTTCTAATAAGGCTGGACCAGTATTGCCTATAAGAGTGTTTTGACCTCATAAAATCGGGCTCATCAATTTTTCCCGGGACAGCTAACATCGTTGATGTGCCTAGCTCTGCGGCCAAATCCATGTTTAGCTTATACCACTTAACCGCTCTGGCCCTTTCATGCTCCGATTGAGATGCCAGATTATACTCAAAATCGAAGGATTGCCAGTTACTTGATGTGAAGGGTATAGGGCATGTGGATATGGCCTTCAGGCCGTATGAGTTAAGCATGGATAATTTCTCCAATCTCTGCTGCTTATCCTTGTATTGGGTGTATACATCGTCTAGGTCAATCCACAACTCTACATATCTAAACCCCATCTCACCAGCTATCCTTAGACAGTCCGTAAAACCATACCCGGCCTTTACTAGCGTTCCCATCTGAAGAGCGACCTGCATACCATCCCACTACTCTCTTGATAGTTGAATTAGAAGTTATCTTATACGCGTGTTAATATTCTCTTTCATCTACCTCGGAGTCGGCTTTCTCAGTCTCCTTCTCCGACGACTCCATAGTGCCTAGGGATGCAAAGGCCTTGAGCAGCTCCTGCCTATCAACCTCCACTAGCGTCCTCCAACCAACTGACAGTACACCCTCCTCCGTCCTGTTGAGGTATCCCCTCCTCGAGAGCCTCTCAATAGCGGCCTCCACCCGCCACCTCGGGTACTTGGTCTCAAGCATCTCCATAACCTCCTTCTCCGCGGCGCTACCATTCTTGGCGAGGAGATATGCGAGTGTCGCTGAGAGTATTGCAAGCTCGTCTAGGCTGTAGCCGAGTGTCTGTATATCTGAAAGGGCGAGAGGGTCTGAGAGCACGATGTAGAAGCGAGCCCTGTCCAAATCCTCAGGCCCGGTCTCGGGATCTGGGACGATCTTGACTCTGAGGCCTATCTGCTTGAGCCTCGAGTCAAGCGAGTTTATTATCTTGGGGAAGTTT
Source organism: Thermoproteota archaeon (assembly GCA_030550235.1). Taxonomy (GTDB): domain Archaea; phylum Thermoproteota; class Nitrososphaeria_A; order Caldarchaeales; family Calditenuaceae; genus HRBIN02. The sequence continues at coordinate 31,889 of JAUQPU010000003.1, forward strand.
TTACCGAGTCTCCTCCTCAGCTCCCAGCCCCTAACGCCTGGAAGCCTGTGCCCAGACGCCAGAATCAGGGCTACGGCCTGCGCCATCTTCTTCTCCAGCTTACCAAGATCCTCCCCGCTCAAGCCATCACCACATTACCCAATGGTCACCGCGAGGGAAGTAGTCCTAGGCTCCTCCGAGACCTTCTCAGCGGCCTTAACCCAGATCTCGCCTGTCAAAGAGTTGATCCTGACATCGGCCTCCCCCCTCGAGATGAGGTAGCTTAGCAGGTAGGCCCTCACCCTCTTATCGCTCCCCATGTTGATGAAGTCCCAATACCTCACCCAGCTGCCCATCGATGAAAGCTCCGCTAAAAGCTCCCCCAGCTCACGACTAATCTGGCTCTCAATAGCCGCGTAGGCGCCTGGCTTACCAACAGCGAGCTGCGCGCCCTCAAGACCAGCCGAGCCCCTAGTCGGCCTCGAGAGGAAGTGCTGATAACCCCTCAATAGAAGGTCAACCGAGACCTGCTCCAGCCTAACTATGGGCCTCCAGGCCTGTAGGAGTGCTGCTACTAGAGACTTTGGGTCTGACCCGATTATCTTGGAGTAGACCATCCCAGCGTCTATGAAGAGGGAAGAAGCCCTCTCTCTAATCCACCTCTGCTGAAGCCCTAGGACGACAGAGACCCTATAGAGCGTCTCAGCGTCGAGGCTGATCGTCTCAACATCCCTCTCCCTCTCAATTATCTCACGAAGCCTCGCAAGCAAGGAGGAGACGTCGACGCTGAAGGGGTCCAGCCTCCTCGACTCAATCTCGCCGAGAATCGAAATCATCCTCATGAGCTCCTCCCTAGAAACCCTGACTACCCTGCTCATCCACCATCCACCGAGGTTGTGACGAAGGAGGAGCCTGCCACGTTCTGGACGATTATGAGGTTGAAGCCGTCAGTTATGGGGAGTTTTCCTGGTGTGATGAAGAGGAACTGCGTCGAGGGGTAGGACCTCGCTATCTCTACGAGTATCTTCGTCACCATCTCCCTGTTTAGCGGGTCGAGGTGTACGTCGAACTCGTCTACAGCCCTTATCGGGGATTTGACATAGCTCTGGAGAGCTAGGAGGAATGCGATTGTGGCCACTACTCTCTCGCCGCCGCTGTGGGTGTGGGCGTCAACTATAGTCGGCTCCATCCCCCTGAAGCCCGCCAAAAGCTCTAGGCTCGCAGTCACCGGGTCGTCCAGACCCCTAATCCTGATAAGCCCCTTCCCACCAACGGCCTCCAACAGCCTCTGATAAACCGGGTTGATATCGTCAATAATCTCCTTAAGCTTCTCCCTCCAGATCTGCCTCCTCCTCTCAACCTCCTCCATCGCCTTCTTAACATTCTCCTCAACCTGCTTGGCCCTGAGCTCAACCTCCCTAAACCTCGAGTCAGCCAAGAAATACATTGTCTCGGCATCAGGTATAACCTTGCCTAGCGATGCAATCTCGAGTGTTGTAAGCCTCAAGTCATCGAGGACGGCTGAGGGCTCTCTCTCGGTGGAGACCTCACCGCCCTTCGCGGAGGCGGCGGCCCTCTTCTCCTCAAACTCCCTCAAGAGGCTGTTAATCTCCGACTGGGCCTCAGAGACCTCCCTCTCGAGGCTCGATATCCTAAACCTCCTCACACCCTCCTCCACAGCGGCTTTCACCAATAGGTCTACGGTCTCGAGAACCTCCTCAGGGGGTCTGGAGCTGTAGAGCCTCTCGCGGATCTCCTTTCTCAGATTGCTGGCCTCGGCGCCGTATCTATCCGCCTCCTCCTCAAGCCTGGCCTTCTCCCTCAGCATCCTCTCAAGCGCCATCCTCCTCCTCTCGAGGCTCCTATCCACCTGGTGGACTAGGCTCCACGCATACTCCAGCTCAAGCCTCATCCTCCTCTCCTCCAGCTCCCTCAGCTGCTGAAGCTTCTGAAGCTCCCTCCGCCAATACTCCACAGCCTCGCCGGCCTCAGATAATAGACGCTTAACAGAAGACTCCTCAGACCTAAGGCTGTTAAGCCTGCTCTCAGCCTCTAGGAGCCTCTCTCTCAGATTGGAGAGGCCGACGGCATCCTCCATCGATCGGAGCTTCTCGACATTATCCCTGGCAGCGAAGTTCTCAATCATGTTCTGGTGCATGATTACGAGGGCGTTGTTGGGGTTAATTCCCAGCTTCCGCAACAATTCCTCAAGCTCAGCCTTAGGGGTAAACCTGTTATTGACATAGTGCCAGTATTCTCCGCTCTTTTTAATGAAGCGAGTGATCGTGATTTCATCGGACTTGATGGAGGGGACTGGCCTCTCGCCGTCAACCGGCGAGTTGTCCAAGACTACTGTGAGCCTAGCAGCCTCCCTCCCTCTCCTTATAAGGTCGCTGAGCCGCTGCCCCCTCTCTGTATAGGTCTGCCCCAGGGCGACGGATAGGCCGAGAAGGATTGAGGACTTGCCCGAGCCGTTGGGGCCTGTGATAACGTTCAGCCCGGGTTCAAGCCTGATTCGGGAGTACTCATGAGACATGAAGTTCTCGAGGATAACCTCGCGTATATGCGTAGGCCTCGCCTCCACCTCCAGCTGCCCCAGCCGGGTCCTAGCCAACCTCTCCAACCTTCAGAAAAGACCAGCCACAATAAAGACTATCGCCAGCGGGGCGAAAGTGTAATACGTCCAAATAACCCCCTCCCAGAGGCCCGTTGTGAGGAGATGGTCTTGGCTGAACGTTTAAGGCTTGCGGATGCCGGTTATATAGTCTGGGAGAGGGTGGACCGATGGAGCTGGACGTAAAGACGGCGCTTGAGCGGTTCAGGATGTTCATCATCTATAACACGTGCCTCAGCCTTATCCCGAAGGGGTATTTGAGGGACCCGACGATCTTCCCGGAGAGGGACCCGGATAAGGGCGAGATATACGTTGAGGCGGCCAGCAAGATCGAGTTGGCCAAGATCAGGGATATCAGGTTCGTGAAAGTTGCCGATATACTCGGCGTGATATACAAATCGAAGACGGGAAACACTAACCTTAAGTGGAGGCAGATAAGGGGAAATATAGGGAGGCTGACAGGCGTGGCCTCCCCAAACTCCATAGTCAACCTTCTAGAGGCGAAGGTCATCACAAGGGAATACCTAGAGGACTATCTCAAACAGAAGTCTGAGCCCCCGAAGACAGAGGCCGAGGGTCAGGAAACACAAGATACCACTTCAACACCACAGTAATGGGCTGGCCTCTAAGGGGCCACACTCTCACCGCCCACTATCTTCTCCAGCTCATTCAGGAGATCAGAAAGAAGTAGCGTATTCAAACAGTATCTTCCGTTAGCAACGTAGATTATGTAAGGAGAGGAGGAGAGTGTCCTTAAGAGCTCGTCGCCTCTCAGCCCCGTCAGCATGGTTATTTCGCCAAGAGTAAAAGTGTCGTCAGATGTTAGGCCCAACGCTTTAGACATTGCCCTCCCTAACATGTATATGTACAGATATGGTAAACCCTCAGGGACCTTCCTTTTTGGAAGCACCTTGCCTTCCTCGGTCAGCATGAGAAGTTCTTTCACCCTCGCGGCCTCCTCGATGACTTTCGCCCCCTCGTCAAAGATTAGCAGCTCTCTAAGATGCTCTCGCTCACTGTTCATCTGGCAATCAACTTTGAGATTTTTGTGTTAGAGTCTTTTCGACTCTCTCGAGAATGTCCTGTAGCTTCGCCAGTTGAACAATATATCCACCCCGCTCCACAGTTGAGACGAGATACTGGTTTTTGAGCTCGTTGAGGCGTGCAGCGACGCTGAAATAATCTGAACCAATCGCTGTTGATATCTCCTCTATGGTGGCGACATCAGTCTCGATTAAGCCTATCTCTCGGGCCAGCCTCTTGCCAACGAGGTAGAGCAACACCCGTCCCCAGACTGGAATCCTATCTACCGGGACCATGAAAATGACTTTTCCATCTCGCGTTAATCTGATAAGCCTCTTGGCCCTGTCTATCAGAGCAGCCGAGAGCTCCTTCTCGTCTATAATCAGCTCCCTTAACTTCTCCTTTAGTTCTTGGTCACTGCTTCTTGCCTCGGTCATGATTATAAGTGATTTTACATACTTTTAAGTTTTTCGTAAAAAGTAGCTAATATTTTCTATAAATTCCGGCTAAATAATGCAGAGTTTCGAGGTTTTACTTTTCTATGGCCACTTCATTAGTAAGTTGCGGCACCGGGGGCAGGGCTCCACTCCTTTCATGTCTGTATCGAGGATGGTGTTGCTGAAGTACATGACGCATCTTGGGTTGGGGCAGTGTTTTAGGCCTAGCATGTGTCCAACCTCGTGTATGACCTCCTTCTTCAGCCTCTCAATGAATCTCTCAGGTCTAGGGTGTTTCAGCCTATAGGTCGAGACCACCGCGGACTTGTCCATGGCTAGGCCGAAGCAGAAGTTATATCCGTCAAAGTATAGGTCGAGCTCTGTAATGTGTAGGTGGTAATATTCCCTGTTAGGAAGCTCTCTTGACAGGGCATCCACCAGCCTCATAGCCTCCACCTGCCTCCGCACCTGGTCGAGGAACCGCGCCGCAGGGTCCTCCTCAAGCTCCAGCTCCACGGCTGATAGCCCGTAGACGGCGGCCGCCACCACGGCGGCCTCCCCCCTTTCTCGGCTGATAGTCTTAGGCGAGGAGACGACCAGTCTCGCCGGCAAGCCCGGATAAATTCTAGCGTGGAGTATGATAAGTTTGATGCCTAAGGTCTATCTCGTGGCCGGTACTCCCGGCGTGGGTAAATCGACCGTGGCGCTGGGGCTGGCTTCTAAGCTTGGGGGGTTGGTGATAGAGCTGAGAGAGCTGGCCGACCCTGGAGAGGTGGAGGTTCATCCAGCTAAGCTGGCGGCGAGGGCTGGGGCTAGGATTAGAGCGGGTGGAAGAGACGCGGTGATAGCCACCCACATAGTCTTCAAGCCCCGGGGCATAACTGTGGGCGGGGTGGTAGTTTTGAGGAGATGCCCCCTCAGGCTCATAGAGGAGCTAAGGCTGCGTGGATACCCTGAGGAGAAGGTGCTTGAGAACGCTGAGGCCGAGCTACTAGGGGTGGTGTATGTTGAGGCTATGCGGCGGATGGGTGGGGGGAGGGTCTTCCAAGTCGATACAACCGATAGGGGTGTGGAGGAGACAGTTGAGCTGTGTTATCGGGCCCTCAGGGGTATGTGGGGTGGAGAGGAGGTTAACTGGGTCTCCAGGCTCGAGGGAGAGGGCAGGCTGCAGGAGCTTCTCTCCAAGCTATCAGCCAGGCGCGTAGGAGTCTAAAGCACCGTGCCTAGAGGCTGTCGTATATCTTGACGGCCTCCCTCGCTATGGCATCGGCCATCTCTAGGGTGCTTGCATTACCGTTAAGGTCGTAGGTCACGGTCTTCCCCTCCCATATCACCTTCTCAGCCGCCATGAAGATACTCTTAGCGTGTCGCGGATAGCCTAGATAATCTAGCATCCAGGCAGCTGAGAGGATTGTGGCTGTGGGGTTGACCTTGTAGAGGCCCTTATACTTGGGTGCGCTACCGTGTGCAGGCTCGAACATCGCGTACCGGTCGCCTATGTTTGCAGAGTATACGAGGCCTATATTGCCTATCAGAGACGAGCATAGCTCCGAGATCACGTCCATGAAGAGGTTTGTGCTTAGGAGGACCGTCTGGTTAAACCTCTGCGGGTTCTTGACCAGCTGCTGCGCCATGTTGTCTATGTAGTACTCCTCGAGGCCTATCTGTGGAAACTCCTTTGAGGTCGCCTCGACGCTGTTCCAGAAGATCGAGTCAGTCAGCCTCAGTATATTCCGCTTAGTTATTGCGATGACTTTGCTGTAGCCTCGCTTAGCTGCTTCTCTGAATGCGACGCGCGCAATCCTCTCAGCCCCCTTCCGAGTTATCTTCCTAATGGCTATCGCCGTGTCCTGGTCCAGCATGGCCTCAGCCCCTATGTACAGCCCCTCAGTCGCCTCCCTGACGCAGAGGAAATCCACCTCGCCTAGCGGCCCTACCCTGCCCTTAAAGGTCTTGATCGGCCTTAGGTTAGCGTAAAGGTCCATCCTCCTCCTAATGTTTACTGCCACGCTTCCTGGCGCGGTGGGGTCTGGTGGCGTTGTTGTCGGGGCCTTGAGGCATGCGTCGCTGTTGAGTATGGCCTCCCAGGTCTCGGGGGGTATGAGGTTTGGTAGGCTTGGTTTTCCGGCTGAGAGCCACCACTCATAACCCGCCTCGCATCGCACAACCTCAACATCAGGGCGGAGAGAGTCGATAACCCTGAGAGCCGCTTCCGCAAGCTCTGGGCCAGTCCCATCGCCATTAATCACGACTACGCGCTTCCTAGCCATTCAGCTCTACAGCTGAAGACCACCTAACTAATTTTTCCATCAGTTACGCCCTCGGCCTCAAGACACTTTTTCCCCTCATATATGGCTGGAGGACCTCAGGTATCTCAACAGAGCCGTCCCTTCGCTGATAGTTCTCCAGTATCGCAACAATAGTCCTCTCAGTGGCTATAGCTGTGCTGTTGAGTGTGTGGACGTATTTTGTCTCCTCGATGTGCGGCGCCTCCCTATATCTAATCCTGAGCCTCCTAGCCTGGTAGTCTGTACAGTTGCTGCAGGAGACGACCTCGCGGTACTTCTGCTGGGCAGGCAACCAGACCTCCAAATCATATTTCTTGGCAGCTATTGGGCCCAACTCGCCAACACAGATGTTGACGACCCTGTAGGGCAGGCCGAGGGACCTGTAGATCTCCTCGGCATTCCTTATGAGGAGCTCATGCTCCTCCCACGACTGGTCCTCCCTGCAGAAGCTGAACTGCTCAACCTTCTCGAACTGGTGAACCCTGAATATTCCCTTTGTGTCCTTGCCATGGGCCCCTGCCTCCTTCCTGAAGCATGGGCTTACACCCGCATACCTCAGTGGAAGCATCCTGCCGTCAAGTATCTCGTCTGCGTGCATCGCGGCTATTGCGTGCTCCGCAGTGCCTATCAGGTAGAGGTCCTCACCCTCAATCTTGTAGATCATGTCCTCAAAGTCCTTCAGAGATATGGCGCCTGCAAGCATCTCCCTCCTAATCATGTAAGGGGGCTGGACGATCCTGAAGCCCTTGGCTGCGAGGAAGTCTAGGGCATAGTTCACCAGGGCGAGGTTTAGAAGCACTATTTCGTCAAGCAGGTAGTAGAATCTTGCGCCTGCGACTTTTGCGGCGCGGTCTAGGTCTGCCATTGCGAGGCTGTTAAGTATGTCGACGTGATCGCGGATGTAGTCGTCGATGCGGGTCTCACCCCAACTCCTAACCTCGACATTGTCCTCCTCAGTGGCTCCGTTGGGGACAGACTCATGTGGTATGTTGGGTAGGTTGAAGAGGGTCTCTCTGACGAAGTTCTCCGTCTCCTCCAGCTCCTTCTCAAGCCTCTCTATCTCGATGCTTATCCTGCTAACTCTTTCCCTCAACTCCTTAATCCTCACTTCATCTCCCTTAATCTTGCCTATCTCTGCGGCGATTGTGTTCCTCTCATGCCTCAGCTCCTGCAGCCTCGTTATGAGGGCCCTCCTCCTCGCATCCCTCTCAATAACGACGTCCACTATGGACGGGTCTATCCCCCGCCTCGCTAGGCCGGCCTTGAAATAGTCCGGCCTCTGCCGCATCTGCTTTATGTCTAGCAACCCTTAGATGAGGTTTGATCTCGCTGTATTTAACATAGTCACGTCTATAATCCCTACGGTTTACTGTTTTGCCTGGAGCTTTCTCTTTATCTCTGGGTCTGTGATCTCTTTTAGGGCTGACTGTGTGAACTCCTCTGCCAGACCCCTACCAGCCCTCCCCTCCCTCTCATATGCGATGGCCTGGAGGGCCATCTCGAGCTTGTCAAGCTCCTTGACTAGCCTGGCCTCTTCGCTCGATTGTGAGGAGTATTCGCTGTAGAGCTGCAGTATTAGGTTTCCAGCTCTTCCCTGTATCCTATACACTATCTCCTGTATAGCCTTCTGCTCCTCGTCTCGGTAGTCCTGGTTTGTCTTCTTTTCGCTGGGTGTCAGGTCGCCTGTCAAGGCCTCTGCGAGGTCGTGGACTACTGCTAGGGCCGCCGTCTTGTAGGGGTCCAAGCCCCTATCAGCCGCGACGAGCATCGAGAGTAGTGCTAGGCTGTAGGAGTGGTCGGCGACAGATTCAGGCCGTCTAACACCCCTCCTAACCCAGCCTTCCCTCTTCAGCTCCTTTAGCGCAGCTCCAAGGCTAAAGGCAGCATCTATCCAGCTCATCCCCGCGCTACTCACCAGCTCTTAGCTCGTCTTCACTGAGCATCCGTGATGGTGGGTGAGGATTCACGAGCTCGCCTCCACAGACTGGGCATTTATCGGTCCGTAGAGTGTAGCGCCGGCAGACAGAGCATCTCCGGAGCCTCATTTCTTCTCCTCTTCGATAGCAGCCTCTCCACCCTGCTCCGACATTATCTGAGCCATCCTGTTTAGTGCGAGCTGCTTAAGCTCCTCAACCCTCTCGGGGGTTGCGGCCTCAATCCTCAGGAGATATTTCGGAGGCCCGATAACTGTTATGGAAATCTTCTCGCCGCTCTTGGCCAGATTCATGGCCTCCTGAGCCGCCCTCCTGATCAGCCCGACACCGCTCTTCCCCGCGTAGAGCCTGACCAGGGCCTTTGAGATGCTTACCGTCTTCTTAATCTCTTTTCTGCAAAGCTCTACTAGAGTGTCCTTAACCTCCTTTGGGAGATTAACCCAGCTGGGCACATCGTCGCCAGCGGCTATATCCTCCATGAGGCCGTAGAGGTCTACGCGCCTATCAGCGGCGGACTTGACTAGGCCCTCCTCAATCACCGACCTTTCAACCCCTGTCTTCTCGGCTAGGATCGAGAGCATCCTCGAGACTTTCACAACCCTCTTCCACTCGGCCATCTTCTCCTCCCTCTCCTTCTGCGAGACCCGCCTCAGCGACACATCCACCTGAAGGTTCTCAGGCGAGCTCCTTACAACCCTGAAGACCGTCCTCTGACCCTCCCTCAGATAGTCCCTAATGTTCCGAACCCACTTCATGGAGATCTCTGAGAGGGGAACGAACGCCTCAATACCGTCATACTCTTCAAGCCTCACTCTAACCCCATGCCTCAACACCCTCGTAACAGTTCCAATCACCAGCTCGCCCTGCTGTGGGAACCTGCTACTCATACCCATCGCCCACCTCCAGAATACATAGCCATGCTTTTAGCCCTTCGACCCTCCTCCTCTACCAAGCCTCACATGGGCCTTAGCGAGATGGTGGGCTGCAAGCGCTGCGATGAGGGAGACCTCGCCGGCTAAGACTGTGGCAGCCACTATCTCCGCCATCTTCAGGGCGTTTGTGCCAGGTGGATCTCCAGCGCCTGAAACACCCATCAACTCCAGGGCCGTCCTCTGAGCTGGCAGCCAAGTCCCGCCTCCCACAGTCCCAACCTCTAGGCTTGGAAGCGTGACCGAGACGTAGACACCATCCTCGAGCGCCTCGACCATGGTTAGGCAGAGGCTAGACTCGACGACCTGGGCCGCGTCTTGGCCTGTGGCTAGGAATACTGCAGCGATTATGTTTGCGGCGTGGGCGTTGAACCCTCCCAACACACCGGCCCTCGCAGAGCCTAGGTAGAGCTTGGTCAGGGCAACCTTCTCCATAGCCTCGGGAGTCGTCTTAAGCTTCTCCTCAATAATCTTCTGCGGGATTGTGACCTCCGCCGTGACAGTCTTTCCCCTGCCTAGTACCCAGTTGATCGCCGCGGCCTTCTTATCTGTGCAGAGGTTTCCGCTTAGGGCCAAGTGCCTGGCCCAGGGGTTTGACTCGACTATCTTGTTAGCCACATTCTCAGCCCCGCGGGTAACCATGTTCATCCCCATGGCGTCGCCCGTCTTGGCCTCAAGCCGTAGAAAGACGTATCTACCGGCGACGAAGGGCTTCAGGTCGATCATCTCGCCGTGTCGAGTCGTCTCGCTGAATGAGGCTTTAAGAGTCTGCTGCTCCCTCTTAACCCACTCCGCGAGGGCCACGCTATGTCTCACGCTGGGCGTCTCGAATACCGGAGCCCGGGTCATCGCGTCTGCTAGAACCGCCGTAAGGGCTCCACCCGACTCTCTCACAGCCGCGCATCCTCTATTCACACTCGCCACCAGGGCGCCCTCAGTCGTCGCGAGGGGGATATAGTATTCTCCGCGGGCGTATGAGCCCTCAACCCTTATAGGCCCCGCCACACCGACGGGGATGCTTACAGCGCCTATGGTGTTCTCGCAGTTTCTACCTACTATCTGGTCGAATGGGAGGTCGGATTTGAGGGCTGACAAGTCCTTCCCCAGCCTCTTTTCGAGAAACCTTCTCCTGAGCTCTGTGGCCTTGACGCTGCTCCCCAGAAGCTCGTCCAGCTTGTAGAGCGGTATCTCGCCCCGCTCTAGGGCCTCCTCTACACCCATATCCTCTCCTCCAGCATCCCTAGGGGGTGTTGTTTATAGCTATGCGAGGTCCTCACTATCCAGGGGTCTTCCCTTCTTCTCAAGCTGCCTCTGGTAAAGCGTCCTGAGCCGCTGGAGGGTGTCAACCTCCTGGGGGCTCTTGTCGCTCCTAATCCTGACTATCCTGGCGAACCTTAGGGCTAGGCCGCTCTCATAATGTGGGCTCTTCTGGATCTCGTTGTAGGCGACTTCCACTACCACCTCAGGCCTAACTGTTACACCCCAACCGGCCTCGTCTGTCTTTATCGAGAGGAGCCGCTCAGTCATGTGTTGGAACTCTTCATCGGTTAGGCCCTTGAAGGTCTTGCCCACTACCATGAAATTCTTAGTCTCCTCGTCGAGGACGGCCAGATGATAGTTGCTGAGCCACCCACGCCTCCTACCATGCCCCCACTCCGCAGCAACTATGACGACGTCAAGTGTCTCTGCCGGCTTCAGCTTAAGCCACCTTGACCCCCTCCTCCCAGGCGAGTAGGTGCTCTTCGGGTCCTTTGCTAAGACGCCCTCATGCCCCTCGTCCACAACACGTCTCAGAAACTCCTCAGCAACGCGTGGGTCGCCTGTCAAGACTCTCGGAGCGAGGACTTCTTGCCTGACGATGGACTCGAGCCTCCGCCTCCTCTCCTCGTAGGGCCTATCTATCAGCACCTCGCCGTCGATGTATAGGGCGTCGAATATCCAGAGCCGGAGAGGCAGCTTCTCCACAACCTCCAGCACATCCCTCCTCCTACCCACCCTCCGCATAGTCTCCTGGAAGGGCAGGGCCCTGCCTGACTCATCGACGGCCACGACCTCGCCGTCCAAGACGGCCGAGCCCGCAGCCACTGTTCCGCGGACAAGCTCGATGATGTCTGGGACCCTCGCGGTGATGTCTGTGAGTCGCCTTGTATAGACCCTGACCTCAGGGCCGTTCATGTGTATCTGAACCCTGACGCCGTCGTATTTCGGCTCTAGGCTGGTGGAGCCTCCGTGGATACTGATTGCATCCTCGACGCTGTCGCAGACTTCAGCGAGCATCGGCCTCACGGGGTTGAAGAGCCTCAGCTCGACCTGTCCAAGCTCACCCGCAACAGCCATTCTAACAAGCTCCCCAATATCGCTCACAAGCATGTCCATCCTCCTGACATACTCGAGCTCGGCGCCCAGCATCTCTGCAACAGACTCGAGAAGCAGCCCATGATTCACGCCATGCCGCATCTCACCGGATAGAATTCTCAAAACCCACTCAAGCTCCTCCCTACTACACCTCTGAAAGAGCGACTGCAGGACCGCCACTCTCCTGGAGCGGGAGCCGGAGCCCTGTAGAGAGGCCAGAGCCTTAAGGGTTGACCAGAGGTCCTGGAGCGTCAGCGGTTCCTGGATTAGGGTTGAGGTGGGCTTGGTGTTAAGCGCCTCACTTATGGTTGACCAGCCCACGCTCAGCGGTCTCCTCCCTCTAAAACCAGGCGGCAGCCCGAGGAGGAGGTATGCGGCGATCCTCGAGTCCTCAGGCGGCAGCTCACTCAAATACTTAGAGAGGAGGGTGACCTTCATATTCCTACTGCTCGTCGCTTCGAGAGCTTCGCAAAGCCTCGCAAACCCTCCGAAGCTAGAGGCCACCAACCGGGCCAAAATAGGAATCCAGCTATTATAGTGATAGCCCCTACCCCAAGCCCCTCCCCCCGTAATAACCCCCTACCTGGGAGGAAGTCTTTTATCACCCTCCTATAGCGCGTTTATGGCAGTAGTTGGTTAGACCCGGGGCGGAGAGCGACTCGGAGGCTGTCATCATAAGGCCTGTTAGAGAGGAGGAGCTCCTCAATATCATGGCGATTAACAGGGTATGCCTCCCGGAGAACTACTCCTACTCCTTCTTCTACTCGACATTCAAGGGCAATCCGGAGAGCTTCCTCGTAGCGGAGGTTGACAGCAGAATCGTAGGCTACGTGATGTGTAGGATTGAGTGGGGAGGCTCCAAGATAGACACCCTGAGGCTCCGTAAGCTGGGGCACATAGTCTCGATAGCGGTTCTCCCCGAGTATCGCGGGAGAGGGATTGGAAAAGCACTCATGCAGGAGGCGCTCAATGCCTTGAAAAACGTCTACGGATGCGACGAAGCCTACCTCGAGGTACGAGTAACCAACACCACAGCAATAAACCTCTACTACTCGCTGGGATTCAAGGTCGCCAAAGTCGCTAAAAACTACTACATAGACGGTGAAGACGCCTACGTCATGGCCCTCAAACTCTAGAAGGCCCCCAGCCCATGCTCCTTAACCCTTAGGATGAGAACACTCACATGGTTTGGCTCAAGAGAGACTGTATCGCCGAAGGTATGCTTTCCCGAGACCCTGTCGACATGGACGTATCTGCCGCCGGGCTGTGCTGCGTCCCTCACGTAGTAGACTATGAAGCTCCCCGTTAGGCCCGCAGTTATGAGGAAGTAGGTCTTGTCGGGCTCAGAGTAGTTTAGAAAAGGTATTGGTAGTGAGGATGCCAGAAGAACCAGGTCCGTCAGGCTCTCAAGAAGCACCTTGATGACAGACGGCCGAGCCTCTCCAGCAGACATCACAAATAGACCCTCCTCTCCAGATAAAAACATTGGGTTAGGAAGCTAACCAGGTATGCCGTCCTCTGGCCAGCTCAGCCAGCTCGGGTCAGAAACTTCTCAACCTCCTCGAGGTCCTTATACGTCTCTATGCTCTTCCAGAAGACGCTACCGAATGGGACAGCCCTCAGCTTCTCCAAGGATGCTAGCTTGGGCAGGACTTCAATCTCGAGGGAGCCCCGCTCAGGCAGAAAGTCGAAGATCTCGTCCCTGAAGCCATAGATGCCCGCGTTTATCCAGTAGTCGTGGATGATGGGCTTCTCTCTAAACTCTTGGACGATGTTTGTTTTGGAGTCGAACTTGACGATTCCATAGATGGCGGGAAGTGGTACCAGGCTTATGGCCCCGATCACGCCTTCAAGAGCCTCCAGAGTAACCATCGGGTTAATATTCGTTATTATGTCGCCGTTAATCACGAGTATCTTCCCCTCGCCCCTGCAGAGGCCCTCCGCGTTCTTCAACCCTCCCGCCGTGCCTAGCAGCTCCTTCTCAACCGAGTAGAGTATCTCGATGCCCATGCTGGAGCCGTCACCGAACTTCTCTACAAACTTCTCAGCCAAATAACCTACACAGAATACTACCCGCTTGAAGCCATGCCTAATCAGCCATTCAAGCTGCCACTCCGCAATCACCTTCCCACCAACCTCGATAAGGGGCTTAGGGGTCTTATCGGTTAGAGGCCTGAGACGCTTACCAAGACCACCTGCGAGAATAAGAGCAATCAACCTTCAAACACTTCCCTAGCAAGCCCCCTCGATATTTTTACCTTATTACCCTGTATCTTGGACCGCTAGCCGTGTCCTCCACCTGAATACCGGCCTCCCTCAGAGCATCCCTAATCATGTCGGCTATGTCATATCTCCCTTCCCTCCTAAACCTCTCTCTCAGCCTCAAAACACCGTCAACGACGAGGAATAGCTTCTCACCATCCCCCCTAAGCTCAGGGGGTCTCAAGCCAAGTATCTCGAAGACTGTTGAGAGGGCCTGCTGGGCCTTCTCCAGGTCGCCGCTGGTTGGGGTCTTCGTGGAGTCCAAGTAATTATTCACCGTCTTGACAATTTCCAGTAGATACGCCGAGGCTTGGGGTGTGTTGAGGTCTTCGCTAAGGCTGGCCATGAAGCCCTCAAGCAGGCTGTCAACCTTGCTGGATAACTCTCCACTGGCCCCACCCTCCACACCACCCTCAACTCTCGCCTCAAGCAGCCTCACATAGCATCCCTCAACCCTCCTCCTAATCTCCACAAACTGCTCCATAACGCCCTCAGAATAGTCTAGAGGCGCCCTATAGTGTGAGCTGAGTATGAAGAGTCTAATATCGTTGGCCGTGTATTTCTTCAGCGCGTCCTTTATTGAGACATAGTTTCCGAGGCTCTTAGACATCCTCTCACCATTAACCGTCAAGTAGCCCACGTGGACCCAATACTTCACGAAGGGCCTCTTCCCGGTGATGCACTCCGACTGGGCTATCTCATTCTCGTGATGTGGAAATATTAGGTCCTGTCCACCACCATGTATATCGAGCTGCTCGCCTAGGTGCTTGATGCTCATAATGCTGCATTCTATGTGCCATCCCGGGAACCCCTCACCCCAAGGGCTACTCCACTTGAGTAGATAGCCTGTCTCAGCTCTCTTCCAAAGGGCGAAATCCGCTGGATTCCTCTTCCCAGGGGCTGGCTCAACCCTATGCTTGATGAGTTCCTCCCTCCTAATCCCCGAGAGCTGCCCATAACCCTCAAAGCTTGAGACATCGAAATAGACGCTCCCATCAACAACGTATGCGTGCCCCTTCTCTATGAGCCTCTTAATAGCATCCCACATATCCACGACATGCATCGTGGCGCGGGGCTGTATTGTCGGTCTCTTAATGTTGAGCCTATCCATGTCGCTGAAAAAGCTGAACATGTACTTATCCACCAGCTCCATCGGTGAGAGCCTCTCCCTCTCCGCACCCAACACAATCCTATCCACCTGAGTATCCTCTCTAAGATGACCCACATCCGTGATATTCCTCACATACTTTACCTTGAATCCCAGAAAGGTCAAGAATCTATAGAGAACGTCGAAGAGTATGTATGTCTTGGCGTGGCCCAGGTGTGCAAGGTCCTGAACCGTCGGGCCGCAGACATACATCTTCACCTCGGGAGGACTAAGAGGCTCAAAGACCTCAACAGACTTGCTGAGAGTGTTATAGATCTTCAGCCGCCTCACCATCAGCGTGCCTCCCCAAACTAAACGACACCCCCACCAAATAATTCTTTACACCCGCCTTACACGCATAGAAAATTTAATCCCCACGGCCACAGCCTGCACCAGCCAAGGACAGGGAAGCCGAAAACCGAATATGCATCGACGCAAAACTTAACAGAAACGTAAAGCCAGTCGCTTAATGGGCTGGACACGTGAAGCGGCGGAGTGCAGGAATTCTCCTTTATAGGCGTAGAGGCGGGATCTTAGAGGTGCTGCTGGTTCATCCTGGAGGTCCGTTCTGGTCTGGTAAGGATGAGGGCGCATGGTCAATACCCAAGGGCCTGATAGAGGAGGGCGAAGACCCTCTAGAGACGGCAAAGAGGGAGTTTAAGGAGGAGACCGGCTTCGAGCTTGAGGGCGAGTTTATAAACCTTGGAGAGGTGCGGCTCGCCAGCGGAAAGATTATCCAAGCCTGGGCACTCGAAGGCGACATCGACCCTGAGAAAATCACAAGCAACAAGTTCGCTATAGAGTGGCCTAAAGGGTCAGGAAAAACCCAGGAATTTCCTGAAGTCGATAGAGCCGCCTGGTTCCGCATAGAGGAAGCTGCCAAGAAGATCCATAAAGGCCAGCTTGAACTGCTCAACAGGTTAATCAGAGCGTTAGAGTCTGCCGAAGCGAAGCAATAGGCTCATGGCGAATCCTACTGGATTGGATGCACCATCGTCATGATTTTTATTTAAGATATTATGGCTTATCGTGGCTGGTTCTTGGGTAAAAAACAACAACCTCAACCATCAGCATCCCCCTCAGGGCAGGTTATCTCCACGCTTCCCGAATATTGGGACTGGGTTGCCGAGCACTCTTTTCACTTGAGACAGAGCCAACCAGCCGTAACGGACATCTATTATAGAAAGTTGGTCATCACACTAATCAGCCAGCTTGGATCTGGAGGATGGAGAAGAATCCTCAAACTCGACGCCTATAACGAGGCCACTCAAACACAATATGGCTTCCAATTTATAAAAAACGCGGCTGACCTCATTCTGGTCGACATCTCATATGGAATAGCTAAAAGAGCCTCTCAGAAGGCGTCGAGCAAAAGGCTCAGCAGCAACGTCCACATCGTGGTAGCCGACTTTCGGAGAATTCCACTGCGCTCCGCAAGCATAGACATGTCGTGTAGCTTCGGCAGCATTGAACACGTCTCAGAATACTGCGAGGTATTCTACGAGCAGGCTCGCGTAGTCAGAGATGGTGGAGAGGTCTTTGTTGGCGTCCCCAACTTGCTCAATTTCTCTCTAAGAGCTCTCTCCATGAAAATACTTTACATGCTAGGCTTCATGCAGCAGATGACAAATCCGGAGAAGCATTTCCTCAAGCCGCAGCTTCGTTCCCTCGCAAAAAGCCTCAAATTATCCAATATCGTCCTCTCGGGATACCACCTCTTCCCCAAGCAGCTCAGGTGGCTCGACCTATGGATTGAGTCGAGAGGTAGAGACACCCTACGGAGAAGCAAGGTCTTCCTCTGGCTTCTCAAAGTATTCACATTGATAGAGCTCAAGTATCCCTTCACGAGGAACTTCGCAGAGATGATAATAGTTAGGTGCGTCAAGGAATGGGGACAGGGTAGAGAGCCACAAAGTTTACCAAGTGTAGAAGTAGGTATAATCCAGCGGCGCCAGTCCATTTGACCGACTTAGTCCTCCATTCCTCCACTAGCTTGGTCCCCAGATATTGTGAAATCGCGATAATGACCGGAGGCAATAGTGGGAGAATGTAGAAGAGATAGACCAGCTCCCGGAAGACAGAGTTGACGGCTATCCATCCCAGAAGGCCACCGAACCAGTAGACCGCTAACACCCTCGCCGAGTCATCCCGAACAGACTTGAAAAGAGTATAAACCATGGCAGGAATCATCGGCAATATTATAGTCCAGCTCACCGCTATGTAATACGAGTATTCGACTCTCGAGTCGAGGAGAGGGCCAACCACAACGCTTGCAGGTCTGAGGCCCGAGCCAGGCTCAACAGCCACCGCCTTAGTCACGGGGTAGTTGAAGAACCACTGCCATATCTCGCTCCTACCCACCGCCGCGGGGTTTCTTATATTCAGGCGCGAGACCATCATCAGGACCCTCTCGAAAATATCTGAGAAGCGGGGGACAAGAATTACCCATTCAAGGACATACCAGAGACCAACGGCCAGCCCCCCCGTCAAAGCCAGCGTAAGCAGCGCGACTCTCCAATCATAGCTGAGACTCTGAGCCCGTCTAGCCCTCTTCGTGACCTTCCTCTGGACGCTCTTCCTGAGCCCCGAATAGAGTAGCATGGGCGTTATGACCACTAGGGCGGCCTCCTTCGACAGGAGTGATGCGGCGAAGAATGGGGTTGAGAGAACTTTCCTCCCAAGCCGCTCGTCGAGTAGGAAATAGATACCGGCCAGCAGGAAGACCAGCATGAAGACGTCTAGACGCGCGACTCGCGCAAAATAGAAGGTCAGGTTCTCGAAAGCAAACAGGAACGTAGCTATCATCGAGGAGAACTCAAACTCTTTGCGTCCCTGAAGAAGCCGCCTCACAACGAGAAAAAATAAGGGGACGCAGGCCGTGCCCGCTAGCACTGACGTTATACGCCAGCCAAACGGGTTATCTCCGAACAGTAGCATGCCCAGAGCGATAATCATCTTGCCGAGAGGGGGGTGAGCCACTACCCGGTCCTGCGGAACTCCCTCCTCATTCCAGCCGAGAATGTTCCGCGCAGCCGGAACATAGTAGATCTCATCGCCTATCAGGTTGCCAGGAGTATCTATCCTGTGAACCCTGAGAAGAAAAGAAATTAGAGTCAAGACACTCACGTAGATCGACAGTCTCCTCATCCGAAGCCCAAGCTACTGAAGCATGCTAAAATATATCCATTCGGATCTAATCTTCGCTGTTGCGTGAACTCATCTACTGGCTGGAACTGCAGAGGTCACAGTGGTACAGTAGGGACAAGCTCCTCGCGATACAGTCGCGCAGGCTCAGAAAGCTTTTAGACCACGCCTATCGAAGAGTTCCCTTCTACAGGAGGCTCTACGGCGAGAGACTGAATTACGAAGCCGACCCATCAACTATACTCAAGGAGCTTCCGCCTGTGGACAGGTGGACGCTTGTGAACACGCCCCTATCAGAGAGAACAGCCTCCAACATCAACCTCGCCAAATGCCTCCCTCGACGGGCAGCCGGGACCACGGGCGAACCGGTCACAATACTAGAGACAAAGGGCTCCGCGGCCTACTGGAAGGCTCTGTACCTCCGGCGGCTATGGGCGTGTGGAGTTAGACCGGGAGACAAAATAATGAGAACACTGCCGACAATTCCGGCAGCAGGCATCAATTTCTTTTCCACGGGGATATTAAAGGGGCTAAGCAGACTGAATTTGAGATTCATCAACATGTCAAGGAGTGTTGAGGAAAACGTCGCGATGCTGCTTAAGTTCAAACCCGACGTGTTAATCGCCCAACCTTCTGACCTAGTTACGATTGAAAGGAGATGTGAGCAGCTCGGCGCGGAAGTCGCTGTGAAGACCATCCTCACCACAGGCGAAGTCTTGACGCCGGCAGTTAGAAGGAGGTTTGAACAGGCCTTCAACGCCACGACATATGACTCCTACAGCACCGTCGAGCTGGGTAACATAGCTTGAGAATGCCCCACGCATGAGGGCTATCACATAAACGTGGATTCCGTTGTTCTCGAACTCTCGGACATCAGGTCCACGGGTCGAGGCCGGTACTCGGGTAAAGCTGTGGCCACCTGCCTCTACCGCTACGCGACACCAATCATAAAGTATCAGGTGGGAGATATTGTCGAAGTTGTCGACTCCGTGTGATCATGCGGGCGGGGGCTCCCACTCATGTTGAGGATCGAGGGTAGGGTCGTTGACTGCATCCTGACGAGGGACGGCGGCCTGATATCGCCTTACGTGGTCCTCAACGTTGTACAGTCGGTAGAGGGCTTGAGGAAATTTAGGATTATACAGCAGCAGGACTATTCCGTGGAGATATTAGCGTCCATAATCCCTGACGAGGCCGAGAGAGCTTTAAAGGAGCTTGAAGAGAAGCTACCTCAGGTTCTACACAGACTCAAATACAAGATTACGATAGTAGATGATATCCCAGAATCTATAGGTAACAAGGCAAAGCTGGTTGAGTCTTTGTCTCTGAGGTTGGAGGCCTCGCGGCGCGGGGGTTAGCGCAGAGGCGTTGCAACTGCCCGGTTAGTCAGCAGTTATGAGACGTAGGACTCGACAAGCTTGAACTTTCTACCTGTGTCATGCTCGATGGTATCGCGAACCCTAATATCATATGATAACCCGCTAAAAAGCTCCCTACACTTCTCATCTACCTCCCTGAGAACTTTATCGATGTCGCCATCAATTCCTAATTGAACTTCAATCGAGTAGTCGCTTCTTTGGATGATCTTGAACTGCCTGAGACCTTGAATATCCTGTAGCGTAAACATGATTGTGTAAGGTGAAATATATTCGCCGCTGGGTCTCTTAACTGAGTCCACGACCCTGCCTTCTATGTTTCTGAGAAGAGGGAGGCCGCGGCCGCATGGGCACTCGTCATCAATCGGCGTCGCCTTATCGCCCAGATAATATCTTATTATTGGTGTAGCCCATCTGAAGAGGCTTGTAGCTACAACCTCCCCTGACTCGCCGCTGGCTACGTCTTCGCCATCCTTCAGAAACTCGAGCAAGACAGAGTCTATGTTTATGTGATAGGCTGTGTGGGTTGGGCACTCCCAAGCCAGTCCTCCAATAGGGGCCACCTCCGTGCATCCGTACCCATCGTAGACTTCTGCGCCGAAGAAGTCAGATATCATGCGGCGAGTTTTCAGGTCAAGTAATTCCCCCCACGTCACGGCCACTTTCAGATCTATACGAGCCTCCATGCTCTCACACACATCGTGCAAGGCCCTGAAATACGATGGTGGCGCGATAAGCACCGACGCTCTCTTCTCGATAAAAACCCTCAAGTGGTCCCTGATATCGTCTGCCGATGACAACCTAGCCAGCCTGCTCGTCCTAATCCGTCCCCAAAACCCAGCAATATCGGCTATATTCTGTGTGAGGACCTTCTCCGCAGGCCCGGCCACAATTCTAAATATTCTATGCCACGGC
Source organism: Thermoproteota archaeon (assembly GCA_030550235.1). Classification (GTDB taxonomy): domain Archaea; phylum Thermoproteota; class Nitrososphaeria_A; order Caldarchaeales; family Calditenuaceae; genus HRBIN02. The sequence goes on from JAUQPU010000003.1 coordinate 52,292, forward strand.
CGCACACCATAGGACCAGAGCCTCCGGAGGTGGAGACCTTCAAGATACGCCGCAGACTTAGGGTCCTCGAGAATGGTTATAGGTGTCCCCGTAGTCCCCGAGGTTGTTTTTCTCACACACTTCCTAAGGTCTGTGCCTGCCGCGGCCCTATCTTCTAGAGGGACTTTCCTCAGCTCTTCCTTGAATAATATTGGAAGCTTCTTGACGTCTCCGGAGGATCTGATCTCGGGGCAGGTCACCCCATAAAGACGCTTGTAGAAGGCTGTTCTATGATATGCGTGGCTCACTATAGCCCTGAGCTTCTCTCCCTGAATGTCCACCAGCTCCTCTCTACTGAGCCACTGGCTTTGGCTCAGCCACCTCCAATTCCTGAGCACCTCTAATAACATGGTTGAGGGCTGCGTGTCTTTCTCAACATACAATATTTAAATATTGCCTCCAACAAAAATCCGAATGATAATTATCATCACATTCCTTATAATATTTCTAGCGCTATCGGTAGCAGTCTTTGCCTCTGTCAAGTTTTTCTACCGAGACCCTGAACGAGGCATAGTTCAAGCCAAAGACAAGCTCCTGTCGCCGGCCGACGGTACGGTTGTCTCTGTAAGAAAATACATGGCGGGGGAAACTCCCACTATTAGCAAAGGAGGCAGGAGCTTCAAGGTTCAGGAGTTAGCTGGAACCGACATACTTGATGCTGATGGCGCGCTAATTTCAATACACATATCGCCTCTCGACATACACACCATAAGGTCTCCTATAGATGGAGAAATCATACACCTAGCTAAGATAAAGGGCGGCCTAAAATTTATGAGAGACCCGTATTTCGAGGTTGAGAACGAGAGGGTTAGCATCGTTCTTGAGACTTCTGCGGGTAAGCTAGGAATCATAATAGTTGGGGCTCCAATAGCCTCTTCAGTCAAGACAATGGTCGGTTTGGGTGACAGAGTATACTCTGGGCAGAGAATCGCGCGCATAAGGCTTGGCTCGCTCGCAAGCCTAGTCATACCTGCTGAAACCCGGTTATCGCCTCTCGTCAGATGCGGAGAGAAGGTAATGGCTGGACTATCTATAGTGGCCGGGAAGACAGATGTGAGCGACACCAGACCCATCGAGGAGTGCTACAAGGCAATCCGCTCAACAGTCAAGGAGCGCATCTTTCTAGCCCCTCTAGCAGGATTTGTAGTGTTGAAGAAAATCTACACATATCTACTACGCTCCGATAGGAAATAAGTACCTACCATCCAGCCCCCTGTCATGAAGATAGCCTAGAGCATCATGCAACGGACGCCAAGCTGTTCTAAGAGCATCTACTATGATATTAAGAAACTTTTACGTATGAGACAATAGGCCTGAATTTTATCTTATCATCTTGGAACTGGTCTGTGGTCTTAATGATGAATGGCGTGTTCGGGAATAGTAGGCGACATCTTTTTTCAACCTCAGTGGCCACAGCGTCCTCCAATCCTTGACGGGGCTTAATGTAAACCTCTATAACATAGTCGCTCCTCTGAATGACCCTAAACCTGTGCAGCCCCTCAATCTCTTGTAGGGTGTAGAGAACTGTGAGGGGAAATACTGGAACACCATCCCTACGGACAATAATATCAACCACCCTCCCATATATCCTGCTAATCAGTGGAAGTCCACGTCCACATGGGCACTCATCATTAAGAATCACGCCGATATCGCCCAAATTATATCTGATGAATGGCATTGTGTATCTGTAAAGGGTTGTGACATAGATTTCCCCCTCCTCTCCAGGTGACGCCGGTGTGCCATCACGCAAAACTTCCATAAACACGGCCTCGGAATTGACATGGTATCCTACACGTGTAGGGCATTCCCAAGCTATGTGTCCTACCTCCGCAGCCCCAAATGAGTCAAAAACACGCGTTTGAAAGAACTCTTCAATAATTTTGCGCGTCTGCTCTGTGAGCAACTCTCCCTGAGTCCGAATCATCCTAAAAGTTAGGTGTGTTTCACTACTTCTGCAGAAGTCAATAAGTCTAACAAGATAGGATGGGAATGTGGACAAAACCTGCGGTCTCCACATCTTGAACAACTCAACGTGTTTTCGCATGTCTGGTGATAGAGGAACAGGCCTAACTCTACTGGTCTTTAAAAAGCCATAAAACCGTCTCTTCTCAGTAACCCTGTATATTTGGAAATCCTTGTCTATAGGGACTGGGCGGATCGTGCAGATTTTATCGGTCAATTTAGCACCTTGCGCCAACAGCGACCTTAATCTAAGGGCATCACTATACCATGCCTCTCTATCGTTTTTTATTATCTTCAGAGGCATGCCGCTTGAGCCAGACGTATACGAAACCTGGTGTTCTTCGGTTATGACTCCTCCTGATACAAGCTTTTCAGTCGGCACTGCACGAATAATCTCCTTAGTTATGAGAGGGAGTTCCTCAATCCTTGGAGAATTATTCAGGCCTATTGAACTATAGAGTTCTCTGTAGAATGCGACATTATTATATGCATGAGATATGATTGAAGCGAGTTTCTTAGCTTGAATCTGAGACAACTTCTTTTTATCAAACCACTGTGAACGCTGTAGGGATAAGAAGTGTCTTATGACGTCAAATAGCACATAAGCTCTATTAACCCATAATTTATATACTTTCTGCTGGTGCCCCTTGGCACAACCAGCTCAAACTTGAATTACGCGGGGCATTTGTTAAAAACAGAAAATTAATATATAACAAAGCATCTCAAAGCATCAGCTTGAATAGAAGGGACATCTTCAAAATCTCTCTTGCCTCTCTGGTGGGAATCTCATTAGGCTACATGGGTGGAAGGATGTCACAACCCCCGCCAGTAGATGCCTCATTTCAGACCAATAACACCACTGTGGCGACAACTACTGAAAAACCTTCAGAGAAAATACAATTCGCCATCTCAGACAGCAAAAACTTTTATCACTATCATATCGGACTCACAGTTAAAGGACTCATAAATCGTGGACATGATGTCGAACTGTCATTCCTAGATGTTGCGCGGGGTCGAGAGGCTTTTGCCACGAAGCGTGCGCAGATTTTAACTACTAGCCCGATCTTTCTCATGTCGTTAGCTGAGCAAGGGGAAAAGGTCTTGTTAGGTCCAGTATCATATGTTAACCTGTTTGTGATGGTGGCTAGAAAAGATTTTGACGAGAAAAATTTGTCAAAACCACCAAACATCGGAATTTCAATATTGACGTCAACTGGTCATTATATAGCTACCCTATTTCTTAAAGAGCATGAAATAACGGAAGTGAATTGGGTCCAGATAGGCAGGTCAAGGGAGCGTATAGCGGCCTTAATGAGTGGGAATTTAGACATCTCTGCGATTCAATATGATGAGGCTTTCAATGCGATAGAAAGTGGTGCAGATATTAAGATGCTTGGAGATCCTAAACCTTTCTGGGTTTTATTGGGTTTATATGAGGACTGGACTAAACAAAACCAAGAGTTTGTCAAGGATCTCATAAAAACTCTAATCCTAGCAAAAGCGTACTGTCGTAGTGATAAGGATAAACACGTAAATGAGTCAATTAAATATGCAGAACTAGAGCAATCTCCTGAAATCTCGAGGCTCGTGAGGGATACTTATGAGTTTTATGATCGTCAAGGTTTTTGGACTACAGTCAATGCACCAGACAGTTTCTATGAAGAGCTGTTCCAATGGTCTGTTGATAACAAGGTCATTGAGGGTAAAGTTGATTTTCGCTCACTCAACACATATATGAAGCAACTTGCCGACGCCGCCTATGAGGAGATGTTGAGGGCTTAGCTGAAGAGTTTATCCCATATAATCTTCCTTAGTCTGGAGAATTCTTGGGTATTCTTAAGTGAGACTCTACGCGGCTTCGGAAGATCAATAGCTACTATATCTTTAATCCTAGCCGGACGTGGCGTCAGTATACATATTCTGTCACTTAGCAGTAAAGCCTCATCGACGCTGTGTGTGACGTATAATACAGTTAGGCCCCTTTTTTCAATGATTTGTAGTATCTCATCCTGCAGTACTTCACGCGTATATGCGTCGAGCGCGCTTAGAGGCTCGTCCATCAAGAGTATTTGAGGGTCAGTGACTAGTGCGCGGGCTATAGCTACCTTTTGTTGCATTCCTCCTGAGAGTTGGTGGGGGTAATGCTTCTCGAAGCCGTTTAAGCCCATAAATTCTATTATCTTGTTTATTTTTTCCTTAATCTCGGATTTGTTCTGCCCCATAAGGACTAGAGGGAGCGCGATATTGTCCCATACGGTTTTCCATGGCACGAGATTAAGAGACTGGAACATGAAGCTGCGGGTCTTGTCGCGTAGAGAGACTGGGCGGCCTTGGATGAGGACACTGCCGCTGTCTGGCGCGAGCAAACCATGAATTATTTTAAGTAGCGTCGTTTTCCCACATCCATTAGGCCCGAGAATAGTGAAGAATTCCCCGCGATTTACGTGAAAGTTTACTTGAAGGAGGACTTGGAGGCGTGAGTTATCGACACTCAGAAAACTTTTCGTGACGTCGATAATATCTATCATTTTTGACCTAGGTTATCTGTGGTTTCCATTTTAATAATCTTCTCTCCACAAGCTTTATGACTCCAAGCGCGACCTGCGATAGGGAGATAATTACGACTATTAGGCCAAAAATCTCTGGTGTGCGGAATACGCTTGAGTATTTGCTCAACAGGCCTCCGACCCCTTCTAGCCGGAAGAACATTTCGGAGAGAATTGTGGCAGTGAATGCTCTGACAAGACCTAATCTTAGTCCTGCTATGAGGAATGTTGTAGCTCCGCCTAGGACTATATGTCTCAGCATCTGTAGCTGACTCGCACCCAAAGACTTAGCAAGTTCAATCAGCTCCGACTCAATGTAGCGGACACCATGCATCACGTTGATTATCACCGGGATTATTGATGCAAAAATCACGTAGACCAGCCTGGCTTCAAACCCTATTCCGAACCAGAGGATGATTATCGGTATGAAGACGAAGCTGGGGGAAGACCCTAAAGCGTATACGTAGGGTGAGAGGGCTGTGTGAGCCTTCTTAAACCATCCGATTAACATGCCAATAAACGTGCCCATTATGGCGGCTGTTGCGAATCCCAGTGAGAGAGCAGTAAGTGTAGTCAATATGGCGAACTGCAGCTCGTCTCTTATGGCTAGTTGTGCAAGGCCTCCTATAGCGGCTGTCGGGGATGGGAGTATAATAGGGCGTGTAAAGTAGCTGGCTACCTGCCAACCCATCAGAAAAATTACTAGTGGAACCGTCCTGAGAATGATCCCTCTCACATCTCGCCATAACAAGTGATGTGATTTATAGTTTGGTTACTGGCTACCGAATAACTTTAAAGGGGGAAAGAAAGTTTGATAGACGCCATATATATAGATTAGCTGGCTGTCTCTCAGTTGTCGCCACTCATAATTGCGTCCTTATGTCTACTTCAGTGGAACGTACATCGAGCTCTTAGTAGCTCCGACACCAGGTCTACCATGTTGTACGCGTTTGTTGGTGATGGAGAATTCGCCGAGGCGGTGTCCAATCATTTCAGGCGTAATCTGCACTGGAATAAACTCTTTGCCGTTATGCACATGGATTGTTAGTCCCACCATTTCTGGCAATATAACCATTTCCCTTGCATGCGTCCTGATGGGCTTGTTGGTGTTGCTCTGCTTGTATTTTCTGATTTTTATGAGTAGTTTTCGCTGGGCCTCCGTGAGTCCGCGCTTGAGACTTCTTCTCTGGCGGCTTGGCAGGAGGTTGATGAGCCGGTCTGTGGGCATTTCAAGTAACTGCTGTAGCGTGTAGCCCCGGTAGGTGAATTCTCTGACCATCCACTATACCTGTGTGGAGGTCGATATATATCTGTGAGCCGGCGCACCTGCTACTGTCTTGCCCTGACACGGGCGTGTCTAGGCGGCCAGGCCGTCTCCTCAATCCTAGAGAGCGGAACCTTTGTTGTCTCCTTGACAGTCCTAAGTATCAGCTTCGTATCGGTGGAGACTATGCCGTCCAGCCTGCCTATCTTGTCCAGCAGGATTGCGAGCTCTTCCTTGTTACGTGTCTTGACCTTGAGTATTGCGTAGTAGTCGCCGGTGACGTCGTGTATCTCGGTTACTTCTGGGAAGCCTGCGAGCTGGCTTAGGATTTCTGCATACTTCGCAGGTGTAGCCCTCAAGCCTATGAACGCACCTATGCCAAGGTTGAGCTTGGAGTCATCGAGTATGGCGGTGAATCCTTTAATGACCCCCTCTTTCACGAGCTTGCTGACGCGGGCGTATACCGCCGCCTCGCTTATGTTTAGCTGTCTTGCTATGCTCGAGTAGGATGCCCTGCCATCCTCTTGGAGGATGCTTAAAATCTTAACATCTCTCTTATCAAGCCTCATGCCAGACTATAAAATAAAGACCCCCTACTAATTAAGATTCAGCAACTAAAATAGTCTAACATTTATTTTTCCCAGCTATCTCCAAACATCTGATAGGAGCTGATAGTCGCGGGGTAAGAGGCGCCAGCCACAAGCTCCCGCATTCTCTTCCAGATGCTCCCTCCTGGAGGCCTTCGGAATAGTTATGACATTCTCCCTCCAGATGACCCAGTTGAGCGCGACTTGTATTGGGGTCTTCCCATACCTGTTGGCGATCTCCCATAGCGTCTCCGTCCTCTTTGTCTTGGCCTTGAGCTCCATCGCGATTCTGCCTTGCCCGAGGGGGCTGTAGGCCGTCACTGTGATTCCGTTTCTCTCGCAGTAGGGGAGGAGATCGGCCTCTATCGACCTGTTGTGGAGGCCATACTCAACTTGGTTTGCGGCTATCTCTGTTGTTGAGAGGTTGCTCTGCGCCTCCTCGACTAGGCGCGTGGAGAAGTTGCTTACACCTATGTATCTGATCTTTCCGTCCTTGTAGAGCTTCTCCATAGCCTTCATGGTCTCTGAGAGGGGTATCTTCTCGTTGGGCCAGTGTATCATGTATAGGTCCACATACTTTACTCCAAGCCTCTTTAAGCTCCTCTCACACGCCTGGAGCACATCGTCATAGCGTAGATTGGTGTACCAGACCTTCGTAGCTATGAAGACCTCGTCGCGCGGAAAGACCTTGATGGCCCTTCCAACAAGCTCCTCCGCGTGCCCAGACGCATACATCTCGGCGGTGTCTATGTGGTTCATGCCTAGCTCCACTGCGTATCTTATGGTCTCGACTATCTCGAGGTCATGTGCATAATCCGGTGATTGGGAGCCACCCAGCCTCCAGGTTCCTAGACCCACAGCCGCTATCTTCTCACCGGTCTTGCCGAGCTGCTTATACTCCACAGGCAGCTTCACCAGTTATCATTTAACTCGGGGGCTTATATTGCTGACGTGGATTTCTGGAGCAGACGTTTTTATCTACTAGAGTATCGTTTTCTCTGTCGGAATGTTGCATATTGCCCGTGGTGAGGAGTTGTTAAAGTATGGCTTCGGAGGGGCGCACCCGATGAACCGGTCGAGGCTCGAGGCCTTCTACAGGGCCCTAGACGAGGCTGTGGTGAGCTATAGGATCTTCAAACCAGTTATGGCGAGCATGGAGGAGCTTCTGCTCTTCCACGATGAGGATTACATCAAGTTTGTCCAGTTTGCGTCGTGGCAGGGCTACGGCTACCTCGACTATGGAGACACTCCAGCCTTCCCCGGCGTCTTCGAGGCGGCGTCATACGTTGTAGGTACAACTCTCGGCCTTGTAAGACTCGTGTTGAGAGGGGAGGGTAGGGGGTTCAACCCCATGGGCGGCCTACACCACGCCATGAGCAGTAAGGCCGCCGGCTTCTGTGTCTTCAACGATGCCGCAATCGCAATTAAATATCTCTTGGAAAAGGAGGGGCTGAGGTCGGTGGCCTACGTAGACATAGACGCCCACCACGGCGACGGAGTCTACTACGAATTTGAGGAAGACCCCCGCTTAATTTTCTTCGACATTCATCAGGATGGTAGGACGCTCTACCCTGGGACTGGATTCAGGCACGAAGATGGGCGTGGCGAGGGGAAGGGTAAGAAGCTTAACATTCCCCTCCCGCCTGGCTCGGATGACGTGAATTTTAGAGGGGCCTTCGATGAGGGCCTAGCCTTCCTGGAGAAGCACGACTTCGACTTCTTGCTCCTCCAGTGTGGTGCAGACGGTATTGAGGGCGACCCCTTGACTAGGCTGGAATATAGCCCTGCTTCCCATAGATATGCCGCAACGGCTCTGAGGAAGTTGGCAGATGAGAAGTGTGACGGGCGGCTGGTTGCGATGGGCGGCGGGGGATACAGCCCCGAGAATGTGGCTAGGGCGTGGATGGAGGTGGTTAAGGCGCTGGCTTGAGCCTTAGGGGATTCTCAGCCTTTAAGCCAGGATTCAGGGTTTTCGGCGTGGCGGAGAGCTTTAGGCCCATTTTAGGCGAGAGGTCTTTCTTAGCTGGTGTAGTTATGAGGGCTGACTTTCTGGTGGATGGGTTTGCTGTAGGTAGGTGTCTCGTGGGTGGGATGGATGCGACGGACAGGATAATCGAGATGTATAGGGTGCTTGAGAGGGAAGACATTAACCTACTTATGCTGGGGGGCTGCATCATCAGCCTCTTCAATATAGTCGACCTCAACAGGGCTGCAGAGGAGACAGGCCTACCGCTCCTCTGCGTCACATACAACCCCTCCGAAGGGCTCTCAGACATAATCAAGTCTAGGTTCCCCAGCGACTGGGGGGAGAGGCTCAGAATATACGAGTCGAACGGGCCAAGGGAGGAGTATGTCCTCAAGACAGGCCACAAGGTCCATGTAAGGCGGGTTGGGCTCTCTAGGGGGGCGGCCGAGGTTGTCCTAAACAGGATGACTATAAGTGGGAGGGTTCCTGAGCCCATAAGGGTTGCGAGGCTGCTCGCCCGCTCCCTTCTGAGGAGTGAGGCTAAAACACGTCTCCAGGCCCAGCAGTGAAGTAGGGTGGAACAGCCGAGCCGGGCCCAATGACCACAGGCCTTTCACGGAGGCCTCTCAGTATGCATCCCCTGCCAGCCCGCCCATTCTCCCCCACGATGGCGTAAGCGAGCTGGGCGCCACGCTCTACAACGGCTTTCTCCAGCAGGACCACAGAGTCGAGAGTCACGTCCTCACCGACCTCAACATCCTCCATGAGGACAGAGGATCGGACCTGAGAGTGTCTCCCAAGCCTGACTTCTCCACCTATGTATGAGTGTTGTAGAGCTGGCGCCTGGGGGAGTCCAGGCGGCTGGTATTCCCTGAGTGCGAGTAGGTTTGCCTCGAGGTAGCTGGCCGGCGTACCCACGTCGAGCCAGTATCCGTGGGGGTGTTTGTAGACCGCGATTCGACGGCCGCTCTTCACTAGGAGGGTTATGGCGTCTGTGAGCTCGTATTCTCTTCTGATGGAGGGCTCGATCTTCTCAGCCGCCTCAACTATCTCGCCTGGAAGCACGTAGACTCCCGAGTTAATGAGGGCTGGAGCTGAAAGATGTTCCGGCTTCTCAACTATTCCCTTCAAGACTCCGTCTTCCTCGAGCAGGACACCGAACCTCCTCGCCTCTTCATGCCGGATAGCTAGGACTCCGCCGTCAAACCCCGTGGCGACATGGGCCACTAGCCCCTGCAGCGCCTCAGCCTCAAAGAAGAGGTCGCCATACACTAGGATAAACTTCTCCTCATCCCTGACGAAGTCGCCTGCGGCGAGAAGGGCGTGGGCCGTGCCAAGCGGCCTATCCTGCACCGCCCGCCTAAGATGCGGAGTCTCAACCCCCCTAAGGGCATCCATTATCCTATCACCCGATGGGCTCGTAACGACGCAGGCCTCATCCACCCCAACGCCCGACAGTACCCTCACTATTCTATGGATGAGGGGCTCACCTGCGACGGGAAGGAGGGGTTTAGGCCTATTCCTGGTGAGCGGGTCAAGCCTCCTACCCTCGCCGGCCGCGAGTATTACAGCATTCAACCCTTCTCTAATACACCTCGTAGGTCTGAGGAGAATATCCGTCCGCCTCATCTATAAGTTCTTCACCCAACCGTGGGAGATGCGTTTATCACCTCGCCGCTAGATTATGTCCCCGGTGCTGAGGCTAGTAGGGCTTGGGCTTGGACCGCCTGAATACATGACGTTGAAGGCGGTCAAGAAGCTTGAGGAGTCTGACATAGTATATCTGGATACCTACACCAGCCCCCTGCCAAGCGAGCTGGTGGAGTTTCTCAGGTCGAGGCTCGCGGATAGGCTTAAGCTGGCTGGGAGGTCAGACTTGGAGGAGAAGGCCGGTGAGCTCGTGGAGAAGGCCGAGACCATGAGCGTTGCCGTAGCCGTCCCCGGAGACCCGCTCATCGCAACAACCCACATAGCCCTCCTGATAGAGGCGGCTGAGAGGGGAGTTGAGTGTGAGGTCGTCTATGGTGTCTCCTCACTCTCAGCAGCGATAGGAATCTCATGCCTCTCCTCCTACAGGTTCGGCCGGGTCGTCACAATCCCGCGAGAAGCCGGCGAGGAGAGCCTCAGAACAATCTACAGGAGCGTTGAGGAGAACATCGAATCCGGCCTCCACACCCTCGTTCTCCTAGACGTTTCGGATGGAGGCCTCACAGCGTCTGAGGCGGTTAGGAGGCTGCTGAGTGTAGGAGCAGCAGTTGGGGGGAGGTTTGGACCTGAGAGTCTAGTCATAATCCTGGCGAGGCTGGGATATGCCGACGAAGTAAGAACAGCATGTAAGGCCGCAAAGGTGGAGAGCCTCCGCCTCCCCCCACCACCTCATATAATTATTATCCCGAGCCAGCTCCGCTCCTATGAGAGGGAAGCGGTTGGGAAATTGATGCATGTGGATGAGGAGCTTCTCAGGCCTGATGTGTCGGTAGGCATGCGTAGATCGAGGGCGGAGAGATACATAGCCAAGGCCAGCAGCGTCTTCGCTAAACTCAACATACTCAGCGGGGACGCAGAGACGCATAGGATCCTTGAGCTCGCCCAATCATACCTCGACGACGCCAGATTCTTCCTGAACTCGCAGATGGTCGACGACACGCTCATAGCAGTATCATATGCGGAAGGGTTGCTCGACTGCCTAAGAATCCTCGGGAGGGTCGAGTTCACTTGGTGAAAAAGGCTAGGACGATACTCACGTCAGGCGTATTCGACATCATCCATCCGGGCCACATCTACCTGCTCCGATACGCGAGTAGGCTAAAGGGGAGGAGAGGCCGCCTAGTTGTGATAATCGCGAGAGACGAGACGGTGAGGAGGAGGAAGAGGCCGCCAATCTTCAGCGAGTATGAGAGACTGATGATCGTGAGGAGCCTCAAATTCGTTGACGAGGCCTACCTGGGCTATAGGCCCTTCAGCTTCAAGAAGGTGATTGAGCGCTTCAACCCGGACATAGTGGTTTTCGGATACGACCAGGACAAGATCAGGAGAGAGTTCTTGAAGGAGGTGGAGAGGGAGGGGTGGAGGGTCAAGGTGGTTAAGGCGCCTAAAATGTCCTCTGCCAGGCTTAACAGCTCATCCAAAGTCCTCGAGAGGATAGCCAGACTCCTATCTGGCAAGAAGCTGAAGCTATACTAGGGGCTTAAACCAAAAACGCTCTTCTCAAGGCTTATCGACTCGAAGACAATTCCCAGCCTCTTCGCAAACCTATACGACTCAAGTATCTCCTCCCTCGTAGGCCTCCGCGAAATCTCGCTATACTTCGGGTCGAAGTCAGGGCTTAGCGGGTCTGCAAAACAATCCGGGTGATACTGGTCCATAACATTGACGGGTACCTCGGGCATGTTTTCAGCAATCCATGAAAGCACCCTCTTCGTGCAGCACTCAACATGGTTGGGCATGACCAAGTGCCTAACAACTATGTCCTCTCCCCAGTCGTAGATCGTCTTATGGTTTTGCGAGACAGTCTCCCAGTACCACGGCGTCCTGGCAAGCTTTATCGAGCAAGCGTTGCTTCCAAACTTGAAGTCCGGGAGCCAGATATCTACAAGCTCCCTCAATATCTCGAGCGTCTCTCCGCTCATGTACATGTTTGAGTTCCAGAGTATTGGCGCGTTTAGCTCTCCGTCGTATAGGTATTGCTTTGGCTCAAGCCTACGCCATCTGAGCGCGTCAGGCTTCATCATCCAAAGATAGGTTAGCTGGTCTTTTGTGGGCTTGACGCCCCCTAGGAGGGATATCGCCTCGACTATCGTGTGAAGGTGTATTGTGGGCTCCCCCCCGACCAGGTTTATGTTATGGCAGCCCTCAGTCCTCAGCTCCCATATAATCATCGCTAGCTGACTGGGGTCTACGACAAGCCCATTATCCTTGTCCTTGCTTATATCGCCGTTCTGGCAGTTGCCGACAGCAAGGAAGTTTGCAGTGTAGCTGTGGCATTCATCGTCTACCTCGAGGTTGTATACAGGACCACTATAGTTCATCCATACCACATAGTTCAAAGGAACGAGCACATACTCTCTCAGAAACTTGCACCTAACATGTCGAGTATCTTTCCAACTTTTCTTAGCCATTCTTTCTAGGTTGACTTTCACGTAGTAGAGAGTTGACTGACTTACGGATCTCTCCCCTATCGTTTTTTCTGGAGCAGGCTCATATATATTGAAGCTTGGCACGTGACCCAAAATAATGTGCAGAGCGTACAACCCCATCGCGAGTTCTTGCGAGACCGTGTTTGATGATATATAACGAGTTCCCTTCGAAGCGGTAACGCATCCATTTCCTCTATTGTAGGCGACTAAGAACGATTCTATCATCTCGGGGGGAGAGCAGAAAATGAAGTACGGAACACGCTTTTCGTAGCAGTTCGAGCCACACAACTCCTTGAAGAAAAGAGAAAGCGATGTTTTATTTAACTCGACAGCCAGTGTAGACTCTCCCTCAACAATTTCGGGATCAAGACCGAAGATCTCTTTCACAAGCTCGGCTACTCTTTTAACGATGTGTGCCTCGCTTTTTCCAAAGCTGAAAACAACCTTGTAGGATGATGATCTATCATTGTATTGAGTCACATGGCCTTTGGCGCAATAGTATCCAAGTAATTCCGCGAGGTTCTTAGTAACTTCCAGTCTAGCTGGAATACCGGGCTTCTTCTCAGTTTTCACTCTTACTTGTCCCTCCTCAACAACAATCGAATTCCGGCGAACAGCTTTCGGAAGACCATGTCTCTTAACCTTAGAGGCAAGGTTTCTCACGTAAACAGGATGATAGCCTGGGGCCTCGGCCACCTCCCTAGATGTGTAGCCCGAATTTAGCAATGTGATGGCCTGCTTTATTGTGGGCAACCTCTCTCGAGCATGAGTGAGATACGTGGAGCCAGCTACAGCTCTCGATAGGATATCGCTTGCGTCTAAGACAAAAGTCTCAGAGCGTGATACCTTTGGCCTAGGTATGAGCAAAAACGCATTAGCCTGCAATTCGGCAGCCCGCATCTTCACAACCCTATCTTCGCCCTGAACGTAAACGAGGACTTGATGTTCAGGGGTTAGTAGAAGCGGCGGGGCGTATAGGGGTTTTAGCAGAAGAATTTCACCATCGTAATAATGCTTAAAGATCTTCATGACCTTCACCGGTCGGCCATCATGGGCGTATACGTAGAGATTTTCGGGGAAGGCTATACTTCCGTCTCCAGATATATGGCTGATGGCCCTTTCGTAGAGTTCTTCAATTTTAACAGGGCCTTTAGTAGTGAATACGTAGCTGTCTGGATGGAGGCAAAAACTGCAACGCATATTGCAACTTGTAAAAAATATAGTCCCTGAGCCCCTGACCCCTCGTATGGGAAGCTCCTCACCTAGGTGGTGGAAGTAGGTGCTTACGCGGGAGGTCCAGTCGAGCATGCATGCCCCTTTCTTCGAGCCCTCGCGCCGGTCGACCCTGCAGTTCCACCTACAAAAGTTGCAGTGTCTCAGCATTCTCTTAACCAGCTCTACCTTAAGGTCCATGAGGCTTCGACCGGGCCTCTCCAGCTCGGCTAGACTCAAGCCGCCCTTCGTGATGCTTGTGCGGGTCTGATCAAAGATCTTCGCCGCTTTCCGATGCGCATCCCAGAGCTCCTCCTCGCTGGCGTTGAAATCCACATCGACCGGTATCCTACGACATATCATATACTTTGCAGGCATCCTGTTGGTCGAGACCGCTAGATACCATGAGAGCTTCTTAGCAACCCGCTCGTCACGCCAGATCCAGAGGGTCTCAAGCATTCCTCCAACAGAACCTAGGTCCGGGAGAGGCTTAAAAGATTTGTCTAATCATGGAAAAAGCGAGGATTTTCTGATCCACCCGCTCATGCTCTAGCTTTAAATCGGTTTATTGAGCTTTTTCCAGCGACTTGAGGATCCAGGGCTTCGGCGGGGTGGGCGAGATTGGAGGGAACAAGTTCTACCTCGAGGCGAGGGGGGAGGGAATCTTCATCGACTTCGGCATAAGCTACTCGGCTAGGAGACGTTTCTTCGGCTGGTTCCTGAGGCCCAAGAGGTTCTCACTGCTCGCCAGCCTATTAACTACCGGCTCAGTCCCACGAGTCGCGAATCTCTATGACAGGGATCTCTTTGATCCTACAGGACTAGCGGCCGAGGCCCTCAGCAGGGCGCCAAAACTAGACGTGAGGGCAGTAGTAGTCAGCCACCCCCACACAGACCATATAGGCCACGTCTCACTCCTCCGTAAAGGCATCCCTATATACCTAGGCATGGGGAGCTACGAGATATCCAAGACGAGGGAGACGACCAAACCTGCGAAGACTGTCGAGGATAAAATATTCGCCGATGATGAGAGGCCTGTCCAGCTCTTCAGGACAGGCGCCAGGGTTAGGATTGGCTCATTCGAGGTGATTCCGATTCATGTGGACCACTCGGTTCCAGGCTCATATGGTCTGATAATACACTCGCCTGAAGGCAGCGTGGCATACTCTGGGGACCTAAGGCTACACGGGCCTAAGAGAGCATTCACGGAGGAGTTCGCGGAGGCCGTGGCGTCTCAGGGCGTTGATGTTGTTATGATGGAGGGGACCCGTATAAGAGAGGAGGAGCAGGTGACTGAGATGGATGTGGAGAGGGGTCTCACCCGGCACATCTCTGCGAGGAAAGGGCTCGTGGCCGTGCTCACTGGTCTCGTAGACTATGACAGGTTACGCTCGATCGTTTCTGCCTCTGAGGCTGCTGAGAGGACGGTTCTTGTCTCGCCCAGAATGGCTGTGATGCTTGAGACTTTTAATAGGCTTGGAGTGATGCCTCGTGATTTCCTCCCAGGTGGGGGGAGGGTGGAGGTGCTGGTTGAGAGGAAGGGAAGTGGAATGTTGGATAAGCAGGATTACCACGGATGGGAGAGGGAATACCTAGATAGAATTCTAGAGAGGGGTCTGAGGCTGTTTACAGATCTGGATGTTGCAGCTCATCAGGGTAGATATACGGTGGTCCTGAACTCGCCTGACGATGTCCTAGACCTTCTACTGATGAGGCCTGTCGAGGATTCCCTCTTCATCTACTCTACAAGCGAGCCCCACAACGAGGAGCAAGAGATAGACAGGGAGCGGATAGACAACTGGCTCTCAATCCTAGGCATGAAGAGCATACAGGTCCACGCATCCGGCCATGCCAGCAGAGAGGAGCTGGCCAAGATACTAGGCACCACCCGCCCCAAGAAGGTAATACCTATACACACGGAAAACCCCGAGCTATTTCAGCCAGTCCTGAGCAGGGTTGCGCCCGGTTCCACCCTTATAAACCTGCACCCCCAAGTCCCCATCACCATATAAATAGGGGAGATGGTTATGGTAATACCCTCTACATAGCGTCTAAAGAAGCCAGATAAACCTAAAAAGCCTCCCTTATTAAAAATTAACGAAACCATGCCGCGAGAGTTTGTCGTTGTCGAGTCAAAGGTTAGGGAGCTGCTGCCGGAGGGTATCAGGCTTAGTAGCGACGCGCTGCAGGGTCTTGACGCCGTCGTCAGACAGGTTATCCAGCGGGCTGTAGAGCGCTGTCAGGCAAACAACCGCAAGACAATAATCAAGGAAGACTTCTAAAGCGGGAAAGGCAGCTGAGAAGGAATAACCCTGTCCGGCAGGAAGAGTATCAACATTTATCTCTCGAATTTTTATGCTATTGTCGTGGGTGATGATAGCGGGTATTTCTGAATCGTGATGAGGATACCCGCTCTGACACCATGCTTCAGACAGTTATCTCGACACATACGTCGAGCTTAGAGTAGTATCTCCTTATCGAGGACTCGCCATATTTCTTCTTAAACATCTCGACAACCCTTTCCACACTTTTCTGCTCGCTCGTGGGCTTAGCCGTGACCGAGACCCTATACCTCCCAGCTGAAAGCTCCATGGAGGGGTTTGAAAGAACATTCTTGTACCAGTTGGTCTCCGAGCCCTCGACTGGGAGAAGATAGATCTTCCTACCCTCGCTGACAAACCAGACTGGCAGACTGATGCGTCTCCCACTCTTCCTCCCAACAACAGTTATCTCAAGCTCGCTCGTGTGTGATAATGCCTTAAGAAACTCGTCAACCTGCACGGCTATTAGCAGCCCTCTATAGTATAAAAGCGTTCCCTAGGTTGGAGAGTAATGCGTATTTAGTGAGCCGTTAGTAACATGCATGGATGGATGCGGATGTAGTGGTTGTCGGCGGAGGATTCGTTGGCCTCCACACTGCGTACCGGCTTCATAAAGGTGGGTTCAGAGTAGTTGTGGTTGGTGGTGAGGCCCCGCGCAAAGGCGCGTCTTGGGGTAACGCGGGGCTCATACATCAGGGGTCAGCAACCACTGTCCCAGAGATAATTGGGTTCTGGCGTGTGGTTAGGCTGGCCCTGAGACGGGGGTCCTACATCTCTTCAAACCCATGGATAGCTCTGCGCGAGTCCCTACCTGGCGGATGGATCTGGAGGTACGCTCGCTCCCTTAACAGAGAGGAGATAGCAAGGCGTAGCGCGGTTCTGGCACAGCTTATCCCTGAGAGCAAGAGGCTGTGGCTCGAGATAATTAGAGGTGAAGGCCTTGACGCTGAGTTGAAAGAGAAGGGTTCTCTTGAGGCTTACTTCTCAGAGGAGCTCTTCAGCCTCGAGTCTCGCGTCGTCTCGGAGGAGGCTTCAAGGCTAGGCTACAGGGTTCAGATCTTCGATGGTGTGAAATGTAGGGAGATGGAGCCGTTGTTGAGGGAGAATGTAGTGGGAGGGATATATTATTCGGATGATGCGTGGGTAAACCCCTCCAAGACTCTGAACTCTTTCATCTCAGCCCTCCAGCGCCTAGGCGTGAGTATAACGTGGGAGAGGGTGAAAGAGGTTAAGGAGGATGGGGATGGTTTAAGGGTCTTGGCTGAAAGTGGGGAGATGAGGGCGGGGCGTGCAGTCATCGCAGCTGGAGCATGGACTGGAAGACTTCTACACAACCTCGGGGTCGATATACCACTCATAGCGGGTCGGGGATACCTCGCTCTCACAGAACCGGTTAGAGAGAGGCTTTCCATGCCAGTATTCTATGCTGATGAAAAAGTCATCGCTGGCCAGACAACAGAAGGAAATCTGCGTCTAACAAGCTACTTCGAGCTCAACAACCCAGACGCGCCTCTAGACCGCTCAAAGATAGTCCAAATGGCCGAGAAGATGCGGGAAGCCCTTAAGATTGAGGGGAATCTACGGATAATTGACGAGTGGGTTGGCTCCAGACCCTGCGTATATGACGGCCTACCGGTAATTGGGAGGGTCGGCAAGAGAGGGCTGGCCGTGGTGGCTACAGGGATGTGCAGGCTCGGCCTCACGCTAAGCCCTATAGGTGCCAAGCTAGTAGAAGACATCATAACCGGGCAGGAAAACCCCATACTGCAACACTTCTCCCCCACAAGATTCTCATAGACAAACCAAGACATCGAGAAAGACACCGGACACACCTACCATATCCTAAAGGCTTAAGCCCCGCCCTTCTCCCTATAAAAACTCAAAATCCAGTCCTCGGAAATAGCTTATATTCCGCGCTCTGTAAGCAATTAATGGCTCTTGCCTAGTCGTCAGGAATTAATCGTCATGTCCCTCGCGATCATCCTGGCCCTGTTATTCATCTTCTTTAACTCCCCTCCCTTCTCATTCCTATCATCCCGCGCAGTTGCATATGCCTCCAACATCGCCCCCTCAGTGGGAGGCGGCATTACTGTAAAGGTCAGGGTTACGCATCAGATAGATGGTGAGGACGCTGGGCCGCCGAGAGCTGGATTGGTTTTTGTGGTGTTGGGAGGCAATATAGCAGACCTCGACGAGAAGGGTGAGGCGGTCTTCAACCTGCCACCCGGCAACTACAGCCTTATAGTCTCATGGCGTGACGGCATACTCTACCCATTCAGAACAATCGTGAAGGTTGAGAAGCCTCTACTAATCCTTGTATCGTTTAAGGAAGTGAAGCTTGTTCCCGACTCTATAATATTAAGAGTAAACTATACCAGAGATTCTAGTGGGGTCGAGATACAGTATATGACTCCGTCAGAGCAAGTTATTCATGCCTCAACCCCAATCATAAGCACGATAGACAAGGATGGTAGAAAGCTTGTCTACCCCACAAGCGAGATTGTTGAGGAGCATATAACTCCACGTCCCTACTACATCAGCCTCCAACCATCGGCGGGCTACACCCTCTACGACGTAGTGATTCCCATACATTCAAGCACGGAAATAATTGTCCCTTGGGAAATATTATCCTTGATTAGCGACGAGACTTACATACCCATCCAGATCACCAACGCGACGGTGGTTGAAGGAGATATAGAATGGAGCTAGACATAATCTACAGCCCTGTATTCTGGCTTGTGCTTAACATTCTCGTGGCTTTTGGGATACTGAAGCTGAGGAGGAGCCTTAGTAGTGGGGCTAGGCATGGGGAGGGTGAGCTGGTTGAGGGTCCATTCTGGAGGCTTGAGAAGGCCCTGAGTATGGAGGTGACCGATGAGAGGCAAAAAGAGTATCTAAAGAATTGCATCAGCATTTTTCTCCAGCTCGTAAATGAGCGGGGCGTGATGCGTGTTGAGTCATCCTCGACGGTGAGGGAGATACTTCAGGAAATGGATGGGAGGGAGGCTTTGGAGTTACTGGAGCTTTACGAATCAGCCCGCTTCAGCCAACGCCTACTAGACAAGGAGGAGTTACGGATTTTCAAAACTAGGCTTAGAACGCTCGCACGTATGGTCATCCACTAAACTCCCTCACAATCTCGTTAAGCAAAATCATCGCCTTCCTTGGAGTGGGGCCGAGCGGGCCTCCTAGCACTAAGCCATCTAGGCCAATACCCGCTATATCTTCAAGTCGTGCTCTCACGTATCCAGGAGTGCCAGCGATTGAAAAAAGCTCCACCAACTCGTCGGGAACAACCTTATGCATCTCGAGCCACATCCTGGCCCGGACCAAGGCCCCTATCTCCCTAATTGTCTCCCCGCTTATCCCCAACTCCAAAGCCATTTCTGGGGAAAGGCCCTGAACAACTACACCCACATATGGCTTCACCGTCTTGCGCGCCTTTTCAGAATCCTCGTGGACAGATATCAGGGCCTCAAGCTCTATCAAGAAGTTCCCGCGGCTACGCCCCACCTCGTCCAAGACCCCTCTGAGGATGTTCAGGGGCTTCTTAGGGTTGGGGAGCCAGGAGGTGTTTATGAGGATACCGTCCCCCAGCTCCGCTGAAAGTCTCAACATCCTAGGGCCCTGAGCCGCTATGTAAATCGGTATTCTCCCCCAGGCCTTGAAGTCCAGACCTGGGACTCCGCCGCGGCTCGCCTCGCTTAGCATCTCTCTAATCGTCCTCACGGCCCACCTTACCTTCTCCACAGGCCTCTCCTGAACAACTCCCAGACTCTCGAGAACATTTCTGTCACCCGCTCCAATACCTATCGAGACTCTGCTCGGCGCCATCTCGGAGAGCGTAGCCGCCATCTGGGCCATCATGACAGGGTGGCAGAGATAGGGGTTCATGATTCCCAGCCCGATGCGCGCCCTCTTCGTCACAGAGGCCATGGCCGTTGCAGCAACTGCTATGTTCCTGTTGTAGTAGTGATTGCTGAGCCATATAGTGTCGAATGTGAGAGTGTCTGCTAGGTTGGAGTATATCTGGAGGCGCCAGATAGGGTCTTTTGGCGGAATCTCTAGCGAATACTTCATGGCTCTGGTACGAGGCCGTGAAGCCTAAGCACCCTTAAAGTCTTCTCAGGCTCAGCCTTCAAACTCAAATCAACAAGCATATAGACCATGTCCGGAGAATCAAGCTTCCCGCTGAGGAAGCGGCCAACAATCTCCCCAGCCGCCTCAGGCGAAACAACCGAGTAGTTATACGTCGTCAACAAGATGTCGAGTAGGTCCTCAGCTAACAGGCCTCTAGACTGGAGTATACCTATACGGCGTCTGAGGTCATCCGGGTCCACAACCGTCCAACCCAAATTATATAGAAAGCTCCGCGCCACCTATTATGAGTTTGTTGGGGTATGTTAGTCCTCGGGCAAGCTGTAGAGGCCGAATCTCCCATGGAGCAGTCATCTTAGGAAGCACGGAGATTGGCGAGGGGTCCTACATCGACTTTAACACGGTGGTCGGTTATCCCTCGAGGGATAAGGTGTTGGAGGGTAGGCCCTCATCGATTAACCAGCTCGACGAGTTGAGCTCAGGTGCCAAAATTGGTGGTGGGTGTGTGATACGGTCTGGATGCGTGATATACGAGGGAGTTGAGCTCATGGATGGCGTGGAGCTGGGACATGGCGTTCTGGTGAGGAAGGGGTCGAGGGTGGGAAGGTCTGTTAGGATAGGGAGCGGAAGCCAGCTGGACGGAGAAGTTGAGATTGATGAGGGCTCCAATATCCAGTCGATGGTCTACCTCCCCCACCTCACAAAGATCGGTAAGAAAGTCTTCATAGGTCCACTTGTCTGTGTCACAAACGACCGATATCCACCGAGCAGAAAACTAACGGGCGTCACGATAGAGGATGAGGCCGTAATAGGTGCAGGCGCTCTACTACTAGCGGGCGTGAAGATAGGGGCTAGAGCTGTCGTGGCAGCGGGCTCTATAGTTGTGAGAGATGTCGAGCCTGGCCAGTTGGTGATGGGCTCTCCGGCGAGGCCTGTCTCGGTCAGAGAAATATTTGAGGAGAAGAAGAGGAGCTATGAGATGGGGTAAATTGCTTAATGTTTATATGCCTCTGATGGTCCTAAATCAGGCGGAGGGATCAGGAGAGTAATAATGGTGGAGACTTGCCCCACCTGTGGGCTCCCCAAAAATCTCTGTGTCTGCCAAACCATCGACTATGAACAGCAGCGGGTTAAGATCAAGCTGGAGACTAAGAAGTGGAACAAGATGATGACGGTTATTGAGGGGCTTAACTCAAGCAACATCGATATCGACGAAGTGGCATCTATCCTTAAGGCTAAATGCGCTTGTGGAGGAGCTGTGAAGAACGGGGTAATTATGCTGCAGGGAGACCAGCGCGACAAGGTGTCGAAGATACTGGCAGAGCTTGGCCTGCCGCCTGAGAACCTCGAGATAATCTAGCCGGCTGCAGCGCCCTCAAGCCTCTTATTTATCAGAGCTATTATCTCCTCTTTTCTCAGCCCCTCGGTTGCGATGTTCAGTTTCCTAGCCGCCTCTATGAGCTGTTTATCAACCACCCCCACGGCCTCCACACCAGGCCGCAGAAGATCATTAACATACTTGTCAGCCTCTATACGCGTCTTCTGAAGTTCATTCATGAACCTCCCGAAGGCGCGGGCGAGCTCCGGAATCTTATCCGGGCTCCAAAAAATCATGACCAAGACGACGCCTAAAACCATCACCCACTCAATTCCCTCAATAGGCATTCCTAAACAATCCTCTCCCGAATCGACTTTTATCCTTTATTTATTTAAAAAAGTAGAGAATACGCCCTTTAGCCTTGAATGTGGTTGGTGTTATATGGCCTGGGCTGCGCTTTCCAGTGCCTCCTTTAGGCCCTTGAACCTGTTCCTGACCGTTACTTCCGTAACTCCAGCAGCACGGGCTATGTCCTTCTGTGTTATGTTCTGCATTGTTTCTTGGCATGCCATGTATAGGGCGGCTGCGGCTATGCCTACTGGGTCCTTCCCTACTATCGCCCCACGGGACGCGGCCTTGTTCAGTAGGTTAAGCGCCTCCTGCACCGTCCTCTCGTCTAGGTTGACCCGCGAAGCTATCTTCCTGATATATAGGCTAGGCTCGACGACCGGTATCTTGATGTTCAGGTTCTTAACGAGGAGTCTGTAGCCCTGCGCTATTGTCTTCCTCTTCACCAGCGGATAGACGCGCTCAAACTCTCTCAGGTCTCTCGGCATCCCACTCATCCTGCAGGCGGCATAAGTTGCGGCCGCAACTATGCTCCTGATGGATCTCCCCCTGACCAGCCCAGCCTTCAAGGCCTTCCTGTATATCGACATGGCCATCTCTGCTACTGACTGTGGAATGTGTAGCTTATCCACATATATCTCCAGGACGTTGGCCGCTTGCTGGAGGTTTCTGTTCTCGGAAGCATTCACCTGCGATGTCTGGTCAAGCTTCTTCAGCCTAAGCATCTTCTCACGCATCTCCTTTGGCAGACGTCTTCCACCAGCATCCTCTCCAATCCTATTAATCACCGTAGAGAGGCCGTGATCTCTATACATTATGGAGAGTGGCGCGCCGGTCCTGGCCCTGCTCTGCTGGTCGTCGTCGAGGCTCCTCCACTCAGGCCCTCTATCAACATCCTTAGCCAAGAGAACGTATCCGCAGTCGCCGCAGCTTATCTCGCCGGTCCTGGAATCAGTGATTATGTTGTCGCTCCCACACTCTGGGCAGATGTAACCCTCAACACGCCTATTAGGAAGTGCCATTTACATCCCCCCTTACGCCTATATTATATTGGGTGAAAAGTTTTAAACCCCCTCACCTCACTGAATATAATCTTTTGCCAGTTAATATATCTTATGTATATCTGTAACCCTAAACACTATACAGTATATACTTCAAGAATCCGCTGAAAGAAACGCGAAACGCTCCGCAGGGTCATCAGCCCCCACACCATAAGGTTTTTACACCCGCTGTAGATTCTGAAGTCGGGCAGACGATTCTTGAAGCCTGCTGCTATGGCGGCTGTTATGGTTGTAGCAGCTGTAGCGGCTGTCGCGTTGCTGTTGTTGTGGCCCTTGATGGGTGGCGCCGCTGTACAGGTCTCAGGACAGGTCTATACCATTAGTAGCATGAAGTATTCCTATCTTCCACCCGAGGGGTGGAGGATGGGAGACCCGCCGGTCATAGATGATAGATACTTCAAACCGGCTAGGCTCTCGATTAGAGTGGGAGACACAGTGGTCTACGTGAATGAGGATGAAGTCCCCCACACATTCACTGCGAGCGATGTTCCAATGGGCGCGAGTAAATTCGACTCGGGCCCAGTGAACCCAGGCGGTAGCTTCCGCCTCGTCTTCCGAGTGCCGGGAACCTATAGATACTTCTGCATGCTCCATCCACATAAGGCCGGTATAATAGAAGTCTCTCCATGAGCATACAAGGGGTTAGGCGTGAGGATAGTGACTCTTCTGACAGACTTCGGCTCCACAGACCCCTATGTAGCCGAGACTAAAGGCGTAATCCTATCTAGGTGCAGGGATGTAGAGATAATCGACATAACCCATCAGGTCGAGCCCTTCAACACAGGCCAGGCCGCCCTCCTACTACTCCTCTCCTACAAATTCTTCCCACCGGGAACAATACACGTCGCAGTTGTAGATCCGGGCGTAGGCACGGAAAGGCGGAGCCTCGTCCTTAAGACGCGTAATTACTGGTTCATAGGGCCCGACAACGGCGTTCTCTACCCCGCAGCGTCGAGCGACGGGCTCGAGGAGTGCTTCGAGATAATGCTAGACAAGTACCCCAGGATTGGGGGCCAAACTTTCCACGCCCGCGACGTCTTCGCCCCAGTTGTCGGCGAGCTTGCCTCCGGCTCATGGCCAGCACTAAAGAAGATCGACCCCCAGTCAATCGTGAAGCTTAATCTAGCCTCCTCGCGGTTTGAGGGCGGAAACGCTGAGGCTGAGGTGCTCCATGTCGATAGGTTTGGGAACGCCATCCTGAACATAAGTATCGAGGGGGTTACGGGAGATCTGAAGGTTGGAGGCGATGTTTTCATAGAATGTAGGGGGCGGGTTTATAGTGCGAGGTATGTGAGGGCCTATGGAGACGTCCCCCCAGGCTCGCTGCTTGTTACTTTCGGGGGGACGGGGCTACTGGAGGTTGCTGTAAATAGGGGCAGCGCCTCCCACCTCCTAGGGCTTAAGCCCGGAGACCGTGTAAGACTACGGCTCCCCTAGAGCTGTCAACTAGGCTTATTAAATGGGCTTGAGAGCTGCTGGAGGCATCTAAGATACCTTTTTCAACTGGCCTCACACGAGGTTTAGAACAGAAGAGTAGAGATGGTTTCCAAGGACCTTGTCGCCGGCCTCTTCACAACGCTCCAGAACAACGAGGCCGTTCGTAATAAGGAGTGTATCTACAGCTATTCGCGGCTAATAGGCGACATATTGAAGACGCTTCAGCGCCACTCCTACATCGGCTCCTTCGAATACATCGAGGACGGCAGGGGAGGCAAAGTGGTCATACAGCTGCTTGGCAGAATCAACAGAGCCGCACCGATAAAGCCCAGGTATAGTGTTCCGCGGAATGGCTATGATAACTGGGCCAAGCTCTACCTGCCGGCCAAGGACATCGGAATTCTAATCGTTACAACAAACCAGGGCGTGCTGTCGCATAAAGAGGCGGCCTCCCAAGGGCTTGGAGGGAAGCTCCTTGGATACGTGTATTGAGATGGGGTGACTGGGTTGGCGCAGGAACCAATCTCTAAGCCGAAGTTTCAGGAGGATAGTATCACGATACCTCAGGATGTGCAGGTGGAGATAACGCCTCCGGCCTATTTGAGGGTCAAGGGTAAGCTGGGGGTTGTGGAGAGGGACTTCAGCCACGCGGGGGCAGAGCTAAGCCTCGACACAGGCCTCTTGAAAATAAAAGTCTATGGAAGGGGGCGGAACTGTCTCGCAAGGCTCGGAACAGTCAAGGCAAACATCAAAAACATGATAATAGGAGTCACGCAGGGATACACTTACCGGTTGAAGATAGTTCAGAGCCACTTCCCTATCAGCGTCAAGGTTCAGGGGAATAATCTAATCGTGGAGAACTTCACTGGGGAGAAGTATCCAAGGGTGATTAGGCTCCCCGACGGCGTGAAGGTTCAGGTGAAGGGAGACGACGTAATCGTCTCTGGGATTGACAAGTTTCTCGTCGGATTAGCCGCGAGCCGGATAGAGCAGGGGTCTCGCATAACTCGGAAGGACTTGAGAAAGTTTCTGGACGGGATTTATATCTATGAGAAGAAGATAGGTATGAGCTAGCACTGGGGTTTTTAGGCAATTAGTTAATATTCACCCCAGCTTATCATGTAAAAATGGTGATATTCTATGGCGAAGGCCATCGGCATCGACTTGGGGACCAGCAACTCGGCTGCGGCGGTGGTGATAGGGGGCAGGCCTTCACTGATTCCGAGTGCCGAGGGTGTTACGCTCTATGGCAAGGCTTTCCCCTCCTATGTTGCGTTTACAAAGGATGGGCAGCTCCTAGTGGGCGAGCCTGCCCGGCGGCAGGCTGTCACTAATCCTGAGGGCACGGTCACAGGCTTCAAGAGAAAGATGGGGACTGACTACAGATTTAGGCTGCACGGTAAGGAGTTCACTCCACAGCAGCTCTCCGCCTTCCTACTCCAAAAGATCAAGCGCGACGCTGAGGCCTTTCTAGGCGAGGAGGTGAAGGAGGCGGTTATAACAGTTCCCGCCTACTTCAACGATAATCAGAGGCAGGCGACGAAGGATGCGGCCGAGATCGCGGGGCTGAAGGTTCTGAGGATAATTAACGAGCCTACGGCTGCAGCGCTTGCTTATGGTCTTGACAAGCTGGAGAAGGAGATGAAGATTCTTGTCTTCGACTTTGGTGGTGGGACCCTCGACGTGACGATAATGGAGTTCGGTGGGGGTGTCTTCGAGGTTAGGGCCACTTCAGGTGATACGCAGCTAGGAGGGAGGGATATGGATGAGGCCATAGTGAACTATCTTGTGTCTAGGTTTAGACAGGAGACAGGCATCGATTTGACAAAGGACCCGGTGGCTATGAATAGGCTCCGCGAGGCGGCTGAGAGGGCCAAGATAGAGCTCTCAAACGTCTATGAGACGGAGATTAACCTACCCTTCATAGCCCATGACGCCAGCGGGCCGAAGCACTTCTCTCACGTCCTGACGAGAGCTAAGCTTGAGGAGCTCGTCGCCCCTATAATTGAGAGGTGTAGGGGACCTATTGAGCAGGCGCTGAGGGACGCCAACCTAAGGCCCGAGGACATAGAAAAGATTATACTAGTAGGTGGGCCGACTAGGATGCCTGTTGTAAGGGAGTTTCTCAAGAGAGTTTTGGGTAAGGAGCCGGAGCTGGGAATAGACCCGATGGAGTGTGTCGCTGCGGGTGCTGCGATTCAGGCTGCTATTCTGACGGGGGAGCTGAAGGGTAAGGATATAGTGTTGCTGGATGTAACGCCACTCACCCTAGGCGTCGAGGTTCTGGGCGGGCTGGTTGAGCCCCTAATCGAGAGAAACACGACAATACCTGTGAGGCGTAGTAAGATATTCACGACAGCCGCCGACTTCCAGACATCTGTTGAGATACATGTAGTCCAAGGTGAGAGGCCCATGGCCGCTGACAATGTCTCGCTCGGAAGATTCACGTTGGACGGTATTCCGCCCGCGCCGCGCGGCGTCCCGAGAATCGAGGTGACCTTCGACATAAACGCCGACGGAATCTTGACAGTTACAGCAAAGGACCTGGGGACGAATAAGGAGATGAGCGTGAAGATAACGGCTCCCCACAGGCTCTCGCGGGGAGAGATTGAGAGGATGATTAAAGAGGCTGAGCAGTATGCGGAGCAGGATAAGCGTAGGAAGGAGGAAGCTATGCTGAAGAATGAGGCCGAGTCCCTGCTCTACACTGTTGACAAGGCGATGAGTGAGTATGGCTCGCGGCTCAGCGAGGAGAGCCGGAACAGGATTAAGGAGGCCTCGGAGAGGCTGAGAGAGGCGCTGAAGAAGTCTGATATACAGGGGATAAAGTCGTCCATGGAGACTCTGAGAAAAGTGGCGCAGGAGATAGGCGCGGTGATCTATCAACAGAGTGGGGGAGGAGAGGGTAGGGAAGAGCAGAAGAAGCAGTGAAGCCGAGGATGCCGCTCAAATCCTCTACAGCTGTGAGAATACAGGTTGAGGGTGGCATCGAGCTCCAAGGAAGGCTCAACAGATACTTGGCCCCGATGACCTATGACAGAGTAGTGAGGGCCCTACCCTTGAGTGGAGTCCTGGCCTTGTCCGGCGGGCTCGCATATTTCCAGGTCGAGATTAGGAGAGGGGCGGAGAAGGAGGCCAAGAAAGTTGAGCCCGGAGACATCCTCTACTGGCCCTCTATCCCTGCTATCGCCTTCGTAGTGGAGCCGACATCCCCACCAGTGCAGGCTGTTAGGATTGGAAGGCTGACAAGCGACCCCATTATACTCAAGAATGTAAGGAAGGGCTCCCGCATAGTAGTCGCGGAGACTGAGGAAGAGTCTAACTCTTCTTAGTCTTCGTGGCCTTCTTCTTGGCCTTTTTCGGAGCGGCCGCGACCTCCTCCTCTGACGGCTGGGCTGCTGTCTGAGGCTTATGTGGGGCAACCGCAACTTCCTTGGTGGGCACGTAGAGTTTTAGACCCGTGACGCCTTCAAACGGCTTTACTAGTCCCTTCTCAGCCAGCCCCCTCAAAACCTTCTTGGCCACAGAAAGCCTGACACCGAACCTCTCCGCTATGAGGTAGGGTGTTAGACAGGGCTGTGACTGGGCGAATGACTCAACCTCTGCCATGTTGCTGATAGTTAAGCTTAGCACCCGCTTCTCCGCCGTCTTGGCCTTCTCAGCCGATTTAGCCTGCTGCTTCTGAGACAACCTCCAACCCCATCGCAAGCCCCCTATATAGGTGTTAGTCTACGTCGGCGCCGATATCTCGCCAACCAGACCTCCGGTAAGCCTCTGAATATCAGCAGGCGAGATCTCAACTAAGGCGTTG
The DNA here is from genome assembly GCA_030550235.1 of Thermoproteota archaeon. Lineage (GTDB taxonomy): Archaea > Thermoproteota > Nitrososphaeria_A > Caldarchaeales > Calditenuaceae > HRBIN02. The sequence continues at coordinate 80,398 of JAUQPU010000003.1, forward strand.
CTGCTCCCTCCGCCTCCATAGACTCTTTCGAGGGACATAACCTCCGAGTCGATCACCACCTGGACGTCAGGTCTCAAGCCCACGGGAGGCACAGCGCCTACCTCATAGCCGGTGTGAATCTTTGTCTCCTCTGGTGTGGCAATCCTGACGCTTCTAGCCCCAATCAGTCTTGCGAGCCTATACTCACTCACCCTCCTGTCTCCGCGAACAATGGCGAGGACAGCCCCACCCTTATCATCTATAAACAAAACGCTCTTGATTATCCGCTCAGGCCCGACGCCCAGCCTCTTCGCCGCAGCGGCCACGGTCTTGACATGACCTTCAAAAAACACTAAGCGAGCATTAACCCCCCTCTCTCTCAAATAGCTCTCAAGCGCGGCCGTGTCGCCCAAGGACTATCAGTGATTTTGTCTACCGGCTTAAAATTATCCCTTACCCCCCGGGTTAACGGTTTTATCTACTGGATTGGCTAGGGGAGGGGTTGGAGTGGTTAAGCTTTACGGCCGTGTGGCGCTGGTTAGGCCTGAAGAGTCGAGAGATGTCGAAGAGACTGTGAGGAGGATTCTTAAGAGGCACCCCACTGTCGAGGCTATACTGAGATACTGGGGTGTGGAGGGCGAGTATAGGAGGCCGAGGGTGGAGGTCCTCTGGGGAGTCGCGCCCCAATCTATAGTCTATCGCGAGTATGGTGTGGAGTTTGAGCTCGACCCGAGGAGCCTCATGTTCAGCCTCGGAAACAAGTTTGAGAGGCTGCGGATTGCGGCCATGGCTAGGAGCTGGGAGGTGATTGTCGACATGTTTGCAGGCGTGGGACAGTTCAGCATTCCCATTGCATACCACGCTGCGCCCAAGAAAATACACGCCATCGAGAAGAACCCCGAGGCATACAGGTTCCTCCTCAGGAATATTGAGCGGAACAGGGTCTCAGAGATAGTTGATCCCCACCTCGGCGACTGTAGAGAAGTAGCGGGGGCGATCGGCCCGGTTGCCGATAGAGTATTGATGGGATACCTCCACAATACGATCAGCTTCCTCCCACACGCCCTAGGCATGCTCTCCAGTGCGGGGGGAGTTGTCCACATCCATAGCCTAGTGGTGAGGGGGAAGGAAGGTGAGCTGGCAGCAGAGGCAACATCCACAGCCGAGGAGCTGGGATACAGGGCTAAGCTCCTAGGCCAGAGAGTGATTAAAAGCTACTCTCCATCAAAGCTCCACATAGCTCTAGATATCTTCGCCCTTAAACACTGAGTGTCATCTTAATGAGCATGAGCTCCTTAATACTCTCGGTAGCTTTCGATAATGTAGTGAAAAGCTCGTAGGCTCTGCAGTCTTCCAAAATCCTACCTGCTACAACCCCTCTCAGCTTATCTTCCACCCTCTCCAACGACTCATGGTCACCACCAACAGCGTCTGTAAGCTCAGAGACAAGCTCGGCGAAAGTGCCGACCACGCTAGAAACATCTCCACCCCTAGTCGCGAATTCTTCAAAGGCGTCGCAGAGGTCGAGCATCCGGGCGGAGACTACGCCTGCGAGTGGAAGGGCCTGGATTACCAGGTCTCTTGAAGGCCTAGCTATCATTCCAGAGACGTGTCTAAAAAGGGCGAGGGCGTAAAGGCGGCAGTCAGCCAGCTCATCCTGTAGTGTTGAGGTCTCGCCCGAGCCAGTCTGCTTTGCCGCTGATTGGGCAGCAGAGGCCAGGGTCATCAAGAATACCCTGATGCCCTGCTCTAAACTTGCGAAGACCTCGTCAGAGAAGGATGCTAGAGACTCATGCTCGCTTGGCGCTGTCACTATGAGGCCGTGAATCTCCCTCCTCAGCCTTCTAAGCCTGCTCATCACCTGCTGGATAGGCTCTCGCGTCCTAAACCTTATCTGGTTCACACCAATTTTATACAGGACCTTGGCCAAGTATTCCAGCCTCCTCTCGCCCACCACATCAAGCTCAACATCCACGGCAGTACCGCCGGCCCTCTCACTTGGGACAACTATCAGGAGTCCCGGGTCTGTGAGCAGGAGAACGCTTGCGCCCTTACCAAGCCCCTGCCCCTCAACCCAATCCTTCGGGAGAGTCAAGACATAGGAGCTCCCCCGAAGCTGCTGAAGTCTCCTCTCCTCAACCCTAGGCATGTATAACAATTCCTGCGCCAGCGTTATAACGCTTATCCCGATGAGAGCTGGAGTCCAAAGAAGGTCAAATATCATTTAACTGTGAAGAGAGCCCAATAGCCTCAGCTAGGCAGATATTAAGTTAGCTATCAGATCTAACAAACAATAAATCGAGTTACGGGTGGCCTGGGGCTATACCTCCTCTTCCTCTTCCCACTCCTCCTCTTCCTCTTCCCATTCCTCTTCTTCTTCCTCCCACTCTTCCTCCTCCTCGAAGTCTTCTTCCCACTCCTCTTCGGAGAACCTAATGTGGCTCATAGATCATCGTGCCATATGCTCGCTAATTCCCTGAATATAAAAGTATTGTGAGCCAGTGGAACGACTTCTGTCCCAGAATTAAAGTTTTAACCCGTTTAATCGGTCCTATGAGCATTCCTCAGCGCCGTGAGCTGCGGTTAGTGCCACTCCCTCGGATATCTCCAGTCCGAGCCATGTGACCTCGCGCTGAGCCTGAATATCTCGGGTAGCTGTCTCTTGTGCTGTGTCTGTTTTACCAGCCTCATCACCTTCTCTACAACCTCTATGTCGACTCCTAGGCGGGATGAGACCTCCTCCTCACTAAGCCAAGCGTCAAACCTTAGATAGAGTATGCTGTCTAGGAGTTCGTATGAGATTCCAAGCTCGGACTCGGCTGTCTGGCCTGGCCAGAGTGCGGGTGAGGGAGGCTTCACAACTATCTCCTCCGGGACCCCCAAGTATCTAGCGAGCTGTCTGACCTGGGTCTTGTAAAGGTCTGCGATTGGCATGACATCCACACCCGCGTCCCCATACTTTGTGAAGTATCCTATGGTCAGCTCAGACTTATCGCTTGTGCCTATGACTAGGCAGTCGCGCTTAGCCGCCTGTGCATGGAGGGTTATCATCCTAACCCGCGCCGCTATGTTACCAATTATAACCGGGCTGTCAACACCCAGCCTGTCTGCAAACATTCTGACTATGTCGTCGATGTTTATTATTTCATAGTTGCCCTCAGGTATATGAAGCATCTTAATTATGGACTGGGCATGCAGCATGTCACGCTGGGGCGTGGCCGATGTTGGGAGGATATAGCAAAAGAGTTTCTCTGGGCCCAATGCGCGGGCCGTGAGGTAGGCCGTTGTGGCCGAGTCTATCCCGCCGCTCAGGCCTATAACCCCTCCCCGCTTACCTGCATACTCGAAGACATACCGTCTAAGCCTCTCACAAAGATAGCTGGCAACCCTCTCGGCATTGATCTCAAGCTCCTTGATCGGTAGGCCTATAGGGGTGGTTGTCTTTCCAGCCATCCAAGTCGTCTCTGTGGCGGCTTGTTTAAAAATCTGCCTGGTGAGAATGTCTTAGAGCTTTGAAAGTATGCTGTGGAATTCCCGGAGATGCACTCTGAAGGAGCTGAATCTCCTTGCCCTAGCGTTTTCTGAGAGGTTTACCTCACAAGTCTTAAAGTCCTCCTCCATTGTCCTGCATCTTTCCAGCTCGACGCCGTCAGGCCCAATTACTCTCGAGCCTCCCCAGAAGAACTCCTCATCCTCAGGCCCCGCCCTATTCACGAAGACCACATGGACCGTATGCGTCAGTGCAGTCGCATTAAGTATTGAGCCCCAGGCGTGGTCTATCCAGGTTCTGCCCTCCACAAGGTTGTTTAGCCCCCTAAGGGGTGATGAGGCTATGCAGACAAGCAGCTCGGCGCCAAGCCTCACAAGCGCCTCAGCAGGCTCAGGGTGCCAGAGGTCTTCACAGATCAGGGTTCCAAAGGCTCCGAGTCCACTCCCGACTATCCTCAGGTCTCTCTGGGGGTCGCCTGGCATGAAGTAGCGCGCCTCCTCGAAGAGGCCATAGGTCGGCAGATAATATTTCGGGATTACACACTTTATCTCCCCCTCACCTAGAATCGCGGCTGCGTTCTGGATGATCCCCGGCCTCGGCTCCCAGACCACGCCTACGACCGCGTATATCTCGCGGCAGAACTGTTTTATCTCCTCCAGCGCATTCCTACATGCCTGTGGGACCTCGTAGGCCACGTCTCTCAAGAGGTATCCGGTTAGTGAAAGCTCGGGGAAAACAACTAGGTCAGCCCCTTCACTCCGCGCCCTCTCAATATATTCTATGTGCTTTTCCTTATTCGATTTGATGTCGCCTATACGTGTCGAGACTTGTGCGAGGGCAACCCTCAGCCTGCCACTCCTCAGACCAGCATGCAACACAGTCTAGCAGAGCCTCCCCAATAATAAATCATCACATCCGCCTGTGAAAGCTGTACCGGCAACCCACCCTTCCCAACTCTGACGAAGAGGCGTCAGGGTTTATGAATTGGGTTGATGTTGAATCTCTAAAGTCCTTGGTCAAGAGCGTCATACTGATATCGCGTGCGGATAAATCCTCTATGCTGGTCAGGAAACATTTAGTAGAGGTTTTGGGGTTTGAGCCTGTCGCTGGAGAGGGGCGGGAGGTGCTGATTGGGCGCGGCGTCTCAGCAGTGGTGGTCGACTCGCATCACCTCTACCTCACGGAGGAGGAGATACTCGGGCTCAACTCAGACCTCATCGTCGTAGCCTCCGCTCACCGCTCGGAGAGTGGGACAAAGGCTCTGACCACACACGCTACAGGAAACTGGACCTGCGACACAAACATGGGCGGAAGGCCACGTAAACTATCACATACACTAGCCGGCGCCATCAGAGCTGCATACAACTCTCTCAAGACGCGTGTCGAGGAGGATAAGGGCCTGAGCGGCTGGTGGGTGGGGCTTGAGGTGACTCACCACGGTCCCTACTCACCTATACCGCTGTTGTATGTCGAGTTCGGGGGCCCCTTAGAGGCTAGGACCGATGAGAGGGCGGCTGGGGCTGTGGCAGAGGCTTGTATAGAGGCCTGCCTAGCAGGGCCGTCTAAAATCGCCGCGATAGGTGTTGGCGGCGGCCACTATGCACCCACATTCACCAGACTAATGGAGAGGGATGAGTACGACTTCGGGCACATTCTCCCGAAATACTCCATCCCCGAGGGCGTCGAGCTCCTGGGGGAGGCGATAGATAAGACCGCCGACGGATGTAGTGTAGCTGTTATCGACTGGAAGGGAGTCCAGGGGCAGTATAGAGGCCTCGTCCTCGATAGACTCCATCAGCTAGGAGTTGAGATATTTAGAGAATAAGACGCGTCTATTAGTGATCCTATCTCACGTCCCATTTTGATCCATAAAAGAAGAGTTTGAGTGTGGGCTAGGTTTAGCTGGCTTAGTCTGCTTCCTCTTGGGCTTCCTTCTTCTTTGGTGCTACGGCTTTTGCGGTTGGCTTCTCTTCGTAAGGCCTGAACCTTGGCTTCAGTGTCTCTAGGATTGAGGGCAGAGTGGTGTATTCCATCTCCTCGTGGCCGAGGCGTGCAGGCTCGAACTCTCCCATAGTCCTCAGATACACAGCTATCTCGGCGGCCTTCTGCCTGACATAGTCCCAGAATGGATCTGCGAAGAGGTCTGCAGGCTCCTCGCCGTCAATCCCCACCAACTTGCCGTTGCTTATCTGCCAGCCCATCGCAATAACCCTCGGCGGCCCGTCGAAGAACGAGACAACGTTCTGCCCATTCTTGAAAGATACAGGCATCAGTGGCCCCCTATGGGAGCCCCTCATCCAGCCACTAACGATCGGCGGCACTGCGAAGGCGGCTAAGACCTCGCCAACAGCGGGGAAGCCGGCCTGAGCCCTCACTACGAGTACAGGGTCATCCTTGCCAACATAGCGTCCAGCTATCAAGCTGAGCCTCGTAGTGCTCGCTGCAGCGGCAGGCTCATTGTCTGCCGCCCTCCTCACACGAGCCACGGCATAGCGGCCAGGTGTCCCCAGAAGTCCAAGCAGCATGTAAAGCTCCTCAGGCGTCTTCAGCTCCACCACCTTGTTCTCATATAGGTCGAGGACCTCGAAGATGAAGCCCTTCTGCAGCTGCGGATCGATGACTAGGCCGGCTGTATTGTCGGGTGAGGCGAATATCCTATAAAGGGGTAGGTTCCAGGCCCCTGGCTCGGTCTTATCGGCTGCGAATACTATGACAGGGTCTGATCTCCTCTCCTCAAACTCTATCTCAGCAACACCGGGGCCAAGGCCTCTCACATTACCGCTGAAGGCATCGCTAAGCAGGTCCTGCCCAGCACCATAGAGCTTAAGGGGCTTCGCCACATTCTCTGTAATCTCCTTAAAGACTCTCCAGGCGAGCCCATGTATCTCGGCGTCGTTCTCACCCCTATTATGTGTCATGATGAGTATGATGTCGTCCCCCGCGTGTGTCACGTATCCGCTGTTGATGAGACCTGTCGTCCTAGCCTCGGCCAGCTTCTTCTGTGCGTAGCGCAGCATCTCGTTGTGTGGCTTGTAGTGTCCTGAGACGCTTCCAACATCCGCCTTGATGACGGATAACGTGGTCTTCAACTTGTTTTTCTACCTCTTTTTCAGCTCTCTAACGAGAGCGGCTCAATTTTAGGATTCACCCAAGCAACGGCGCCTAATAGCCAAGAATAGGGGGCGATACACTCATTTACCAACCATTTAGCTCTAAATAGGTTGTGAAGGCGGTAGTCCTAGAGCGTTATGGCCCTCCTGAGGCCCTCGAGTACAGTGATATAGCCGATCCTGTTCCAGCGGAGGGGGAGCTGCTGGTTAAAGTGGCCGCATCAGGTGTCAACAGGGTGGACGTGTGGATTAGAACGGGGAAGTATCAGGTCAAGCTTCCCCACATATTGGGCGTCGACATTGCGGGTGAGGTCATCTCGTCGACGGTGCCTCAGGTCAAGAAGGGTGAGCGGGTGGTGCTTTTCCCCGACATGCCCTGCGGCAGATGCAGATACTGCCTCACCGGTCGCTTCCAGCTCTGCAAGAACAGCTCAAGGCTCGGCTCCTCCCGCTGGGGAGGATATGCGGAGCTGGTAACCGCTCCTGCACAGACGGCCATACCTATCCCCAGCGGCATGAGCCTTGAGGAGGCTGCCGCGCTCCCAGTCAACTACTCCACTGCGTGGAGGGCCTTGGTCACCGATGCTGGAGTCCGGCCAGGGATGCGTGTCCTTGTGGTAGGTGGGAGTAGTGGTGTGGGTGTTGCGGCGACGCAAATTGCAAGGCTCGCGGGTGCAGAGGTGATATCTGTGGTGGGGAGCGACTGGAAGGAGGAGAAGGCCTACAAAGCTGGTGCGAGCTTTGTAGTAAACCGGGCCAAGAAGGATGTTGTCGAGGAGGTTTCGAAGCTGACGAGCGGCGATGGCGTGGATATCGTCTTAGAGATGGCTGGAACCGCCTTTTGGGAAAAGGCACTACAATGCCTCGCACCAGGCGGCGTACTGGTTACTGTGGGCGCCACCACGGGAGACCAGGTCTCATTCAACGTGAGACCATTCTATAGAAAGTATCAGAGAGTAATTGGAAGCGGCATGGGCACCCAGGGCGAGTTCTTTAGGATAGTCGAGCTGGCGGCTCAGGGAAAGCTCCGCCCAATAATCGATAAGGTCTTCAGCCTCAAGGAAGCGTCTGAGGCGCATAGGAGGCTGGAGGCCGGAGAGCACTTTGGGAAGATATTGTTGAAGCCGTGAAAACTCTGGAGAAGCTTTCGGAGATAGTATTTGACAGGCAGAGCGGCTCATCACAGATAGCAGCGCGACTCCTAAACCACCTCGAGGCTGCCACGCTGGAGATAGAGGCGGGCCAAGTCGGAAATTTTTTAGAGGAGGCCTACGCCGCCGTTCTCAGGCGGAGAAGCCTCATCTCTCCCATAAACTTGGTCGATGCGTTGCGGAGGGCCTACAGCCTCTTACTGGAAGAGAAAGGGGCCCAGCCAGACTTGCGGATGATGATAAGACGCCTGCGAGGGATGTATCTGACGTCTCTCGAAGTAGCTTTAAAGATAGCAGGAGGAAGGCTTGCTGGATGCGAGAGGATACTTACATTGAGTAAGAGCTCGCAGGTGGTCTCTGCCTTGAAGCGGGTTGTGGGGGTGGAGGCCAGGGTCCTGGCGGGCTGGCCACTGATGGATGGACTTGCAGCCTACAGAGATCTCAGGGCCTCAGGCGTTAGAGCCATCCTCTTCCCCGATCTCTCGGTCTTTGAAGCGGTACGAGAAGTTGACGCGTTATTGATAGGATGTGACGCGGTGCTTCCAGATGGCTCAGCCGTAAATAGGTCTGGCTCAAGGGCTGCGGCGCTAGCCGCCCAAGAAATGGGAGTCCCTACACTCGTAATCTGTGACTCGTCTAAGCTCGACATAAACAACCTCTGGGCCCCTGAGGAGTGGGGCCTGGAATTGGAGGGGGCGGCAATAAGGTTCCAGGTCTTCGAGAAGGTCGACAGAGGCCTGGTCACGGAGTATGTCTCGGAGCATGGCTGTCTATCACCCTCCTCCTTCGTCGATGTGGCCGGTGGCGAGATACTCTCTTGGCCGAGGAGACTTCTCCAACAGGAGTGATAGGTTTAGCTACAGGCTCTGAGCATATATGTGGGGTTAGGCTTGGAGAGGATCTACTATGTTACTGTAGGGCCTCTGAGGAGCAACTCCTACCTCTTGGTTGACGGTGGGAGCAGCGAGGGCGTCATCATAGACGCTGGTGACGAGCCCAGCAAGATACTTGGAATGCTCAAGACAGGAGTCAGGGTCAGGAGGATAATAGCGACACATGGGCATTTCGACCATGTCCTCGCCGTCGACGATATTAGGGAGGTGCTTGGTGTGGAATTCCTGATACACCGCGCGGACCAGGCTGTGCTGGACATTCTGCCTCAGAGCACCCTCCGCATACTCGGCGTAAGCATGAAGCCTCCTAAGCCAGACGGCTACTTGGAGGATGGGGATGTAATACCTCTTGGAGGGTCCTCTCTGAGGGTCATCCACACACCTGGTCATTCACCTGGAAGCTCATGCCTCCTAACAGGCAAGACACTCTTCAGCGGAGACACGCTCTTCGCAGGCTCAATAGGTAGGACAGACATACCTTTAGCAGACTCGGAGAAGATAATTGAGTCGATAAAATCGAAATTATACACTCTACCAGACGACACCATGGTTTATCCTGGACATGGCCAATGGACAACAATTGGCTCTGAGAAGAGGACCAACCCCTTCGTCAGGGTATGAGACCCCAGCGCAGGCCTGAGGAGAAGCTGGCCGATGTTAATGAAAGGATAATCTCATGCACCAGGTGCCCGAGGCTTGTAGAGTATAGGCAGGCCGTAGCACGCAACCCACCCAAAAGACACATTTCTGAGACTTACTGGGCTAGGCCACTTCCAGGGTTCGGAGACCCTGAGGCCTTGATCCTCGTCATAGGCCTTGCACCAGCCGCACATGGAGGCAACAGGACGGGCCGCATGTTCACAGGAGACAGCTCGGGCAACACTCTCGTCAAGGCACTCTACGCGAACAACCTAGCAAACATCCCATACTCGATAAGCCGCGATGATGGGCTAAGACTTAAGGGATGCTTCCTGACAGCCGCAATCCGATGCGTTCCACCACACAACACGCCACTTAAAGAGGAGCTAGAAAACTGCTACGAATATCTAAGCGAGGAGTTTGACTTCCTTAAGAGGGTGAGGGTTATAGTTGCACTGGGAGGGTTGGCTTTTAGGGCCTCACTGAAGCTTCTCAGGGATAAGGGCTTCTCGCTTTTGGGTAGCAAGCCAGAATTCAGGCATGGGAAAATCTACAAGTTCACCCAGGAGACGACGGGTAAGACTATCTGGCTATTAGCAACCTACCACCCGAGCAGGAGGAACACCCAGACCCGACTGCTAACCCAGAGAATGTTAAATAATATATTCAGACGCGCAACTAGGCTTGCAGAAATCTAAACAGAGCCCCTCAAGTTGGAGGAGCCACCTCAACCACGCTGGTATCCATCCTGACAAACTTGTTCAACGCAACTTCTGCAATAATCCTCACCGATTCCAATATTGCTGAAAAATGCATCAACGAAACCCTCAATGAGAGTGAGAGCTCCGCGTCACTTATCTCCTCAATCAACTCACGCTCAGTAGTCTCAATATTATCTAGCATACCCTGCAGTGAATCGAGAATAGTATTGATCATCTTGAGGTCTAGTGTCAGGAATGCATTAACACTATTTGTGAGGATGCTCTGGACATCATCGGCTAGAGAGACAAGCCTGTCCACGATCTCCTTCTTAGTGGGTGCTCCCTTATGCCTAATGTGCAGGCTCTCCTTTGCAAGCGAGATAGCGTGGCGCCCTGCCTCTTCAAGGGCCTTGGCTACAAGCCTGTAGCCCAGAACGGCGATAGGCATGTCAATCCCAATCGCATGCGCTAATGAGGGGTTTCTGAGTGCGAGGATGAGCTGTCTCACAGCTAATGAGTATAGCTCTTCAAGCTTCTTTCCAGTGTTTATAACGTCTCCAGCCTTCTCGGAGACTCCGCGGACTAGCGAGTCTATGGCAACGCCCAGCATAGATGTAACCAACACGTTGAGCCGCCTGATCACTGCCTCTATCTTAAACTTCGTAGGATCGATTATCGCCTGGAGAACTATCTGTCTTGCGGTCTGTTCAACAACCTCGAATCCTGGGAGGGACTCGACGGTCGCCAGTATCTCCTGGATCTGGGTTCCCGTGAACCCCGAGTTAGAGACGACCCTAACTATGTCGTATCCTTGTAGGAAGCAGGAGGCCACTATCCTGGCTAAGACCTCAGGCTTCTCAACCTCGTCGGCGTTTATGGTCACCGATGTGGGCTCCTGTACCACCTCCCTGCTATGTATCTGTAGGCTGTCGCCGTTAACCTCGATATAGACGATGTCGCCGGGTCTTAGCCGCCTCTCGGCTACCCATTGTTTGGGCAGGGATACTACGAGGGTAGTTGTGCCTAGCCTTTGGAGCCTTCTCGGATAAAGGACCATTTGTCTGTATATGTAATGTATATACTATTTAAGCATAACGCTTATCAGACCAAAAGGGTAGGATATTTATCGAAGGTGAGGGACATGGCATCCCTACAGCAAACAGAGGTATTAAGAATCCCAGCCCGGAGAAGCTACGCCGCCGGCTACAAATACTGCAGCCGATGCAGGACATACCATCTAACAGACAGCGTTAGATGCCCCTACTGCGGAATACTCTTGAGGAACTCCCCCAGGAAGAAGAAGCCAGTCGACTCGTCCAAGTATATCCAGCCAACAATCGCCGAGTAGGGCTCTAGGGGATTCTCTTAGGAGAAGCTTTTGGTATTAACTGAGGGCATATTCTATCCTCTTGGGGCTTAATGGCTTAATATACGGCGGCTCTAACCCGTAGCCATAGATGCTGAAGGCAATAGCCGCGTCAGTCTCTCTGGTCCTGCTATTGGGAGTCTATTACACTTCGGGTATACAGCTCCCTGTCTATGACCCCCAACGAGCTGTAGTGGGAGAACTTCTCAAGGCGGTCTTCTCCCACTTAACCCCCGTTTCAAGCCTCTTGGGAGACGGTGTTAAGATTGTGGGTGAGAATTTTACGGTAAGCTCGAGCTATGGGCTCCTCCCGCTGGGCTCGCTTATCTTGGCTGGCCTCCTGATAGGATTTATGAGCCGCTCCTTGCCGCAAGCAATAATAGCCGCCCTGGCGTCCTCTATGCTCCTTATAATAATGGCTATTATGCTGTTGGTTGGCTTTCTCCCCACCCTCCCGGTGCAGAACGCCAACCTAAGGGTACAGGTGGACGCTGTATTCTCAACGCTATTTATAGAGAGGCCACTGGAGCTCCCAATGATATTGGCCATCCCCGCGATCACCTCGATTCCTACTGGAGTTATCATGGAGAAGATCTGGTCCCAAAAGCCGCGTAAGGAAAGGGAGCTATTTAGCTGGAGACAGTCGTATGTATGAGGGAAGCGGCCTAACAGGCGTGGGGAGGTTTACCTGCCCTGCTCAGTATCCTGGACATATGGGGCAGTTTTGGGTTGACTGGCTGGTCTCAGCCTCTTTCAGGGCGGCCTCAAGAATTGACCTCGTGACAGGTCCATCGCTCCTGAAGACGATTCTTCCATTGAGGCTTATGACGATGAGTGTGTCCAGACGTGTCACTTTGTATATCCCGCTGAGCTCGGAGTCCTCGTCAAGCACTAGTAGCCAATCCCTGCCTCCCAATTTTTGAGCAAATTGCCTAAGCTCACCCTCCCCTTCCGGGTCTGGAACTAGAGGATTTCCATCGACCCCTAGCCTTGCGATAAACTTTCCTGTCCAGACATCAATCACCACTACCACAGCCCTATTACTCGCTACATCCCTAACAGCCTCACCGACGACCGCGCAGCTAGGACACCAAGTAGCCATGAACCAGAGAACGACCGGCCTACCCTGCAGATTTGAAAGCTTAATCACAGAGCCATCTAACGTCGAAGCCTCAATCTCAGGCGCCTGCCCTCCTATGTATGGTGAAAACCTATCCATATCTGGCCAAGACCTCTTTAATTCCTCATCACCATCACTGGTAACTCCTTCCCTTGGCAAGGCCATGAAGTAGCTGAAAAATACAGAAATCACCACAACCGCAACCGCCAGAATCAAAACAAGTAGATACTTGCTAGCCTGTCTTTGCGGGAGAAACTTAAGCTTATGCAACTCACCTCACCCGCCTAATTGTGAAAAAAATATTTGCCGATAGTAGAAACGCTGAGACAGTTACTGCTAGGTAGGTGAAGGGTCTCAATAGAGCCAGCAGGCCTATCCCTGATCCCACACCTCCCAAAATTAGAGGAATGAATCCCGCTGCGCAGCAACTATATGATGCGAAGATTGATGGAAGAATGGAGAGGATAGAAAAGTACTCTCTAGCTTCGCACCTCCGGCCCAAGACCTTTAAACGGTATGTGAGCATGGCTAGGTTAAGAGAGAATAAGAGCGAGAGGATGGAAGTAACTAACACTGGCTCGACGCTGAGATAGATTACCCAGCTCCTATTAAGATAAAGTATTACCCCCGATCCAAGTATTGTGGGGGAGGCCACCAAGTCTGCGGCCGGTGTCTCGATATATTCTGGCAAAGGTGTGGGAGACTGGTATGCCATACCCACTGCAAAGGCATAGAAGATCGCGAAAAACAGGCCTCCAAGAAAAGAAGCGAGCCTTACAGCCTTGCTAGAGAAAACACTCCGGAGATAGGACTGTGAAGCCACTGAGGCTATGCTGCTCGTCCCGGTAATAAGCTTTGAGCTGATACAGAAGCCCTGGTAGTGGCTAAGGCAGCATGCCAGGGCATACAAATATAGTCGTCAGTTTAGGATATATGGGAAGATTTGAGTCAGCCAGAGATTGATATTACTGAGTTCAAGCGGGTTGAGATGCGTGTTGGGAAGGTGGTGAAGGCTGAGCGTGTGCCGGCGACTGACAGGCTCCTTAGGCTGGAGGTGGACTTCGGCGGCCAGAAGAAACAAGCTATCACCGGTCTGGGACACCTCTATGGCCCCGAACACTTTGAGGGAAAACTCTACGTGTTCGTCACGAATCTAAAGCCGAGGAAGGTTCGAGGCCTGGTCTCAGAGTGCATGATACTCGCCGCTATGACGAGTGAAGAGAAGATCATCCCGATTGCTCCAGAGGCGGAGATAGAACCCGGGGCAGGTGTGCAATAAACCAAAGCAGGGTCGGAGCCTATTCTAATTTATCAATAACCCCTACTCGTGAAATTGGTAGAATAGGTCATGCCGGGGGCCAAGAAGGACTACTACGAGATCCTCGGCGTCCCGCGAAACGCGACTAAGGAAGAGATTAAGAGGGCGTATAGGAGGCTGGTCCTCCAGTACCACCCGGACAGGAATAAGTCGCCGGAGGCTGAGGAGAAGTTCAAAGAGATTAGCGAGGCATATGCCGTGTTGATGGATGATGAAAAGAGAAGAATCTACGACATGTATGGTCATGAAGGTTTGTCTGGGGCATACACGAGGGAGGATGTCTTCAGGTCTAGAATGGGGGACTTCGAGGACATTTTCAGAGACCTCGGCCTAGGAAGTTTCAGCTCGATCTTTGAGCGACTATTCAGAGACTTTGGCTTCGGCCTCTATGAGGAGCGGGAGGCCCGTGAGGTAGTTGTCGATGTTGAGCTCTCACCTAAGGAAGTGTTTAATGGGGCGAGGAAGACTGTGCAGTACTCTGTCTTAGAGGTTTGTCATAGTTGTGGGGGTAGTGGAGCTGAGCCCGGCGGGTTGAGGACCTGCACAGCCTGTAGGGGGATGGGACAGGTGGTCAGAACCAGTGTTCTTGGTCACATGACTTATAGCGTGGCGAGGACATGTGATGTCTGTGGGGGGACTGGAAGGATAATTGAGAAGCCCTGCAAGACATGTAAGGGCTCTGGGCGTGTTCAGAGTTTCAGGAGCTATGAGGTTGAAATTCCGCGGGGCGTCCTAGACGGCTCCCTTCTTCGTTTCGTGGTGCGTGATGACTCGGGGCACGGGGGAAGTGAGACGTACCTTGTCGCAAGGATTAGGGTGAAGAAGACTCCATATTTCTATGTGAGAGGTGGCGACATAGTTGTTAGGGCTCCCATATCTCCCAGTGAGGCCGTCCTAGGCGTAACTGTAAGGATACACGGCGTTGACGGGCCTATAGATGTGAAGATACCTCCTAGGACGCGCCCAGGCAGGTCAGTTGTTGTGAAGGGGCGTGGGCTCTGGAGGGAGAGGGGCCTGCGTGGGGATTTGATAGTGAAGCCGGTGGTCGTGGCTCCTAGGGGAGGCCAAGAGGTCAAGAGGCTGTATGAGCAGATACAGAGGAGCGAGAGGGAGTTTATGGAGAGGTGGAGGGGTCGGGCGCTTAGGCTCGAGTGACTCTAGCCTTATTTAGTGCCTCGAGAAGACTGTCAGCGGAATAGGGGTTGAGGTATAGAGATAGAATTGATAAGTTTGCAGCCAGGCTGGAACTCTCGGGATTCAACGCATACATATGCACCAGCGAGTCGAACATCTTCTACTTCACAGGATTGCCAAGCCCAGCAACCCTCCTCATACGCCAAGACGGCTCAGCCACAATCTATGTCTCGCCATTAAACTATGGACTCGCTGAGAACGAGGCCCCTCAAGAGGTTGAAGTGGTGCAGCTGAAGATGGGTACTGCGCCAGAGGCGCTTCTAGCAGAGATTCTCAGCCAGTTAGGCGGAATGGTGGGGATAGATATTCTAGACTTTGAGATATATAGGAAGATTAGCGGCTTGATCAGCAGTGTAGACCTTCGTCCGCAGTCTAAGCTCGTATGGGACATGAGGGTCTCGAAGGACTCCCAAGAGGTGGAGGTGATTAAAGAGGCCTCTGCGCTCGCCGATAGGGTCATGAGAGCAGCAGCAGATCTTTTGGTTCCAGGAATCAAGGAGAGCGAGGTCAAAGCTGAGCTGACTGCTGAGGTCTATAGAAGGGTTGGGCAGGAGCCGGCCTTCACGCCGATAGTTGCCTTTGGCGAGCGCTCGGCATTCCCTCACGGGCCCATTCATAGAGGTACAGCTAGAGACAGGGTTCTGAAGAGGAGAGACGTCGTGGTGATTGATTTGGGAGTGAAAGTAGAAGGGTACTGCTCCGACCTCACAAGAACCTTCTACATCGGAAGCGATATAGAGGAAAAGCTCCGGAGTGTCTTTGAAGCTGTTTTAAACGCAAAGTCTCTGGCCCAAAGCATAATGAGACCTGGGGTCTCATGTAGCTACGTCGACGACATAGCCCGCGACTCGCTGAGCAATAAAGGCTTGGATTCCTACTTTATCCACAGTCTAGGCCACGGTGTGGGGATTGATATTCATGAGCCTCCGAGAATAGGGCCAGGTAGCCAAGACCAGTTCGCGGAGAATAGCGTCGTGACATGCGAACCTGGAGTCTATTTAGTAAACGAGTGGGGGGTTAGAATGGAGGACACTCTGCTTGTGACAGAGGAGTCCGCGGTACCGCTTACTTCCTATCCTCTAGACGAGTATCTGGTCTATTAACCGCCGAACCGGCGTGTCCTCTGCTGATAGGTCCTGACCGCGCGTAAGAGGTCTATTTTCCTGAAGGATGGCCAGTAGACATCTAGGAAGACAAGCTCGCTATAGGCTATCTGCCAGAGGAGAAAGTTGCTTATCCTCTCCTCACCCGAGGTCCTGATTACTAGGTCGGGGTCAGGCTTTGGAAGCCCATTCGTGTAAAGGTTACGCTCGATAACCTCTTCATTTACCCATTCCGGGCTAATCTCTCCAGTAGCAATCCTTTCACATATCTTCCTAACAGCATCAACTATCTCCGCTCTCCCCCCGTATGCGACCGCGATATTCAAGTGCATCCTATCGTGATGCATAGTCTCTCTTTCAAGCCTTCTGAGACTATCAGCAACCTCTCTTGGAAGAAGATCCAGCCTACCTATAACCCTAAACCTAACCCTCTCCCTCCATACAGTCTCATCCTTCAAGAACCTCTCCGCCCTCTCCACCAGAAGCCTGTAAATCTCTTCAAGCTCCTCCCTCGGCCGCCTCATAATATTCTCGACAGACAATACATAGAGAGTTACGATCTTTATCCCAATCTTCAGACTCCATCTTAGAAGCTCCTCAACCTTGTCGGCGCCATACCTATATGCCTGGCTTGGTGGAATACCTGCGATCCTAGCCCAGCGTCTATTACCATCTAAGATTACAGCCAGGTGCTGCGGTATATCACCATTGCTCACAGTCTTCTCCAGCCACCTCTCATAGACCGAATATACCCCCAAGAACCTCAGTATCTTCTCAATCACTCTTCGACACCCTCGAGCCTCTGGCCGTCCTAATAATCGTAATAGATGTCAGAAGCGAGGCAAAACCTATCAGGACAACCAGTACAAGCTGAATCAGGTAGACGATGCTCTGGGAGGTCAGGTAGATGCCAAGCAGCCTCATAATTATCCATAGGAAGAAGAATATCAGCAGGGCCTGGACATGCCTCCAGAACCGCGGGTTCTTCAACATATAGTAGTAGAATATATTATAGGCTGTGTTGAGGAAGGCAGCGATCGCCACCAAGTCTATACTACTAACTATCAAAACGCCAATAAACGGCCCCATGTATGGAAGAACCTGTTCAAAAGTTAGCGGCCCCCCACTCAGAGCGGATTGGAGATAGTTTAAAGCGGCTTGAAAACCAGTTGTTAAAGCGACTATTATTAGGATCAGGCTAACAAGTGCTGTGAATATACGTAGTTGTATTAGGCCGGGTCTATTAGATATCTCAGTTATTCTCCGTATGAGGTTTACAAAGGCTGTGTCGACTCCGAAGCCCCGTACTAGGAGTGCAACCCCTATGAAGACGAGGAGAAGCGGTAGGCTGAGGAGGTTGAAAAAATAGAGCGTCCCTATCAGCATTAGTAGTATGCCGGGGACGCCGAGGATTATTCTGGAATAGGCTGCATCATAGATCAGCATTCTGAGATATCTGAGGAGTAGTATCCAGCTTGTTTCTATCGTCTGGCTCTGCTTTACGATCACGCTCCTGAACGAGACCACTTTAAGGCGTGAGGTGATGATTGATGTAAGTGAGGGGGAGAGGGGGCCGTCCGAGACTACAATACACTCCTTAACTCCCAGTTTCTTGATAACATTCTCTATCTCTCTCGTAATCTTCAGGTCTGACTCAAGTCCATCATCATGTTTTCCCGTCACAGTAGCTATCTCGACACCGTTAGGCCACTTCTTCAACTCGTCATCAAGTATTTTGATGGCTGCGAACATTGCGTTGGCATCAGCGTCCTCAGGGTCGGACATGAGAAGCTTCATCGCCGCCTCCAAGTTGTTTTCCCGCCCTATGATGGGGGACTGAACCCCGGCCTTAACTCCCACGTCGTCATCCTCGTCCACCACCAGTATCAGGAGCGGCCCCTCGGACTCCTCAGCCATACAACCCAACAAATACTATATACTATCTAAATTTAAGAATGGTTATGCCCGCGGGAGACATATTTAAACTTCAGAAGAGTCCTCTCATCCACGTCGCCCAAAACAACACGATATTGGCCATCCCCTACCGCCTCCTCTCGAAAAAGGCTTCCCATAGGTAGGAAAGTGACTGGAATGCGCGGCAAGGCTTAAGGAGGATGGGCTTTAGATCGATGGACCTAGATTAAATATATATCCGGGCTGTCGGGCTGTCGGTCGCGTGACACGTCTATTCCGGATTGACGAGGATGTCTGGTCGAGTTCTTTAGGGAAGGTTTCAGTGCTGGTCAACGAGTCTATGAGTAGGCTTATGATGGCTGGAATAGTCGTCTTAAATCCTGGGCAGCGTCTCCCAGCTGAGGGCTACAGCCTCCATGAATTAAGCGATGAGCTATCTTATGTCGTCGATGGGGAGGTTGTCTTCGGGACAGAATCTGGCGAAAGACTGTTAAGGGCTGGCGACCTCTTCTTCAATCCGAAAGGGACGCGACACTATGTGAGAAACGATGCCGATAAGCCCTGCAGGGTCATCTGGGTATTATCACCTCCTATCAAACTATAACGGCCCAGAGGGGCTGCCCCCTAAAAGATCATCAAGGGGCCACAGCGCCTTTAGAGCTCGAGCTCCCGCTCTTTTATTGGCTTGCTCCACCACTTGCCTGCCAGAGGGTCTCATCCTCTAGCAATATCTTCATCTCCTCGAACTCCAGCTTCTCTCCCCTCTCTAGCTTCGCAATAGCCTCCTTCTTCTTCTTGGCCTTGACCTCGCTGATTCTCCTCTTTAGAAGCTCCTCCCTCTTGCCCCTGAGTAGCTTGTAGAGGTCGTATATTCTCGATGTCGCTAATATCCGCTCGGCCTCAAGCCTATCTCTCTCCTCCCTAGCCTCGAGGTACTTGGAGTGGTTCCTATCCGCCTCCTCCTTTAAGCTGTCATAAACATTGTTGAGGGCTTCCATCTCCATCGATATCTGGCTCAGCCTGGACGAGACCTCCTCAAGCCTCTTCCTTTTCTCTTCAAGCTCCCTCTTAACCTCCTCCATCTGTGGTGAAAGCTCGTTCAGCGATAGATGTATCTTCAAGGCTTTTTCATAGTCTAGGAGCATCGCCTCTAGCTTGGAGGCCTCTTCGAAGAGTTTCTTCTCCTCCTCTCTACTGACTCTATGTGATGCGAGATAGAGGTCTATCTCGTCGAGCCTCCTTTTTATCCTGTTCACATCCATCGAGAGTTTCAGATTCTTCAGCTCACCCCTCAGCTGTCTCTTTTCTATAACGTAGTTCAGTAGTTTCTGTCTCAAGTCTCTTACCTCGCGCCTTAGGATCCTGTTCTCATCAACAAGCGTAGTCTTCTCCTCCTTAAGCGTCTTTACCTTCTCCTTTATCTCCCTCATCCTCGCATGGACCTTGTCCCTCTCTGAGATGCTCTTCTCAATTCTGGCGTTTATCTCCTCAAGCTTTCTATCCAGCTCGTTAATCTTATCCTTCAGTTCTCCAATCTCCCTTGAGATTTCATCCTCTACACTCATGGACACCACCTATCTGAGCTCATATTCTCCCTCACTGACAACTCTGGTGACAGCTGCATGGAGCTCCCCCATCCCTTCCAGTGTTTTAGAAGACACCGCGATGACTGGAAATGTTCTGCCAATGTCGTGCAAAATATGGACAATATCCCTTGTTATAAGCATTTGCATGCCCTGGCTCCTAGACTCAATATCTACCTCAAGCGCCTCCTGCGAGGAGATCCATCTACGGATTCGTTTAAGTATTCTCTTCGGGGCTATGTCGATTTTTGATATAGCGATGATTGACTGGAGGTTGAGGGAGAGATAGACTGAGGTGGCGAGGAATAGTGAGGAGGCGAATAGCCTTGTCGTGTGGCTTGCCACGGGGTCCATCAGGTATAGGAGGATGCTTGGAATACTTTTAAGCGCCTTAACAATAGCCCTTCCCTCCTTCCTGAAGGCGAACAGTTCTAGTTGCCCGGGAGTGTCAATAAGCACATAATCAACTGAGAGATCTGTGATCTCGGAGCAGAGCGTGTCAATCTCTCTAACCACCTCTCTCACCGAAGCTATAAGTGCGGCGTTGGGGCCCAAGTTATATGTAAACATCATGCGCTCGTAGTCGACGTATTCTCTGATATCTACTTCCGGCTCATATGGTAGAACTGCAGCGGCCGGGTCAAGATTCACTGTCGCGACGCTCTGCTCATTCTGTTTCAGCCACTCTGAGTATGCGGCGGTCAGCGAAGATTTACCAGACCCGGCTGTCCCGACGAGATAGATTATCCGCAAATTCTAATCAGGCTAGCACAGAGTATAATTTAACTCTGATTGAGGTCTTGCCTCGTCAGTAGGGCTCTATTGTGGCAGGGGGCTTCGAGGTTATTGCATAGGCCACCATCACAACACCCTCAACCTCATTTGTTATGCGCCTGGATATTCTGTCCATTAGCTCGGCCGGTATCGGGTACCAGTCTGCCGTCATCCCGTCCTCGCTTGTCACGGCCCTGATGACGACTATGTGGCCAACACTTCTAGCGTCACCCTTAACACCCACCCACCTAGAGTCGAGGACAACCGCGAAGGCCTGCCAAACCGACCCGTAGAGCCCGGCTCTGCGGAACTCCTCTTCAACTATCGCATTTGCCTCCTGGCAGATTCTCAGCTTCTCTGCCGTCACTTCTCCCTCAATCCTGACCGCTAATCCTGGGCCCGGGAATGGATGCCTGTCTATGACGGAGGATGGTAGGCCCAATGCTCTCGCGATCTCCCTCACTTCGTCCTTGTAGAGGTCTTTGAGGGGCTCTATCAGCTTGAGGCCTAGCCTCTCAGGTAGGCCGGCAACGTTATGGTGGCTCTTGATCAGGCTTGTCAGGGCGCCTGTGGCCCCGCTCTCAACCCTATCCGGGTATATTGTCCCCTGTGCCAGATACTTCACACCGTCTATGTCTGCCGCTGTCCTCTCGAAGACTTCCACGAATAGCCTCCCAATTATTCTCCTCTTCTCCTCAGAGTCTCTAACTCCTTTAAGGGCCGTCAGAAACTCTCTACTGGCGTCGACGAAGTGTATATTCTCTATCTGGAGACGCCTCAGACTCTCTAGGACGAGCTCCCTCTCCCCTTTCCTGAGAAGTCCATGGTCTATGAATATTACATGAAGCCTGTCACCTATTGCCCTCTGAATTATCGCAGCGGTGGTCATAGAGTCCACGCCCCCACTCACTCCGCAGATAACCTTCTCATACTCCGCGACGGTCTCAGCGACGTTCCTCACCATCTCGCCCAAAGTATCAAGTGGCCTCCAGTCGAATTTGCATCCGGCTACATTCTTGAGGAAGTTTCTGAGAATCTCTCGCCCCAGTGGCGTGTGCTTTACCTCGACATGGAATTGCACCGAGTATAGCCTCTTCTCCGGGTTCTCCATGGCGGCTATGAGGTTATCCTCAGAGACTGCTGTAACCTTGAACCCCTCCGGCGGCTCCAGCACCGCGTCGCCATGGCTCATCCAGGCCTCGATGCGTTTGGGAAGTGTTGAAAATAGTTTAGAGTCTCCAACAAGATTGACTGTCGTCCTTCCATACTCTGCCTTAGAGCCCCGGACTACCCTGCCCCCACACTTCTCAGCGAGCAGCTGATGGCCATAGCATATGCCGAGTACTGGTATGTTGAGTTCGAGCAGCTCCCTGTTGGGATGTGGGGCACCATCTTCGTAGACGCTCCTAGGCCCGCCTGAAAATATCAGAGCCTTCACATTTCCATAGCGGCCTACCTCCTCGGGAGAAATATTGAAGGGGACTATCTCAGAATAGACTCCGGCCTCCCTGCACCTCCTGGCTATCAGGTGTGTGTATTGGCCTCCGAAGTCGAGTATAAGCACCTTCTCCCGAGTTGTCCCGTCTCTGGTTGTCAATCCGCCACAATAATACCATCACCCTTCCTTAATAAAAATCATGAGAAGGAGAGAGTATGCCGGTGTGGCTGCCGCCTCACTGGGGTAGAAGGTGTAGGGAGCTTTTTTAATACTGGTTCAAGTGTCATGTGTTGAGAGCTCGTTGGGTGTGGAGGGGCTTAAGGCTGTTCTCCCCATAGCTGGCTTAGGGCTTAGGATGCTCCCGGCCACGAAGGAGCAGCCTAAGGAGATGCTCCCAGTCTTCGCCAAAAGTAGGAGTGGCGGCCTCTGTGTAAAGCCGATCGTTCAGCTTATCTTTGAGCAGCTCTTCGATGTGGGCATCCGCGAGTTCATACTGGTGGTGGGCAGGGAGAAGAGAGCTGTTGAGGACCACTTCACACCCGATCAGAGCTACCTCGAGCTGATTCGGAAGAGTAAAAACTCACTGCTCAGCGACTTCGAGGAATTCTATAGGAGAATTAGCGACTCCATCCTCGTCTGGGTTAACCAACCACAGCCGCTGGGTTTCGGCCACGCTGTTCTCATCTGCGAGAAGACCGTCGGAGACTCGCCCTTCCTCGTCCACGCAGGCGACACCTACATATTCAATGGGGGCCAAGCCATCGAGAAGATGTATAGGCACTTTGTGGAGACTGGGGCCGAGGCTGTCCTCCTGCTGCAGGAGGTTGAGGACCCGAGACAGTATGGTGTTGCAGAGGTCTCTGAAGTGGGTGGGGTTTTGAGGGTTAAGAGGGTTGATGAGAAGCCTGAGAAGCCCCGCTCAAACCTGATGATCGTCCCACTCTATATCTTTAGGAGGTCGATTTTTGAGACGCTTAAATCTGTGAGGTCTGGTGTTGGGGGTGAGCTCCAGCTGACCGACGGAATACAGAGGCTCATCGAATGGGGGCATAGGGTTGACGCGATCATGCTTGAGGATGGGTTGAAGATTGATGTGGGCACGCCCCAGCTATACTGGGAGGCCCTACAGCTCTCATATAGACTCTCAACATCAAGCTGAGCCTCCGATTCTCCAAGCAAACCCTAAAACCAACTGGTGGTGAGGCGTATTGAGGGTGTGTCCATGCATGTCTGGTGGCGGCTGGGTTAGGGGCGTAGGCATCATAGGCGCCGGATATGTCGGCCTAACACTGGGGGTATTCCTAGCCTCGAAGTATGTGAGGACAATATGCGTCGAGAAGGATGAGGAGAAGGTTGGGAGAATAATGAAAGGGTTATCCCCGATACACGAGCAGGGCCTCCCAGAGCTTCTGCGACAAGTTGTCGAGGACGGAGTGCTGGAGGCTAGGACAGAGATTGGCGACATGTTTGAGGAGGTTGACGTTATCTTCATTACTGTTGGAACACCTACGGGGAGCGACGGCTCGCCAGACCTCTCCCAAGTAGAGGAGGCCTCGCGCCAGATAGGCAACGCCTTGGCCGCTAGCAAGACCGGCGCCCCCCTCATAGTTGTTAAGAGCACAGTCCCGCCGGGCACGACCTGGGGAATTGTGAGACCAATAATTGAGAAGACCTCTGATAGGGTTTGTGGTAAGGATTTCCATCTCTGCGTTAACCCCGAGTTCCTGCGGGAGGGTTCAGCACTCCAAGACACAATGAACCCCGACAGAATCGTCATAGGCACCAAGCATAGCTGGGCGGCTGAAAGTCTGAAAAAATTCTATGAAACACTATACAACCCCAAGAAGATACCAATGCTGATAACATCCCCAACCAATGCTGAGCTCATAAAACTCGCAACCAACGCCTACCTAGCCCTGAAGATCAGCTTCATCAACCTAATCTCACAGATCTGCGAGGCCGTAGAGGATGGAGACGTAGGAGTGGTCGCGGAGGGTCTGGGGCTTGACCCTAGGATTGGCCCGCTCTTCCTGAGAGCGGGGCTGGGGTTTGGGGGGAGTTGCCTTCCAAAGGATCTCCGCGCTTTGAAATGGTTTGCGGCTGGTCTCGGAGTAGACGCCTCCCTCTTAGACTCTGTTCTCGCCATCAATGGAGCCCAGAGGATTCGGGTAGTTAAGAAGTCTGAGTCGCTGCTGGGCGGGTTGCGGGGGAGGAAGGTCGCAGTGCTGGGCTTGGCGTTTAAGCCAGGCACGGATGATGTGAGGGAGGCCGCAGCCATCGAGATTATCCGCGAGCTTCTAGCACGTGGGGCTGAGGTGAGGGTCCACGACCCAGCCGCACTAGACAACGCGATGCGCGTCTTAGGCGGTGGCGTCACCTACTGCCAGAGAATACAGGACTGCCTAGATGGTGCAGACTTAGCCATAATCTCCACCGAATGGCCGGAATACGCCCTGCTCGACCCATCCACAGTAATGTCCCTAATGCATAACCCAATAATCATTGACGGCAGAAGGATTCTTGACAATAAGAGGTTTAGAGAGGCTGGTGTAAAGACCTACACCATCGGCCTATACCAGTAATCGGCTTAGTGGCTTGGCCTAGGGTAATGGTTATTTGCAGCAACATAATATGCGAGACTGAGGCCGGGGCCGTGGTCTAGCGGCTATGACGCCGCCCTCACACGGCGGAGGTCGTGGGTTCGAATCCCACCGGCCCCACACCCATGGTCTCTCTTGAAAACGCTTAAGAACCTGTAGTGTGTTATAGTAATCGAAAATGACTTCTCCTGAGATTGATTCTGTGAGAGCTTTGATAGGCTTAAAGCCTGAGGAGGCCTTTGAGGGATGTAAAACGTTATTATCGATACAGCCCCATCCAGACGATACTGATATAGGTGCGGGTGGCCTGGTCGCTAGGCTATCTTCACAGGGCTGCAGGGTCATATACGTGACTACTACTGATGGCGGCGGGGGGACCACCGACCCCTCGATATCCTGGGAGGAGCTTTCACGTATCCGTAAAGGTGAGCAGCAAGCGGCGGCTAAGATCTTAGGGGTCTCTGAGCTCATCTGGCTGGAATATAGGGACTCGGAGCTTAGACCTTCGCTGGAGCTGAGGAACAGGCTGATAACCTTGATAAGACGCTACAGGCCCGACGTCGTTCTGACCGTCGACCCTTGGCTGCCCTACGAGGCCCACCCAGACCACATAGCTACGGGCCTAGCAGCTAGCGAGGCTTTCTTCTTCAGCAACCTCACAAACATAAACCGCGAGGACCTAGAAAAGGGCCTCCAGCCCTACACGCCTAAATACATCGCCTACTACTGGAGCAAGAATCCCAATCTATACATAGACATCTCAGACCTGATAGATGTTAAAAAGAGGGCAATGTCGGCCCACAAGTCCCAATTCACACCAGAGGCAATTGAGCTCCTCGTCAAGTATGACGAGATGCTTGGCAGCAGGGCTGGCTACAGATATGCTGAGGCCTTCAAAATACTCAACCAACTGGCCCTCCACATCAACGTCGCAGCAGAGATGCTCTGAAGCCACGAGCTAGCCCTCAGCCATAATGAAGGTTTTTATTTAAGTAAGTGGATGAGTCATCTGCAAAAACCAGAGGGAGTGAGAAGAATGTCCGCGAATGAGGTAACAGTACTGATTGGCAAGAAGCCGGCGATGAGCTATGTCTTGGCTTGTCTGATATCGCTGCAGCAGGGACAGAATGTGACGCTGAAGGCTAGGGGCCGGTCTATAAGCAGGGCCGTCGATGTCGTCCAGATACTGAAGAACAGGTTCTACAAGGACCTGAAGGTTCAGGAGATAAAGCTGGGTACGGAGATGCTGAAGGGGCAGGACAACAGGGACGTGAACGTAAGCACAATCGAGATAAAGATAGGCTCCTAAAAGCCCGGCCAGCATTAGAGAAGGTTAAAACGAATGAGGCTGAGGATAGACTTGGAGGCGGTGATGGCTGAAGATACCCGTATGCGAGTTCGACCTACGGAGCGGAGCTCTTTGTCCGAGTTGTCAGAGGAAATTAGAGAGAGGAGAGGTTACGCGGCTGGACATCGAGGTTTTAACAGCGCTTATCGACCTGAATTACCCATTCCTAGCTAAGGCCGAGTACGCCGGCTCGATACGTCAAAAGAACAAGATTTTTGTGTTCCTCCGGAACGTAGAGGCAACCATCCAGGATTTCATGGAGCTTTCACTGCAGCTTTCGCGGAGGTTGAGGACGCTTGTCAGAGTGTTGAGGGATTACCGCTCATTCAACAGCTTCCTAGCTGAGCTATTGGCCCCTGCGAAAATCCTCTCGATTAGCGTTGTCTGGCTTCCGGATGGGACTGAGGAGACTCTAGTCACTGTGGATGATACCTCTAGGCTCCAGCTCCAAGTGGATGAGATTGTAGAGCTGGTCAGGGATTTCAAGGGGAAGAATATACGGGTCGAGAAAGCGTCACGGCGCTAGCCCACAACACCTTGATTTCTTTATGATCCACTGGGTTATCACTTAAATATCTGGGGGCTAGCTTTTCCCCGGTATCAGGTAATATGGCTGGAGTAAGGCAACTGGGGCCAGATTTTGAAGAGATACGGCCGGGGTTTGTGAGGCCTGAGCTTGATGGGCGGCGAGTAGTAATTAGAGGGTGGGTCCACGAGATACGAGACCTCGGCTCCCTTGTCTTCATAATTTTGAGAGATAGGTCGGGTCTCTGTCAGGCTGTGTTCAGCCGAGTGGGTGCGGACAGTGGTCTACTAGATGTTCTGGATGGTTTGACCCGTGAGTCTGCTGTGAGGGTTTGGGGGACTGTTAAGGTGGCCCCCCAGTCGAGGATGGGTGTGGAGGTGAAGTGTGAAGGGATTGAGGTGCTTGGCAGGGCTGTGGAGAAGCTGCCATACGACGTGACTGGTAAGGTTCCGGCTTCGATGACGACTAGGCTAGACCATAGGATTCTCGACCTGAGAAAGCCCGAGAACACAGCAATTTTCCTGATAGGCGACACGGTCTTTGCCGCCATTCGCGAGTATTTTCGTGAGCAAGGATTTGTGGAGGTTAGGACACCCAAGATCATAGCCACAGCAACCGAAGGCGGAGCAGCTCTCTTCAAGGTTGACTACTTCGGGAAGACAGCCTATCTGGCCCAAAGCCCTCAGCTCTATAAGGAGGAGCTTGTATCGGTCTTTGAACGCGTCTTCGAGATAGGGCCATTCTTCAGGGCCGAGGCCTCCCACACAAGAAGGCATGTAAGCGAGTTCACTTCTGTCGACATTGAGGCGGCTTTCATGAACTATGAGGATGTGATGCGGATATTGGAGGGTATGGTTGTCCACGTTGTTAAGAAGGTCTTGGATGAGAGGCGGCGGGAGCTCGAGCTCCTCGGCGTCTCTCTTAAGCCGCCTAGAACGCCCTTCAAGCGGATAACCTATGATGAGGCCCTGAAAGAGCTTCGGGAGCTTGGCTATGAGAAGGAGTGGGGTGGAGACCTGGAGACCGCTGATTTAAGGCATCTGGCCAAAAAGCATACAGGATTCTACTTCATAACGCACTTCCCCACAGCCATTAAGCCCTTCTACATACAGCCCGACCCTACTAACCCGCAGGTCTCAGAGTCCTTCGACCTGATGTATCAGTGGCTAGAACTGGCCTCGGGTGGGACTAGGATATCCGACTCTGCGCTCCTCAAGCAGAGGCTGCAGGAGCAGGGGCTCAACCCCGATAGCTTCAAGCACCACCTAGCGGTCTACGACTATGGCATGCCGGTCCACGCAGGCTGGGGTCTCGGCTTCGAGAGGCTATTAATGGTCCTGACAAGGCGCACAAACATAAGAGATGTCATGCTCTTCCCCAGGGATAGGTTCAGGCTGACACCATGAGCGACCCCGTAGAGGAGTTTAGGGAGATCTCTAAGAGGATGCTGAAGAGAGATCTTTCGGAAGAGGAGATCGAGGAGCTTGCGTTCAGGTGGGCTAGCTTGAAGGCGAGGATTGCATCGGGGCTGGAGGCTCGCGAGCCCAGCCGGGAGGAGGTTGACTATCTGAAGAGACGGATTATCGAGCTCAGAGCCCTAGTTGGCGTCGATTCTCTCGGACAAGAGGGGTAACCAGGTTTTCCCCCTCTTAGATGGTGGCGTCGGATGAGCCGCTGACTAGTGTATAAATCTTGGTCTATTGCTGTTTGTCGTGTTGAGTCCAGAAGGGCTTGACGCTGCGCTTTGGACACTGCTGCTTTACCTTCTCCTAACAATAGTTGCTCCGCCTATATTCTATCTTGTCTCTGTCCTAATCGCTCCCAAGAAGCCATCCCGTGTCAAGAGGATGCTCTTCGAGTCAGGCCAGACACCAATACCTGTCAGGACAACCCCATTCCCCATAGAATACTTCCCCTACGTCATCATCTACATTGCGTACGCAGTCTTTGCAGTCATCGCCTTCATAGTCGTCTTAGACATGTTGAGGGCTGGTGAGAGCCTGGTCCGTGGGCTGATAATTCTCGCAGCAATCACTGCGGGGTCAATCTATGCGTCAACCCAGCTTCCCACTTTGAAGCAAAGGCTAGAGAAGGGTGCTGCAAGTTGATAGACCCAATCCAGCCCTTCGTCCAGATGTATAACTCCCTCCCCCCCATGTTGCAGGAGCTGGTTCGCTTCCTCTATAGCGAGCCATTCATCAAGGCTGCCATCTTCCCCGGCGCGCTCTTCAGCACACTGCTAGGCATGTTTGCAGTCTGGTTTGAGAGGAAGCTCTTCGCCCGCATCTCACTCAGGATAGGACCACTACACGTTGGAAAGGTTGCCGGAATTCTGCAGCTGATAGCCGACGCAATCAAGTTCCTCTCTAAGGAGAGGATAATACCCGAGGGAGTCAATAGGCCGTTATTCGTCCTCATGCCCTGCTTGGCGCTTGTCCTATCGCTTCTCCTCTATGCCTTCCTCCCATTCGGGGCTGGCTGGATAATTTATCCCTCAGAGATTGGCCTCCTTCTATTCTTCCTTGTGGCAGCATTATCACCAGTGCCGATAGTCCTAGCAGGCTACGCATCGAGGAGCAAATACCCATTTATAGGGATGTCGAGAATCGCTCTCCAGCTCTTCGGATACGAGGTGCCCCTCTTCCTAGCCTTGACAGGTGTCGTCCTATCTACGAGGACGTTGAATCTGGAGAAGATAGTCGAGGCGCAGGTGAGAGTCCCGCTCGCCGTAGCACAGGTAATAGGTTTCGTAGTTTTCATGATTACATTGTTGGCTGAGACTGAAAGGCTTCCCTTCGATATACCGACTGCTGAGGGTGAGATCGTTTTCGGCTGGCAGACTGAGTATTCAGGAGTCTACTTCCTCATGATTCAGCTAGCGATGTTTGAGAAGGTCCTGGCCTTCTGTTTCCTAGGCGCAGTACTCTATCTCGGTGGCTGGCTAGGCCCCCCAATACCCGGGCTCCCCGAGACACTCTCCGCGCCCTTCTGGATAATACTCAAGGCCCTCATACTATTCACACTTGTAGCCCTTCTACGCGGGGTCTATCCGAGGCTGACGATTGAAAAAGTCCTCGACCTAGGTTGGAAATATCTCATCCCGCTCGCTTTCGTGAATCTAATCATAACGGCGGGGACATCACTCGTCGCAGGGGCCCTGACAATTACGTTCTAAAGACCCGCTGAATGGTTTATCAAAAACTCCTATACTCGAGAATCTATTGGATTTGGAGGTCCCTGAGGAGCGTATCCGGGTCTTCTTCGAGATGGAGGAGCGGTATAGGGAGCATGACGCCGAGTTTTTTAGGAGACTTCTTAAGCATCCGGACCTCACCATCAGGGCTCGGGCCACATGTATCCTCGCTGAGATAGGTGGGCGCGAATACATAAGAGAGCTGGCTGAGGTCCTTCTGCACGACGAGAATCCGATAGTGCGGCATGAGGCAGCCTACTCTCTTGGGCAGCTGGGCTACCGAGATGCCATTCCATACCTTCTACAGTCCTTAAAGACAGACCCCCATCCAATAGTCCGCCACGAGTCGGCGATAGCTTTGGGCGTAATCGGGAGCGATGAGGCCCTACCCGGCCTGCTGGAAGCTCTGAATGACGAGTCGCAGGAAGTTATAGACTCGGCGGTCATAGCCATAAGCAACATAGTGTTCTGTAGGCGGCTATTCGGTGTTTCGAGGGACGAGGTGGCCTCCGAGTTTGCGCGTAAGACCGGGGGCTGAGAGGCCTAGCCTCCCCTAGCCCTCTTGAACCTGAACTCTAGGCCCGTGGCCAGAATGTTTGACCGGGAGATTACATAGACCGCCTGCTGCGCCAAGAGGCCGTGTTCTATCGTGGAGAGCCTGTAGCCACTTCCCTCAACCTTCTTCCTCATCATCCTGAGATTCTCCAACAGGTCTCTCACACCACTCAGCTCCGAGGCCTCACTATTTGAGGCCAGGGACTGGGCCCTCTCGTGGGCCGCAACCACGTATCTATAGTCGTCAGTCTCGAGAAAGCCCCTAAGGTCAGCTATAATCTCTCTTAAAGCTTTCCAAGCCTCCCGCAAACCGGCTGATCTCTGGCCGACTGACAACGCGAATCAAAGGAGCTGGCAGCATTTAGATATTCCCTAGGCTGGGGCTAAAGCTCCAGCTTTATTCCACGCAGCTCCATGTACTTCTGGAGGTGCTCCCTTGTGTAGCCTCCCTGATAAGGCGCTTGTACCTCACCATACACCTCCCTCAGCCAAGGCGCGACCTTCTTTCCTAACGTCTTGATGAATCCCACAGGGTCTCCGCTGACTGAGAAGGCTATGTGCCTAAACCCAAGCTTAAGATATCTCTCGAGATACCTGATGACCTCCTCAGACCCTGTGGCAACTAGAAAGACGTCCTCGACAATCTTCTCAGAGACCCTGTTACCATGCATCTCGATGTATCTCGGGTCGTAGACGTTTAGGTCGAAGAAGATAGGGAGGAGTGTTCCGCGCCAGGGTAGAAGGGATTTGAGAGCCTTCTCATAGTCCTGCTCGTCGAACCCCACATGTATTAGGAGTGACTTCTCGATGTCTTCGCCGCTTCTACCCACTTCCCTAGCCCCTCTGTCTATGGCTGGGAAGAGCCTCTGTGTATATATCGTGTGGTCGTCGACCGGTAGAGTCATAAACGCATCGGCGAGCATCCCTGCAAGCCTAGCCCCTCTCGCGCCGCTTGAGGCTATGTGTACTGGTATGTTGATTGGCGGGGGGTCGTAGAGTTTAGCCTTATTAAGGCTGTAGTATTTGCCATGGTATGTGACCTGTTTACCATGCCAGAGGAGCCTTATGATGAAAACGGCCTCCTCAAGCCTCTCCAGCCTCTCGCGGTAGGGTGGCCAAGAGAATCCGCATGGGACCTCGTTTAAGGCCTCGCCAGTCCCCACGCCTAGGAACATCCTGCCTGGAAAGAGGTTCTGCATCGTCGAAAAGGCCTGAGCAACAACGGGTGGTGGGTATCTGAAGAGCGGGCAGGTGACGCTGGTCCCCATCACTATCTTCTTTGTGAGGGTGCCGAGGGATGAGAGGATGGACCAGATGAAGACGCCGTGGGCCGCGGTGTCAAACCATGGGTGGAAATGGTCTGATCCCCATGCCACATCCAGCCCGTTCCTCTCCGCCTCAACCCCCTGTCTAACCAGCTCGTTGGGCGAATACTCCTCCGACGCCAAAACGATACCAACTCTAACACCACTCAAGCAGGAGCCACCGCTCGGAGAATCACTTTCTAACGGTGGCTAAAAAGAATAATCTCGCAGGATTGGGGGTTACTGGCCAAGCTTGGCCCTGAGCCAGCCGTATAATGCGTCTATGGGGTTTGTCGAGGGTGGGTTTGTGGAGATCTTCGGGCCTGCCAGCATGGAGGGGTTGTAGACTAGGCCTTGGCGGGAGATTGATGAGAGCTCCACGTCGGGTGTCATCTCGAGGGCGTAGAATGGGCAGGCGTCGACGCAGAAGCCGCAGAAGACGCATCTACCATAGTCAACTTGTGGGAAGTAGGACTTCTTGTTCTGTGGATATTTGAGGTCGCGCTTCTGTATAGTTATCCTCACACTACAGCCATCCTTACTTGCTCCATACACCACAGCGTCTGGAAACTTGTCTTCCAGCATGGTGAAGCTCCATCCCCTCTCTCCTAGCCTGCCGAATGGCTCGTCGAGATAGTTACTATAGAGTGTGGCGGAGTTGTGCTCCCATATCGCGTCAACGTTCAGTCTTATCGATACCTTGCCATCGGCCTTGGCCGCCCTCTTCAAATCAACGACGTGCCCTAGGAGGGGGTGTGACCCACCTACCCCGTATCCAGGCTCGACAAGGGGCTTGACGAACCCTTCTACAACCTGGCTGAGAAGCTCTGACAAGACGCCTCTCCCCGAGGCGAGCTCGTTATAGTCCTTCTCCTCCACCTCTACAGTCACGTCAAACGCATAAACCATTGTTATGGCCTCAGATATGTTCTGGCAGGCTATGTCGCAGAGGCTGCAGCCTGTGCATTTCTCAAGTATGAGGAGGTGCCTGCCCTTAAAGCCCGGGTAGGCGAACCCCTGCTTAGGGTCAAACCTGTAGTTTTCACTGGGGAGGTTAGGTATCTCCTCATATGGATACTTGTAGGTGTAGGGCTTGAAGAATACATGCCTAGCGGCTACCCATATCGGTCTTAGAATCTCTCTAAGCAGAGTGGCTGCGGACATCTGTGCCACTAGTCTGCCCCCGGTAGCCGAATTTAAAGGCTACACAGGCCCCCAGATGGGAATTGTTATCTCACACCTGAACACTTTCTGTGCCGATTGACGGTCGGCGACGAGGTTCTCCGAAGGCTGAGGATGCAGTACCGGATACAGGCGGAGGAGTATGTCTCACTCTACACTCATCTCCAGAGTAGAGACCCCTTCCGAGTCCTAGTAGCGACAATATTATCGCAGAACACGACGGATAAGGCGGCCCTCAACGCGCTCAAGACGCTTGAGAGAGATGTGGGGCTTTCTCCTCCAGCGATTTTAGGGGCGGGAAGGAGGAGGGTTGAGAAGGCTATACGAATGGCTGGCATGTACCGGTCTAAATCCCAGTGCCTCTTAGAGGCCTCCCGTATTATCGTTGAGAGGTATGGCGGCGATATGTGGAATCTGCTTAAGGGTGACGCTGAGGAGGTGAGGGAGCGGCTCATGGAGCTGCCTGGTGTGGGTGGGAAGACGGCCGACGTCCTTCTAACCACGATGGGGATAATACATACTGTCCCGGTGGATACTCATGTCCGGAGAATCTCAACTCGCCTCGGTCTAGTAGATGAGGGTGCAAGCTATGAGATGGTCCGTAAACGGCTAGAAGATGTCTTTAGCGCCAACTCGAGACACTTGGCGCACCTTCTCTTAATAGCCCACGGGCGTAGAGTCTGCAGGGCCAGAAGGCCCCTGTGTGGAGACTGTGTCCTAAATGATCTCTGCAAGTATTACAAGGAAATCCGGAAAAACTAGCTCTAACCCGAGTGATGCAGGACCTGTAGAAGTAGCGCCGGTAAAACCGTGAGTGCTTGAATACAAAAGCATACATTTGCATACATTTTTAGACTTTATATTAAATTTTCCGAAAATGTAGTCAATAGCGTAATGATGTGGCATGTCAGGAGTTAGCAGAAGGGACTTTATGAGGGTGGTATCAGCCACCGCTGCTGCCAGTGCTATAGGCTCACTCATCGCAGCGCCGAGAGATGCTCTTCTCAGCCTACAGACAGACGTACTGCAAGCTAGGTCTGACTATAGGTTCGTTGAAGATAGCTGGGTGACGAGCACGTGTCTGCAGTGCCCAGCCGGATGCGGGATAGCTGTGCGGGTAACAGGGGGAAGGGCTGTCAAGATAGAGGGTAATCCTCTCCACCCAATTAACAGGGGCTCAATATGCCCCAAGGCACACTATGGTCTCCAAATACTATACGACCCTGATAGAATCACGGGGCCTCTCGTCAGAGTGGGCGAGAGAGGTAAAATTGAATTTAGAGAGGTTAGCTGGAGGGAGGCCATCGACCTAGTTGCTTCAAGACTCTCTGAGTTGCGTCGTGCCGGAACACCTGAACGTTTTGTCTGGCTTGAAGGCAGGGTTCGAGGCAACATGGGCGACTTCATCTCGAGGTTTACGACTGCCTTTGGAACACCAAACCGTATAGGTCATAGTAGTATTTGTTCTGATGGTGCGGTAATTGCGCATTACCTTATGCAGGGTGTCAAACATTATCTAGGCTATGACTGGCAAAACACCAACTATCTGCTTCTCTTCGGGGCAGGCTTCATAGAAGCATGGAGGCCGACAGTGAGACTTCTTAGAAGCTATGGCCACATTAGGGGTGAGAGGCCTGTGAGGGCCAAGATAGTTGTAGCAGATGTAAGATATTCAACTACTGCCAAGAAGGCGGACGAGTGGATTAGGATAAGGCCTGGTACTGACGGAGCCTTAGCGCTCGGAATAGCACATGTGATAATCAGAGACGAACTATATGACAGGGAGTTCGTCGAGAACCACACATACGGTTTTGAAGAATTTGCAGAGACGGTCCTCTCCAAATATGGAGTGGAATGGACTGAGAAGGTTACCGGCGTTTCTACCGAAACTATTGAAAGAGTAGCCCATGAATTCGCGACGACTAAGCCCGCTATCGCCGCCGGTCAGCGCGGTGCTATGATGCAGCCCAACGGCGTCTATAGCTACATGGCTATCCACGCCCTGAACGCGCTAGTCGGAAGCATAGGTAAAAGAGGTGGTGTGATCGCGCAGAAGTCGCCACCTTTCAAAAAATGGCCGGAATTTAAGCCTGACGAGGTCGCTGGGGAGGGGCTGGCTAATATGCGCATAGACTACGCTGGGACAGAGAGGTATCCATTTGCGAAAAACGTGTATCAGCAGGTGGCCGAGTCGGTCGTTGAGGGAAGACCCTACCCAGTAGAGGTTTTGATGATCTACTACACTAACCCGGCATTCTCATCCCCCAACGTGGCCTTGTGGGAGAAAGCT
Organism: Thermoproteota archaeon; assembly: GCA_030550235.1. GTDB lineage: Archaea > Thermoproteota > Nitrososphaeria_A > Caldarchaeales > Calditenuaceae > HRBIN02. The sequence continues at coordinate 115,169 of JAUQPU010000003.1, forward strand.
TTAGAGAAGATACCGTTCATAGTTAGCACCTCTCCATTCATGGACGAGACAACAGCCTACTATGCGGATGTGGTCCTACCTGACCACACATATCTCGAACGCTGGATGGATGACGTAATCTACCCAAGCCTCGGCTACCCCGTTGCCTCAATACGCCAGCCCGTCGTTAAGCCTCTCTACAATACCGCGAATACAGGGGACGTGATAATAGAGTTGGCGAAGAGGGTTGGTGGCGCCGTAGCTGATGCTCTTCCGTGGAATAGTTTTGAGGAGGTTATCAAGTTTAGATGGAGCGGGATATGGGAGAGCGGGCGTGGAAAGGTTGGCCCCGTTCCTGTATCCCGAATGAGTAGTTTTGAAGAATTCTGGGCTAATGTGTTGAAGTATGGTTTCTGGGCAGATCCGCCTTACATCTTTGAAGACTACAAACATGAGTTACAGACAAAGACGGGAAAGTTCGAGTTTCACTCTAAAACCCTCGAGGAGAAGCTGAATAGTCTCGCCCAGAAAATCGCAAAAGAGAAGGGGGTAGAGTTTGACCAGGCATATGAGACGTTGCTGGATAATCTAAACATCAAGGCAAGAGGGGCAGAGGTTTTCATACCACATTATGAGGAGCCAGAATTCGCCGGGGACGCATCCCAATACCCCTTCATCCTAATTACATACAAGTCGATAATGCATGCAGAGGGGAGAGGGACAAACTCTCCTTGGGCTTTAGCCAGTTTTGGGCCACACGTCAGGATGGGCTGGCGTAACTGGGTGGAGATTCATCCAGAGACTGCCAAGCAGCTCGGTATAAGGGATGGTGAGTTGGTCATGGTCGAGTCGCCTGCGGGAAGTTTGATTACCGTGGCGAAGATACATCCGACTTCAGTGCCTGAGGTCGTGGTCATGCCTTTTGGAATAGGTCGGAAGGCCTATGGTAGGTGGGCATCGAAGACGGGAACGAATGTCAACAACATCCTCATCGAGAGGCGGGAAAGGTTGTCTGGCTCGGCTGGTTTCTCATCGACACGTGTCAGGATTACAAAGTGGGGTGGTGCCTGATGGTCCGGTGGGGTATGGTTATAGACTTGGATAAATGCACAGCCTGTCAAGCGTGCGTCGTAGCATGTAAAGCCGAGAATAATATACCGATAGGTAGTGAAGCTGAGCAAGCGGCTGGCCGTCAAATCTCTTGGATGGACTTAATAGTTAAAAATTCTGAGGGGAGGGTCGCTATGCTCCCAAGGCCCTGCATGCACTGTGACAACCCTCCATGCGTCCAAGTTTGCCCAGTAGGCGCAACATTCAGGCGCGAAGATGGGATAGTGGATCAAGACTATAACAGATGCATCGGATGCAGGCTCTGCATGGTCGCCTGCCCCTATGGTGTCAGATACTTCAACTGGCGTGAACCATCATGGCCGGACACCTATCTGGAGTATCTCAATCCGACCGTGCCAGTAAGGCCTGCGGGGGTTGTAGAGAAATGTACTTTCTGTGTCCACAGAATTACACGTTTAAAGAGAGACATAAGTACTGGAAATGTCCCAACGGCCATAGCCAAGGTCACCAAGAACAATATGAGCCTAGAGGAGAAAACCAGTAAAGCCGTGGATACCCTAATGCGGAGACTTATCATGAAAAGTGACGAGGTTGAGAGAGCGGATCCAGAGGATTTGTGGATCGACTTCGACTTCAGAGAACTCAACTACCTGCCGTCATGTGTCAGAAGCTGCACCGGTAGAGCACTAATATTCGGAGACCTTGACGATCCAGAGAGTTTGGTTTCGCAGATGGCTAAAAGTAAGAGGGCTTTTAGACTGTTTGAGGAGCTGGGCACAAATCCGAAGGTGATATATCTCCAGGAGGGGAGGTAGATGGAGGTAGGTTATAACAAATACTATAACCCCGGCGGCTTCAGCAGAATAGCATACGCCACTCTGGGAATATTGATAATCGTGATTGCTCTGGCTTTGCATGCGTGGCTTCAGCAGTTGACACAGGGGCTGGCTGTCACAGGTCTTAACAGGCCTGTCGTCTGGGGGATTTACATGGCTAATTTCGTCTTCTTCATAAGCATAAGCATGTCGGGGACTTTCATCTCATCTGTTATGAGGCTGCTCAGCCTAGAATGGGGCAAACCGATAACTAGGATAGCTGAAGTCATAACTGTTGGAAGCCTCCTGATGGCCGCCCTTAACATATTGTTCGATGTGGGAGGGCTCTTCCGCGCCCTCATCTACATACCCCTCTTTGGCAGGATACAGTCGCCCGTCGGATGGGACGTAATCGTCCTTCTCTTCTATCTTCTCACAGGCCTAGGCTATCTACACGTAGCGCTTATACCCGATATAGCGGTCATGGCGGGGAAGGAGAGCCGTTTTTCATGGCTCTATAGTCTGCTACGTTATGACTGGCGGGGAGATAAAGACCAGCTCCACCTACTTGAGTCAGGGCTTAAAATCCTCGCAATAGTGACAGTGCCAGTTGCGGTGATGATGCACACTGTTACCGGCTGGATATTTGGCGGGATGAAGGCTGTCTCAACATGGAATGACGCAATCATGGGCCCATACTTCATAATAGGCGCGCTTCTGTCAGGGTTGTCTCTCGTCATAATAACCTCGGCCATTATCAGATGGAGATTCGCTCTCCACGAAGTAATCCCCGACAGAACATTCATTAACTTGGGAAAGATGCTCTTGGTCTTCTTGCTTGGCTATCTCTACTTTATGCTAGCAGAGACATTCACCGTCAGGTACGCGGCTGTATCTGAAGACATTAGAGTCTCAGAGTTTTCATGGACTGGGCCGTATAGCCCTCTAACATGGTATGTGTTAGCCTCTCTTGTAATAGCTAGTGTTGTTTTGCTTATACCGAGGCTAAGAACCTATAAAGCGGTTATTGCCATGTCTGCGGCGGTCCTCCCAGCCATGTGGGTTAAGAGAGTGTTAATAGTTTTGCCGGGGCTGATTCACCATGACAGTCTCCCGACAGTTCAATCAGCCCTCCCCCAATATACGCCTACATACGTGGAGTTTTTGCTCACTGCAGGCTCTTTCGCAGGTCTCGCACTGATTCTATTGTTGTTTGTAAAGCTATTCCCAGTCCTTCCAGTCTGGGAGGTTTTCGGGGTGCAGAAAACCAAAACCGAGCCAACTACAAACATCTCGCTTCGCGCTGTCCTAACCGGGTGGATGTCAGGAATATTAATCACCACAGCTTACGTAGCTGTATGGGCTGCATCAACTATTATATTCGCAGGAGAAAACTCGGCGGTAACTTACTCTGTCAAGCTCGCCCCAACAGCTATTCAGGTTCTATCCATACCAGAACTCGCCACGACAGCTATGTTCAACCTCCTAATCATAGTTGCACTGGCAGGCGTTTTAGCCATATTGTTTGTTAGAAGAAGAGGCTGAATAACTCCAGCATCTCGCCTATTTTCATTTTTTAAGTGTAGCGCCAAGACTATTAGGAAAGCTACCTGTATCTGTGTCGTCCTGTCCTATGGGAAGATTTTAGAGTAGGACTAAGGTAGATGGTGGTGTCGTCGTGAAGGGTGTTAGAGAGTTTGTTGACCCATCGGCTCTGGCAGCGGCCATGTCTGAGAGTTCAAGGTTTAGGAGAGGGGTCATTGTCTTATTGGCTGCCTTCATCTCTCACGTGGCCTCATCGGTCTACTACTTCTTAGAGAAGCTGCGGGTCAGATATGCTTCACCGGGAATTGAGCTGCCTCTCCCCCCTATAACTGAGGCTCCCGAGGCCGTCTTTTTGGCGACGCTGTATCTGAGCATGGGATTTCTAGCAGTTATCGGAGTATTCTCGATTACCGTTTATCTGAAGGGGAGGGAGAGGAGGAGTCTGATACCCGTCTTTAGCTCAGCCATGCACGGCTTCCTAGCCTTCACAGTGGCAACACTACTCCTACTCCCCATCCTACTTCCAGCACCCCCCACCGATGTGGCTATAACCTATGCGGAGGTTAGCGAAGTCAAGCTTGAGAACGCGAGGATAGATGGAATGCTGAGGTCTAATGGATCGGAATTGACGATTACTGCCCAAGTCTTGCGGTCACCACGGCTAGTATACAACGTCTCAAGCCACAGCCACCCCCTCCTCATAGAGTCTGCGACCGCTAGGGTCTCTGATCAGATTATAAGTCTGGGGGATATACTGGTTGAGAGGCTTTCGTGGGATCGGGTAGAATTCAGTGGCTACAGCTTTGCGACTGAGCCGGCTATGAGCCGCGAGCCGTGGAGTGCCCTTGCCACGGTGCTGTCTTGGCTATGGCTGGTCCTATACGTTGGACTGGCTTGTAAAAAATTTTACAAGCTTAGCTCTCAGACCATTACACTCTCTATCATCATCACGATTATTGTCCTGCTTGTTTTCGGCATGCTATGAGTCTTCCAGCCCTATCAACCTCGCCTAGCCTAACCCTCGTACTGCTGATGGGCCTACCATCCTCTGCGAGCACGAGGGGGGAGAGCTCCAGAGCAACGGGCGGCAATCCCCTAGATACTCTAAGGTTAACCGCCTCCTCAGCCCTGCCCAGCGTGATTGGGCCAGTTACCAGCATGTCGATCCTCTCATCGGATAATAAGGGGCCATAGGGGTCGTTTAGCTGGGTTATCTCAGCCCTCGATAACCATCCATACTTATCCAGTGTCCTTCTAAGCTCCTCAATCCTCTCCCTCATGGGGGATATCTTCCCCTCCTTCATCAGCTTCGAGGCAAACTCGTCGCTTGTTACGCCTATTATTACCTTCTTCGAGAGTCTAAAGGCGGTGTTGAGTAGGGCGAGATGTCCTACGTGTAGTTCGTCAAAGGTGCCGCCAAGAGCGCCCATATTGTAGATGGGTCTGAAGCTCCGTGATAGCTCCAGCTCCTCCTCCACCTCATAGTACCAGAGCCTGTGGCTCCGCAGAAGGATTAGGGCCTCACCCTTCATAACCCCAAGCTGCAGCGTAAGCTCGTCCAGAGTAATCTTCGGATACTTGACAAGAATCTCTTTAACGAGTAGGTCACGCTTGCTATTGTAGCTCCCCATCCCCCTAACGACCTCCCACAGCATAGGATACAGCTCGGTCACTGCAACCCTGTTCAACTCCGCTTCTCAGTGTAGATTGCTATATGCTATTAAACCATTATGCTGTTCTGGGAAAGACTTATAGCTTGAGCCCAACTTTTTCTGGATGCATGACGACGCTGAAGCAGATACACAGAATCTACGAAGAGCTCAAGGACACGGTAGACTTCTTCGAGGAGCAGGTCAATAGTGGCTCTCGGCTCGAGATGGTTGCGAACAATATAGCCGAGGTCATAGAGACTATTGAGAGCCTACTCCTTGACCCTCGCCTCTCCTCCTCCACCCTCAGCCTCTTCGAGGAGCTCAGGATGCGAGCCCTCGAGATTCAGAGGAGAGTTAACAACGCACTAAGCAAGATGGAAGAAAATATTAGTAACGAGGGTGGTGGATTGGAAGGAAGGAGATGGCGGCGGTGGAGGACCTATTAGTATATGCGTTAAAGACTGCCTCACGGTTGGGAGCTTCTTATGCAGAGGCTAGGTTTGAAAGCCACTTAGGGGAGGCTCTTATCCTGAGGAACGGCGTCGTCGATGTATCTGCGCGAACCGTGTCGCGCGGTGTTGGTGTGCGTGTCCTCTATAATAGGGCCCTCGGATTCAGCTCCACCGGCAATTTGACCAGGAGGGGTGTGTCTGCGGCTGTTAAGAGGGCTGTAGAACTTGCAAAAGCCTCGTCTAGGCTACTCTCCAAGGGGGTTTCCATGAGTGATGAGACTATGGAGAAGGCTCGAGTAACGGTTAGGCCTAGGGTTAGGCATGAGAATGTCTCTACAGAGGATAAGGTTGAGCTTCTAAAGATTGCGGACGGCGCGATCACCAAGGCTGCAGAGGAGAGGGGTGTTAAGGCAGTCGCTAGAATGTTTGAGCTGAGTCTGGGCCATGTTGAGAAACACGTTATGAACACGGACGGCGCTGATGTATACTTGGACAAGCCCCTATCGGCTCTGAACTGTATATTCACAGTATTCGGCGAGGGTAGATATCTCCAAAGATTCGTCAACCTAGGCGAGTCTCGAGGATGGGAGGCTGTTGAGAGGTGGCGGCTTGATGAGGCAATGGGTGAGGAGGCTGCGGCCGTCTCAGAGGCGGTTAAAAAAGCCGTTGAACCTCCTCGGGGTAAGATGGACGTGGTGCTGGGCTCCGAGATCATAGGCCTAGTCTGTCATGAGTCTGCTGGTCATCCTGGAGAGGCTGACAGAATGCTAGGGAGGGAGGCGGCGCAAGCAGGTGAGACATACATTACAAGGGGGCATCTGGGCTCGAGGATTGGCTCCGAGGTAGTTACAATCGTCGATGACCCCACACTCCCAGGCTCATTCGGCTACTACCTCTACGACGATGAGGGCGTTAAGGCCTCAGAGAGAGTATTGATTGAGCGCGGCATAATTAAGGAGCTGCTTCATAACCGTGAGACTGCCCCAGAGTTCGGTGTTAAGAGCAACGCATCCTCACGGGCCAACAACTACAACAGGGAGCCCATCGTCCGTATGGCCAATACTTACATGAAGCCTGGAGACCACTCGCTGGAGGAGCTTATCGAGGGCGTCAAGGAAGGAGTGTATGTGAAGAGCTTCATGGAGTGGAATATAGACGATAAGAGGTGGAATCAGAGGTATGTCGGAGTTGAGGCATATCTCATCAGGGATGGAGAGCTCGGCCCCATGGTCTTCCAGCCAGTCATAGAGCTGACCACTCAGGCCCTCTACTCGGCCATAGACGCGCTTGGTAAAGACCTGAGATTCTACGCTGGATACTGTGGCAAGGGTGACCCGATGCAGGGCATACCTGTCTGGCTAGGAGGACCATCAGCCCGTCTAAGAAACATAACTCTCGGAAGAGTCACAGCACAGTAGATACTCACAAGTCAGGGAAGCAGGCTAACTCGAGGATATGCTCGCCAGGGCTTCACTAAGCCTATCCGCCCCTATATCGAACAAGTACGGCCCAAGCCTAGGGCCGCTCGGCCTACCTAGAAGGAGGAGGTAGATCTTCGAGAATAGCTGCGGCGGGTTGATGCCTCTCCGTCTCGCCTCCTCGAATATCGCGGCCTGAACCTCTTCGCCGTCTGCGGCCCTCCCAACCCTCTCTATGATCGCCTGGATAGCCTCTCTCTCGCTGTCTTCAAGCTCAATCTTCACTTTAGCCCTTGGGACCTCCCCAAAATCCATGGCGTAGAGCCGCGCCTTCTCAGCCTTCTCGAGGAGATACTCGTCAACCTTGTAACCGTATCTCTGAAGCCTCTTCTCTAGGAATTCGCGTAGGTTCTCGGCCGGGGCCACCGACCCCATCTCTGCAAGAAGCTTGAAGGGGGCGTGAGCTCTTGGGCGCTGAGGCGGCCTCAGGAGGTAGATATATTCGTAGAGCCCGCGCAGTTTAGACCTAGTCCGCTCATCGACTATCTTGACCCTCCCGAAGTATACGTCCTCAAGCTCCTCAGCCTCGTCCCAGAGCCGCGGTATCAACTCAGGTGTCACAACCCGCGCACCGACGCTCCTCTTAAACATCAGTAGGAGAAGGGTCTCAGGCGGGGCGTATTTAAGCCACATCTGGGGTGTGAAGACATTTCCAACGGACTTGGAGAACTTCCTTCGACTCGCGTCTATGAAGTGTTCATACTTGACGTGCATGGGCGGCTCGAAATTAAGTATTTTTCTGGAGACCCAGTCATTGACTTTTACGCTGTCTATGAGGTCTTTCCCATAGGCCTCGAATCTGATGTCGAGTAGCTTCCAGCGCGCTGCGAACTCGACCTTCCAAGGGAGTTTTCCGTTCCCTCTCTCCAAATCCGACCAGCCCTCAAATCCGCATCCTCTGTGAAGCCTCTTTTTTATCTCGATGTCGCTGCAGACATATCTCACCCTCCTCTTCTCTCTGTCGTATTCGACTGCCTTTGCTGTGTATATTCTGCTGCATGAGTCGCAGACGGGGTAGTAGGGAAGTTGCTCTGTGAACTTCTCCTGGCCGACAAGGGTCTTTATAGCCTCGCCGACCCTCTCCGAATTACTCAATATCTCCGCCGCTATCCCGGCAAGCCTCCCAGAACCGTAGACCTCGTGGGCGTTATACAGCTTATACTCGATTCCGATGCGGTCGAGCGGCTCCGTCATCATCGAGACCATGTGATCGGCGTAGCTTGTGTGGCAGCCGTAGGGGTCGGGAATCCTAGAGACAGGCTTTAGGAGGTACTCTTCCAGCTCCTTTGGGAGGCCCTGGGGGACGCTCCTGAGCCCATCCATATCATCTGCGAATAGTATCATCTCAGAGTTGTAGCCTAGGCCACGGATGGCGAGTGTTACTCCGTAGGCCCGAGCTGGGTCTGAGAGGTTTCCGATGTGGGGGATTCCACTAGCCGCTATCCCGCTCTCAGTCAACAATAGGTCGAGGCTTCTTCCAAGCCTCTTCTCCCTCTCGATAAGCCTATGCGCTACCCTATCCAGCCACGTCCCACGACCAATTATCGGCCTAGACAAAGACCTCGGCCCTCCTCTCTCCACCAACAATAAGACCCCACAATCCAGCAATATAGCAGTAACCATCAGCCAAGATGCGCTGGAATAATATCTTAAAGAAGCCACGAACCATAGACGCCCTATCTCATGGGCAAGCCACTCTTGAACAGGCTATATGGTCCCCTAACCCCACTAGGGTTTCCCTATCTTGAACTGCTTCGTTGTCTCCATGCTCACGAAGGTCACTAAGGCCCCAAGCAGTATCCATGCGGCGTCACCCAGCGTTGGAGGGATTATGTGTAGGGCCTCCCGCGTGGCCGGGATGGATGTCAGGATGGTAATCAGTGCTATCTCCCAGAGTATCGCCAGGATGAGTAGCTTGTGTGGGCGGACCTTGAAGATTGACCGTGTGAGCGAGACGGTGTTTAGGGCTATGGCCAGCTCGATGAAGACAAACATGAGGAAAAGCCTGCTGCGAGCATACTCGATGCCTAATGGGAGGGCGTCGATGAATCCGAGGAGGAGGACAGGCGACTGCGCTATCAAGGCCATTATTATGAAACTGATTATGTCGCGGGTGAAGACCTTCTCACCCCTAGGTCGGGGTGCCCTCTTCATGATGTCCGGCTCAGGGGGAGTGAAACCTAGGGCTATTGCAGGCAGCCCATCAGTTGCGAGGTTGATATAAAGTATCTGGACTGGTAGGAGTGGTAGGAGCTCTTCACCCTCAAGCCCAACAAAGGGCAGGATTAGGAGCGCGGAGATCGCTATTACCGCTATCTCGACGACATTCGCTTGCAGGAGATACGCTAGATACTTCCTGATATTGTCGTAAATCCATCTTCCGAGTTCGACTGCCTTGACGATGGTTGAGAAGTTGTCATCAAGTAGAATTAGGTCGGAGGCCTCCTTGGTCACTTCCGTCCCTGTAATCCCCATAGCTACGCCGATGTCTGCGCGCTTCAGGGCTGGTGCGTCATTGACGCCGTCCCCAGTCATGGCCACAGTCCTGCCACGCTTCTTCCAAGCCTCTACTATGCGCAGCTTGTCGCTAGGGGTTACGCGGGCGTAGACGGTTATCTTCTCCACCTTCTCCTCAAGCTCCTTATCGCTCATCTCCGCTAGCTCTGCGCCTGTTACTGCGAGGTCTCCTTCACGGTGGATGCCGACCTCCCGGGCTATGGCTAGGGCTGTTAGGCGGTGATCTCCAGTTATCATTATAGGCTTTATCTTGGCTGTCTGGCACTTCTCCACAGCCTCCTTAACTTCGGGCCTAGGTGGGTCTATAATGCCTACAAGGCCGAGCAGTGTGAATCCATGTTCCACAGTCTCCTCAGAATACTCGGTAAGAGGCTCGCTCATCACTTTCTCAGCAACGGCCAAGACCCTCAGCCCCCGGAGGGCCATCTCCTCGTTAGCCTTAAGCAGCCTATCCCTAATCTCCCTAGTCATCGCCACAACAGAGCCATCTACGAGGAACTTGTCGCAGATGTTTACAACAACCTCCGGAGCCCCCTTCATATAGGCGGTAATCCCGGCCCCGGATGACGTGATTGTCGTCATGCGCTTACGCTCAGAGCTGAAAGGTATCTCGGCAACCCTCTTATTCCTCGAACGTGCCTCGATATGGTTCACTCCCAGGCTCTCAGCCATCAATACGAGGGCGCCCTCTGTAGGGTCGCCGTAGAGTTCGTATCCCCTCTCAGTTTTTTTAACTACCGCGTCTGAGGAGAGAGCAGCAGCCAGGGCTATTCTCTGAAGCCCGGCTAATTTTTTCTCGCTTGGCACTTCTGCTAGGGCCTGAGCGGTGTATGGATTCGGCAGCTCGTAGAACTTCTCGCCCAGAAAGACTTCCCTAGCCAACATCTCGCCTTTAGTTATCGTCCCTGTCTTGTCCGCGCATATCACCTCAGTAGAGCCGAGTGTCTCAACAGCCGCCATACTTCGTGCCACCGAATTCCTTTTAGCAAGCATCCACATGCCCACCGCGAGAGTGCTAGTCACTATGGCGGGCAAGGCTTCAGGAACTGCAGCTACAGCAAGGGAGACAGCGAACATGAATATCTTAATTATAATATCGTATGATAACTCCTGGCCCAGCAAGATGATCTCGGCCAGCTCAACAACTGCTATAACAGCTATCAACAAGATGACGATCTTCCCTAGGCTCCTGGCCACCTCCTCCATCCTTCTCTCGAGGGGCGTCTTCTCCTCTTTTATCTCCATAACCTCCTTTGCTATCTTTCCAAACTCCATCCGCATCCCTGTCGCCGTGACAACCGCCTTGCCCTTTCCACTCGTTATCGTAGTCCCTCCATATACCATGTTCACCCTGTCCGGCATGGGTGTGTCCTCGGGAAGAACGGAGGCTGTCTTCGCAACGGGTATCGACTCGCCTGTCAAGACCGCCTCATAAGCCTGCAGACCATGTGACTCCACAACCCTAGCGTCGGCCGCCACCCTATCACCGGCCTCGAGAATTAGAATATCACCCGGGACGACGTTCTCCGCCCTCACCTTCACCATAACTCCGTCCCTCAAGACACTGCAGGTCGGCGCCATCATCCTCTTCAGGGCCTCAACAATCCTCTCAGAGCGGAACTCCTGCCAGAACCCTAGAATCGCAGCCAAGAAAACAATCACGAGAATGACTACCGAGTCGATGATCTCGCCGAGTGCCGCCGCTATAGCAGTGGCCACTATAAGAATTATGATCATCAGGTTGAGGAATTGTCTAAGAAGAATCCTGAGGGGGGATATCTTCTTGCCCTCTTCAATAACATTTGGGCCAAAGACTTTCAGTCGCTTCTCAGCTTCTCCCCCGCTTAGGCCGGTCTCAGGGGTCGAGCCAAGCAGCCTCAAACACTCAGAAGAATCGAGGGCGTGCCAGGCGTACTGCTTCTCAGCCAATCTTCACATACAACTTCCGCTGCTCTCGTATATTTGGATAATTGATTAAAACATGGTTGGATGATATTGATTAATAGGCTGGCTTGTAGCTGAATATTTCGATTGCCGGTCAGGATAGCTCTCGACCTTGATGGAGTACTTACAGACTCGATGGGTCGCTGGGTTGAGATATGGAACTCGAAATATGGCCGCGCCCGTCTATCAGTCGAGGACATTCGCGAGTGGGATTTTTGGCGCGGCCTAGGAATTACGCAGGAGACTTTTAACGAGGTTTTCGACGAGGTTTGGAGGACATGGCCCCTTCTAAGGCCGATGGAGGAAGATATCGGAGAGAAAGTCTCCCGCCTAGCCAGTCTTGGCAGGGTGGATATCGTCAGCGGCAGGTCAAGCAGGCATCTACCCTATGTGAAGAGCTGGCTGAAGCAGCATGGCGTGAGATATAACTCAATTTTCCTAGCCGTCTCTCCGAAGAGCAGGCTAAGCCACGATGTATTCATCGACGATTCTCCAGTGGAGGCAGTCCAGATAGCAGGCACCGCTAGATATGTTCTACTTAGAGACCAGCCTTGGAACAGGGGCATTCCCAACAGCAAATATATCTTAAGGGTTAAAAGCCTCGACGAGGCCTTCGAGAAACTTGCCGGTGAGGTCTTCCCAGGAACCCTCCCCTAACACTAATGTAAATGCGTGGATATGGATCAAATCAGCTATTTATTATGGTTGGCAGGTGGCTCGAGGTGAACATGGAGATACAGACGCTGAGCCCGCTTATACTTTCTATCGCCCTCCCGCTAGGTTTCTCACCCATAGTAGCCCTCTTCGGCAGACTATTACACCCACGCAGCGCGGGTGTATTCGCTACGAGTATACTCTTCTTCCCCATGCTTTTCGGCTTCCTGCTGTATCCAGCCATAAACAGCGGCGCGGTCGTGGAGGAGAGGCTAAGCTGGATTCCGGAGCTCGGCCTCACATTCACTCTTAGGCTGGACCAGCTTAGCTATCCCTTCTACCTGCTGATTACTTTGGTGGGCTTTCTATCTACCTTCTATTCTCTGAGGTATATGGAGCATGAGAAGGGGCTCGGCTCCTACTACTCACTGACCATGATGTTTATCACGGGGATGATCGGTGTCGTCCTTTCCACAAACCTTTTCCTATTCTACATTTTCTGGGAGCTGATGCTCATCCCAAGCTACTTTCTGATAGCCTACTGGGGGACTGGGAACGCTCGGATAATAGGCTTCAAGTACTTCGCCATGACGCATGTCGGGGCCATATCTCTCCTAGCCGGGATCGTCTGGCTCAACTCTCTCTATGGGAGTGTGGAGCTTGATGTCCTTCGCCTAATCCTTGAAGGAGGATCGCCGGCAATGCTTGGCATAGCCACCCTCATATTCATAGGCGCGGCGGTTAAGATGGCGCTCTTTCCACTCCATACCTGGCTTCCCGACGCCCACGCAGAGGCCCCCACACCTATAAGCGTCTTACTTAGCGGCGTGATGATCAAGACCGGAGTGTACGCCTATGCTAGGATAATTGGTGGGCTTATGCCTGCTGCTTTTCAGCAGGCCTTACCTGTTGTCTTGCCGCTCTCGGTTGTGACTGTTTTTTGGGGTGGGATGATGGCGCTGGTTCAGACGGATATTAAGAGGATACTTGCCTACAGTTCTATCAGTCAGATTGGCTACATGGTCTTCGGCCTCTCCGTCCAGTCCAGCATCGGCTTGACAGGTGGCCTCCTACATGTCGTGACGCACGGCCTTGCCAAGTCTCTCCTCTTCATGGCTGCGGGCTCAATAATGCACTCGGCTGGGGAGAGAGACATAACTAAGCTGGGAGGGCTCATGAGGCCCATGTGGTTTACCGCCTCTGTCTTCCTCATCGGCGGGCTATCCATAGCCGGGACACCACCCCTCGCAGGCTTCTTCAGCGAGTGGATGATCTTCGCAGGCGGCTTCCAGGCTAACATCATGTCCTACACCATACTGGCCATACTCGGCACGGCGCTGACACTAGGATACTATCTCAAGGCCTTCATGTACATCTTCACCAGGGGTGAGCCCCGCGCCGCTATCAAAGAGTCACCAATCAGTATGGCGGCACCGATGGCCATACTCGCTGTAGTCATAATCCTGGCAGGGATCACCACGCCTCCTATAACAGGCATCATCAACATGGCCGTTGCCAAACAGTAAGATGAGCTACACCACAAACAAGCTTTTATACGGCTAAAACGTAGGGCCTAAGCGTGCAGGAGCCACTCATCTATATCGACGGAGAATTCTACGCCAAATCCTCTGCAAAAATCTCAGTATTCGACCATGGCTTCCTCTACGGTGACGGGGTCTTTGAGGGGATAAGGGTCTACGGCGGCGTGGTCTTCAAGCTGAGGGAGCATGTGGAGAGGCTCTACAGGTCTGCGAAGGCAATTAGGCTTGAGATACCCATGACTGTGGACGAGATGGTTGACGCGGTTATTAAGACGGTAAGGGTAAATGGTTTTCGAGACGCATATATCAGGCTTGTTGTTACGAGGGGTGTAGGGGACCTGGGCCTTGACCCGCGAAAATGTGGGAAACCCTCAGTCATAGTGATTGTAGAGCAGCTTGAGCCAATCTTAGGAGCGCAGTCCCGCGAGACCGGAGTCAAGCTAATAATCAGCTCTACCAGGAGGGACCCGGTCTACGCCACCTCCCATGAAGTTAAAAGCCTCAACTATCTCAACAGCATCCTAGCTAAGCTGGAGGCGATAGCGGCCGGCGCGGATGACGCTGTAATGCTTGACTCGCGTGGATTCGTCTCGGAGGCCACCGGAGCCAACATATTCGTCGTCAGAAGTGGTGTCCTAGTCACACCGCCCGTGACCGCCGGAATCCTGCCGGGAATAACACGGGCCTTTGTTATGGAGCTCGCACGGAGGCTAGGCATACCGGTGGAGGAGCGCGACATAACCCCCACAGAGCTCCTAACAAGCGATGAGGTCTTCTTAACTGGGACCGGCGCCGAGATAGTTCCAGTAGCTATGATAAGCGGAGTTAAGATAGGAAAAATAGTCCCAGGCCCTATCACAAGTAAGATTATCGGGGAGTTTGACAGAATTAAGTCTGATCCCTCTAACGGAGTGAAGGCTCTTTAAAAGTCTCAAGTGAGAGTTGGAAAACACTGGAATGAATTGACTAGAGCGAGGGTCGGGGGCTCGCCAGCCTTATGGCGGGCAACAGTAAGGACAACAATCAGGGCAGCAGTGATCCATCTCTCTCACCTCCTCCCAGTAACTCTCTATATCCACTGTCTTTTATTGACTGGTCACAGCATAGACAGCTTTGCGGATCTCTACACAGGCATAAGTGGTATCCGCTTGGGGACTTACATATCCTGCAAACAGCGACCAGGCGTTTAAGGACACGAGACAAAATCTCTTGGTGAAGACCTGTTACCCGCCTAAGCTCATTAAACCTGAATCTGCTGTAGGGGTGTCTCAGGAAGATGCTGAGAACCTCATTCTCTCTACGTCCCAAAGAGTCCTCGGAGAGGCATTCGGGAGCCATGAGACAACATATTGACCCGGCGATATTTATTGACTGACCGTCTAGAAGTAAGTGAGAGTAAGGCTTTAAGTCATGGAGCAGGGGTAATAAATCCTATGGCTGCTGTCTCTACAAGGCTAGATTTGATGCTCGCCCTGGTTGCTTTTCTTTGTCTAGGCCTGACAGACTTCATAAGGCGGAAGGGGATGATTGAAGGAGGCTCGCCCATCAGCTACTTGATCATTGAAAACAGTATTCTGCTAGCAATTCTTCCAGTAGCGTCCCTGCTGATTGAGGGGCGTTTATTGGAAATAAAGGGTGGGCTCATACCTTATGCTCTAATCTCCGGAGTAACAATCTCGGTTGCGCTGATAGCGCTTATGACGGGCCTCCAGATTGGTGAGGGAAGCGTCGTCATACCCATCTCTAGGCTGGGCCTAGCTTTGGCCGCCTTTCTCAGCCTATTATTCCTGGGTGAGACAGTAACCTGGACAAAGGCTCTCGGGATAGCTATGGCGATAGGCGCTGTTATACTCCTGTCTCGCTGACCCTTCTAGCCGAATAATTTATTTTAGAAATGTGGAGTGCTTCTAGCTTTGTGAGCAGTGTCAGGTTTGAGGTTGTGAGGGTTGAGATTCCGGAGGGATGCAACGCTGTTCTTGGAACAACCCACTTCATAAAGAGTGTCGAGGATATCTACGAGGCAATCGTCAACACAGTGCCTGGGGCGAGATTTGGGCTGGCCTTCAGCGAGGCGAGCGGTCCATGTCTTATTAGACATGAGGGGACAGATGAGGAATTGAGGAGGCTGGCGGCCGAGAATCTCCTTCGCATAGGATGTGGCCACACCTTCCTAGTTCTGATGCGAAATATGTATCCAATCAACATACTGGGAAGGCTCAAAGAGGTCCCGGAAGTGTGCACCATATTATGTGCAACGGCAAACCCTCTCCAGGTCATAGTGGCTGAGACAGACCAAGGACGCGGAGTCGTGGGCGTCGTTGATGGGTATAAGCCTAAAGGCATCGAGAATGAGCAGAACATACGGGAGAGGAGGGAGTTCCTTCGAAAGATAGGCTACAAGTTTTAATCAGACATTCCTAATAAAAGCTCAGCTAAGCCAATTCCCGCAGTATCTCTTCTCTACTCTTAGACAGTGGATTTTGTAAAGTTCACGCCTCTTATAAGGGCATAGGGTGCCTTAACCGGGACCTCGACCTCCCACCACTTTATCCAATATTTATCGGCGGTCATATCCTCCAAGTTATTCATCATCCGCAGGATATTGTCGCTAAGTCTGAGGTCTTTTAGCGCTGCCTCGATGCTCCCATTCTTTATGAGGAAGAGGCCGTCTCGCGGTATTGTCGAGAAGTCTCCTGTCCTGAAGTTTCTATACCTGAGGTACCAATCGTTTGTGACGAATATCCCCCTCTCGACTCTGCCGAGGAGCTGGTTTAGCGTGGCATTACCACCCTCTACGATGAGGTTGAACGGCTCCGGAGATATCCATCCAGCGTTGGCCGTACTCTCTGTCTCAAACTTCTTCGCAGTCGCGCTGTTGTGTAGATAAGTCTTCAGAACACCAGACTCTATTATTGCCTTACGTCTCGTCGGGAGGCCCTCGTCATCGAAGGCCTCCGAGCCGTAGGCCGTGCTCAGGGTTGGATCGTCAACGAGTGTGAGGATTTTAGACGCCACAGTCTCGCCGATCTTCTTCTCGAGGCATGAGAGCCCTATGAGGACGCTATAGGCTGAGGAAGCCCTGCCAACCTCCTCTATTAGGTTAGCGAATGTCATGGGGCCTATTATAGCGTCGTACACACCGGGCTCCCCGCTTACAGGATTCTTAGCCATCCGCGCGATCTCGCCAGCCATCTCGCCAGTCCTGTAGGGGTTGAACTCCTCCCTGCTCGCTGTGGCTGTTGCGAACTGTCCGCTTGAGGCCCCGTTCAGGAATGCCCTAACCGATAACTCAATCCTTTCAGCACTAGATTCAGCCTTCACACCACCGGAGGTGTAGAGAGTTCTACGAACCTCACTTACTATGAGGGAGCCAGCAACCCTCGCGGCACCGCTATTCCTCGCACCTGAGACAGCCTCCTCAACCCAGCCCACAATATCTTCAGGAGGGGGCGCCCTCCTCCCTCTGGAGAGCAGCTCTCTATCGTATTGGAATGGCCCGCGTGGTAGTGGTGCATAAATGTCACTCGGTCCGGCTAGTCTAGTGTTCTCCGCGAGGCCTGCTAATAGCCTCTTAATATCGGAGACGCTGCGGGTGGAAGTTGAGGCCACCCCACGCCTCTCGCCTATAGCGAGATAAACAGCCACGTCATACTCATCAAAAACTTTCGAGACGGTTATCTCATTATTTGAGAAGCGGACCATGTAGGTTGTCGTGGCCTCCAAGTTGACTGCCGCGTCAGTCGCTTTCAGCCTTTTAGCTGCTCTCAAGGCCTCCAAAGCCACCCGCCTAGCTCCAACCATACAGCATATAGACTGAGAGGCCCAGATTAAAAAGAATCGCTCCTAAAAAGCCGCTGCTCAGTCACTCTTTATTTAGGGATGCTTGACATCTTATTGATGGATACTGTTGGGCGCTGGGGCGGGCGGCTGATATGGCAGTCGAGTCAGGGGGCGTAACTGTTGAAGACGTGGTTGCTATAATAGAGTATCCTGTGAAGAGTGGTGAAGAGCTATTCGCTGAGCGTCTAGTTTTGAGCGAGACGCAGCGAGGAGGACTCGAGGTCTCTATCGGCGATGGTTTCAAAGAGATATCGGCCCCCCTCAGCTATATGAGGCGCGACATCTCATCCTCGATACTCGGCGACAGCCTCTCAATCCGGCTTCTAACACCATTCAAGACAATTCGAGGGGAAGAAGCTGTCAGACAACTACAATCTCAGTACCTGAGGAGGGTCGTCAAACTGGTTACGGGCTCTATCATAGAAAACTATGAGCTGGCAGCTATACATGTCAGGCTACACCCGCTATATTTCCTGCTTAGATGGCTTAAACCCAAGCTGGTGCTGATGCCGAGCCTATCCCGGTTGTTCTGGTGGCTCGGCGCTGAGGATAGGGCGGAGAAAGAGCTTCTATCCCGTGTGTTGGCGCGTGTAAGGGAGGCCTTGGATGAGGCTGCAGGGGAGGAGGCGCTCCTACAGAAGGCCGGCGAGCTATACGCCCTCAACCCTTCAAAGATACTGCAGAGCCAAGTAGGAGAACGCAGGCCCAGACTCAAACTTCCATTCAATCCACAGATCGTTAGGGTCATAAGTGATCCGAGACTGGCTGTCGGGGCTCTAAGACTGATTCTCTCGGAGGTTCAGCCTAAGCAGCCCATAACCCTAGCCGAATTAGACCCAGACGACTGGGTCTTCATACAAACTTCCCGCGGCCTCCAACCAATCTCCCATGATGAGCCGTTAATAGAGGCGATAAAGAAGCATCTCTCGCTGGAAGATGTAGATGTCAGGGTTGATAGGAGAGGCTCCATATTGAACTCAACCTATCTCCTAAAGATTTATGCAGGCGGCGGCCTAAGGGAGAGCCTCTTCGTGAAGAGGTATTTCTCTTGGACGGACGTCAAGTGGGTTGCCGCTAAGCTCTGGGCCATGCCTCTAAGAAACTTTTACCTCTCCCCTGGGACGAGAATGAGTAACGAGGTCTTCTTCCTAAACTACCTCGCCGAGAGAGGGTTCAGTGTCCCGCACATCGTATATCTCTCCTGGGGTGATAAGGTGCTTGTTGAGAACGCGATTAATGGCTTTAATCTCACGGAGCTCTGGACTAGGGAGCGTGGGAGAATTAGTGAGAGCGCACTCGAGGATATAACGATGAGTGTGGGTCGGATGCTGGCTGAGGTTCATGGCCAGGGCGTCGTGTTGGGAGACTGTAAACCCGATAACGTCATGGTCTCTCAGCCTCCACAGAAGCCTGAGATTTGGCTGGTTGATTTAGAGCAGGCCTCTCTTAGAGGTGTCATGTCCTGGGATCTCTCCGAGCTAATACTCTACATGGGGCGCTACCTCGACCCAGAAGAGGCTGAGAGATACGCCTCACTAATAACTAGGGGATATCTCTCGAGGGGTAGGCCCGAGGTCGTGGAGGGGGCTTTAGACAGTAAGTTCCAGCTTGCCATGCTCCCCTGGACACCAATATGGACTCAGGTCTGGATGCTCAAATCAGTGGAGAGGGAGTTGAGGAAGTAAGAGTGACTTTAGAGAATCTTGATATATTCTTTACCAGCGCCTTCGTACGAGCCTATGAGTATCTGCCTCCAGGCCTCCTCACCGTTTGACCACGCCGCCTCAAGCTTTCCATAAACCTCGACAAGGTCACCCTCCCTCAAAACACCAGCCAGCATCATATCATAACATACAATTCTATCAATACTGCCTGACTCATCCTCAACAAAATATACCGCAGGCGTAAAGAGAGATTCCCGCACATCAATAACCCTCAACTTAACCCTAGCCATCCCAAGAGAGGAGTAGAAGACTTCTCCGTGCCTGTGCATCGGCTTCTCACGGACACCATGCAGCGAGAAGGCCACCCCATTATACACCCCCTTGTTGGTGACGTTTGATGCAAGCCTGAGTAGATTGTTCAGCGGGATTGGATATCTCCTGGCAGCCCTCGCAGCCCATCCCCATGGGTCTTTATCCCCGAGCAGCGCGACCATACCCTCGCGCTGCAGCCTCTTAAGGGCCTCGAGAACCTTCCAGATATTCTCTACACCATAGACAACCAGGTCTATGTCGGAGTTTTGATGATGAATGCCAGGCAGGATTGAGCCTGTGACGCCAAAATATTCTGTTGAGACGCCGGATAACTCGGATAGAGACTCGACGAGGGAGATGAGGCTCTTTTCAAGCTGGTTGTTGGATGGTCTACTCAAGAGCTCGGCGAGCCTTTTCCTAGAGTTGTATATTCTGATTATTCTGTCGGTTGGTGGGGCTATGACTTTGGCTTGAACCGTAGGGTCATAGTAGACGTAGCTTGGCTGGTTTTCGTCTAGGAATCTGATGACCTTGAGAAGCTCCTCGACTGTGTATTGCTGGATGACCCTAACGAATTTCCTCCCATCACTTCCCCAGGCCCCATCTCCCGGAATGTATTTGAGGATGCTCCAAACCCTCCCCGCAGGATGGACATCCCCTACGACAATGAAAACCCAGTGCTCCATCGTCTCGAAGCAGTCGTGGTCCCTGAGCTGTGCAACGTGGCCACTGGCTTCAGCCATCCACTTGAGAAGCCTCATCAACAAAATTATAACTATATTCTACCAATATTTTCCTCGGAGACAATGTAGTCGCTAGGCGCGTTTCCGACGAATAGCCTATATCTGCGAGTTTTTAGGTCTATTTCAAGCCTCCCACATGCCTTGAAATATTCTCCGGCAAACACTTGTTCTGCGAACCTCGACCTATAGGACACAACCTCCACGCATCTGTAAGCTTCTTCACCTCCTTCCAAAACCTCCTCGACAGTGACCTTCAACTTCATGGGCGTATAATAACCGAGGGACTCGTCTTCCACCCTCCCCCTGACGGTGATATAGCCTAGCTCCCTCCACCTAGCTGTCCCCCAGGGCTCCCAGAAGTCCTCAGGCCTCTGGACAATTTTTGCGGAATAGACCACCCCCTTGAAGACACCGTACGTCGACTTTCTACCTTCATGTTTAATCCATGTCTCGAGGCTGAGTCTGGAGTCTCTACGCTTAGAGGCCAGGTCGTGGGCATACTCCGGCGTTACTGGAGAAGTCATCCCACGCCTCCTAAGCTCCCTAAAGGCCTCAACTCCACTAAACCCCCTAGGCTCCACTAAAACCAAATCGATGTCGGAGTCCTTCCTATAGGCTCCCAGTAGTATGGAGCCTGAAATGCCTATTGACTCCTCGGTGGCGCCCCCTTCCTTGGAGAGGGCTCTACCTAGCTCGATGGCGAGTCCTGTGAGGCTGTCGCGAGGCTGTAGGCGCCGATACCCTTCTAGGGATGAGAGGTGTCTCTCAACCTTCTCAACCGGAATCTGAGGTAGAACCTGTCCCGAGTGGTCGTCGAAGACTAGGCAGCCACGCATCCTTTCCTCGATAAAAGCATACACTTCATCCAGCCGGGCCACGCGACCGAGACGTGGAAAAGCGACTACACTCCCCGGAGGATGCGAAACACCCTTAACAGCCATAAACCCCAACTCACTAACGTATACATAGTCGCCCTCAATCAACCCATCAAGCCCAAACACTACACAGCAAATAAATCTGATTGATTAACGTCCAGCGGTCTGGACTCAAGTTGAGGTAAACTTCTCCCTCTCTTCTTCCAAATTCCATGAATTGTCTAAATATACGTCTCCAAGAATGGCCGAAGGGCTAAATCGCGACGTCTTTTCCATCTCACTGATTTTCTTAAAGGTATTGGGAAAGATCCGTATAGGCCTTGCTGAGGATGATGCTCAACCAGTGCCTCATTTGGTGGAGGTAGGGTCTCCAAGCAACAGGATGTCGATCAAGTTATATAGATCTCCAGTCTTATTGCATGAAGATCTTGACGGAAAGGCAGCTATTCAACCTGGATTATCTGACTGGCCTCTTGTGGGTGATAGGCCTATGGGAAACTTGTAGTAAGTACAAGCTACTACCAAGATAGCTTTATAGATAATTGTATGCTTCCATCTTCTAATGTAGATGGGGAGGAGTTCCAAGAGTTGTTCTCACCTCCATGTAGCCGATTGAGAGGTGGAGCAAGTATCATTCTTTAAGGGGTGAGGAGGCTTGAATGAGATTAGGGAGATTTTAGAGTTTCTGGTTGGTGATGAGGATCCTGTCCTAAGTCCGCTGGGTGGTGGTGTCTCGTGCCTAGTCGTTCTTGCTACCACATCAAAGGGGAAATGGGTAGTGAAACAGGCCTTACCCAGGCTCATGGTGAAGGATGAGTGGCTGGCTGACCGAGATAGGATCTTCCGCGAGGCTGGATGCCTCAAGGCGTTGCGAGAGTTAGTGGGCAATGATGTAGCGCCCAGGATCATTCATGTAGATAGGATAAGGTATGCGTTTGTGATGGAGTATGGTGAAGAGGGAGTAACTTGGAAAGAGATGTTGATGAAAAGGGTTATAGACTCATCGGTGACCGACAGGGTGGCAACTATATTGGCAGAGCTACATAGAAAATCCCATGGATTGGAAAATATCGTGGCCGAGTTCAGCGATGATACTAATTTTGTCCAGCTGAGGGTTGACCCATATATTATGCATGTGGCTAAGAAGCATCAGGATATTGCCCAGAAGCTTTTGGGGGTCGCAGATCTTCTTCGCAGGAGAAGGCTCTGTCTTGTCCATGGTGATTACAGCCCCAAGAACATCCTAATCCTACCAGATAGGAGAATATGGGCATTAGATTGTGAGCCAGCCCATTACGGTAACCCAGTCTTCGACATAGCTTTTTGCGTTAACCATCTGATACTGAAGTCCATACACCTGAGCTCGGCCGCGCATTTAGAAGAGGGGAGAAGGCTGTGGAGAAACTACTGGCATAATGCTGGATGGGAGTCCACTGAGATACTTGAAGAGGAGGCGGTGAAAGTTCTCGCCACATTGATGCTGGCACGTGTTGACGGCAAGTCTCCCGTTGAATACCTGTCGGAGGAGAACAGGGATAAGGTGAGGCGGCTCTCGAGAGAGCTAATCGCAGAAGGTGTTGGAGAGTTGGGGGAGTTAACCGACCGTGTCTTGGAGGTGATAGGATGATGCATGTGACGGAAGTGCGGGCGTGGGAGGTTTTAGATTCTAGGGGATTCCCCACCGTTGAAGCGGAAGTCTGTTTGGATGGGGGGTATACTGGATCGGCTCTTGTGCCGGCCGGGGCCTCAAAAGGCAGTCATGAGGCTGTAGAGTTGAGGGACGGTGACCGAAGATGGTTGGGAAAAGGTGTAAGAAAGGCAGTGGAAAACATCAGATACATCATCGCACCGGCCCTTAAGGGATTGAATGCGGATATACGTGAAATAGATGAAGTTCTTCTGGAGATGGATGGGTCTCCAGATAAGTCAAGGCTTGGAGCTAACGCTATCCTAGCTGTGTCCATAGCCTCATGTAAGGCCATATCACATGCAAGACGCATGCCGTTGTACAGATATATTATGGAGGTGGCAGGGGCCTCAGCATTAACAATACCCACCCCCATGGTAAACATGATAAGCGGTGGACTACATGCATCATGGAACCTTGACATCCAAGATTTACTCATAATACCATTAGGGGCTAGATCATTCAGGCAGGCGCTGGATGATGTGGGTGCAGTATACCACACGCTGAGGAATCTCTTATCGGGGAAGGGATTCTCGACACTTCTGGCGGATGAAGGAGGGTTCAGCCCAAGATGTGGAGGCTGTGAAGAGGCGATTGAACTTCTCCTTGCGGCGGTGGAGGAGTGTGGGCTAGCCCTGGGTAGAGATGTAGCGCTGGCCATGGACATCGCTGCTACACACCTCCTGAGGGGTGGTAGGTATATGCTGCGAAATGAGGGGCTGTATCTCTCTTCAGAGGAGATGGTGGACTACCTCTCCGAGTTATGTGAGAGATATGGGATTATTTCTCTTGAGGATGGATGTGCAGAAGACGATCTGGATGGATGGAGAATCCTAACGGATAGGCTTGGAGACAAGATGCAACTGGTGGGTGACGACTTATTTGCAACAAGTTTGACACGTCTGAAAATGGGTGCCGAGCGTCATATAGCCAACTCAGCTCTAATCAAGCCCAACCAGGCGGGAACCGTGACCGAGACCATCGACGCCATAAAACTGTGTAAAGAATTGGGATACACGCCAATCGTCTCGGCCAGGTCTGGAGATACTGAGGACAGCTTCATAGCAGATCTAGCAGTGGGTGCTAGCGTCACACAGATAAAGATAGGATCCATATCTAGGTCGGAGAGGACATCCAAATACAATAGGCTTCTGAGGATAGAAGATGAGCTAGTCGGGGTGGCCAGTTACCATGGAGGGGCCGCGCTAAGACTGGGCCACAGCCCTACAAGATAAAATACTTTTCAATATATTTACATTGTCATGGTGTATTGAGGTGTCATTTGACTGATCTCCATCAAAGTGGAGATAAGGCCGCGTAGCAAGCCTGACACTCACCTCACTTTTGAAGGTTGTTTGCCTAGATGCTTACCACTGGAATTAAGAATACTAATCTTAGCATAAATGTAAAAATATATCGATTTATGTTATTTTGTATAAAATGTTAAATAAATAAGTCCAAAAATTTTTCAGTAGCGAGCTATATGTTGGCGAGCCAAAATGTTTCGCTTCTGATGCCTATTAGCGCCCTAGGGATATATCTTCACGCATTCTTTGTCAGCGTGACGTTGGGCTTTCCTATCATGATCTCGGCTCTACTCTACGCTTGGTGGCGTACAAGGGATGAAGACTATTACAGGGCTGCGAGAATTGCGACGGGTGTTTTGGCGGTCAACTTCGCCCTTGGAGCAATTACGGGGACGCTCGTCGAATTTGGTCTTGTCCAGGCTTGGCCTGGCTCAATATACGCTGTCGCCACAGTTGCCTTCGTTCCACTAGCCTCAGAGCTTATCGCATTCGTAGGAGAAATCGTTTTCCTAGTAGCCTTCATAGTCACGCTGCGTTGGGTGAAGCCTTGGGTCAGCATTGCTTTAATGGCTGGATATTTTGCTTTCGCAGCCTTTTCAGGAGTCTTGATTACGATGGTTAACAGCTGGCTCAACGTTCCATGGGGCACAGGCTCTCTAGCATCAGTTCTTAATCCATACTTGCCCGAATATGGGCCGGCGGCTTTCGACACGCGGGTTCTAATAGCGGTTAAACTAGCCCTAGTCGACAGCCTCCTAACATCCGGCACTGCCTCGCAGATTCTACAAAGCCCCGAAACAGCCCGGGCTGTCGGTATAAGCTTGAACGACCCCTTCATAGCATTAAACTCACCCTACGGTTTGGCGAGCGCCGTCCACAACTTAACGGCTGCGGTAATCATAGGCATGGCGATGGCTGCTGTGGCTTTCGCCTATAAACATCTCAGAACAGGAGACCCCAAATACGTAAAACTGCTCAGATCATTCCTTCCAATTCTACTGATACTACTTATTCTTCAGCCTATTGTTTTCGGCGATATCATGGGCAAGGCCGTTGCAGCTTTCATGCCGACAAAGTTCGCAATGATGGAAGGTGCTTATATTACAAAACAAAACCCACTGGTCTCTTTCCTCGCATATGGAGACCCTTCTATACCTATCTCAGGCTTTGACGAATTTAGGAAAAAATGTGAGATGCTAGGCGACACCACGGTGGGAGCAGTTGCTGCACAAGTATTACCGAACTATACGCCAAGCCCGTCCAGCAACATCAAGCTGAAAGACCTATGTATGCAGGGTTTAACCGATGCCGAGAATCGGTTGGCGGTGATAAACGCGGCATATTACGTGAAGATAGGTGCAGGTGTGGTTGCTTTAGCTGCCGTGGTTGGGCTCGCCTCCGCAGTGTTTAACGTTGGATTGCTAACCCGTGTAGTCTTGACTCTCTCAAACAGGCTCGGTAAAAGACAACTGGTATTCCTTCTCGCTCTGCTTGTGGTGGTTGGCTCGGTTTTGCCGGCGGCTTTGGGTTGGTATGTAAGGGAGGCAGGCAGGAAGCCTTGGACTGTTTATGGCCTGCTAACTCCAACGGAGCTGGTCACACCTGTTCCAGCTTCACCCCTGATAATGGCCGCCTTCACTGCGGTATTCGTCACAATGGCCTTAGGAGGTGTCTATGGGATGTATCTGGTGGCGAGCAAGCCTCTTCTATTCGTCAAACTTCTAAGACGGGGGGCGGGTGAAGAAGAATGAACGGCTCGGAGCTTTTTAGCTTTAACCTCCTCGGGATAGCTGTGCTAATACATATCGCTTTCGTGAACATCACAATGGGGACTGGATTTATCTCGGCCATGGCCCGTTTCCTAGCATGGCGTCGAAGCGACCCGGGCCTTGAAATTATGTCGCGGCGCGTCTTCAAGATACTGATAGTTCATGAATTGTTCAGCGGGGTCTGGGGGACCGTCATCACCGTTGTTCTAGCCGCATTTTTCCCCACACTTCTAGCCATAGCAGTCGATGTCATGTTCTTCCCATTACTCATCGCATTGTCAGCTATCATAATAAGAATTCCGACCATAGCGCTTTTCTGGTATACGTGGGGTAAAGTGGAACCGCGCATCCACTCCGTCATAGGCTTTGTAATGGCCTTGTCAGGCTTCGCCGTGCCTATGGGCTTCAGATACATCTTCGCAGAGATAACCTATCCGCATGGGGTAAGCCTCGCGCTACAAAACCTGAAAGATGCTGCAAGGCTAGAGGTGTTCACCAACCCACTTTACCCACCGTTGATTCTCCATACATGGGCTGGCGCG
This sequence comes from Thermoproteota archaeon, assembly GCA_030550235.1. Classification (GTDB taxonomy): domain Archaea; phylum Thermoproteota; class Nitrososphaeria_A; order Caldarchaeales; family Calditenuaceae; genus HRBIN02. Next base: position 141,556 of record JAUQPU010000003.1, read on the forward strand.
CTCTCAATCGGCGGATTCATAACCGCGTCCTTCTTCACAATCAAAGGCAACCTCTCGCCGAAATTTCTGTGGATAGGACTGTGGCATGGGGTCATCTTCCTTGCCGTACAACCGTTCATAGGCCTCTGGTATCTGACATCCCTAGGAACCTACGCGCGCGTCATATACAATAACGTTCTAGGCACAGTACATGCGACATTCAATCTTCTGCCTATGTTTGGTTTGAAGATCGCGGCTTTCGCCGGCCTCGCGGTCTTTTCGGCGCTGGTTTGGAGAAGGGTTAAGCGAGGGGAAGGCAGTGCCCCGCGTTACGCTCTCGTCCTCGGGCCCCTGGCGATGCTGATAGTGCTGGTCGGAGAGCTAATTAACGACGCCGGAAGATACCCCTTCCTCGTCTTACTCGGAGACACTGGTTTGCCGCCTTCTGTTTTCTCAAACCTTTACATCCAAATCCCATATCCACTGGTCCTAGCTATCCTCAGCGGTCTCGTTGTCTTCCTCTTCGGGTTTATGCTGACAGTTTACTACGCCCTCAACAAACGGTTCCTGGTAGACCTGCCTGAGGTTTAACCCCAAAATTTATCTAGCCCAAACTCTTTAGAGTTTATTGAGTCGCTAGTAAATGAGGAGTATCCAGGGTTTAGGGGCTCTTAGAAAAAGAGGCACAGGCCGCTGGCAAGGATCTTGTGCTGAACAGCTAAATAGTCGGACGCCTGCGCATCTTCTGGGATCGAGCCCTCTCGCCCCCACTCCACTCATCACGACATAAACAACCCGGCGAGAGCTACAGGGATGGGCCCGTAGCTCAGCCTGGCTGGAGCGTCCGGCTGATAACCGGAAGGTCGTGGGTTCGAATCCCACCGGGCCCAAGGGAATACAAAGTATTCATCTTCATTCTTTATTATTCACAGTTATAGTATAGTATGTGTTTTTCAATGATGGTTAAAATATTGACCGGGGTCTCCCTCGTCTGGAGATTTTTATGGTGAGCAGGTGGGTCTATGTCTTTGCGGGACTCCTGGCTAATATCCTCCTCGGTACAATCTATAGCTGGAGTGTCTTCAGGAAGCCTCTCGAATTGTTTGTCGGCTGGACGAGTTTAGAGTCAAGCATCCCCTTCTCAGTCTTTCTCCTGTTCTTTGCGGTTGGTATGCCGGTGAGTGGTCTATTGCTTAAAAGATACGGCGCGAGGAGGATTTCACCGTTAGGTGGGCTTCTTGTGGGTATTGGGTGGGCTCTATCCGGTCTCTCATTGACGACAGAGAGCCCGCTACTTTATGTAACATTGTTTTATGGGGTTGTGGCGGGCTCTGGTGTTGCGATGGTTTACAACTCCACGATAACTGTCTCAAGCCGGTGGATCCCGGAGAGGAGGGGGCTCGCGGTTGGCCTGACGGTTCTCGGCTTCGGCATCTCCCCCCTCGTGACAGCCCCTCTCGCAAACTATTTGATAACCTATCACGGGGTTGTGAATACATTCCTGGAGCTGGGAACGGCCTATGGGGCTGCTCTAATGGCTATCTCGGTGTTGATGGTGCTCCCGCCGGTTGAGCCTCGAGGCAGTAGCTCGGAGAAGAGTCTTTGGCAGGCAGTCCAGTCGAGCGAGTTTACACCCAGCATGATGGTTAGATCGAGATATTTTGTAGGCCTCTGGCTTGCTTATGCACTCGGGACCTTGGGAGGATTCATAGCTATCAGCCAGGCGGCTAAGTTTGGGCAGGAGGTTGTCAAGCTGAGCCCGGAGCTGGCGGCCGCGGCCACAGGGGTTTTCGCGATATTCAACGGGCTCGGTAGACCCTTGTTCGGACATCTAGGCGATAGAATGCAGATACACATAGTATCTAGCCTCTCGTTCCTACTGGTCATCTTGGCTGCGTTACTGGCTACACAGAGTGAGACGTTCATCATCTACATGGCCTCCTACTCGATTCTCTGGCTTGTCTTCGGCGGCTGGCTTGCACTAGCACCCAAGGCCACATCAGTCTTTTTCGGCATACAAAACCTGTCTATCAACTATGGAATCGTATTCACAGCCTACGGAGCCTCCGCCATCGCAGGTCCAACACTAGCCGCAGCACTCTGGCAGCTTCTCGGGCACTACTCGCCAGTCTTTATGACGGTGGCAGCACTCAGCGGCCTCGGCCTAGTCATCTCGAACCTATTGCTTAGGCCGCCGGTAATTCCGAGAAGAATGGTTCTGTTAAAGACACGCTAGTGGTTTTTTCAGGAGGGCTCAGATACCCCAGGAGAATTCATCAGCTTTATCCTCCTTGAGTCCTACATCATCGCCTAACTCTCCAACCCATCCTCTTAGAGATAAATCTACATCCTGGTGGAGTGGTAGCGGGCTTTGGACTGGAGGTTTGTTGGCTGCTTGTCTTTATAATCAGGGGAAGGGGCTGAATTTGTTGGGTAGGGGGCTGTGGGATGGAGATAGGCGAGGCGCTGAGGAAGGCGATCTCACGATTCATGGGCCGGGCTTCACATGATAAAGAGGCCGTAGAGGAGCTCATCCGGGATATTCAGAGGGCCCTCCTCTCCGCCGACGTGAACGTGGAGCTCGTCATGGAGCTATCGGAGAATATTCGTAGAAAGGCTTCGGAGCTTAGGCCGCCTCCAGGTGTCTCGAGGAGGGACCACGTCTTCAAAATACTCTATGACGAGCTTGTAAGGCTCCTCGGAGGTGTTCAGCCTCCCTATAAGCCGGCGGGCAGGCCGCATGTGCTCGTGATGGTCGGTATACAGGGCTCTGGAAAAACAACCAGCGTCGCCAAGCTCTCGAATTACTTGGCCAAGCATGGCTATAGGGTGGGTGTAGTCTGTGCCGATACCTATAGGCCCGCAGCGCTCGTGCAGCTCCGGCAGCTCCTCCAGGACAAGGGCATCCCAGTATATGGGGAGGAAAACTCCTCCGATCCCATCTCTATAGCTCGGCGGGGAATAGAGAGCCTCAAGCCGCAGGGCCTCGACGTAGTAATAGTCGATACTGCGGGCAGGCATAAGGACCAGGACTCTCTGATGAAGGAGATGGAGGAGATTCTGAAGGCTTTGAAGCCAAATGAAGTGGCCCTGGTTTTGGACGCGACGATCGGTCAGAGAGCTAGGAGTCAGGCTGAGGCTTTCAACCGACTGGCCAAGATTGGCTGGGTTATGCTGACTAAGATGGACACCTCTGCTAGGGCTGGTGGGGCGCTCTCGGCCGTCGCAGCGACCGGCGCGCCTGTCCGCTTCATAGGGACGGGAGAGTATCTAGAAGACATAGAGACGTTCTCAGCTGATAGGTATCTGGCGCGTCTACTCGGGATGCCTGACCTGGCGGCTCTGGTTGAGAGGGTTAGGCTCGCAGAAGTGAAGATATCGGAAAGTGAGGTGGAAAAGATGATGAGCGGCCGGTTCACCCTCTCCGACATGATAAACCAGTTAAAGGAGGTGGCTAAGATGGGCCCCCTCGACAAGCTCTTCTCTATGCTTCCACTACAGAAGGTCAAGTCGATAGATGTTGAGGGGTTGGCGGACCAGCTGAAGAGGTGGGAGGCCATAGTAAACTCCATGACGCCTGAGGAGAGGAGTGACCCAGCGATAATAGACTCCTCTAGGGCTAGGCGGATAGCGAGGGGGGCCGGCGTGGCTGAGAAGGATGTTAAACAGCTGATCAAGCGCTACAACGAGACTAAGAGGCTGATGAAGACGCTGAAGCGTAGCATGGGCAGGGCTCCGCGGGACCTCCTACTCTCCGGGCTGGTGCGCAAAGAAATTGACCGAGACACTCTCAAAGGCTAGAGAGATTCTTCTAAGATACAGTCTCTGCGGCAGATGCCTAGGCAGGCTACTGGCATACGATAAGCCCGGCACTAGAGCCCCCGAAGCAGGCGAAGAGATAATGGCAAAACTGTTGAGGGAGGCCCTGGCCCTTCTCAATCATTCGCGGGAGAGTGCCGTAGCTCTGATTAAGGCGCTCTCAGAATCGGGATACAGGCCAGCACAGAAGATAGCGGAGGAGCAGGGGCTAAGGGTCGAGGCCAGGATATGCCCAGTCTGCCTAGGAAGGCTCACAGACGGGGTAATCGATGAGGTGGTTGCAGAATCTGTTAAAAGAGTCTCTGACTACGAGTTTGAGGATTTCCTTGTCGGGGCCTATATCCCGAAATATATCGCCTCGGTGGAGGAGCGTCTATTCTCGGAGTTTGGCCTGGCTGAATCTGAGACCCTGAGAAAGGAGATAACGAGGGAGGTTGGAAGTAGGCTGGAGGCGCTTCTGGGTAAGCCCGCCAACTTCACCTCACCTGAGATGCTTATACTTGTAGACATATTCACGGGGACCGTTGAAGCTAAGCCTGCCTCCCTCTACATCTACGGCCACTACTTCAAGAACCAGCCGAACATCCCCCAGACACCATGGTACTGCTCAACCTGCTGGGGCGCGGGGTGTGAGAGATGTGCCGGCCTCGGAAGAATATATCCAGACTCGGTGGCTGAGTACGTCGGCGAGCCCGCTATGCGGATGGCGGGGGCTATCGGGTACAAGTTCCACGCCGCCGGGAGGGAGGATGTCGACGTGACAGTAGAGGGGACAGGCAGGCCCTTCATACTTGAGCTGATAATGCCCAGGCGTAGGAGGATACCCCTTGAGACGCTGAAAGAAGACATAGAGAGAAACTCGAGGGGGAGGGTCAAGGTCGACATGCTCGACTATGCCACGCATAGCGACCTGAAGATGCTTAAGGTGTCGATAGAGGGGTCTGTCAAACGCTATAGCGCCATTGTCCAATTTGAGAGGAATGTAAGTATTGAGGACCTAGCAAGCCTCGAAACCGCACTTAGGGGAGCCGTGATAGAGCAGTACACACCTACTCGCGTCCTGAAGAGGAAGGGAGAGAAAATAAGAAAAAAGAGGGTCCTCAACATAAAATCGACACTCATAGACACCCATACGGTCAGATTCGAGATAGAGGCTGACGGCGGACTATACGTTAAAGAACTCATACACGGAGACGCGGGGAGAACTAGGCCCAGCGTTGCAGAAATCCTGGGCAATACTCCCACCAATATAAGCCTGAGGTTCCTCGGCATCCTCAAGACTCTTCACCATCCAAAACAACCTACCAGCAACCATGCACGGCCTAAATAGAGCTTGCCGACGGTCCCAGCCGCCAAATCCTCCTTGTTTATATAGGGCTTCATCCGCTACGATTGTAGAGGAGGAAGAGGGTTGACTAGGCACAGCGGATATAGACATAGGACGAGGCGTCTCTTTAGCAGAGATGTAGGTGCGCGGAGTGGGCCAAGGCCCGAGGTTTATCTCCAGGAGTATGAGATTGGCCAGCAGGTGGCTATCGATATTAACTCCTCCACCCATAAGGGGATGCCGCATAAGAGGTATCAGGGGAAGGTAGGGAAGGTTGTGGAGCGGAGAGGTAGAGGATACATCGTCGAGGTCGCGCTGGGCTCCAAGTTGAAAAAGCTGAGCGTCCTGCCGGAGCATCTTAAGCCTCTACCCCAAGGATGAGGTGGGAAAGGGATGCCGAGAAAGATAATCTCCTATACACCAATCACTATCCCTGAGGTTGTTGAACTCCTCTCCATAAAGAAAGAGGAGCTCACCCCTCTCCAGCTCAGAGTCTACAACTATGTCACTACATTCGCGAAGCTTCCTGCTGAGAAGGCTAAAAAGCTGGTGCAGGAGCTTCAGGAAAAGTTTGGCCTGGAGCCTGAGGAGGCCTGCCAGATAGTGAACATCTGCCCTAGAGATGTCAACGAGATTAGGGCGGTCCTCTCTGGCTATAGGAGGCTAATCTCAAGCATACTTTTCTCAGACCAGAAGCTCTCCGAGATAGTGCAGACAATCGAGTCCTACCTTCGCGAAGAGGTCGAATCAAAGCAGACCCAAGAATAGAGGCGTCATGAAACGGGGGAAGCCGAAACTATACGAGGATGAGGCAATAGTTCTAGACATACTTCCCCCATCTAGGCTTGAGAGGGCCGCACATGTAGAGAGGGGCATGCTCCTGACGCAGATTCTCGGAGTAGGTCACTTCACACTCCTAGAGGCCGCCATTAATCAGAGCCTAAACCCGAAGCCCGGCATGCGAATATACATCGGGAAGGATGTGCCTCGTCCCCTAATCAGAATAATAAGGAGAATAGGCTACAACGAGCTGACGGAGAATGCTAAGTATGAGCTGGAGAGAGCAGTTGAAGCGCTCGTCAAGTCGAGAGAGGGGGAAATCATCCAGTTCATCAATACCTGTGGGCCGTTGACTCCAAGGCTTCACGCGCTCGAGGCTCTACCTGGCATAGGCAGGAAACTCTCCATGCGCATCATCGAGGAGAGGAACAGGGAACCCTTCAAAACCTTCGAGGACGTGGAGAAGAGGGTAGGCATCCAGAACATTGACAAGATAATAGTCAAGAGAATCATAGAGGAGCTCTCAGACCCCAACACAAAACACTGGCTATTCACCCGACCCCCATCACACCAAACAATATGACAAAGCTGAGCCAACACCTAACCGCGAGTAGACGGGTTCTTGAGAGGCTCGTCGAGCTCTCCGACCCAACCAACAGCGACACAGTCTTAGAACCCGGATGCGGGGATGGCAGGCTCACAGAGCTTCTCGCAGAGCGGGGCTGCAGGATATTGGCGGTAGAAATAGACCCTAGGCTAGCGGAGGAGGCGCGTCAGAGGCTGAAGAGCTGGCCTAACGTCGAGGTTTTTACGGGTAATGTGTTGGAGCTCAGTCCGGAGGGGTTTACAATGATTGTCGGCAACCCTCCCTACCACATATCTAGGCGCCTAGTTGAATGGATAGTGGCGAGGCCCAGTCCACGCCGTGTTGTCATGACCCTGCAGAGGGAGTTCGCCCAGAAACTAACCGCTCTACCTGGGTCCAGAACCTATCTATACATAAGCCTCCTATCCCAGCTACTCTACCGGATCGAGATACTAGACACAGTACCGCCATCAGCCTTCAAACCCAGACCACAAGTGACATCCTGCATAGTCAGGATGGAGAGAAACGAGCAGAAGCCACTCGGAGCCGAGCAACTCGGACTCCTAAAACAAATATTCACAGACAGGAGACACGTCCTTGGAAAAGTTTTAAGGAAAATGGGCTACACAGCTCCGCAAAAACTTGCTAACAAAAGAGTGTATCACCTCACAACACAAGATGCTAAGACGGTCTTAGAATCTTTAGGATTTTACTGAAGGCCTGATGCTAAGTAAACTTCATTTGACAGATTCGCAATTATTACACAGAAGTAAAGACCAGAGGCAGCGAGAAGGAGAGTTAAAGTCCAAAACCTCTATATGAGAAAAGAGGTAAATCCAGACGCATTTAAATATGTAATCGACTACTTATCAGAATTGCTTAGGCGTGTTGGTTTAGGTGGCTTTCCAATTGATGCACCTTTAATAATTATATTTGATGTATTTATTGAGTTTATGCAAAACCTAGAGTTTCGATGGAACTTATACTCGAATACAAGTACTGCTGTAGACCTAGCCTCTATAAAAATGGCAATTTCAGACCTTGATACATACTTTGAATTAGATTCCATGCTTGCAATCAAAGATTACGAAAAATTTATAAATCAATTAAAATTAACATGTTGTACAAATGACTAACAACAAAATTTGTTAGATTGTATTTACCATAATTTTTACTAGAATCAATAAACTATGGTTAATTGTACATGACATGGATTAATGTCGTTCCAAAAAAGAATATAATTTAGAATAGCCTATGCTTTTATCGGAAAACATGAGGATAAGTTGTAAAAATCTTAAAACTTATAAACCAGCTTTCGAAGGTTTTGTTTGATGGCATCAGTTAGGTTAAAAGAGCTTTACAAGCGTTTTGACAAGGTAGTAGCCATTGATGGTGTCTCGCTAGATATTCCTGACGGCGATTTCGTGGTCTTGCTGGGGCCTTCAGGTTGTGGAAAGACGACGACGTTGCGCTGTATTGCTGGTTTAGAGTCTCCCGACTCGGGCGAGATATGGATTGGGGATAGCATTGTGAATGATCTCCCACCTAAGGACAGGGATGTCGCAATGGTCTTCCAGAACTACGCGCTCTATCCCCACATGAAGGTTTATGACAACTTGGCCTTCCCGCTAAAGATGAGGAAGGTTGAGAAAAATGAGATTGATAGGAGGGTGAAGGATGTCGCTGATCTTCTCGGTATCTCTCACCTCTTAGATAGGAAGCCTAGACAGCTTAGCGGGGGTGAGCAGCAGAGGGTAGCGCTTGGAAGGGCGATCATCAGGAGGCCGCGGGTCTTTCTCATGGATGAGCCGCTCAGCAACCTTGACGCGAAGCTTAGGCTCTTCATGAGGGCTGAGCTTAAGAGGCTTCAGAGAGAGTTGAAGACTACTACTGTTTACGTGACCCACGATCAGGCTGAGGCCTTGGCTATGGCTGATAAGATTGCAGTCATGAATAAGGGTAAGGTCCAGCAATATGACGACCCCAACGCGATCTATAACAACCCAGCAAATGTCTTCGTAGCCACTTTTATAGGGAGTCCGCCTATGAACATGATAAGGGCGGCCATCAGGCAGGAGGGCAGCAATGTCGTCCTTGACGCGGGGTCCTTCAGTTATACACTCTCACCTGAATATTCTGAGGTCTTGTTAAGGAACTTGCAGTCTAGTGAAGTCTTCCTTGGAGTTAGGCCTGAGCGCTTAATATTGACTGTCGAGAAGGTGCCCTCCTCAGTCTTTCTGAGCGAGGTCTATGTAGTGGAGCATCAGGGCGCAAACATGGTCGTGGACCTCAAGATAGACTCGGAGATAATCAAAGCCATCGCGCCGCCCTTGCCGTTGAATATTGGCCAGAGGGTATGGGTAGGGTTCGATGAGGAGAATATACACATATACGATGGGAAGACTGAGAAGCTGATCGTCTAGCCCTCCTGTCTACCAGTTCTTTGGAGGTTCTCAACGAGTATCTGAAGACCTTTTCTCAGGTCCTCCTCCCCCAGACCCACGGATATTCTAATGTATTCCGGATAGTCTCCGAATGCTGTACCAGGTGCGACTGCAACTCTTTTTTTCTCGAGGAGGTTTAGGGCGAACTCGGCCGAGTCGAAGCCATCTTCCCCTATCTTAGGGAAGACATACATACCACCACTCGGCTTCACATATGATACACCGATTTTATCAAGTTCTCTAGATACTATCTCGAGTCTCCGCTTCATCGTCTCGCCGTAGCTTCGCGGTATCTCTCTGTCCTCTATGGCTCTTACAGCGGCTATCTGTATGAATTCTGGGACACAGGTTATTAGTTGGGAGACGATTCTGGCCGCCCTATCCGCTAATTCTTTGGAAGCTACGATGTATCCGATTCTGTAGCCTGTCATTCCCCAGCTCTTCGAGAACGAGTTTATCACTATGGTCCTCTCATATCCCGTCTCTAGCGCCGAGGTAAAGTCTGTGAAGCAGTAGTCCATGTAGACCTCGTCACTAACCAGATACGCGCCTGTACGGCTGATTTCCTCGACGAGCTCACTCATCTCGGTACTGCTGATTGTCGTCCCTGTTGGGTTGTTTGGATAGTTGATGAATATTGTACGGGGTTTCTGTCTAAGATATTTGTCAAGGGCCTCATGCTTCGGCCGCCATTTATCCTCCAGCCTAGTGTGTATGACGAGGCTTCTAGCATGCATCATCTCGACTACCTGCTTGTAGAGGGGCCAAGAGGGGTCTATGACCACGGCTTGGTCTCCAGGTCTCAGCGTAGATGCTGCGGCCAGGTATACGGCGAATCTTCCACCGGGCGTGATCACTATCTGGTCTTCTGAGACGTCAACACCAATGTTCTCGCGGAGGAGGTCCCTAATCGCCTTCCGCAGCTCAGGCCTGCCCTTAGCCTCGCCGTAGGCTGCGTAGCCGTGTGACGCGGCCCAGCTCAACGTCTCTGCAACTTGGCGGGGTGCTCCGAAGTCAGGCTCGCCGACTTCGAGATGGTATATCTTCTCCCCGCTCATCTCTAGTTGCTTGGCTCTTCTGAAGATGTCCATGTGGGTAATCCTCGGCTTGGTCTGTGGCTGCTGAATCGATATTGCGTCTTGTATAAGGAGGCTTAGTATTTTCTGGGCGTATTCAGGGTCGAGGCCGTTCTCACTAGCTATCTTGGCTATCTGGGCCCTTAGCTCAGCCTCAGCGTCTAGGTCTATGGGGCTGATGCCCAGTGCTTTCTTCGCCTCGCCAAGCTTTTCCGCCAGAATCCTCCTCTTAGATATGGCCCGGATAATCTCTTCGGTTACTATCCTTATCTCCTCCCTCAGACGCTTTATCTCATCCATGCTCAACTGGAGGCCTCACCTTTAAGGACAGGTGGTATGAGGCCGGCTCTGATAGCGTGGTCTGCGAGGACGATGCCGACGACTGACTCCACAATGGGCACAGCTCTAGGTATAACACATGGATCATGCCTACCTGTAACAACAACTTCCTCTACCCCCCTCTTCTTAACGTTGATTGTCTGTTGAGGCTTAGATATGGAGGCTGCGGGCTTAAACGCAACCCTGACAACGATCTCTCTCCCTGTGGAGAGGCCACCAACTATCCCGCCTGCATTATTAGTCAGGGGCCTAACCACACCGTCCACAAGCCCTAGAGGGTCGTTGTGCTCCGAGCCCCTCATATCAGCCGCCTTGAAGCCGGCTCCAAACTCGACACCCTTCACCGCCGGGATGCTGAACAGTGCTTTGGAGAGATCTGAGTCTAGAGAGTCGAAGACCGGTTCTCCGAGGCATGGTGGGACGTTCAGGGCTATACACTCTACTATTCCCCCCACAGAGTCTCCTGAAGAGCGGGCCTCCAGTATTGCGCGCTTCATGTCCTCCGCGGCCTCTTCGTCTGGACATCTTACCTCATTAGCAAGTCTCTTCTCTCTAATAGTCTCTATCGGTAGCGGCCTGGCCTCTATTCCAGCTATCCTCTTAGTATAGGCGAGAACCTCGATCTTCAGCGTCTCCCTCAGGAGCTTCAAGGCTATGGCTCCAGCCATCACATAGCCTGCGGTTATCCGGCCTGAGAATCTTCCGCCGCCCCTGTAGTCGTTGAAACCTCCATACTTAAGTCTGGCGAAGTAGTCGGCGTGGCTGGGCCTCGGTGTCTCCAAAACCCTCTCATAATCCTTGGATATAATATCCTTATTCCAGATGAGCATTGTTATCGGCGCGCCGGTTGTGTAGCCGTTGAAGACTCCACTCAGTATCTCCACCTTGTCCTCCTCCTTTCTCTGAGTCGTTACGATCGACTGCCCAGGTCTCCTTAAATCTAGGAGGGCCTGTATATCCTGTTCCGAGAGCCTAAGGCCTGCTGGGCAACCATCTACCACGGCGCCAATGCATCTCCCATGGCTCTCGCCGAAGCTCAAGACCATGAACCTCTTACCCAGCATGTTACCGCTCAAGCCGTCTCAACCTCGCATCCGAGCCTTTTGAGGTCGTCTAGGAAGCTGGGGTAGGAGACCGAGGCGGACTCCGGGTCTAGGACCTCCACACCTCCCCCTGTCGCTATTGAGAGGAGTGTGAAGGCCATGAAGAGTCTATGGTCGGCGTGAGGGTCTAGCCTGGAGGGTCTCGGCTCCCCACCCCTAACGATTAGCCCGTCGGGTGTCTCGACCACCTTGATACCTGTCTTGGAGAGCTCAGCGGCTAGCACGTGGACTCTATCGCTCTCCTTAAACCTTGCATGCCCCACCCCCTCTATCCTTGTCTCCCCCTCAGCAACAGCAGCCAAGACGGCGGCGATGGGCAGGAGGTCTGGTGAGTCCTTCAAGTTAACCTTAACACCCTTCAAATACGACAAGCCAACCTCGACAAACCCGTCTCCCTCCCTGACATCACCCCCCATGTCCCTAAGCAGCCTCACCACCCTGTAGTCGGCCTGAGGGAGCGAGGGGTTGAGGCCAGTTATTCTGACCCGGCCTCCAGCCACTAGGGGAGCCGACATTATGAAGCCCGCCAATCCATAGTCGCCTGGAACCGTGAAGACTGCTGGCCTATAGGAGCCGGGCCTGGTCTCTAGCCGGCTGTAACCCTCCCTCTCGACTCTGGCGCCGAAGGACTCCAAGACGCTTATAGTCGCATCCACGTAGGGCTTTGAGACTAGGTCACCCTCAATGTTAACCGTGACGCTCCTCTCAGCAGCGCAGCCTGCAATCAATAACCCTGAGACGAACTGGCTGCTGACATCTCCCCTAATCCTGCACTCCCCGCCCATCTCGCCACTCTCGACGATTATCGGCGCTGTGCCGTCTAGCTTTGCCGACCATGCCCTTATGCCAAGCTGCCCCAGGGCGTCAAGGAGAGGCTGCATCGGCCTCTTACGGAGACTCTCATCACCCGTCAGGACAGTATAGCCCTTCTCGGCTAGACCAGCTATACACGTCATTATCCTCAGCGTTGTTCCAGAGTTCAATGTGTCGATGACGTCTGGTGGGGTTCTGGGCTGCTCGACGCCCTCGACAGTGATTCTATCTTTCTCAGGGTGCAGCTCGGCGCCGAAGAGTTTTGCGGCGTTGATTGTTGCCTCCGTGTCGCGTGAGTAGAGCGGGTTGTTTATGAGGGATTTGCCCCGTGTGAGGAGTGCAGCGGCTATGGCTCTGTGGGTGTAGCTCTTGCTGGGTGGGGCTCTCACCTCGCCGGAGAGATTCTTAGCTCTAGCCCTCACAATCATTTTAGGCCACCACGCTTGGCTAGCCACTCCCTGACTGCCCGTTCCATCACCTTTTTCTCAGGCTCAACTCCATGGAAGATTCTAAAAGCCTCGACTCCCTGCTCGACAAGCATGTTAACGCCGTCAATATACGTGGAGCCTGAGGTCTCAGCAGCTCTCTGGAGCGGTGTGGGGCCTGTTGAGTAGACCATGTCAAGTATTACATGGTTCTTGGTGAGGTCTTGTGGTGCTATGGGACTCTCATGGTAGGTTAGTCCGAGCGGTGTGGCGTTTATTATGATGTCCACTTGGCGAGCCTTCACTCCGGCATCTTCTAAGCCGACAACCTCAACCCTGAGGCCCAACTTCTCCTCCAGCCTCCGCGCAAGCTCCTCAGCCCTCCATCTACTCCTATTCGCGATGATAACCACGCTAACACCCATCCTCCAGAGGGCGTAGAGGGCGGCTGCAGCAGAGCCACCCGCGCCCAGAATCAGCGCGGCGCCCGGCCGCCCATCAACATGTGGGGAGAGACTCTTCTCAACGCCGGCTACATCTGTGTTATACCCGGCCCAGCCCTCCTGCAGTCTCACGAGGGTGTTTACCGCCCTCACAGCCTCAGCTTCCTCTGAGAGCCTAGAGGCGCACATCGCTGCCGCCTCCTTATGTGGTATCGTTATGTTGAGACCCTTGAAGCCTAAGTTGTGGAGAGACTTTAGAGTACTCTGAAACTTCTCTGGCCGCACTTCTATCGCTATGTAGCGGTTTGGGAGGTTGAGTGCCCGGAGGGCTGCGTTGTGCATGACCGGTGATGCTGAGTGTGAGATTGGGTGGCCTAGAACTGCTAGGAGTGCCATGTCTTGGAGAGCACCTCAAGGGCCTTAACAACCTCCGGGAAGCTGAGCTGGCCTGGAGCTACTGGCTGACCTGGGAGAGATGCGTAGGTGAAGGGCGCACCCAGCAAGACGCTGAATACCCTCGTAAGACACCACCTCTCACCCATACTAAACGAGACTAGCCTGTCGCGGAAAGAGGCCTCCGAGTAGAGTGCCAGCATCTCCACAGCCTCAGACAACGCACCCGGGCTATTCACCACCTTGACGATGTCCACAGCCTTAAGACCCTCTGACACAATCCTGCGGAGCTCCGAACCGATGGGCGACCCACCGACAAAGTGCCTCGAGGATATAACCCTAACACCCATGCCCCGAAGCTCATCCACAAGCGCTGGATTACTGTCGACGATGTCGCGCTCCAAGTCAACAAAATCCGCCCAAGCAGCCACCCTCCCTATAAGCTCCAATCTCCTCTTCTCATCCCCCTCATAGTGGCCGCCCTCCCAGCTGGGGCGGAGAGTAACAATCTTCCGGGCATCCAATCCATTTAACAGCTTAGCAGCCTCTACCACCTCGTTTTCTCGGAGGCCGTCTAGCCGCAGCTCGATTAGCCTAGCTCCCAGCTCTACGGCCTGCTGGCTTAGCTGCTTAAACTCCTCCACGCCGCGGGGCAATATAGAGATACAGACCCTCTCAGCTAGGCTAGACCTCATCTATGAACTCGTTTACCTCCATCCCCATATGTCTCGCAGCCTTGCTTGAAAGCCATGATAATACCTCCTCCCCTTTTGCTAGGGAGGTGACGTCTACTATCTCACCCTTAGCTGTTACAAGCCTTATCGTCTCAGCCTTCTGAAGCGTTACCGAGCCATAGACACCATCCACCTCAGCGTTGACCTGTATCATCGGCCTCCTCTCAATCTTCACCCGGCCCACAGACGCTATCCTCGTCGAGCCATCCTTAGAGACTATCAGGACCCGCATCCCCGACTTTAGCTCGGAGAGGTATAATGTCTTTCCAGTTGGGCCGAGTGTGTATAGGTGGACCGAGCCCGCGTTGACTCTGAATGGCCTGGGTGGTGTAAACTTCGAGCCAACAGACTCATTATGTACTAGGAAGAGCATCCTCGCCATACTGCCCACAAGCAGCCCCTCACCATATCTGAGCATAGATGTAGTATCTACACAAGCCCTCTCACCCATACCCACGTCGAAGACCTCAGTGACCCTAGCGGGCCTAAGCTCAACCCTCCGAACCTGCCTCACAAGATCAAGCAACAGCCCAATCTCGCCGGCACCTGAGGGCCGGTAAACTATGCCATCTACACCCTTCTCAAGCACACCGAGCATAGCCTCAGCCTCCTCAACACTCCCAATCCTCACATAGACCCTCGTCCCTGTCCCCTGAATTCCAGCCAAGATATTCTCTAGGGGAATAATCTTCATGTCCGCTGTCTCTACGAGTATCGACTCGACGCCTGTCCTGGCGAGTTTATAGATCTCGTCGATGTCACTGGGCTTGGTTACCTTGACCGGAACAAGCTCTCTCCCTATCGTGTATATCTTTGCGCGGTTCTTCAGGCTTGGGGGCGTTTTTTCTCCAGTGTAGAGTATCGCTGGGGCGCCGGCCGTGGCGGCCTCCTCTGCCTCCCGCTCATCAATGGCTTCTATGACTATCTCCTTTGAACTGCTCTGGCTCAAATCCTGGCCTCCCGCTCGAGGAGTGCCTGGGCATCCTCGACGCTCCTATCCTCAATCACTATCGCGCGTAGTGCCCTGACTATTGCCGCTGGTCTCTCATGCATGAATACATTCCTGCCTATTGTCACACCCATCGCTCCAGCGTCCACGGCCTCCCTAGCCATCCTCAAAACAGCCAAGTCGTTATCCATCTTTGGGCCGCCGGCCATAACCACTGGCGCGGGGCACGCATCAACAACTCGTCTGAATGTCTCCACACTCCCACTATATGGCACCTTAACTATGTCCGCTCCAAGCTCCGCGCCGACACGCGCAACATGCATCAACACATTCGGGTCGTTCGGGTCCTTAATTCCCTCACCCCTAGGATACATCATAGCAATCAATGGTACGCCCCAGGACTCGCACTCGTCTGCCACCTCTCCAAGCTTCCTTAGCATCTCGGGCTCAGCCTTGCTTCCTATGTTTATGTGTACTGAGAGTCCGTCGGCGCCAAGTAATAGAGCGGTCTCTGCCCCTCCTACGCGGACCTTCCAGTTGGGGTCTGGGCCTAGCGAGGTACTGCTTGAGACGTGGATTATGAAGCCTATCGTTGGAGGCTCAGGCATGTGCTTCACTATCCCCTTTTGGACGAGGAATGCCGTCGCACCGCCCCTCTCAACCTCTTTTATCGTCCTATAGATCGTGTCGAGGCCCTTCATAGGCCCAGCAGTTATCCCGTGGTCCATTGGGATGCAGAGCATCCTCCCCCTCTCCGTCAACCTAGAGAGCCTGACAGTCTTCCCAGTTACCATGCCCCTAATCCAACCTCCTCAAAGCATATAGCAACTCGGCCGTCAGTATTGCCGAGCCAGCGGCCCCCCTTATAAGATTATGGCTTAACGTAACGAACATCGCTGTTCCAGGCCTCTTCCCCTTTCTCACCCTGCCGACAGAGATCACCATGCCAGGAACCTCGCCCGCGTCAGAGTCCAAACGGGGCTGAGGCCTCTCCTCTTCGCTGAAGACACGTATGGGTCTCCTCGGTGCGGTCGGCAGCTCGATCTTCTGAGGCAGCCCTGTGAAACCTGCCAGCGACGCTACAACCTCCTCGAGAGGTACATCCCTGCTAAGCTCAACCTGTACTGCCTCGAGGTGGCCAACAATCGTCGGAGCCCTCATGCACGTCGCATCTACCGTAATGTCCAGTGGCTTAACCTCGCTGTCAACCAGCTTACCAAGTATCTTCCTCGGCTCCTCTGAGACCTTGGCCTCCTCTCCCTCAATGTACGGGATTATGTTTCCAAGAATAGCCATTGAGGGGACTCCGTTGTAGCCCGCGCCGGAGACCGCCTGCATAGTCACAACATTGACGTGTTTGAGTCCGAAGTCGTCGGCTAGGGGCTTCAAGGGTAGTGCGAATCCTACTGTAGTGCAGTTGGGGGTTGTCACTATGTAGCCATCCCAGCCTCGCCTTCTCCTCTGAACATCTATCAAATCGAGATGCTCTGGATTCACTTCTGGAATAATCAGCGGGACATCGGGCAGGTACCTGTGTGCCGAGGAGTCGCTCACCACCGGGAAGCCGGCAGCAGCGAACTTGGGCTCAACCTCCCTAGCAGCCTTAGTCGGAAGACAGCTGAAGACCAGGTCTGCATCTATCTTGGCTGGGTCTGAGGGCAAGACCTCTAAATCCGCATACTTCTCCGGGACATGCCCCTTACCCCGATAAGCCTCTCCTAGCGTCTTACCAACCGTCGAGTTCCCCGTCACGGCCCTGATCTCGAACCATGGATGCCTGCTCAGCATCTGCACATATATCTGCCCAACCATGCCAGTCGCTCCAAGCACAGCTACACCTAACCTACTAGACATGACACATACACCACACACCTGCAGAGCGGGGGAGGGGGGAAGCGGGCCTACTAAATACTCGGCCCAAAGAAATAGGCATAGGTCGTAGTCCAGGTAAGGAATGTTGGATTGCTACGACCTACGCCCCTCCCCCTACTCATGCGGGGTTAGAGGAGGCCCGCTCAATTTATATTTTTTCCTCAGATATTTACGTGCGGGAAATTGGCTCGAAGGGGTGTAGGCGAGGCCCACGGCGCGGTCTCAATAATTAACGCAATCTCCACCGGGTTTGGAGGCGCGGTCGGCGTTGACTTCCATACACGGGCATTTGTTGAGCCTGTTGAGGGTGGTGAGATTGTGCTGGTTAACAGAGATGCCGTTGGCGATGACTCGCTTGTCAAGGAGGTTGTCAGGATAGTTTTGGAGCGTGTCGGGGCTGAGGGATTAGGGTTTAGGGTCACGACCAGCTCAGATATCCCTATAGCGGTTGGCTTAAAGAGCTCAAGCTCGGCGGCTGTAGCCGTGGGCCTGGCGGTCCTAGACGCCCTGGGGGAGACCATGGGGGCTGAAGAATTTCTAGCCGCTGTGGCAGAGGCCTCGCAGAGGTCCGGCGTCTCCATAACCGGGGCCATGGACGACGCAGCTGCATGCATGCTCGGGGGATTAGTCCTAACAGACAACTACCGCAGAAAAATACTGAGACATGAAGCCATAGACCAGGACCTAGCCGCTGCAATCCTCATACCTGAGCAGAGGACATACACTAGGGAGTTTAGGAAGGATTTGCTAATGCCGATCAAGGACCTTGTCATGGAGGCATTCCGGATGGCTGAGCGTGGAGACTACTGGAGGGCTATGACCCTTAATGGCCTCCTGCATGCAGCGGCTCTGAAGGTTCCAACCAGTCCAATAATCGACGCGTTGGCAGCCGGCGCGCTGGGGGCAGGAGTATCGGGGACAGGCCCCGCAATAGCCGCCGTCGCCTCCTACACATCCATCGAAGCCGTTAGAGACGCCCTCTCGAGGCATGGAAGCCACACAGTAGTTAAGAGGCTAGTTAACCCACTATCAGGCAGGGTATCTAGGTGAGCAAGGCTTGAGCGGGGAGACGTTCAAACAAGTCATAGTGGTCAGGAGGGACCTAAGACTCGGTCGCGGCAAGCTCGCAGCCCAAGTAGCCCACGCCTCCCTCACAGCCTACCTCCAAGCAACGAGGCTTAGGCCCGAGTGGGCCACTAGATGGTTGGAAACAGGACAGAGAAAAGTTGTTGTGGCCGTGTCAAGTCTAGACGAGCTTATCTCGATTAAGGATAAGGTGGAGGCGGACGGGCTGCCGACAGCCCTCATAGAGGATGCGGGTCTAACACAGGTCGAGCCCGGCACGGTGACAGCCCTCGCAATAGGGCCGGCGCCAGAGCACATAATCGACAAAGCAACGAGGCATCTAAAGCTATTATGAATTTTTACACAGTATAGGAAGGCTCGTAAACTTGTAAAAAATACAAACCAGCCACCAACCCACGATTATAAGTAGAGACTATGTGTTATGAGAGCCCATGGAATATTAATACATAATGATAAAGATGTATGTTTTTTTAATCATTTTAATAAAAATTATTAATCCATTCTGACGCAGGTATATTAACGAGAAAAATATAATCATCTCCTTGAGAACATCCATGAGCTCATCCGAGTCTTTACGTGAGGCGCTAAACTTTGACGAGCACCTAATCCTAGAGAACAACTGGAAGGGGAGGTTTGTCGGTATATCGGATTACCAGTTTTTTCATAGGCAGTCGCTGGAGAATTTCGAGCAGTTCTGGGCTGGCGTAGCTGAGGAGATTGAATGGTTTAAGAAGTTTGAGAAGGTGGTAATTCCTGGTGAGCATCCGAATGTATATAAATGGTTTGCCGGCGGCCGTCTAAACCTGTCATATCTCTGCCTAGACAGGCATGTAAAGTCTTGGAGGAAGAATAAACTGGCGCTGATCTGGGAGGGTGAACCTGTCAAGGAGGATGGAGAGCCGCTTGAAATTAGGAAATTCACCTACTTCGAATTGTGGAGGTATGTGAATCGCGTAGCCTATGTCATGAAAGAGAAGCTCCATCTCAAGAGAGGCGATAGGGTCGCATTCTACATGCCTATGATCCCTGAGTTGATGATTCTGATGTTGGCTGCAGCCCGTCTCGGAGTAATTTTTTCCCAGGTCTTCAGCGGCTTCAGCGCCGAAGCACTGGCCTCGAGAATAAGCGACATCGGCGCGAGATACATCTTTACAACCGACGGATACTATAGGAGGGGGAAGATTGTCAGGACAAAGGAGATCGCTGATAAGGCGGTGGAGGAATGCCCAACTGTCGAGAAGATCATCCTGATACGTAGGGTAGGCAGTACTGAAACGCCTATTGATGAGGCTAAGCATGCCTACCTTGAAGAGCTTCTAAAGGACGTGAATCCCAACGCCTACGTCCAGCCTGAGGAGATGGAGAGTACTGACATCCTCTATGTGCTATACACATCAGGCACTACAGGTAAGCCTAAAGGAATAATCCATGACACGGGAGGATACGCTGTGCTCCTCAACGCGACTATGAAGTGGGTCTTTGACATAAGGGATGAGGATATCTTCTGGTGTACAGCCGACATAGGGTGGGTTACTGGCCATTCCTACATAGTCTTCGGTCCGCTCATGGTTGGAACCACTGTTGTGATGTATGAGGGTGCGCCTGACTTTCCAGCACCCGACCGCTGGTGGAGCATCATAGAGAGGTATGGCGTAACCATCTTCTATACTTCGCCGACTGCTGTAAGGGCTTTCATGAGGCTTGGGACGGAGCATGTTACCAAGCACGACCTCTCAACCCTCCGGCTTATACACAGTGTAGGTGAGCCGATTAATCCGGCTGCGTGGAGATGGCTCTTTGAGCTGATAGGCGGTGGCAGGTGCCCTGTGGGGAGTACTTGGTGGATGACGGAGACGGGTGGAATTCTCATATCACACGCTCCAGGCCTTAAGCTTGTTCCGCTTAAAGCAGGGACCAACGGGCCACCGTTGCCCGGTATTGAGGCTGATGTTGTTGACGAGAATGGGGTGTCTGTACCAAATGGTGTGAAAGGTTACCTAATAATTAAGAGGCCGTGGCCTGGTATGCCTGGCCCGCCAACAGGAATGTATGGGGACCCGGAGAGATATAACTCGGTCTACTTCTCGAGGTTCGGCTACTTCTTCACAGGCGACTACGCCATCCGGGACAACGACGGCTACATCTGGGTTCTTGGAAGGTCTGATGAGGTTCTGAAGGTTGCTGGGCATAGGATTGGAACCTACGAGCTGGAATCCACCCTGGTCTCGCATCCCTATGTCGCTGAGGCGGCGGTGTGTGGCGTACCAGACGATGTGAAGGGTGAGGTCCCCATAGCCTATGTCGTACTCAAAGCCGATGTCCCCAAGACCTCAAGGGTCCAGGAAGAGCTGAGGAAGTGGGTTAGGGAGCGTATAGGAGCTATAGCGGAGCCCAAGAGCATCTTCGTCGTCAGTAGGCTGCCGAAAACCCGGAGTGGGAAGATTATGAGGAGGATTATGAGGGCTTTAGCCACCGGTAAACCTATAGGAGACATCACTACGCTTGAGGATGAGGCTGCGGTCGAGGAGGTTAAGATGGCCTACGAGGCTCTACTCAAAGAAATAGGAGGAAAACTGGAGTAGACATTATTACAGGTCTGTTGGAGCGAAAGTCAACACCTTAGGCCCATCCTCAGTGACTAGGAAGTTATTCTCCACCCTAACACCGCCAATCCCTGGGACATAGAGACCGGGCTCCAGAGTAACCACCATGCCGGGCTTCAGAACTTCCGTGGAGCCTGGTATGAAGAATGGAGGCTCCTGCCCATCGAGCCCTATGCCGTGCCCCGCGTGGTGTGGGAAATAATCGCCATATCCCGCTTCTTTAAACACTCCTCGAATAGTGCTGTATATCTGAGCCCCTGTCTCACCGGGCCGAAGCATCTCCATGCCTCTCTCAAGGGCCCTAAGAACTATCGAGTGTAGCTTCTTCAACCCCTCACTTGGCCTTCCACCAACCACATATGTCCTGCACGTATCGCTCCAGTATTCCATCGTCGTAACCCAGAGGTCAAATATGAAGGGGTCTCCCTCCCTTAAGACCCGAGACGTTGGTGGCCCTCCAATATCTAACGCCCTCTCACCCGAGACGAAGTCCCCTGCAAAGTACTGGAATGTCCCAACGATTCGGCTGAGCTCCTTATGTATCTCGCCATAGACTTCGACTTCTGTTCTACCGGGTGTGACCAGTTTTTTGGCCATGTTGTATGCCTTGTCTACGAGCTCGCAGCTCCTTTTGATTAGTTCGAGCTCGTCATCATGCTTAACAGCTCTCATGATTAGAATATCCTGCGATATGTCTGTCAGCTCGAAGTCTCCTACCCCGCGTCGGAGGGCATGATGTAGTGTGTGTGGGAGATTCCACGCGTCGACGCCCATGCGCTTGGCTCCAGAGAGATACTCCCTCACGAGTTTTTCAGCCTCACCTGCGACGTAGTCCGGGTAAGCTATCATCCGCTCCTCGAGTTTATAGTTCTCGAAGAGGACTAGACTTCCGCCGAAGGTCTTCGAGGCTATGTCCTTCTCCGTCGAGCCTGTCAGCAAGACTGGCTCCCGCCCCACTCGTAGGAAGAGATAGGTTGGGAGTATGAGTCTTGTTGTCCAGAAGCCTGTGAAATAGTAGACCTCCTTCTTTCCCGAGATTACGGCGGCTTCAAGACCTCTGCTCCTCAGGAGACTCTCGAGCTGCATTATTCTGGCTTGGGTACCCTTAGTCCATGGCATACCTGCTCGATACTGTTGAAGCTAGGATAGGATATATGCATTCACGACTTCTTTCAAGTCGTTACCTCGTTTAACCTGCCCTCCCGGCTCATCTCCCTAATCTCCATGGCTATCCTCCTCCCTAACGATACAGGCTTTCTGAGGAAGAGCTTTGAATACTGTCCACCAAGTGCCATGTGTGCGTTTGTCCCTCCACCGATGCGTGGAGCGACATCATATACGACCAGCTGGAGCTCAGGCGTGACCAGGGTTTGGAGGGTGAAGGGGCCTATTATCCCCGGAGGCTCAAGCCGCCTAGCCGCCTCCACAAACCTCTCACCGATGGTATACGCCTCCTCTAGGAGGCTTTCGCGGAGTGTTACGGGTATGTGCCCAACCTCAACCATGCTTATCCTCGCCTCAATCTCCAGCTGTTGCTGAGCTGGTAGGTGAAGCACTCCGTCGAGGTTGCTCTGGATTCTCCTGTCAACGCTTAGAATCTCGAGCCTCTGCCTAGCTATGCTGTAGAAGTAGTTGATGTTGAAGTGGGCTCCCAATACAAGCTCCTCCGCCACGCTCCTCCTCAGCTGCTCCTCCGAGATCACCCCCCTCCTAAGAGCCTCATCTATCTTGGCGTAGAGCTCATCCCTGCTTGACGCGAATATGAAGGCCCTCTCCTGTGGCCTCCCAGCCTCCTGGACCTTCAGGACTACTGGGCCGGAAACATCTTCAAGCCTCCAGACTGCCGGCCTTCTTATTCCAGCCTCGTCGAGGAGCCGATAATAGTTTTTCTCGCCAGTGCGCTCCTCCCATCTTAGGAGGTGTTTGTTTCCGTAGACAGGCACTCTCAACTCCTTCTCAATTGGGTCGTAGCCGACGTAGACGGCCATGCTCCTGTTGGGGACGATTATCGAGTCCTCCTTCAGAAGCCTTTCTTGGATGTGGGGGTCGATGATGTTTCTATAATCGTCGAGGATTATACATTTATCCACAGTCTCGCGGGCTGCGGCGTATATCTTCTCCCTATTCTTCCTGCATATTGCTATCGTTGTAAATCCCTCGTCTTTGGCTCCGTCAAAAACATCTAGGGCCGAATGGCTCGCTATACATGCTATACTTAGGCCCAACGCTAGGTCAGCACCTCCCCCAGCCTACCCTGCTCCATAGCCATCCTAACCTCAAGCGCCATCCTCCTACCCACCGTCATCTCCCGCCCCCAATACAGAGCAAGATAGGGGCTCCCGCCTAAGTATACATTTGTCCCAGCAACTATTCGACCAGAGAACTCGAAGACTATAGGCTTTAGATCTTCTGTGACGACTGTCTCAAGGCAGAAAGGCCCAATCACTCCAGGCGGTATGAGGCGCCTGGTAGCCTCAACGAGCTTCTCACCTAGCTCTATGAATTCCTCTAGAAGCCTCTCCCTCGGATAGACCTGTAGGTTTCCAGTGACTACAAAGCCCTCCTTTAGGTCTCCGATGTTCCTCGGGCTTAAACGTCTAAGACCATCGACGTTGGATTCATATCTTATGTCGAACCCCGTCAGTTCGAGCCTATCCATTATGGGGCTCTGGAAATAGTGGGCGTATATTGTTGTCCCCACGATATACTCTTGGAGGAAGATGTCGTCCTCTCTTGTAATGAGGTTCTGCTCCCTCAGGTTCTTGAGCCAATTCTTGATCTCCTCTGGGCTGCGTGTAACCAGGTATCCCCGCCCACCCTTGGCTCCTGGGAGCTTCGCTATAACAAGCCTATCCACCTCACTTATGCTTCTAAACCGCCTGGGCATCGGCATCCTCGCCTCCTCCAGGAGACGAGTCTTCAAACTCCAGTCAGCCTCCCACCTCACCAGGTGCCTAAGCCCAAAGACCGGTATCCTAACTCTCTCCACAAGACTGGGTGTTAGATACTCAACCACGCCGCCCGTAGGTATCAGAAAGTAGCCCTCATCAGCTAGACTGTCGAGGAGTGAAGGGTCGCTGTATTGATGGAGCCGCGCCTTGAGGGTAGGGAACCTTTCATATAGCTTCAACCGCTCGGGCGGCCCGAAGATCGCTGCCTCAAACCCCTCCTCGAGAAAGCCCAGTGAGAGCTGGATGGCTGAATGACCCGCGTAGATGGCCGCTCCACGCATCTCCTAGCCCCGGCCCCTCCTGTGTGTGGGGCTCATAGGCCTTGATTATAAACCGTGGCGGTGCCTGAATGGCGAGATGGGGATTGTAGGTAGGTATATAACGTTGCATGGCCATCTAAGACGACAGAATAGTGGGTTAAACAGTGGATAAAGATGGTGATGGGCTATAGAGATTAGGGTTCTCGGAGGAGTGAGAGAGGTAGGAAGGTCTGCTATACTTGTGAAGACGGCTGGCGGAGCGAGGATTCTGCTCGACTACGGTGTCAAGGTTGACGACAAGGTCATGATGCCGGGACACGTGTCGCCGAGGGACTTGGACGCGGTTTTGATATCTCACGCCCACCTCGACCATGTCGGCGCGGTGCCCCTGCTCCTTGTTAGCGGCGCGCCCAAGATCTTCGCCACAGAGTCGACCGTCAGGCAGGCTGAGGTGCTGTTGAAAGACATGCTCAAGCTTAGTGGATACTTTCTGCCCTTCACAGATGCTGAGGTCTTGAAATTCGTTAGAGCCACCCAGAGGGTGAATTATGGTGAGCGTATCAGGATTAAGGACGCGGAGATAGAGTTCATAGACGCCGGCCACATTCCGGGTAGCGCCCAGATTGTAGTCAACGCTGATAAGACCCTCTTATATTCCGGCGACTTCACCTCGGTAAAGACGCGCCTACTAGATGGTTGCGACGATCCCGGCTCAGGGTTTGACGTAGTAGTCACAGAGTCAACATATGCGCTCGAGGCGCACCTGCCTAGAAAGGTCTTGGAGGACAATGTTGTGGAGCTTGCCCGGGAGACGGTGAATCAGGGCGGCGTGATGGTTGTGCCTTCCTTCGCTGTTGCTAGGGCTCAGGAAGTGGCCTGCATACTCGCCGCACATGGTTTTCATGAGAACGTGTGGATGGATGGGATGGCGAGGCAGCTACTCCAGCTCTATCTTGACGACGAGGAATACGTGGACGGCTTCGACCTATTAGCGAGGACCAGCAGGAAGCTGAGAATCGTGAAGGGGAGGAGAGATAGGGAGAGGCTACTAGAAGACCCCTCGGTGGTTATTAGCCCGGCTGGCATGCTGAAGGGTGGGCCGGCAGCTTACTATGCCCAGAAAATAGCAGGAGACGAAGCGTCAACAATACTGCTCGTCAGCTTCCAAGCCCCCAACACGCCTGGCGCTAAGCTCTTAGCAGAGGGCAAACTGTCTCCGAATGGGTCAGAGATTAAGGTGGCGGCAAAAGTAGTCCAATACAAGCTATCTGCACACGCTGGGCAGGCAGAGCTGCGCGATTATATCTCCAAGAGGAGCGACTCAGGAATCGCCATCACGATACACGGCGACCCCGAGGCCTGCGAGGCGCTCGCAGCATGGGTCAACGCCAACACGGGGCTAAAGGCGATAAACCCTTCTGGTCCTGAACCGATAGTTGTCTAAGGATAACGCTTAACAATAGCCGTGTATCAATGCTTGTAAAGTGATGTACGCTGCGACGAGCGTAGAGAGACTTCTCCTGCACGACAGATATGTGCGGGTCTTTGCCCTCGAAGTTCTCAGCCTTTTCCTTCTGCTCTCAACAGTCATAATACTCGTTCTCAAGGACCTACATCTCTCCCTCATCACCCTTGCACCAGCCATGGTCACAGTTCCAGCATGGTTTTTGTGGGAACAGAAGAGAAAGAGTAGGGTACTAAAGATATTCAAGGTCTCAAAGGTCGTGAACTCCGCTATGCCTCTGGCTGACTATCGAGTCCCCATCAACATGCTCGTCCTCGACGCCAAACTAACAATGGTGGAGGCACTTCACGGGTCTCAGACCATCAGATACTTAGACTACGAGGAGAGAAGCCTCGGAGAACAGGTACTATTAGTGATCGATGGGTGTGGCAGAGTCTTAGCGGCTGAGTCGCTGAGTAGGCCGCCGAGTCTAAAGCTACTAATGAAAATTAGATAGGTTGGTTCAATTCTAACTTATTAGTTTATGATGAAGCTATATGTTACAGTGGAAGGAAAAAGTATATAGGTCGCTAGACACCCACTTATGATGATATGGCTGTAGAAATGGTGATACTAGACCTCTTGGTGGCCGTGATTCAGCTAGTACTCGCTGTTGCTCTCGCGCTATTCAGCATAACCATCGCCCTGAACATACTTGACAGAACCACCAAACAGATCAACGAGTTCGAGGAGCTTAGGAACAGGAACGTGGCCGTCGGCGTCTATATTGCGGGCATACTGATTGCGGTTGGGAACGTTGTGGGACAGGCCGTGTCTGGGATAAGTAAGGCAGTGATACCGGGGCAGTTCAACGTAGGAGCCATCATCGGAGGGATTATCCAGCTCTTTATAGGCCTGCCCCTAGCCATCATATTGATTGTGTGGGCTCAGAATCGGGTCTACAGCTGGCTCATCAGGATTGCAGAGACTATTCCAGGAGTTGACGTGAAGGAGTTTGATGTAGAGAAGGAGCTCAAAAACGGTAACGTCGCGATGGCGGCGATACTCTTCGGAACATTCCTAGCTATCTCATTCGTGATAAGCCAGGGTATATCCTTCCTCTCAGAGCCGATAGCTTCTGCTATCACAAGCCTGATCCGCTAGGCAACAAGTAACCCCAATAGCTGTTTTATTCATATATTCTGAAACTCGTCTCAGCCCCATATTTACCTCTGTAGCACTCTTAGGTCTGAAAAGCATTGCCCACAGACATAGTGTCGCTGTGAGACGGCTCTCGCCATGGAGAATGGTGCTTTGCAGACAGGGCAGCGGAGAGCTGTTGCCGCCTTCTTAAATGGCTCTCCACATTCGAGGCACTTGTCCGTACCTATGGGTGCGCCAGCGCCGCATTTTGAGCAAACGACTGTATTGCTGCGGCTAATCACCTCTATGCGTATGAGGGGTCCGGAAACTGTGGCTGCTCTCGCCGTCTTTGGCGGCTTCTCTCTTTTGATGTGTAGTGTAATGTTTTCATTTATTGTTCGCCGCGGCGTGGTGCGCTGGGGCGTTGATACTAGGAGGGTCTCCACCTCGCGCTCACCAGTAGGGGTCTCGGCCCCTATTCTGAGGGTGGTCAGGGCTGTTAGGAGGGCTGAGGCTGCCAAGGTTGCGGAGGAGGCGAAGACAAGGTATGTCAGCTCCCCGTATCTCACTTGTTCCATGAATTGGATGGTTCTGCTGCTCATTAAAAAGACGAACGTTATGGTACTGACGCCTACTAGGCTTATCGGCGAGAAGTAGAGAGGTCTGAGCTTCAACTTACTAGCTGTCCTGAGATATAGAGCTGCCTCGATAGCCGAGTATGAGGCCCAGGTGGCCAGTGCTATAAGAAGCCCATACTCGATGAGGCCGTAACTCTGCGACAGTATGGCTGCGTATGTTGCTCCTCCAAGTATCCAGATTGCTGGGTAGAGGTTTCCGAGGGCTCCCAGCCTTTTTCCAAGAGAGCGCCACCCCCATCCACGCAGTATAATGGATGCTGGGTAGGCCGCTAGGGCGGGCAGATAGAGTATGGTTGGTAGGGAAAAGATAAGGGCATTAATTACTGAGAGGAAGTAGCCTAGGCTGAGAAGCCTCATGTCTGAGACACATTGAAGGGAGCCGGAATATATCTCTGAACTCGCCCGTAGGGCTCTAGGCCTCGGAGACTTTCTCGAGAAATAGCCTCATGAACTCTTCAGAGTTGATGTCTATGCATATCCTGGCCCTCCCACGCCCGCCCTCTTTTGGCTTGAAGGGTATCGTGGCTCCTCGCGAGACGTCGTTGTTAGTGAGGACTTGGACATTCATCTCAACCATCTGGAACATGGCTGGCTGCATCGCGGCCGCAACCGCGAGGGCGTCATGAACTTCAACCTCTCCAAACCTCTCTATCTGATACTTCATGATCTTGGATGCTAGCTCAGCTTTTCTTCCCCTGAGACGGCTTATCTCCCTGTATCGCTGAGGGTCTATTTTGACTGAGGGATTTGTTGTGACGTCTAAGCCTACGCACGTTAATGGTGCGGTGGACTCGAAGACGATTTTCGCAGCCTCAGGGTCTGTGTAGATGTTGAACTCGGAGAGAGGTGTCACGTTTCCTCGGCCGTAGGGTGTGAGATGGTATGCCCCACCCATGATTATGAGCTGCTTAACCAGCCTTGGGGTGCTTGGGTATAAGGTGTAGGCAAGAGCTATGTTTGTCAGCGGCCCCGTCGCGATTACTATGACCTCTCCCGGATATTTTCTAATCGTCTCGGCGATGAACTGGATGCCTCCTCCCCTAGGTGGCTGGACGGGCATAGGTATCCCTGCGTCGCCTAAGCCGTCTGAGCCGTGGACATGCTCCGCGGTGGAGAGGGGCCTAGCCAATGGTGCTGATGCGCCGAGGAAGACGGGTATCCCGTCCTTCCCAACATACTCTAAAACCCTCCGCGCATTGACTCCTGTCTTGTCGATGGTGGTGTTCCCCGCTACTGCTGTGACGCCAAGTATATCCAGCTCTGGTGAGCTGAGAGCGAGTAGAAGGGCTAATGCATCGTCTATTCCCGGGTCCATGTCGAGAATGACCTTCCCTAACATCCAGCCAGTGTATTTCTTTGGATGGATTTGGGTTTTTATATGGGTATATAGGTGCTAAAATCCGAATGACCGGTGAAGACCTGCTGAGCTTACGGCCTGTTCTAGTGAGGCTTGATGAGCTGAGGGAGCATGAATACTATAATTCTGAGCACTTGGAGGAGCTTTTAGCCGAGATTAAGAGAGATGGAGCCTTGAAGAGGCCCATAATCGCGGATGCTAAGACCAAGGTGATACTGGATGGGCATCACAGGTATAACTGTATGAAGAGGCTTGGGAAGACCCATATCCCTGTATACTTCGTTGATTACTGGAGGCCTGAGATCGAGGTTCTCCCTTGGGATAATAAGCCCCCTGTGACTAAGGAGATGGTCATAAATGCTGGGCTCACGGGTAAGAAGCTCCCATCCAAGTCTTCGAGACACATGGTCAGACTGGACAACGAGCTCCACCACATAACATTCATTGAGAGAGAGGCACCAACACCTCTCGAGGAGATCCCCTAGAACCTCGCAGCCTCTTTAAGTCTTATTGCTAAACTCCCCAACCGTTCTGCACAGTCTTCAGGATTGTTAAGGTTCTCCTCAACTATCCTGACTAGGGCGCTCCCAACTATCACACCCTCGGCGCCGCTCCTAACTAGGAGTGAGACGTGGTCTGGTGTTGAGACGCCGAAGCCCACGGCGGCGTAGGGTCTCTCCCTCCTCGCCTTAACCCTCTCAAGAAGCCTGAGGGCCTCAGGCGAGACATCCCTCCTCACACCCGTGACGCCAAGTAGTGAGACGAGGTAAACGAAGCCCTTGCTGGCCTTGAGGATCTTGTCAAGTCTACTTTCTGAGGTGGTGGGGGATGCGAGGAATATCGTGTTAACGCCTGCTCTCTGGGCCTCCTCCCTGAAGCTGGACGACTCCTCGACGGGGAGGTCTGGGACAACTACGCCGTCAACCCCCGCGGCTCCCGCCTCTTGAAAGAACCTCCTGAACTCCATCCGGTGTATCGGGTTGAGGTATGAGAGAATTACGATGGGGGCCTCATGTCTCTTCTTTATCTCTGCTGTGAGCTTTATGGTATCGCGGAGCGTGGTTCCGGCTGCGAGTGCGCGCTGGGATGAGGCTTGGATTGTGACTCCGTCGGCTACGGGGTCGCTGAAGGGGGCTCCGAGCTCCAAGATATCGACTCCACCCTCTAGCAGGGTCTCAGCAAACCTAACCGTGTATTCCTGTCGCGGGTCTCCGGCGGTCAGGTAGCCGATGAGAACTGCAGAACCAGAGGCTAGGCTCCTTCTAAAGACATCCTCAATCCTGCTCAAAGGCCTCACCTAGGCTCTTGCTCACTATGCCGAGGTCTTTGTCTCCTCTGCCTGAGAGGGTTACGACTATGATGTCGTCTCGGCGCATGGTCGGCGCAGCCTTCATCACGTATGCTAGGGCGTGGGCGGGCTCGAGGGCTGGCATTATGCCCTCTACCCGCGTCAGCTTAAGGAATGCGTCGAGGGCTTCAAGGTCGCCCACGGCTACGTACTCCGCCCTGCCAGAATCCTTAAGGTAGGCGTGCTCAGGCCCTACTCCTGAATAATCCAGCCCAGCCGATATGCTGTGTGTTGTGCTTATCTGTCCATTCTCGTCCTGGAGGATGTATGAGTATGTGCCATGGAGGATGCCTGGTGTTCCGCCGACTAGGCTTGCAGCATGCCGCCCAGTCCCTAGTCCCTCGCCACCAGCCTCCACGCCAACCAGCCTAACATCTTTATCCTCGATGAATGGATAGAATGTGCCTATCGCGTTGCTCCCACCGCCCACGCAGGCCACGACCATGTCGGGCAGCCTACCCTCCTTCTCCAGAACCTGCTGCCGAATCTCCCTCCCTATCACTGACTGGAGGTCGCGGACGATTAGAGGGTAGGGGTGGGGACCGACGGCAGAGCCAAGGAGATAGTGCGTCGTCATGACGTTCGTGGCCCAGTCCCTGAGGGCCTCATTTATCGCGTCCTTCAGCGTCCTAGAGCCCGTATCGACACGCCTAACCTCCGCACCCAGAAGCCTCATCCTGTAGACATTAACTGACTGCCGCTCCATGTCCTCGGCGCCCATGTAGACCGTGCACTTGAAGCCCATTCTCGCGGCGACAGTCGCTGTGGCTACCCCGTGCTGACCGGCTCCGGTCTCAGCTACAAGCCTAGTCTTACCCATCCTCCTAGCGATAAGGGCCTGGCCTATAGCGTTGTTGATTTTATGGGCCCCTGTGAATAGGAGGTCTTCCCTCTTTAGATAGATCTTCGCCCCTCCCAGCCTCTCAGTGAGCCTCTCGGCGTAGTAGAGGGGTGTTGGCCTGCCTGCGTAGTCTCTCAGGAGGGTGTTCAATTCCCTCTTGAAGGACTCGTCATCCTTGAGCCTATAGTATGCTTCCTCCAGCTCGACTAGAGGCTCCACAAGCGTCTCGGGGACATAGCGGCCTCCAAAAACACCGAACCTACCATTAACATCAGGGAGACTATAGCGCCCAGTCAATCCACATCCTCGCCCATTGCCGCCCTAATGAACCCTCTAATCAACTCTCTACTCTTAACACCTGGAGCGGACTCGACTCCTGAGGATACATCAACCGCATAAGGCCGGACCACATTAACCGCCTCAGCCACATTGGAGGGTTTCAGGCCACCCGCGAGAATCAGCGGTAGGCCTACCTGATCCCTGAACATCCGGGCTGCCTGCCAGTCATGTGTCCTCCCTGTTCCGCCGGGCAGGTTCTCGGAGTGGCTGTCAAGGAGCACCGCGTCGGCTCCAGATAGGTTGAGGCCTGAGGGCTCCATGTCTGCCCTCACAGGCTTTATTATACGGCAAGAGGGTGCCAGGGCCTTAGCCTCCTCAACAGGTAGCTGTCCATAGAGCTGTATTGCGTCAGGCTCAATCCTCTCCACCAGTATCCAGAGGGGGTTGGGGTTGTCAGCCCTCGTCACCAGAACCGCGTCTACAAAGACGGGTATCTTTCTGCGAATCTCTATAGCCTCATGTATCGCGAGGTTGCGTGGAGATGTGGGGAAGCCGACCACCATCCCCACAGCGTCAGCCCCCTCCTCCACCGCAGCCAAAGCGTCCTCCACCCTCCTAACACCACATATCTTGACGCGGACACGCATCAGGCCATCACCAGCTCCCTCGTCTTAGCCTCCACACCAACAGACCTCATAATCGAAGTCCCAACTAGAAAGGCCCTATAGCCCAGGCTTCTGAGCCTTCTGATGTCCTCGGCCGTCTCTATCCCACTCTCAGCCACCAGAATCCTGTCATCGAGCTCCACGCCCCTGACGGCCTCCTCATGAATCCGCTTCTCTACCTTGAGGCTTGACAGGTCCCTTGCGTTGACGCCCAGGATATCTGCATCCGTCCCCATCGCCTCCAATAGCTCGTCTCTGCCGCAAGCCTCCAGCAGGACCTCGAGGGAGTAGCCTCTGGCCGCCCTAATGGCCTGACTTAACGTGCCCTCCGTATACCCTCTTTTGAATGCGCGCAATATCAGTAAGACTGTCTGGGCGCCCAGCTCGTGTGCAGCGCGGATCTGCTCCTCGGAGACTATGATATCCTTCATCAGTATGGGCAGCTTGGACACGGCCCTGGCAGTCTTCAAATCTTCAAGTGAGCCTCCAAACCTCTCTCGCGCGGTGAGTACGGAGATGCCGCACGCCCCTCCCATCTCCATCGCACGGACAACATAGTCAGTCCTCGCGCTGCTCGAGATGGCTCCGAGGCTTGGTGAGGCCCTCTTAAATTCGGCTATCACGGCGTTCCCCCTACACTTGGCTATCGCCTCTCTCAGGCCCTCGACCCTGAGTCCCTCCTCGATGCGAGGGACTCTGTAGTAGCCCTCGGAGACACGCCTCCTAGCCTCTATACAAAGTATTTGTAGAAAGTCATGCGAGCCTCCTGACATACTCCTCAAGCCTCCCACCATCGCCTCCGCTGGTCTCCACAACCCTACAGAGGGTTTGGAAGACCTCACCATCCATAATCGAATCGCGGGCTATCTTCACACCCTCAGCCAGGCTTGAACAGACACCCGCTAGCTTTAGGGCTGCGGCCGAGTTGACCAGCACCATCTTCATCCTAGGGTCATCAGGGCTCAAGGCACCCTTCATAATCTTCACAGCTCCTTCAACGGCCTCCTCCCGCGTCCTCACGACTACAGACTCTAGATCCGCCGCCTCTACTCCGAAATCATTGGGCCTCAACACTTCCCTCCAGACCTCGCCACCCTCAATCCAGACAGCCTCAGTCTCCCCTCGAATCGAGACCTCGTCTACACCATCCGCCGAGCAGACGACTAACCCTCTCTCAAGGCCAAGCCTCGAAAGAACTCTCGCAATCTTCAAGAGATATCGATTGTCCGCGACTCCGAGAAGTATTCTCCCCACATTTGCCGGGTTTGTCAGGGGTCCCAGGAGGTTAAAGAACGTCCTGAAGCCAAGCTCCCTCCGTATCGGAGCCACATGCTTCATCGTGGGGTGGTAGAGTGGTGCAAACATGAAGCCGAAGCCGCATCCCTCGATGCAGCGCCTCACATCCTCAGGCCCCATGAAAATATTGACTCCAAGCCCCTCGAGCAGGTCGGCGCTTCCACAAACACCGGTCGCGGCCCTATTACCATGCTTCGCAACCCTCACACCGGTAGATGAAACAACCAGTGACGAGATTGTGCTGATGTTGAGTGTCTTCACCTTGTCGCCGCCTGTCCCCACTATATCCAACGCGCTACGCGGGTCTTGGAGCTCAACCCTGATGCAGTGTCCTCTCATCAGCCTAGCCATGCCGTAAAGCTCCTCCTCGTCCTCACCCTTGACACGCATCGCCGTCAGGAAGGCTGCGACCAGTGCCTGAGATGCGACCCCGGAGACTATCTCGCCAAGAGCCTCCCCAGCCTCCTCGGCGGAGATGCTATGCCCCTCTACAAGCCTAACTAGCGCCTTCCTCAGAGCAGACAAGAGAACATACACCCCTGAGAAAGCTCGGCTAGAACACGAGCATCCGTCGTATCGTCTTCTAGTAGCGGTTGGCGGTTACGGCCAAACTAAACCACCAGCGGTCACGAGAGCAGCATAGCCCCAAGACAATATATAAAGATAATCCCACACCCTCTATCAGCGGCCGGAGGCAAAAACCATAAGTGGAGGTTTTTC
This sequence comes from Thermoproteota archaeon, assembly GCA_030550235.1. Lineage (GTDB taxonomy): Archaea > Thermoproteota > Nitrososphaeria_A > Caldarchaeales > Calditenuaceae > HRBIN02. The sequence goes on from JAUQPU010000003.1 coordinate 175,269, forward strand.
TTCAGACGTGGTGTTACTTCTTACTTGATAGCCACCACTCTAGATACTCCTCATGCTTCCGCCTCTCCCTCATCATCTTCTCCTTCTCAGCCTTAGCCTTCTCCCTATGCTCGACGAGGTCTTGGAGACTGAGTGCAGCGCCGCACCTTCCACAGTTGTAGATCTTCTCCATCCTATCGAAGACGAGTGTTGCGCCGCAGTATGGACAGCTCCTCAACTACAGTACTGAGGGGGCAAGCCTCTATTTATAGCCCCCCTCCACCCATAGGGTGTTAATCTTGGGAGCTAGACTCGGTGGATTCCGTCTCTTGAAGCCTCTGAGAGGCTCTAAAGACTAGGATGAGGAGTGCCGCAAATATGGAGAGGAGTATGGCGATGAAGGTGAGGGCGTATGCTGGGTTGTCGCTGCTCAGGATTAGGGGTATTGGCCCGATTAGGATTATGCCGTAGGATTTAGCCGCGCCTTGGATCTGGCTGGCCGCGAGAACTAGGATTGGTAGGGCTATGAGGAGGAGTCCGAAGGCGATGAGTATGTAGGCGTAGGCCGTTCTACCAGCCAGCGGTCATCACCCCAGATAGCAGGAGAAAGAGCAGGATGACCAGTAGAAAGAGGGTGGCCATTATGACGACCACCCTGGCCCCAGTCCCCCGCAGGACTATGGGGACAGGCCCGATGAGAACCACGCCAACGCCTCTGGCCCCGCCTCCCCCTGTCCTAGACGATAACAGAAGCATGATCCCTACTGTGATAAGTAGGAATCCGGCGAAAACCGAGAGGATTAGTAGGAATGCATCGGCCAGCGTCATCCCTGATAATACCTAGCACCTGCTAGCGGTTTAACCTATCGCCGATTACTGCAGCCTTCCCCCTAGGAGTTGTGGGGGAAGACTCATAAGGGCCTTAGAGGGACTTGGACTCCGTGGCTGTGGTTAAGCACTCGGCCTCCGTGGCAGAGGAGCCTGTGGATAGAGCTGAGGCGGCCTTTATCCAGTGGCTCATAGATAGGCGTGATGGCGCACCAAACTTTGAGCTAAGAAGGTTCAGGATTAGTCCAGGGGGTAAGATTCCACCACACATGCACCCCGATATAGAGCATATACAGTATGTCTTGAGGGGGAGGTACCGTGTTAGGCTGGGTGAGAAGGAGGTAACTGTGAGCGCGGGAGATGCTATACTGATACCGGCTGGGACAGTCCACGGATACTTAAACGATGGCGGAGAGGATGCCGAATTTCTCTGCATAATCCCGAGGAGGATTGAGTATAAGACGGTCTGGATGGATGAGCAGCCGCCGCGAAGCTGCTGACCCTCCCCACTACTAAGCCATCCTAAGCCTCAAGATAAAGCGGTACCCCAGCTCAGTCTCCAACGAGAGGGAGTCGTCTGCAACTGCCTCAACCACATCCACCACCACGCTGCCTGGGTTGAGGGTTTTGTCCAGCGGAGGCCTAAGATATACCGTGACGCCCGAGACCTCGCCGGCCTCCACGTAGTCTCCCACAGGCTTGTTGCCGGTGAGGAAGACATTACTGTATCCACAGCAGCCAGTGTCGCCGATAATCATGTACAGGCTTCCATGCCTGGATCGCACCTTCTTCAGAACCTCTGAAGCCTCTCGGGTAAGGCTTATCGGCATGCCACTTACTCATCAATACCCCCCTCTCTGGGGTTTAACTGTTACGCAGGCCTCTCAAGTAAGACGTAGGCTGAGAGAAGCCCGACTCTAGACTCCACGAGGTTGTAGGACATGGCCCTCTCTACGAGGCTCCTAAACTCTCTTCTCCGCAGAGGGGTGAGGGGCCAGAACCTCTGGGCTATAAAGGTGCGGCCACCGGGAACGAGAAGTCTATAGGTCTCGCTCAAAAACTCACGCTTACCCAGAAGCTTGTCTAAAACATCTTGGACTAAGACTGCATCAAAGCTTGATGTGGCTAGGAAGTCGTTATGCTCTAAGACCATGCTCCTCCTCGCCTTCAGTCCCCTCCCCAACAGCTCCCGCGCCCACCCCGGAGGCTCAGGCTCCCTGTAAAGCAGCATTAAATTATCATATCCTCCCACAGCCCCGGCCAGAGACTCCAAGACCTGTGGCCCCACATCGCCGACCACCAAGAGACTAGAGCCAGGCCTCAGCCTCAGGTCCGAGACAAGCCTCACAGGATCGACACGCATCAACCCCACAAGGATAAGCCAACTAATTAATCCTCAACAACGCGGCATATTCGAAAAGGTTGTATGAAGTAATTCTTAATAGTTGTCGAGTGGGTGTGCGTATGTAGTATGGAGAGGAGGCTTCTATACGCTGCAGCTGCCGCTGTAGTGGTAGTGGCTGTCTCTTTATTTATGGCCTACCAGTTTTTTACAGCCACGCAGTTTAAGCCGAGCATCGAGATACAACCAGTGCCCATGCCCGATATTAAGCTAGTAGACCAGCACGGGCGCGAGTTCAACCTACAGAGTGTAGAGGGGAAACCTGTTTTCCTCTTCTTTGGATACTCTAACTGCCCAGACATCTGCCCCCTCACGCTCCTGAAATACTCGTATGTGATGAAAAACCTCGGAGACCAAGCAGACGATATAGCTTTCATCTTCATTACCCAGGACCCCTGGCGCGACACTCCTGAGGCCTTGAGGATCTGGGTCAGCAGGTTCGATGACAGGATAATCGCTCTCACTGGCACACCCGAGCAGCTCGCAAAAATATGGAAAGCATACAATGTCCCATCATATTATACCGATGAGAAGGGGAACAAGGTTGAAGACCCCGCCGAATACGCTAGAAGCGGTAAACCATACTTTGTGGTGCATATGAGCTTTGTACTTGTGGCTGACAGGGACCACATATTGAGATTTGCGCTCTCATCCGAGATGTCTCAAGAAGAGTATCTGGCTGCGGCAAGATACATACTATCGAGGTGAGGGTGGGGTGGGGAGGCCTGTCTGGCTCGCCAGTGCACTTGGGCCGGGTGTTGGCGCAGTATATCTCCTCCTCTTCACCTACCTTAGCGGTGGCATCCAATATTTCGAGCTCCCTGGCATCGAGATCACAGCCCCTAGGGCTGTGTTTGTATATTTTGAGTCACAGAGCTATAGCGGCCCAGGCCTCCAACTCTTCTATGATAGTTCAATGATATCGGTTAGAGTTCTCGTGGTGTTGGTTGGCGCGTTGATAGCCTCTCTCGTTTTTCTGAACACACATATGCTGATTGAGCTTTGGCGTCGGGGGCAGTTGAGATCGTGTCTGGTCCGGGGGGCTGGGACTGGAATGGCCATGCTCCTGTCATCGATAGCCAGCGCAACCTACACCTGCTGCGGCTGGGCACCAACCGTGGCCCTATTAGGGGTCTCGCTCGCGTCTAGCCTCGGTCTAATTCCCGCGCTAGTCTCTATTGTCTTCCTCTCGCTTAACGCCGCCATTCTCCACAAGAGACTGGCCACACAACCATTCAAACCGCTGAGCCGGTGAAGACGCAGAAACTGCCCCTAAAATTTGAGGAAAGTCCGCGATGCTAGACGTTACAGGTTTAGTGCTACTATCATGTATACTGGGTATAACGCGATTATAGGCACTCCTATCAGAAGCCCGATATTTCTCCTTAATCCTATGAAGAGCATGACGGCGGCCAGTGAATAAATCACTACTATGCTGAGGGAAGATATTGGAAGCTGCATATCTGTGGAAAGGATTCCAATCCCTAATACCAGCGTAGCCTGCATCAGATTCTCGCCTGAAAGTAGGCTTAGGGCCATGTCAGACTTCCGCTTCAAGGTCCAGTAGGAAGCCGTCAGAACCTCAGGCAGACAGGTCCCAAAGGGTGAGAGCACAAGGCTATACGATAATGCGTCCGCATGCGCCGCTAGCTCATCTATAAATGAATCCGCCGCGAAAACCATCAACCCCAGCGACACCAAGACTTGAAACACCGCAAGGACCATACTTCTAGTCCTGAAGGCTTTCTCGATAATTGTCCTCGACCTACCCTCCATAAACTCGTCCTCAGCGTGATAAATCCCCTTCGCAAGCTGAATATAGAGGATTATGAGCCCAACTGCTAGGGTATATCTAAGGGCCAGCACCTTGAGAAACAGTAGCATAAGCATTGATGGAAGGAGGATGAATGAGAAAAGGAGATAGTTCCGTGCAACGCCTACATTTAATCCCCTGCTCCGCGGGGCTAAAATCACTAGTGGGGCTCCCAGAAGAATTGTTATTGATGGAGCTGCCAAGATACTCCCAGCCCCTATATCGAGACTAGCCGGGCCCCCGCTAATACGCGATAGCAGTGCTATAATTGTTTCAGGGAGGGCCGTCAGAAAAGCTGCTAGAAGGGCGCCGGTAGCAAACCTTGTTAGGCCCAGCCTGACGGCGACTCTCTCAACACCATCAATAAAAGAGACAGTTGAGAGTAGAAGTAAAATGATGATCGAGAAAATCGCTAATATAAAATTCAACTCTTATAGACTGTCTCAAACGCATAGATATACCTTAAGCCACCCTCCCTTCTATACGCCTAGCCGTACAACTTCACTACCACTTTTTTGCATCCTGGTGTAACGCTTAGTGTCGACCAGACGCTCCTTCTCGAGACAAGTGTGAATAGCCCAGCCGCATAGACCCCTTTTTCCCGAATTAGGCTGAACATCTCCTTGAAGGGGCTGTGAGACAGCACAGAGGTTGCGACGAGGAGTATGCTCCTACCCCGCCTCACTATGCCCCGAGGAATCCAGACACTATTCTTTACATGCCCCCCATCAGACCTGTAGGAAATCTCGTAGCTCTCACGCCACGCGGGCCTGTCCAGTGTGAAGTAAACCTCCGAGTTTATCAGAGAGGCGAAACAAGTGGCTAGGGGTGTTGCGTATGGGTCCATGGCTAGAACTGAGTCGATCTTACTTCCCAAGAATTGGCGTAAAATGTGGGCCGATAGGAGCTTGATGACGTCTGTGTCATGGCAGATATAGATTCCGTTCTCTGGGTCAAGTTCCTCGCCGAAGAATTCTGCCACTAGCTCGTCATATTTTATTAGGTCAACGATTTTCTCAAGCATGATTATAGCCCGTCGAGGCCTCGGCATTGTTTTTCCGCTCAGATAACGCGAGAGAGTTGAAGGCGACATATCCAGTATCTCCGCCAGCTTTCTATAATTATGTTTTCTCTTGATGTAGCGTAGAGCATCAAGTGAGGCTTGATTTACAGCCTGAACCACTGATGGGCGTCGAGGTCTATATGGCATTATATCGCGGGCTTCATCACTGCCGCTACTAATAGATTAATCTTCCTTTAGAATAGTACTACACGTAATACGTAGTGGGATTAAATAAAATGCGCGGATGATTAGTGCCTCTATTCTTGTCTCAGTATTGGGCTTGGCTTTCTGCTGAAGAGCTTTGTGCCTAGCCATGTCGAGATGGCTAGGCGGGATGATGGATCAGCGTAGGCTCCGTAGGCAAGCATTATCAGCGAGAATGAGAGAGGCGCTAGATACCCTATGTGTGGTCCATAACTGTATAGTGTGAATGGTTTAGGGTCTTGTGGAAGGGCCGCTAACCACCACTCGTAGTGGAGTGAGAGTGCAGGCATGCCAATCAGTATCGTCGATAGGAATACTATTAAAGAGTAGATGCTGCCTCCTCCAGCCCTCCACTCACTGCTGAATATGCACGAGCCTGCGACTCCTATTCCAAGCCCGAATACTAGGCCGCCTAGTAGGAACTGTATGACACCTATCTGTGGTGGCTGCAGTCTGAACGGTATACCGGTCAGCTGGAGAAGGAACACGCCCGTGCTGTATGTCAGAATTGCCAGTCCGACTGCCTTAATCATGACTCCGCTCGCGAATTTCGGGGCCACCATATCCCTGTAGCATGAGGCGAAGCATATGCTTGAGACCCATCCAAGCGCGCCAAAGATTATTCCGGCTACCCACCAGACAGCCACAAGCGGTTTAAGCAGAGGTATAACGGCTATTGCAGCGAGTATGACGGCCACGCCTATCCATCTCTGAGCTTTTGAAGGCAAAGTAAGGGCTATCTTCTTAGGAACAGCTCTAGTGAGGAAGAATGTCTCCGTCGCCTTAAGGCCGAGGTATGTCCCCGGGAGCAGGGCCGCAGTAAATATCGCGGCGTGAAGCCCTCCAGCAGCCCAAGCCGACAAAAAGTTTCCGATATTGCATCCGAGTGCTAGACGTGCGCCGTAGCCCAGAAGAGAGCCGCCTAGGATAGCTTGGATAAGCATCCACTTATCCGGGATGTGCTTCACGGCGAAACTCTTAGTCAAGAGAGCGGTGGCGAATCCGCCGAGAAGTATGGAGAAGACGACAGCCTGGGTATAATCTTCAAGAGGGCTTGCGAGTTTGAACTGCTGATAGTAAAGTAGCTGTCCTACCGGGAAGCCTAGGCTTTGCCAGAAGAGCCCTCCTAGCTTAGACTCGCCTGTAGTTATGCCCCATATAGATCCGGTGCCAGCAATGAGGTATACAGAGTAGCCGAGAGCTGCAGAGACAACGCCTATTAGCACTGCAGCGATGTAGACGGTTCGGCTCATTTTGTCAGCACCTCGTATTTTGGCTATGGTGCCTTTATTTATATATTATTATGCCAGGATAAGCCCCATATAATGGAAGATTTATATTGACCCAACCCCCAAAATAACCACATGACCCAGAACATCCAGCTACCCTCCAACCTCCTATCAAAGATAGAAAACCAGAGATACAGGCTGGACCTCAGAGGCTACACCTGCCCCTACCCCCAACTATACACGATAAAAGCTCTAACCCAGGTCGAGATAGGAGCAGTGCTCGAGGTCCTAATAGATAACCCGCCCTCCTGTGAGACAGTCCCAAGATCTGTTAAGAACAATGGTCAAGAGTATCTTGGTATTGAGAAGGTAGACACGTCACTCTGGATCATAAGGGCTAGAAGAGCCAAGTAGGCGGGCGTGGAGGTAGAAAAGTAAGCCATAAATATGCAATTAGCTCTATTGAATCTCCATGTCTTCTAGGTGTCCCTGCTGTGGAGGTGAAATGCAGCCCGAGAGGGATGAGAGGCATTATGTGCTCTACAAGTGTAAGTCTTGCGGGCTAGCCGAGGCGCGGTTAAAGGAAAAGCCATAAATTAGACAACCGGTTTCATGATGTTGTGGCTGTCGACCCAGTCTGTGGTATGCGCGTAGATGAGCGGTCAGCAAAGTATACTTCTATTCACGGTGGTATAACATATTACTTCTGCTCAAAAACGTGTAAAAATAGCTTCGACAGGGACCCTGAGAAGTATCTGAGAAAATGAGATTGACTGCTAGTATTTGTTGCCGTGCTTGTGGGGTGGTGGCGTGTGGCTAAGGACCCGGTCTGTGGGATGTTTGTGCAGGAGAGTGAAGAGGCGTTAAAGGCCACGGTGAGGGGTACAACCTACTACTTCTGCTCGGAGACCTGCCTGACGAGCTTCATGGCTCCAGAGATAGAGCTAAGACGCATCAAGCAGCTAACGATCTTAAGCTTCACCCTCGGCATACCTACGCTCATCTTCACGTGGCTTCCCACCACACTCCCTGCAATCACCACCCCGATTCTATTATTCCTCCTAGCCACGCCAGTCCAGTTCATAGCAGGCCTAAGGTTCTACAGGGGCATGATCCACGCTCTAAGAGCCCGCACATCCAACATGGATACGCTGATCGCGATAGGAACAACAGCAGCGTGGGGCTACAGCGCCATAGTTACCTTCATTCCAGGGGTTCTGCCAGGGGCGCTGTACTACGAGGTCTCGTCGCTCATAATCGCCTTCATACTTCTAGGCAGGTATCTTGAGCATCTCGTTAGGAGGAAGGCATCTGATGCTATTAGGAAGTTGATGGAGCTGCAGCCGTCTACTGCGAGGGTTCTTAGGGATGGGGCTGAGGTGGAGGTGCGTGTGGAGGAGGTGGGTGTGGGCGACTTGGTTGTCGTGAGGCCTGGTGAGAGGATTCCTGTTGATGGCGTCGTGGTTGAGGGCTTGACGAGCGTTGATGAGAAGATGATTACTGGTGAGAGTATTCCCGTTGCTAAGGACCTTGGAAAGGAGGTTATAGGCGGAACGATGAACCTGGGGGGATTGGTAGTTGTAAGGGCCACGAGGGTGGGCGCGGACACTACTCTCTCACAGATAGTTAAGCTTATGGAGGAGGCTCAGGCCGCCCAAGCACCTGTGGAGCGGCTGGCCAACAGGATAGCCTCAATCTTCGTCCCGCTTGTAGTCTCGGTAGCCCTAGTATCCTTCTTGGTCTGGACTATTCTAATCGGGGACATGCTACGGGGCCTAACCTCTCTAGTCGCTGTGCTAATCATTGCATGCCCCTGCGCCTTAGGGCTAGCCACTCCCGCTGCAATAGTAACCGGAACTGGTAGGGGCGCTGAGAAAGGGATATTGATCAAGGGTGGTGAGGTCTTGGAGAGAGTGCGGAGGATAGACGCCATAGTACTTGACAAGACCGGCACAATCACAAAGGGCGTACCAGAGGTCTCTGAGGTCGTACCGTTGAATGAATTCAGCATCGAGGCTGTCCTCAGGTTTGCGGCCTCGGCTGAGCTCGGGTCGCAGCACCCGTTAGCCGACGCAATAGTTAGAGGGGCTAGAGGCCGCGGCTTGGAGCCTGTCAGGCCTAGGAGTCTCGAGGAGTTGCCGGGGCACGGGGTTGTAGCGGTTGTGGATGGGAGCGTAGTATTGGTTGGGAGTAGAACGCTTCTGGAGCTGAAGGATGTGGATTTACGGAAAGCTGAGGCTGAGGTGGAGAGGATAGAGTCGAGGGGCTACACTGTTGTCTTCGTGGCTGTAGATGGTGTTCTTGCGGGGCTGATAGGTGTATTCGACGATCTGAGGGAGGGGGCTGCGGAGGCGGTTGCTAGGCTCCGCCAAATGGGACTGAGGGTCTTGATGGTGACTGGTGATAATGAGCGTGTTGCCCGCGCAGTTGCCGAGAAGGCTGGTATATCTGAGGTGTTCGCCAATGTGAAGCCGCAGGATAAGCTAGACATCGTAAAGAGGCTCCAGCAGCAGGGCCTCCGGGTGGCTGTGGTTGGGGACGGAATCAACGATGCCCCCGCCTTGACTCAGGCCGACCTAGGAATAGCGATAGGCAGTGGAACAGACATAGCGAGGGAGGCCGGTGGAATAGTGCTAATTAGGGATGACCCGATGGACATAGTGAGGGCGGTCACACTCAGCAGGCTAACGATGCGGAAGATAAAGCAGAACCTCTTCTGGGCCTTCATCTATAATACAGTCCTAATACCCGTCGCGGCTCTCGGATTCCTCAACCCTATCTTAGCGGGGATAGCCATGGCCCTCAGCTCCGTCTCGGTTCTAACCAACTCCCTAAGCCTAAAGACAGTAAAGCTCTAAAACAACAAACCTATTAGAGTGGAGTGAGAGAGCTAAGTTATGTGGACTAAAGGTGGGCCTACGACAGACAGCCGTACTGCTTTTCCTCCTATTTCTAGTGGCTCGGCTAGCAGAGGCTCACGGATCTGACGAGTGGGAGGAGTTCGTCATCAGGAGCCCATGGGCCCTGGGTCTAACAATACCGGACAAGAGCCCCCTGGAAGACGGAGAAGCTCTAGACTGGTCCGCGGCCAATAACCTCACTATAGTCGTAACTCTCCCAAATATCAACTACACAGACAACACACTCTACGTTATCGTAAGTGTTATGACTATGTCGGGGACGGTTTTGCAGGTTGCAGCCGGGCTTGAGCCAGGGCAAGAAGTCTGGTCAACCCATGTGATGTATGTAACAGGCGTATATGGGTCCGGGAAGGAGTATCATCTAGTTGCGCGAGGGGCCGCGCCATACTCAAGACCGGGCGACAAGCTCTCAATATCTATCTACTCAGCGATGATAGGCCCCAACTCGACCTGGTTCGGCGAGGTATACAATTATCTGACAGGTGAGGGGAAAAGGTTCGTGATCTTGGTTAATGGAAGCAGCTCTTTCAGGGCGGGGTCGCAGGAGGTCATCGCGCTCGAGTCCTACACCTCAAAGGAAGAGGTCTTCACAGGCATGGGGCGCATGATTCTCCACGGCATATTCATTAATGGGAGGAGGGTGGTTGGGGGCTGGTACGTGGATGATGGCCAGGTCTTCTATCGTGAGTCTCTGTTCGTGGTGGGAGGCGGAGCACCTGTCCCCAGCTTCATATCAATCGATGACCTCCCAGACCATGAAGTGGCGTGGTTGTACTCTCCTGCCGTGTGGGAGACATCAGACCTAGGAGGCTTCTACACGCTCCTATTGCTGATGGCTCTAGCCTTACTTATCATCGTTGTGTTCGCTGTCAGGGTTAGATAGCCGTCGGAGGGCTATTTTCTAGGAGTGAGTAAGGAGGCCAGGCTGGCTAAGGCGCCTATTATCGCGACGAGGCACAGTATTCTGAGAGGTGTTACAAAGGGCTCCATGATGAGGCGGACATTCTCTGCGGGGGCGTGGACAATAACTGCAGCGTAGCCCCCGACGGCGCCAGCTACGGCCAGTCCAAAAGAGCTCCCGGTAAAACCTACGTATAGCGCTGTGAAACCCACCAAGGCTAGGGCCTGGTTAACCCTCCCCTCGCCCATGCTTTCAGCGGCAGAATACAGGTGCGAGAGGCCTAGGAACCCGCAGAAACCCACTATCATGTAAAGTAGGTATCCGAGGATATACCACATTCCTGGGCCTCCAGCCACCACTATTTTTAGCAGCACCGGGAAGGGCTCAAACGGAAGCATAAAGAGCAGCGTCCAGAAGGCCGATACAAAGCCGTTAAACACGGCTCCCTTCCTATACCTCGACGCCCACAGGCGTCCTACACCTTTCCATTCAGTCCGTTCCTCTGCAGACACCTATGTCACCATCAGCCTACGCGATCACTGATTTTTAAACAATCGCAAACCATGACAGGTAAGCATTTTTAGCCGTGCTTAATGGCTATTATGGTAAGCCCAGCCGATACGAGGAGAGAGGCAATCGTCTCCTGTATGGCGACACCCTCCCATGGCCAATTTATCATCCAGACTGCTAGACTGGCAAGAAAGGCGACGATACCGTAGAGACCGGGGCCTAGCTCCTTCATGAGGATGGCGCACACACCATACACCAGTAGCGTCAATCCGAACATTATGAAGAGGATCATGGAGACTATTCCATGCGCGGCGCCAAAATCCTCCGACAATACGCCGACCAGCACCAGGTCTATGCCGGCTATTAAGAATAGAATAGACCACGGGATGACGAGGCGCTGGCGTCTCCCCCGAATTATCAGTACCGCCGTCAGGGCGGCGAGTATGCCAGCGACTATTAGGCCTGTGTTGAAGATTGCGGCGATTGGCCCCTGCCTCCCGTAGTTGCCGAGGTCGCTTAGGGCATTATTATTGAAGTTGAACCAAGGTGACACGGCTATTGCGGTTGCGATGAACGGGTATGCAACCCATGCTGCAGCTAGGCCCGTATATCTAGCCCTCACGTACATTATATGTGCTCGACGGGGAGATAAGCCTTAGCCTAGAATGGCGGGGAGGGTGTTTGGGTTTGAGAGGAGTATCCAGATGAATAGGATGTCAAGCGCGAGGATTACGGACCAAATGGCTATTGCCGCCTTCTCAGGAATTTTCGTCCGAGGCGTCAGGTATTCAAAGGGCCACTCTTCATACTCCATCGCTTCCTCAACCTCTAGGACCTGGATAGCTGCGGCAGCTAACGACTGACTTGCAGGTTCTGCGGCAAAGCCAACCACTCCACGCCCAGGATGCTCCGTCTTCTCCCATATGACTGGCTTAGCTATCTCCTGATATATCGCCCTCAGACTTGCCAGAGGCATCATAACGTAGGAGTAAAATAGCATAGGAAGGATTACATGCCACCAAGGCGTCTTAACCCTCTCAAGCCACCCGCCAAGAAGCCAGGCTGAGATGAAGACTATGTTCAGGAATACCGGCAGAATCGCCCATGTCGGGAATACGCCGCTAAGAAGTGGCGGCGCAAAACCATATAGCTCCAGTACCCAGAGCCCAGTAAGGGCGAAGCTAACCCAGTTCAACAGGACTACTATCGGGGAGAACAACATGATTAGGATTGAGAATAGTCTGACTGGCCCAATCCTTCTCATAAGGCTTGGGCTCCAAAGAAATGTAAGATACTTCCAGAGGCTCTGGAGCCAACCCCTATACCATCTAGTCCTCTGCCTGAGCCATTTCTTGAAGGTCACAGGCGCCTCCTCCCAATGTCTCGCATCTATGACTCCTATCTTCATCCCTGAGACTGTCATCCGGACAGCTAGCTCCGCATCCTCCGCAACATTCAGCGAATCCCAGCCACCCACATACCTCGCTCCCGTCTTCCAAAAGTAGTTGCCAGTACCCCCAAGCGGCGTGTAGAGGCCGAGTCTAGCCCTCCCATTCAGCCAGATTCGGAACCAGCCGGCATACTCGTATGCAAAGACCCGAGTTATCCAGGAGTCCTCCTCATTATTTATCCTCAGAATCGCCTGCACTGCATCATATCCGTGGTTCACAAGCGCCGCGACAGCCTTCTGAAATGCATCCAAGTCAGGTATATCCTCCACGTCAACAATCCCCACAACCTCCCCCGAGCATAGTGCTAAGGCATCGTTAAGGGCGCTCGGCTTGGTGGGATAAAATGCTCTGCGCGCTATTGCCTTCACATTGTTTGGATACTTCTGTTGCATGAATATTGATATACGCTCACCTAAGGGGTCGTCGGTAACTACAACAACCTCCTTAAGACTTGAAGGATAGGAGACGTGATTGACAATCACCTCTATCGTCCTTGGCAGAATAGGTTCATTCATAGCTGGAACAATCACCGACACCTTGGGAAACCTGCTCGGCGGTAAGTGAGGACTAAAGATCGGCCCCACACCCCTAACAGTCAGTAAAATGTGATACAATCCCCACACAATATAGAAAATAGTGATAAAATATGCCAAGAATACTAATGTTGGACGTGTAAATGCATACAAAATAAGTGAAAAAGTTAGTAATAGAATAGCGGTGATTGTTATTCGCTTGTTAAATATTCTTCTCTTTGACAATTGAATACACCGACTCTAAGAGAACGTCTTTGAAGTCCTCAAATCTCCCCCCTCTCATCGGAACCAATGTGAAGTATGCGGGGTTCAAGACTTTTCTATACTCAGCCGCTCCTTTTTCATCCAATATAACTATAAAATGTATGCCAAGGTCTACTGCCTTTGAAACCGTGCTCATCGCCTCCATAATGTTGACCCCCTCGCTCAGGACCTCAATCGCAGCAACCTTATTGTTGAAGTAAATCAGCACGTGAGCTAAATGCACCGTCCCGCTCTTCCCCTTTATAATCTTTAGAGCCTCGGCTCTCACACCTAAGCTATGCTCCAACTCTCTCTCGATTTTCTGGATTAGATCTATTACCGGCTGAACCTTCTGAAGATCGCTACTCACGGTAAAGACGGGATATCTCTCTAAATTGAGCTTATCGAGTGTCGTCACATGGTCTTTATCGCATCTCAGGGTTGTTAATGGGTACTGGAATATCGTGCCGCATCTTTGACATCGGAATCCAAGGCCTGGTCGGCCGTAGTCTATACCCACCCTCTTCAGAGTCTTCCCGCATTTCGGGCATTTTTCTATCACTCCCTGATCATCTTTTATGAAGTCCTCCACACCAGCCATGAAGCCACACTCATAGTGCACGACCAAGTCTATACGGAGAAGGTCATTCCACCTGCAGTTCGGACATAGGACTTCAAGTTTAAGAGAGGTGGAGCGGCATATTGAGCAGGAGGGGAACGAGACATACCCCTTCACCTCGAGGAAGGCCTCCCTATAGTGTTTTATTATATTGTCAGCCGGGATATGGAATCCAGCTATACTATAATAGACTCCGAAACCCGGGACTAGGGTGGGTGAGATTTCCATCCCACTTCTCTCCTTCAAAAGAATCAGGACTAGGTCCTTCACATTGGAAATTTGCTGATTCTCCACAATGCCCCGCGATGTCCTCAACTTAAGAACACCATCCATACCCTCAGGCCTGTCTGCTAAAAACCGGTGAGTTTTGACCTTTTAAAATTTATCCGTAGCCGGTTTCCATATTCCCAATTTTTTACTAATAGAGTTCGGCAACTCTTGATGTGGCTTAAGACCAGGCTTCTTCGTTTGTGAGGGTGTAAAAGTAAAAGATGGCTCGCATTGTGGTTAACGCTTATATTGTAGCTATACTCGTTAACTTCTCGGCTTGTCTAGGGACCAGCAGATTGGTGTTTTACTGCTTGTGGGCTGCGTCGCAGGAATAATCTTGTATGGCTGGCTGGTTCTCTTCAGTCAGTGGGCTATATTTGTCCTGCAGCTGACGGCCTTCGCGGGTGTTGCAGTGATCCTCGGTGTTCTCGCCTGGATAGGTTATACACTGGCTACGACACCTCCGCCGAAGCCGCTAGAGGAGATTGAGAAGGAGCTCGCCAAAGAAGCTGGCGAGTCTAAGCCTGAAGAGAAATAGAGAATCGCTACATCTCTTTTGAGAGTTCTTTTTTGAGTTCGCGAGTAGCCAACGCTACTGCCTCCCTGCTCGTATACTTGGGTCTCCAGCCTAGTGACATCAACCTCTTAATGTCCAAGTGCATGTATTTGACGTCTCCAGGCCAGCCGCGGCCGCCTGGCCCGCCTGTGAATACGTACTCAACCTCCTTTAGGCCTAGGGCCTCGCAGACAGTGTCGGCAACCTCCTTCACCGTTATGGCGTCCATGCTACCTACATTGTAGACCTCGTAGACGTCTGACCTCTTCTCTATTGCTGCGAGTGTAGCCTCAACCGTGTCTACCACCCATATGTATGATTTCTTTTGGGTTCCGTCTCCAAGTATCTCGAGTCTGTGGGGGTTAGTCATGAGTTTTCTCGTGAAGTCGTGGACCACGCCGCGTCTGGCCTTTGGGCCGACTATGTTGGCGTATCTGAGTGCTACTCCTGGGATGTTGTAGGTGTGGGCGTAGGCTGAGAGTAGTGCTTCGCAGGCGAGCTTTGAGGCTCCGTAGGTTGAGATCGGCTTCATAGGTGAGTAGTCCTCGGGGGTGGGGAGGATTGTTGCCTCGCCGTAGACTGTTGAGGAGGATGCGAAGGCCACGACAGATACGTCTATCCTCCTTGCAGCCTCTAGAATGTTTAGCGTGCCTCTGATGTTGTGTTCAAGGTGCTCCTCCGGATCTCCCATCCTGACCTCTGGGTTTGCGGCTAGGTGAATTATTGTCCTGCATCCTCGCGATGCTTCATCGACTTTCTGCCTATCTCGAATATCTCCTTCTATGATTTTGAGCAGTCTGTTACCTATGTGCTGTGCTATGTTCCTTCTGTGGCCTGAGGAGAAGTTGTCCAGTATTGTAACTTCTATTTCCTGCTTGAGAAGTCTGTCTAGAACGTGGCTACCTAGGAAGCCTGCTCCTCCTGTAAGGAGTACTGGGCCATCCATTACTATTCTCTTTCTTTAGTCGAGGCTGCTAATACTCTCTTGAAGTAGTTGTTTCTGTTTCGTTCTCTTGGTGTGGGTGATTTGTGGGGGCGTGGCTCTATCTTCGGTGTTTGGCTTCTGACCTTGCCTGCTTTTGTTATGGAACCATGGGATGGCATTTCAGTCTAGGCTTGTTACTCCGTCTATAAGTAGTTTTCCATGCTGTTTGGTGCGAGGCCTGTTTTTGGTTGTTGGTGTGCTTTACCAAATATTTAAATTTAGGTTGTGCCTAAGTTTTCGCAGTATGAGACTCCGGCTTATTATTCTAGCCGTAGTGATTCTCGCTATAGTATTTTCTAGCTTGATGCTTACAAGGTTCTGGTCTATGTCGGGTGAGGTGGGTGGTCGTTCTGTTGCTGTTACTTGGGGGCTTCTAGGCGAGATTGTTTATAGGCTTGGTGGAGGTGAGATTGAGGTTGTTCAGCTTCTCCCGCCTGGTGTTGAGATTCATGACTGGGAGCCGGCGCCGGAGACTGTCAAGGAGGTGTCTAGGGCGAGGTTGCTTATCTGGACTCTTGAGGGGCTGGATGATTGGGCTCAGGGTCTCGCGGAGGCTACGGGCGTTGAGAGCTTTGAGGCCGCGAAAAGAGTTCAGCTTTTACACACCGGCGAAGAAGTTCATGGGGGTCATACGGGTTATGATGTCCACTTCTGGCTCAACCCCCTGAATGTGAAGATTGTTGTTGAGGATGTTGCTGAGAGGCTGGCCTCGGAGTTCCCTGATTTGGCGCCGAAAATCAGGGAGAATGCTGCGGCATTTATCGGCGAGCTTGAGGCATTTCATCAGGAGGCTTTGGAAGAGCTGCGGCCGTATCGTGGGAGGATTTTTGTCACTCAGCATGACTCGTTTAGGTATTTTGCCGCCGCTTATGGTCTGAACGCTATAGCTGTGCTTGGTCCTGAGGAAGAGGAACCTACTCCTCAGCATCTCGGCGAGGTGATTGAGGTTATTAAGGGGTTGTGTATTATTTATGCGGAGGATGGTGTCGTCTCTCCTGTTATTTCATCTCTGAGCCGTGAGTATGGGGTAGAGGTGATGATGCTTTATACTGGCGAGGCTTTGACGCTTGAGGATGTTAAGGCGGGTAAAGGTTATGTCTATTTGATGCGCTCGAATATCAAGGCGCTGGTGGAGGGGTTTGAATGCGGTTAAAAACGTGGTCTCGTTCGAGGATGTCGCCATCTCCTATGTGAGGGGTGTTCATGCCGTTAGTAATGTCTCGTTCAGTCTTGGTGAGCGTGAGGTTGTCTTTCTCTTAGGGCCGAATGGTGGAGGTAAGTCAACCATCCTCAAGGCCATTGTTGGCTTGGTTAGGCCTGAACGGGGAGTAGTCAGGGTCTTCGGCCAGGATGTTAGACGATTCAAGGAATGGTGGAGGATCGGGTATCTCCCGCAGAATGCGGTCTCCTATTTTGAGAGGATGCCTATCAGTGTTGGCGAGTTCTTGCACGCTTCTAAAGTCGTTGAGAGGGGGTTCGAGCCGGAGGAGGCTCTTGAGCTCGTGGGGGTCGAGAACCCCTCGAGGATTCTGGGGCAGAGCATTAACGGCCTCTCGGGGGGTAATTTCCAGAAAATCCTGCTCGCCGCGTCCCTAATTAATAGGCCTGAGCTATTGCTGTTGGATGAGCCTACTGTTTATCTGGATCAGGGGGGAGTGGTTGCGCTGATCGGGCTTCTTGGGAGGCTTCGGGATGAGTGGGGGCTTTCAGCGATTATCGCCACGCATGATATCGCGGCTCTCTCGACTGTTGCGTCGCGGGTTATCTGTGTTAATAGGGGTGCTCTCTTCGATGGCGATATAAGTGACTTGGTGGGCTCTGAGCAGCTCTGCAATATCTATGGGTTTCACGTCTATCTCGTGAGGCACGGGCACTAGGGCCTTGCTTCCTGAGATTTTTCTTCAGCCCTTCATGCAGAGGGCGTTCTTGGCCGCCTTGGTGGCGGGTTTCCTCCTTCCCTTTGTGGGGTGTTTTATTGTGCCTAAGAAGCTCTCTCTTCTGGGTGACTCGTCTTCTCACTTTGTCTTGGCTTCTTTGGCGTTGGGTGCGCTTTTTGGTGTGTCTGGTGTGCTGGCGGCGTATGTTGCTGTAGTGGTCGGTGTGTTTGCTGCTTTGAGGCTTGTGAGGGGGCTGGGTCTCTCGGGTGACCAGGTTTTGGCTATTCTTCTCTCTTTCAGCGCCGCGATGGCCTCCTTGGCGATTTCTAGGGGTGCGCGAGTTAGTTTGGGGTCTGTTCTTTTTGGGAGCTTGTTGGCGGTGCAGGTCGAGGATATTGTGGCTGGTCTGTTGGTCGCGGTCTTTGCCTTCGTCTTTGTTGTCAGGAACTTTGGTAGGGTGCTGCTATATACTGTGAGTGAGGAGTTGGCGAGGATTAGGGGGGTGAATGTGTCTTTGTATGAGGTTTTGTTTGCGCTTGTCACGGGGCTCGCGGTGGCTGTGAGTGTTCGGATTGTGGGCGTGCTTCTTGTTACCGCGCTTATTGTTGTTCCTGTGATGGCGGTTGGTCTTCTGGTCTCTTCTATGCGTAGGGCCATCTTGTTCTCTGTCGTTTTCGGTGAGGCTTCTCTTCTCGCCGGTGTCGTCCTTTCCTATCTCCTTGACATCGCACCTGGAGCCGCGACTGTCTTTATTCTGATAGCGGTTTTTGCAGTCTCTCTTCTCTTGTCTAGGTCTGGTTTGCGTGTATAGCGTATCTTTTTTCTCGTTCGTGTGGTAAAAGATATATTTCGTGTAGAGGGTGGGTTGGTGGTGTTGAGGGCGGTCTCTGTCAAGGTTCTCGGTCGCGTCCAGAGGGTGGGTTATAGGAGGCATGTGCTTGAGGTGGCCCAGGAGCTGGGCCTCGCTGGATATGTTAGGAATGAGCTGGATGGTTCTGTTATTGTTTTCGTCCAAGGTGAGGATGGACTGGTTGATTCTTTTCTCTCAAGGATAAGGTCTCCACCGCCCCCGGCCGTTGTTAGGGAGATTGTGGTTGAGGAGGTAAGGCCGAGACCTAGGCTCAAGGCCTTCCAGATCATGTATGGTAGGCTTGCTGACGAGCTCCAGGAGGGATTTGGGGCCATGCAGGCTATTTTTACGGATTATCGGGGGGAGTTTCGCGATTTTCGTCAGGAGTTCCGGGAGTTTCGCCAGGAGTTTCGCGATTTTCGCCAGGAGTTTCGAGAGTTTCGTCAGGAGTTTCGAGACTTTCG
>JAUQPU010000003.1:194066-196397 GCA_030550235.1 Thermoproteota archaeon
TTTCGTCAGGAGTTTCGAGACTTTCGCGATGTTTCTTTGAAGTTGTCGGGTGAGATTTTGGGTGAGGTGAGGGGTTTGAGGAGTGATTTGAAGACTATGTTGGATGAGAGGTTGGCGCGGTTGGAGAGGGATATTGCTGAGATAAAGGCTAGGCTTGGTCTCAGCTAGTCTTGTTCTTTCTTTGGAGTTGGGGGTTGTGGTTTTAGCCTGAACTGATTTAGGCTCTAGGGTGTCTTTTGGGGTTTTTGGTTGTTTGTTGATGATTTAGAGTGTTTATGTGGGTTATCTGCTTTTGGCTGAGGGTGTCGGGGGGTTTGTCTTCTCTTTGTTTTTGGCCTGTTGGTGTGTTTGTGGTGGGTTTGGGGGGTTTATATAGGGTTGTTTTTCGGGTTTTTGAGCTTCTCTTCTGGTTTGTTCTAGGGTTTGGAATCGTCCTAGAATAGTTGGGTCTTTATGGTTGGTTTTTGGTTGTTTGGGCTGCGTGATTGGGAAATGCCCGATAATAGTAGTCGTGGGCATCTTAGAGGTTTAGGTGCTGCGGATGTAGCGAAGGCTGCTTTGCTGGCTGTGCTGTTGTTGACGCCGGTTCTTGTGGGTGTCTCGATGCTTGGTGTGTCGGTTGCTCAGCCGAAGTATTCTGCTTGGCTGAAGCTTGTCACTGACTCTTGGGAAGGAACACCTGACACTACGTTACCAGGCGATACGCCCGTTATGCCTGCGGGTGTCGGTTTTGCTGACAGGTATAATGTGACGAATGCGTGTGTCGAGGTTTATCGGTTGAAGAGTTTTGGTGGGCATGACTTTGCCGGCACTTTCTATCCGAATGGTACTGGGTTTGTGCGGATTGAGTGGCCTGCGGGTTGGGAGAATGTTACTGTTATTGTGAAGGCGAAGAGCTATCAGGGGCAGTGTATTGGTACGGTTGGTAATCCGTATAGCGGCATTATTATCTACTGGCTGACGGTCAACCCCACGGATAGCTTCAGAACCCAGTTTGGTGTGGGTGCTGGTAATGTTACTGTTGGAGACGACGGCATAGAGGTGCCGCATGGAGACTTTGATTGGGACATCGATGCTCCGTTTGGCTCCGGGCCTGTAGACATTGTTAATTACGCTAGTGGTCCTGTAACGTTTAAGATCAATCATGAAGATGCTAGGAATGCTTGGGTTGCTCGTGCTGCCTACATCTTCAAGCTCTTCCACGAGCACACGTGGTATAGTGTAAATGATGTGCTGACCTATGCGATCATCACTATCTACGATGTGGACCACACGGCGGCTAGCTCGCCGCACTCTCTGCTGCAGGCCGCTATCACAGGTAGTGATGGGCAGAGCAGGTATACTAGGGAGATTTACCCGGCCAGTCAGGGAGTAGGCAGTGGCAGGTTCGCCAACAATAAGCTTGTGCCTATACCGTTGCAGGTCATTAATCTTGGAGCCAAGATGCCTTTTGAGGGAGGTATAGGCGCACCGGAGACTGGTGACCCGGTTGATGCGCCTCATCTTAACGTTACCAAGAGGGTTTGGTGGGAGACTGTTCTGGTCAACCAGACTTTCTACGTGGGCAACGAGTACAACGGCACAGGAGGCTATGATGGTTCAGTGGTGGATGGCAAGTATGTTCCGTTGTTTGGTGCCTTTGCTGCTAACCTGACCCTAAGTCCGACGGTTACTCAGGGAGGCATTACGGGTGTTCCGGCTGGGCCCTTGAGCTTGGCTCTGAACCACACCGTGTATAGATGGGTCCTTGGTTGGCCTGGTTTGCCGGACTTTCCTGAAGAGACTGAGCCTATTGTTGGTGTTGCTAATCTTGACAACAACACGGTGTTCTACGCTAGGTTCTGTGTCCAGGACGCCGACCTCAGCATCCAGCATCCCGAGGTTGGCGACAAGATGGTTGGAGCCGAGGTTACAATCAACTTCAAGACCGCGACCGACAGGCCCTACTATCTCAGCCACAATATACTGACGACAGACAGCAGCGGGTGCACGGCTACTCCGCACAAGTGGCCCGGCTACCTGGACGAGTTCAGCAAGTTCGCCCGCTTCCCCAACGGCACCAACTGGGGCCTAAGGGGCAGCCTGAACGTTAGCAAGCACTTCAACCCGGCTGACGACGCCTCGCCCGCCTGGAGGCCTGGTGGATACTTTGAGCGTTCCTGGGGTGGCGACTGGAGGGGTCCATACAATAATGCTGG
This sequence comes from Thermoproteota archaeon, assembly GCA_030550235.1. Taxonomy (GTDB): domain Archaea; phylum Thermoproteota; class Nitrososphaeria_A; order Caldarchaeales; family Calditenuaceae; genus HRBIN02. The sequence goes on from JAUQPU010000003.1 coordinate 196,265, forward strand.
AAAGAACTGGAGCGCTTTGATACCTGAGATAACCTACATGAAGACGAGGCAGCTAAGCGATGACAAGAACTGGGATGGGTTTGATGTTCAGGTGAAGTGGAAGGGTGGCAGCCGGAACAGCTACGGAGGAGAG
>JAUQPU010000012.1 GCA_030550235.1 Thermoproteota archaeon
GGGACAACAGTTTTATCGGGCCCGGCGGGACTCGAACCCGCGACCTCTGGCTCCGAAGGCCAGCGCTCTATCCAAGCTGAGCTACGGGCCCTATCTCGCTTTTCTCCTCTGGATTATTTAGCTTCGCTCTCGTGGCGAGGTGCCTGTATCTCATGTTGGGGTGGGGTTAATTTGTGGCGGTGTATTTTGAATTCTGTGAATCGTGGAGGGGTTGAGTGTGGATAGGAGGTTCTTGGAGCGTCTTAAAGCAGGCGAGGTTGTCTTGGGGACTTTTGTCTACTTTAACTCGGGTGATGTTGTGGAGGCTCTGGGCGAGGCCGGGATGGATTTCGTCATCATAGACATGGAGCACGGCCCCTTCAGCTTCTCTGAAGCGGAGGAGCTTGTCCGAGCAGCCGAGGCTGTGGGGACCACCCCGATTATCCGCACGTCATCGAGCGAGGAGACATACATTCTCAGGGCCCTAGAGTGCGGGGCGCATGGAGTCCAGGTCCCACATGTGGATGACCCTGAAACTGCTGAGGAGGTTGTTAAGGCCGCGCATTACTATCCGGAGGGTATGAGGGGGTTCTCGCCCTACACTAGGGCTGGGAGGTTCGGTGCCAGGGACCCTAGGGAGCATGTCCAACTCTCCAACAGGGACGTGGCTGTAATCATACATATAGAGAGCGCGGAGGGTGTGGAGAGGCTTCCAGAGATACTTGATGGGGGAGGGGTGGATGTCGTCTTCCTAGGGCCCTACGACCTGTCCCAGTCTCTTGGTATACCGGGGCAGGTAAAGAGCCCAGAGGTTACAGGCCTGATAGAGAGGGCGTTGTCTGAGGCGAGGAAGAGGGGGGTAGCTGTGGGAACATTCGTCGAGACTGCGGAGGCGGCGGCAGGATGGGCGGCCAAGGGCATACAATACATGGCCTACTCGGTGGACGTGGCGATATTTTATAGAGCCGCATCCGAAATCGTGAAAAACGCACGGAGAGAGATAGAGAGGGGCAGGCCCTAGTCAGGCTTAAATTTCCCCAAGACCTAACCAGGATACGGGCCGGTAGATCAGTGGTAGATCGCCCGCTTGGCGTGCGGGAGGCCGCGGGTTCGAATCCCGCCCGGTCCAAACTTTTATATTATTATAGTGTGGTGGTCTAGGTAAGATAACATTGTTGGGAGGGATGATGGGGTGGGTTGGCTGGGGGTTTTAGCCGTCCTGTCCGAACCAAGTAGTCCACGAGCCTTTGCTGTTTTCTTCTCACCGTGAATCCTATCAGTCTGTAGAACGTCTGCAGAGAGTCAGCAGTAACATATAACTCATATGCATCCTTCTTACTCTTGTATGTTTTTCGCGTCCTCAGGTCTCTGAAGGCCGTTCCACTCTTTAAGTAAAGACGTGGTCCTGTCGTCTCTATCCCTAAAGAAGACAGAAGTTGTTTGACGTATTCAACCAGTATCAAGTCGGTATTATAGACTATTACAGCTCCGAACTTACTTACGCATCCTTCGCTGTCGAAGAAGCCCCTCAGGAAAGCCGCTTTACACTCTATATCGTTCTCGATGAATGTTTTTAGCTTCTCCACGTCGAGAGGTTTTCTCAGCAGTTGGTATAAGGCTTAGCACCGTAAGTCAATTACGAATAGTCTGCCCGCCCGTCTAGGTTTAGGCCGGCTCCCTCTTCAAAATTACTGCAATACATGTGGAGAACTCCTCGGCAAACTCCCTATCCTTCACCGTTAACCCTGTGATGACATCGCGGTATGATTTTCGAGGCCGTTGTCGCCGCCGGACATATCCGTCTCCAGCAACCGCACCTATAATATATGCAAGCTCTTCTGAAGGTTTTAGAAACTCTATTGAAGGTATGTATGAACCGTTGTATGGGCTGTGTATTCCTCTGACCCACTCGCTTATGGTGGATTTTCGCAATTTAATACTATATCTCTCCCTCACCAAGCCTATGATTCTACTGTATGATAGTCCCTGTCCTCTAAGAATTCTAACCTCTTCGTATAGTTTGATTCTGGCGGTGTTATCGTCCGCGTATAACACTCTACGGAGATACGGATTGTGTATCGTAGTGGTGAAGAACTACTATAGCAATGGTGGAGGACTGGAGAAGACGATACCCGAGATAATGAGGTTCGCCGGCTTTAACAATATTGAGGTCCACAGGTTTCTAATAAGCAAGCTCTCTGCATTCGCAGAATACCACAGAAGACGAGGACACAGGCTCGAACACCTACAATACGAATACGTAATAGCCGGCCTGAGGACAGGAAGACGTAGAACTATCTCAGACGAAGCATCCGCTAGTGTGGCTGGTGAAGCTGATGTCTGAGACCCTGAAAAGAGGTTTATACCTGCTTAGAGGGCTGAAGCAGGAAAGCCTTGTAGTTGGACTTGGTGAAAGCCTTAACCATATCACCTCTGAAGCCTCTTAACCCCTTCTCCCGCGCTTCTGGGTCTCCGACTGCGGGAGAGTACGGGGGGCTGAAGACCACCGCACCCGCAGTACGGCAGGCTGAGGGTGGGCGGGACAGCCCTCCACCTCGATACCAGGTGGAACATATCGCCGGTCTAAGAGGAAGCAGGATAAAATACGGGCCACCCTCATGCCAGACGATGAAATCTCTGGACTCTGCATAAAGAATGGAGAGATGTGTCCTTGAGGAATCAGGAATCCATTAGAGTTCTTATGACTTGCACTCCACTCCCACAGGATTTTGTGCCACCATGGTCCTGTGCCCCTGTGGGTTGGGGGGGCTCCTTTCGCGGGCTCCGGCTTCCAACACCTACCCATAATGTGGGTGGTGAGGGCCTGGCCGGTTGAGTGACCCGTGGTGGAGGCGGGGCTATCTTCTCGTTATAGTCGCTTCTGATGGTTAACTCTCTGACGACCTCCTCCACTGGATGGCCCTTATTAATAAGGTAGGCCGCATAGGCGAATAGCTCAGCGTGTCCAGCATCTGACAGCCTCTGCCTAATAGCCGGTATGCGTGGTGGCACTATTTCCAGTTGGCATATTAGCCTAGTCACCAGTACGTTGGGTAGGCCTCTCTGAAGGCTTCGACTAGCTCCTCGAACTCTAAAGAGTCGCCGTAATGGGCAGACCAGTCAATGCCCTCGACATCAGCGTCTGGGTTGTATTCGAGAAACCTAAGCACTAGTGCCTTCAGCTTGACATAGTTGACATCACTTACTCTACCATAAACCCTCCTGACTATGTTTTCTAGAACATCCTCCTCTACCACGTCTCAGCCAACTGTGGAACGTTACTCAACGGTATCAGCAGCGCCAAAACTTGAATCCAAAAAGGAATTGAAAGTTTTCACAGAAAATCGGATATTCGCTGTGGGCATAGTAGAGAATCTTGGATTCGAGAAGGAATTGGATGATAAGGAACATTACTATTCACCTCTGTTGTTTTTGTGGTTGTTGAGTATTATATCCGTAGGGGGTTCTTCTGGGTTTTTCGTCTGGAGAGTGTGGGTTTGGGGGCTTTTGTGTATGCTTATTTATTGGATTGTTTTTCAGGTGTGTTTTTGTAGGTGGTTGGGCGGGTCTTGCGGAGTAGGGTTATTTTGGTGAGGCTTGTTTATAGGATTAGGGTTGGCTGTTCAGTTGTTTTGAAGGGTTATAGTGGGTGTGTTGTTGGTGGTTTGTTTAGGCGTATGTTTGTGGGTGGGGATTCTTTTAGGCATGTGGTACAGGTTTCCCCTCTTTTCCGGGGTGACGGCAGGTTTCTTCTCTCTTCTCCAGCTGTTCTCGATCCTAGCGTGTATGGTTTCAGCGCGTCTGCGTATTTTGCCGGATTAGATGAGATGGTAAGCCTTGTGGATCAGACGCATGTTGAGCTTGAGGGTGTCCGTTGCAAGGTCGAGCACGTAGAGTTTAGGCCGGTGAGTGTGGACATGCTTATGGGGTCTTGGTGTCCGGAGTTTTTCTACCTTAATTATAGGACTCCGACGGTTGTGGGTGTGGGGAGGTCGATGCTGCGGGGTGGCAGGGTGTACGGGCTATTCCCACTCCCTGTCTACGTGTTCGGCGGGCTGGCTAGTCTCTGGAATAGGATTGTTGGTGAGGAGTCTCTGAGAATAGATATTAAGAGGTATTTGGAGTGGGTTAGGCGTAATATGTTTGTTGTCCCGCCCTGTAAGCTGTCAAGCTATACTGTGGGGCTTGATGATGGTAGACAGGTCTCGGGGTTCGTGGGGGTGGTCGGATATGGCTCCGCGTACCCTGGCTCGCGCGAGCACCGTGTCACGGTGATGCTGGCTAGGTTGAGCGAGTTTGCCGGGGTTGGTCTTGGGCGGAGGCTTGGTTTTGGCGTGACTTTCTTCAGGGAGGGCGTTGTGGTTGGTTAGCGTGGCTGCGATAGCGAGTATGGGGACTAGCCCGCCGGTGGTTACGGAGTTTGTGGAGTATATTCGGAGGACGGGGAGACTCCAGCACCTGTCAATCCTCTCGACGAGTGAGAAGATGGTGAGGGAGGGGGTGAAGCTTGTCGAGGCAGCCCTGCACATCAGATACCCCGACCTGAAGGTTGATGTTCACGAGCTCCCGGTCAGCGATATTACCTCGGAGGAGGAGAACTATGTGTTTATGGAGTATTCCGTGAGGTTGATTGTTGATCTCAGTGGTAGGTTTGATATTCTCCATGTCTGCTTGGCCGGTGGGAGGAAAGAGATGGTGGCTTCCCTCGTGATGGTTGCGCAGCTGACGGGTCTTAACTCGGTGTATCACGTCGTATCACCCTATGTCAAGGAGATGAATGTAGAATTGGAGAGGATTAGGAGTGATATTGAAGCGTTGGCGGATAGTGTGGATCCTAAGAAGTATTATGAGGAGAACAGGGAGAAGTTTGATAGGGTCATGTTTCCTCCAGCTGAGAGATATAGCGTAGTGACTGTACCAATTATCCCGTACCCCGCCGACTACATGGTCATGCTGAAGAGGATACTGGGGGGCGAGTTAAGTGCCAGGAATGTGAGGGATAGGACTTGGCTAGAGCAGCTTAAAAGGGCTGGACTCATAGCCGTTACTCGGGACGGGACGATAGTAGTTACTGTTGAGGGACAAAAACTGTATAGTCACGTGTTAAAATATCTGTGAGGTTCGAGGATAGGTTTTCGGGGCTCGGCAGCCCCCATCTATATGGACCGCTGGGGCAGTCCCCGATCCGCGTGGTGTCTAGAATCCGCTCCCCGTCGCCGCGATGCGTGTTTTAGAGGGACTCAGCGCGGAGCCGCTCTCCGCTATACATGTTTCTAACTTATAGTGTTTGACTATCGAACATTGTTTGCCTGGATTAATGGAGCTTGAGCGGTGTTAAATGAGATTTTATAAAATGGATGGATGTTTTAAGAATTTGGTGACATAAGCGGCGTAGCATACCGTCCCGCATTGGCTTTGGATGAGCCTTTAACAATATCGAAAGACTTATTTTCCTGGTAAGGCACTCGTTACCTGTGATCCTCTTGAGTGGTGAGGGTGCCAAGGATTTTACCGAGCTTGGAGTAGGGCTGGGGGTTCGCTTCCGGGTTGATGGGGTTGAGTCTACTCAGGTGAATAAGCTTCTTGAGCTCCTTAACGCGGAGAGGGATGAGAGACTGGCGCTGGTGCTTGTTTCACTGTTTTCCCATAGGCAGGCGGGAAGGGGATACATGAGGCCGGTGACGGCGAGGGAGATCAGTAATGCTATGAGGGCGATTTTGGAGTCTGAAAAATCAGATCTTAGGGCGGAGGCCAGGAGGGTCTTGGTAGTTGCTAAATGGGTGTATGAGGCGCTCGGAGGCAGGAGAATTCCTCCAGAATATGCTGAAAGGATCAGGGACTACGACTCTCTTCTGAGGTTTCTAGGGGAGAGTCATGAGAGGCGCTAACTTCCACCTCCGACGCGATAGAGTTGCTGACTTCGACTCCCTCAGGGTTGTCTATGAGGTTGAGGGTAGGTTAGTCAATGAGGCGCCGCTTAGGGTTGGGGTGGGGAGGGGTGAGGAGCCTGGAAGCCCGTCTGATCTTCCCATAATGAGGATAAGCCGGAGTGGCGGGAGGGATGTTCCCTACATTCCCGGATCATCCCTTAAGGGTGTGCTGAGAAGTCACGTCGAGAGGCTAGCGGCCGCCATCTACGGCCCTGATGCAGTACACCCACCATTCGACACCAACAAAGCAGAGGAGGAGTTTGAGAAAGATATGATCTGCGCGGTCTGCGGCATATTCGGGAGCATCAAGGTGGCTAGCCACTTGGTCGTGAGGGATTCCCTGCCGCTGAACAGTCCAACAATTATGCTAAAGCCTGGCATAGGCATCAACAGGGACTTCGGCGGGGTCCAGCCAGGTATAGGGCCCTTCTCCGAAGAATATGTCTCTCCCGGCGTGGAGTGGTCCTTCAACATGAAGATCATGAATATACCGATTGAGGATGAGGGGGCCGAGGATCCTAGGCCTAGGCTCCTACGCCTATTGATTTCGAGCATGGGTCGCGGAGAGCTGCAGCTTGGCGGGAGGAAGAGTGTGGGCGCCGGGGTGATTTCACTGAAGTATCTGAAGGTCTGGAAGAAGATGGTAGCGGACGGGGAATTGAGAGTCGTCGAGGTGAAGATCTAGGGGATGGCTGAGCAAGCCTATCCACCCTGGATATCACACTCCACCCTACTCCGCCAGGTGAGGATCACGGGTCGGCTCCGCACGCTTGAGCCGCTGAGGGTTGGGATGGGGAAGGTGGATACTCCAGACGTTACGACGGACCTGCCAGTCATAAGAGTTAAGGAGCTGAGGAGTGGGATTGAAGTCCCCTATATTCCAGGCTCATCACTTAAGGGGGTCTTCAGGAGCGCGGCTGAGTCTATAGCTAAGTCTGAGGGAGTTAAGCCGGATCCCTGTTCTGGGCTGTCTAAGAACAACTGCATGGCGGCGAGGAGGGTTGAGGGGCAGACTCTGGAAGACTTTGTGAAAACACTACTCAAGAAGAATGCGATCCGAGACGCTCTTAAGAGCTTCGCGGATAACGCCTGCCTCCTCTGTAAGGTCTTCGGGGCTCCGACCTATAGGAGTAAGATCGTCTTCGAGGACGCATACCCGGTGGACGAGGGAGGCAAATTGACAAGCGTCCCAACAGGGATAAAGGTGGGGATTGCGATCGATAGGACAACAGGAGCCGTGGCCACGGGGGCCTTCTACAGGGTCGAGTATGTCGAGCCCGGCGCCCTATTCAGCTTCTCCCTCAACTCCACCAATCTCCCCAACTACGCTCTCGGCCTCTTAGCCGAGGTCTTCACACTCCTTGACGACGGTTTGATCCGAGTGGGCGGGTTCAAGTCTAGGGGCTTCGGAAGGGTTAGAGCAGATGATGTGAGCCTAATGGTTAGGCACTACTCACCGATCTCCGGGGAGGCGGACAGGCTCGACACGCTGGGAGACCCCGGCGATAGGAGTGTCTCTCTGACACCAAGCGATGTGAGGGACGGGTGGATCATATTTAGGGGCCCCGAGCTCGAGGCGCTCTTGAAAGAGCTTAGAAGGGTGTGGAAGGATTATGCAGCCTCAGCGAGTAAGCGTTAAGCGGATTCCCTACAGGGATCGTAGAAGCTTCAACCCGATCGAGGGGGTTCTCGACGTGGAAATAGTCGTCTGCAGCCAAAAGATTCACGGATTCGATTCCTACCTCTTCGTCAGCTCCGGCGAGGAGGAAGTAATCTTCCCTGCTGAGAGGTTAAGGGAGTTGTTGGGTGAAAGCCGGTGGAACGAGTCGGTGTTAAGAAGATATGCGAATGAGATACAGATTGGGAGGAGGGCTTTCCAGAGCCTGCTCGACCCACGTGCCGGAGGGAGGGCCTACATCATACCCGGGTCCTCGGTGAAGGGGAATGTAAAGGCTAGGCTGCAGCTCACACTTCAGCCATACGGTGGCACAGCCATAGCCTGTCTCTACCCCGCCAGAGGGTTGAGAGCACCTCCGCCTAAGGGTAGTCATGGATGGAGGCATTATGGTGTCTGGAAGCAATCCCTCCAATACGATAGAGGCCCGCCCTGTAACGTCACGGCTGACAGGAATGTCTGCGTCGTCTGCAACCTCTTCGGGGCTCCGGGGCTATCATCGATTATAGACTTTGGCACTTTCTATATGAGGGATGGGAAGTTGATACAGGTCGGGGAGGGGTCGGAGGAGCTATTCGCTGCGGAGCCGGGCTCTAGGTTTCACGGGTCGATAAGTTTTCGGGGGCTTGGGCTGCATGAGCTTGGACTCCTCCTTATCGGGATGGGGTACTGGCTGTCCGGGGAGAGGGCCGAGGCTATACCGGTACTGCTAGGCTCGCACAAGTACAAGGGGTTAGGAGAACGGATAATGGGCAGGGTAGTGTACCGAGTGAACTGTTTGAAGACCTCCACAAGGTGCTCGGGTGGTGGTGTAGGCTCCGGCTCGAGATACGAGGGGGCCGAGCTCGAGAACATTCTTGCCAAGGCCTTAAATGCGGCTTATGAAGAGTATAGACCATACATTAGACAGGTCGACGAGCATAGAGAGGCGCTGAGGGTGATGAGGGCTGGCTGACAGGATACCCGTCTACAGGAGCTATACAATACCGTTCGAGGGCAGGAGTGTAAGGGAGGTGACCGAGGAGGATAGGAGGTTCTGGGAGGAGCTCATAAAAGTAGATCTCAGAAGATTCCTCCAAACCAATTTCAGCATCGCGAGAAGGGCTGGTGGCGGCGAGCTGGCCGGGGCTGAGAAACTCGAACTAGTCGCCGACCTGATAACATTCTTCTTCAAGGCGCCTCTAACCTTTGAGCCTCTCCTAAGCCTAGCCCCGTCTCCCCCGAGTCTTTACCTAGCTCTAAGACTCAATAAGCAATTTCTAAAAGAATTCAGTAGGGCTCCTGTGGATTATCTCCCCACACTTATCAGAATGGTGGATGTGGAGTCATTTATTGATGAAGGGCTGAGGGCGAAGATTACTAAGGCTTGGCTCGTCTTTCCAGCCGACACCAGACCGGGGGCAAACACGTCGAGCCTAGTAGCACACCTTTTAACCACACCGGCGATAGCTTGGTCGCTGGCGTACAACTACAACTCCACTAAAGACCGCAGGTACCTAGCTATTCAGAGAATATCATCCCAGCTACACGATATAGCTAAGCCGATCGAGCCCAGAATGCATTACAGGGTTGAGGTCTTTGGAGAGCTGGTGGATTCGCTGCTGAGCAATATATTGGATAAGAAGGAGGTGGATGAGGTTAAGGAGGCTGTTGAACAGCATCACAAGGATGAGAAAAGTCCTGTACGTAGAGCGGACCAGATTTCGGCGGCCATCGACAGGATAAGAGATGTCATAAAGGTGCTGATTGGTAATGAGTTCAGAACCCCCGAGTTTATGGAGATGGCGTCGAGGTATCAGAGGGATGTGTTCGAGCTGGCATATGGAGGGGGGAGGGATGCGTGGGACTTCTGGGCAACCGTGGAGGAGAGGATGCCTGGAAAAATTAGGGAGTTGTCGGAGAAGTTTGTTGAGAGGCTAGGTAGCGTGTCTGAGGTCAGGCCTAGTTTGAGACCTTATAGCGATCTCAGCTACTTCCTCGTGGATATCGGCGGGGTCCAGCAGTTTGTCTATCGCTCGCCTAAGCTCAGCGCCGTGGCTGCTGCCAGCCTCTTCATAGACTATTTAACCTCCGCCATCCTCCCGGTGTTCATCCAATCCTGGTTTGAGGAGGAAGAGTGTGTGTGGGTTCCCCTAGAGTCGTTCCTGCTGACTTCGGGGGCGAATGTTGCGGGCATCCTTCCTGGAAGGATAGGGGCGGACTCTCTGTTGAGGGTGGTTGAGGAGCTGTCTAGACGACTGAAGCCGATTGAGGTGGATTTCAAGGTAGCCGTCGCCCAATTTCATGAACACTACCCGCACATGTGGGACGAGGTGAATAAGGATATGGCTCTGGCGAAGATTTCTCCCAGGCCAGGCTCAAGCATTACTGACGTTTCAGGAGGCATAGAGCCCAGCAGAATATGCACACTTTGTTACAGGGAGGAAGCGAGTATAGGCGAGCTCTGCGCAACTTGCAGCAGACTGGTCGAGTTTGGTAAGAATCTCGGTTTTAGGACCAAGTGGATAAGTGGATTCATACTCGGGCAGAAGAAGATAGTTCCAAGAGATGTCTGGGGGGTGGAATATGGCGATGAAAAAGATCCGGATAGCATTGCATTGAATACTATCGAGCTGATATCCGGGATGGAGCCCCCGTTCACGGGCAGGGAGCTTAACGTAGCGGTGATTAAGGGTGACGGGAATAGGATGGGGGAGTTCTTCTCCAAGTCTATATCCCTTTCAGACGCCATTGAGAGGAGCTTCCGCCTAGACCATTCCCTCAAAACAGCTTATGGAAAGGCTCTCCAAGCCATACTCTCAGCCGATAGTGCCGATGGTAAGTGTGAGAGAGACGCGTGCAGGATATGGCTCGGAACCATCTACATGGGTGGAGACGACTTTCTAATACTATGCCCATCATGGCTGTCGCTCCCCTTCTCATACATACTTGCGAAGGAGTTTGAATCGGGGATGGGTGGGAAGTGTACTTTATCTATCGGAATAGCTGTTGTCCCTCCGGAACACAGCGTCTGGCACGCTATAAGGGCGGCCGACGAGTTGATGGAGGTTGCGAAAGTCGAGATAGGCCGTAGGGGCCCCGCGTCGGCCATATCGTTTGACGCGGTTGAGCAGGGATTGTTATCCGGTGAGACTGTCTTGAGGAGGCTGGAGGTGCAGAGGTCAAACGGCCTCACCGCCCGTCCAATCCCTGTTGAAAGCAGGTCAGGATTCAGCTTGAAGCACCTGCTATCCTTCTTTGGGTATAGCTTAGACTACCACCCGGCTGACATTATGAGGCATGCATACAGCCACAGGCCGTCGAAGGATGGCTCGGGAAACCCTACCATTTCGCGGTTAAGGCTTGTTAGGAGGGCTGTGAGAGCTGCTGTCGAGTGCGGCACGTCCATGCTTGGTAGGTGGGATGAGGGTAACTGGGAGTCCGCACTAAAGATAGCCACCCTGTACTGTTATAGAGAGTCGAACGACAATAGCAGGGAGGAGGTATTGAGAAGAGTCTTCAGGGATATTGGTGAGCTGTGCCGGCGGCAATTAACTGACCAGGCCGCCGAAAGCTTGAGGGCTGCACCACTACTGGATCTCGACGCCGCGGCCAAGATCCTTGGGGGTGGAGGGATATGATAAGGTTTGACGTGGAGCTGAAGTCTCTGGGCTTGTTCCTCGTGGGAGGCCCAACCCCCATCTACACCCACTTGGACATAACCGTCCACAGGACGCGAGACCCTGATAAGAACGTTTACGTTCCGACGATACCTGGCTCGAGTGTTAAGGGCGTCTTGAGATCCTCGCTGAGCAGGGTGGCACACGCATTCGGGATAAAGGTTTGCGGCGACTGGCCCCAAGCATCTGATGACTGCGACTCGTGCTATCTCTTCGGAGCGCCCGGCTCTGAGGGGCGCGTCTGGGTCAGCGACTTTACTGGAGAGAGGAGCACCGTATCACTCACCCACGTCTCCCTAGACGATGGCGCCGGGACTGCTAGGGAGATGGCGCTCTACACGTCAGAGTATGTTAAGCCCGGCTCGATCTTCAAGGGCAGGATAGAGTATAACGGTGGCGTGGAAAGGCTGGCTCCACTCTTAGTGGCCATGGCTGCTCTGAGGACTGATAGGGCGGGTAGGAGTGGGTTGATCGACCTAAGGATAGCCAATGCCGACCAGCTTAGAGGCGTCCTGAGCGGTCTGGGAGAATACTCCATCCTGCTCGAATATCTGGGGGTGTGGGCCTGGGATGAGGGTGTATAGGTGCGTCCTCCAGATCAGGTCCCCCACAGTGATTAGCAATGAAAGGGGTGCAAGGGGCTTTTACACGGCCACCGAAGCATTACCAGGATACACGGTTGGTGGAGCGGTTAACAGAGCCCTCTTCGGGAGCGTGAGCCCTGACAGGATGCTGGTCTCGTCGCCGGCATACCCTGTGCTTAACGGGCATAAAACCCTCCCCGCCCACACATTCTACTACAAGTGTAAGATCTGTGAAGGCCTGGTCGTCTCCACCCTCAGGGAAGCCAACCTGTTAGAGCTCATGCGGCACGGGTGGGAGGTCGTCAAGGAGAGGCTGATAGCGCTTCGAGACGAGCAGTCCCACCCACTCAAATCCCTGCATCCGAGGCCTGTGACGCCTCAGGGTGGGAGGGCGGCGAGAGTTGCCGTCCAGTCGATAGTGTCTATAGGGATGAACAGGCATGCAGCGGCGTCCCAGATAGGACTCCTATACGAGTACACCGCGATAGAGCCTGGCCAAGAATACTGGTTTACACTAGCCTCGAGCGGGGGGTCTGAAATACCGGACGAGTTTGATGTAAAGATTGGGAGGGGCGCTTCGAGAGGTTATGGGAGGGCGGTGGTCAGGGTTGAAGAGAGGTTTACAGACCCGCCCCTCGACCAGAGTGTAGGCGATGAGGCCGCCTTCTATGCTGTATCGCCGATCCCGTTGAGATTCATCGCCGGGCAGATCAACCTAGCGGAGTGTTCTTCGAGGTATGGTCTCAAGGGGGTTGACGGCGTGCTCGAGCCCATCTACACCGGCGGGAGGCCCGCCGCCTTTGGAAGGGCGGTGAGAAAAATGGTCGCGGGGTGGCCCCACGGAGCCTCCGTCTCGAGGGAGAGGATCGATTGTCTTAGCGCCGGAAGCATAGTTGCATATCGGTGGAGGCAGAGGCCTGACGACCAGGCTAGGGCGCTGGCGGCACTGAGATACTTCGGAGCGCCTGTCAGGCTTGACAGCGGCTATGTCGACGGGTTTTGCATGCTCTACCCCTTCAGCAGAGAGCCGCTAGAAGAGGTGGTGTAGCATGCACTTAAACCCCCTCACTTTTAGGACCATAGGCCGGCTAGCCTTCACGTGCGAGACAGGTATACACGTGGGGGCTGGCGGGGAGGGGTTGTACAAAACCCCCCTGAAGATCGGCGATATGCTGCTCATACCAGCCACCACTTGGAAGGGAGCCTTCCGCGCACTCTCCGAGAGGATCATTAAGTCGATGAGGCTTGACGGCGTACAGTCCACTCTGAGGGAGCTGTATTACGAGGATGGCGGCGAGTACTTTAGGATCGATGGTGAGGTTTTGAAGGAGCATGTTAACGCGCTCCGGGAATATCTAGCTCGGCGCTACGGCGGTGTTATGAGTGCCCTGCGCCAGCTAGCCGCCGGGAATGGCGAGTTGCTCAGAGAGATTGAAGGCCTCCGCGATGGGGAAAGTATGTGCAAATACCTGTTTGGGAGGGGTAGAACCCTGCTCCAGAGATACCTAGCCATGCTCTACCCAATAACATCCCTCTACGGCTCCCAGGGTGTGGCTGGCAAGGTCAGGTTTCTAGACACCCCCGCGAAGGCTTACTCATATTTTAAGCCGGGTGTTGGCATTGATAGGAAAACAATGACAGCTGCGGAGGGCAGGCTCTACATTATCGAGACCTTGATCCCCCAAGATGGCTCGATAACTCTACGGATACTAGTCGACAATGTTGAGAGGGGCACGTTAGAGGCGAGGGTCTTGGCGGCAACGTTGAGGTATGTCGAGTCTGAGGGCCTGGAGGTGGGAGGGTCGAGGAGCAGGGGCATAGGCCACCTCGAACTCCAGGCAGACAAATCGTACTTCAGGGTCCTTAACCTCTCCGAGAAAACAGACCTCCTAACCATGCTCAAACAGTTAGCATCGCCGGCAAGCTGGAAAACTTATAGCCTCAAACAATTCATAAGAGATGTTCTTGCCGGATAGTGCATGAAGCTAGTGAAGCTAAATACAAGGGATCTCTTTAACAACTCAATAATAGAACTACTCGAAGAGTATAGGCTTGAAGATACTAGAGCAAGATTAGAGGATTGGCTTCGCAAAATGAATATTATGTCTGACTCGCTAACCTATATTATGTTTCGTCAAGCGATTAGGCTATGTAATTCTATTGTAACCCAAATCGAGAATAATGCGCCTTTAAAAGAAAAGGTTGAGAATATTCTCAGCACAGTTTCAGCAGAATTCAGTAGGGGCTTATCAGATTCCTTGGCTAGGATTTATATTTCTCAGTTAGCGCAACGGCTACATACTCTTAGTGTTAAAAGGAGTGAAAAGCAATTAAGAGGCTTATTGAGCTTGAAATCGGTTCTACAAAATACGCTAATAGAAGAGTACGCAAGAAAATATCGCAAAAAAAATATTGGGAGTGCTGACTACCTAATTGAAAAATTAGACATACTAGAAGAGGATGAGACTGAATGGACGCTTTTCATGTTAAAGTTAACGGATAGTTATCATATAGAGACATTGGATACTCTCTTATACCTGTTTACGTCCTATCGATTCGATAAAACAGAATTCTTGGAGCGATACTCTAAAGCTGAAGATGAGGTGGCTAAAGAAAAGGTTGTTGGAGAATTGGTTGAGGACGCCCGTAAAAGACAGGCTATTGAAGATGAAAAAATAGAGCGTGCTCGTAGTGATTTAACGAGACTAATGAAAGAGACTATAGACATGGCTTTATCGTTGTATAGTCACAATCCAGCTACTGAGTTAAGTAATAGGTGGGGGAGACTTTGTGAAATTATGCTTTATGCTATTTTGTTTAAAAATGATGTCCTGTTTAGTTTTAATGCTCATCTTAATCCGAATGTAGTTGGGCAGGACGGTGTGATCAACGAATTCGACGCTATAGTCTTGTCGGAGGATGGAAGATTAGTTTTTAACGAGGTTACAAATAGAAAAGAGTTAGGCGATAAACTCGGGAAATGCTTGACTCTCCTACGGAGGCTGCGTGAGATTGGAATAATGGGGCTGGATGAGGGAGAGATAGAAGTCTGGACCATTCACTCTATGCATATTAAACGTGATCATGTTCTCCCTCTCCCGTCAAATGTGAGGATGATGTCGTTCCCCGAGTTTGCAGAGTTGTGTAGCGGCTAAATGGGTTGGGTAAAAGAACTCTGGGGGTGCAGCTAAATAGTGCGGCTCTTTTATAGGCCCAGTCGTCGCTGCAGCTTCTCAAACTTCGATTGTCTTGCTTATAGCTGTCTTATATGTGGGGCTTGTGAATATTCTTCTGAGAGTGAATCGGGTTAAACTCAAGAAATTTTGCGGCTGGTTTTGGGACGGTTGTTTGTCTTCTCTGTGTATGGTTGACTTAACCACGCCCTGATTTCGTTTATCTTTCCTTGGTTGTATTTTACGTATTTTTTGCCGTTTTCCTCGACCTCCTTTATTGTATCTTTGGAGAGTCCTGCATGTGCGAAAAAGTTTCTCTTGATATCGGATGGTCTTTCTCCCTTGATTTTTAAAATTTCGCTCTCGAGGATCAGTGAGTTTACTTGCATGTCGATGAGCTCGTATATATCTTTAAAAACTAAGAGTTTTTCGATGTCGACGCCCTTCTCGTGGATGGGGATGTTTAGTGTCGTGACTTTACGCGCGATGAAAATGTAGAGGGTGAGTGATATGAATAGGTTGGCGAGTGACCTGAAGTCTATTTCTGTGACTTTGACGCGCCCTTCCGATATGGTTGGTTTGAGTATTTCCTTGAAGAGGCTGGCGAGACTTCTCATCACTTCTGTGGCCTTCTTCGGGTCCAGCTCGATTAATTCTTTGTTTAGTATGGCTAGGGGGGCGTTGTATTTCACCGCGTTGAAGGCTAGGAGTGCTTGGCGTAATAGTTTCTTTAACTCCTCCCTATCTCCGAAAAGGTCTGCTACCCTCTTTTTCTCCTGGGGTTCGAGCTTGATGTAGGCTGGTATGTTGGCGGCTTTGTCGAGTTCTGTATGATTGTAGGGGAAGCTCATGAATGCTTTTACATTGTAGTCGATTAGGAATATCTGGTAACTGTCCTTTTTGATGTCTCTACTCACTGGCTCTGCTACGGCGTATTTGACCTGCGTTAACTTGTAGTTTTTCAGCCCTCCCAGTATTTTGTCCAATACTGTGATTGCCCTTGCCGCGTCAAATAGTGGCGGGATGTAGGCATTGTGGCCTGTCGATACATCTAGTATTAGTTTGACCTTTTTCTGGTCGTCTTCTATCAGGTTTACGTCTTCTAGCATGTGGAAGAAGACGGTTGCGGCTATGGATTGGGGCGTTGCCTCGAATTGATAGTATTTCCCGCCTAGCCTGTAGTTGCCTATTGCTGGGATGGGAGAGACACCTATCTTTACATCTTCTTCCCCATCAGTCTCCAGCTCCTCCATTATTTTCTGAGTGAAGGACTGTAGGTGTAAGTTGCCTTTCTCGTCCACTGGAGGCTCTCTGATGCTTAGTGGGATTAGAAATTCGACTCTTGCCTCCGCCCCCTCGTTTATATAGTGTCTAGCTAAAGCTAGGGAGGAGAATTTTGCCACTTTTCTTGTCTTATTCTCAACCACGTATTGGACGCGCTCATAGTTTAAGTTCCCCACTATTTGGTAGATAAGGGCTACAGATTCTTGACCTGTGGAACCTCTCACCGCTACTCTAACCGGTTTTGGACAAACTTAAACATTCGCTAAAAGCTGTTTGGCATTCTTAAGGATCGTTACAGATAGCTGGGCAGGAATCAACCGTCCCCTACTGACCCCTCCACAGTATAGTCTAATGTACCAATGGTCAATTAGGGCGAGGACTGGCGAGCCTTTCAATTCCTTTTAGGATTCAAGAAACATGTGACAAATAAGTATGTACAGTTTTTCATAGTTGCCTTTCAATTCCTTTTAGGATTCAAGATGAGGGGACGGTGGATACGTTGTGGCGATTATTTGACAACTTTCAATTCCTTTTAGGATTCAAGCGCAAATTCCGGCTTTACCGCCCGCAGCCACTTGTCGCTCTTTCAATTCCTTTTAAGATTCAAGCCGTTGAGAATGAGGTGTATGGAATTTTTACAAATGTAGACTTTCAATTCCTTTTAGGATTCAAGAGGCGGGTTAGGAAGGATGTTGTGAAGAATATTCTCTTGATGAATCTTTCAATTCCTTTTAGGATTCAAGTGTTGCGGATGTGGGAGGCCACTTCCCCCCCTCTCTTAAGACTTTCAATTCCTTTTAGGATTCAAGGTTTCTAATAGGGGAAACTACCATAGAGAGGTTTATTCGACCTTTCAATTCCTTTTAGGATTCAAG
>JAUQPU010000013.1 GCA_030550235.1 Thermoproteota archaeon
CTTCAATGTGTTGTCGCGAACATTTAGCAAGACAGATGTAGGAAAGACACCTAGCTCATCCAAGATGTACTTCACTACGCTCCCCTTCCTCGGCTTAACACGACTTTCTAGCGGAGCCCTCTGGTAATCCTCCCTATTATCCCTACTCCACCGGTCAATCCTCGCCCTCCCCCTCGGTGAGGAATCGCAGCGGCAGTGCCGTAACATAGATATAGGCTGGTGAAGCGCCTTCACCATAGCCCCCTTTTAAGGAAGAAATTGATCAAAAAACTTAGTTTGGCTAAAATGATCTCCCATACTTAAAAGATCTTACCCTTGTGGATTTAGCCGGGAGGTATAGGAGGCCCTCTGAGGGGTCTCCAAACACCATGCAGAGTCCACGCCTGTATAGTAGGGCTACGTAGGCGCATGTCGCGGCGTCGATCATGTCGAGGCTCGGGCCCCGCGGTATCTTGAGGCCAAGCCTCCTCAAGCCTCGCGCAAGCACGCTCGCCTTTCTCCCACCGCGGCCCCAAAGCCCAAGAACCCTTTGCGCACCACTCGGAAAAGTCTCTATAACCTCGAAGCCAAGACCCCTAAGCCTCGCAGCCAGGCCCACACCCCTCAAAGCCAACATCCTCATGGAGCCAAGGGATAAGGGGAAGATTCTTATCCCCATTCTCCTCACCTCTCTGTCGCAGAGCCTGTAGCCGCGGCCCTGAAGACTGGTTGGAAGTGTTAGGGGCGCGTCCACGGCTATGCAGGCTGGAGCGTATCTCTCGGCCAGTCCAACTATCTCATCGTCTAGCAGCGGCTCGTGGAAGACTGTCTCGCCGCTCGGTGATAGGATGCATGTTAATGAGACGCGGCGGGGCGATGTCGTTAGGTCTACACCCATGAAAAATTCATCCGGCGAGTCCTCCACCTCCAGCTCATGGAGCCTCTTCAGACGTGTCTGTGAGAGGGTGGGCTATAGCTTCTTCAAAATCTTCTCAAGCCACTCGGCCGTCCTGTTAATTGCCTTCAACTCAACTTCAAGGCCTGTGAATGTGTGGTCGCCTTCCTCTATTATTATCTTCTCGCGGGGCTCACCGGCCGCTTTATAGAGAGTGTCGGCGTGGCTGGGTGGGACGACGTTGTCCTGTCCCCCGTGAACTATGAGGAGGGGCCTTGGAGAGATCTTGGAGACGGCCTCGACCAAGTTGTATGACAATACATCCTGGATGAATTGACGGCCTATCCTATATCCTGTGGGAAGGTCTATGTATTCTCCTGAGAGGCTTCCACCCCTGACCATTGATTTAGCATAGTCAGCCAGTCCCAGGAAGTCTGCGGGTGCGCTCCATGTGCAGACAAACCTTACCCTAGGGTCGCGTGAGGCCCTAATCAGAGAGACAGCACCACCCATGCTGAGGCCCAGGACTCCAACTCTCCTCCCATCAACTTCAGGCCAACCAGAGACATAGTCCAGCACGCAGCCAAGGTCCTCAACCTCACTCGTCAAAGTCATCTCGTGGAACTCGCCCTCACTCTCGCCGGAGCCATAGAAGTCGAAGCGTACGACGAGGAGACCCCTTCTGCAGAACTCCCGCGCAGCCCTTACAAAGAGGCGGTGGGCCTCAACCCTATTACCTGTGAACCCGTGGCACATTACAAGGGCAGGTGCGGGACCCTTGGCGGGAACATGGACCATACATGCCAGCCTACCGAGGGGCCCCTCGACCCAGACAAACTCCTCAACCACAAACCAAGCAAA
Source organism: Thermoproteota archaeon (assembly GCA_030550235.1). GTDB lineage: Archaea > Thermoproteota > Nitrososphaeria_A > Caldarchaeales > Calditenuaceae > HRBIN02. The sequence continues at coordinate 1,736 of JAUQPU010000013.1, forward strand.
GCACCCATCAACTCAAATAGTTTATACATGCTGAATTTTGGGGCCGGTGGGATTTGAACCCACGACCTCCTGGGCCCAAGCCAGGCATCTTAGACCATGCTCGACCACGGCCCCATAGGGCTCCAGCCTGGGACGAAAAAATAAACGTAACCTGGAGATTTGGCGGGCCGCTAAACCACTATCGCGGTCTCCGTCCTCTCTACACCGTCTATCGTGTGTATCTTGGAGAGAATGGCCTCGGTGAGCTTCTTCAAGTCCTCCGCCTCAATCAATACTACAACGTCGTATCTGCCAGTAACCATGCATGCTAGCCTACAGCCCGAGAGTTTCCCAGCCTGCTCCGCAACACTAGCGGCCTTTCCAGCCCCAGTCCTTATGAAGACGAACGCCTGAACCACAACAACTATACCCATAGGAACCGCTTATAACATTTCCCCTAAAACATCCTTTCACAGGCCCCTACAATCCAGTGAAGAGTGGAGGCCCCCACTGTGAAGCTGTGAAGTGTGAAATAATACGCAAAAACAACAAGCTAATATAACCTTAGCCTGCCAGCGTATTATCCTGATGCATCCAGAGTGATATACGTGGATCCTTCCTCCGGATGCTAGGGATTTGCAGAAAATGCGTATCTCCAGCCCTTCTGCACGGTTTCCGAGGCCGTCATAGACCCGCCATCCTTCCCGGTGAATCCCTGTGGTGAATACTCTCCACCATTCTCCACCAGCTCCAGTGGAAGAAGAGGGGTTAGAAACACTCTATACCCCCTTTACAGTGAAGACCATTAAAAACAAGCCCTCATAGAGAAAAGAGCGATTAAACAGTCTAGGGCCAAAACCGACAGACTGGAATCAGTGAATAATGGTATAGCCAAGGAGACTTAAACACGCCCACCCCAGCCCTTCAACTGGAAATTAACTAAAATCAACACAAACGAGGGCAAAATAGATAAAATCAGATAAATAATAGAGTATATCAGAAAAATTTTCAATAGGTCGTAATTAACAGTCTGGTCCTAGTCTTCATCTGTCGTGGCCGATTTTCAGTTGAAACAGGGGGGTGACCCTCTGGGCGATCTCCTCGCCAGGGTCACGGCGGCGTCGCGTATATTCAAGGATAGGGAGGTTCTCAGGTCTGACTACATTCCTGGAAACCTTCCGCACAGGTGGGAGCATATCAAGAGACTGGGAGAGATCGTCTCGACGGGCCTGAAGATGCATCGTCCGAGCAACGTCTTCATCTACGGCAAAACTGGGACTGGGAAGACAGCAGTTGTAAAGCATGTCTTCAAGCGTTTCGCATCGGAGGCAGAGAGGCTTGGAATCCCCCTCCACTTCGTATACATCAACTGCAGGATTGCAGGGACTGAGTACAGGGTCTTGGCTGAGCTGTGTGAGGCCCTCGGCGTCCAAGTCCCATTCACAGGCCTCTCTAAGAGCGAGGTCTTTAACAGGTTCAGGAGAGCCCACTCATCTTCTCAGAACCTTCTTATAGTATGTCTGGACGAGATCGACGTGCTCGTGAAGGGGTTCGGCGACGCTCTACTATACGAGCTGACCAGGATCAACGAGGGCCTGGAGGGGAGTAAACTATCTCTGATAGGCGTCTCAAACGATCTCATGTTTAAGGAGATGCTTGATCCTAGGGTTCTGAGCAGTCTGAGTGAGGAAGAGATCGTCTTCCACCCCTACAGCGCGGTGGAGCTTGTCGATATTCTGAGCGAGAGGGCTGGGCTTGCTTTCCACGAGGGTGTTGTGCCGCAATCGACTATAAACCTCTGCGCCGCCCTCGCCGCTGCTGAGCATGGTGATGCGAGGAGGGCCTTGGACCTACTGAGGGTTGCGGGTGAGATTGCCGAGAGGGGTATGGCTGAGAGGGTTGAGGAGTCGCATGTCCGCATGGCTTTGGGGGTGATTGAGCAGGGTCGGGTCTTCGAGGCCCTGACAACCCTCCCGCTCCACGGGCGTATAGTCCTGCTAGCAGTCTACCACGCTACATTAAACTCGCCCAGCAAGATAACCTCAGGCCTAGTCTACCAGTACTACCGCTCGCTCTGCGGCCAGCTGGGCTTGGAGCCACTCACCGACAGGAGAATCAGCACATTGATCTCGGAGCTAGACATGCTCGGAGTCCTCTCAAGCAGCGTCATAAGCTATGGGAGATATGGGAGGACGCGGAAGATCTCTCTGAAAATTCCTGTAGAGGAGGTTAGGCAGGCCCTAGAGCGCGACGAGTTCTTATCCCACCTCTTGGAGCGGGGAGTGAGTCAGGCGGGTAGCGTGGAGAGTGAGCGAAGCAGCTAGGAGGCTTGCGGTCAGGGCGATTGAGCGGGGCTACCAGCTCTCAGCAGAGGCCCTGGAGAGGCTTCTAAAATCAGAGAACCCCCAGAGGCTACTGGACGAGCTTCTCTCATGGCTTGAGGCTAGGCGCACAGGCCAGGTGATAATTGATAGGGTAACGCTGGAGACATTCCTCGCAGGCAGGGCAGCTGAGGCTAAAGTCGCGGCTGAGGAGTCGCTTCCAGAGATAGTCCTAGAGTCTCCAACCTATGAGGGCCTCTCGATAGAGGGTGTCGCCGAGGAGCAAAGAATCTACCTCCTCTCCAGGTTCCAGTCTATCAGGCGGGTCTTCGAGGGGCGGGGCCTAGGTCTAAGGCCCGCGAGGGAGCTGATACGGGAGGGCGGCGAGGCCTACATCCTAGGCATGGTGTTGAGCATCAGGAGGCGCGACACGCACTTCCTAGTCGAGATGGAGGACCCTGTGGACACTTGGAGCATCATAGCCCCTACGCGCGACAGGACGCTGGCTGAGAAGATGGAGTGCATCCTCCAGGACATGGTTGTTGTTTTCCGGGCGAGGGCCCGGAGAGGTGTGCTCGTTGCCAGTGATGTTTATCTCCCGGATGTGGCTGGCAGGAGACAGTCCTGGAGGGGCCCGGACAGGAACATCTGCATAATCTCAGACATTCATATTGGAAGCGAGAGGCATGCCGCTGAGAGTCTCAGAAGCTTCCTCGACTGGCTTAACAGCCCGGAGAATGAGGCCGAGAAGACCATTCTCCTAATAATCAACGGAGACCTGGTGGATGGTGTGTATGTTTATCCCGGGCAAGAGTCTGAGCTTAGGCTGAAGTCCTACTCGGAGCAGTTCGCCGAGGCCTCCAAGGCCCTCTCAAGGGTGCCAGAGCATATCAAGATCCTCTACGTGCCAGGCAACCACGAGCCCTGCAGGAGGGCTGTCCCCCAGCCCCCAATCCAGGCGAGGTATCGACAAGTGCTCGGCGGCGGGAAAATAGTCTATGCAGGGAACCCTGCCTGGTTGAGGGTGGGTGGGTTGAGGATGCTCATCTTCCACGGGCAGACGCTCGACGACGTGATACAGGCAGGCACCCTCTTCAGCTACTCGACGCTGCATGAAAGGTCTGGCGAGATGATGGAGCTCCTATTAAAGTCGAGGCATCTAGCGCCTACGATGGGTCTGGCAACACCCATACTCCCCACAAAGACCGATTATCTAGCCATAACCGAGCAGCCAGATGTCCTGTGCCTTGGACACACCCATGTAGCAGCCTACACATCCTACAAGGGGACACAGCTCATTAACACCGGCTCATGGCAGGAGCAGACAAGGATACAGGAGAGTATCGGCCTAGAGCCCAGCGTCGGGACCGCGGTCCTCCTAAACCTCAAGACACTTTCAATACGCTTTCTCTCATTCTAGGAGCTTAAAGCGGGCGGGCCTCCTATAGGCCTTAATATATTAATTTTCCTGTTCATATTGGCGCGCATAGGTTATTTATAAAGGGCCGACAGGTCAGAAGCCGGTTTGGAGGCCTCCGGCGGAGGGCGGCTAAAGCGGGAGATAGGATGGTTCAGCGCCTTCTCCATGGGCTTCGGGGATGTAGGGGCTGACGTATTCATCGCCCTAGGCGTCACGATGCTCTACGCGGGAGGCGCAGCCTTCTTCGCCTTCGCCATAACAGCCATAGCCTACGTAGCCATTAGCCTGGCCTATGCCGAGCTGGCGCCTGCATACCCCTACGCTGGAGGAGTCCAATCCTACGCCCTCAGGACCTGGAACTCTCTGGGAAGCTTCATCGCCGGCTGGGCTATACTACTCGACTACATGCTCTGTCTCTCACTCTTCGCAACAGCCGCGGCCGGATACGTCAAGTTCCTAATACCCGGGGTCGAGGGTATGGCCCTTCAGCTGGGGTCCCTGACGCTTAGGAGCCTAGGTCTAATAGCGGCTCTAATAGTCATCCTCCTTATCGCGGTAAACTATTTCGGAGTAAAGTACTCGGCTGAGATGAATGCGGGGATTGTGGCCCTAGGGCTGGTTGTCCAGTCTCTCGTGGTTATTGTAGGGTTCCTAACGGTCTTCAGCTTTGAGAGACTCGTCTCCCAGCTCACAGTCATAGGCAACCCAGAGCCCCAAGGAGAAGTGTCCTATCTCCCAGTCCTCAGCATCTCTGAAAACAACTTCCTCTACGGGCTGACAATAGCCATGGCTTCCTACATAGGTGTCGAGTCGATAGCCCAGGCTGCTGAGGAGACGCGGATGCCCCACCGCTGGATACCTAGGGCCACACTGCTCTGCGCGGTCATGGTCCCCCTCTTCGTATTATTGTACAGCTCGATAGCCCTCGGCGCTACGGACTGGCGGAACATAGCTGCGGCTCTCGAGAACCCTGTAGCCTCGCTGGTCAGCAGATACCCCATACTCGGTCCAGAGCTTGCACTGCTGGTCTCTTTCACGGCGATTATTCTCTGCATCGTCTCGTCAAACACGGGGCTCATAGGAATCTCTAGGCTTGCCGCAAGCATGGGTAAGCTGGGGCTCATGCCTCACTGGTTCTACGCAATCCACAAGCGATACGGTACACCAACAAAAGCCATAATCTTCTTCGGCATCATAGGCCTCTTCCTCACACTTCCAGGCGACATACCACTCTTGGCAAGCCTCTACAACTTCGGAGCCTCCCTAAGCTACATCATACTACTCCTCTCACTAATAATCCTCAGGAACAAGGAGCCACATGTCTACAGGCCTTGGAAAAACAGGCCAATACTCAGACTCAGACGTAACGGAAGAATCTATGAGATACCACTACCAAGTCTCATAGGCCTCCTACTAATCTCCGCAATCTTCTCGCTCTTCCTACTCCTGCACGACCTTGGACGAATCCTAGGAATAACGTGGATGGTCATCGGTGTTATCGTATTCTCAGTTTTTCGGAGGATCTATCTGAAAAAACCCGTGATAAGTGTTGAAGAGCAGGCCCTCGTCATCCCCGCAGGCTATAGGATGCGCCTGACCGTTCTTGTGAAGCCTGGAGAAGACTCCAGGGTCGTGGAAGAAGTCCTTAGACACTCGCTTGACAAGCGCTTCTCAATCAAGCTCCTCTCGATAATCGACCCCGAGACTGAGGAGGATGTGGAGAGGGCTAGGCTTGAGGCTGAGAGCAGTCTGGAGGAGGCCCGTAAGTTGCTTGCCTCAAGTGGCTTCGAGACTGAGTATGAGGTGAAGACAGGCAGCTATGAGGAGGTGGTGGATTGGGAGGCTGAGAAGAGTGGCTCCGACTTCATAGTCATACTGGTCAGGAGGACTGAGAAGGCAGCCATGGAGAAGGAATCCCTCTTCGACATAAAGGTACACTCCATACTCACCAAGTATCCAGCCAGAATCATAAGGCTGAGAAAGCTAGCCTAAACGAAATGCTTACTCCCAGGTCTCCACGCCGCTCTTTTTATGCGTGTGGAGTATGATCGATGTCACGGTACTCCTAACGCCGTCTATCTTGGATAAGGTCTTTGAGACGAACCCCCTCAACTCATCAACATCTGATACGGCGACCACGGCTATGACGTCATACTCGCCCGTAACCTCGTAGACGTCTAGGGTCTGGGGAAGCTTTGCGAGCTGCTCGCATACGTTCTCAACCTTACCCGACTCGATAAAGAGGTGAAGAATCGCTTTAATAGTTGGAGACATATCCATTAGTTTGAACCTGTAAAAACTCTCTAATTAATCTGAATTTGGGGCCGGTGGGACTTGAACCCACGGCTTCCGGGTATCTTCACGGCCAGATGCTTCTGAGATCTGGAGCCCGGCGCCCTACCTTGCTAGGCCACGGCCCCCTCGCTACTTGAGAGATAGGCCGCTGTAATTAACCCTTTTCTCAACCTGACTGGCTTGTGGCAAACATTAAAGCATGGCTCTAAGGAGATATCAGCCGTCTAGCGTGGTGTTGTATGAGGCTGGCTAGGTTTAGAGTCGGTGAGCTCACGACATATGGGCTTGTTGAGGGAGACTATGTGGTCTCTAGGGAGGAGATTGAAGAGGCTACAGGGGTTGCTCTTCCTCCCTACTTCTCAGACTTTATCGAGAGGTTTGTAGGCGAGCAGGGGTTCAGGAGGCTGGTGCATGAGGCCCTGGGGAAGGTTCCACGAGTACTGAGGATAACCCAAGTAAAGCTTCTAGCACCGACGGATAACAAGCCGAAGATAATCTGCATCGGGCTAAACTACAGGGACCATGCGGAGGAGTCTAAGGCTGAGGTGCCTGATGAGCCAATAATTTTTATGAAGCCCCACACAGCCCTAACAGGCCCCTACGACCCAATCGAATACCCCTCAATCGTCACACAGCTCGACTACGAGGCCGAGCTAGCAGTAGTTATCGGGAGGAGATGCCGCGGCGTGAAGCCCAGCGAGGCGCCCGAATACATCTGCGGCTACGCAGCCTTCGACGACGTATCAGCTCGAAACCTCCAGTTCAAGGACAAGCAGTGGACTCGGGGAAAATCATTCGATACATTCGCACCCATGGGCCCCTGGATAGTGACGCGTGACGAGATACCTGACCCTCAAAACCTCAAGATAGTCTCTCGAGTCAACGGAGAGACCAGACAAAACTCCAACACGAGGAACATGATATTTGGCGTCAACTACTTGGTCTCTTTTATCAGCACGGTCATGACGCTCGAGCCGGGTGATGTCATAGCGACAGGAACGCCTGCAGGTGTTGGAATATTTGCCAAACCTGAGCCGAGGCTCCTCAAGATAAACGACGTCGTCGAGGTGGAGGTCGAGGGCATAGGCGTGATAAAGAACAACGTTGTTAGGGGAAGCGTCTAAGACGGTCAAGAAGACGCGCTAATGTCTAACAGACGGCCGCCTGAGTATTCTACTAATTTATTCAGAGTTCAAGCCACGGCATCCATATCTATGCGATTGAAGAATATATTACTAATTTTGATGCAACGATGCAAAAGAGAGATGAAAAATTGTTATGAGAAACTCTTATTATCTGACATACACTATGTTTAGGGTGGTGATTTATTGGATCAGGTAAAGCTTGGTGAGCTTGCTATAAAGTATTCACGGCTTTACGGCGGGAAGATTGAGGTCCATCCGAAGGTTCCAATCAGGGGGCTGCAGGACTTCTCAATCTGGTATACGCCGGGGGTTGCGGAGGTCTGTAAAGCCATTGTGAAGGATAGAAACGAGGCCTTCAACCTCACGAACAGGTGGAACACGATAGCCGTCTTGACCAATGGGACGAGAGTGCTGGGCTTGGGGAATATCGGGCCCGAGGCCGGCCTTCCAGTTATGGAGGGGAAGGCGCTGATATTCAAGTATCTGGGAGGTGTTGATGCAATCCCCATAGCTGTGAAAGCCGAGTCTCCGGAGCAGTTCATACAGGTGGCGAAGGCCCTGGAGCCATCCTTCGGAGGCCTAAACCTCGAGGATATCCAGTCGCCCGACTGCTTCTACATACTTGAGAGGCTCATGTCAGACCTCGAGATCCCGGTCTGGCATGACGACCAGCTGGGAACAGCGGCAGTGACGCTTGCAGCCCTTATCAACGCCCTCAAACTCACAGGCCGCACACCCAGAGACACTAGAATAGTCCTCCTCGGGGCGGGGGCCGCTAACATAGCCACCTGCGTCCTCCTCGAAAAATATGGCTTCAACCCTGGAAACATGATTCTCATAGACAGGATGGGCATTCTCCACTCTGAGAGGGCGGATATGGACTCGCTTATGCTGAAGAATCGCTGGAAATACGAGATAGCTATCAAGACGAATAGGAGTAAGGTTAGGGGCGGGCTTAGGGAGGCGCTGGATGGTGCGGACGTTCTCATAGCGGCCTCGACGCCCGGGCCGGGGATTGTTAAGCCCGAGGATATTTCTGTCATGGAGAAGGACCCGATAGTCTTCGCCCTCGCTAACCCCGTCCCAGAAATATGGCCTTGGGAGGCTGAGAGGGCAGGAGCGGCAATAGTGGCGACTGGGAGAAGCGATTTCCCAAACCAAGTGAACAACAGCCTAATATTCCCCTCAGTCTTCCGAGGAGCCCTCGACTGCAGCGCACGGCAAATCTCCTACGACGCGATGATTAGGGGTGCGGAGGAGCTTGCGCAGTGTGCAGAGGAGAAGGGCCTCTCACCAGGATATATCATCCCAACAATGGAGGAGTGGACTGTCTACCCGAGGGTGGCCGCCGCTGTTGCCGATATACTCTCGAGGCAGGGGCTTGCGAGGAGGCGGCTAAGCTACAGGGAGGAGCTTGAACGGGCCGGCGAGATTATCTCTAGGTCGAGGAGGATTCTGGAGGCGCTGGTCAACTCGAGGATTGTTGAAGCGCCGGCGACCGAGGCCTAGCCATAAACCGGCTAAGAGGATATATTATGGCGGCGTAATGGACTGGCGTGCCTAGAGCCGATCTGAGCAGAGTTGAGGCTGTCTATCTAGTCACGCTCCATAAAATGGCTGATGAGCTGAGGACCGGGACTAGCGCCCTGGCCGCCAAGTTTGGTGTGAGGGAGTCGAGCGTCGTGGATGTGGTTAGGAGGCTTGAGGAGAAGGGGCTTCTTATCCATGAGCCATGGAGATCGATAGCCCTAACCAGGCGCGGAGAGAGGCTCGCAGAGCAGCTCATACACAACCACAGGATAATAGAGACTTATCTCCACCAAGTCCTCAACCTGCCCGCAAAACTAGCATGCGACGAGGCCCATAAGCTCGAAAATCTCCTATACAGGAAGACCATAGCCTCTATGTGCCGCACACTAAACCACCCTACAACATGCATACACGGCGAAGAAATCAAGCACTACAACTGGTGCAGGTAGGGGCAGGCTACTGCACAACCTTCCTCAAGCGCCTAGGCCTGTCGGGGTCGAGAGACTTCTCCAGGGCAGTGTAATAGGCGAGGAGCTGGAAGGGAACAACCTCGACTGCGGTTGCGAATGCGTGGGCCGTGCCCGGGAGTACTAGGTCTGCCTCCACATCCAACCCCTTATGGGAAATGACGGTGGCATGCGAGCCTGAAGCCTCAGCCTCAGCGCCAACCCCCTCAAATACCTCCAAACAATCCCCGGGCTCAGGGGGAATAATGAATACGCATGCCACATCCTTATCCAGTAGCGATATGGGGCCGTGTCTGAACTCGCGGATAGAGTAGGCCTCCGCATGTATCCCAGAGGTCTCCTTCAGCTTGAGTGACGCCTCGAGGGCTGCTATGTAAGAGGGGCCGTAGCCGAGGAGGAATACATGCCTCATGCCAGCCAGCTCCTGGGCCAGCCCCCTTACAAACCCCTCAGACAACCCAACAACCTCGGCCAGAGAATCTGGTAGCCTAGCCAGCTCCCCCCTAAACCCCTCCACACCCCCTCTACCAAACCTAGCCAACGCCAGGCCCAGCGCCAGTGAATAAGCAGCCGCCAGCTGCGCCATGAAGCTCTTAGTTGCCGGAACAGCCCTCTCTACGCCATATCTAACCCCAACCACAAATCGGGCCAGAGAAGCGAGAGTGCTTTGGGGAAAAGCAGTCACCGCCAAGACATCAACACCCCTCCCAGAAGCCAGCCTAGCAGCCCTAAGCGTGTCCACCGACTCGCCGGACTGCGAGATAGCCACGAGGAGATGACCACCATGGAGAATGTTGTGAAGATGCTCAGAATACTCCGCGGCCTGGACAGAGTAGGCCTCAAAACCAGCCAGCCTCGACGCAGCATAGCAGAGAGAGAGGCCTGCGTGGTGCGAAGAACCACTACTACAAGTTACAATACACTTATACCTTGAGACGATCTCCCGCGCAACGTCCTCCACACCGGCGAGCGACTCTAGAGTCTCGCGAAAGGACGCGGGCCCCTCACGTATCTCCCGGATCATATAGTGTCCGGTGCCCACAAACTCCTCACCCCCGTCAATACACTAGCCTCTCTCTTAAACTGTTGGGATGCCTGTTCAGCGCCTCGCCCTTCTGAACCTCTTAACCTCATCCTCCCTCATGGTTATCCCTAGCCCAGGTTTAGTCGGCGGCTCGAAGAATCCGTCCGAGTGTCTGATGGCGTCCCCAGCCAGGGCCTCCCTGAGAGGGTTGGGCCTGAGGTGGTACTCGATCATCGGCGAGTCGATTGTAAGAGCTGTATGGAGGCTTGCGACGAAGCCTATCCCTCCGGCCGAGTAGTGTGGTATGAGGGGGAGGCCATAGCTCCTCGCCAGCACACCGATCCTAAGCATCTCAGTTATGCCTCCGTTCCACGCCGCATCCGCCTGCACAATATCGACGGCATACCTTGAGATGAACTCTCTGAACTCGTGTACTGTGAAGGCTGTCTCGTAACCAGCTATCGGGATGTCCAGCTGCTCAGCCAGCCTAGTGCTCAGCTCCGGATAGTCGGTGGATATGGGCTCCTCGAAGAAGAGTATGCCGAGCCTCTCTAACCCTCTCCCCATCCTCAGGGCCTGGTTAAAGTCGTAGACGTTGTTGGCGTCCACCGCTATCCCAAGCCCATCCCCAAACCGCTCCCTCAGGGCTGAGAGACGCTTGAGGTCCTCCTCGACACTTAAGCCGCCTACCTTAATCTTCACGACGTTAAAGCCGCTCCTCACATAGCCCTCAACCTCCTCAATCAGCCTAGGAATATCCTTCTCGGGCCTATAGTAGCCCCCCGTAATGTACCCCTTAATGCGCCTAGTATTTCCGCCGAGTAGCTTATGTATCGGTGCTCCAAACTCCTTACCCGCCAGGTCCCAGAGGGCTATGTCGACGCCACTCATCGCAGAGACTATGATACCCCTTCTCCCAAGCCTAAAGGTCGCCCTATACATCTTGTCCCAGAGATGCCAGATGTTTGTAGACTCCTCACCCTTGACAATCCTGTTCAAAACGCTGTTAACAGTAACCTCCACGCTCTCGGGCGAGCCGTAGCCTATCGCCTCTCCGAAACCCACCTCACCGTCGGAAGTCTCAACACGGACGAGGCAGACCTCCATGAGATGCTCAGCACCGCCAACAACAGCCAAAGCATCCCTCTCATAAAACTCGGTAAACTCTAAAACCTCACAACCCACACTGGCGATCCTCAAGTGCGAGAAGAGAAACATCGCTGCGGGATTAAACTTTTTCCCACACAATCCGGGATGCAAGTCCCTGGCCCAGTACCACCGCGCGACAAGCCATGTTAAATCCCAGACCCAAACTACTCTAATGCGTGGAACTAAGAGTCATAGGATACGTGAAGGTCGACGCAGACGACGAATATGTGAAGGCGAACGCAGGGGCTGTGGCTGGGCGGGTAGAAATACTCCCAGAATACGGGGAAGCCCTAGACGGTCTCCAAAACTACTCGCACATATTCATAATATCCATACTGCATAAAATCCCCCAAGAGAGTAGGGGCCTGCTGAAAGTGAAGCCTAGGAGACTCCTCAAGCTGGGGCTAAGAGAGGAGGAAGTCCCCACGCTCGGAGTCTTCGCAACAGACTCACCAGCCAGACCAAACCCAATCGGCCTCACACTCGTAAAACTAGTAAAGAAACAGGGCAACACGCTATACGTAGAAGGCCTCGACCTCTACAACGAAACACCAGTCATCGACATAAAACCATACAGACCAGAATACCGGGTGGAAGAATACACCTATCCCGACTGGGTCAAACACGACAAACCAGCAACACTATAGCCTCCGTAAAGAGCAGACTCAATTTAAAATATCTCCACACCCATCATCTCTACGCGACCAGCTGGGAGCTCCGGTAGTATAGCCCGGTCAAGTATGCGGGCCTCTCGAGCCCGAGACCCGGGTTCAAATCCCGGCCGGAGCACACGCATTTTTCACAAAGCCTTGACAGGGCTTACCTGATACAATATGTTTGAAGAGCCTCACTCGATATATGGTCTATGCAAGTAAATAGCTATTTATGCTCTTTTCAATTATGTTTTATTAAGTTTTTTATACAGCGATGATGATTTCCTCTATTGAAGGTTCTCATGGAGAAGACTTTGCGTCTTGGCCTAAACTTGCCGATGTTTGTTGCGGCGACAATCGCTATTGCGACGGGGACTCTGGTCGGGATGCTGGGGATATGGACAGCCGCGGCATGGGGGCGACCAGTGCCTGAGTGGGAGAAGGTCGGCCACGCCCACACCTCATGGTGGTCAGTCCTCATACTGATAGCCGCGATGGTGCTGCCCAGCCTACAGCTAAAATCGTGGGCCAAGAAGCTGATAATTGCAGGCACCTTTATAGGCCCAACGGTCTGGATAGGTGTTCTGGCGACGTACTATGAGATAGGCGGACCCGCTATCTGGAGGTTAGAATATCCCGCACTTCCAGGAACATATTATGAACTTCCACTGATTGGCGTCATTGCCGCGGTGCTTGAGCTGTTAGGGTTTGTGGCTTTAGGGATCGTCGGCCTCTCGGCTTCGGGAATAAACCTTCCAGTAATATCCGCGAAGGAGCCATCGAAGTCCAAGTATGACTTCCTCTCAGACATCGAGGTTCCTCGGAGGATATTCCTGATTCCAACTCTTGTAATAGCCTTCTCCGTCATAGTTGGAATAGCGATAAACGCTGTATTCAAGGTGTTCCATCAACCCATATCACCCGCGGCCCTTGTTCAGCTACACGACCACACGGCTCTCTTAGCCTCGAGCAGCATGTTAATTCTCATCATGATGAGTGCTCTACGTGTGAGAGCCAGCATACAGAACCTTGGATACAGGTTGATGCAAATAGCCCTACCACTAACGGTTGTCGGCTTACTGGCCTTTAATCTGGCTGGGCTGCCGAGCATAGTTTGGGTTATTCCAGCTGGCATCTATTACCTCTTAATCCTTCTAGCAATTCCCGCGGCGATGGGTATCTACTCGCAGAGCGGGGTAGAAAGTCAAGCTAATGAAGGAAAACCCTCCACAGCGTTTAGGATAGCCTTAACCGTCTGCTTCGCCGGTCTGGCCATTCTGATCGGCGTCGGGGCCTTCATCGCGTTGACGTGGAATACTTCTCCAGACGTCACCGTGACTTACAAGCAGCCTGAAGGTGCTCCGTATCCGGGGCCCTATCCAGAAGTATACTTAGGCACGGCGCCGGTGAAAGGGACACCGCGGGGGCTTGAAAATGCGCATCTAAGCCCGGGTAGCTGGTATCACGTCGGGATATCTTGGCTTCTCATATTATCCGTCTTCGGCGTCTCGATTTATGGAACTAAGAGGATCGGGTTACTCTACCTCTACGCTGTGACGATACCTTTGGCTCCGACCTTCAACATGTTGGGGAGATTCCTCGCATGGCTCGGCATCCCCAATGGTATAGGGGCCTTATGGTTCGCGGGCCACCCGCTCAAGGGGTTCAACCTGATAAGCCTCTTCATCGCGGCTTTAATTGTCACATACTTGATCTCGAGGAGAAAAACAACATAACGATTAATCAAAAAAGGGGACTTATTTCGGACACGTTCGGGTGGTTAAAGGGTGGTTTATGAGCAGGCTTCAAGACGGTCCCCCTGAATGTTAAGTATTCCCAGATTCATTAGACCCGAGAGGGTTGCCCTTCACAGCCAGAAGGCTGAGACCCATGACAAATACTGGAACGCAGCTCAGAGGGAGCATCTCCACGATCCTCTCCGCTCTGTCGAAATATTCCTCGCTTCTTCTGTGGAAGTTCCATCCGCCGTCCGGGGAGGCCTCAAATGGCTCGACATAATTTGCCGACTCACTTCTATCATGCTGAGGCAAGATGTTTATCTGAAGAGCGTTGAAGCCCTGCATCCTCCTGTAATCAAGGTAATACCTACACTCGCTGAGGGTTGGGTTGGTAAAGCCGCTCCACC
>JAUQPU010000014.1 GCA_030550235.1 Thermoproteota archaeon
CTCACAGTCTTCGTGACTGGCGGAGACCAGGAGGACGTCCTCACATTCCTCTCCAGGCTCAGGATGATCTGCGAGAAAAACGAGGTCAGCATGGTCTTCACAGTCCACCCCTACGCTCTCACCCAGGAGACGCTCATAAGAATAAGATCGCTTGCAGACGCCCATTTCCTACTCTCAATCAAGGAGGTGGGTGACAAGTTCTTCAAGACGATGCAGATATTGAAGGTTAGGGGCGCCTCCAAGTCCTCAAGCCAGACGATAAGCTTCGACGTCGACCCAGTCTTCGGGATAAAGATACTCCCCTACACGCAGGTGAAGGTCTAGCATGTCGGAGGAGCTCGGGGGCTTCGGCTCCCTCGACGAGGCCTTGAGAGGGAACCCGCATCTCGCAGAGTATCTCGACTCGCTAGAGGGTGAGAGGCCCATCTACGCGGTCCAGCTAACGAGGGAGATGCGCTACATGAGCCCAGTTAACATACTCTACCCGATAGGAGACCCATACTTCGTCCACATCTACTCAGACCCCTCAGGTGTCTGGAACGTCTACAAGATAGTGATGCCCGAGGTGCCTCCGGGTGCGTGGAGCAGCATCAAGGCGGTGGAGGAGGCCCTGGCCGTCCGCCTAGCCTCGCAAGACCCGCCCGAGACTCCTGAGGAGAAGAGGGAGCTCCTGGAGAGCCTCCTCGAGGAGGTTGTCACCGAGGACTACTCGATAGGGCGGGGAGAGTTTAGGGAGGTTAGGCGTAGGGGCGCTGTTATCGGGGTTGCGGCGAGCCCGGAGCTTGCGGTGGCGATAAGATATGCCGTTATCTCTGAGAAGGTTGGGCTTGGAGTACTCGAGCCCCTCATCAGGGACCCATACATCGAGGACATAAGCTGCAACGGGGTTGGAGCGGTCTACGTAGTCCATAAGGTCTTCGGCCCCTGCAGGACGAGCATAGTGTTCGAGGACGAGGATGGGCTTGACCACTACGTCTACAGGCTCTCCTTAAGGGCAGGCCGCCCGGTAAGCATCAGGACGCCCATCACCGACGCGGTTCTCCCCGACGGCTCCAGGGTCAATATCGTGTACGGCAGCGACATAAGCAGGAGGGGCACAAACTTCACAATAAGGAAATTCACAGAGAACCCCATCAGCATAACCCAGCTGATAAAGTGGAACATGGTTAGCGCGAAGTGCGCAGCCTATCTCTGGCTCCTACTGGAGCATAACCTGAACGTCTGGTTCGTCGGGGAGACGGCCTCAGGCAAGACAACCCTACTCAGGGCGGCCTCGGTCTTCATAGACCCCTCCGCAAAGATCGTCTCGATAGAGGATGTTCCGGAGATCGTCGTCCCGCATGAGAACTGGGTCAGCGAGGTTACGCGCCAGGCCCAGGAGGCCGGCGAGGGTGTTGAGCTCTTCGACCTTCTAAGGGCCGCTCTGAGACAGAGGCCCAACTACATACTCGTTGGAGAGATTAGGGGTAGGGAGGCGGCGATAGCTTTCCAAGCAATGCAGTGCGTCGCAGACGCTTACGTCGCTTACCCGGGAGGGGTTATCAGCCTGCCAAGCCTCTACAACGCTGCTTCTGCAGGCGTGAACGGGGCCTACGCTGGTGGCCGAGTGAGGCTCAGCACGCCGATCGAGGTATACGCCACAGCGCCGGGGGAGGGTGTCAGGCTGGCGAAGTGCGTGGCTGTAACGAGGGAGTGGGCCCACTCGACCGTGAGGGTTGAGACCTGTGACGGCCTCTCACTCGTCGTCACGCCGAACCACAAGTTTATCACCCTGGCCGGTGATGGTGAGTCGGAGATAACCGCGGAGGAGCTCCTCCAGCTCTGGCGTATGGGTAGGAAGTCTATAGTGCTGGCGAGGAGGCCGCCCCCAAACCCCTGTATCCCCCTAAGCCTCTATTCGGAGAGCTATAGGCTCGTCCTCCACGGCGACTCCTGGTGGGCCCTCGGGAGACTGGCGGGCGGAGACTTCATCGCGGAAACGCAGCAGGGCTTCGAGTGGGTTACCTGGAGTAGGGGTGGGGCCCTTGAGAAGCTTCGGACAGCCCTCATGGGCCTCGGCTGGAGGGGTGGAGAGAGGCGCGACGAGGTACTGGGTGAGCAGGCTACGGTCCTCGAGAACCTGGACGCGAGGCTGGTCCACTGGGCAGTCATGCAGGGTCACCTGTACAGGCAGGGCGAGGTGCTACTCGGCACCGACAGGGCAGTCGACCCAGTCTACAGGGCCCACTACATCAGCGGAGCATACTCGGCGATGCGCGACATAAAGCCCCTCGTAGAGAAGTGGAAGGCCTCTGCCAACGGGCTTCAAAAGCCGCTTGGAGGTAGGAGGCTCACCCCGCCGGAGGAGCTGGACCCCCAGCCCAGCTGGGAGCCACCCGCGGCCAGGTATACGCTCCAATACGTGAAGACTGAGGCTTGGACGTCCTACAAGGCCGGCTGCCTAGCCTGGGTCCTCGGCTGCAGCACAGCAGTCCACAGGGCGCTGGGCAGGGCTTACCTCTACCACTACCCGGAGGCCGGGGCCTGGGTTACTAATGTGGAGCCGAATGGCGGCTCAGCTGTCTACGACCTAGTTCTAGAGGGCGGAGGCTACTACATCGGGGGCCTAGGGCCGGCACACCCCATCATGGACACGGGCCACGGGGTGATCTCGACTTTCCACGCCGGGAGCGTCCAGAAGCTAGTCCAGAGGCTGACAGGAGACCCGATAAACATTCCACGCACCTTCGTCGACAACCTCAACTGCATAGTCATACTGAGCGCAGTCAGGCACCCGGTTACTGGGAAGCTTGAGAGGAGGGTTCTAGGCATCAACGAGCTTCTGGGCCTGGACCCGGAGACGGGCGGGGTCAACTACGTCGAGGTCTTCGCCTGGAACCCCGTAGACGACTCCTTCGAGTTCAGGGGCGAGGGGACAAGCTACCTCCTCGAGGAGAAGATAGCGAAGATGAGGGGTGTGCCGAGGCATAGGCTCAGAGAGATCTACGCCGAGCTGAATAGGCGGACTGAGTTTCTGCAGAGGCTTGTAGACGCTGGAGTTCTAGACTATAAGCAGGTCTACAGGGCGGTCGCGGCCGCCTACAACCTCGGCCTAGAGGAGGCTGTGAGGATTGCTCTCGAGGGTGCTGCGGAAGGGTAGGGAGCGTAGGGAGGAGGGCGTGGGGAAGGAGACAGCACTCCTATACCTCTCGACACTAGCCTCCACCATCACGGATGACAACACATTTCTCTCAGCGGTGGCCGAGACTGAGGGCCCTCTCTCAGGGAGGCTGTATGTCCTGAGGAGGGCTGTGAGGCTAGTAGGAGGTTGGAGCTATCCCATCTCGACAGCACTTTCGGCGGCGGCTAAGGCGGACCCCCGCGACGACCTGAGGGAGCTGGCCGAGAAGATGTCAAAGGCCGTGAACATCGGTATGAGGGTCTCCAGCCTCGTCTCGACGGAGTATGAGAAGATGAGGGAGCACTCCCAGATAAACTTCGAGAGGGCAATGGACCGGGTTAAGACGATGGGGGATGTCTTCTCGACAATCCTAAGCTCAAGCAGCTTCCTCCTCATCTCCTTCATGATAGCCTCGATAATCTTCAGCGGCATGGACCCCTACGCAATCCTCGCACTCGTCCTCGGGGGAGTCGCAGCCGGGCTGGCTGGGATAGTCTACTACATCTACAGGGTGAGCGGGAGGGACAGCCTCATCAACCCTTCTCCCTACAGGCCCCTCACCGTCTACATCGCCTCGAGGACCGCGAAGCTGGGCTTCGCAGCGGCTGCAGCGGCATCCCTCGCGGCCACAGCCCTACTCCCACTCCAGCTCTCAAGGCTTCTCCTCGCAGCCGCACCAGCAGCCCTCCTCGCGGCCTACGCATACCCGGCCCTCCGCCTCAGAAAGATACCAGCAATAGACGAGCAGCTTCCATTCTTCATGAAGAGCCTCTCAGAGACCCTGGGCTCGGTCCAGGTTCCGGAGAAGGTTCTCGAGATAATGAAGCTCAACGACTACGGCGTCTTGAAGAGGCATCTGGAGCGGCTTCACCTCCGCGTGAAGAGCGGCGTGGATTTCTTCCTCTCGCTCAGAGTCATGGCGGGTGAGACCTGCAGCTCTCTCCTGTACGAGGGGGTGGAGGTCTTCGTCGAGTCTATCAGGAGGGGTGTCTCGGCTGGCGCTCTTGGCAAGAGGCTCTACGACTATCTCGCTGATAGGCTTGCGATGAGGAGGCGGAGGGCCCAGGTCTCATCCTATGTCAGGGGGATACTCTTCCCCACCTCCTGCGCAGTATCTGCGATACTCGGCCTCATGGACTCCCTCTACATACTCCTCGCAAGCTACAGCAGCCTAGCCTCGACGATACTCCCGCTCGCCCCCGCAGTCCCTCCCGAGACCGTCTCCCGCGCCTCCATGGCCATGATGGTCATGTTCAGCGCTGCGGGCAGCCTCGCCATCCACTTCGCGGAGAGGAGAAGCGGGATACACCTGGCCTTCACGTTCGGCACACTACTCCTCTGCTCAGCCCTCACGTTCCTCGTAGTCAGCTCAGGGACCCACGCCGTGCTAGACGCGATGACAGGCTACGCCAGAAGCCTCAGGGAGATGGTGCCCAAGTGACCACGGGCGAGCTGGTCTTCATAGCCATACTGGCTGTCACGATAGCGGCGCTAGCGGGCCTCTGGCTATCAACCAGAGCCCCTAAGAGCCAGGAGCCTCCACCCGACGTCTACATCCAGCCACCCTACCACCCCCCAGAGCCCATGAGGCCTCGCAGACGAGAGACAGCCAACTCCACGGCAACCCAGAGGCCCCAGAGTCGAGCCCAGACGCAGCGGCAGCCGGAGGCCGGGGCCAGGGCCAGGTCCGAGAAGCCCCCGGTGGAGGCTGGGGGAGGCGGGGAGGGTGGGGGGCCGGGCGAGGCTGGAGGGAGCGCCGACCAAGCCCAGAGCCCCCAGTTGAGGGTTGATGTAGACGAGGCGCGGCAGATGCTTGAGGATACGCTCAGGCTCTACAACGAGCTTCTTGAGGAGATGGGGAGGTTGAAGAAGCAGCTGAGCGAGAGACTCCATTAATCGTATAGCATGGCCTACACTAGCTCCCTAAGCCTCTCTGAGAGCCTCCATATCCTGTCTCCTAGGTGGTGGATGTTCTCGGCGACCCTTCCACGGCTCCTAGGCTGGAGCATGGAGCTGTCCACAAGCGCCCTGCAGATAGCGAGGGCTCTGCCGTTCCTCTCATCCCTAGCCACCACTAGGCCGCCGGCTGAGAAGACACCCCGGATATCCACGACCCCAGGCCCCATGACGTCTGCGCCGCCTGCTATCTTCGCCACAGCGCCCATGTCGACTATTAGGCTTGGGAGCGATTCGAGGAGTTTGGCGTTGGCCCTCTCGTCGAGCACCGGGATGAGAGAGTCTCCAGCCTCTGCGAGTACGAGGCCGTCTAGCCAGTAGAGCCTGGTTCCCTCATCCTCCAGCACAGCCGCCTCACCAGCCCTGCCTCCAACGCCTAGAGGAGCAGCCCTCTCACAGAGCCTCCGAGTATCGCTCTTACTCAGCCTATGAAACCTCAACCCGCCATCTACAACAGGCTTGGTTGATGGCTAGGCCATAAAAGCTACGGCGCCGGGTGCTTGGCGTTACTGGATGGTTAGGCGTCTAAAGAAGGAGGAGGCATTAAAGCTGGTTGTCAGGATTAAGCCCTGGAGGCTGCGGGGCCGCTACATCGTGAGAAGTGTGAAGACGCGGGACTTCGCCGAGGCCCTTGACCTACTCAAGAGGGTTGCAAGGGTAGCGGAGAAGGTGAGACACCACCCAGACGTCGAGCTGGGCTATGGTTACTTGAGGTTGAAGCTCACCACACATGACGCCGGCGGATTGACCCTGAGAGACTTCAGGCTGGCAGAAAGGGTTGAGAGGATTATGCGGGCTTGGATCAGGGCTAGGGCCGGCGCTCCTCGGAGATGAGCCTCAGGGCCTCGAGAGTCAGCTTATACGCCGCCTCCAGGTCTCTGAGGTCAAGTATCAGGTGCGGTGAGTGGAGGTATCTGCAGGGAACCCCTACGACGCCGGTAGCCACGCCCCGGCCGTGGAGGTGTATTCTGCCCGCATCAGTCCCACTACCCAAGACTATCTGGGGCTGCCAGGCGGCTCCAGCCCTCTCAGCAGCCCTAACTAGAAGCTCGTAGAAGCCCCTTTTCGTTATCATCGTCGAATCCATAATCCTGACTGCGGCTCCCTTCCCAAGCCTCGTGACCCTGCTCTGCTCCGGGACGCCAGGCGTGTCGGCGGCTACCGAGCCCTCTAGGACGATCGCATACTCGGGGTTGACAGAGTTTACGGCTGTTGTGGCGCCCCTCAGCCCAACCTCCTCCTGGACCGTGAAGACCGAGTAGAGCTCGACACCCAGCTCCTCCATGGCCGCGGCCCTAGTCACGAGGGCCTCGACCACGCAGCCCACCCTGTCGTCGAAGGCCTTCCCCATAACCCTCAGGCCCACGAGCCTCGCGAAGTGGGCTGGGAATGTTGCGTAGCTCCCTATCCTGGCGCCCGCCTCCTCCGCCTCGGCCCTGCTTGAGGCGCCTATGTCTATGTGTAGCTCCCTGATCTCCGGGACCCTCTTAGCCTCCTCCTGCGGCGTTATGTGCGGTGGCTTGATGCCTATGCAGCCCTCCAGCGGCCCTTTCACGCCATGGACCACAACCCTCTGGCCTATCAGTATCCGCACATCAAGCCCACCCACCGGGATGAAGCTAAGATAGCCTTCCTCGTCAATCCAGTTAACCATCATGGCGACCTCATCCATGTGGGCTGCCAGCATGACCCGCGGCCCACCCCTACCTGTCCGCGCGATGAGGTTGCCCAGGCCGTCCCGCTCCAGCGACTTTACGTAGCCCTCTAGGAAGGAGGCGACCTCGCTAGCCACTGTGTCCTCTCCTCCCGGAGGGGCATAGCTTGTGCTCAGCCTCTCAAGCAGCCTAACAGCCTCATCCATCACGCCTCCCAGATAGGCCGCCTCGCCTAAAAAATAATACTCGCGAGCTGGGATGATATGAGAGGGTACTAAAGGCTTGTGAAGGCAGGCCTACCATATAGTAGATTAGGTATCCCTGGGTTTTGAGCGCCTGTACATAGCCCCCTCAGAAACAGAACGACGGGCGTAATACCTAGTTGACAATACCGCGAGTCTAACCAATAAGTTAATTAGACATCCATGTGTGATATGACCATGGAAAAGAGTCCAACAATAGCCGAGCTTTTCCATTACCTGACGAGGCTAGGAAACTGCAGGTTTTTGTAGAAAGCTGGAAAGTGGGAGGAACACTGTCCTTTGAGGGTAAACCCTTGAAAGTAAAAGGAACATGGAAAATTAGTCCTGCCGCTGCGGGCTGGGGCGCTTTAAACATCGGTCTCATGGAAATAGAGGGAATGGACGCTTATGAAGAAGTTGACATTATAGGCTTCGACCCAGGCGAAAAGCTGGTGCACATCTTTTCTGTTACAAACACAGCAGCAACTCATGATCATAAAGGAAGGTGGTCTGATGATAATACCCTAGGGGTAACGTATGAGGGATTGCAGGAAGGCAAGAAGTACAAAGAAGAAATAACCATTAAAGTCCACAGCCCAAAAAGAATGGTCCATACATGAAGTGGATACTCTTGACGGGCAGGCAATCTCGACAATGGATGTTACATTAAGAAAATAGGTTTATTCATCTCATTCTGGAACTGTTTTTAGAAATATTGTTAGTCGGTTCTCTTGATATTGTGAGGGGCTCGTCATCTACCGTCTTCTAGTATTCTTTGAGAAAATCGCTAAAGCATGCTGGAGGTGCTGAAGGACTGGCTGCCCATCCTTACAACAATCCCAAAGGCCCGACACCCCCGACAACGCTACATCCATCTATGGGTCTGCAGACCCTCACGCCGTTGTGAGTGTCTCGGCTGTATTGCTTGAATAGCTTCGTGACAAACTACCTGGACATGCCGGAGGTCGTTAAACACCCTTATCACGAGGCCTCTCCACTAGTTTTCCTTAGAGGAGGTGGCTGTCTGCTGGCTAGGCTCCTCGTCCTGAAGCTGGGAGGGTCGCTTGTCACCGAGAAGAGGAGGGGCGGTGCTGTGAGGGAGGAGGCCCTGAGGAGGCTTGGCTCTGAGCTCGCGGCAGTCGACAGGCCCCTAATAATAGTGCATGGGGGCGGCGGGAGGGTCCACGAGGTAGCTGGAGAATACCAGGTCGCGCTGGGCCGCGGGGCACCCCGCGGGCTTGAGGGCTTCATCAGGACCTCGATAGAGACTAGGAGGCTAAACCTGCAGGTGACGGAGATACTAGCCGACGCGGGGCTCAGGTGCATAGGCCTGCCCTCAACCCCGATCTATCAGACAAGGAGGGGGAGGATAGCCACGGCTGGCCTCGACCCCATACTCGCCGCCTTGGACCAGGGCCTCACACCAGTTCTCAACGGAGACGTAGTCTTCGACAGGGAGATAGGCTTCACAGTCCTCTCAGGGGACGCCGTAGCTGTGGATCTCTCCCTTAGGCTTGGGGCTGAGAGGCTGGTCTTCGCGACCGATGTGGACGGTATATTCGAGCATCCCGGGGAGGGCGCTAGGCTCTTGAGCACTGTCGATAAGAGGACCCTGGCTTCCGTGAGGTTTGGCGATGTTGGCGACGTGACAGGCGGCATGGCCTCGAAGGTTGAGGAGGCCTTGAGGGCTGCGGAGGGGGGCGTAGAGGTCTACGTCGTGAACGGGCTAGTACCCTCCAGGGTTGTCGCGGCCCTCCTCGGCAGGGAGACGATAGGCACGAGAATTCTAGGATAGTAGCTTGACAGGCCCGCCGCTGGCTGAGGACTTGTAGCACGCATCCTTAAACAGCGCAACTCTCAGACCATCCTCCGCACCGGCAGCAGGTCTCTCAAGCCCCCTAATAGCCCTCACAAAGTTTTGAACTGGGCTGGAGCTCGGCGGAAGCTCGCCCACAGGCCTCCTAAGGCTCTGGGCATCGCTGTCCATGACCCACACACTCCTAGAGCCGAGCTCGTCGAGATAGGAGATGAGGCCGCCGGGGCAGTATATCCTAAGCCTCTCAGACCAGAGCGGTGCGTCGCCCATCAAGGAGATGCTTGCGACACAGTCGTCGAACCTGGCAGTTATCGAGGCCCTGAGCTCCGCGCCCCAGCCCTCCTTGGAGGAGAGGACGGCGTAGACCTCGCGGGGCAGCCCACCCATAATCCAGAGCAAGACATCGACAATGTGGCTTCCCGAGTCCATCAGGAAGCCGCCCCTAGCCAGCGCAGGGTCAGCCCTCCAAGCCCCGCTAGACAGTCTTGTCCAGTCCTGAGAGAGCTGGTGCTCTATGTAAAGGGGCCTACCAAGACCCGCTGGAGAGGCCTTTCCTCTAATGTAGTTGAAGAGGCCGTCTGTCCTCCTCTGATACGCCACCGCGACTATCCGGCCTGAGGACTCGGCGGCCCGCAATATCTCCCTCGCCTCATCCACGCTCGTGGCCATGGGCTTCTCGACCAAGACATTAACACCCCTCCGCAGGGCCGCTATTGTCTGCTCCTTATGGTAGGCGTGGGGCGTGAGCACTAGGACGCCGTCTAGCCTCTCCCGCTCAAGCATCTCGACGTAGTCTGTGTATTCTCGGGCGCCGGCTAGGTGGGGTGCGACGCTCTTTATCCTCCTTATCGCGTCTTTGTTAGTGTCGCTGAGGGCTATGACCTCTACGTCGGTCTCGCCGGAGAGAGCCCTGGCGTGGGTGCCTGCCCACCATCCACAGCCTATGAAGGCGAGTCGAAGCCGCTCGCTCATTTTAGACCTTCCCCTGGCACTTGTCGCAGACCCGCTTACCCTTTACCATCATGAGCTTCTCGGTCTTCCTGCCGCATACCTGGCACCTAGGCATACCGGCCCACCACCTTCCAACCCCCAGTGAGTATGCTGAGGCTTAATCTTTTCTCCAGCCCATCCGGCAGGCGAGGGCGAAGCCCCTGAACTGCTCCTCTGAGAGCTCGGCGGGGAAGCCTACCAGAAGCCCCACACCCGTCAAGGCCAGGCCTGCAACCCTCCCAGCCACCTCCTCCACACAACCCACAATCGAGACCTTCAAGGCCTCAGAAAGCCCCACACCTCCACCGTCGAGAGCCCTGGCCAGCCTCTTCCTCCTCCGCGCATAGGAGATGAGAACACTTTCAACACCGCCAGCCACACCATCCCCTATGAAGAAGGGCGCATAGACGGCGACACCCCTCCCAGCGTATTCGGCGAAGCCGCGGGCCATCTCCTCAACTCCCTCATCTAGGAGGAGGAATGGTGTGAAGCCTAGGCTCCTGCAGATTCGCTTTGAGACCCTCTCAACATTCTCGGTCCCCAGAAGCATCGGCCTCCCATTCAGCACGCCCTCCACAGCCCCGCACGCATTCCAGAGGAGCCGCCCAGGCCTGACCGAGGCCTCCTCAACGCTGAGATAGGCCGGGTTACCTGCGACGATGCAGATGCCCATCGACTCACGTCTAGAGAGAACCTTGATGTAGCCGGCTAGTAAGCTGTTGGAGTCACTCCTTCTGACTGGGAGGGTGGGGATGATCACTGGGCCGCCGATGTCCTCAGAGTATCTTACAGCGGCCTCAACATCGATGGGGCTGAGGTCGTCAACCCTCCTCTCAGAATCCAGAACTATAGTGTCGACGCCTATGCTGGAGGCGAGGCCGACTATCCGTATAAGCTCCCTGCTCTTCTCGCCGGGGCTAGAGCCTAGCATGCTGGGCTTCAAAGCGAGGCCCAGCTGGAACTCGACCACCGCTCATGTCTTGCTTTACGTCGAAGTAGCCAGTTTATAAATCTGTATGATACACTTTTTGTTAGGTTGTTGCTGCCTGCTTAAATAATTGTTGAAGGATACGATAACTGTATGACTTCGCTGAAAGACCATCTTGAACATCTGAAGAACCATGTGAAATATCCTGCCACAAGGAGCGAGTTGATAGCTGCGTGCAACAACATGTCCGACCTTCCATCAGAGGACAGGAATTGGATAGTCAGAGCCATTCCAGAAGGCCGCTACAATAGCCCAGTCGAAGTGCTAAAGGCATTGATCGACAGGGTCTAGTGGCGTAGATACAGCCCATCTTTTATGAGGTTGAAACCTTTCCCTAGCCTATCTTGTGCGGCGCGATGCCCTGGAAAAGGCTGGGGTATCTTCGGGGCTCCATATACAGGGGCGTGTGATGGTGTTTATGTTATGTTGAGGGCTCTTCTCAGCGTTTCGGAAACGTTGACGGCGATGCTTTCAACACCTCCGCCGACTCGGTGGTTTATACGCGTCGGAACATTTCAAAAATACGCGAGGATAGGCTCCGCAGGTTTTAAGGATTCCAGAGCCGTCTCTAGCCCTTATACGCTATTGCGTCTATCTCTATGAGGTAGGCCTCGTCAACTATCTTTACGGCGACCGTCGTCCTTGCAGGTGGGCCTTGGGGGAAGAACTCCCTATAGACCTCGTTCATGGCCGCGAAGTCCTCCGGCCTAGTCAGATATACATTCACCTTCACGACGTCCTTGAGGCTTGCACCAGCCGCCGCGAGGATCTCCCGTATATTCTCCAAAGTCCTCCTCGTCTGGGCCTTTATGTCGCCGCCCACCACCTTCCCTGTCGAGGGGTCTATAGCTACTTGCCCGGCAACGAAGATCCAGCCGCCAGCCTTAATCGCCTGCGAGTAGGGTCCACCTGGGCGTGGCGCCCTCTCAGTAAAGACAACCTCCCGCGCCATAACACATCAGTGATAGCTGCGCATCAGGTGATAATAAACTAGCCTCCGCGCCTCTCGCCGTGGACGAGGCGGTAGACGAGCTCGGCTATTAGGGGCGCCAGGCCCAGATACTCCTCAGCGCTCCTCGGAATTATCTCTGAAGCCCTCAGCCCCCTCATCTCCAGCAGCGCCGCCAGCCTCTCGAGATATCCAGCCCCGCCAGTCCCCAGGGCCCTAATCTCCTCCAATAGGTCCACGCCCCTAAGCCTAGCCCTAATCTGGACAGCCTCGGCTAGTATCTCCGGATGCCTCTCGAGGTCAAGCTTAATCTCCTCCCTATCCACCTCCATCCTCTCGAGATAGGCGGCTAGGTTCTTGGCCCCAATTAGCAGGTGGGCGAGGGCGACGCCGTAGTTTCTCCTGATGGTCGAGTCGGAGAGGTCCCTCTGGAGCCGGGAGACCAGGAGCCTTGAGGCCAGGAATGAGAGCATGTTGGAGGCCGTCTCGAGGTTCCCCTCGGCGTTCTCCAGCTCGACCGGGTTGCTCTTCTGCGGCATGGTTGAGGAGCCCACGCCCCGCGGCCTCGGATAGACTAGGCCGAGTGTAGAGAGGAGCCAGAGGTCCCTGCAAAGATCCACGAGAAGCATGGAGGCCAGTGCGAGCTCATGTAGGAGGCGTGAGACGTCGTCGTGGGGAATCACCTGCTTTGTTGCGAGCCAGTGCACGAGGCCAAGAGACTCGACAAGCCTCCTCGAGACATCAAGGGCCTCATCGCCGAAGACCTCGACCAGGCCCGCATACGTCCCCACCGCACCCGAGACCTTACCTGGAAGACGAGCATCACCAACCCTCCTGAGAGACGCTAGGAGCCTGTAGGCGTGGACTGCCAGCTCCTTCCCCAGAGTCGTGGGGACCGCCGGCCTACCATGCGTCCTAGCAACCATCACCGTTAGCCTCTCCCTATACGCCTTCTCGGCCAAGGCTCTGAGCAGGCTCTCCAACGCAGGCACGACCACCCTAGCGACAGCGTCCCTCAGGGCCAGCGAGTAGGCGAGGTTGTTAACGTCCTCAGATGTCAGCCCCACATGTACTAGGCGGGCAGCCTCCCCGAGACCCACTCCTTCAAGCCTCTGACGGAGAAACCTCACAATAGCCTCAACATCATGCCTCGTCTCAGCCTCAATCGCCTTCACAGCCTCGGCCTCCTCCAATCCAAACCCCGAGATAATCGCATCCAAGGCCTCCCCAAGCCTCCCAGCCAGCTGCGGATTAGCCCGCGCCGCGACAAGCTTCAGATACTCGGCCTCGACAAGGAGCCTATACCTCATCAGCGCCTCCTCGGAGAAATAGGAGGAGAGCTCGGAGACCAGAGGCCTATACCTGCCGTCGACAGGCGAAACCGCACCACGCACACAATCCAAAAGCAGGGCGGAGGCTTAATCCCTTTCCATCCAGAGCGGGGTAGAGTAGATTAAGGCGCCTAACACAGGTCTTCTGTGCTGACACCCCTCGAGGAGGCCCTTCTCCGCGGCGAGCTAGGCGACCAGCCGAGGTGGAGGTCCAGCTATCTCTTAGTGGAGGGTGGAGAGGGAGGCAGCATTCTGAGGCTGGTTGTCGCCGAGGGGTTTGGAGGCGGTGGTGTGGAGACCCATATTGTTGAGTGCTATTCTGGTAGGTTTCCGCTGAGGGCTGGCGGCATTGGTGGGGCCGTGGTAAGGCAGCGTGGAGATCCCAACAGGCTAAGCCTGATTCTACTGGAGGTCAACAGGGCCCTTGCGGACGGCGGAGCCCTAGTCCTCTCCGCCGATATCGAGGATCCAGCGCGGATACTTGTCAAGCACGGCTTCGCCCTAGTCTCGGAGCACAGCGGCTCAGGCCTCACAGTAACACTCTCGAGGAAGGCCTGGAGAAAGTACCTAGGCGACACATGCCCAAGATGCGGCAGCACGCTAGTACTCCCGCTAATACCGCCGGATGCACAGGTCAGGAAGGTCTGGACAGTCTACTGCTCCTCCTGCTCCTATAACTGGAGCATCGAAGAGCCGATAACCGAGTGGATTTGATATTGACAAAAACAATATTGTAATACGAGGAAAATCGCGTATAATACTGTGTAATGTAGGTTTCTCGACTATTAAAAAACCTAGGCTAACTGTCCACCGCCACTATTCGGAGAAAGGCCCTCCCTACTCACTTGCCAGTGCGCTCTTGCATGTCATAAGTATAGAGATCTATAAGGTGATGAAGCATTATTAGCGCTTGTTCGGAAAAAGGCTTAGTTGTCTGCAAAAAGCCAAGACCGTTGCATTGATCACATCTTTTATCTTGATAGAACTCATTTATGGAATCCTCGTCTCTGACATAGATTTTTTCTTTAATGGAGCCCGCACCACTACATGTATCGCATTGTACCTTTTCTTGACTACATTCATTAAGGATCTGTTGTAACAGATCCTGCTGTATTTTTAATAGGGAAGTCATTTTTTCAATGATATTTGCTATAGATTCTGAGATAGTTTTAGGATCTGGCCTAGAAATTGCTTTAATTTTATTTTCAGTATTCGAGTATACTATCGCCCTCAACCGATCTAAGACATAATTTACCTGCTTAGCTAGATTAGTTGCTTCTGATAAGTATTCGGCAAATGTTTGCTGTACTCTTTCAAGCTTGGAGAATAACAGCTCATCACCCTTCGAACTCATAGAAGTCACCTAACTTTCAGTAAGATGTTTATCTTTTTTGCTAGCTTCTCGCTGATTGTTCGGAATGTTGCCTCACTGGTAGCTCTAGCTATGGATGGACCGTGATCCTTAGACCACCACTCTTCATCGATAGGTCTTCTAAAATCAGCATCTAGTTCACTAGCGGAAGGCGAGTCGCTAGGTATTGGCTTCTTCAATAACTCGAGCTTAGCCAATATGCTATTTTTGTCTATCTTCCCCTCTTTTGCGCATAAACCGTATATGTATGGGAACAAATATGTAAACGATGCCACTCCGGTGTGTTTTAGAAGTGTGTAGTTGTCTTTCTCCTCTTGCTTGAATGCTTTCGGATATAATTCCCTGATTGCTGACCAATACCATATGAGCAATTCTGCCAACTCCTCGACTGTCATGCTGGCGAGCACTTTTTCCCTAAGCAAAGTGCTGATATATCTTATTAAGACATCGTCATCTATTAAGTGCCGCTTCTCGAGCTCTTCGCCTCGAAATCTGATTCTACCAGCAAAAGGAGACTCTGGTTCTGTGTCCAAATAATCCACGACCATTGCTGCGAGTGCCTGGCGTTCCTGCTTTGGCCCTAATATTACTGACTCGAGCCACTGATAGGTGGCCCTGATTTTCACTGCTTCATACATCTGCTGCATGTGGCGATAGGCTATTCCTGTAGGTATTTTCTTTTGCCTGGAGTTGACAATGTAGAAATGAACAAGTTCATCAAATTTATCATTAAGATTTAAGATAGATACAGGCAGCGGATATTCTTCTAATTCTGGATGCTCAGCGCTAGCTCTTTTAAGGGCCTCAATCCTATGCTGCCCATCTATTATCCACAGCGACGTGCTATCATCGATGTGAAGTGTTCCGTACTCTATGTTTTCATTTAGCTTCTTCGCAGGCATGAACTTCAATGTGTTGTCGCGAACATTTAGCAAGACAGATGTAGGAAAGACACCTAGCTCATCCAAGATGTACTTCACTACGCTCCCCTTCCTCGGCTTAACACGACTTTCTAGCGGAGCCCTCTGGTAA
>JAUQPU010000007.1 GCA_030550235.1 Thermoproteota archaeon
GGGTGGGGGAGGGATGAAGCTGGGAAGATTGCCTCGGAGAATATCATCAGAATCCCTGAGATGTAGACTGGTAGGCCCCACTCAAGCCTAGTCACAAATATCGCGTATGCCGCAAGCATTAGACCGAGGCCAAGGGCGGCCAGCAAACCCACAGCCATGCCTACTGCAAAGAGAGCTATACTCAAGGGGGTTAGGCCTAGTCCAGGCGTGATGTTGAGGAGCGCTCCCACAGTTAGAGTAGAAAAACCTAGGGCTAAAATGGCTGTGAATGAGGACTCGATAAAGGATGCAATCACTCTACCCGCGATGTAGGACAGAGATGAGTGAGAGATGAAGACGAGTGGGAATGTGTAGGATGCCTTTCCCTCAGAGACGGCTGAGAGCGGAGCCCAGATATATGATGAGAAGTGCGTATAAAGTGATGAACCAACTATGAGAAACGAGACCCAGCTTGGGTCTAGCTTACCCGCCGCGCTAGACCCTACCCAGTAGACCATCACTACAGTTAGAATCCCTGCAGTTGCTGGTATCGTGCTTAAGAGAATAACGAGAGGTGGGAAGGTCCAGCTAAACTCCCTCTCAAGACCAAGCTGAATAGATGCGATAAGCTTCCTCATCATTTCAGCGTCACTAGTATATCTCCTGTCTCACGGCCCCTCCTCTCGATATAGCTGAGCATCTTCAGCCCAATGTAAATTGACGTAACGGCCATGGCCGCTAGCAGAGCTATGTTGGGCCAAAGCTCTGACAAGCCCTCGGCATAGAAGACCGTTCTTCTAAGGGAGTCCATGCCTATCGTGAGGGGTATCAAGGCGGCTACTGCCTGTATCGCGATAGGGAGGGGTGAGGACCTTCCTATGGAGGGGAAGTAGATGCCTGAGAGGAATGATACGGGTTCGTATAGAGCCTCGTTTATCTCCTCAGCCTCCCTGCTTAAAAAGAGGTATAGTGATGAGAGGGCTATTCCCATGCCGTATAGAGCCACGAGTGTAAGCATGAAGATAAGTACCAATGTAATTGTCGGAGGGGAGAATGGTGGTTTGAAGAGCAGTGTCCCGGTTATTAACACTGCTATTGAGCTGGGGAGGGTGCCGAGTATCCCGCCTAGGGACATACCGATTAGCAGTGCTGTCAGGGGTGCTGGTGAGGTGATGTAGAGGTAGAGCATTCCAGACCTCTTATCCCAGCTGAGCTGGGATGCCATTGACCAGAGGACGTTCCCCCAATAAGCAGCTATCCCCCCGCCTAATATCGCGAATCCGGTGAACTGTGGTAGGCCAGCAAACCTGTATAAAAAAGCTAGAGCCGTAGAGGTTAGCAGAGGGCCTCCGACGTTCACGAGTATCCAGAGGGGGTCTCCATACATCGCTATAACCCTGATAAGTGCGCGGGCGATAACCACTTTAGCCCAGAGGGTAAAGCTAAACCTCAACGCTCCTCTCCCTCTCCGCGAAGCCTGCCCCAACCTGACTTATGAAAACATCCTCCAGAGTCGGTTCAAGTATCTGATAATTGTAGACCCTGACTCGCCTCTTCTCTAAAATATCCAGGATCTTTTCTAGGAAAATTTCATCTCTGAGTATAACACGGATTTTTGCAGTCTCGTTCTCATCGTCCACCCTTATAGTACCGCCAACCACACCCTCCAGCTGCGTGGGATCATCAATCTGAGCACCAGCCACGTCGGTCTCAAACAAAACAACGGGCTTGCTGAGAGAGGACTTCAGATTCTCAGGAGTATCAATCGCTAAAATCCTCCCCTTATCTATAATCGCGACCCTATCGCAGATCTCCTCCGCCTCGAACATATTGTGAGTTGCTAGAAACATGGTGCGGGAGTTGATCTTAGCCTCTTTAACGAATAGTTCGCGAACCTTTTTGGCCGAGAAGACATCCATCCCGTTTGTCGGCTCGTCGAAGAAGACTACTAGGGGATCGTTGATGAGGGCTCGGGCTATGTTGAGCCTCTGCCTATAGCCGGTGGTAAGGGTGTAGAGCTTGCGGTCAAGCTGGTCTTGAAACTCAAGTAGTGCTGCCAGCTCCTCTATTCTCCTATTTGCAATGCTGGTTGATAAGCCGTAAAGCTGGGAGAAGAACCAGAGGTTCCTCCTCGCTGTTACGAAGTCAAATCCTACCCGCTCTGAGCTGCTGCTAAACCCTATTATCCCTCTCACCTTCTTAGCCTCTTTAACAACGTCATAACCACCCACAAGGGCTCTGCCAGAGGTAGGTAGGAGAAGGGTTGTTAATATCCTGATTAGTGTGGTCTTTCCAGCCCCATTAGGGCCCAGTAGCCCGAAAACCTCACCACTTCTAACCTCGAGACTTACTTTATCGAGGGCTAACACTTTTCTCGACTTTGTTTCAAAAACCCTTGTGAGATTCTCAACTACTACATTAGCCAATCCTAAGACAAGATTCGCCGTCGGCCATATTAAACCCTATTCAAACCGCCTCATATCTCTGTTCCCACTCACGAAGCCTAGTTATTAATTCTCCACTGATGGAGGGCTTCCTCTTCTCAATCGCGGTGATGAAGTCACTCATAGAGATTTTCCTAGGCTCTTCAAGCCTGTTCTCGAACATTTCCCTAATCGTTGAAATGTGAGCATCTAGGCATATGTTGTAGAGGTCGGCAGGTGAGTAGTTAGCCGTCATGTTTGCTAGTGCCTCAAGGTCAACATCCTCTGACAACTTGAGACTGGCCGTATAGTGTTTTAAGATCTGTAACCTAGTCTCGGTGTCTGGTGGACCCACATAGATTCTCTTCTGGAACCTTCTTATGAAGGCCTCATCCAGCAACCAGGGCTTATTTGTAGCTGCTATCACGTAGAGGTATTCCTTCTTATTCTTGTTAGCAAGGCCGTCCATCTCCTTGAGAAGCTGGTTACGGGCACGAGCCTCGCCGCCAACCTCCAAGTATCTCTGCGCGGTCAACGAGTCCGCCTCGTCTATGAAGATGACTACCGGGTTACCTGTCGAGGCCTCATTTCTTGCCTTAGAAAAGAGCGTAGCTATGTTTTTCTCACTCTCACCGAGCCACTTTGACAAGACGGTCGCGGCGTCTAGGGTGTAGAGTGTAGCATTGACTTCGTTCGCCGCCGCGGCCACAAGCAGTGTTTTTCCGCACCCGGGCGGCCCGAAGAGGAGAATGCCCGTGGGCCATCCTAGAGGGAAAAGGTCTGGTCTCAAGCAAGGATAGACTATGGCTTCGCGTATAATTCTCTTGGCATCCTCAAGACCTATAACGTCGCTCCATTTGATGTTGCTTTTGAAAGGCTCAATCTGTAGCTCTTCTCTATTGGTGCTCTGCCTGACAACAGTCCTGACTGGCGTCCCATCGCTAAGCTCGTTAAGTCTCTCGAGATATTGCCTCATCCTTTCCCTGTAAACCTCGTGGAGAACTGGGCTTTGTGTCAGGCTTATTAGCCTGCTCAGAATCTGTATAGCCTCCTTATAGCGGGCTATAGCGGCCTCCCTGGACCCTTGTCTATCCAGGTATACAGCCTCCTTAGCCTTTTCTATTGCAATTTTCTCTAGCTCACTCAAGCCTCGAGGCGCGTCCTAGCCTCTAATATTGTTTTAAGAGGTTTACACATCGGGTAGAGTAGATGGGGCTATGGGAAATACCCCAAAAATACCTAGGAATTCATCAAGGGACTTCCTTAGCCGTGTGGAAGACGAAACAGGTCTCCGTCTTCGCGACATTCTTAATGCTTCTAATCTTGTCGATGACTAGTCTACCTACCTCTTCGGTTGAAGGAGCCCTTACCTTAATTAGCATATCCCACTGTCCGCTGATTAGGTGGACTTCGTAGACATGCTCCATCTCCGCGATCATTGCGGCGAGGTCTCTCTGGGAGATGTCCATGACGGGGGAGAACGAGACTAAGAGAAAGGCGGTGGCTGGTAGTCCCAGACGTGAATAGTCAGGGATAGCGGCTATGCGTTTTATTACCCCTCGAGAGGTGATTCTCCTGAACCTCTCCTGAAGTGTGGTTCGTGGGACTCCAAGCTCCCGTGAGAGCTCCGTGAAACTCTTCTTAGCATCCTTCATTAGCGCCCGGATAATTTCAAGGTCCTTCTCATCTAAGGCAGTCTCAACCATATCAACGTCTATATGACTGTAGGTTATATAAGCTTAACCGTCCAAAACTCATATGAAGTCATTATCTTGGCCGGATTTTAACCCCTTTTTGACCCAGGTTAGAGGCCAGACTATTAATCGACACTTGCAGATTCGTGGTTCAACACTTTTATATGGGCAGATGCAATACAGAGCGAATTGTCTAAGCTTTCGGGAATATCCATCCTCGGCTATGGCGCCTACATCCCGATGTTTAGAATTAAGGCAGCTGAGATCTCGAGGGTCTGGGGCCTCTCAGAATCTGAGCTTCCCGTGGTTGAGAAGTCGGTCAACAGCGTAGACGAGGATACAGCCACAATAGCGGCCGAGGCTGCGAGCTACGCTGTAGCAAGGGCCGGTATAGATCCCAGCAAGATTGGAGCAGTCTATGTCGGCTCGGAGTCACACCCATATGCCGTGAAGCCCACGGGGACAATAGTGGCTGAGGTGCTCGGAGTCAATAGCAGGCTCCTGAGCGCAGATTTAGAGTTTGCATGTAAGGCTGGGACTGAGGCGATGGAGCTAGTCACAGGCCTTGTGGCCTCCGGGATGATTGAGTATGGGCTTGCGATAGGTGCTGATACTGCGCAGGGGAAGCCTAGGGACGCGCTGGAGTATACGGCGGCCTCTGGTGGGGTCGCGGTTGTGATTGGGAGGAGCGGTGAGGGCGCCATAGCTGATCTGGAATATGCTTCAAGCTACGTCACAGATACGCCGGACTTCTGGAGAAGAGGCCATGAGAGATACCCAATGCATGGCTCAAGGTTCACAGGCGCCCCCGCCTATTTCCACCACATAATCTCCGCGGTAAGAATGGTCCAGGAGGACGGCTACTCGTTAGAGGAATTCGACTACGCCGTCTTCCATCAGCCAAACTCAAAATTCCCCTTCGCAGTCGCTAAGATGTTGGGCATACCTGCTAAGAAGGTCGAGCCCGGCGTTGTCGTCAACGTCATAGGGAACACGTATGCGGCTTCTTCGATGATGGGTTTAGCAAAGGTGCTTGATCAGGCAAAGCCAGGTGAAAAAATTCTCATGGCCTCCTACGGCTCGGGAGCTGGTAGTGATGTCTTCATATTCAGGGTCAAGGAGGGGGTTCTGGCGAAGAGGAATAGGGCCCCGCTCGTTAGCGAGCTGATTGAGAGGAAGAGGTACATAGACTATGCTCTATACCTTAAGGCGCGCGGCAAGATAAGGGAGTAGAGGTCTATGAGGAGGGTGTACGCTGCCGGGGTAGGCCTGTTGAAGGTTGACGAGCGGTGGGAGCAGTCGATTGACAGTATGGTCACACAGGTTGTTGACGGTCTCACGGAGGTGAGGCCTTGGAAGATAGACTCAATCTACGTCGCTAATGCCGTGGGTGAGGTTCTACAGAGCCAGGCTAACCTGGGCGCGATCGTCGCTGAGGACCTGGGCCTGGTCGGTGTTCCAGCCGTTAGGGTTGAGGCCGGGGGGGCAAGCGGTGCCGCCGCCCTCCTGGCTGGATATCAGGCTATACTCTCGGGCCTTGCAGACACAGTCTTAGTCATAGGCGTTGAGAAGCTGTCTGATGCTACGCCGGAGGAGGCTGTCTTCCTGCCAACCCTCTCGGAGAGATATGACTATGTGGGCTTTCAGGGTGTCACGGAGGCCGCAATCGCCGCCATGATGTATAGAATGTATCTTGAGAGGTATGAGCTTCCTCAGGAGATGGTCGCCCAGTTCCCTGTCCTGATGCATGAACATGCCTCAAAAGCCCCACACGCCCAATACCAGTTCAAAACAACGCTAGAGAACGTCCTCTCCTCCCCAATAGTCTCTCCACCTCTCAGAAGGCTTGAAACAACGGCGCCAGCCGACGGAGCAGCCGCCATCCTCCTCTGCAGCTCGGACGCCCTATCAACGATTCAGCATGAGCAGGTAGTCGAGCTGGCGGGAGCCGCATCATCCACAGATGTTGTCTTCCCAATGGAGAGGGAAGATCCCCTAAAACTCAACGCGGCCGCCCGCGCCTACTATGAAGCATTAGCCAGGCCTGGGATAAGCAGAGACGATGTCAAGGTACTGGAGATTCACGACTCCTACTCTATATTGGCGAGCCTGATTCTAGAGTCGATTGGATACTCGGAGCTGGGTGCAAGTGGTTTGGATGTTAAGAAAGGTATATATGACTATGGTGGGAAGGTAGTTATCAACTCTTTCGGCGGCCTAAAGGCTCGGGGGCATCCTCTAGGGGCCACAGGAGTTTATCAAGCGGTGGAGATCTTCCTGCAGCTGACGGGACGGGCTGGTGCCTGCCAGGTGGATGGCGCGAGGTATGGAGCGATGGTCAGCCTATCGGGGCTTGGGAGCTCCGCCTACGCCCTGATCATGAAGGAGAGGTGAGCCGTGTTGCACGCCATCTTCCGTCCACCTGTCAATTGGAGGCATAGGAGGTTCAGGTATGGACTGGTTGTCTGGAGATGTCTTAACTGCGGCGCCGTCCACCAATACGCGACGAGAATCTGTAGGAGGTGCAGGTCCAATAGGGTTGCAGAGGACAGGCTCCCCGACCGCGCACGGCTCGTAACCCTCACAGTCGTGAAGAACCCTCCGGTGTCCTTCGAGAAGCAGGCACCATACATAGTCGGGCTTGTAGAGTTTGAGGATGGGACAAAAATGCTGACCGGGATCACGGACTGCGAGCCAGAGGAGCTTAAGCCAGGCATGGAGCTGGAAAGGGTTGTTCGGAAGATAGCTGAGGACGGCGAGTCTGGGCTAATCGTCTATGGCTACAAGTTCAGGCCTGTTATAAAGAGGCGCTAGGCCATCCATCCAGACAGTCATCCCTCAGTTCACCAAGCCAGTGTGTGATGGAGAAGGTAAATAGCGTGGCTCTGCAGCTCTATTTACAGGAGGCTTAGGAATGAGTCTATCCAGCTTTCCGAGAAGGATGACCGATATAGCCAGCAGTTTTCCAGCTCTATCCACGGGAACCACAACTGTGGGGTTCACGGCAGGCGATATTGTCGTCTTCGCAACCGATAGTAGGGCAACAGCCGGGTTCTTCGTCGCCCACAGAAAGACTAAGAAGGTCTACAAGATAGCAGACCACGCTGCCATGACGATTGCTGGCAGGGTGGCCGATGCCCAGAGCCTCATAGACTTAATGAGAGCGAACGCCCGCCACTATGAGGTCACATATGGGAGAAGGGTACAGATTAAAGCCTTGACCAGCCTGCTCTCCAACCTCATGTTCAGCTATAGGTGGCTACCTTTTCAGGCCCAGATACTTCTAGGAGGCATTGACGATGAAGGATCTCACCTATTCAGTGTGGACCCCTTGGGCGGCTTTACAGAGGAGAAGATGGTTGTCTCAGGCTCAGGTTCTCCAGTCGCCTTAGGTGTATTGGAGTCTGAGTATAGGCCTGATCTGAGCCTCGACGAAGCGATCAGGCTGGCCTTTAAAGCTGTGGCGGCGGCTATCAGGCGCGATATAGGCTCAGGAGACAGCATCGACGTGGCATACATCTCACCCGCCTCAATGTATAGGGAGCTGACCGTGCAGGAGAAGGCCCCGCTCTATGACCAGTTTGTTAAGCCCTATCTTTTGATGTAACCTCGTCCTGCTGTGATTGGTATCTTATGACTAGTTCATAGTCCTCTGGCGTGATGGGGTGGAGTGTCCCCTGAAGATAAGCAGACCACTTGGCCTTATTCTTTACAAAGCTCATGCTCGGTATGACTCTGCTCGCCTCTATCGGGTTGGCCCAGATAACCCCCTCAATGCCGAAGTAATGGGTGAGGAGGCCTGATGGATACCCCTCAATGATTGATTTGATCTGAGGCGTTATCGGCTGAGCTACTGATTTAATGTTGCACGTGCCCGCAATTACCCTTCCCCTTTTGCTCGAGACATAGAAGACTCCATGATCACCTGGCGCGATCTTCTTCCTATAGGGATTCTTAGCGGAGATGAGCCAGACTCCGTGTCTCACACGAGTCAAGAGGACCTGCATGGCTGGGATAATCTCCCTCGGGGCACCTCTGTGGTCCTTGACAACCATGAGCCAATACATGCAAGTCGAGTATCACATCAGTGGATATATATGCTTTAATTGCTTATATTAGGTGGTTAGATTGAATCGCAGAGCCTTCCTCCTACTGGTCTCAGCGGCTTTGGGGGGTACGGCTTTATCCACCATCTACTTACACCTCAGAAGCTATGGCCAAACTAGAGCTCCACAAGAGGAAAACTATACTATCGAGACGATTAAAGAAGGTCTAGTAATTCCTTGGGAGATAGAATTTCTCAGTAGCGATGAAGCTCTGGTTACGGAGAGGCCTGGTCGTGTATCCCTGGTTACGCTCTCGACCGGTAGGAGCCAGGTTCTTGGGGAGATTGATGTAGCTCATGTCGGTGAGGGTGGTC
Organism: Thermoproteota archaeon; assembly: GCA_030550235.1. Classification (GTDB taxonomy): domain Archaea; phylum Thermoproteota; class Nitrososphaeria_A; order Caldarchaeales; family Calditenuaceae; genus HRBIN02. Next base: position 8,517 of record JAUQPU010000007.1, read on the forward strand.
TGCTGGGGTTGGCCCATACTGGCGCGGGTGAACGTGTAATAACTTACTACACGTATAGGGATGGTGGCCGCCTCTACAACCGGGTTCACCTCTGGGACTCCTTTGAATTCAAGGAGGGTGTCGTTCTGCTGGATAAGATCCCAGCCTCATCTGTTCATGATGGAGGCAGAATCAAGATAGGTCCAGATGGTAAACTATACATCACTACTGGAGACGCGGCCGTCCCTGAGAGCGCCCAAGACCTAGCCTCTCTGGCAGGCAAGATACTTCGGATCAACCTCGACGGCTCAATCCCCCGCGAAAACCCCTTCCCAAGCTCTCCGATCTATAGCTATGGTCACCGAAACCCTCAGGGCATCTGCTGGCGGCAGGGCGGTGAACAATTCTTCGCAACCGAGCACGGGCCGTCTGGCGAGATGGGAATGGTGGCGAATGACGAGCTGAACCGTATAATGCCTGGTGGGAACTATGGCTGGCCCCGTGTTGTCGGTAAACGCGATGTGGAGGGATTTATCGCTCCAATCTACTATAGTGGTAATGAGACATGGGCCCCTGCTGGATGCACCTTCTACTACGGCAAAGACTTCCCTGACTGGGTTGATAATCTATTCTTCACAGCACTACGTGGAGAACACCTGCACAGAGTAGAGCTTAGCGGCGACGGATGGCGCGTCATAGAGTCGGAGAAACTGTTGCAGGGGGTGTATGGGAGGCTCAGGAACATTGTACAGGGCCCCGACAGCCTTCTCTATCTACTCACAAGCAATAGGGATGGGAGAGGGTCTGTCAGGCCTGGTGACGACAAGCTATTGAGGCTCACACCCAAGGGATAGCGGAGGCAATATTAGGTAAATACAGGAGTATTTCATGGGTAGTTTTAGGCAGTCCCCTGACAGTCGCCTTATATCCGATGGGGTGTAATAGAGGATAGTATGACCCGCTGCCCAACATGCTCGGCACCATGTGTTGATGGAGCCACATACTGCCCATTCTGCGGCAGCAAAATCAAGCCTGAACAGAAAACAGAGCATTACAGGTGCTGGATACACAGGAATAGGTTCGCTCCCTACAGATGTGAGATCTGTGGGAAATTAATCTGCAGAGACTGCAGATATGAACACTCATCCAGGCCTATCTGCAAGGTCTGCTACATCTCGGTCATACTGCCGAGAAAAGCTGTTGCAATATTCCAGCAGAATGCTGTAACAAGAAGTGGTGGGGACCTGGAGGAGGCGCTGATGTTGGTGGGGGGCAGCGGAAAGGTTGAGCGAGTTGCCACCCGGAGTGTAGACCTATAAATGCCGAGCCGAGACCTACGAATAATAACACTTATACAGCCTGATGCTGCGATATTCAAGCGGGTGCGGCATGGAATCCACTCCACTAATTGATGCACTTGTAATAGGCGGCTCACTCTCAGCACTTATAGCCTCAGTCCTCGCAATCTATATGGTGGTCCTCGCCCTCAGGGTCTATAGGTTAACGCTCACAGCCTATACAAATATACGTGACACGCTTATGCAAGTTGCCATACAAGTGGAGGAGAAGGGTGAGGAACGTGCACCAAGGCCAGAGGAGGCCCCAAAAGCTGAACAGATGCCCCAGCCGGAGAGGCAGGAGGTTAGAGCCAAGCCCGAGCCCTACACCACCCTATCAAGCCTAGTATCTGGGGAGGGCTTCGAGGCTGCATTAATCTTTGACGAGAGCGGACAAGTAATCGACCAGCAGGGCGTCATAGACGGGAGCAGGGAGGCTGCACTTCTCACCGAGGTCATTAACTCGCTTCAGCTGGCGAGGAGCTCGGTGAAAAGCTTCCAGATCCGAGATGGCGGCGGGCTTGAGCTGTTAATTCCCTCAGCCGAGATCGCGGGCAGGAAAACGTTCCTCTACGTAAAGGCATCGAGGGAGAGGACCGATATTGATTTTGAGTTATTAAGTGAGAGTGCTAGGAGAATCCTCAGAAACCTCTTGGGCGGGGGTTGAATACCGTTTGGCTAACATTCAGGCTCCTTCACCCGAGCTCCAGGCCCTACTGGAGGAGGTTATCAGGATGAGTAGGGGGTCGGTGGAGGTTGCAATCGTCTCTAAGCCCGACGGCACTCCAGTAGCACAGGTAAACGCCTCATCCGTCGGTCCCGAATATCTAGGTGCAGCCATATCTGCAATCTCCGGCGTAGTCTCGGCTATTTTAGAAGTCATGAATGTGGGAGACTATCAGAGGATAGTGGTGGAGCTGGATGGGAAACGCTACCTCTTCATATTCCAGTACAGGGGGGATGTAGTTGCTCTGATAACGAAGCTCAATCCGAACATAGGCTTCGTGAATCTATTGCTTGACCTATACTTCAAGGAGGGGGAGTCTGTTGAAGAGTTTTAAGATACTGGTAACCGGCCCATTTAATTCCGGCAAAACAACCCTGGTGAAGACTCTCTGCGAGCTGAGCATGACTACTGAGCGCCCGTTAACTAGGGAGGAGGAGAGGCGAAAGAAATCCTCAACAACTGTCGGAATGGACTTCGGAGTTGTTGACCTAGGCGATGGATACTATGTTAGGCTCTTCGGGACCCCTGGCCAGCGTAGATTCTCCTTCATATGGCACATACTTGCCAAGTCCATGAATGGCTACATATTGATGGTCGACTCCTCCGACGAGTCTTCGATATTAGAGGCTCAAGAGATTCTAAACGAGTTCCGCACCTTTTATCCTAAAACACCATTCATCATAGCGGCGAATAAACAGGACATTGAGGGAGCCCTTCCACCGGAAGACCTCAAGTTCGCCATGAGCCTCGGAGACGAGGTAACGATAGTCCCTAGCATAGCTAAGGACCATGAGAGTGCGTGGGTGGTCTTGAGAACGCTTCTAGAGGCAATAATTGAGAAGGCGCAGATCTGAAGCCTAGAGCCTGACCCAAGAGAATAAGATATACCTTATCCTTCCTGAGTCTTCAGGCACGGCTATTATGAAGTTTTTCCGGACAGTAGTTGCAAGCCTACCAGCCCTCACGATCTCTGTAGCACTTATCTCCTCTCCAGCTGATTTCACCTGGACAATATAAGGGGCATGGTCTATGCCGGGTCCATACTTGTATACTGCAAAGTCGCTCCCAAATTTTATCCCAGGAGTCACCACGAAACCCCGCTCACGCAAATCTCTATAGACAGCATAAAGATGTTGGAACCTGCTATAGACCTTGTTGCCCAGGTCTCTAAGCTCCTCTAGGCCTATCAGCCTACCCTCCCTGTAAACCTCGATCAAGCCCTTCTCATACAGGTAGTGAGCCTCAATTACATCTAGGATCAATGGTTCGTCAAACTCCGCACCCTTAGGCTTCGAGACCCCCAAGGGCTTACCGTAGAATCCATGTGTAAAGAGGTTCCGAGCCCCCTCTATATCAAAGACGACTATATTTGTCTCGACGATGTCTGCGCGGATTGGTTTCTTTAAATGCTCCCCCATGTCAGGGCTCTATCCCTAGTAATTGCTATCTCATTCTCGGATATAATATTCTCAGTATGTTTGATATCTCCTCTGTGTGGTCTGCTATTTCCTCCAGTATCTCCGCAACCTCTCGGACAAGTATCATTTGCGGTAGCTTGAGCTTGCTCTGAAGAATCTCGACATCGAAACCCCTGTACATCTCGTCGACAACCTTCTCGTATTGCTCTATTTCGTCGAGCTTTTCGTGGAGTGCTGTGACTTGGAGCATCAAGGCCCTAAAGCCCTCCTTAAGCACCTCGGTTCCTGTATGAACCTTCTCTGTCATCCGTGATAGCCCAGCGATGCATATGTCGTCAAACCCCTTCAGCTTGTGGAGGGTTAAGGTCCTATAGGCAGCTCCCTCAATCTTGTCCAGTATCTTGTCTAGGAGAGCTATGATCCTGATATACTCAGCCCTTTGAATTAACAGGGCCCCATAGCTCATAAGTCGCTGCTCTGCGTCTCTCTTAAGACCCTTACACTCCTCGTCAATCTTTAAAATTTCTGCAAACTCCTTCTCAATAACCCTTGGAGAATCCTCTGACGTGATGGACGAGATCATTGAGGAGTATATCCGCATGCAGTGGTTTATCTTTAGGGCGTATTCATGTGTTATCTGAATCAAAATATTCTCTATATCATCTTGACGTGACTTAGTCACCATAATTGTCCACCATATTATGCCTCCCCTACTTTATATAAATTAGCCCTCATCCGGGCTGCTTTCCCATTCAAGATACTCTGTCAGCTTAGGCATTACTCTATCCATGGTCCTCCAAGACCTTCTCGCAACTCCTGTAATGCCTCCCTGCCTCACAAGCCTGTGGAGGAAAGCGATGGTTTTCGGGTCTGAGGGATAGCCTGAGCCTAGCTCCCCCACCGTATTTACAAGCTCGGATATGACAGCATCGCGTGTAACCTTAGCCACTATCGAGGCTGCAGCCACTACTGGGTATCTCTCGTCTGCGTGGCACTCGCATATGATGCTAGTGTTGGGGAGGTGTTGGGATATTTTTGATCTGATAGACATTGTGTTCCTGGTGGGTGAGTCTACGATTAGTATTTCTGGCCTAAGGGTCTTTGCAATTGAGATTATGGCCTCGAGCTCTAGCGTGTTTATTCCGGGGCCTCCGCACCTCCTCGTGTATTGATCGACCTTGTCGGGTGTGATTATCTCGACGCTCTTCTCGATGCCTGAAGAGGTGATCCAGCTATATATCTCCTCTCTACTTCTTCTAGTTAGCTTCTTCGAGTCCTTCACACCAGCCTCCTTAAGCATCGGAGCCATCCCCTCATCTACTGCCACGCCAGCCACTACGAGGGGGCCTATTACAGCCCCCCTACCCGCCTCATCCACACCCACGATCCTTTTCCCGCTACTCATACCGGGCCCTAACCATCACGTGATCCGCCTCATATGGTGCGAGGTTGACGGTCTCAAGAGCCTTGAGGCCAGATTCTTCCATTGTCTTTATTTCCCGCCTGTATATCTTCTCGGGCTCCTCGACGCTGTCGATGCTCCTAGCCTTAATCGCTATCATAACCTCGCCTCCCTTCTTCAAGAAATGCTCAGCGTTGTCCACCAGGATTCTGGACTGGTCTGGCTGTGCTATGTCGCAGTATATGAGGTCGACGAGGTCTACTAGCCCGACGTACCTCTCAGGCATCCTCGCGTCTGCGAAGACGGCCACAACGTTCCGCCGCCGGCGCACTACCCTCTCAATAAGCTGCGACATCACCCTGGGCGCGAACTCTACTGCGTAGGCGAAGCCGCCGGGGCCTATTATGTCAGAGACGTGGCTTAGTGTTGTGCCTGAGGCCGCCCCTAAGTAGAGTATTGTCTTCCCACTACCGAGGCCCCACGACTTCAGTCCACAGAGTATAGCGGCGGCGAGCTTGCTCCTGAAGGGGACCCACTCCCTATATTCAGAGCCCATAACCTTGAATAGCCTCTCACCATAGACGCTGAACCCCCTGTCGAGGTTCTCGGTCACAAGCAACCTCTGACCCTCAGCCCTGTAATAATAGACCCCCTCGAATACCGGACTTGCCTCGATGCTCACCTTCCCCTCCTCCTCTTTCCTGCCGGTTGTCTAGCTTTAACAGGTGGAGAGGCATATTTCTGCTTAATATCCTGGACCCTCTTCTCCAGTGCGGCCCTAATCTCAGCCGACCTATCCTCTCTCGAGTGATAGTCTATCCTCGCTGCCAAGGCAATCTTTGTGGCCAATGCTCTGGCTATCTTACCCCTCTGCCACTTGGGTGAGCTGTGGACGTAGGGGTGCTGGAAAATGACGCCGTGCTTAGGCGCCCCCCGGCCTGTCTTGAAGAATCTGAAGAGGGCCTTCTCCGCGCCGAGGACCTGTATTGTGCTTGCAGGTAGCCTTGCGAGGTTTTGGAGACCTCCAGCGAGTGAGATTAGCCTCGCGCCGATGACTGGGCCCGCGATTGCTGTGAGGTTAGGCGCCTCAATATCCATTAGCGTCCTTATGTATCTCTCCAGGGCCTCGCGCTGTTTTGTGAGTGTTAGAATTGTGGAGGCAAGCTCCCATACCACGCTCCTATCCTGCTCCGCGAGCTCGACACCCACGCTCCTCTGGGCTGACTCGTAGAGCCTTTTAGAGAGCTCGGGACCCAGCCTAGCTGCCTCGGCTGCACTCTTAATTCCCTCTCTATCCCTAAACTCGTAGACTAACTCGGCGTATCTCACTGGGTCGCTGACGTATTCGCGGAGCTCGGGGAAGTGTGTCCCAAACCACTCCATAAGCCTTGAGGCAGCCATGTTAATAATCTTCTGGAGGTCGTCGAGATAGTTGACTGCTTGGACTATCATCAAGTCCCTCCTCTGGACTGCGCTCCTTAGAGAGTCCTCGACGAGCTTGAGGGCTACTCTATGGACAGCATTTCTATATTGCATCGGATCTTCAACGATGTTTACCGAGGCGGCAAGCTTCTCGAGGGGCTCTGGGATGCTGACCTTCTCAAACTCCACCCCACCTAGCATTTGGGAGAGTAGGGAGATGAGCTGCTGTGAGGGGGTATAGACCTTCCGAATACCCCTCTCAACTATGAGCCTAGCAACCTCCTCCACCGGTGGACAAGGCTTACCCGAGAGGATCTCGCCTAGGTATGTCTTCTCCTCCTTCCCAATCTCGACTGACCCCTTCAGCCCCTTGCTGCCTCTATAGATGATTGCTAGCGGGGTTAGGTAGAGCTCTAGGCTCACCCTCTACACCGTCTCTGAATGCGTGGTTCTTAGATTTAAACTCCCCAGCCTAGAATCGCCAGCGCCCAGTTTGGGAAAAATAGTGAGGTCATTGGAGTATAGTGTATCGGGTGGTGGATAGAGGTGGCGCACGTCGTCAAAATAGTTACCTCGAACCCAGGGAAGTGGGAGGAGCTCTATACGATGCTGTCCAGCCGCGGACTCGACTGTATATGGATTAGGGAGCGGGTTAGGGAGTTACAGTCCGAAGACCTGGCTGAGATTGTCTTGGCCTCTGGCATTGAAGCCTATGAAAAGTGGGGTGGGGGCGTCTTGCTGGAGGACTCGGGACTCTTCGTCACAGCGCTAGGCGGTTTCCCAGGACCCTATTCTGCCTATGTCTTTAGGACTATCGGGGTTAAAGGCCTGCTAAAGCTTATGGAGGGTGTCCAGGATAGGGAGGCCTGGTTCAAGTCAGCGATATGCTACATCTCTCCGGATGGCAGCCAATCGATCTTCACAGGGGAGGTTAAGGGGATCTTGGCCGCGGAGCCGAGGGGGACTGGAGGATTCGGCTTTGACCCAATATTCATCCCAGCTGAGGGCGATGGAAGGACATTCGCCCAGATGACTGTAGGGGAGAAAAACCTCTATTCACATAGGGCCCGGGCGGTTCAGAAGTTGCTTAAACACCTCGGGCTGACAGGTTGAAAGTCCAGGGCTAGTAGGCACCCCGCTCGACGTACCTCGCCCTAGCCCTGATCTCTGAGACCCTCTTCATCAGCATCCTCAGTCTCGAGCTACCGACCACGCTCTCGTAGCCGCTCCTCAAAGACTCCATTACCGCGCCTGCGATCGAGGGGTGGGAGGCAGATACACTCCTCTCGAACAGGTGTATATCGACGGCCTGCTCCTCCACGTCTTTTGAGAAACCGCTTAAGCCGAAATCAATTAAGACATGCTGTTCACCGACAACAAGTATGTTGGATGGAACGAAGTCGCCGTGGTAGATTCCGGCCTCATGTAGGTTTGCTATTGATGAGCCAAGCCTCCAAGCAATCTCCTCCATCTGAGGGTTATTCTCTGAGAGGAGGACTCTCAGGTCGTTTCCCTCGATGAACTGCATGTAGATTGCGGCGCCTTCTAAGTCTACGTGGAAGATAGCTGGGCACATGACGCCCACCTCCTTCGCCCTAATCATTATCCTGGCCTCCTTTAGTGTCCTAGAGACCCTTATCTCCCTGTCAAGCTCAGGGTGTCTGTAGGGCTTTGGGAGTCTCTTCTTCTCTACCAGTGTGAGGCCGAGCCAAGAGACCTTCCTGAGAACAGCCTCAGCTCCTATCTTTATCACACCGTGGACCTGCATCTCCCCGATCAATGCCAGAGCACCTCAGTCTCGTCTATCCTGAGCTTGGGCTTTACAATGCTCTGCTCGATTGTCGTGAGCTGGCCGTGCTGGTACATCTTGAGACCAGTCCAGGCAATCATTGCCCCGTTGTCTCCTAGATACTGATCTGGTATCGGCTTGAACTCCGCTCCATGAATCTTAACCATCTCCTCTACCATCTCCTGTAGGCGCCTACTCCTCGCCAGACCACCCACAAGCAGAACCTCCCTCTTCATAGTGAGAGCAACGGCCCGCTCAAGAACCTCAGTCAACATGGCATAGACGGCCTCTGTCACGGAGAGTGCGACATCCTCGACAGGCACTCCACCCTCAACCAGCTTCTCAGCCGCCGTGAGTATCCCCGAGAAGGAGACATCCATCCCCTTTACGTTGATGGGCATGCTGTATAGCCTCTTCCCACTTCTCGCCCTATTCTCAGGCTCGGGCATCGGCCCAATCCCTGCCTTTATGCCAAAGGCGTCCAGACAGTTTCCCGCGGCTATGTCGAGCGTCTCTCCTAGGACCCTGTACCTGCCCTCATGCAGGGTGGTGACGAGAGTGTTTCCACCCGCCACGTAGAGAGCCACGGGGTCTCTGAAGCCAGTAAGCAGCTTCCCAACCTCGATGTGTGCAACTCCATGATTCACCGCCACGAGAGGACGCACGAGCTTCAGAGCCAGGGCACGGCCGAGCGTCGCTCCTGTCCTGAGGCAGGGCCCGAGCCCAGGCCCATATGAGAATGCGACTACGTCAACATTCTCGAAACCTATTCCAGCATGTCTCAGAGCTCTCTCCAGAACAGTATGGGCTACTGTGGCGTGATGCTGGGCCGCCTCCCTCGGATGTATCCCACCGCTAAGTGGCCGGTAGGTGTCCAGCTCATTTGCGAGGATGGCTCCGCTGGAATCTACTATCCCCACCCCGAAGGTGTGGGCTGTCGACTCGATCCCCAGGCAGATTATCTCCCCTCCCCGCACCCCACCATTACCTAGCAGGGGTCTTGAGACTTATAGGTGAGCCCCCCTACCTCTCCAGGGCCAGCGCGACATACCTGAGGACAGTCTCCTTGGCTTGTTCTAGTGTGGAGGCCTCGATTCCAGGCACGCCACATACGATGACTATCGCGGATTTTGTCTGGCTCTCAGTCTTGGAATGGTCGGAGTCACGGTAGGGGTAGATTGAGAGAATCGAGGACTCGTCCCTCAGAACAACCTCCCTCCCTTGGAGGATAATCTCCCTATCCATCCCTATACCGCGGAACCGCTCCCCAGCCCTGCTCCAAGTCAGGCTAAGCCCGCCTCGAACCTTTGAGGAGTCGTAAGACGCCATTGTCACGCCCGTTTTTGCAGAGGCGAGGTTGTAGATGTCTACGAGGGGGTTTATACGAGGAAACTCCCTACCTAGGAGGATTCTCCTCACAAGTGCCTCGGAGGAGGGGCGCATCTTCGTCGGGTCAATGCCTATCCTCCAGAAAAAATCCCGATATGCCCGGAAGATGGGGACATCCTTCAACGTCTCCAGATTATAGCTCCTCCTAATCTCATTAACAACCTCGCCTACAAGCCTCTCAAGCCTTGAATCACCGCGCGAAAGCTCAAGTCCATCCAGCCTGAATCCAAGCGCAGATAGTCCCGGGAAGCTCTCAGCTAGGCTCTGCTCTACACTGATCCAAACCTCCTCAACGTCCATGGGCCTAATCAATCCCCCTTTTGGTTGCGGGCTATATGTAGCTATTTATGTGGCCTAGTAGAGTGCAGAGTTGGGTTTGGAACATCACGGCGTAAGTGAAGGCCTCTCCAGGTTCCTCTCCATGGTTGAGCAATATGCGGGTAGGCGCCCCAGCCTTGTGACTTCGGCACCCGGGCGGATGGACTTCCTTAACACCCACCAGGACTACAAGGGGCTACCAGTCGTACCCATAGCCGTCAACCTAAGGACCTATATTGGAGTTGTTGGGAAGCGTCCGGATACTTTCCTGCTGCATAGCCTGACTTTGAAGGCCCGGGGCGAGGACTATATGGACGAGTTCAGCGTCAAGAATCCCGAGCTGGTTGGTGGAGGGTGGTTTGGAGACTATCTGAGAGCAGTGTTAAGGGTTGTTAAAGAGAGGGTTGGAGGCGCATCGATTGGAGGAGAGCTGGTCATATACAGCGACGTCCCCATTGGAAGCGGACTGGCCAGCAGCGCTGCTTTGGAGGTGGCATTCGCAGAGTTCCTAAACCACTACTGGGCACTAAACCTCGAGAAGATTGAGCTGGCTGAGATGTGTTTCACGGCTGAGAATGCTGTCATGGGCATACCCTGCGGTAGGCTCGACCAGTACAGCGCTGCCCTCGGAAAAGCCATACTGCTCTACCCCAAGCCCCCTGTGAGATATGAACTCCTCGAAATAGGAGACGTCAGCCTAGTGGCTGCCGACTCAGGCATAAGACACAGCGTCAGAGGCATACACCCTGTAAGACAGAGCGAGCTGAACGAAGGCTTAAGAGAGCTCAAGCGGATAAGCCTCCCTCCTAGGCTCAAGGAGCTAATTGGGGAGAGCTTTGATACGACAAGGTGGGAGGAGATAAGTTATGCAGACCTAAGCCCCTACCTTGAGCGTTTGGGCGATAAGCCATCTAGGAGAATTGCCTATACTCTACTGGCCAACGAGTCGACGAAGAGAGCGCTCGAGCTGATGCGGAGCGGGTCCAAGGACCTCTCCAAGCTGGCCCACATAATCAACGAGCAGCACGAGCTACTTAGGGATCTCTACGACGTCAGCCTACCAGAGCTTGAAAAGATCAGGAGCGCGATGCTTGAGAATGGTGCCCTAGCCGTTAAGATTAGTGGGGCTGGGCTGGGAGGGTGCCTAATAGCCCTGTGTAGGGATGACGAGTCGGCTGAGTCGGCGCTCAAGGCAGCAATCGAGGCTGGAGCTGTAAGGGGCTGGCGGTTAAGGATAGATAGTGGCTCCTCACTGGATTACTCTGAATGAGCTATAACGAGATACGCTGGCACCCACTACTAGGCACCTGGGTTATAGTTGCGAGTGGCAGGGCAACGAGACCCTGGAGGGATACAACTTGTCCCTTCTGCCCCGGAGCACCTGAGACGGGATACGGCTGGGATGTCGTCTCTCTCGACAACAGATACCCCTCCCTCTCTACTTCACCCTCCGTTACATCCACACCACCGAGCTTCTCAAAGCTCGAGCCAGGTTACGGAAGGTGTAAAGTTGTGATAGAGACGACTGAGCATGAGGGTGACCTTGACACAATACCTTTCCAGAACCTTGTCAAATATGTGGATATACTTGGGCGTGAGACGGCAGAGCTGGCTGAAGACCCTGGAATCAAATATGTAGCCCCGTTTAGGAATAAAGGCGAGCTTATAGGCGTCTCGATTCATCACCCCCACTCCCAGATATACGCACTGCCCTTCATACCCCTGCGGATTGAGAGGGAGCTGGCGTCGATGGAGAGCTACTACAGGGATAGAGGGTCTTGCCTTGTCTGCGACATCATTGAGGAGGAGGGTGGGGGTGAGAGGGCGATCTACAGGAACGGAGACTTCATCCTGATTCTCCCCTATTATGCCCAGTGGCCCCACGAGTGTCACATCTATCCGAGGAGACATTTCCAACTCCTCTCAGAGCTTACAGACGGGGAGAAGGTGAGTTTAGCCGAGACACTTCTGGTCGCTGTCTCGATGTATAACTCCCTCTTCAACTTCAGCCTACCCTACATGATGGTCACACACCAAGCCCCAGTCAAGGGCCACTACCCCCACTACCACCTACACATAGAGTTCTACACAATCCACCGCTACGCAGACAAGCTGAAATACGCGGCCGGCATCGAGTGGGGCTACTGGGCCTTCACATACGACGAGCTCCCAGAGAACAGGGTTAAGGAGCTTAAGGAAGCGCTAAAGCGAGCCGTCAATAGGCTTAAAGAAAGAGGGTATAGTCTAAGGGGGGAGCTAATACCATAGCAGGGCCCCAAACACTTGATTGGGCGCCGTCGAAATATAATATATATTCATGCAGCCAGGAGCTCTTTAGCTGAGATGGATTTAGTAGAGCTTAGAAATCGTTTCAGCCAGCTCTACGTACCTGCTGTCGCAGACATTTTAGACGATATTGGATACACTGAGCAAGTACTCAGAGGGAATCTCAGGCCACTATACAGTGATTTGAAGATCCTTGGCCCAGCGGTGACGGTCTCAACCTATTGGTACTCCTCCTACCGGCGGGGTGAGAGGAATATAGAGTCTCTTGCAGCCATCTTCGACGCCTGTTATGAAGGGTGTGTGGTTGTTGTGGCTTGCGGGGGGAATAGAGAGGCGGCCTGCTGGGGAGAGTTGATGTCGAATGCCGCTAGGGCGAGGGGAGCGGTCGCTGCTGTTACAGATGGAGTGATTAGGGATGTCCCTAAAATCCTCGAGATATCTCCACCATTCCAGGTCTATTCTGCCGGGTTCACGCCGGCCGACTCGAAGGGGCGTGTAGAGTTCTCGGAGACCGAGGTGGAGGTGATATGTGGAGGGGTGAGGGTTAGGCCAGGAGACATAGTCTTCGGTGACCTCGACGGCGTTGTAGTGATCCCCAGAGACCTGGTGGAAGAGGTTCTACGAGAGGCGGAGCACAAGGTCAGGGCCGAGACCGAGTTCCGGAGCGCGGTCAGGAGAGGCATGAGCTTCAGAGAAGCCGTGAAAAGATACAGAGTCGTCTAAACGATGATGAACTCAGCGACAAGGGTGCCAGCGTTGATGCTGCGCAGCTCCACATAGAACTTCCCAGGGGAGGCCTGAACTCCTAGATTATCCCTCTGGTCCCAGCTCCACCTATCCCTACCGCCTGGCCCCAGCTCGGTGATTACCTGCGCCGCAAAGGGAGAAAAGACGATTTCGCCCGTGGCGTCTTTAATCAACCAAGGCGCTGAGTTCGGCAGAATCGGGGTGTATTCGCATCTGTTCTCAAGGATAATTGTGACGCGCTCAGATACTCTGTAGACGTCTTTATCTGTCTTGAGGACGGCGCAGCGGGAGTCGACTGTCTCGTTGAATTTTGGGAATCTCTCAGTGACTGTTATTGTGGTGGTCTGTGTGACTGTCTCCTCTCTCGTGGAGGTAATCGTCGATGTATGTGAGATGGTGACTGTTCTCTCTACCGTGACGCGAACCTCCTTGGTCTCGACCACTCTCAAGACGCGGGGGAGCGGTCATAATGTATGGGCTGAGAATCATGCCCAGCACTAGGCTTGACACCACGGCGACGACCAAGAAGCCGACGAGAACCGCTGAATTGAGCCTCACATGAGGAAAGCTTCCCAGGAGAATATTTAGCATTTTATCTCATAGAGGCGGGATGATGCCCACTTGGGCCGAGTTTTCCGTGGCTGTAGCCTCGGGCGGGATTTGAACCCGCGACCCCCGGCTTACCAAGCCGGTGCTCCACCCGGCTGAGCTACCGAGGCCCGCCAACACAACCACAGAGCAGCGCCAATATAGGTTTAAACCTCCAAACGGCTGAGACAACACCGTATCAAGCAGCCGTGAGGTAAACTTGAGAAGGATCAATCCCCACCTGCTGCAAAAGAGTTTTCGTGTGTTTAATCAAATTCTTTATATTAAAGTTCGCCTCAAGATAGAGGCCATTAATTTCTTTGGGATTTCTAAATACTGCTCCTGAGGGGTGTTTAGGCTCTACATGTATTAAGTATCTCTTTGGGCCGGTTTTTATGGGGCAGTTACGCCTCGTTAGTTTATTGGTCTCTATCAACCATTTGACCGTATGATATAAGATATCGCTCCAAGCTTTCAACATGAACCTGCTGCCGTCTGGGAAGACTATCTGGCTGTATCTCAGTCTCTCACCCAGCTTAGGTGTGATCTTATCCAAGGTTTGTAGAGTTTCTCTGACTTTTTCTACTGAGGGTTTAGGCGCTGTTTTCACCGTTGTTATGGGTTCAGGTGCTATGCCGGAGAACGGCATGTGGCTGAAAAGTATGAAAGCCTTTCTAATAACGTCTCCCAAGTTCTCCTGCAGTATGTCCCATTCTGCGATCTTCTTGTCAGATAGGGGTTTAAGAACGTGTGTGTCGTAGACCTCCCACTTAACCCCGTCTGTAGCTATAAAGTATTGCACACCCACCTGCACGCAGTATGTTATGTATTGCTCGAGGTCCTCCTTTCTACCCAGACTCTTCGCGCCTACAAACGCTACAACTTTTCCATCAGGTCCTAGCAAGGCATAGTCCGGCCTACCCGCCTGAGTGGCAAACTCTGGTCTAACCTGTTCAGGGTTCTCCGTATCCCAACCCCACATCCTCAGGAATGGGTCAATTAAGACATAACGCGTAAGCATCTCGTTTTTCGAGAGTGTATCCTTGTATCTCCGAGCCCTCTCCCCCAGCTCCTCCACCTTCTTCACAAGATCATGGAGCAAACCACAGACTTAGTAAAGAGACCACTTATAAAAATATTATCAAAAAGATTCTTAGGCAGACCCCTACCCTGACCCAATCTCAGTCTGCTCAAATGTTAATTTATTAATTCAGGCCTCCACAGTAGATAGTCTATGGATGCGGCCGTGGTCTAGCCTGGACTAGGACGTGGGCTTTCCGAGCCCAATACCCGGGTTCAAATCCCGGCGGCCGCAGACACAACCCGGATGCTAGGCTTGGTTTTTGGGCATGGCTTCAAGAATTAATACTGGCTCCTAAGTTCTCTATGATGCCGGCGGATTGGGGTTTAGCTGGCCAGAATGCCGGCGTAGCTCAGGCTGGTAGAGCGCGGGACTCATAATCCCGTTGCCGTGGGTTCGAGTCCCACCGCCGGCATCTACTATATTTTGTCAAAAATAATATAATGTTATATCACTTTGCGGCGTCTTTTAGAATTGTTGCGAGCTCCTGAGCGTCGAATAGGCTGCCCTGGACCTTGACTCGGCCTGCGAAGAATAGCTGCACGGCGTCCAATCTACCGGTGATGATTCCTGTTAAGTCATCGTCTGTCGCCACGATTGTTGAGATGGGGTTGCTGGCCAAGCCCTCCCCAACCTTCAGGACGCCGTTGACAATCTCGAGGTAGTAGGGCTCGGCATCCGGGGGCTTAAACTGGAAAGACTTAACCATCCTTGCTGTTCGCATCTTTATCATAGGCTTCTCGCCGGCCCGCGAGATAAGCTCACGGAGGGCTTGTAGAGACCTGCTAGCCACAAGTATCCTCCCTTCAACAGAATATATAATGGTTTATTTCATGATTTGATGGCTCGGCAATAATCTTAAAAGCATCGAAACATGCCTGTTCATCCATGAGAGTTGCTCTCGCCTATAGCGGCGGCCTCGATACGACTGTCTCCATACCCTGGCTGAGGGAGAAGTATGGTGCAGAGGTCATAACTGTGACTGTTGACGTGGGCCAGAGCGATGACTTCGAGGAGATTGAGGAGAGAGCGATATCTGCCGGAGCTTCTAGGCATTTTTTCATCGACGCTAAGGGCGAGTTTGTAGAGCACTATATTAAGCCATGCGTCAAGGCTAATGGGCTGTATGAGGATGAGTATCCACTGGGCACCGCCCTGGCGAGGCCGCTCATCGCCTCAAAAGTTGTGGAGGTGGCTCTGAGGGAGGGCTGCGAGGCCGTGGCCCACGGCTGTACTGGCAAGGGCAACGACCAGCTTAGATTCGACACAACAATAGCGGTACTAGCACCTCAGCTCAGAATAATCGCACCCATCAGGGAATGGGACCTGAGCAGGGATGAGGAGATAGAGTATGCGAAAAGCAGAGGCCTCAAGCTTGACTTCAGGCAGAGCAGGTTCAGTATAGATGAGAACCTATGGAGTCGCTCAATAGAGGCGGCAGAGCTGGAGGATCCATGGTTCAAGCCACCCTATGAGGCCTTCAAATACGTGGTCGACCCCCAGAAGACGCCTGACAGAGTTGAGGTTATAGAGCTGGATTTTGAGAGAGGTGTCCCCGTCGGGCTTAACGGCAGGGATATGCCCCTAGGCGAGCTGATACATACGCTCAACATGTTGGGGGGAAGTACAGGCTTCGGCGTCATAGATCATATAGAGGATAGGGCTGTGGGGATAAAGTCGAGGGAGGTATACGAGGCCCCGGCAGCCCTAATACTTATCAAGGCCCATAAAGACCTCGAGAAGATAACGCTCAATGGCAAGACGCTGTCCTTCAAGGCCTTTGTGGAGAAGGTGTGGAGTCAGATGGTCTATCAGGGGTTCTGGCTTGACCCATTGATGGATGCTCTGAACGCTTTCATAGATGCGACACAAGAGAATGTGACGGGGCGTGTGAGGCTTGAGCTGTATAAGGGCTCTGCCAGGATTGTTGGTAGAATGGCTGAGAATCCACTCTACTCCCATGAGATAGCGACGTACACCAAGGGAAGCGTCTTCCAGCAGAGGGCTGGTGAGGGATTCAGCAAGATTTGGGGGCTGGACACAGTAATCAGTTCAAAGGTTAGGAGAAGAGGAAAGGCTGGCTAAGGCCTATTTCTCCCTTCGCAACCCCTCTTGCGGTAACTTCAAGATCTCCGCCGGGAATTTCGTCGATATTGCCCTCGCTACCTCCTTCGCCTTGTCTTGGGGCGCTATGGCTATGGCGCATCCACCCCCTCCCGCACCAGTAAGCTTCGCGCCAAGTGCACCAGCCTTCAAAGCATACTCGACAGCCTCGTCTAGAGCTCTATTCGACACCCCAATCGTCTTGAGCAGATTGTGCTGAATTGTAAAGAGAGCACCAATCCTCTCAAACCTCAGATTCCTCAAAGCCACCTCCATCTCAGCGGCAACCTCATCATTCACCAACCTGAGCCTCTCGAAAACGTTTATGAACTGCTCTCTAAGGGTTGAGACCTGCTTGACGATGCTGCCAGTTCTCCTCCCCTTCTTTGTACTTATCAATATTATGTTGAACTCGTCCTCAACAGGTATTTGGCGCGGCTTCTCCCCCCTGACATACGATATGAATCCACCGGTCAGGGATGCCGCGAGGTCGACCCCCGAGGACCTGTAATGTATCTCTGACTCTGCTATTGAAGCTATCTCCAGCAGGTCTTGAAGTGTGGCTTCATGCCCGATAGAAGCGAGGCAGGCTGCTGCAACCGCGAGGGAGACAGAGGCGGAAGAGCCGAGACCCATTCCCCGAGGAATATCAGACTTAATGACTACTGAGAAACCCTTAGCCCCAAACCTCTCGGATATGTGGTCTATCATCGTCTTGAGAGGCCTTAGCCTTGTGGGCGCGCCTTGGTCTGAGCTTTTAATCAGCTTCTCCCCTCTCCAGACAGCCGATATTCTCGCGTCCTGCGATTCTATCGATACAAGGCCGTCATTCCTATGGCTCACAGTCGCATAAGCCCTCTTAGGAATAGCACAGGCTACAGCCCTACCTCCATATACAACATAATGTTCACCACAAAAAATGACCTTCGCTGGTGCAGAATAAGTTAGCCCCCCCATTAAGTCTCTCTCAAATCTTTCCCTATCGACTCCTAAATATAGGTTAATTTATCCAGCCATCAGCCTCTAAGAAATCATTAAAGTTTTTGTAATACTTGAAGAGAATGGGTGAATAGTGAGTGGCCCGGTAGCCTGCCTAGACATCGACTATTTCTATGCGCAGGCTGAGGAGCTCCGTAACCCAGCAATAAGAGATAGGCCTGTCCTCGTCTGCGTATATTCGGGCCGCACGCCCGACTCAGGCGTGGTCGCCACCAGCAACTACCTCGCCCGAAAATATGGGGTGAAGTCTGGGATGCCGATTAGGCGTGCCAAGGAGCTGTTAAGGAGCGTTGATGCCATCTTCTTACCCGTTGATATGAGGTATTACTCAGGACTCTCCAAAAAGGTCTTCGAGATAGCTGGCGGGTATGCCGACGTCTTGGAGGTGGCAAGCATAGACGAAGCGTTCCTCAGCCTAGTCGAGACCTCCTCCGGCTCCTATGAGAATGCGGCCCAGCTTATGGCTGATTTAAAGAGAGAGGTAAGGGAGAGGATTGGGCTGACCTGCAGCATAGGCGTGGCGAAGAACAAGCTCATAGCTAAGATGGCCGCTGACGACTCCAAGCCAGACGGCCTCCTAGTAATCAAGCCGGGAACCGAGGAGGAGTATCTGAGGCCCAAGCCAGTGAAGGACATACCCTACATCGGTGAGAGGATGGCGAAAAGGCTTCAGGAGATTGGAGTAAGGACGGTCGCCGACCTCACAAGCATCCCACCGGACAGGCTTGTAGAAATCTTCGGGTTCAGGGTCGGCCGGTTTATCTATCTTGCTAGTCGAGGGGAGTATTTTGAGCAGGTGACTCCACGCGGCGAGGCAAAGCAGTTGAGCAGGATGACAACGTTGAAGCGTCTAAGCAGGGATGAGGCTGAGATTTGGGAGCAGCTTGGGCGGGTGATTCGAGAGCTGCATCGGAGGATTGTGGAGCTTGGCTACGGGTTTAGGGGAGTGTCACTGATAGGCATAACAGAGGGGATGAAGCCTGTCAGTAGAAGCGCAGTCCTCCCACACCACACCCAGGAGCTAAGCGACCTAGAGAACACCTCCCACCGTCTCCTGAAGACTCTCTTAGCCGGGCTTGAGGAAGATCTAAGAAGGGTTGGGGTTAGGGTTTATGGGCTGAGCGTTGAGAGGGGGCAGAGTAGGCTCACAGACTTTTAGCCATTTCGCTTTTTAGAAGAATGACTCCAGTAGAATTATCAGCCCCGCCGCGGCAAGTCCTGACCCTATCATCTGGGCAGAAGTCTTGATTACGCCTATCCTGGCTGAGCGGCCAACAACTGCTCCAGCAGCTAGTAGTAGGCCAGCTGTAAAAATGAGTGAGATTATTAAGCCATACATCGTCTCCTCACCCAAGTATACGGTGGCTAGGTATGGCAGAGATACAGTTAGGAATGCGGCGACTGGTGTAAGACCGTTAACGAGAGCGACCAACAGCGCAGCTATTGAGCCAACCTTCCCTTGTATGGTATCTCTCAAGGTTATGAGTGTTGCTAGTTCGAGCCTCTTTATCCTAGCCTCCTGCTCGGCCCTCTCCGAGATAAGCGCCCCCGTCCAGCCTGAAATAACCATAGCAATGATTACTGCGACGAGGGTCTGAGAAATAACCCCGAAGCCGTGTGGGCCGGAGAAGTGGAGGCCGAAGACGACACCTATACCAACCATCGCCCCATCGAAGAGCTGTAGAGAGAAGTAGCGCCGAGCAACCTCGCTAGTCTCAGCAACTGTAAATATCGTTTTTAAACGTTGACGAAGACCACCAAGCACCATAGCTGTTCACTACCTCTTGCGCTCCACCTTCTCCACAACCGTCGCATCCACGCTATGAATGGCGCCACCCAGGGTCCTAATAGCCTCTCCAATCCTCTCAACATCCAGCTCGCTACCATCAATAATCAGCTTCACAGTCTCGGTCTCCGCGTCTACCTCAACGACAGATGAGTCGATCTTTTTAACCCCCCTAATACCTGCCAGCCTCTTGCTAAACTCCACAATATCTGGCTGGTGCGGCTTTAGAACATCTAACACAAGCCTAGTTATCTGGATAGTCTCACGGGTCTCCGACATCTATTTGGGAGCCACCCACCTCAATTATTTCTTCCCACGTCTATATTAAGGGTTTTGTCAAGAACGCATAAAAAGGCTTGAGAAGTACTCCATCGGAGTGGTTTTTGAGGTTTTTAGGTTTATTTAAGGAGGGGCTCCGCGCTCAAGATCGCAATCACCAACTCAGCCTGGCCAGACACTTCATTGCCCTAAACACCGGTGTCTATTCTTGGTTTATAGGTTTTTCTGACATATCCCAGCTGTTTGGGGCTGTCGCTGGGAATCTTTTTTAATCTATTAGATTCCTATCTCTTGGATATGATTACGTTGAGGAATGTTATTGAGGCTTCTCGTATACTGGGGCAGTATCTTAAGTCGACTCCACTTGTCTATTCGAGGGGGCTTTCGAGGGAGTTGGGCTGTGACGTATGGGTGAAGCTTGAGAACCTGAACCCTACCTACTCCTTTAAAGTCAGAGGCGGAATCTACTACATGTATAAGATGCTTGAAGATGTTAAGAAGACCGGAGTCATCACAGCCTCCATGGGGAATCACGCCCAGTCTATCGCCTATGCTGGAAGCCAATTCGGAGTAGACGTCCATGTAGTAATGCCCAGCTGGGTATCTAACGTGAAGAAGAGAGCGCTCCAGGAGCTCGGCGCCCACGTCATAACTTATGGCTCCTTCTTCGACGAGGCCGCTCTATACGCCGAGTCACTGGCACAGAAGCAGGGCTATAGATACATCCACGCGATAAACGAGACGCTACTCTACCCCGGCGTAGCGACTATGCACCTTGAGGTTCTTAGAGAGCTGCCTGACGTGGATGTTGTTATCAACCCAGTTGGAGGAGGCTCCGGGGCGATTGGGGCCTGCGTAGTCTACAAGTCTGCGGACCCCTCGATAAAAGTCGTTGGGGTGCAGGCGGAGGGGGCTCCAGCACTCTACGAATCGCTGAAGCAGGGCCGCCTGGTCTCTAGGGAAAAGGTTGAGACTAGGGCAGAGGGCCTTGCCGTGGCCAGGGCGTACGATGTACCATTCTCAATACTCTATGGGAGGATTGACGACATGGTTTTGGTCTCGGATGATGAGATGGAGAGGGGTATAAGGGCGCTCTACCGCCACATTAGACAGATAGCGGAGCACGCGGGAGCTGCTGCAACAGCCGCGGCCTACAAGATTAGGGGGAGCCTTGAGGGTAAGAAGGTTGTGCTGATGCTGACTGGAGGGAATATTGACGAGACCCAGATAGCCCGTATACTCTCAGAAAAGAGCTAGAGATGCAGGCCCTTGATATTTTCTAGATCGTTGAGACTATCCTTATCGCCAGGGGCTCAAAGAGCCGTGTTGTAGAGACGTAGATTATGTCCTTATCCCGCACTCCAGCCTGGGCGAGAATAACATCATCATCAAGCCTCTTTCCACCATACAATATCTCGGGGTCAGGGAAACCGAGGGTCGAGGCCAGAGCCTCCTTAAGTTTAAGAACACTCTCTCTTAGGTCGAAAGAAAACTCTAAAGGAGAGGATTCGTTCTCACCACAAACTATGCAATGCGGGTCCCGCATGATCTTAACGCGAGAGAGGCGGGAGTTGAGAGCGTCATAAACTAGGAGGCCTGTAGGCACCTGCCCAAGCTTCTTCTTGTGGAGGAGCTGTACACCCATGGTTGTCATGATGCCTGCAACCACCGAGGCCACGCTTTGAATCGCCGGCATAGGCGGTGTCAGCCTTGACCGCAGCTCCTCTATCAAGCCCAGAACCTCGTCATCAGCAATGCCGGATATCGTCTCCAGCCTCGTGTATTTTATGTCGTAGATTGTCTTTATGTTGAGCTGGAAGAGCTTCTCGGCCTGCTCCACGCCGACCTCTATTCCATGTTCCCTCAAATCGTTCACTAGGTCTTCAGGCCTTCTTCTCCTGAGCGTACACTCTGCAAGCCTCTCCTCCCGTGGAATCAGGTTGATACTCTGGCACTCTAGGCATGCAGTCCTTCTGGGCAGGACCATTTGGATGTTCCCATAGAACCCGCTCATGGCTCCGTCGATTAGGGGCTTATCAAGGCCTACGGCCACGGAGTTCAGCCATCTCCTAGAAGCCCAGTTATCTAGGCAAGAGAATATTATGTCCGCACCGCTAAGCACCTCCTCCCCAAGCTCCCTAATATCACGACCAAAGGCCTCGACAGATACGTGAGGATTAATCTCACGGAGCCTCTCAGCAGCAACGCTCGCTTTACCCCTACCTATATCCGCGTCCCGAAATAGGAGCTGCCTACTCAAGTTACTGAGCTCCACATAGTCATAATCAACGATTATCAGCTTCCCTATACCCATCATCGCGAGGTTCTTCGCAACCTCGCCGCCTATGGCCCCGACGCCGGCAATGAATGCCGATGAGAAAGAGAGGGTATTCTGGTCCCACCCTTCTATACGGATTTGACGATCGTATCTTTCCATATTTGTCATATCTCTGTGAGCTTCTCGAGGGACCTCTCAGGCGTGGCGTAGAGTCTTATATACTCCCTAACCCTCGCCACAAACCTCTCCGGGTAGAGCTTCAGCTCTTGGGCCGCCCACACGTTTAGCGGGTCTTCCGGGTTTGGGTTGACGAGGAGGTTCTTCAAAGCCTCGATAACCGAGACGACATGCATGTTAGGATACCAATCCTTGTTCAATATGGATTCACAGATTTTAGCAGGCTCCCCGTCTGTGAAGTTTGGATGCCATATCCTTGTATGCCAAGTGACTTCAGGAGGAACAAAGGGGAATGACCTCGGGAGGATAATCTCCACCACAAAGACACCGCCATCATAGACGCCTGAGCCGATAATCGTTCCTTTATAATGGGTTAGATCACCACCTACGGCGTCGAAGTTGGGCTCGTAATTCCTGATGAGCTGGTACTCCTGGGCCAGCCTCTTGGCCCAGCGGGTCTCAGGAAGATACCCAACCTCCGACGCCTCCAAGACTAACCACCAACCGTTCTAGTAATTAGGACGAGCTTGTCTCCCTCGGTCACTCCTGCAGAGGAGATTGTCTCAGAGTCGCTTAGTGCCCTACCTTTAAAAGTAAGCCTCGCATCCTCAGGTCTCAGCTTCTTTATGGCGCAGACCCTCATCTTCACGGCGCCAATACTCGCATTGGGAGGAACATCCAGCTCGATGGGCGGGCCACCACCAACAGCGGGGACAATCCTAACCTTCATATTTCTCACTTCGCCTAAACCAGTTTACTTGATGGGCTATAAATAGATTAACTGTATGAGAATCGCGCGCATATCTACGCAACCAATACGCGTGCCAATAAACTGGTGCGTTGGGCTCCAGTATCGAGGGATTCTTAAGCCTTCTCCAAGGACGGCACAGGCGTATGTTGTGGCGAGCTTTTATGGGCTTGTGATGGTATTTACATCGTTTCATGGGATTACGCGTAGGTAAGGGGTTTATAGGCGAGTAGTATCTTGATAAGGGGGTAGAATGAGGGTTAGACTACTTCCACCCGCTTTAGCCAAAATCATCAACCACGCCCTATCCAGTCCCAGCGTAGAGGTGGCTGGCCTTCTAATTGGGACGGAGGAGAACGGTGTTGTGGAGGTCTGGGACGCCGTTACTGGTAGCCAGATGGGGTCTAGCGGCTTCGTAGTTCTTAACGAGGAGGTTATGGCGACAGTTGCCGAGTTCCTGCACGACAATAAAATACCCCTATTTATTGTAGGCTGGTACCACTCCCACCCCTCCCTCGGTCTCTTCCTCTCGCCCATAGACATCAGGACCCAGCTGACCTACCAGGCACTTTACCAAAACGCCATAGCGCTCGTCATAGACCCATCGAGATACAGCGGCTCCAAGAAGATTTCAGACTCCCTCTTCAAGGTCTTTAGAGTGGGCTTAAATAACCAGGTGATCGAGCTTCCCGTATCCTTATCGGCGGGCACTCGGAAAATGCTTGAATCCACACTCATAAGCCTCACTACAACGTCTATCTTCCAATATCAAGAACATAACATCCCGGTCTCGAAACCCTTCAAGGTTATCAGTAACTTTTTACTATATGGTTTAAGGTCGGAGGGGGGCAAAAGACGTGAGTGACAGGAAGAGAATAGTGATAAGGAGGCGGCTACTGCCCGAAGGTGCTCCCGCTGAGCAGCAGGCAGGTGACACTGCAGAGGCACAGGATGTTGAGAAACCCAGCCTCGAGCCCCAGGGGATACAGGCCCAACCGCCAGCAGACGCTTATGAAGAGGCTCTGAAAAGTTTCGAGGGAATCCAAGAAAGGATAAGGAATATCCGGGAGCTCGACCGCTCGATCCAGAGGGTTTTCAAGAAGTGGGATGAGGTGGACCTCCGCTCGGTGAAGAAGAAGCTGAACCAGCTCACAGATGAGAGGAACGCTGTCCTCAGCGAGAGCCAGAGCTGTGAGAACCTGCTGAATGAGGCTCTTGGATTGTTAGAGACGAGGATGAGCGAGTTAGAGGAGCAACTTTTCGACAAACTTGTAGAGGTTGAGTATCTGAGGGAGCGTGGAGACTCTCTTAACGAGGCGGAGGGCTCAAGGCTCAAGACACTTGAGGGAGAGGTTGAGGAGCACCGGAACAAAATAGCAGAGGTTAAGAAGAAGATATCCGACCTCCAGGTAAAACTCGACAACATTAGGTCTCTACCCCGCACAATCTCAAAATTAACCACAAGCACTGAGGAGGCTGAGCCCCTATACAAAGAGCTAGTGGCCAAATACAGGGACGAGACAAGAGTGGCATCTGCCATCGAGAAGATAATGCAGGATGAGGGTGTCTCGAGGCCCTATGCGATAATTCATCTTTGGAAGGCCGCTTTAAAGCCGAGGGTATCCGGGCAGTCTTAGGGCATAGTTTAGGGTCGGGACACTTTAAATAGAGGACTTAACAAATCACTTAGGAGTTCCAGGGGATATCCTGGACTTAGACAGGTCTTCATGTGTAAAGGGTGGAAATCAAAATGCTATCAAAGCTGAGGGCAGACATATTCAATTACTTGGCTACGCTGGGTAAGGGTGAGCGTATACTCACTAGGATTGATTTTGAGGGGCCTAGAATCGCTATATACACTGCGGAGCCGTCGGTCTTCGCTGAGAGAAACTCTATTGCGAGGGACCTTGTGAACCTGATTAAGAAGAGGATAGTCATCAGGCCAGACGAGTCTATCAGAATGCCTCAGGAAGAAGTGAAGAAGATCCTGAAGGAGACGCTGGGCAATTTCCCAGCCAACATAGTGTTTGACAACCTCATGGGGGAGGTTGTGATTGAGAGTAACAGTCAGGAGCTCTTCAACTTCCTGACTCCTGAGAGGGTGGCCGCTCTTGAGAGGCAGATAAACTGGCTAATCACCCTGTCTAGGATGCCGCTTATGCCCTCAAGAACGCTGGAGAAAGTCAAGAAATATCTCTACGGTGATGGCGATGATAGGGTTGAGGTTCTGAGGAGGATTGGTGAGAGGATCTTTAGGGAGCAGTTGTTTGAGCCTGGAGAGGTCTCGATAACTGTGCTCGGAAGTGGGATGCAGGTCGGCCGTTCAGCCCTTCTGGTCAGGACTCGGGAGAGCTGTGTATTATTAGACTTTGGCATAAACGCCGGAGCAAGCAAGCCTGTGGAGATGCTCCCGAGAATAGACTTCTTCCCAGACCTGGTCGACAAGCTGGATGCTGTGATAATCACGCACTCTCATATGGACCATCATGGGGCGCTGCCCCTACTGTTCAAGTATGGCTACCGTGGCCCAGTCTACATGACCGAGCCCACAATGCCTCTGATGGTCATGGAGCATCTAGACTATCTCAACCTAGCCGCTAAGACAGGCCAGTATCCTCTGTATGGAGAGCAAGAGGTTAGATTAGCGGCTCGCCATGTGGTCCCACTACGCTATGGTGTAGTAACAAACATCACGCCAGACATTAGAGTTACATTCTATAATGCGGGCCACATTCTAGGCTCCGCAATTGCGCACCTACACGTGGGTGAGGGCTTCCACAACATAGTCTACACTGGCGACTTCAAGTATGAGAGGACTAGGATGCTAGACCCAGCAACGTCAAAGTTCCCGAGGATCGAGACACTCATCCTCGAAAGCACTTACGGCGCCACACCGATACCATTCACGAGGGAGGAGACAGAGCGTGTCTTTGCAGAGCATGTAACGCGCACCGTGAGTTCGGGGGGCAGCGTCTTGATTCCTGTACCTGCTGTTGGGCGTGCTCAGGAGATCATGCTAGTTGTTAAGAATCTTATAGAGTCTAAAATGATTCCTGAGGTCCCTGTGATACTCGACGGTCTTTTGATAGAGTCCACATCCATCTATAGCAGCTTCCCGGAATACTTCTCAGCCGAGAGTAGGGATGACTTTCTGGGAGGCGACTCCCTCTTTTTCTCCGACTATTTCGTCAAAGTTAAGAGCCTGAATCACAGGGAGGAGATACTTGAGAGTAAGGAGCCTATGATTGTGCTGGCTACGTCGGGTATGCTTGAAGGGGGCCCAGTCATCTCCTATCTGAGAAGCCTGTCAGAGAGTGAGAAGAACCTGCTACTCTTTGTCAGCTATCAGGTTGAGGGGACGCTTGGGAGGAAGATCTTGAAGGGTATGAGAGAGGTGACGCTGATTAATGAGGAGGGGAAGCAGGAGGTGTTTAGGCTCTCCATGTCGGTTGAGAAGGTTGACGGATTCTCAGGACACTCCAGCAGGCAGCAGATACTCTCCTATCTGAAGAGGGTCTCGCCTAAGCCTCAGAACGTCGTGTTTGTCCACGGCGAGCCGGAGGCTGTAAACTCGGTTGCAAGAACCGCTAGGAAGATTCTAGACGCGGCGATATACACTCCAAGAAACCTCGACACGATAGTTGTCAGCTAGCCGCTGGGAAGATATACTTCAGAGGTAATCCTCAAGCGTTCCCGTCCTAGGGTCTATCCTTCTCTCTCCCCTAGAAGACTTGGGCAGGATCTTCCCATAGACCCCGTCGTATCCAGGGATAATCTCTAACTCCCCACGCCTCATGTCCTCAATAAGAGAGGCTAGCCGCTCGTTAGAGGCCCGGCCTATCTCCTGTGTCGGTGTGTCTAGAAGTATTTTGTATTCGTTTCCCAAGGTGTTTACTAGGCTGCTGTACTCGCTCCATATCTTCCTACTCTGGAGGAGTGTCTCGGAGGTGTAGTCTATGTTGATGGATAGGGCTATGAGCTCCTGCAGTGGGATAACGTACATGAAGTCTATTGCGTCTGGTGGCCTGTATCCGCGGGGCCTGTCGGCCAGCTCCTCCACTCTGTCCTCAACACCCTTGGTGAGCCTTCGCCCGCACCTTGGGCACTTGTAATCCATCTCTCGAGCCTTCTCAGGCGGGACAGGGCCCACGCCACACTTTCTATGCCCTGACCAGTGATATTTGCCGTAGCTTGGAGGGACCTCAAGCGTCATCAGCACCCTGGTCTTATCCCTAGTCTTTAGGGCCTTTACGAGCTCGCGGTATGATGGTGTTTCAAATTTGAAGACGACGGCCTCTCTACCGAGCCGGTAGGGGTAGGGGCTGTGGGAGTCTGAGGAGCTTAGAAGAACATACCTGTCTAGGCTGCTTACGCGCCAGTTCATGGGGGGGTCTGAGCTCAACCCCGTCTCAATCGCGTATATCTTGTCAGCCATATCCTCGTAGCATTCCTCGACCCTGTCGACCCCTCCTATGGAGCCAAAGATAGACCACCAGGGAGTCCAGGCGTGTGCTGGGAAGATGAAGCAGTCCTCGTCAACCTCCAGAACCCTCTCCACGAGCTCGGCTGGCCTGACGTTCAGCACAGGACGACCGTCTGAGGAGATGTCGCCGTATCGTGAGAGCACCTCAGCAGCCTCTTTCGCCTCCTCGAGGCCTCGGAAGAGTATGACATGGTGTATTCTCCGGGTCTTTCCCCGGAACTCATGAACCGTCGCCACCTCAGTCTGTATAATGAATAATATGTCGCTCGGCCCCGACTTCAGCCTGTAGAGCCCTGTGCCGTCTACCTCCGATAGCTCACTTCTCAACTCCCTAAACCATTGCGGGTGCAATGCGTCGCCCGTCCCCAGCAGGTTCAGGCCCTTAAGGGAGGCGTGGTACCCTATCTCATGGAGAACCATCCGTGGCGAGGTGGCTCCGCTATACCTTGAGTGTATCTGGAGGTCTGCAATAACTCTGGTCAAAGGCTCCTAGCCGTGATGGTTGGGTAGGGATTTAACTCTTCCACTAAATCCACCTCCCGGTACTATTCCCCTTCAGCTCTCCCCTCCGCCCGCGATGACCTAATCCGGCCTATGAGGGCTGCGACTAGGGCAACAGCGATGACTAGGACTAGGATGCCGAGTAACGTTGCGGAGGGGATGGGAGTCCCCGATACCACAAGAGAGTTGAGCCGGAAATTAAGCACACCCCCTGATGCAAAGGCCTCAAATGTCTCGCCGCCAAGGCTAACTTGGACGCGATAGGGGGCGAGGGCTTCGGGGAGCCTATTGAAGTATACAGTTCCATCAGCTCCCGTGCTCGCGGATGCTGCTACTAGTCCGGGTTTGCGGAGAGAGTAGACAACAATCCTCGCACCTTCCACCGGCCTAAAGAATATGTCCTGTACAGTGATACTGATGAATGTCTGCGGGATAATTACCTGTATCCCCTCGCCTGTGTGTTGAACCTCGTCTCTCAGCAGCTCAATTCCATCCGTCCTCTCTACAGATATGTTGAGGGTTCTGTGGAGGAGCTTGCCAATTTTAGCTAAACCACTCGATATCGGGTATCTCACACCCTCAACCAGTATTGTGCCGTTGAAGGGAGTTCCATCCCTCCAGAAAACACTGAATCTCGCCGTGCTGATTGGCAGCCTAAGACGCGAGCCCCTGGACTGTGAGGGAAGAATATCCGCATCGAAAGCCTTCATCTGCTTCCCATCCTCCAAGAAATAGGCTACTAGCCTGTGGGCTACGTCAGGTAATAGTGGGGCGTAAAGCCGGCTTCCAATCCCGGTATAGTTTCCCCCGGGGCCGCTGAGCCTCCATTCGACGATTATGTCTGAGCCCTCACTATCCTCGAAAGAGGCGTTTACATCATAAAGCTTTACATGGAGCTCGAGGATCAGGTTACCTTCCACCCTCACCTCGTCGGAATAAACAGACACGTTGTGATAGATTATCCTGAGGTTGTAGAAGCCTTGTGGGACGCCAGGGATTGTCAGGTCTCCGTAAACGTCGCTCCTCGCCGTAATAGTGTGGAATATGATATCCGCATTGGGCACCGGTTTCTCGTCCATCGAGAATATTTTGAACCTGATACTATAGATTGGCAGGGTTATCTTTGCAGGCTCGCCGGGCCTGACGAGAGAGCTGGCGCTTATCCTCAAGTTAAATGCCGTGGACACGTTGACGGCTGTGACTAGGTACGTCGCAATAGGCTGCTGGGTGGTGACTAGGACCCCGTCTTTCCTCTCAATACCCATGTAGCTTGACTCAGGCGTTGGGCCCTCCACTGTAAAGACGGCGCCAACTTGGTTACCAGCCATGTCCACAGCTGAGACGATTAGGTCTGAGACAGCCGTCACAGCTGTAAAGCTTAACGGGCTGAACCCATAGGTCGGATGGTAGCCAATATATCTCAGTGCCGAGTGGACCTCAACCCCACGCCAGGAAATTACTATAGAGTAGTTACCGGTAGGCAGTAGGTAGAAGCTCGCATACCCTGTGCTGGATTGGTTCAGGTATTGGGCCGTCCTCCCTGTCTGCGGCTCCTCAATCAGCCGCAGCAACACCGTGGCATTGATGAGCGGTCTTCCCTGCTGATCTATGGGATAGACCCGCAGAGTATAAAGATCTACACGTATCATCTCAATAGAGGCTAACTCGATGGCTTCATGCGTAGAGGTGTAGACAACCACGTTGTCTCCGATTAGTGGTGGTTTGTAAACGATGCGGAGCGTGTAGGTGTAGAAGTCAGGAAGCCTTTCAAACCTCGCAACCCCCTCCTGATCCGCCATAAGGAATAGGGAGTACGGATACATGTGGGCGCTGAGGAGGAGCGTCGCATTGCCTAGAGGCATAGCTCCCTCGTGGTCGGTTATTTTTAGGCTGAAGGTTCTATAGTGGCTGAGCCTGAATAGGCCGTAGGCCGAGCCGCTGGGGCCCCAAAGCCACCAGTGACTCTCACTTCCCAGCGGGCCGTACTGATACTCGTATGTGTAGCCGCTAGGGTATCTGAGAGCGAGTGTGATTGTGGGCTGTATCTCGAATAGCTGTGATGGGATATCGGATGGGAAACTGAATGGGATTGTGAATATTATCGTCGAGTCGCGTGCCTCGCCTTCAAAGATGTACTTGATGGGGTCAACGGCGGCGAGGGTCCTCTGAATCGGTATACTCGAGCTTAGGGCCTCGCCATATCCTGGCCATGCGAACCACACCTTGGCAGACTCAACATGGATAGAACGGCCGACACAATAGCCGGTTACAGTCACATCCCAGTCCGCAATCTTCCTATCCCCATATACTGCGATATTGGTATCCTTCACTGAATAGTTGAGGATATAGCCTGTCGTCTTCATCTTTTCAAGTCTTTTAAAGATGGGCTTCATGTCATCCTCCCACGTCTGGATAAACCTCCTCAGATGGGGGTCCCTGGCCCTCGACTCGCAGTCAGTATTAACCAGCTGGAAGGTCAGATTACCAACCTCGCCTGGAAAGAACCTATCGCCATACTCCTCAAGCCATTTGGGCTCTCCACTACCACTCGGCTGGCCAAGTGGTAGAAAATATGCCTCAATCCGCCACTGTGGGGGCTGCGCATAGGCAGGTTGAGAGAGGTTTGCAAAGCATAATATTGTGATAAATACGGTTAGAGAGAACGAGAAGATAATCATTGGCCAAGCCTTTATAAGAGACCTCAACTTCGGCCTCATACCAATCCAAAGCCCACCACTCCTCATTTAAGCTCTCCTCTGCGTCAGCAATGTTCTTTTAAATTCTGCATTATCGATAATGAAACACATATATTCTGGTTATATTAGGGGTATTCGATAAGGTAAATGTCAGTCAGTTCATCGGAATCTTGGCCAATATATAATTCTTCCCTAAAGAACATCATCGCGGACTTTCAATCTTTTTGCTCATGTGTAGCAGTATCCCCCCAACAGCCAGTAATCGTCCCAGCAACAATCTTGGGGTCTATGGAAGTTTCATGCGTAGTTGTGGTTGATCGCGATAAGTCTCCCGATCAACCAGTTATTGAGGGAGTAATTGGGGGTCGTGAAATCGCCCATATGCTTGTCAAAAATACCGATGTATGGCGGCACTTGATGAGGGTGACGGCAAGGGAGGCGTCTATACCCCCATCCTTGATAGCTGAGGACAATACCTTGGCGGATCTTCTCAATCAGATGTCTAATAGTGGGTACGGTGTCGCGGTGGTAGGTGGGTTGCGGCCGAGGGTTTTAGACCTGTTGATAGTGTTAAGATATCTTAGAATTAAGAGCCCTGCTATGGCCATGCTGACTAAGTATCGCGCAGCTGATTTTAGCTCTAGGAAGGTTCTATCTATCGGCATGGATTTTACAGTTCGCGAGTCCGTTCATTTGATGTTGAATAAGGGTGTTAGGAGGTTGATTGTGGAGCCGAGTAAGTTGATTTTGAGCGATAGGTCTGTCATCGGGTTCTGTTTTGGCTCTATCCAAGGCATGGAGATGATTCGCGATAACCCCGATGCCCTTCTAGACCAGACTATAGGAGAGTTAGGGGAGTTCCTACTCAAGCCAGCCATTATAGATGCTAACGATAACCTCGCCACCGTACTGAATGCTTTACTTGCGAGTGAGGCCAAGTGCTGCCTCCTAGACGGTGGGGATGGGATAATTACCCCCTGGGATTTGTCTATCAGGCTTTATCAAAAGGTCAGTGCCCAGGCGAGGCCCATGTAATACCGTGGAGAGATTTCTTTCGCCGAGGTCTCTCTACATAATTAAACACGTCCTTACCCGGGGTATTACAGAGGTATGCCTTCGGATGGGGGGAGGATCGGTCAGCTGGTCTCGCATGTCAGGGTTAGAATGACGCGAGACGTGGCCAGGCTGAGGGTTGGTGGGCGCGAGCTGGTGGATTTGAGGCAGGGTTCGCAGCTGACTCTCCCGCTCTGGGCTGCTGAGAGGGTCTGGGATGAGGGCCTGGCCGAGCCTATCGAAGGCGTCATTGATCTCTCGAAGCTTACCCAGCTTGCTTGGAGGGAGAGGAGGAGCGCGGTCGAGCTGGTGGAGCTTACAGAGAGATTCTACTACACCGCAGCTTCTGCCCTAGCTGGGCTCAGGGAGAGGGACCCAGTCACCCATAAAGCCTTCCTAGAAAGTTACCAAGACATAGTCTCGATCAGGCTGGCTAAGATTCTTGGCTTCGCAGCGCGGCGGCTCGACCCCTCTCTAATCAAGAATATGACGGAGGAGGAGAAGGAGCTCTACACTCATGTCAGGGCTGTGGTGGAGTCTTGGCTAGAGTCTATCGGCTTGGGGGTGAAGTAGGATGGCGGAGACCATTGAGGAGAGGCTGGTTAGGTTCTTCAAGCAGGAGAAGTATCGGGACATAATCTCGAGGGCCGTAATATCTGGGCGCAAAACAATCCCAGTCGACTTCGGCGACCTACTAATCTTCGACAAGGAATTTGCGGAAAAGATACAGTCCGAGCCGCTCACCTATCTCCCGATACTTGACAACGCGGCCTTCAGGCAGCTTGAGCTCGAGTATCCGGACTATGCCTCCAAGATTGGCTCCTTCAAGACGGCTGTCAGGGGTCTTCCAGAGACGATTCCAATTAGGAAAATTCGATCGGAGCATCTTAGGAAGCTGATAGCTGTGGATGGGATAGTTGTGAGGGCCTCGACTGTGAGGCCTCTGCTGGAGAGTGCAGCCTATCGATGTAGATATTGTGGAAACCTCTACCGTGTGGCGGGCTCAAAGCCACCTAGTAGATGCAAAACTCCAAGGTGCTTGGAGAGGAGACCAGCCTTCGAGCTGGTCGAGGAGGAATCGGTCTTCGCAGACTTCCAGACCCTCGGCGTCCAGGAGAAGCCTGAGGACCTCCCGCCTGGACAGATTCCCCGGATAATCGACGTTAGGGTTAAGGGAGACTCAGTCGACATGGCTGCTCCGGGGGACAGAGTCACTGTAACAGGCATACTTGAGTTGGCTGCTGAGCGTTTGGAGAACTCGGCCCAGCCGCGTAAGACATTCCTCGACGCGGTCTCGATCGAGCCGAGGGGGAAGGAGCTGGAGTCCCTTCTAATCACCCCTGAGGAGGAGAAGATGTTTAGAGAGATGGCCGCAGACACCCAGAACTATCAGAGACTGATAG
Source organism: Thermoproteota archaeon (assembly GCA_030550235.1). Taxonomy (GTDB): domain Archaea; phylum Thermoproteota; class Nitrososphaeria_A; order Caldarchaeales; family Calditenuaceae; genus HRBIN02. The sequence continues at coordinate 41,506 of JAUQPU010000007.1, forward strand.
AGTCTGTGGCCCCCTCAATCCAGGGGCTGGAACATATTAAGGAGGCAATCCTCCTCCTGCTTTTCGGGGGTAGGAGCAAGGTCTTCCCCGACGGCGTCAGAGTTAGGGGTGACATGCATGTACTCTTGGTTGGAGACCCTGGGACTGCGAAGTCGACGCTCCTCCTATACGCTGCACAGATTGCCCCTAGGGGGGTGTACACGTCGGGTAGGGGTAGCACTGCGGCCGGTCTAACCGCGGCTGTAGTTAGGGATCAGGGAGGGGGCCTAGTCTTGGAGGCCGGGGCCAGCGTCCTAGCCGATATGGGGATATGCGTTATTGACGAGATTGACAAGATGAGGCCCGAGGATAGGGTGGCGATGCATGAAGTGATGGCGCAACAGTCCTATCACCCTTCGTTCGAGCTGCTGACCTATGATAAGGGCAAAATGAGGATAGGCGAGCTTGTCGATTCGCTCTTGAATAGCAATGCGGCTGACGTGTGTGTTGTCGATAAGAGTGAAGTTCTGCTGAAGCCTCCCAATATCCAAGTTTACACATTGGATCCGGCTAATCTCCGAGTTAGTGTTTGCAGACCGGCTCGGGTAAGCAGGCATAAAGCACCTGCCCACTTCATAAAAATCACCTACAACAATGGAAGAGAAATCATAGTTACACCTGAACACCCTGTCTTCGTCAGCTCAGAGCGCCACCTGCTATCGACAATCAGGGCTGATCATGTCAAGCCTGGGGATTATGTGCCTGCGCCAAGGATTTTACCCAATTCGTCGTCACAGGTCCTTCTCCGAGAGGTTGCATCCCGACCTAGGGAGAAAAAAGTGAGACTTCCTTTACAGTTAACTCCTGAGCTTGCAAGGCTACTCGGCTATATTGCCGCAGAGGGGCATTTCCACAAAGGATCTTCATTTGAGATATGTTTCTCAAATAAGGATAGCCGCCTACTCTCTGATTTCAGGAGGCTCGCCGAGAAGCTTTTCTGCATTATTCCAAACGTGCATACAGACAGAAGGTATGGCGTCGTGACCTTAAGGCTAATCTCCACTAGATTGTTTAGATGGTTCGAGAAAAACTTCCCCGAACTGGTTGCAGATGCAACCCATAAGAGGGCCCCCTCCAAAATCATGTCGGCTTCAAAGGATATTGTGAGAGAGTTCTTGAGGGGTGTTTTTGCCGGTGACGGGGAGGTAAGCAGCTCGGCCACCTTGAAGACGGCCTCGAGACTCTTTGCAGAGGATTGCCAAGATCTACTACTAAAGCTAGGTATTCACTCATCCATTCACTCTTCTGGAAACAAGTATTACAGGCTTAGAATACTATCGCATTCTCTTAGTTTATTTAAGGACGAAATCTTACTCTTTGATAGCAAACAACAAAAAGCTGCACAACTCCTTCAAAAGAGCAATACTAGAAGGCACCATGATATTCTCCCTCCAGAAGTAGCAAAGCATATCATCAGACTGATGAAGCTTTTAGGAATCCGCTATCGTGGAGAGTTTTATAACAACCTGAGGAGACGACACGGGATTTCTAGGTCTGTGGTAAGACGATGCTTAGACTTCATGGAAGAGAAGCTTTACAGGTCTAAGATCGTTATTACTCAGGCAGACACACTGAGGGGGGTCAGATCTGCATTAGGATGGTCGCAACAAGAACTGGCCAAGCACCTGTCCGTGTCAAGGAGTGTCGTGGATTACGCGGAGAGGGGCGGCTATGATGAAGAAATGAGAAAAAGACTGTTAATGGAGGCGGTGACCAAGTCTAATGAGGTTCTTCGGCAGGTAGAGGGTGAATTGCAACTCCTGAGAAACATTGTTGACTCAGATCTAAGATGGCTTAGAGTTAAGAAGGTCGAGAAAATAAGGAATGCGGGCCCATACAGAACCGAATGGGTTTACGATGTTACTGTGGAGCCAACTCATAGCTTCATCTCGCATGGTCTTCTGCTTCATAACACTGTTAGCATAGCGAAGGGTGGGATAGTCGCTACTCTAAACGCCAGGTGCAGTATACTGGCCGCCGCAAACCCCGAGCTCGGGAGATACGACGTATACAGGCCCTTTAATGAGAACGTCAACCTCCCCATAACCCTCCTCTCAAGGTTCGACCTAATCTTCGTCCTCAGGGACGAGCCGAGCCCAGAGGCCGACAAAACCGTCTCAAGCCACATAGTCTCCCTTCACGTCGAGGGAGGCATCAAAAAGGAGCCTCCAATCCCCCCAAACATTCTGAAGAAGTATATCGCTTATTCCAAAAAGATTGAGCCGGTGCTGACGCAGGAGGCGGCTGAGGTCCTCCAGCAGTTCTACCTCAGCATGAGGGCTGTCTATGAGAAGACATCAACAGTCTCTATAACGGCTAGGCAGCTCGAGTCGCTGATTAGGCTGGCGGAGGCTCGTGCGAGGGCGTGTCTGAGAAGCGTCGTCACTGTCGATGATGCTCAGGTGGCTGTTAGGCTGATGAGGAGGAGCCTCTCAGAGGTTGGGATAGACGTCGAGACGGGTAGGCCGGACATCGATGTAATAATGACTGGGAAGCCGAGAAGTGTTAGGGAGAAGCTCAGCCTAGTCCTAAATGTTATCAGGGAGCTGCAGGAGCAGCATGGCTACGCTGATGATGAGGCCTTGAAGAAGGAGTTGCAGGAGCAGGGCCTCAGTAAGAGTGAGATTGATAGAATAATTAATAGGATGATTACTGAGGGTAGGATATATACACCGAAGCCTGGGGCCTATAGGCTGGCGTAAAAGTTATGAGGGTTGAGGAGGCCGGGCTCTCCAGGTGGCTGCTCGAGGCGCTTAGGCGGGAGGGGATTGAGACCTTCTATCCACCTCAGGCCGAGGCCTTGGAGAGAGGCCTCCTCCAAGGAAGAAACCTAGTCGTCTCCTCTCCGACAGCCTCTGGAAAGACGCTCATAGCAATAATGGCTGCCCACAGGCACCTTGAGATAGGGAGGAAGATTCTATACCTCACACCACTCCGCGCCCTCACATACGAGAAGTCTGTCGAGTTTAAGAGGTTACTCGGCGAGAACGGCCCAGGCTATAGGGTAGTTGCAGTCTCGGGAGATTACGACGACCCAGGTGAATGGATTGGAAGCAACGACGTGATAGTCTCGACCTATGAGAAGGCCGACAGTCTAGTCAGACACCGGGCCAGGTGGCTTTCAGGCATCGGCCTAATAGTTGTCGATGAGGCCCACATGATAGGCGACCCTGAACGAGGACCAACCCTCGAGATGACTATAGCCAAGCTCTTAGAGACTCTTGACTCCCCCCAGATACTCTGTCTAAGTGCGACTGTCAGAAACACGCGGGACATTGCTGAGTGGCTTGAGGCTGTCCCTATCGAGAGTGATTTCAGGCCTGTGCCTCTCCGTGAGGGTGTTCTTCAGGGTGGGAGGATATTCTTCTCTGATGGAGAGACAAGGGTCTTGAGGGGTAGTGGCGACCCGCTGACAGCTCTAGTCCTCGACTGTCTAATGGATGGGGGGCAGGTCCTCGTCTTCGCACTGACTAGGAGGAAGGCTGAGAGCTATGCGGAGAGGCTCGCCCAGTCACTCTCAAGCCTCAACTTCCCAGGCGAGTCTGGAAGGGAGAGGCTGGAGGAGTATTCGCGCCGTGTTTTGGAGGAGGCGGAGTCTCCCTTCGCCGAGAGGCTGGCAGCGTTGGTCTCGAGGGGCACCGCGTTCCATCACGCAGGCCTAGGGCATCTTCACAGGAGGATTATCGAGGATGCCTTCCGCGAGGGGGTCATCCCAGTTTTATGCGCCACGCCTACTCTTGCCGCTGGGGTAAACCTTCCTGCGAGGATGGTTGTAATCCCCGAGTACAGGCGCTTCAACTCTAAGAGCGGAATGAGGGGACTGAGCGTCACAGAGTATAAACAATTCTGCGGGAGGGCCGGCAGACCCCTCTATGACAAGATAGGCTACTCGATACTCGTGGCTAGTAACAGGACGGAGGCGGAGTACCTGATGGAAAAGTACATCCACGGGATGCCTGAAAAGGTCTACTCAGTCCTCGGCAGCGAGAGACACCTTCGAAGCCACATCCTCTCCCTCATCTCCTCAGGCCTCGCAAAGTCCGAGCTAGGTTTGAGGAGGATAATAGGGAGGACATTCTACGCCCACATCTTCGGAACCCAGGGGCTCGTAGAGAAGATAGACACTGTCTTGGCTATGCTTGAGTCCCACTCCCTGATAACGAGGGAGGAGGGCTTGGAAGCGACAAGGCTTGGAGCGCGCGTCTCAGAGCTATACATAGATCCACTTACCTGTGTCGAGGTTCTCAACTATACAGCAGGCCTGGATAGGCTCTCAACACTAGCCGCTCTCCAGATAATATGCCTGACACCAGATCTCTCAGACCTCTGGGTCTCCCGAATCCGCTCAACCACCGTGATGAGGATTCTAGACGAGTTGGGTGAGGAGCTCTTAGTCAAACTCCCAGACCCTGAAGCATATCCAGAAGAGTACGAAAACCATATAGACGCCCTCAAGAATGCCCTCGTGCTTTGGGCATGGGTGAATGAGGTGCATGAGAGGGAGATCTATGAGAGATATAATGTCGAGCCCGGGGACTTCGCTGCTTTGAGAGAGAGGGCTGAGTGGATATCCTACTCGGCCTCGAGTGTCCTAGAGGTTGTGGGGAGGAGGAAGCTGTCGGCCCAGTACAGGATACTTACCGAGAGGCTTAGACACGGTGTCATGGAGGAGCTCCTAGAGCTTGTCACACTGCCTGAGATTGGCAGGGTCAGGGGTAGGATGCTCTGGCGTAGCGGCTTCAAGAAGCTGGAAGACGTAAGGAGGGCGAGCATCGACGACCTGGCCAAGGTACCAGGCATAGGGACCGCCATAGCGAGCAAGATCAAGAGGGCCGCTGAAGACCTAGGCTCTGAGGCCTAGCAGTATTCGGACTCCAAGAGAGGCTGCAAGTATATCCGCCGAGGAACCTGGCCTCGCGTCAACCCTCCTGAGATACGTATCCAGCTCCTGAACCGCCTCTAGCCCCTTAACGCTGGAGGCTCCTCCAAGGCTCAGCGCGGCCTCTGCCATGTGCTGGACAATCCTCGCAGTCTCAACCCCCCTCCGCCTAACAATGTGCGTGTCAGGCCTATACGCCATGACAGCGAGCAAGGCATTTACACAGGCGGTCTCAAGGCTCTCCACCCTGACATCCCAATACCTCATAGACCTGAGGCAGACATTGAAGACGAGGGGATATCCTGTTAGGAGCTCGTCGGCAACCATATCCCTCCCACAGTAGGGCTCGAGGGCCTCAAGCAGACCTGGCCTCACCCTCTCCAACAGCTCATAAGTCTCGGGCCTTGTCACGTCTAGAAAGGGAACGTTACCTAGGCCGCCTGGCCTGACATGCTCAATGGCACGGAAGACGTTGATCGTGTCGAGGTGGCCTAGGCTAGCCAGCACAGCGGAAGTGGCCCTCCTCAGAGCCTCTGGGCTCCTAATCCTCAAGCCCAGTTTACCAGCCCCGGCGGCAAGCGGCAGGGTTAGCAGCAGGGCTCCGAGATGCATATTACCCCCTGCCTGGACCCTAACCATCTCCCTCACCGCGTCTATAACGAGCAAGCCGAGAGCGTTTCTAATCCGTCTAGTCCTGCCTAGTGCAGAGGCCATGGCATAGTAGGGGTAGAGCGAGGCTGCACTCGCCGAGAGTCTATAGATGTTAATCTCTCTGAGCTGGTTGACCCTGTCTGCTAGGCCTGGCTTCGGATAGACGGCGGCCTCGAAGAGTAGGCCGGTGGTAAAGCACCTGGCAACCTCTAGGTCTATCCGGCTGAAGGTTCCTCTCCAGACCATCTCACATCATCCTCCTCTTGAAAGCCTTCACAACGCCGAGCCGGGCATCCCATCTAGCCTCGAAGCCTGTAAGACGAAGCCTTTCCATCACCCCCCTATAGAGCTTAACACCCCTAAAACGCTCGCCGGGCCTACCCACATAGTGGATCATCAAGCCGCCCAGCCTAAGCACCCTGAAAACCTCTTTGTAAAACTCTCTCGAGTAGAGCTCACCAGCCAGTGAGAACCTGGGCGGGTCATGTATGACTACGTGGAAGGCACTGTCCGGTAGGCTGTAGACTAGGTTGGAGACATCCTCGTTAAGTATTGTAATCTTCTCCGACTCGAGGCCGCGGGACCATGGATTTATTTCAGCTATCTCGAGGACATGTAAGTCCTTCTCTACTGTGAGGACGCTGGAGGCTCCAAGCTCCGCCGCAGTTGTGGCCGTATATCCAAGGCCTGTGCATGTGTCGAGAACGACTGTGCCCTTCTGGCGTCTGGACATGGCCCTGACCTTCAAGTATGCATCCTCCTCGGGAAAGACCCCCTTAACTCTGTGCATGTGTATCCCATCAATCTCGAGCGTCGGGGCGTGCCCCACCCCAGTCTTGACGAGCTTGTAGAAATGCTCAGCCCTAACCTCAACCTTCCTCAACTCGCCTGAGATAAGAGCATAGACAGAGCGCCTGTCGGCTGCAACCCTCCTCAGGGCCTCGAGTGGTATAGTCTCATCCCGCACCCTAACCTCCCCTCCGGAGACCTCAACCACCTCACGGCTCCTCCAGAGATCGAGGCTCGTCTCGACACTCCCAAAACCCTTCTCCGACGCCTTCAACAACTCCAGAGCAACCTCGCTCGTAAACAACGGATATGGCCTTCGCCTAAACGAATAAGTGTTAAATCGAACGGCGTCAAGCCCCGCCCAGCTATCCACGCCTCCTCACCACAGAGAGGGAGGCAGGAGGGTTTTAACCTACCCCC
>JAUQPU010000001.1:0-56725 GCA_030550235.1 Thermoproteota archaeon
ATCTTTGAGCCCCTCATAAATGGCGTCCGGCTGGGTGGTCTTCAATCTTCAGCTATAGGTTACTTTCCGAGGCTACAAATGCCTTCTCTAAATCACCCATTGGGAACTGATCATTTTGGTCGGGATGTCTTTGCGATGTTGATCACTGGGATAAAGAACTCGCTAATTGTTGGGTTTTTAGTCGGCTTTGTTGCCATATCGGTTGCACTCGTTGTTTCGCTTTTTGCTGCCTATAAAGGCGGCGCGATCGATAATTTACTTAACTCTTTCACCAATGTGATATTGATTTTGCCTTCTTGGGCAATAGCTGCAGCAGCTGTTGCGTATATTCAACGGCTAGACTTGACACTTGTGGCATTGATCATCGCTAGTTTCGCATGGGCAGGGCCTGCTAGACAGATTAGGTCACAGGTACTCAGTCTTAAATCTAGGCCCTATATAGACTTGGCTAAGATGGTTGGAGAGAGGGACTCACAAATCATATTTTTTGAAATTCTTCCTAATATTCTTCCATACATCATTGTTGGGTTTTCCTATGCCGTTATTGGGGGAATTTTGGCAGAGACGGGCTTGCGGCTAATTGGACTGGGGGCCGCGGAAATAATGACGCTAGGTCTACTAGTACACATCTTCATGACTAGTGGGCTAATAATTCAAGGTTATTATCACTTCATCATCGGTCCGGTAATCTCCCTTATATTGATATTTATATCATTGAACCTCATAAATATCGGGCTCGACGAGTTGTTTAACCCCCGACTTAAAAAGGTCACTGGAGAGTAAGATCTATAACAGAGCCATCCTTTTCACTCCACTCTAAGTTAAAAAATCGAGGGCGAGTGTTGACCAGCCGAAATCAGGCACTCCTAATGGCTCCCCATTCTGGCTATCATAGTTTTCACTACATGATGGGCCCTCATTCATAATATCAATCACTCTCTGTGCAAGCATTCTAGCCTCATTGTCAAAACCATATTTTTTTAGACCATGGTAAGTGAACCAAATTATATTTAACCAAGACCTTCCTCTCCAATACCCTCTAGGATCGTATCTTGGGTCGTCCGCACTTACTGTAGGTAGGGGGAATGTGGTCCAGAACTCGTGAGAATTGAACAAGTGTTTGACTAGTTTTTGAGCTTTCTGTTGTGTTGTTACTTCGGCATAGAGTGTGAGAAATGCTGCGGGAGTCTTGACACCAATAATTTTATGCTCTTCTTCATATATATCGTAGTAAAAGCCTTTTTCTTCATCCCACATAAGCTCATTTATTCCCCTTGCCGTTCTTTCAGCTAGTTTCTGATACTCCTCCGACTCATTGTTGTGTCCTAATTTTTCCGCCAAATTGGATAGGATTTTTCTCTGCAGGTAAATGAGACAGTTTAGATCTATTGCTTCTACCGGTGCCATCCTTACTTGGCTGTAAGCCATTTTATACTTTTCGGGGTTGTCGTCGAATAGTAGTTTCGGCTCGTCCCATCTTACAGAGTCGTCCCACCCAGATTCTAGATAGTCTACGTAACACATTAACTGGTCTCCATCTTTATCTCTTTGACTTCTGAACCATTTATCATATCTGTCTAATGATTCATAGGCTATTTCAGCAAACTTTCTGTCTTCTTCCATTTGTAACACTCTGGCAACTGCTAATGCAAGCACTGGCGGCTGTGTCGTCCATGGTGTATAATCGTCAACATTCCAAAAGAGCTTACAGAACTCTTTGGATAGAAATATCTCGTGGGGGATTCGACCGTCTTTTTTCTGAGCATAAAAAAGGTTCAGGATCTCTTGCTTAGCCATCTCTAAGCTATACTTTGATAATACAATAGCATGGAACGCTGAGTCCCAAAGCCACTGGTGTCTTAAACCGAATTTGCTAGGCATGACGAAGGGGTTTTTGAGAATTGGGTGATTCTCTACGCGCGCTCGGTTGGATAGTATGACGTACCACATATATTTTGAGATTGACTCAAACTCCTTCTTGACCTGATTTTTCTTTGTAGCGTTGATCAGCATTTCACACAACTCCCTCCTCTTCATCCTCTCTATTGTTTCTGGACTAGCTATTGCTTTGTCAGCGTTTATATTGCTCACTTCGACTGATGATTGATGCCCAGCGACGGTCAAAATGAATTCTTCACTAGGCGCAAGTGAAGTGTCTATCTCAAAGTTTGAATATGCCTGCTCAATCTGCTTTATGGCGATTTTATTGTTAGACTTTATCGTTATGTATGGGCCGTTATTAGAATAAAAGCCAACTAATTCACCATCATGATATCTAAAATTTGAGCCCGCTATCTCGGCAATTTTGTTCCGTGACTCGGGTAAGAACCAGCTGAAGACTTGCATCATTCCGTTAATCTTAAATTTTTTCTCAAAATCTGACGTATTACGGATTTTATATACGAGTGTGTCGCCATAAGCGAATAGTTTCTCCTCGAAAACCGCTTCCTCTATTGATATAGTTCTGTATGCGACACCATCTATCCATACATTTTTTATAATTTTTATTTCTTGATCAGGAATTATCAGGAACGGCTCAGCTTCAAAGTATTCACCATATGTAAAAAATCCCACCCCCTTGTCCGCCAGCTTCGCGGCTATGAGGTTTCCTACAACTTCCCCTTTCCCCTCAACATAGAGGCAAGCCTTACCCTCTCCCCCTCTGCTTAGACCCATGTCCGATATATCCATTGTATTAGTAGTGTAATATGGTTTTCCTTGACTGAAAAATGATAAGACACCATATAACGCAGTTGTCGCAGCCGTTGCTAATAAGGCGGGTAGGATAGCTCTTCTGCTGATCTTCATTCTGTATAAAGTGGCGGAACCATATTAATATTTTTTTGAGATATTCAATACGTATGGCTGGTCTTATTGAAAGAAGCGTCTAGCCTTGATCCCAATGCACAATCCATAAGGTGTGTGGATGGGCTTAAAGAACAACACATCGGCCAGGTCTAAGCTTCCATAGTATGTGTTTGAGAAATGTGGGGGTGATGTGTGGGCCGCTTCCGTGCCTTATAGGAGGTGATCCGGCCACACGTTCCCGTGCGGCCACCTTGTTACAACTTCTCCCCCCTCACCGAGTCTAGGCTCGGGCCACCCAACTTGAGTGGCTCTCGCCCATTCTCAGCTCGGGTGGAGCGATGGGCAGTGTGTGCAAGGAGCGGGGACGTATTCACCGCCCGGTGGTAACGGGCGGTTACTAGGGATTCCGCGTTCACGAGGGCGAGTTGCAACCCTCGATTCCAACTGAGGCGGAGTTTAGGGATTAGCTCCCCCTTTCGGGGTGGCATCCCACTGTCTCCGCCATTGAACGTCGCGTGCGGCCCGGGGGATTCGGGGCATACCGACCTGCCGTAGCCCGCTCCTTCCTCCCCCTTTCGGGGGCGGTCCCCCCTGAGTGCCCAGCACCTCTTCGGCCGCTGGCAACAGGGGGCGCGGGTCTCGTCCGTTGCCTGAATTAACAGGACACCTCACGGCACGCACCGGCGACGGCCATGCACCTCCTCTCGGCTCGTCCGGTAAGGTCGTCAGCCTGACCATCATCCTGCCGTCGCCCCCGGTAAGGTTTCCGGCGTTGAATCCGATTAAGCCGCAACGTCCACCCCTTGTGGTGCTCCCCCGCCAATTCCTTTAAGTTTCAGCCTTGCGGCCGTACTCCCCAGGCGGCGGGCTTAATGGCTTCCCTTCGGCACCGAGGCGGCTCGTAGCCGTCCCGGCACCTGGCCCGCATCGTTTACAGCTGGGACTACCGGGGTATCTAATCCCGTTTGCTCCCCCAGCTTTCGCCCCTCACCGTCGGGCGTGTTCTGGCGCCCCGCCTTCGCCACTGGTGGTCCTCCTGGGATCAGAGGATTTTACCCCTACCCCAGGAATACCGGGCGCCTCTCCCACCCCCAAGCCTGGTAGTATCCCCCGCAGCCCACAGGTTAGGCCTGTGGATTTAACGAGGGACACACCAGGCCGGCTACGGGCGCTTTAGGCCCAGTAATAGTCCCTACCACTCGGGGAGCGGGTATTACCGCGGCGGCTGACACCCGACTTGCCCTCCCCTTATTCGCCCGCCTGTCTACAGCGGGCAAAAGCCACCACGAGGGTGGCACTCGGGGTAACCCCGTCGGGCTTTCGCCCATTGCGGAGTTTTCGCGCCTGCTGCGCCCCGTAGGGCCTGGACTCTTGTCTCAGAGTCCATCTGGGGGCTCCCCCTCTCAGGGCCCCTACCCGTCTCAGGCTTGGTGGGCCGTTACCCCACCAACTACCTGATAGGACGCAGCCCCATCCTGCGGCCCCTCTGCAGAGTATCCCCGCAGAGGGTTTTCAGCGAGCAGTCGTTCCAGAACTGCTCACCTGTGGGGGTTTATCCCCAGTTTCCCGGGGTTATCCCCCTCCGCAGGGTAGGTTAGCCACGCGTTACTCAGCTGTACGCCAGGCCCCAGGATAACCTGGGACCTCCGACTTGCATGGCTTAGCCTTACCCCGATAGCAGTAGGGTCCGGCAGGATCAACCGGAGTCCGGCCTTATTTTATTGGCGGGAGTAAGCACGGAAGCAGCCCACATTGGACCTGAGGATCATTTAAACTCCCTCAGGTCTTCACCCCACTATAGCCAGAGCCGGATATCACCGCCTCATTGCTGAGGTGTCATACACCTGCCTTGGCGGTGACGCCGCCTATGAGCCCTGGCCCACTGATATTTCGCTATAGGCTGCTTATAAGTTTTTGCGACAAGCGTAGCAGACGTATAATTATACCTGCTATCCTGGCAGAATGTGTTGGTTGATACTTGTTGTAGGTGGCCTTGGCTACATTGGTAGGCGTGTCGTTGAGTCTCTGGTCTCACGAGGGGAGGAGGTTAGAGTCTTGGATAAGGCGCGTCGAGACGATCTACATCTCCAAGGACCTGAGATTGTTAGGGGCGATGCCACAGAGTTCTCTATGGTCATGGAGGCTATGCGTGGAGTAGAGCGGGTGGTTAACTTGGCCGCCCACGTCGATGTCAACGAGTCCATCTCACATCCTCAGAGATACCTCCAGAACAACATCACAATACATCTAAACTTACTTGAGGCGGCGAGGCGGCTGGGGGTGGAGAAGGTTGTGCTGGCCTCCAGTGCCGCTGTCTATGGCGACGCGCCTCCGCCGCTGAGAGAGGAGGCTGAGGCTAAGCCAACAAGCCCCTATGGGCTCAGCAAACTATGCTGCGAACAACTTTCAATGGCCTATCACAGAAGCTTTGGAACAGACGCGACAATTCTACGCTATTTCAACGTGCTGGGTGAGGGTGGTAGAAATGTCTTGAAGATTTTCGTAGAAAACGCGCTGAATGACAAGCCGATAATAGTCAAGGGCCGCTGGGTGCGTGGTGAATTCTTTCCAGCCTCAAGAGACTTTATCTATGTGGACGACGTGGCAGGTGCGACGTTAAGAGCCCTCGCCCTCGAGCCCGGCCTATACACGCTGAATATCGGATGTGGCAGGCCTGTGGATGTGAGGAGCTTGGCGGAACTGGTGCTTAGGGAGACAGGGACTGAGGTGGATATCCTCTTGGATGAGATTGGGCCCCACGAGCCCTTGTCCAGCTGGTCTGACAACACCCAGGCCCGTCAAATACTTGGATGGACTCCAGAGACGAGTCTAGAGACGATAGTGAGGAGATACGTGGAGTGGTATAGAAGGAAAAAATAGGGTTGAGTGTAGTGTATCTTCGGCCCCCTTAGCTACTCTATGCTAAGTCCATGACTGGGTCGAGGGATGGCGGCAGCCTCCTCTCCACCTTCAACACCGAGCCGATCACGGGCTTCAGCTGGATAGTGAAGACCTCCGTTGGCTGGAGATACTGCATTGCATTGATCCCGACAGTTATCGACCACAGCTCTCCAAACTCTATCAGGAGGTCTCCATCACCGACTATCTCTTTTACGATGACGCCAGGGCTGCTGAACGAGATCACAGGTGCAGTGGCGTTACTTGTGTATACGTTCTCAATGCTTGTTCGGGAGTCGTGGTAGGTTACGACCAGGGAGCCGACCCTCAAGTCTATGGGCCTCTTACCGACAGCCACCTTGAAGAAGACTGTAACGTTGGCGACGGCTCTGGAACCGCCATTAAGGTCGCTTCTAGCTATTACAGAGCCTACCGTCTCTATTGCCGATGTCGCCTCGTCAATACCTGCTTGGACCACTTCCCCGCTCTTCTGCGTCGTGAAGAGTCCTAGGTTTAGAACAGCGAATGAGAAGGCGGCGGCCACGATGACAAAGCTAATCAGTATTATCGCTGTTTCTAGGCCTGTTAGCGCTGCTTTGCGTCTTGTATTTGTTTTGTGTATTATTTTTGTCATGCTGCAGTCTATAGTGTATTGTAAGCGATATATATATTTGATGCTATTGTTGGATAAAAACTTAAATACTATACCCTAAAACACCAATGCAAAATGCATACTACTCTTTACGTACTTGACTTATCATCTTTCTATTTAATACCACCCAGTATTCGATGGTAGCCCCTGGCTCAAGTCTGGACTTGAGGTCTTCGTCGGTTGGGAGTGGTATCTCGACGATTTCAAGCGTATCCTTGTCCATAACCGATACCTCATCGCCTACAGATACAATCTGCCCTGAACGCTTCTCTATTATGGGGACCTCGATCCTCTGGTCAGAAGGGCCAACTATGTTTCGCTTGACCCCGTCGAATATGCCTATGGCCACGACCCTGACCTTCGCTGAGCCGTGCTTCCCAGTCTTAGACTTCTCAACCTCCACCACGCGGCATGGCTCGCCGTCTATCACTATGTTGCTTCCCTCCTTTATCGAGCCGAGTTCTGCAGGTCTACTCAAATTTGACCCCAGCTAAGAAAGTGCTCTAAACTACTATTTTAGCACTGTCTACGCAGGGTTCTCGTTTCTCCATGTGAATCATGGGGGCTTGGCTAAGGATTATATAGGTGGCTGGGCTGTTTTTTGCGAGGTTTGAGAGGCGGTTTAGTTTGGCCTAGCTGAGGCAATAGGCCGGCGCAGTATTGAGGTTAAGAGAATTGAAGGCGGTCGGAAGCCTTTTGACGTCTTCAAAGTCCTCTCGGACTACTATGATAGGGTCTATCTTCTTGAATCTGTCTCGGGTCCGAGGAAGCTGGCTGAGTTCTCCTTTATAGGATGGGGGCCAGTCGCCACCCTGGTCGTCAGCGAGGGAGATGTAACGATCTATGACAGGATTGAGGGTGAGAGCTTGAGGATGGAGGCTGGGAATCCGATGCGTCTTCTAGGCGAATTGGTCCTCAACTCCAAGAGAAGGGAGAATAGACTCAGATTTCTAGGCGGTGCTGTTGGATACATCTCATTTGAGGCGGTGAAGTATTGGGAGGATATTCGGTTTAGAGAGAAGGAGAAGCATGACTTTCCGGATATGGAGTTCGACGTCTACGATCGTGGCCTCGTGTTTGATCATAGGATGAATGAAGCTTACATCTATGGACCGGAGCCTGATCGTGAGTGGGGAGAGATTGTAAAGTTGTTGAGGGATGCGGACGATGATGAGAAGCCACTCAGAGCTACTAGTGTCAAGTCCAACATCTCTAAGCCGGATTTCGAGGAGATGGTGTTGAGGGCGAAGGAGTATATCGCGGCTGGCGATGTCCTGCAGGTTGTCCCCTCGCGGAGGATTGATCTTGAAATTTCCGGGAGCTATCTTGGGTATTATAGAAGGCTTAGGCAGGTCAACCCCTCGCCATACATGTACGTGTTCAAGCTGGATGGCCGGTGGATTGTAGGTACTAGTCCTGAGATGCTTGTGAGGGTTGAGGGTTCCAGGGTTGAGACCTTTCCAATTGCTGGGACTAGGCCGATGACTGGACGGGCTGAGGAGGATGACAGGCTGATGGAGGAGTTAAGAAGAGATGAGAAGGAGTTGGCAGAGCATGTGATGCTTGTTGACTTAGCTCGTAACGACCTAGGCAGGGTCTGCAGGTATGGGACAGTCAGGGTAGCCTCCTTGATGGAGATACACAGATACAGCCACGTCCAGCACCTCGTCTCGCACGTCATAGGTGAGCTTAAGCTAGACTTGAGCGTTATTGATGTCATTGAGGCCACATTCCCAGCGGGGACCGTGACAGGAGCGCCTAAGCTAAGGGCCATGGAGATAATCGATGAGCTGGAGCCTGTTGAGCGTGGCCCCTACGCCGGATGCGTCGGATATCTCTCTTTCAACGGGAGTGCAGACTTCGCGATAACTATTCGGACACTCCTGGGCCACAGCGCTTCGAGGGCGAGTGTTCAGGTAGGCATGGGCGTTGTCGCGGATAGTAATCCAGAGGTGGAGTGGTTTGAGACGGAGCATAAGGCTGCAGCCCTCCTCTCAGCTATGGAGAGGTGAGGTAATAGATGCTTAGGGTTCTCGTAATAGATAACATGGACTCCTTCGTCTACAACATTGTCCAATACCTTGGGGAGATTGGGGTTTACCCCATCGTGTTCAGGAACAATAGAATCTCTCTAGAGGAGGCGTTTAAGCTTGACCCCGATGCAGTAGTTATATCGCCTGGCCCAGGGCACCCTGCAGATAAGAGGTTTTTCGGCGTCTCGGGTGATATTATCCGAGAGATGGGTAGGGAGAGGCCTGTTCTGGGTGTCTGTCTTGGTCATCAGGGGATTGTCTCCGTCTTTGGGGGGCGTGTTGAGAGGGCTTCGAGGCTGATGCATGGGAAGGTTAGCATGATTAGGCACAGTGGCTCGGGAATTTTTGAGGCTGTTAAAAACCCGCTCAGAGTGGCCCGCTATCACTCGCTTGCAGTCAAGACACCGCTCCCAGAGTTATTGGAGATCACGGCAGTGGCTCTCGACGACGGCGAGATAATGGCTCTGGAGCATAGGGCATATCCGATATATGGTGTCCAGTTCCATCCCGAGTCAATTATGACGGAGGAGGGGCATAAGATACTGGAGAACTTCATAAAGACGGCTAAGAGGTAGAATATTTAGCATTCCATCAACTTGTTTATGATTGAACGGGTCAGACATGTCTATTCGTGGGTCTTGGGGAGATGAGCTCTTGGGAAGACGTATAGCCCACTGCCTAACGGGAAGTGTCTCAATCTATAGGGCGCCTGAAATCGCGCGGATCCTAATCAGGCATGGGGCCGAGGTCGTACCTGTGATGACCTCGGAAGCCTCCAAGCTTCTAAGCCCCCAGCTCATGGAGTGGGCGACTGGGAACTCTCCCATTGTAGATATTACTGGACGGGTTGAGCATGTGGAGTTGACAGAGGGTCCGAAGAGGGTGGATCTCGTCCTCGTCGCGCCAGCCAGCGCAAACACCCTAGTCAAGATGAGCCTCGGCGTCTCAGACACTCCAGTCACACTGGTCTGCTCAGCCGCCCTTGGCTCTGGTATTCCAGTAGTAGTCGCCCCAGCCATGCATGCCTCAATGACGAACAACCCCGCAGTCCAAGTGTCCCTGAAGCGTCTGGAAGAGATGGGTGTGGGTATTGTTGCCCCGCTTATAGAGGAGTCTAAAGCCAAGCTAGCTCCGGAGAGGCACATAGTCGATGAGGTTATCTATCGCCTCTACCCCAAACCCCTGAAGGGAAGACGCTTCGTCGTAAGCGCCGGTCCCACTCGTGAATACATCGACGGCGTCCGATACATCTCTAATCCAAGCAGCGGGCTAATGGGAATAGAGGTAGCTAGGAGTCTTAGGATGTACGGGGGAGAGGTAGTGCTAGCCCTCGGGCCTACTCATTTAGAGCCACCCACTGGTGTTAAAGTCAAGAGGATTACCTCAGCTGAGGAATTAGAGAAAGCAGTCCTCGAGGAGGCGTATGGTGCCGAGGCATTCTTCTCAGTAGCCGCAGTCTCCGACTATAAACCCCTCCACGGCGTTGAAAGAAAGATAGAGACGTCCACACACCCCCGATTAACTCTGGAGCTTGTCGCGACGCCCAAGATACTTGAAGCCGTTAAAAATTCTTTGGCGGGGATCGAGATCATACCGTTTAAGGCAGTCTATGGGTTGGAGGAAGGACTTGAGAAAATTATAGGAAGCTTCTCCCATCTTAACCCGCTGATGGTCGTGGTAAACGATGTATCCCGCAGAGACATAGGCTTTGCCTCAGCCTTTAACGAGGTAACCGTGGTTACTCGGTCAGGGAGAATCTACTCCATCCCGAAATCGAGCAAATCATCTATAGCGCGGAAAATTGTGGAGATTTACATTGAGGAGAAGGCCCAGGCTGGGCGGGTATAGGTAAATATAATGCGGCAGGTAGGGGGTTTTTACGGGCCCGTAGCTCAGTGGTAGAGCGCCCGGCTGTTAACCGGAAGGTCGTGAGGTATCTCCCCCGCCCGGGGAGAGCCCGACAGGGTTCGAATCCCACCGGGCCCGCACACAAATCTAACCTATAAATATGGAGAAGGCTCGGAGGGCTCAAGAATGGGGCCGACAAAATCTTCTAAAAGCTTGGTATTGAGGCTTGAGTTAATTGGCATAGCCTTTATCACCGTTTTAGGAAGTGCTCTCCACTTCACCTACGAGTTATCTGGTTACAACCCCTTGGTCGGCGTCTTCTCAGCGGTTAACGAGAGTGTTTGGGAGCACCTGAAGCTGAGCTTTTGGCCTGCTATGCTATATGCTGCCGTAGAGCACAGATTTCTCGGGAGGACAGTGGGTAACTTCCACGCAGCCAAAGGGCTCGGAATCCTCCTCATGCCGTTTACCATTGTCGGCCTCTTCTATCTTTACACGGCCTTCCTCGAGGAAAACCTGCTTATAGACATCTTGATATTCGTCGTGGCAGTGGCGGTCGGGCAGTTGACGAGTTACAGGTTAATGTTGTGGCGGCCAATCCCTAAAGCGTATCAAATATCTCTAATAACCGCGCTCGCCATACTCTCCGCATTATTCACAGTATTCACATTTCTTCCGCCGCGATTACCTATATTTATGGACCCCGTCAGCGGAGGCTACGGAGTGAGCTCCTAAATCTGCGAGTTGTCTCGCCTCGGGATTAAATATTCCCCGGGTTCGGATTCTTAGGGATTGGAACTTGCAAAAACTAGTATACTGCACTGTGAGACTGAAGCCGGAGCTCAGAAGCAGGCTCGAGAAATATGCCCGGGTTTTTGAGCTTGGAGAGGAGGGCCCCGCCCCTGACCTGGCCAAAGTTGAAGTCCTGATGTGCGGACCCATAACGCCACAGGAGCTCGACGCAATGAAGAATCTAGAACTAATTCAGTGCGTCTACGCCGGTGTCGATGCTCTTCCCTGGAGCCATGTCAGAGAAGACGTCATCGTCGCGAGCAACGCGGGCTCAAACGCTGACGCCGTCGCGGAGCACGCCTTCGCACTCCTCCTAGCTGCGGCGAAGAGGGTTGTCTTCTTTGACTCGAGGATTAGGGGTGGTAATTTCGAGATTGTGGGTGAGTCGAGGATGCTTCATGGGAGGAGAATTTGCGTGCTTGGTCTGGGGGCGATTGGCACCAGAGTCGCGGAGATCGCTAAGGCCTTCAAGATGCATGTTGTGGGCTATGGGAGGTCCCGGAGAAACACTGTACAAGTCGATGAATTCTATACGCAGGAAAGGCTCAACGATGCTTTGAGAGGATGCAACTACGCAGTAATAGCCCTCCCACTTAACAAGTACACTCACGGCCTAATCACTTATGAGAAGCTTAGCCTCATGAAGAGGGACGGCATACTCGTCAATATAGGCAGGGCTCCAATAGTGGTTAAGGAGGATCTCGTGAGGTTCCTTAGGGAAAACCCCTCATTCATCTTTGCCAGCGATGTATGGTGGAATATCAGGAACCCATCTGAGGACGCTGATGTATACTCGCTTCCAAACGTGGTCTCTACGCCTTGGATAGCTGGAGCTGCCAGTTCGAGGGAGACGTATGAGGAGATGCTTCGCTTGGCTGTCGAGAATGTAGTCAGGTACCTGAGGGGTGAAAGGCCACTCAACATAGTAAGGCACGAAGACTACAAGTGAGGCGCCCATAGGGCTTTTAACCTGTGATCACCCCAAGGCTTGGATATCTTGACAGGAAGTGGAGGATTAGAGATTTGTAGGTG
Source organism: Thermoproteota archaeon (assembly GCA_030550235.1). Classification (GTDB taxonomy): domain Archaea; phylum Thermoproteota; class Nitrososphaeria_A; order Caldarchaeales; family Calditenuaceae; genus HRBIN02. Next base: position 12,064 of record JAUQPU010000001.1, read on the forward strand.
TAGAACTCGCCGCTTGAGAGGCGTTCCAGACCCCTAAGCCCCGACAGCGTCGCAAACGCCTCCGCAGCCTCAGCCTCTCTAACAATATATGTATCCTCCGCCTCACCCCTCGTGAAGACTATCGGGAGGATGGGGGCGTCCAGAAGCTCTGGCCGAAGCTTTGACGCAGCCATCTCTAAGTCCTTTTTAGAAAAATAGTGCCTTCCACCGCCCCTTGTCTCCACAAAAGGGGTCGACTGACTGAGTAGCTCCCTAACCGAAGCTCTGCGCACGGGAATTAACTCCCGGAAGAGGCGGGCCTGTCTGGAGAGCCAGGCTTCTTCTCTGCCCTCCCACTCCTTCTCAGCCAAATCCAGCCTCAAGGATGGCCAACGAATCTATATATGTTGGGCCCGACAAAATCCATCTCAGCTGGGAAATGGTCAAGGCCGAGACAGTATTTACAGGGTTCAGGAAAGAGGCGAGGGCCAGGCTCATACTGAAGCCTGGGACAGGCAGAATACTCATAAACGGGATGCTCCTTGACCACGCACCGAACAGTCTCGCGAGGGAGAAGATACTTGCCCCCCTAAGGCTTGACGAGAAATTCGCGAAGAAACATGACTTTCTACTGAAGGTGAAGGGGGGAGGGGTCATGGGGCAGGCGGAGGCTTGTGCAATGGCCATCGCCCGCGCAATGGCCGCGGCTAGCGCATCATTGAAGGAGAAGTTGCTCGCATTCGATAGACATCTACTTGTAGGTGACCCTAGGAGGACGGAGCCGAAAAAACCAAACAGGAGGTCTGCCCGTAGGTTTAAGCAGAAAAGCTACAGGTAGTTAGGTTTATGGGGGAACATAGAGGAGCTCGGCTGTATCGCGCATCTTCTGGTCTAGGCCGTTAGCCTGGATTATGTCGCGGAGTATGTAGTATGAGGGGCGCACCCTCCTCTTCTTGGTCGCAGGGTCATAGGTTATCACACCGAATCTCATGGAGAATCCGCGAGCCCACTCGAAGTTATCGATATAGCTCCAGTGCAGATAACCCCTCACATCGGCTCCACCCTTCACAGCGTCCTCAACTGCAGCTATGTGGGAGAAGAGGAACTGAGGCCTGATCCTATCAAACTTATCCGCTGTCCCATTCTCAGTGACAAGCATGGGCTTCCCATATCCTTTCAACATGAGCAGAACATTTCTCAGCCCCTCAGGATAAATCTCCCAGCCGAACTCGGAGGTAGGCCTACCCGCCCTCGAGAATGACGCAGGCTCACAGGCGAAGCCATATCCCGGAACAACGGTCCAAGGCAATGGTAAACCCGGAACCTCAGATGCCTTTACCACAAGCCTTGAGTAATAGTTAACGCCTATCCAATCCATCTTATCCCTCAGCTCAGGAACTTTCTCGGCCGGCTGTAGCCCAAGAATCGAGCGGTCAATCTCACCCTTGGAGAGTGTCTCGAAGAACCAGAGATTAGAGAAGTGGTTCATCTTCTCAGCCGCGGCCCTGTCTGCATCGCTCTCCCTGTTATGAGGCTCGACGGCTGAGGTTGCATAAATTATCCCAACCTGAGCGTTTTTCCCGAGGACCCTCTTCAACTCGTCATATCCGCGGGCGTGTGCCATGAGTAGATTGAGACGTGCCTTAATCACAGCATCGATGCTGAAGAATCCCGGCGGGAAGGCATACTGTGACGGATACTGACCGTACCCTATGTCCGAGACGACGTATGGCTCGTTGAAGGTACTCCACATGTCTACTAGGTCGGCGAGCTTCTGGCCTACAAAGTGTGCATACTTCACAAACTCCACTACATTAGCTGCGTCGAGCCATCCCAGCGGGCCCTCGCGGAGTGCAGAGGCCCTTGCCCTGATGGGGTCGTGGACCCATATCGGCTGGGTAAAGTGGTTGAGATTGACTATGACTTTGAATCCTCTACCCTTCATGTCCCTTATCATCTCCCTGTAGTGGTTAAGAGCATCCATGTTTGCGAGTCTCTCAAGCTCCCTCTCACCCTCCCCAGGAATCTCCACGTCCTTTACTATGCCGTTCTCGATTACTGCCCTAGCCTTGACGTCGCGTGTAGGCTTGGGGAAGATCCTGCTCCACTCTACGCCAATCCTCATCGTGTTTGCCCCTAGTTCAGCTATGAGCTGATGGTCCTGCTTGTAGAGGTCCCAGTAGCCTGGCCCATTCTCAGGCCTATCCCCACTTACAATTCTGTTCATTATGTTGAACGGATCTGTGACCCAGACATACCAGTCAGTCCCCATATCTATCGCCGCATCACTATAGCCCATCTCAAACTGGAAGCCTGCCTCAGAAAACCCCCACATAAAATCGCGCCTAAGCATATATGTACGCCCTCCTCAAGGCAAAATATCATTGTGCCTCAGGCATATTAATAAAACTTGAATGTCAACGTTATGAAGCTGAATTAAAAAGTATAGTTTATGATGAAGTAGGCGCGGCTGTTTTTATGTTTATGGGGAAACTTTATATCAAGCCGAGTTAAACTAATCCTCGCATGAAAAGGGAAATATCTATCTTAGGATTTTCGGCGGCGTTGGTGCTTGTTGCTGCGTTAGCGCTGTCGGCGATTCCTATAAGTTATGGTCAGCTGCCGCTGCCGGCAGGTGTACCCCGCGGAGATGTCCTCGTTATTGAGAATCACTGGGGAACATATGCTAACCCCAACAACTGGAATCCCATAGCCTCGCCCGGAGTAGGCCCCGCATCCATCGCGCCAGGCGGCAGCGGGTATCAGCAGCTCTGTAAAGCATTCCTATGGTACATCAACACCTCAAACAGTATGCTAATACCCTGGATCGCGGCTGAGCCGCCCATCTACTCGCCGGATTTCACAAGCTTAATCGTGAAGATTCGGGACGGTGTATATTGGAATGACGGGACCCCACTGACCGCAGAGGATGTTGTATTCACCCTCAAATATCTGAAGGAGGCTCCTGCCCCGATAGGTACAAACGAGAAGGCTTCAGTAAAGGATGCGAGAGCCCTGGACAAGCTAACCGCCCTCATAGAGCTAAACTCTCCCAACCCAAGATGGCACTACTTCTACGCTGTAATAATCTACGGTGCGGGTGGAATACTGCCGAAGCATGTATGGGAGGGGAAGGACCCACAGAAGTTTGAGAACAATCCTCCAACATGCGCGGGACCATATAACCTGAGGGCTGTAGACCCTGCTGGGAACTGGTTCCTCTGGGAGAGGTTTGATAACTGGTGGGGCTCAAAGGTATTCGGCGTCGTCCCAGCGGCTAAGTATGTGCTCTACATCAACCATGGTCCCGACGAGGCTAAGGCTCTTGCTATGACAAAGCATGAGCTAGACGCTTTGAGGACTCTGCTTCCGGAGCAGGCTGAGCTTGTCATAAAGAACAACCCATATCTTAAGGGCTGGAGGGCAAGCGCGCCCTTCGCTTGGCCGCTTGACCCCTGCGTAAAGGGTATCGCCTTCCAGACAAAGACGCCACCCTTCGACAAGAGAGAAGTAAGATGGGCCCTCGCCTACGCGATAGACTATAGAGTGATATACCGAGCATTCGTTGGGATTGACAAGTCTACTCCCTCACCGGCCGCACTACCTGTCATCCCTCATGCCGCGGACATCGAGACATTCTACATCCCGCTGCTTGACTATCTGAAACAGTATGGCTACGACCCTGAGCTGGTGCTTGATATCGCGCGGGAAAACAATGCATGGTGGGTTAGCCAGTATCCTGTACTCGGGTGGTGGAAGCAGGACCTAGCAAAGGCTGAGCAGCTCCTAACGAGTCAGGGATTCAAAAAAGGCCCCGACGGCAAATGGCTGATGCCTGACGGGACACCCTGGACTATAGAGATTAAGACTACCTCCGGCTTCGAGATGGAGAGCCAGAGGATAGCATTCCTCGTCGCGGATCAGTGGAGGGCTTTCGGCATTGATGTGAAAGTGACGCCACTAGAGTCTGGCCCATTCTCAACCTCCTACAGTATCGGCGACTTCCAAGTAGGTACCTTCTGGCCAGGATGCAGCCAGATTCTCGACCTCTACGCCAACTGGTACAACCGCTGGAGCAGCAAGTATTGGACACAGAAGAAGGGTGAGGGTGGTCATGGAACCGGCTGGAACACAGCAGACGCTCCGATCACTGAACTCGACCAGATAGTAGCAGAGCTTGAGAGAACAGCGCCGGGAACACCCAGGTCATACGAGCTCTACAGAGAGGCTCTGAAGATCTGGGTGAGAGATCTGCCATGGCTCGGCGTCTTCCCCACACCCTTCTACACATTCCAGGACGGCTACGCCTGGGACAACTGGCCAACACACCCAGAGAACTATTACATGGACCCCGTCTCCTGGTGGAGCCAACACCTCTTCGTCATATTGAAGGTTAAGCCGACGGGCAGAGCACCAACCAAGGATGCTATTATGGACCCGAAACCTCTAAAGGTTGCTAACACTCCATTAGTCAAAATTGCTACGGCAGCTGAATGGCAGAGCCTGACAGGTGGTGCACCGCCCGCTGCTGGTGTTACAACCGTGACGGTAACACAGGCTGTGACTCAGCGTGTCACTGAGTTGAGGACGCAGGTAGTCACGCAGGTACAGACACAGACAATAACAGCTGTAGACTGGGGAACCCTATCTGGAGTAGCCGCAGCAGTAGGCATAGTCTTACTTGTAGTTGGCATAGCAGTGGGTAGAGTGCTAGGAAGAAGAAGGCCAGCCCAGTAAAAGCACGCATATTATTTATTTCTCTATTTTTCTTGATTCATTGTGTAAGATATATATCCAGGACACTATCTTTAAACGTCGGGCTCCTTGAGCAAACTCCTAATTTTCATCGCTTCCAGAGTTGTGGCCTTCATACTTACTATTGTGATCGGTGTGACGGTTGTCTTTGTGATACCGAGGCTCCTACCATACAACCCTGTCGAGGCACAGATTGGCTTCATATATTCGATAGGCCAGTTCTACGACCCAACAGCTATTGATATGCTTAGACAGACATTATATGAGCTGTATGGGCTGAAGGGGAATCCTCTTGATCAGTATTTTGCGGTCTGGCGGCGACTATTCACCATTGACCTAGGCCCTTCGATTATGAATTTCCCAACACCCGTTGCTACACTGATAAGTATTGCACTGCCTTGGACGCTCGGCCTCCTTTCCCTCTCTACACTCATCTCCTGGACTATTGGAAACATCATAGGGACAATCTCTGGTTTCTTCAGCCATAAGAAATTCTCAAAGGCCCTGACTGGTGTGGCTGTTGTCTTATATCCGGTACCATACTTCATCCTCGCCCTTGTTTTAATGTTTACTTTTGCATTCCTAATACCTATTTTCCCCTTAGGCGGTGGGGTAACCCTTGTTGGTATGGGATTTAGTTTAGACCTCGTGTTAAACTTGGCAAAGCATGCGGCTCTTCCGGCAATCTCAATCATCATCCCAGGCGCGCTGGGCTGGTGGTTCCTCTCCTCCTTCACATTAACAAGCCAGAAGAAGACAGAGGACTTCGTCAGATACGCGGAGCTAAAGGGACTGCCTAACAGCTTGGTATTGAGGCGCTATCTGATTAGGAATATTCTCATGCCCCAAACCACCGCTTTGGGGCTGGCGCTTGGAGGAATCTTCAGCGGCGCACTATTGACAGAGGTCGTTTACGCTTATCCGGGTCTAGGCCGTCTACTCTACGCGGCCATCATCAATAACGACTACAACATGATAATGGGCATCTCCCTCCTATCAATCGTCGGTGTCTCGCTTGCTACGCTCTTCCTCGACCTGTTATATCCCTTAATAGACCCGACTGTACGTTATAGGTGAGCTAGAGCGTTGGCCCTTATTCCTCGTGTGGGTGTAGATACTCTTAAAATTCTCGGCGCAGGTTTCGCGAGGTTCTCACATATATTTTTGGAGGTTTTCAGGTCTAGCCGCCCATTCAGGGTTGGTCTAATAATTCTCGGCGTCCTAATGATTCTCGGTATAGGTGTAAGCTCTTTCTCCCCCTTCGACCCTAGACGCTGGTATATAGTGGCCTCTAACAAACCCCCGAGCCTCGAGTTCCCGCTTGGAACTACGACGAACGGCCAAGATGTGTTTTGGCTCTTGACCTGGAGCATTAAGAACTCCCTGATTATAGGCTTCATAACAGCGATGGTGGCCGCGCATGTTGGGCTCATACTCGGTATGATTGCAGGTGCGCGGGGTGGACTACTAGATAGAATCCTGATGGTCATGACCGACTCCTTCGTCGTCATTCCAGCACTTCCAACCCTCATACTCCTGGCAGTCTTGCTGAGAGATGTGATGAGCATTCCCCTCATGGGGCTTATAATCAGCATATTCTCCTGGCCTTGGCCATCTAGACAGGTTAGGGCCATGGTGATCTCCCTCCGGGAGCGTGACTTCATAGCTACATCAATCTTCTCAGGCTATGGGGTCATGGGCAGGGTCCTCAGAGACTATCTACCCTACCTACTCCCCTGGCATCTGGTAAACTGGACGAACACAGTCTTATTCGCCATATCCAGCGAGGCAGCGTTGGCTGTCATAGGAGTCTCAATACTCAGCGAGGCGACGCTTGGAGTCATGATCTACTGGGCCCTAAACTATTCAGCCCTCTTCAGGGGGCTGTGGTGGTGGCTTATCTCCCCAGTAGTCACCATCATACTTGTCTTTGTCTCCCTCTTCCTGATCTCAAAAGGGATCTCAGACTACTCTAATCCACGTCTCAGGTGGCAGGTGAGGGGGTGAAGCCACAAGATGTCAGCTAACACTCTTGTTCTAGACTGCAGGAACGTAGCCGCTTACTATGAGCTAGACTATGGCATTAGAGTGAGGGCGGTGGATAACGTTAGCCTCTCTGTAAGGAAGGGAGAGATAGTCGGGTTGGCGGGCGAGTCTGGCTGCGGCAAAACAACCTTGATGAGGACGATATACAGAGACATAGCTCCGCCCCTCAGGCTTGTATCAGGAGTCGTGCGGCTACAATCAGCTAACGGGGAGTTTATCGATGTATATGGTCTAAGCGAGGCCGAGCTGAAGAAGATGAGGGCAAAAGTGATATCCTACATCCCCCAAGGGTCGATGTCCGTCCTGAACCCTACGTCGAGGATTAGAAGCCAGTTCCTTGAGATTTTCCAGAAGTATGGTAGAGTTGATAAGAATGAAGCCCTCAGACAGGTGAAGGAGAGGCTCAGGGAGCTAGGCCTACGTGAGAGTATACTTGCCTCTTACCCCCACCAGCTCAGCGGGGGGATGCGGCAAAGAACGGTGATCGCCCTCGCAACTATAATGAATCCTAGCATTGTACTAGCTGATGAACCCACCTCCGCACTGGACGTAGTCTATCAGAGGGGAGTGGTGGAGATGATACAGAAGATTAGGGAGATGTATGGTACCTCTTTCATCCTTGTTTCACATGATATGGGGCTCCACTACCAGGCCAGTGATAGGATAGCCATAATGTATGCCGGCAAGATAATCGAGGTTGGTAATACTGATGATGTCTTCAAAGAACCCCTCCACCCCTACACCGAGGGGCTTATAAACTCTCTGCCCCGAATAGGCGGGTCTAAGAAGCTTGAGGGTCTCTCAGGGCTCCCCCCAAGCCTCGCCAACCCGCCGCCTGGCTGCAGATTCCATCCAAGATGCCCCTACAGGATGGAGAAATGTTCTGCCGAGGAGCCTCCCTTCTTTACTGTAGGTGATAGGCAGGTGGCATGCTGGCTCCTAGAGGGGAAGTAGGACACATGGAGAAGAATAGTGTCCTCGAGGTTGAGAATCTCACAAAGATCTACAAGACAGGGGGCATATTCTTCGGAAAGAAGTTCAGGGCTGTTGATAACGTCTCATTCACGCTAGGAGGCGACTCTGCCAACATCTTCACGATAGTTGGTGAGAGTGGTTGTGGTAAGACGACGTTGGCTAGGATGATTCTAAGCCTCATAGAGCCCACCTACGGCCGTATTGAGATCCTGGGGAAGGATATCTTTAAGCTCTCGTCAAAGGAGAGGAGCAGATGGCTTCCAAGAGTTGTCCAGCCTGTATTCCAAAACCCCTTCGAGGCCTTCAACCCTCTCAGAAGGGTGTATCCCTATCTCCTCCACACATCAAGCAAGGTAGCGGGGATCGAGGATAAGAATGAAGCCGAAGAGCGGGTAAATCAGGCCCTTGAGGCCGTTCGCCTCTCACCCGATATAGCTGCCAGGTCCCCCTACGAGCTCTCCGGTGGACAGGTCCAGAGGCTCTCAATAGCGCGAGCAATCATCCCTAGGCCAAAACTAATTATAGCCGATGAGCCAGTCTCCATGATCGACGCCTCTCTAAGGATGGGAATCCTAAACATATTCAAGCAACTCAAGGAGGAACTGGACATCAACTTCATCTACATCACACACGACCTCTCCACAGCCTATTACATAAGCGACAAGATAGCGGTGATGTATAAGGGCTCCTTCGCCGAGGTGGGAGAGGCTGACTCCATCTTTAAGGAGCCGCTCCACCCGTACACGCAGCTTCTAATCAACTCTATCCCGCGGGTTGACAGGAAGTGGGTTGGGAAGGTCAAAGTCACTGTGACTGAGGTTGAGGAGTATCTTCTCCCAGGCTGCAAGTTTGCTGACAGGTGCCCCTACGTCATGGATGTTTGTAAGAGGAAGGCCCCGCCCCTAATCAGGACTAGTAGTGGGGTAGAGGTAGCCTGCTGGCTATATTCCGACGAGAAACACTAGATTGTGGGTAGGCTTATCTGCACTTCTTTACCTGTTCGTGATGACTCATAGATGGCGTCTATTATGGCGTGGAGTATTATGCTCTGCCATCCAGTTACCGGAGGCTCAGACCCCTCTTGGACCGCCTTAATGAATGCCTTTGTCATCTCGAGTGGGAGGTCAGCGTTAGGCAGAACCGGCTTTGTATCTGTCAAGAAGTTCTTTGTCCTGGAGTAGAACCCGAGGTCTAGGAGGGCCTCATGCCCTTCTGCCTCTATCCCTCCCTTCTCGCCCAGCACTCTGAGCCTCCCCACCTCTCCCCTGTGAGAGACATTGGCTGCCCATGCAGTCTCTATGCACATGGTCAATCCGTTCTCGAACCTGACGAAGCCGGCTGCGAAGTCCTCGAGCTCAAATTCGGCAGGGTTCCACCACCCCCAGTTGAACTTTACCTCCTCTGGGTCCCTCCCGAACTTTGTATAGACTGCGCCGCTCGCGGATATTGGCTTTCTGAAACTCGTTAATGCAAGAATGTTGTCCAGCATGTAGCAGCCTATGTCGAGCATTACCCCCCTCCCTCCAGAGAGCTCCTTGTCTATGAATGTTGGCTTGCCGGGTATCCCCCTCCTCCTCACGAGGTATCCATATGCATAGTAGGGCTCACCTATCGCCCCGGACTCGTAGAGATCGACGCCGTATCTGAGTGCAGGTGAGAATCTCGACCAGAACCCAACCATTAGAACCCTGTTATGCCGCTTCGCGGTCTTCACAACCTCTGTGACTTCTTGCAGGTTTGCCCCCAATGGTTTATCGACTAGCGCGTGGACTCCACGCTTAAGACATTCTAAGGCGATTCTATAATGGAGGCCGGAGGGAGTGGCTATGCTTACAGCCTCTAACCCCTCCTTCTCAATCATCTCTGTGAAATCCATGTATCCTGCCACGTGAAACTCTCTGCAAACACTATCCAAGGTTTGAGGATTTGTGTCGCAGACTGCGACGACTCTCGCTCCAGGTGTCCTCGTGAGAGGTATAAGATGGCGACCACGTCCATGCCCACCGACACCTATTACTCCAACCCTTATCTCTCTCAATACAAAAACACCGCAGGGATTAAGAAGTCCTTGTAAAATATAAGAGTTGAGATTGAGAACTATGCTCGCGCATGTATCGGATGGGTGGGGGATGCTTACGAGGGTATGGCTCCGTTAAAGTTTTTTGTGCAGAGGGTCTTGGCCGCCGGGCTTAACCTCTTCTTAGGAATTAACTTGATATTCATTATTCTTCGTCTGGCTCCTCTGAGTTCTGTTGAGCTCCGTCTACAGCAGGCCTATCAGGTTGGCATCCTCCGCTATCCGGAGGAGGCTGAGAGGCTGAGGAGCTCGTGGCTGAGTTTCTACGGGCTTGAGGGTGACTTATGGCTTCATTACATTGAGATGTGGAGGAGGTTGTTTACATTCGACTTCGGGCCCTCCCTAGTTAGCTTCCCCACGCCTGTCTCGGTTCTGATTCTTAGGGCTCTCCCCTGGACAATAGGCCTGCTCTCTCTCAGCATATTTGTCTCCTGGCTCATCGGGACTTTGATGGGCATCTTCTCAGGCTCTATGTCCTCAAGAGGCCTCTCTAAGCTCCTGCTGGGCCTATCCTCGGTCCTTTACCCTATACCCTACTATCTTTTTGGCTTGGTGCTTATCTTTCTCTTCGCCTACTTGGTGCCAATCTTCCCTCTCGGGGGAGGAGTGAGCGTAGTTCCGCCACACCTGACTGGAGACCTGCTACACAACCTGGCCCTTATTCTTAATATTCTACACCATGCCAGTCTTCCAGCCCTCTCGCTCATCATACCCTCGAGTCTAGGCTGGTTCTTCCTGAGCGCCTACTCCGCCACTAGGGTTAAGGTGACTGAGGACCATGTAATATTTACACGGCTGATGGGTGTGAGGGAGAGTGAGATTAGGAGGAGGCACCTCTGGGGTGAAGTTAGCCTCGCCCAGATCACCTTGCTCACGCTATATATGAGTCAGATACTTGGAGGCGCCTTAATAACGGAGATACTATTCGCGTATCCAGGCCTGGGTTATCTCATCTACAGAGCCATAGCTGTTTTTGATTATAATCTCTTGGCCGCGGTAGCATTACTTTCATGCTTCGTGGTAACATTATCGGTCTTTATACTAGACCTATTAACACCAGTTATAGATCCGAGGGTCAGGCACTCATAAACTAGCATGTCTTATTTCTTGGGAGCCCTATACCGCCATAGGACAGCAATTGAGGCGGCTGAGAGGGCGAGTAGGACGCTGGCTACAATAGAGGTGATGGTCTCGACATCGACAAGCCCCCCACCTACCATCACACCTCTGAGCCTAACCTCGTGCAGAGTTGGTGAGCTCACCCAGATTATCCTCCTCTCCATAAGGGAGCCACCAAGATAGACGTCGACCCTGACCTCGTCTGCTACGGGCACAAGCGCTGACACCGAGCCGTCATCCTGTTTCACAACCTCAAGCTCTCTACCACGCCAAACAATAGAGACAATCGCGTCTCTCAAGACATTCCCAGCCCAGTCTCTAACCCTAACTCTCAGCTCGAGATCGACATTCGTAGCAGGTATCGAGACCTGGGGCTCTGTGGCATTTAGAACACCGCGGGCCACTTCAACGCCCATGTATGATATAGCGTATTGGTGTGTCCCGGGGATTAGTGATAGTGTCACCCTACCATTAGCATCGCTGGCTGCGGTATAGGTTCTTCTTGTGACTGGGTCCAGAAGTGTGAGGCTTGCGTTAGCTAGCGGTTGGCCGCTCGGCTTGTGGATATAGAACACCGTCTGTAGGCGGTTAACAGTCATATTAACTCTAATAGTACCGGGGACGAGATTTATGTCTAAAACGCTGAGCCGTATGGAGTCTTTATACACTGTCACGTGGTAGAGGCCGGCGCCAGGCCTGCCCTCGCTGAAGGGTATTGCTTCAAACGCGACCAGTCCAGTGCGCCCAGTGGTCGAGGAGCCTAGGACACCAAGCCGCTCAGACTCCAAGAGTATCCTGACGCCCTGTAGAGCCTCTCCAGAATCATCTCTCACTACGACCGTAATGTCGGAGAGGTCGAGCACGTACGTTAGGTTCTGGCTCCTATCCAGCCTAGTAACCTCCCTGAGGAGAGATATCTCCGGTCCTTGTGGGGTATATTGCCTGACCGCCTCGATTACATACGCTCCTGCAACACTCGAGGATGGAAGACTAGAGACCCTCCCTGCGGCGAGTGTTGTGGAGTAGTTTAGGCCCTCAGCGCTTATCCTTAAAGTAGCATTTACCCCCCTGCCTCTATAGTCGAGAACACTTATCCCCACTCTAACTACCTCGGCAGTCAGCTCGTATCTTGAAACTTGCTGGGACACGATTATCGTCGAGTTAAGAACGGTTATATTCCCAAGGCGGCCTAAAACCCGGTAGGGGCCAACCTGTGACAGGTTCGAGAAGGGTAAGTCACGGATAGAAAATCTTCCACTATTGTCGGTCGACCCGCGACGGATTACTGGTCCATTCTCCGACCTCAGCTCTATTGTCATGCCACCAGCTGGTCTTCCATCCAAGTCGTAGACGGTCAGCTCGATATCCTGTATCATAAGCGTGAGATTGAGGATGGCCTGTGAAGGATAGGTTACAGTCGCAGATGCCACGACTACCCCCTCTACACGAGCGGAGAGATTGTATGTCCCGGGCGAGATTAGCCTAAACTCAGCCACACCCTGTGCAGTTGTCTCAAACATCCTTGTGAAAGTGGAGTTTGCCAACGTAAGCTCAACACCGGGCCTCGGATTTCCATGAAGGTCAAATACCCTGACAACTAAGCTACCTGCCTGAGCCTGACCAACGCTCAATAGAGCCCCTGAGTAAAGGACTAGCATTAATGTAAGTAATAATATTGCCGGCCTCATTTCTTACCAACTCGTGTTTCGGATGAATGGTCTGCCTCGGCCTTGTGAGGAGTTATTTTTGAGGAAAAGCTCCGCGTCCATCAGGACTTGCTTCGCAGTTCTGAAAGTAAGCTGATTCAGAGCGTCCAAGTATTTTAGCCAGGCGTAGGCCTTATGCTCCCTGCTGAGCGTGACTTGGAACTCATCGGTCCTTCCTAGAAAAAATGTCACCGTCTTGTAGACCGTATCGTTGTCACTCTTGTAGGTGTAAGTTATGACTCGTTTAAATCCCTCAATAATCTGGACATTCTTGATGCTTGTTTCCTCCCTAATCTCCCTCAGTGCAGTTTCAATCTCAGACTCTCCTTCCTCAATACCTCCCTTTGGAAAGTCCCAGTGTCCACCACCGTATAATAACACGAGGTAATAGTTTTCTCCGATTGAGTCGTTAAAGATTACTGCCCCAGACGACCGCTTTGTTTTCATCTCTCCACATCCCTAGCCGCGCCTCCTCCGCATAAATCTTTGCACGTTTCAAGCTATGTCCCGCTTGTCCTCCGGCTCGCAACCGCCGCGGCCTCAGCCAAAATACGCTTTGCCTCATCATCCGCAGCCTCAAATCTCGTGTAACCTCTCTCATCAACCGAACCTATCTCCAGTGCAACTTCGTCGATGAGCTCCTGAACCCTCAACACCCGCCCACTAACCTCGGGCAGAGCCCCTTGAAGATCCTCCCCAATCTTAGACACTATGCCCTTAACAGGCTGTAAAGCTATTCTCACATCCCCTAAGTCCTTCACGGTTGCGAGTCTGTATATCACAGCCTCTAGGGAGAGCTGGCATCTTAGAGTGTTGTTGAAGGTTTTTCGGAGCTGGGAGAGCTCTGATGCATAGAGTGCCGCTCTCTCTGTGTCGCCTTCCTGATAAGCTTTAACACATGCTTCAAAGAGCTCCCTATTTCTTCTACCCATCTGGTCTACGCGCGCCGAGAGCTTGTTGTTGAGAACTGAGAGGCTGAGCGATACCTCCTCAATCTTTGACCAAAGCTTCGATTCTCTTGACCATGGAAAGCGCATACAGTTTCACTGGCAGATTTTTTCATTTATACTGGAGTCGCTCCCAAGACTGTGAGATATTCTCAGGGTATATCTAGAAGAATATAGCGGGTACAAGCTCTAGAATCATGAGTAGAGCGAGTAGCAGGAGGAAGGCGCCAAGGACTATGTTGATGAGACGCAGAGCCTTTGAGCCAAGTATCTGGCGGCCTTTCCAAACTAGGACACTTGTGAGGTAGAGCCACGCATAGTCAATCCAAATGTGTGACGCATACATCACGGCTATTCCCAGCCAAGAGGCCAATTCAAGCGCGCTGTATACTAGGCGCGCCCCTATGGTCAGCCACCACATGATAAAGTAGGGGTTTAGGCCAGTGAATATTATGCCTATCGCTACACTATTTCTTGAACTCTGGGGTCTCGTTGTTTGGATTGTGGTTTTTCGCGCGTTTATGGCCTCTCGGACTTGCATTATGCCGAAGAATGTTAGGGCTATTATGCCTGCTAAGGATATAGCCAACTTAACTATGGGCTCGCCTGTAAAGAGAAAGGCAATGCCTTGAGCCAGCAAAATTACTAGCGGAAGCTCGACGATCATATGGCCCGTGGCTGAGAGTAGTCCAGTACTAGCCCCTCTCTTAACACTCTCGCTAAGGGTTGCAACTAGTAAAGGGCCTGGTGCGAGGGCCCCCGAAGTGGAAACCAACACGACAGTGGCTATGAGCTGGGGCCATTCCATTAACTTGCTGAACCTTGAAGCACCTAATAAGTGCTAATCCTGACAATAATAACTAGGGGAGGAGAACCAGCCCGTAGCATCGACCATTCCTAGGCAGCGTTAAATACGGCTAGGGTTCCAAACTTATCAGATAAAGGGAAATGAGTGTCCGACTTGTTGAGCCGCTCCAGCTGATTCGGGCTGTTGCGCGCTATCTCAAAGAGAATAAGATGGTCTCAGCGCCTAAGTGGGCTGCCTATGCTAAGACCGGGGTCTCCAAGGACAGGCCCCCATCAGATCCCGACTGGTGGTATGTGAGGAGCGCCGCCATACTACGGAAGCTGTATATTCGAGGTGAGGGACTCGGAGTCTCTAGGCTGAGGAGGATGTATGGGGGGAGGCATAGGATGGGTCACAGGAATCCACACTTCGCGCCGGGGAGCGGTAGCGTCATCAGAAAAGCCCTCCAACAGCTGGAGGCCGCTGGCCTCGTTGAGAAATCGAGGAAGGGTCGCGTCCTGACGAAAAGGGGAAAACAGCTCCTAGAGGAGGTTAGTGAAACCATACTGAAGAGACAGGCGGTAAAGGCTTGAGGCCTCCTCCGATGAGGGCTGAAAGCCACTTAAAAGCCCTCTCCGAAAAGATCTACGATGTTAAAGAGAGTTTTCAGTGGAAGGTTTTGGGGCTGGAGGAGTATTTCAATACGAGGCTGGAGCTCGAGATGAGGTACAGGGTGGAGGCGGAGGAGTTTCTCCGTAAGAATGTGCTGAGAAAGAATCGGTAGGGCTGGTTATTCTCCAAACTTCTCCGTCCTATTCATCAGGTCCATCAATATATTCATCAAATCCAAGCCCCTTATTCTTCCAATTGCCCCTCGAGCAGCGTCAACCTCGTTAAACCTGTTTACAGAGTCGACCCTTACACCGTGGCCCCAGATCAGGACAGGAACTGGGTCACCTCTATGCTCGCCTGTTAGGGAGCTGGTTGTGTGGTCGCCTGTGATGCAGACTATGAATTCATCGCTTGGCGGCTCGAAGTTTTTCTTGAGGGCGGCGTCAACTCTCTCGAGGAAAGAGGCCTTGGTTAATGGGTCTTTATCATGTGCGGCTGTGTCTGCCCCCTTGATGTGTAGGAATATAAAGTCGTAGCTTTTCAGGGCTCCGAAGGCTGTCTTTATCTTAGAATTTAGGTCGGTGTTTAGCGTGCCAGTGGCTCCGGGGGCCTCAACGACATCCATTCCAACGGCGCTGCAGACTCCTTTATAGAGGGCGGCGCCGGCAACTACAGCAGACTTCAAGCCGTATCGCGAAGAGAGTGACGGGAGTTCAGGCATCTTCCCAGCCCCCCGAGGCAGCAGCATATTGGCCGGCTGTAGTCCCTTCTCGCGCCTCCTAACATTTATGGGGTTTTTCTCCAGAATCATCCTATACCTCTTGAGGAGTTTAGTTAGCACCTCGGATGTTCTCACCGCCTCTCTTGAGCTATCGAGAGGTCTAGGCCAGAGGAGATCCACATCGTCTTTATGCGGGTCGACATCTGATACCTTGTCGGAGACGCCGTTACGCAGCACTAAGACGCATCTATGCTCGACGGTATGCTTGAGCAGGATCTCAACCCCATCAACCTCTTTAACCTCGAGGAGGCTCTCCACGAGTTCTGCTGCCTCTTCACTGCTTATACGGCCTGCCCTCCTGTCCACAACTCTGTTCTCATCGTTTACAGTGGCGAGATTGCATCTAAAGGCAACATCCCCCGGCTTAAGCTTGATGCCCGCGCCAAGGGCCTCGAAGGGGCCGCGCCCGGGATAATACTTGTATGGGTCATATCCGAGGATTGAGAGGTGGCCAGTATCGCTGCCCACAGGGATTCCAGGAGAGAACGGGTCCATGAGGCCATTAGACCCGTCGCGAGCCAGAGCATTCAAGAAGGGTATACGAGCGGCCTGTAGAGGAGTCAGGCCGTTCAAGATCTGTGAAGGTCTATCACCCACTCCATCAAGGAGGATAAACAGGGTCTTCACGAATTCACAGCCCCTCCGGTAATTTATAAAAACATCTTTCCACGAGGCATTAGAAGGGCTGAGATGAAACGAGCTCCTGAGATTATCTCAACTAGAGGCGTCTATGATGGGAGGCTAATCGCGGTTAAGCTGATTCGTGCAAGGTATGGTGAGGAAGAGGTTGAAAGGGAGGTTGTCGAGCATCCTGGCTCTGTAGCGATAGTTGCGACGGATAGTGTAGGCCGATTCCTATTGGTGAAGCAGTATAGGGTGGGGGTTGGTGAGGATACTATTGAGATACCGGCTGGTACTCTGGAGGAGGGTGAGGAGCCCCTAAAATGCGCTGAGAGGGAGCTGGAGGAGGAGACAGGCTACAGGGCACTAGACCTACATCCCCTCGCCAACACTTATACCAGTCCCGGATACACGAGCGAGAGGCTCTACATATTTACCGCCAAGGCTGTCCAGGGAGGTGTATCTAAGCATGAGACGGATGAGAACATCAGAGTCATTAGACTCTCTCGCGAGGAGGTATTAGAGGCCATATCGAGTGGTGAGATACGTGATCTAAAAAGTATAGCCGGGCTTCTAATGGCGATCTTTCTCAGGGGAGTTTAATGGTGCTTGTGCTTGGGTCTTCTTACCTTTCCAAGCTGCACCGGCTCTAGGTTGAATACAATTGTCTTAAGGACCATCATCTCCTCAATTGAGTAGCCTATACCCTCTCTACCAAGTCCAGAGTCCTTAACCCCGCCGAACGGGAAGTATCCTACCCCGTGGCGTGGAAAATCGTTTATAGTTACAGCCCCTGTCTGAAGCGACTTAGCAATCCTCCACATCCTGTAGAAGTTATTGGTAAAGACACAGCTGTCCAACCCATATCTATTCCTGCTGGCTAGCGCGATTGCCTCGTTCTCGTCCCTGACTCTGGCTATAGTCACGACCGGGCCGAAGGTCTCCTCCCACAGAATCCTCGCTTCTACAGGTACCTTATCGAGGACGGTAGGCTCATGGTAGCTGTTCTTATAGTTCCCGCCCCTGAGGAGTTTGGCTCCCTTGGCGACTGCGTCTCTGACTAGGGTGTTGACTCTCTCCGCAGCGGCCCTGTTTATGAGTGGGCCCATATTGACGCCCTCAATCCTCGGGTCGCCGAATTTTATCTTATCAACCTCGGCCAGCACCTTCTCAACAAACGAGTCCGCCACGGCCTCAACAACAAGAATCGCGCTCACGGCGTCGCATCTCTGGCCCGCATTCCTGAGAGAGCCCGCCACACACTTGCTGGCCGCCAAACCGATATCCGCATCCTCTAATACGATAGCATAGGCCTTTCCTCCAAGCTCAAGATGTAGCCTCTTGTTGGCGGCTATCCTTGCAATCTCTCTACCCACCTCTGTGCTCCCTGTGAAGGATATCATGCCAACCTCCTCATGCGCTGCTATCCTAGAGCCTACCCGGCCTGGGCCTGTAACAACATTAATTACCCCTGGTGGAATTCCTGCCTCTTCAAGGGCCCTGGCGAGCAGTAGCTGGCTCAAAGGGCTGTCGCTGGCTGGCTTGACGACGACCGTGTTTCCTGAGAGTACAGCAGGTATAATCTTGGCTGCGGGTATGTAAAGGGGGTAGTTGAAGGGGCCTATAGCCCCAACAGTCCCGACCGGCTCGCGGAGGACAATCGCTATCTTGCCCATAGTGTCGGCTGACCAGTCGCCGGGCTTATACTCCCCACCAATCTTCGAGACATCCTCCATCGTCATCCTCATCCTCTCAACCACGGCCGTAATCTCGCCTATTGCGTCGGCTCGGGGCTTGCCAGCCTCAAGCATAAGAACATTTGCAAAATCCTCCAGATGCTCCTCAATTATCTTTGCCGTCTCGTGGAATATCTCTATCCTATCTATCGCCGCTATGGATCGAATCTTAGGGCGGGCGTCACGAGAAGCAGCCACGGCAAGGTCAACATCATGGTCACCACCCTTCTGGGCGTATGCCACGATGCTCTCGTCGATTGGGGTGTCAACCGGGAATGTCTCGCCAGTCTTGCTCTCCACCCATTGATTGTTTATAAACATCTTAAAGACTGGTAAGCCATCCTCGTTGATACTGTAAAGGTCGTTGAAGTAGCTACTAAGCCTCAGGATGGGCTTTCCAAGCTCTTTAGACTCGAGCACTGTCATGTTTTCTATCTGGGGGTTTATCTGCCATCTTCTTTCTTATATACTGTTTGTGAACACTCTCATTAGTGGGTTTTGGAAATTTGTTTTTTATATAGGATAGCATTATGCTATTTAGAGTATGCTAACAGAGGGTGATGTGCTCAACGCGCTGAGGAGCGTCAGAGATCCTGAGCTTGGCATGGATATCGTGAGTATGGGTATGATTAAGGACCTGGTTGTTAAGGATGGTGAGGTGGCTTTTACCTTGGAGTTGACGACTCCCGCCTGTCCCTTCAACTCCCAGATAGAGCAGATGGCTAGGAGTGTAGTTGAGGATCTTCCGGGAGTTAGGTCGGTAAGCATGAAGGTTACGGCGCGGGTCCGGCAGGGGTGGGTTGGGCAGCGAATGCCTATGGAGATTCCCGGGATAAAGAATGTGGTCGCTGTGGGAAGCGGGAAGGGAGGCGTGGGAAAAACCACAGTCGCCACTAACCTAGCCATAGCTCTCTCCGAGACCGGCGCCTCTGTTGGAATCCTCGACGCCGACATATATGGCTCAAGCCTGACACGCTTCATACGCTCATTCAGATTTGAGGTTCAGGGTAAAGATAAGATCCTGCCTGCCGAGGGGCCGCTGGGGCTGAAGATGATGTCGATGGGCCTACTAGTTCCTGATGACACGCCCGTGATCTGGAGGGGGCCTCTTGTCGGTGGTGCTGTGAGGCAGATGCTGACAGATGTGGAATGGGGCGAGCTAGACTATCTCGTTGTAGACCTGCCGCCTGGCACTGGGGATGCCCCGCTATCACTCGCCCAGACAATACCGATAACAGGAGCAATAATAGTCACAACACCCCAACAGGCTTCCCTAGACATAGCGATTAAAGCCCTTAGAATGTTCCAGAAACTAGGTGTCGAGATACTGGGAATCGTGGAGAACATGTCCTACTATGTCTGCCCTGGCTGCGGGAGGAAAGAATACATCTTCGGCCAAGGTGGAGGTGCTAGGTCCGCCGAGAAGCTTGATGTGCCTCTTCTAGCCGAGATACCTCTCCTACCACAACTCAGAGAGAACAGCGACAACGGCACACCAATAATAACAACAGACCCTACATCTGAGGCGGCAGAGAGTTTCAGGGGGCTAGCGAGGCGCGTAGCTGCTGCCCTCAGCGTGGTCGCGGTCAGGAGAGGGGCGAAGTGAGTCTGGGGGAGCCGGGGTTGAAGAGTCTCCCACGCCCTGGTGTCTACTCTGCGGATGAGCTGAACATTATTGAACTTCTCTCAAGCCTGTCGCAGATATATGAGTCGGGCAAGGCCGGTGCGGTGGCCATCTTCCTGGGAGTAGCTAAAGCCGAGAGCAGGCTTGGAAAGGAGGTCAAGTATCTCGAGATAGAATCTTACGTGGAGAATGCAAATCTGGTGATTGGTGAGATATGCCGGGAGGTGATGGAGAAGCATAACGTCGCCTACGTTGGGATCTGGCATCTTCAGGGAAGGTTCAGGCCAGGCGAGCCAGTAGTTCTTGTGGCTGTCGCAGGCAAGCACAGGGCCCTAGTCTTCAACGCCCTCCGCGAAGCCGTCGAGAGATACAAAAAAGAGCCTGCGCTCTTCAAGAAGGAAGCCTATAGCGATGGCTCGCATGCTTGGATTACCGAGTGAGACTACGAACACTTATATACGGGGTTTCAGAAAATATCTATGAAGAGGGTTGGCACCTCAAGGGTTTGAATTGATAATCATCGCGGTGGTCCTCCTAGTCCTATTTCTATGGGGGCCTGAGAGGCTTCCAAAGATAGCGAAGGCATTCGGCCAAGCGAAGAAGGAGTTCGAGAAGGCCAGCAAAGAGGCAAGCTCAACCGAGGAGCCTGAGAAACCTAAGCCTATACAGTCTACAGAGGTGGGAGCTCTACCAGACGAGAAGCTCATCGAAGTCGCTAAGACCCTAGGAATATCCACCGAGGGTAAGAGCCGGGAGGCTCTGGTACAGGAGATAAAGACTAAACTGGCAGCCTAGGAATGATATCGCCGCTCGAAGCATTCCTAATAATCCTCGTCATTTTCATACTGATAATCTTCTTTAAACCCGATGCTATTCTCAAGTTTGCGAAGAGTCTTGGCGAACTCCGCCGGGAGATGAAAAAGGGAGAGAAAGAGGCGGAGGAGAAAGAGTAGCTTAGTCTCAGCTCTTCACAGAGGTCTTCTCAGCCTCAATTCGTCTAGATGCTGTAGACCAGGTTATCCCAGCCGCGGCTACCTGTAGTGAGAGGGTTACCTGCGCTAGTAGCTGATGTAAAGCCACGAACTCGGGCCTCAACGTAGTAAAGATCACGATGGCTCCCAGCGCTACTTGAATCAGGACAATCAGTAGGCTTGTATAGACCAGCAGCTTGGCGGCTCTAAACCCGCCTACGTCACCAATACCCCTAGCCCGCAGAACAGATATAGCGATAGTGGCAACAACAACAAGCCCCCAAACGCGGTGAAGAAACTCCATTAAGACTGGGAAGCTCTCCGGGAATGGGCAGAGGGGCCAGTCGGGACAGGCCAAGCCAGCACCTATGGCCGAGACATAGCTGCCGATAACGTTCATAATAATTATCGCGGAGGCGGCCACTATTGTGGACTGGTAGAGCTTGAGAGCCGCGTCCATCAGCTTATATTTTTTAGGCGCGACTAATTTATATCCATCGCTCCCTAGCTAGCTCACGGTTAGGAGAATGGGTAGGAAGCGGATGAGGAAGAATCCAAACGAGATGACTTTTAGTGAACATCTAATAGAGCTAAGGGATAGGCTAAAGATCGTCGCGATAAGCTATGTAGTGGCTCTCATCTTCTGGCTTGCTTTCCCCTCAAACATCACGCTCACCAGTATAAGCACCATCCTGACAGGCGAGTATAAGCCCGTAATCAGCATCATCCTGGAGCAAACTGTTTCTCTGACCGGCGGGATATTCAAGATCATACCTGGGAGGCTCGTCTCGCCACTTGAGATCTACTTCATAGCCGCGGCCCTCGTTGCATTCATAACAGTTATTCCCGTAATTGGGTATGAGATATATGCCTATGTTAACCCAGCTCTTTATCCCCAAGAGAGAAGGCTTGTCTGGCCTTTTCTCACAGCATTCATCGGCCTATTCGCTATGGGAGCGTTTTTCAGCTATTTCATAGTTGTCCCACTCATCATAAGATTCATGGCGATATTCGCCGACATCATTGGAATTCCCCCTGAGCTGCGGCTGATCGAGGCTGGCGACTACTACATGTTCGTCTTCTCCACCGTCGGTTCTATGGGTCTACTCTTCACGGCACCTGCAATCTTCGTCCTCCTAGTTAGACTGGGTATCCTAAGCTCCAATATCCTCTCGAGAAACCGGATATACTTCTACGGCATACTATACATCATTATCGCGTTCATAACACCTGACGGCTGGCTTGTCGGGAACACGGTCCTCTTCCTCCCCTTAGTCATTATGATGGAGATCTCCCTGCTGATTGCTAAGAGGATTGAGAGGAGACGTGAAGCAGGTTTCTACTCGGCGCCTAAATGCAAATTCTGCGGCGCGGTAATCCCTGAGGGCGCGATATTCTGTCCAAATTGTGGGAGAAGCCAGGAGTAGGTCGGCTACTCTCTTAGTCCCCTTATAGTACCGCCAATCTTAGTCACGTCCAACCTCACCTTCTTTCCCCGAATTCCTTTGATTAATGTTAGGGAGAGAAGGACTATTGAGAGAGACCTTAAGCTACATCTTATTAGGAACTCGCCGCCTTCATGTCGATATCTCTTTACGGAGATTCCCGCCTCCGCCAGTGCGCTCCAGCCTCCTATCCTTGACAACTCCTCCGCAACCGCCTCTCTCAGCTCCTCAGGCTTAACCTCAACCTGCTGTGGAAAGATCCTAACCAGTAGATACCTCTTCTTCACCCTCAGCAACTCTCCACACCCCGTCTACACTAACACGGCCCTCAAGCCTCCCCCGATTCTCCAGCAATATCCGAGCTGGATAACTGGATACGGCATCAAGTGCATAGCTGGGGCTCGCACCAAGCGACCAAGGTACAGAAGCCATCTGCCTCGGAGGCCTAAGCTCATACTCGTCCCTGGCCCCAGTCGAGACCACTAGGTTAAGCCTTTTCTTATAGGCAGTCCATACAACCCTAGTCACCGTCCTAAATGCCTCGAACCCGCCCTCAAGTATGTGAAGTAGAGCCAGCTCCAGTGAGTTGCCAGTCACCTCTACAACATGCCTATCGATTGGAGGTGTTCGGGGGCTGCTAGCGATTACAGTGTCAACCCTCATATCCCTCACAGCAGCCAGAAGCACGTCCCTATCATGTGTTGCCACGGAGACTAAGTCATAGCTCCAGCGCACCGCCCTAAGCTTCTCATACAACTCACCCCTTGACGAGGCCTCAACCGTGACTCGGCGGAAAACCTCGAGACCATAAGCCCCAGCCACTCTTCTAGCCTCCACCCAGAGATCATCACCACCCTCAACAGCCACCCCCCAGAAGCCTAGCTCGTGGCAGCTCCTCAGCATACCCTCAAGAACATCCCGGCTTCTAGGCCTAAGCCAAGCGTCAACAAACCTTCTAGGCAAGAATCAACACCATAAAGTCCTCACTTTCGCGAAATTATCTCTATCTTAATGGCGTCGACCTCAGATGGCTGTATAATCCCGAGGTAGGCCAGCTGCTTATTCAGCCTGAGGTGGATTGTCTCGGCTGAGCCGCTTCTCTCAACCCTCTCCAAGATGTACTCGTCTGAAACACTCTCGATTAAGTGGCGCGCAACCCGCTCAGCCACGTCGTCGGAGATCTCCGCCTCCAGGATGGTGAGCGGTTCACCGAATATTCCTGTCAGGCGATGAACCTTAAACGGGGGTTCACGCTCCAGTGAGAGGATGTTGAGTATAGCCCTCCCCACTTTAGACTCGGACTCTGTGGGCCCGCATATAGCTCTGATCTTGATTCTATAGCCCATTTTCTATTCTAACCTTTCTGGTGCAGGGCCACTATATACTGGTTGCCCGTCTCAATACCACTTATCCTTAAGTCCTACAAGATATGCGAGGGCATTGGTGGACAGGTGAAGCAGGGCCGTAATTACAAGTAATATTACGAATGTTTGGGCGTCTAGCCAGATGGGGGCTCCGTGGGGAAGCCATGCCAGCAGTAGCGCTACCAGTAGAAATCCTATCTGGTCAAGGACTGGGGCGCTTCTCCCCCTCTCTAAGCCCATACGCCTCTTAATGAAAGCCCCCAAAATATCCCCCATCATCGCTCCAACAGGTAGAAGACCACATTCTAGCAGGCTCCTGTAAATTCCGGGGACAAGGACATATAGCGAGAGGGCCGCTACGAGGCCTACAGCCAATCCAGACACAAGACCCTCAATCGTCTTACCGTCGCCGAGGAGCCTCCTGCCATCCCACATGACAACGCCCAAGTCGATAGGGTGGCTCTGCTTGATGTATCTGAGCACCACGACCGGCGTTCCATTGGCGATGTATGCTGGAACTACGTAGATTATTGCCTCTGCTATGTTCTGCATCGCCCACATGGAGTACAACACCCATCCTTTAACTATTAGCTATAGGCTGAGCCGCTTGGAATGTCGAGGCAGTTAGTAAAGCGTGACTAAACAGGCATCGGGCCAATCTCTGCATGAGTCTACCAGCTGGACCTTTTCCTAGGGGTCGCGGCTTATTCCTAGTCTCTACCAAAAGTGTAGGCCCTGTAGTAAAGGATATTACTGCATTTTTGTATTGGGGCTGCGGGTTTGAGGCTCGTAGTGGCTATCGACCAGGGAACGACGGGGACCAGGTGTCTTGTGTTGGATGAGTCTGGGCGGCCTGTCTCTTGGGCCTATAGGGAGCACATGAACATCTATCCAATGCCAGGCTGGGTTGAGCACAACCCTCTAGAGATTCTGGAGGCGACGAAGCTAGTTGTCAGCGAAGCGGTGAGGAGTGTTTCTACAAGGGATGCCCGCGTCGTTGCCGTGGGCGTAACTAACCAGAGGGAGACGACTGTAATCTGGAATAGGCGGACCGGCCAACCGCTATACAACGCGATAGTCTGGCAGGACACCCGGACGAGGGAGCGCTGCGAAGAGCTTAGGAAGCAAGGACTTGAAGAGAACCTCATACATAGGGTCACTGGCCTCTACGCCTCAACCTACTTCTCCGCGACAAAGATTGAATGGATACTCAAGAATGTCCCAGAGGCTATGGAGCTCGCTAGACAGGGAGATCTGGCCTTCGGGACAATAGACACTTGGCTCATCTGGAATCTAACCCGAAGTGGAGATAAGGGTGGTGAGGGCGCTGCCCACGTCACAGACTATACTAACGCCTCGAGAACAATGCTCTTCGACATCGAGAAGCTGAAGTGGTCCGAAGACCTTTTGGAACTCTTCGATATACCGGTCGGGATAATGCCCGAGCCGCTCCCAAGCGTCTACAAAGACTACTATGGCTACACGAACCTGTGGGGAGTTCTGGACATTGAGGCCCCGGTCTGCGGAGACCTTGGGGACCAGCAGGCAGCTCTGTTCGGCCAGGCATGCTATGGCGTGGGCGATGCGAAGAACACTTATGGGACCGGGTGCTTCCTCCTCCAGAACATAGGCGAGAAGCCGATTCTCTCCCGCCATGGACTTCTAACCACGGTAGCATATAGCATGGAGCCTAGGAGGGGGGTGTATGCGATGGAGGGCTCGGTAGCCATTGCGGGCTCCCTTCTCAAGTGGCTGGCGGAGAATATCGGGCTCATAGGGTCTCCTAGGGAGAGCGGCGAGGTTGCTGAGAGGACGGGCGAGGAGGGCTCTGCTGGTGTCTATTTTGTGCCAGCCTTCAGCGGCCTCTTCGCCCCCCACTGGGACCCCTCAGCCCGCGGCCTCATAATAGGGCTCTCAGCATACACGAGGAGGGAGCATATAGTCCATGCCGCGCTCGAGAGCATCTGCTGGCAGACATACGATGTCGTAGAGTCGATTGAGAAGGACACGGGCGTCAGGATTTCGTCGCTCCGGGTAGATGGAGGAGCTTCCATGAATGATGTTTTGATGCAGCTTCAAGCTGATGTGCTGGGGTGTGAGGTTGTTAGGCCGGAGTTCACCGAAACTACCTCTCTAGGCGTCGGCTATGCGGCTGGGCTTGCAGCCGGCTTGTGGGAGGGATTAGATGAGTTGAGGGGTATGTGGAGGGTCTCAGCTAGGTTCAGCCCCAGGTGGTCTGCAGAGAGGAGAGCGAGAGGGTTGAGGGCCTGGAGGGCTGCTGTGGCCCGCTCGAGAAACTGGCTTAGAGACCTAGAATCCTAGACGCTTATCCTGGACTCCAGCGTCTTAATTCTCTCCTCCACCAGGCTAGCTATCTTCTTGATCAGCTCATCACTCGTGTCTGCTTCAACCTCTCTAATCCTGTCAGCCAGTTCTCTGTCACCAATAGTCCATCTAACCCAGCGCTCTAGGTGTCTGCAGGCCATGTGGAAAAGTATCGAGTCCTTCGTCGCCATGGGGATGGTCTGTAGAAGCTCGTAGAGTGAGTGGGCTGATAGACCTATGTATCTGCCATCTTCGTGGTAGTGGAAGGCTCTGTCCGGTGGAACAACCCTAAGAAGCCTCACAGCCTCGCCAGCCGCACCACCTATCACTTCAGCCGCCAACTGCTGCAGATGAGATAAAGCCCTCATCATCGTATAGTACATATTCATCTGGTCCGTATATCCGAAGTATGCGTGAACCACTCCCGAGGGCCCACGCTTAGAGTACATGTAGTAGAGATGGTCGCTAATCTGTAATGTCCTCCAGGCCCGGAGTATATTCTCAGAGCCAGACCTCTTAACCGCCCTCTCCATCCTCTTCAGAGCGTTAAAGCAGGTTACCTGCATATCGTTGCTGAGCCACGCGTCTGTACTCTTCTCAACATCTGCCCAAGATATTGTTTCAAGCTCTCCCACAAATATCGTGCCGACCGGCTCAAACCTCTTAAGAACCTCCGAAGCAGTATTGAAGGATAGGTTCTCATACTTCAGAACCTCTCTGGGGAGATGTCTAAGGAACTCGTGTATTCCTGACTCTGGCCAGTGGTGCTCACCGAATGTCTCATAGTCGATGAATAATAGTATGTAGTCTCCAGGGGTCGATGATAACCAAGCCGCATATTTGTCGGCTGTTAGGGGGTAGCCTGGCCACGTCCTCTCTGAGAACCTGAAGGCTATGTCATCTGAGAGCCTGTAGTTTCTCGTCATGACTTTAAGCCCTGTCCCAGCAGCTAAGTATAAGTGGTTGGGTGAGCGGCCATGCAAAACCCTATCCACGCCCTCCACAATGATTCCCTTATATCCCATCTCCCAGACTATCCTAGCTACAGCGTTGTTGTAGAGCAGCTCGGTATTCTCGAAGACCTTCGGCTCATAGCCGAAGAGTGATTTGATTAATTCGCGGTGGAGCTTGACCTGCTCTCTGAACTCATCGCTAACCGGACCAAAGAGGCTCGCTAGCGAGTGGTAGTATGTCTGTTCCAGCAGCTCGACCTTGCCAGTCCCAACCATCATCCTAAACTGGTCTATTATCTCGGGAGCCCACCTTTCAGCCTGCTCCAAGAAAACCCCAGAGAGGCTATAGTTGACCTTGAACTCCCTACCAGACGAACCAGCCTCCTCAATCCCCTTCAAGACAATCTCATTCGCGGGGATGTAGCACTTACGAGCTACTCTCAGGAAGATCTCCCTGTTCCGAGTGTCGTCGAGATAGGCGCCGGGGATATCCTCCATCCTAATCTTGTGGAAGTCCTCGCCGCTCATCCTCGTGTTTAGCCTGTAGGGCTGGTGGACCTCAAATGAGAGGCAGATAGCGGGCAACCTCAAAGTATAGCTGCACTGATGGCTATATTCATGTCGGGTTTTTATAGACGGGGCGATGGAGAAGAGTAGATGTCCGGGGAAGGCGGTGAGGCTAAGAGGAAGGCAGCCATCAAGATTCCGAGGAGTGTCCTCCGCGCGAGGAAGGAGAGGCCAGAGTTCGTTAGACAGGAGGCCTGGAGGTATGAGAGGCTGGAGGAGAAGTGGAGGAAGCCGCGGGGGAAGGATAGTAAGATGCGGCTTCAGAAGAGGGGTTGGCCTCCCCTAGTAAAGGTTGGCTACCGGTCCCCTAGAAAGTATAGGGGGTTACATCCATCCGGCTATCGGGAGGTGCTCGTCCACAACATCACAGAGCTAGAGGGACTGGACCCCAAGGTCCACGCAGTCAGGCTAGCAGGTTCCTTAGGCGCGCGGAGCAGGCTTAGGATTTATGAAAAGGCCACCTCAATGGGTCTTAAGGTGCTCAATCCACCGAGGGGTGTGGAGGAGTGAGCCTGTCAATCCAGAGGAGGATGGCGGCTGAGCTCTTAAAATGCGGGGAGAGCAGGGTCAGGTTTGACCCTGAGAGGCTTGAAGACGTCGAGGATGCCATAACGAGGTCGGATATTAGACAGTTGATTAGCGAGGGCGCGATCTATGCAGCGCCTAAGCGGGGCAACACTCGGCGTGCGGAGCGTGAGAAGAGGGGACCTGGTAGGAGGAAGGGTGGAAAACACTCCATCATATCGAGGAAGGAGAGATGGTTGATGAGGGTTAGGTCTCAGAGGAGGTATCTAAGGCGTCTAAAAGCTGCAAAGATGCTGAAGGATGATGCCTATCGACACGTCTATCTGCAGATTAAGGCAGGAAGGTTCAAATCGGTGGCCGAGCTCAAGACCTATCTAAAGGAGAACGGCCTACTCTTGGTGGGTGCATAAAAGTTGGCGCCGGCGAACACCCTATTAAGGAAGCCTCCAAGAAGGGCGCGAAGCAGGAAGACCGACTATAGGAAGAGGCTGAAGATTGTTAAGTCAGGTAAGCCGAGGCTGGTTGTGAGGAGGACAAACAGGTATGTGATTGTCCAGGTTGTCGAGTCTAGGCGCGGAGGAGACTATACCTCCGTTACAGTGACTACAAGGGATCTTAGAGAGTATGGATGGAGGGGTGGGACAAAGTCCATACCGGCGGCATATCTCGCAGGGTTTTTGGCCGGTAAACTTGCGCTCCAGAAGGGGTACTCTGAGGCGATAGTGGACCTTGGGATGCACCCCTCCCACCCCGGTTCAAGACTCTACGCCGCCGTCAAGGGCGCGATAGACGCGGGACTCTCAATACCCGTCGACGAGGAGATCTTGCCCCAAGAGGCGAGGATTAGGGGCCAGCATATCGTAGACTATCTAGGAGTTGTTAGCGGGACGGGAAATTTAACCCAGTTCTCCGCCTCGGATAAGGAGTATCTCAGTAACATCCCCCAACGCCTGGAGGAGGTAAAGCAGAGGATAGTGGAAAAAAGTCCGTCTTAAGTGATCCTACGCCGGTCAGCTGGTGGCCTAGAGTGGCTCTAAAGAATGGAATAACAGCCCTGATAAGTTCCATAAACCTTCTCCTATACATCATCCAAGGCTTCAGGCTTGGGCTAGAGTCCGGATTCACCAACCCACTAGTCCTCTCAAACATAATCATAGCAGCTCTCTTCGCAGGAGCACTCTCACTATCCCTACTCTATCCACGCGCCACAATCCTTACACCATACACAGTAGCCATCGCCAGCTACATCACATACAGAATGTGGAACTCCGCGATGGACCTCTCCAGAACGATGGAATTCAGGCTGGCCCACGGATTGATGATAACCCTGGCATGGCTGCTCGTAATAGCTATCCTCTACAACCTGGTCAAGCGAATAGATAGCCGGGCCCCGATCCAAGCCTCTTGAAGCGTAACATCAGAGTGACACATATTTGTAGAAGCTTGTATCAATTCATCATGGCCTTGGTACTTGAGGGTCTGGAGCTTCTGCTGCTGATTCTCGCCGTAATATTCTCAGCATTCGCTGTTGAGACGCGCAGTCTCACCCGCTCCGTCTTCGGGCTCCTACTCTTCACGGTCACAATAGGCTTGGTCTTCGTAGCTTTGGGGGCGATACACATTGGGGCCCTCCAGATAATAATATACTCGGGAGGAGTGATGGCCCTCTTCCTGCTGATGGTGATGGTTACTTCGAGGAGGGATGAGACCTGAGGCTTAATGAGGCTCTGGGTATACTTGCTGTGGCGGTCTTCTCAGCGCTGTTTATCACTAGTCTGGCGACACGCCCCCTGCTATACGAGTACTGGGGTGAGAATCTTAGGCGGGTGATTGGTGGAGGGTTGGAGGATTTGGGGAGGGTTTTAAGCGACTATGTCTGGGGAGGGTTCTTCCCAGTCTTTACAGGGGTTATAGTCATGGTCATCGCTATAGTTGTCGGTCTTGTCTCTCTTATGAGGGAGGGTGAGTAGGTCTTGGCCCTGAGCCCAACAGTTTACACAATCTTTGCAGGCCTAATATTCGTGATCGGAATCTACACGCTCGCTACCAAAAGGAACATAATTAAACAGCTGATAGGCATAGAGCTTATGATCAATGCGGCCCATCTCAACTTCGTTGTATTTGGAGCGAACAGCCCTGGTGGAATAGACCCCTACGCCCTTGCAATAGTTGTGCTCTCCATGGCCGCGGGCGCCGCGGTCATCACTGTCGGGGCCCTCCTCGTCATAAATGTCTACAGGGTGTATGGCACAATGGACCTCGAGGTTTTGAGGAGGCTTAGACGCTAGGTACCGCCTGAGATTGGAGGGAGGATGACCACCGTGTCCCCCTCCCTTAGGGTTTTCCTCAGCGGCTCCTCCGAAACCTTGACTCCGTTGACCGCGACGGCGATGTTTGGTCTCAGCTTCATATCTTCTGTGAGTATATATCTCCTTAGAGGCTCCCCATACCTCTTTACAAGCTTCTCCACCAGATCTGCGACTGTCGAGCCCTCCTCGAGAGCAATCTCCTCCTCCCTCACACCAGTAACCTCGCGAAGATAGGCATAGTACCTGGTCTTCACAGTTATCAATGGATAGGCACCCCCTAGCCCACCGCGTATAATTGCGACGTCGTATAAAAAAATCCTGTCTGGACAACAAGCCTATGAGAACCTGCATCCTCCTATCCTAGGTATTTTCTCAGAGCTCCTGAGAGGTCTTCAGGCGTCATGTCAATCACGGGCTCGGCGCATAGTTTCTCCAGAAACCCGTCATCGTTTACGTAGAGGGCTGTAGGCGCGGGCCTAGCTACTATCCTGGCGTGGAGGTAGAAGCTTCTGCTGATGTCTATGTCCATAGGTCCGGAATAGAATAGCATGTTTAGGCTAACTACCCCTGAGCTGGAATAGTATTTCAGAAGTGCCGCCAGGTCTTCTGCAAACTCCTCCACATCTCCTGGTGATAGGCTGCTGAGGGAAGACTTGCCCTTAAAGATGGCCAAGACCTCCCTGTTACCAAGTGGGGTGAAGCCTGTAATCCAAGCGACAACGTTACTATCCTTCACAAACCTCTCCCCCCGCTTCTCCTCAGACTCCAAGAGATCCTGCCAGTAGCAGCCACCAGAAGCAGCATACAATTCACTGGCTTCTATCTCTTGATGGACAGCGCTGGGTGGCCTCTCATCAGCTAGAACTTGGAAGTGTGGGTGTATTATGCTGGCGCCTGCTGGTGGGAGGTTGTTCCACGCCAATACGGGGTAGCGTGCAGCTCTATCTACGGCTTTGAGGTCTCTTAGATATTGGAGGGAAGAGTTTATGCCGTCTCTTAGCTCCTCCGGCGTGATGTTCTCAAGAGGTTTGTAATGCTCTGGCGTGAAGACTGTTACTGCGTGGTGTTTGGCGAAGGGGTATAGGTTTGGAAAGACCCAGCACTCTCCGCTCCGGAGCCTCTTGTAGGGGAGGAGTGTGAAGGTTGGAGTGCTTACTTCAATATTCTCGGGGCAGAATGGGCAGTTTTTCCTCGTCTTCTCAGCCAGCTCCTTCAGGGTCAGAGCCTCGCCTGGCGTTTGCTTCGGACGCTTAGCTCTCTCTATGTTAATCCTACACCACCTACCTGTTAAAGGGTCTCGCCGATACTCAATCTCTTGGACACGCTCGGCCCCGCCTGCATCTGGGGGTGATATTCGAGACGCAACGGTGTATCTCCTAAACTCTACAGGCATATCTCAGTAATGCCCCACCAAGTTAATTAATCATCATGTCCAGCGTCTTCAGACTGTATCCTTTAGACCTTTATCTCTACTACATCTCCATCCTCGAGCACATGCCCTCTACCAACCTTCTCCCCCTGGACCTTCGCAGAGGGGCCCCAGACCCTAGCATACTTCAGCGCCAAGGCAAACTCTCTATGTATCTTCTCGGCTAGCTGCAGTACGGTCGCGCCCCTCTTCAGGAGTAGCGGCTTCTCAGAGATTATGCCATCCTTCCTAGTGTAGACCCTTATCATGTCGAGAGACTTGAAGATCTTCTCCTTCACCACCTCAAGCCCCTCTGAAACCGCGGAGGCCTTGATTGCGCTGAATCCTCTGGCCTCCAGCTCCCTGACCGCCTCATCTCCCCCCTCCTCATCCAGATCTGACTTGTTCACGATTATGAGCGACTTCTTATATTCCGGTTTCCTGATTAGCTCCTCTTCCAGCTCGTCCAGCCCCACATTACCCACGATCTTGATGATGGCCGATCTTATGCCGAGCTGATGGGCCAGGTTTTTGACAGCTTCCCGGCCACCTTCAACTTCTCCCATAATCACGACCCTTATCCCGCCGCTGTCCGTCCTCTCGACCTCCACTTCAAATTGCTTCCTCCTCAGCGTTATTCCATACTCCTGGAGGAGAGATTCTATGGCGTTGAACTGGGCTATTGGATCGCTGGACGCGTCGACAACTATGGCTAGGAGATCGCTGTTTCTTGCGAGCCCGATGCTCTTCGAGGCTAGGCTCGTCTCCTCTAAGTCCGTGGTCATTATTGCGGGGAGGTCTAGGACCTGTATCTCGCAGCTTGAGTAGATAATCATGCCTGGGTAGGGTTTGAGTGTTGTGAGGGGATAGTCTGCTACAGGTGAGGATGCTCCTGTCAATGAGTTAAAAAGTCTAGACTTTCCCGAGTTAGCCACACCTAGAAGAGCAACCTGGGCCCAACCCTCCTTCTTTACACTGAAGACCGGAGCCCCACCGCTCTTAGCCAGCCTCCTCTCCTCCAGCTCATCCCTCAGCTCTGCCAGCCGCTTCCTCAGCTGCCTCCTCAGCTTCTCGGTTCCCTTATGGTCAGGTATCAGGGAGAGGGCCTGCCTAAGCACCTCTATCTTCTCCTCAATCGTCCTCGCAGCCTGGTACTCGGCCAGCTTGTGCCTAGCTTCGGCGGGCAGGTTTGTAGGCATCGACCATTTAATCAGATGTTTGAAGAGGCGTTTTTAGGTTTTCACAAGGGTGAGGGATTTTAGTTTATATCGGAAGGTGGGTGACTGTTATCAGGACGTGGTAGTTGACGATCAAGAGGCTCTTCGAGGAGGCTGAGCGGCTTCTCTCAGAGGCTGGACTGAAGGGTGTTAAGATCAGTTCCCCAAGGTCGCCGGAGTTTGGTGAGGCATATACTCCCTATCCCTTCGAGGAGGCGAGGCGGAGTGGCGGTAACCCCCTCGAGCTTGCAGAGAAGATAGCCTCCAGGCTGGGCCGCGGCGAGCTCATAGGACGCGTTGAGGCGGCTCCTCCAGGATACATCAACTTCTACGCCGACTGGAAGAAGTTCTCAGAATATACGCTCAGAGAGGTGATGCGTCTTGGAGCTCGGGGGTATGGAGGCTCCAGCGAGGGCGAGGGGAAGGTTATACTGGTTGAGCATACGAGCGTCAACCCCAACAAGGCACTACACATAGGCCACGCTAGGAATGTATACCTTGGAGACACGCTGGCCCGCATCTTCGCTAAGACAGGCCACAGAGTCTACGTTCTAAACTACGTCGACGATAGCGGAGCCCAGATGGCGAGTGTCATACTCGGCTTTCTCGAGCTGAAAATGCCTATGGAGGCACCTACCGGTGTCCGTTTCGACGAGTATTGCGGTGACCAGGTATACGTCGAGGTCTCAAGGCGTGTGGAGGCCGATAGGTCTCTCGAGGAGAGGCTTAGGGCCCTGGCTAAGAGGATTGAGGATAGGAGTAGTGAGGAGTTCAGATACGCTAGGCTTGTGGCTGATAAAGTACTTGCGAATCAACTCCTGACCTGCTGGCGGCTTGGGGCGCGGTATGACCTGCTGTTTAGGGAGAGTGATGTCGTCGTCTCGGGTCTATGGGCCAAGACCTTCAACCTGCTGCTTGAGAAGGGTATTATATACTTGGCAAGGGAGGGTGCGAATAGAGGGTGCTGGTGTGTCGACCTAAGCAGCCACCCCACCCTATCCAAGGAGGGTGACGAGATACTTGTAAAAAGCGACGGCTCAACCACTTACGTGGCTAGGGACATCGCTTTTGCCCTCTGGAAGCTCGGCGAATCGGATGTTAAAATTACTGGCAAGGTCTGGGGGCGAAATCTGGACAACACGCCGATAACCATCACGGACACGGAGTCGGGCTCTCCCATCACCCTCCCTAAGCCCCACATGGTGTTAACTGTTGTAGGCTCAGAGCAGAGGAGGCCCCAAGAGGTTGTAAGATATGTCTTATCGAGGCTGGGAGTGGATGGTGGGAGGTATGTCCACTACTCTTATGAGCGGGTCTCACTGAGCCCAGAATCGGCTAGGAGGCTCGGGTTAGAGACAGCTGAGGGCAAGGCTGTCCAGATGAGCGGCAGGAGGGGAATCTACTTTAAGGCCGACGAGGTTTTGGACGAGTTGAAGAGGCTGGCAGCCGAGGAGGTTAGGAAGAGGCACCCCTACTGGCCAGGTGAGAGAGTGGACGAGGTCTCTGAGGCAATAGCGCGGGGAGCTCTCAGGTATTCGATACTTAAGTCGGAGGCAGAGAAGACTGTTATATTCGATTTAAGGGAGGCTATGAGGCTTGAGGGAGACACCGGCCCCTATATACAGTACACCATGGCTAGGTCCTACAGGATACTCGAGAAGGCTAGGGACGCTGGTATTGAAGCCAAGCCCACACCCTACGGCGACCTAGCTAGTGAAGAGTGGATGCTAACACGCTCAATCTCCTTCTTACCCCAAGTCATCGAGACTTCTGCCAAAACGCTGAGGCTCAGGCAGCTGATAACACATTCAAGAGAGATGGCCGTCCACTTTAACGAGTTCTATGAGAAGTGCCCAGTCATCGACGGCGGGGAGGCCGCTCCCTTCAGGCTGGCTCTAGTCCAAGCATACATCACAGCACAGTCCAGCGCTATGGAGCTCATAGGCATACCGGTTCTTCAGGAGATGTAGGGGAGTTAGAGGAGTTTTGAGAGCCTGTCGGGGAGATCTTTGAGCGTCTTAGCTACCAGCCACTTTTTTGATGAAGGGTTCTTGCTTATCCCTGTTAAGACTAAGATACCGTGCGAGCCTATAGTTTCTGCAAGAGCCATGTCGACCTCCTCATTATCACCCACTATCACAACCTCCTCCGGCTTCAAGCCGGCTCTCCTCAAGGCGAGGTCTGCTATGTAGCGATCAGGCTTACCCACAAGTATCGCCCTCCTCCTCGTCGAGGTCTCTAAGAAGCTTACGAGAGCTCCAGCGCCAGGCATCAACTCTTTCTCAGTCACATAGACGTGGTCCTTGTTAGTGGCTATGAAGAGAGCGCCATTCATGATGGCTCTATGCCCCTCAACCAGCCTCCAGTAGCTTATGTCTCGAGTCCCCCCCGCAACAACTGCATCAGCCTCATCACCCCGCGAAGCGAGCGAATGACCGCCCAGGACAATCTCCTCCACAAGCCCCACATCACCCACCGTAAACACCCTACAAGCCCCCCTCCTTTCACTCAAGTACGCAGCGGCAGCAAATCCTGAATTCACAACATCATGCAGCCGCGCCTCGATACCAGCCTCAACAAGTTTATCCAATATCATCCTTCGAGAATAAAATGAATTGTTTGTCAGGAAAGCCACCTTCAACCCCCATTCCCTAACCCGCTTCAAAGCCTCGACTGCCCCCGCTGCAGCCGATTCACCAAGAAATAGTGTCCCATCGACATCCATGAACACTGCTTTGACCCTGGACAAACTCCATAGGCGATAGTGTATGGCTTAATTTATACTGGTGTTGAGGGCCTCTTTGAGCCTGGTTGTGAGGAGCTCGACCTGTCTATTGGCGACTTTGCGTGTTGTCTCTTCGCCCAGTATTCTCTGGATTATTCCCAAGTCTGCGTCGGCTGCCCAGTCAATCAATGTACCATTTGCTGATGGCTTGACCTTTACGTCTATCGTGAGTCCTATCTTTGCCCCGACAACCCTTCCTGTTCCGCTGACCCTTACCACGTCCTCACCTCTATCCTCATATTTGAACAGCATATCGGCTCGTACACGCGAAAGATAACCTGTCACCTTGGCTATCTCGCCTAGGTCGATGTAGAATGTTGCCCTGAACTCCCCCTCACCCGTCACCTTGAGGGAGAATAGGTTTGGTAGGCACCTGCCGAGCCAGTGGGGGTCTCTGAGCTTCTGAATTGTCTCTTGTGGGCGGGCTGCAACCTCCATCGAGCCCTCCATCCTCAAGACCTTCCACCCGCCGCTCTTCTAGAATAGATGATTGGAAGCAGGAGGCTCAGGTACCTCTCGTTGTCTATGGCCTCGAGGGCCTCGCTGATGAGTGATTCAAGTGGGCTGGTAACCTCTCCCTGCCTCAGAGCTTCAATAACCTGCTTGACCTCCTCCCTCGTAGCTTGCTCTAGTCTAAGCTTCTCTGTATAGACGCCTTGCGGGGCCCCTATGTGCCGTGCAATTGCGTTGGCTGCGTTTTCTGCGATGAGCCTACCTGTCGTGAGCTTGCCGCCAACAGCTGTCACGAAGCCCCTCACATCATCTTCGTAGTGGTCTATTATCTCGAAGCTTCTTGTCGTCTCTCGTAGGCCTGCCTCCCCAGCTATCAAAGGCCTGACGGAGGCGTAGAGGCGTGAGAAGCCGATGGCTCTGAGGGCTGGTATAGCCTCGCCGCACTCTTGGAGAAGTATCTCCTCATCCTCCCCCCCAATCTCTATCCTGTCCAGGTCCTCTGCAATTCTTGCAGTTGTGCCGGCTATCGTCGCTCCCGCAGTGTATGGGACGATTATGTCGCCGTCGCTCGGCGGTCTCATCCTATTTACTATGTGGCGGGTCAGGTTCGCGCTCGCGACTCCCATAACACCTGCGGCAGGTATCACTTCAACTGAGAGGCCAGCCCTCCGCGCAACCTCGCTGCACCATGGCCCCGCCGCGTTGACAACCCCTCTACACCCAATCTTGTAGACGCCCTCCATAGAGGCCGCCTCAACGCCTACGACCTCTCCCTTCTCAATAAGGACCCTCTCCACCGATGCACCCTCTAAGGCGCTAGCTCCGCTCGCAACAGCTTTAAGGAGTGCTGAGAGGGCCAAGTCTCTTGCATATACTATCTTGTCGGGGACCAAGAGGGCTGTTCGGGCATGGGGGCTGATGTTTGGCTCGAGGGCTCTTAGCAGCTCAATGTCTATGTCTTTCACGGGTATGCCGGCCCTGTGGCAGGAGTCTGCGAGTTGTGAATGGTATTCCTCCTCCTCGGCGTTTACTGAGACGAAGACTCCGCCAACGTCGCGGATACAGTGGGGGGCGATCTCTGAGAGAATCCTATTCTCCTTGATGCACTCCTCCGCCGCCTTGGGGTCTGTTGTGGCGTATCTAGCACCGCTGTGCAGCATACCATGACTCCTACCAGAGGCTCCAGAGCAGATTTTCCGCCTCTCTATGAGGAGGACTGAGACCCCGCGGAGTGCGAGGTCTAATGTGGCAAAAACACCGACAATGCCTCCTCCGACAACAACCACATCATAATAACTCCTCAAGACCCAGTCTGCTCACCGAGTGGCTCTACTTCTGCTCGAGCTTATCATTCTTTCCTTAGGTATCAGCGGGTATATCTTTCCATCTCTCGAGACCTTGCCTGAGCCAAGATAGAGCCAATCCAGCTTTACAACTGCTATGTCTGAGTCTGGAGGCTCCTTTTTTAGCGGTGCTCCCCTCATCCACTCCTCCGCCTCACTCATCGAGACTTCCACTACGCCCCCCTCCATATACGGCCCGAGCAACTGGCTGCCCTCGACCGAGAGGTAATATTCATCACCAATCTTTTTGGCAGCGTATATGCCTACTGTGACCAAGCCCTTCATCTGGGCCGCAGTCTCCAAGGCTGCCCGCGTAGCGCATCTAACCTTCTTGCCAGACTCTATGAAGACGAGCTGCGGAGGGAGGCTCTCAACTCTTAGGAAGCGTGAGAGGGATACGTACTCACTCCTGCTCAGGGCCCGCTTCATCAATCCCCACCCCTAATCTTGACGATAAAGAAGCCCTCTCCACCGTTATCATATGGATAGCACTTGAAACACTTCTCCACCTCACTGTTAAACCTCTCGCCTCCAAACTCCTCTAATGGTCTACGCCACTTAAGCCCCTCAGGTCTCACCTCCTCTAGCCTAGCCTCCGGATGCCTCTCGAGGAATCGCGACACCACGGCCTCATTCTCAACCGGCATGATGGTGCAGGTCGAGTAGACTATCACTCCTCCAGCTTTTAGGCACCTGTAGCCGGCCTCGAGTAGGGCCAGTTGGAGGGGCTGAAGCCTCTTACCATGGTTCTGTCTATACTTCTTGAGTACTGACCAGTCTTTACTCGCAACACCCAGCGAGCTGCATGGCACGTCGACCAATACTCTATCGAAAAGTCCAGCACCCCATCTGCTGAATAGCCTGCCATCCGCTAGCGTCACGACGGAGTTGACAGCCCCCCAACGCTGAAGGTTGAAGGATAAAGCCTTAACCCTCTTCTGCGAGACATCGTTTGCCACGACAACGCCCTCAAGTCCCACTAGTTGAGCAAGCTGTGTCGACTTACTGCCGGGCGCTGCGCAGAGGTCCAAGCACCTATCGCCAACCCTAACGTCAAGCACTTCTGCTGGCAGCATCGATACAGGCCCTTGGAGATAGATGAGGCCGAGCATGTGTTCGATTGAGTCGCCGAGGTTGGAAATGGGAGCCTCCAGCACTCTATAGCCGTGCCTCACCCATGGCAGCTTCTCGAGCCTCCACCCCCTCCCATACATGAATTCCACGACCTTCTCCTCACGGAACTTGAGGGTGTTCAGCCTAACACACTCCGGAAGGGGGCGCTCCACAGCCTCCAAATAGGCCTCGAGATCGAAGTCTATGAGCTGAGATGTAAGAATCCTGAAATCCTCAGAGACGGCTATCATTTGAATATCTCTCCTGTCCCCTCATACCAGAGAAGAAAATCCAAGGCCTCTGGCGCCACACCTATAATTTGAGCCGCCTCCATAAACCTCTCCTCTGCGAAAAGATACTTCCTCCTATTCGA
Organism: Thermoproteota archaeon; assembly: GCA_030550235.1. GTDB lineage: Archaea > Thermoproteota > Nitrososphaeria_A > Caldarchaeales > Calditenuaceae > HRBIN02. The sequence goes on from JAUQPU010000001.1 coordinate 50,980, forward strand.
GACATCCAATTCCCGCTCGAGCACACCTATCCTTACAAGCCCTCTCAAAACATGCCTATCGATTATCGCCACTCCACTATATCCTATGTTCCTCAAGAAGTGAGAAGCCTCCTTGTAGCCTAACCCCCACACCGCCTCTACAAGCGCCTCTCTCGCCTCATGGGGGTCTGCCATCAACATCTTTTTAATCCTCTCCCCAGACTCTAGCTCTCTCCTGTTCAACAATATATAACGGGTTTTCTTGGCTGGGAACCTTACACCCCACTTCTTGAGAACAGGGTAGATGTCTCGGGCCCCGCCATCCATCAGGAGCCCCCTGCTTGACAACTCCCTAACGGCCCCGTCAGCCCTCCTAGCACTCGACTGAGGAGTGAGGACACAGAATACAAGCTCCTCAAAGAGTCTCCCACTGTCACCCCTATCAACACTTCTAAACTCTTTAAGCCTCAGCTCAATCACATCCTTCAAGCTCTCATACTCCCCTCTAAGCCACTGAACATACGAAGAGTTGACTCGGACCCCCACTCCAGATATAGAGGGGTGAGCGGCTCTCTATACCTTTTGCTTAACAGTCTCGAAGAACTTCTTAGTCCGCCCCATGAGCTTGGCGTCTATATCCTTAATCCTAACCAGGACAGGTATGTTGCCCACAATGCTCCCGACAATCAATGCCTGCCCCAGCTCTAGGGCGGGCGCTATCTTCTTTACAGTCTCCGCGTCCACGTGGCTGAACTTTGAGAGGGCCTCGAGGTCATTCTCGTTTATGAAGTTGAAGAGGAATAGATTGTCTGCCTGTCTGTATATCAGCTCTGGTATGGAGTCGGGCTGGTTGGTTACGAATATGGGCGAGATTCCGAGGTGCCTCATCCTTGTGACTATATCCTCCCAGTAGGTCTCGCCAACGTATAGGTGTGCCTCCTCAGAGACGAGGAAAAGGGGCGGGATAGAGTTCTCGGAGAGGTGCCTCGATACCCCGCTTAAAACATACTCAACAACCATCCTCCTAACCATGGGCCTCAGCCTAGAGAGGTCGACTACGACCACTACGCCGTCTTCCCGGCGGTTGAACAATCCATAGATCGGGTCATGGTCTCCATCGACTATAAAGCCTGAGCCCAGCATTGAGTGTAGCCTACTTATCAGGGCCTCCCTTACAGCCTCATTCATGTGGGTTCTCCGCACCTCAGAGAGCAGCTCTTCAATGGTGAGCCTGCCTCTCTTCTCTAGATGCTCCCAGAGCCTCGCGAACTCCCTCAGGCTGTTCTGAGGAGTTGCATACACGTGCTCGAGGATATCAATCACGACGTCTAGGCCTATTGTCTCTAGCCCTACCCTGAAGTCGATGCACGGTCTGGCAACTATAATCCTCTCAGAGACCTCATTAGGCGCGCCCTCCCTCGCCTCGCCCAGCCCAGAGTACTCACCATTGATATCGAAGACCAGTGCGTAGCATCCCTGTTTAACAAGCTCGTAAAGTAGGACCTTCACGCAGTGAGACTTTCCAGTTCCCTTCCTCCCAGTTACGATCGTCAGAGAATTATCGAGGGCGGCGGCATCTATTGTTATTGCCTCGCCGAAGGACTCGCCAATCACTATTGGAATCAGCGTGTCACCCCTGACATGCCTCAACACCTCGCTCGTGGGTATGCGCTGGATTTTCGAGGAGAACCTTGAGGGAATCCAGAGTGAATTAGACCTGACACCTTCCCTCCAAACTACTGTCCGGAGCTTTGCGACAATGACTTTGGACTCTCTTATAGAATGTGTTATGGAGTTGACTCCGTGGGGGTCGTAGACGCTTATGGAGGCTTTTTGGAGGGTCAGCTCGCGGAGGAGGTCTTCCAAGAGTCCTGGTATGTCGGCGTACTCAATGTCTATGACCTCGAGTATCAGGGTTTTGTCGCCCTCTACAGCCGCTATATACTCTCCCCGCTCTATCTCTGTATCTCCCGGAAGGGCCAGTATCTCGAATGTGCCGTTGCTTTTACGAAGGATTTTCATGGCTCCTTGTCTCGAATGGCGTTAAAACTGTGAGGCGCGGGCTTAGGATGTTTGACATCGCCGGGTTTGAGTGCCCTAAGAGTGCGCCCCTCATTGCCACTACGTCCATCCAGCTGAAGGTTGCATGGGCGTGGGCCAGTATGAGAGTCTCGGGATAGCCGTGTATCAGGGCGTCGGATGAGAGTAGCGACGAGAGGGCATCAAGCCCCCTATCCCTCGGATAGGCATCAACCCTGAATGGGTAGAGTGATGGTGCAAGCCTAGTAAGGAAAACACCTCCAACACACCTCAGGCCGCTCCACATGTACATGGCAGCCTCGGTAAGGTCATGCACGTAAGGTGGAACTAGGCCATCGTCTTTGGGCTGGGACTCTATCCCTCCCCTCGCCAATAGACTCTCCTTTGAGAAGGCGAGGATTGTTCCACCAGCACGCTCGGCCATGTCCAGGATTGACTGGAGGAGCTGGCCAGACCTGTCGAATCCAGCCATAAGAGTCCCGTCGAAGAGGTATATCCCGCCCTGAATGTTGGAGAGGGCCCAGAGCTGGACAAGTCTCTCAAAGTATCTGAGCTCTTCTCTAATCTCGTGGCCGACGCTCTGGAGCGACACTGGTCTTATAAGTCTCAGGAACGGCCCAATCACCTTAACAGAGACCCCCTTAGACCTGTGGACAACTGCCGCCCTCAGCCCCACTATAGGGCCGGCCCTCGACTCGGCAACCCTGACCACAGAGGAATCAATCGCCACAACATCGGAAACACACCCGCTCTCCAGCCCAATCACCGGCCCATCCAGACCCAAAAGGTTGAGAGAGAGATAGTCCCTCTCCTCCCACCACTCAAGCCCAAAATCAACCGGCCACTGGGGAAATCCAACACCCTCAGCGGCTTCGGAGATTGGAAGTGTGCCAGAGTCGTTGATATAATCCATAAATACGTCCTCTATTGGTCTATTCATGGTGTCCAGCTTGTGCAGGAGATCTTTCACCACGCTCACCCTCACTTCTTTATTGGTGTTGAACTTGTTTATTAATTTTGTGCAAGATGGACAACATGTTCAACAATAAGGAAGCCGTGAAGGTCAGACTAACGATAGGCGACATAACAGTCGAGGTGGAGACCTCATTAGAGAATGTTGAGGAGGCGGTTAGGCGGGCTGTCCTTGGGATTCATCAGGCGAGGGAGGCTCAAATTGCCAAAAATGTAAGGCAGGAGAGGAGGACAACAACCTGCGTAGAGCTCATTGAGAGGCTGGTCTCTGAGGGATGGTTCTCGACACCCAGAAGCCTTTCCGATGTCGTGGGGGAGCTGGCCAGGCGCGGTTATCACTATGACCCTACGGCCATAGCCCACAGTCTACTGGACCTGGTGAGGCGGGAGCTACTTGTTCGCGAGGGTAAGCCTAAGAGATATGTCTACCACGTGGCCAAGCCTTTGGAGAAGGCTGGCGTGGAGCAGGTTGAAGAGGGAGGCGGAGCTACTTCTCCCGGGCGGTAGTCTTGAGGCGGTTCAGAAGCTCCTCTATCCCGGCCATAGTTGCCTGATACTCGCCCCGCTCAACCCGCTGGGCAAGTCCCCCACGTACAAGCTCTGTAAGCCTAGCCGTTAATGTCTTGTTGTTGAGACCAAGTGCTTCAGCCAACTCCGATACATCCACGCTACCTTTCTGGGAGAGGGCCATGAGGTTTTCAAGCTTCCTCTTGGCGAGATACAATAGTATCTGTTGCGGGATGGGTAGGTCGCGGGCTGCGGGTTTTATGTAGAGGCCCTCGCCCTCGCTGTGGCCTATGAACATTTGAAGGGCATCCATAATATTAATCAGGTCTGGTCCTGTGGCTAGGCGACGTGCTAGGCCGTAGGCAGGTAGGTGCTGCCCAATAAAGCTCGAAACAAACCTCAGCACCTCCTCAACACTCCCTTCAGCCTCAGCCTTCAGGTCTCCCAGCTGGAGCTGGACCCTGAGCCTTTCACCACTCAACTAGACACCCCACCCCCAAAACGATACCAAAACAATAATGGATCATTTTCCAGCGCTTCAGACTCCCTGTGACTGGACCATATACGTTATGAGGCCTTTCTCGATGAGCTCATTCCTGAGGATGCGTATTGCCTCGTAGACCTCCTTCTCATATTTGGCGCCGGTACAGACTAGCTTGCCGCTGGCAAACATTAGTATCACAACCTTAGGGCTGGCCATTCTGTAGATAAGGCCGGGGAACTGCTCAGGCTCGTACATCACATTCTCGAGGGACTGGGCCGCTTGAATGAGGTTAATCCTGCCGTGGAGGTCTATCGAAGCTACAATGTTCTGAATCTCGATTATCGGCTCTTCCCTAATTAGGAAGTTCTCTCTCTTCAGAAGCCTTACAACAATCTTTACAGCCTTGATTGCCTCATCCTCACTCTTAGCACCGGTACAGACCATCTTCCCGCTGCTAAAAATCAATGTTGCTGTCTTGGGCTTCGCAAGCCTAAACACGAGGCCCGGGAACTGGGCCGGCTTATACTCAGCCTCCGGAAAGGCGCTCTGGATGGCGTTGAGGTCAAGCCTCTGATTAAGCGTTACCGAGGCGACAACGTTTTGTATCTCGATTGTGGGCTCAGGATATTTTTGTTCCAATCCTGGGGTTTATAAAGAGGGTGGGGGTATTTAAGGCTTTAAAAGGCCTGGTTAACAAATGGACAGATAGGAAAGAAATAATTAAGCCAGTGTCACTTTATTTACAGAGTCTTTTATGGTCCGGTCTGGCAGCGAGTTTGAGATTATATGTCGTGAGCTCTCAGACGAGCATGACTATCTCTTTGGGCTTCCTGTGGATGAGGTCTCATATGGCGAGACCTTCTGTGAGGTGTGTAATAGTAGGATAGATGTGTTTGGTTTCTGTGCCTGTGGCGGATATGCCGACTAGAAGACAGTGGGTCTATATCTTCCTGATGGGTGTCTTGGCTCCGCAGATCTCGCAGACCAGGAACCTGAACCTCTTCTCTGAGACTATCTTCGTGTCGATACCTCCGCAGACAGGACACTTGACGAACTCTCTAAAATAGAGTTGGAGGAGCTTCCCCAGCTCCTCATCGTTTACGCGGCCACTCAATACGGCTCTATCACCATCAAGTGTCCCAGGCCTCCCAGTCTCCTTGAAGATGAATCGCGCTAGATGCTGCGGCTCTCTACCCAGCGCGTCTGCCAGCTGCCTGAAGTTGAGAATGACCGTCTGCTTATGCTCGTGGACTATCTCCGGTGTAAGGGAGATGGTTCGCTCCCCACGATCTAATCTGCTAGACTGGACCCTAGAGAGTACGCGGTCCAGCATCCTCTCGTATGCCTCTCTCGAAGATAAGTCCATGACCCTGAAAATATAACCACAGCCCAGTTAATAAGTCTCCACAACAAGAGGGCCCTACTACAAGAGACACTTCCCTCCATTGAGGGAGCTAACGTCTGGAATGTTCTCCAGCAGCTAGGTGGCAGAGCTTGCGCAGCTATTTTAAATATTTTTATATTTCAAATTAAATCAATTTTGGATTGTTTCAGAATATACTGGATAAGATTAGGGCGCTTCGAGAAAGGGCCGTCAAGTATAGGGACCAGCTTGCTAAGAACGAGGTGCTTACTCGCTACGCGCTTATTGACCCATTCCTCCGGCTTTTGGGCTGGGACACCGAGGATCCCGAGCAGATTAGACCAGAGTTTTCAACACAGGCTGGGCGCCCAGACTACGCACTGCTACACGGTGGTGAGAGT
>JAUQPU010000001.1:56825-446404 GCA_030550235.1 Thermoproteota archaeon
CTACGCGCTTATTGACCCATTCCTCCGGCTTTTGGGCTGGGACACCGAGGATCCCGAGCAGATTAGACCAGAGTTTTCAACACAGGCTGGGCGCCCAGACTACGCACTGCTACACGGTGGTGAGAGTCCCCTCGCCTTCATAGGTGCGAAAAGCCTCGAGAGGCAGGAGGGCCTACAGCAATACATCACCTACTGCGTGGCCGAGGGTGTGAAATACTTCATCGCAACCGATAGACTGAAATGGGAAGTATACGATACCTTCATCCTTAAACCCCTAGTGGAGAGAAGATAGCAGAGTGGGACATAGCGAGGGACGATCCCGGAGAAGTCATGAGAAAAGCCTTCATACTATTCAGACACGCACCCTCCACAGGGGAGGCGCAAAAACCAATAACATTGCAAGAGACAAAGGAGGGGAAAGAAGTTGTTTAAAAATCGGAGACCCTTTAGACAAGATCAAGCCAAAGCCCGACACAAAGATGATGTACAGAGAAATTTTATTCCCCGACGGAAAGCAATATCCTCTCATGATTTGGTCAGATGTACTTTTAAGAACTGTTCGATGGCTAGCTGAGACAAACAGGTTAACAAAAAATCTTCCATTCAAAACACGTGGTTATAGGTATATAGTAAATACTAAACCTTACCATCGTCCGGCAAACCATTTAGGTCTCCTAAAGAAGTCGCGGGTATCTTCGTCGAGTATCATTGGAGTGTCAGAGATTTAATACGGTATGCCCAGAAAATGTTAGAAAGTCTCCATGTAGACCCTAGTGAAGTTCGTCTGGTCTAGATTCTTCACCTGTGGCTCACGCTCAGGGGTTAGGTGTGTTTTTGGCGATTGTTCTAGAAAGTTAGAAGTTATTAGGCTGTGGGTTTTATTTGGTTGGAGATGGCTGGCGGTGATTTCTGGGTCCGGGATTTGGGTCTTGCTGATAGGGGGTTGAGGAGGATTGCTTGGGCTGAGAGGCTGATGCCTGTTTGTCTCTCGATTAGGAGAAGGTTTGCTGAGGAGAGGCCTCTTGAGGGTGTTAGGGTTGCGGCTTGTCTTCATGTAACTAAGGAGACGGCTGTCTTAGTCGAGACGCTTAGGGCCGGCGGCGCCGAGGTTACGCTCTGCGGCTCAAACCCCCTCAGCACGCAGGACGATGTGGCTGCGGCCCTCGCCTCCAAAGGCGTCAGGGTCTATGCGTTCAGGGGTATGAGTCCGAGGGAGTATTACGAGTGCATCGGCAGAGCGCTAAGCATAGAGCCTATGATAACGATAGACGATGGCGCCGACCTGACCTCGACTGTGCATAAAATTCTGCACGGTGTTGTTGATGAAGGTGTCTCATGGGCCTCTGGGGTCTTGGAAGATCCGAGGAAGACATGTAGTGGCGTGTATGGCGGGACTGAGGAGACGACCACCGGTGTGATTAGGCTTCAATCCCTCGAATCCCAGGGGCTCCTCTTATATCCGATAATAGCGGTGAATGATTCTCCGACGAAGCGGCTCTTCGATAACCCGATAGGCACGGGTCAGTCGGTTCTTGACGGTATTATGAGGGCGACTGGCATTCTCTTGGCTGGTAAGAGGGTCGTAGTGGCGGGTTATGGACAGGTTGGCTCCGGCATCGCGACGAGGGCGAGAGGAATGGGATGCGACGTCATAGTCGTGGAGCCCTCGCCTGTCAGGGCATTAATGGCGGCCATGGCAGGGTTCAGGGTTACAGACATGAAAGAGGCGGCCGAGATAGGGGACATATTCATTACAGCCACAGGAGACATCAACGTCATTCGCGAAGAGCACTTCCTGAAGATGCGGAATGGGGTGATACTTGCAAACGCGGGCCATTACGATGTGGAGATCTCTAAGAGGGACTTGGCTAGGCTATCGATACGGGTCGAGAAAGTATCCGACCTCATAACAAAGTATGTATTCAGTGATGGGCGAGAGCTCTATCTGCTCGCTGAGGGTAGGCTTGTGAACCTTGTGGCCGCTGAGGGTCATCCACCAGAGGTTATGGACTTGAGCTTCTCGCTACAGGCCCTCGCAGTCAAATACTTGGTTGAGAACCGGGAGAGGCTTGAGAAGAAGGTGCATATACTTCCGGGGGAGATTGATGATATGGTTGCGCGTGAGAAGCTTGCCTCTATGGGTGTAAAGCTGGAGTCTCTGACCGAGGAGCAGGTTAGATACCTACGCGAGTGGCAGCTGGGGACCTCTTGAACTCCTCCTCTACTTCTTCTTACCCGTACGCCTCGCAGCTATAAGCCCAACCTTCCGCCCAGGTGGCGCGGTCCTTTTTACAGTCTCGGGCCTCCCAATCCTCTTGTGGCTTCCACCGCCAAACGGGTGTCTAGCCGGCACCATCGTTACACCCCTAACCCGCGGATAGGGCCTGTGCCTCGCCTTCATCAGCCAATACTTCTTCCCGGCCTTCAGCATCGGCTTGTCTGTTCTGCCACCTCCAGCGACCACACCAACTACGGCGAGGCAGTCTCCACTGAGCTCGACAAGCTTCCTAGAGGGCAACCTGATGATCGTCCTATCACCCACCTGTGAAATTACTGAGGCATAGGCACCGGAGGACCTGGCCAGCACACCACCATCTCCAGGCTTGAGTTCAATTGTCGAGACTACGGCACCCTCAGGTAGAACGCCTACAGGAACAATATTCCCGACCGAGGGACTTGCCCCGCTTCCAATCTCTATCCTCTGCCCCACATGCATCCCTTGGACTGCGGGGATATAGAATACCTGATCGTTGACCTCGATCTCGGCTACTGGTGCACCCCGGCCAGGGTCGTGGAGAATGTCCCTGACGTATCCATTGATAACTTCGCCGTTTCTGGGTAGATTTGCGGGGAAGCCCACCTCATAGCGTCTCTGAATGCTTGCAACATAGGTGGGTGAGCCTTGCCCGATTCTCTGGGCGCGGATACGCCTAGGCATCCATGATCACCCTAGAAGACCCCCAGCCTAGTGGCGATGTCGGATGCACGGTATTCTGCAGCCAGTTTGACATAGGCCTTCTTCTCACCCCGCGGGGTTATAAGTGTATTAACTCTATCGACCTTGACCTCATAGATACTCTCCACAGCCTGCTTGATATCCCTCTTAGTCGCATTTATATCCACGATAAAGGTCAACTTATTCTCCCTCTCTATCAGAGCCACTGCATCCTGGGTGACTACCAGCCTCTTAATCACTGCCTGCGGCTCCATCACCAATCAACCTCTTCTCTATCTCTTGTAGAGCGCTCTGTGTGTATATTGTTAGTCTGCCCGGTTGTCCACCCGGAGCGAGGTCCAGTACGCTCAGGTCCTTAGCTAGAACGACGTCAACTCCTGGAATGTTTGTAGCGGCCTTTGAGACGCCCTCATCTTTGTGAACCACTATCAGCGGCCCCCTCCTCTGCTTGTATCTCCTCCCACGCCTCTTACCCTTCCCAGCTCTTATCTTCCTCTCACTACACCTCTCAAGCTCCTCACCCAGACCCAGGCTCTTCAGAATACTCTGGAGCTCTGACGTCTTTTTAACAGATATAATAGAATCCTCAACGACGATCGGTAGTCGAGCTTCTCCTGGGAGCCTGTGACCACGCATCCTTACATGTTTAGCGCTTGCGGTGAATGCTATGGCTGAGGCTAAGGCCGCCCTCTTCTCCTTCATATTGATTCTCTTGTGTATCCTCTTCTCTGGCGTCGGTGGATGTGTAGGTCTTCCACCAACCGCTGTGGGTACGAATCCTCCACCCCTGGTTTTTCCAGTCCCCTCAACCTTTAGGCGCGCTATCCTCGCTATCCCGTAGCCTGGCCCGAGGGACTCAACCGAGTACTTATGCCCTGACCCCTTCCATGCACCCTTAGGCTGGAACCTGTGTGAGAGCAGGAGCAGGTACACCCTCCGAACTAAATCCTCCCTAAGCTTTGCAGAGAACACCCTTGGGAGAGGCAACTCCTCTCGAACTGAGCCCTCCAGACCCCACAAGGTTGTCACCCTTCTCTCCGTCTTCAGAAGCTGACCTATGAGCGTCAAGACGCCAGCACCTCACCAGCATACATGATTGTAGAGAGCTTCGGCGCCTCCAGCCTGTATCTTGGAGGCTTGGCGGGTGCCCTCAGAACCAGGGGCCTTCTAGGCGGGCCTGCCACAGAGCCCAGCAACGCTACGGATGGGCACTTGGGTGGTGGGGCACGGGTGTATCCACCCTTCGGCGTTGGTGCCGCCTCGGCGGGCCAGAACTTGACAATCCTCTTATTATATTCGGTCCGATAGTGGAATCCAGTCTGACCGGCCCTCGGGACAAATCTTGTGATATATTTTGGGCTCCTCCCACCAATCGCACCCACCGCCCTCCTCGTCTTCCTCTGCTTGCGTGGAAGAATCTTCACACCAAACCTCCTAACAACTCCCTGGAATCCACGGCCCCTAGTGACCCCGACGACATCGATAAACTCGCCCTCCCTGAAGACCTCGTTAACAGACAAGCGGCTTCCGAGCCTCGAGACAAGGTAGCTGAATGCCTCCTCCACCCCTCCTGAAACCGGTATTGAGAGGATTATAGGCTTCTTCTGAGAGAGGCCTGCCTCCCTGGGATAGGAGGCTACTAGTGCCCTAACCTCGGCGGCCTTATCGAGGAGCTTCCTCAAATCTTCAATGCTGATGGAGGTTTCCCCAACCCCCCTAACCCGCTGAGTAATCTCTGGGGGTAGGTTGGGGATTATGTGGCGGCCAATGTCTACGAGGTATCCATTCTCTCTCTTGAGTAGGACAGCTCCTATGACATGGATGGGTGGTGCGGCCAGCACCGTGCACCCGACCGCCACCTCAGTCCCACGAGTGGGCGAGCCTGGGATATCGTCGACCATGAAGGTCGTGACCATCCCCAGCTTATACGCTATGAAGCCTGCGAGGCCGGTCTCTCCCCTTCTCACGGGCCAGAAATTTACCCGTGGATTTGGAGACCTAGCCCTACGCCTCGGCGCATAGGTTAGGGAGCCCCTCCTAGGCGCGGAGTATTTTCTATGACCCATTCTTCACCACTCGGCTGGACTTTCTACGCCTGCCGGAGTTATAAACCTGAAGCCCGTGAAGATTGTCCACTCCCCTCGCAACTTTTTAGGACTATCAAAGCCACTTCCCAGAAGCTAAAGTGGGTGCATCGGAATAGTTTTTAGAGAAGGGCTACTGCCCAATAATTGGTCCTTTCAGCTTGGCAGCTAGTCTCAGGGAGTTGATGGGCCCGTTCGCGGATGAGGCGGTGAGGTGTATCAGGTGTGGCTTCTGCAACTCGGTCTGCCCCACCACACTAACCAGCATAGGATACATACCGGCGAGGACTAGTAGGGGGAGGCTTGTGCTTCTCCAGTCAGCCCTCGAGAAGGGTGTACCGGCGCCATTCACCCCCCGCTTTAAAGAGCTAATCAACCTATGCATCGGCTGTCTGAGATGTGTAAGTGTCTGCCCAGCCCGCATCCCCATACCAACAGTCATGTCAAGCTACAGGTACTCCTACCTCAAGACCCAGGGCAGCAGGGGGCTGATGAGAGGCGAACAATTACTGACGCACTATGAGTCCATGGTAAAAACCGTCTCAAGACTCCCACCACCACTCAGGCAACTGATGCTCAGTAGGCCCATACTTTGGATATTTAAGAAGGTTGGGGGGTTCGCAGATGACGCGCCCATCCCAACTCCTGAGGGAGGAACCCTCGACAAATACTTCAGAGAAAACAAGCCCAAGCCCGGCCACCAAATATACGCATACTTTTCAGACACATTCGCTAGATTTGTCAGGCCAAGTATCGGTGTCTCGGCCTGCGAGCTGCTTGAGAAGGCGGGGATAGGGCTTGCATACCCGCGGCAGTATGATTCTGGAGTAATTTACTGGGAGCTTGGACTGTGGGATAAGGTGAGGGAGCTGGCTTCTCAAAATGTGGAGGCCCTCTCGGAGGAAGTGGTTAAAGGCCGGAAGATTCTCTGCACATCACCCGCCTCGACTATGATGCTTAGGGATGTGTATCCGAGAGTTCTAGACAGTATGAAGAGCAGGCTGGTCGCCTCTGCAGTGGTAGACATAAACGAGCTTGTCGCCAGCTTAGTAGACTCTGGAAAACTGCAGGGAAGCCTCAACCACGTAGACTGTGTAATCCACTCCACATGCCTCTCCCAACACCTCCACCTCACCGGCCAGATAGTCGGTGCCATTGAGACTCTGGGGGCCCATGTAGTGGAGGTGGTCTCTGAGTGCTGCGGGTCGGGTGGTCTCTGGGGCCTACTCAGGAAGAACAGGGGCCTCTCGGTGGAGATAGGTGGGAAGCTAGTGAAGAGGCTTAAAGCCGGCGTGACGGTCTTATCCTACAGCGAGACCTGCAGCCAGCAGGTCGAGTCACTCACTCACGGAGAAATCGCTGTACATCTACCCCACGAGGCCCTAAACTACTGGCTCAGTAAACCAGCTACACACCCTCAGGCCGCGCATACTTCTCAAGCAACATGAGCCCACCCGGCTCATAGACTCCATACTCGGTAATCACAGCCGAGACAAGCTCCGGAGGAGTAATGTCGAACGCCAGGTTCATTGCATCGGAGCCCCGCGGTGCTATGATTTTCCCCGCGAAGGTTAAAACCTCGTTGGTATCTCTCTCCTCGATCTTAACCTCCTCAGGTCTTTTGTCGAAGTCAAAGCTTGAGAGGGGAGCTGCAACGTAAAGTGGTATCCCAAAGTATCTGGCGGCGATTGCAAGTCCTAGTGTGCCGATCTTGTTGATTACATGTCCTGTCCTTGCGAGCACCCTGTCCGCCCCCACTACTATACAGCTCACCAATCCCCTGCTCATCACCATGGCAGCCATGTTATCGGTTATTATTTTATAGGGGATTCCGAGCTTTCTCAGCTCATATGCTGTGAGCCTAGCACCCTGCAGCTTAGGTCTCGTCTCGGGGACGAGCACGAAGATGCTTTTACCGCTTTCATGGGCCGCCCTTATGACTCCGAGGGCTGTGCCATATCCAACAGTAGCTAACCCGCCGGCGTTACAGTAGGTCATGACCGTTGAGCCGTCCGGTATAAGCCCCTTCCCATACTCGCCTATGCGCCTGTTAGCCTCGATATCGGCCTCCGCCATCCTGTTCGCCTCCCTCAGCAGAGTTTCATAGACATCCTCTCCCCTCTCTAGGGCCTCCTTCGCCAACCTAACCATCCTGTCAACTGCCCAGAAGAGGTTTACAGCTGTGGGCCTTGTTGACTTTATGGTCTCTGCAGCCTCCATAATGCGCCTCTCCAATCCAGCGTCACCCCTCCCCCGCGGCTTGCAAGCCAAGACAACCCCATAGGCGGCGGCTACACCGATGGCCGGTGCCCCCCTAACAACCATACTCCTAATGGCGCGGGCAACCTCCCTGTAGCCTCTACACCGAATATACCTCTCCCTATGTGGCAGGAGCCGCTGGTCGAGAAGGTATAGAGAACCGTTCTTCCAATAGAGCGTCCTCAGCTCCCGCAACAAGGAATACCCATAAAGGGGTGAAAATTATACCTATAGCCTGAGATCGCGTTCTCTGAGCCCCCACTCGCCTAGCACGTCCTCGAGAGTTACGGTGGTCCGTTTATTCATGGATGAGAGTATGGCTTCTGCAACAGCCAGTGAGAGAAGCCCCTCCCTTGGACCGGGCACCAACTCTCCTGGCCCGCTCACTTGCTCAATAAAGTATGTAAGCTCGCTCTTTAGAGGCTCGATATAGTTTATTGTCGGGCTTATGGAGAAGTCGGGCTTCTCAATAACCACCTCACCCGTTAGAAACTCTATATATGCGACGCCCTCAGTCCCAGTTATCCTCATGTCCCTCTTCTTCTTCGAGGAGAGCCAGTTAGCCTCTATTGACGCTGACCTCACCTCGTCGAAATACATTAGGGCCTGGATGTAGTCTTCGTGGCTGTGCCTTAGCGCTCCTCCGGTGGCGTAAAGGTGTGTGGGAATGGCTCCGAAGAAGTAGTGCGTGAGGTCTATGTCATGTATGGCTATGTCCTTCACAACACCGACGTCTCCAATCCTCTCTGGCCAAGGTCCTATCCTCCTAGCCGCGATAGTAAGCGGAACACCGATAACACCGTCTGAGATGGCGGAGAGCATATACTTCACCGCAGGGTTAAACCTCTCGATAAACCCAACCATCAACCTGCCGCCAAAAGACCTGACCGCTTCATAAATCTCTATGGCCTCCTTGAGATTGGAGGCCATAGGCTTCTCAACAAGGACAGCCAGCCCCCTCCTAACACACTCTAAGGCAATCTCCGCGTGGGTTATGGTCGGCGTGCAGATGCTCACAGCGTCAACCTCGCCACTATCCAAGACTTTCCTGTAGTCTGTGTGGACTTGGGGGACGCTAAACCTTCTCGCGACCTGCTCAGCTCTCTCAAGATCTATATCAACAACTGCCCTGAGATCCGCGCTAGGTATCTCCGATAAGACTCTCGCATGGTTCCTCCCCCAAAACCCAGCACCAATCACTGCTATCCTTACATAATCCCCCTTCAAGACCCAGTCACTTCTCAGGCCTTATCAACCGGAGAGTGCTCAGGTCAATTATTATTCCCTCTTCGTTTATTAGGTTTTTCAATAGGCCTAGCGTCTCAGCGTCTGGGGAGGCCACTACTGCAGCATCTATTCTCGCCTGCATCCTCTTAGACCCGATCTCGGATTTAGTCAGGTATAACACCTTAAACTTGCGGCTAATCTTTTCAACGATCTGGGGTGTGGCGTTGAGGAGAAGTATTCTCCCTTGTTTTTTAGGGCTAAGGTGCTTGGTGAGGAGATCTCTGACCGTTTTATCACTCTCTCTTAAGACTCGCGCTATTGCTTCAGCAATCATGGATTTCTGAATCTCCGATTCCTCAAGCTCGCACAGTAAAACAAGCAGAGAGCTCCCCATCTTACCACGCCATGAAATCCTGCTCTTCCCCACAAAATTGTGGAGATTCTCCGAGTGTAGTATTCCATATCTGCGGTAGAGAATGAGGCCCGTCTCTATAGCAGCCGCGTATAAAGCCGCCTCGCAAAGTAACTGTGTGAGGGTTGCCGCCTCCGCCTCAATATAGCTTAGGCCGGGGAACAATTGGCTGCGCCCTGCAAGGACAGAGATTATAGGTCTTGCTTGGGTATTGATAGGTGGACCGCCAACAGGGACCCGGCCCCTGAAAATCCTGGCCGGTGGCAGGTAGAACAGCCTCTTCTTACCGCTGTTTTGCTGTAAGACGGAAGCGAGCCAATCCATCAGCCCCAGCCCATGTATCCCCGTGTGAATTATATGGGCCTCTTTGTCCTCGGCCCGATTAGCGATCTGCCCATAGACGTATGCTAAGTCTCTCTTATCGATGTCAGAGTTGAGCCAGTGGATGTAGGATACGACTATCCTATCACATTTCGAGATTATCTCGCTGATCTTCACCTCCTCCAGTTGCCCCTTGTTCGTCGCGTTGGCTACTAGTTTACGTCCCGCATCGCTGATTCTCAGAGATTTAAGACGTCTGGTCTGTAGGAATGAAGAGTATTGGACATGCAGGCCATTTCTTAATAGCTTGAAGAGTTGGTTTACGCCGGAGCCATCCATGTCGATCAATCCGACCAGCGATGTCACCTCTTCCCACCTCTACCACGACTCAATTTGATGGAGATGTAAAGAGCAAGCTCAAACAGCCAGAAAACCCAAACAGCAAACAGAATTAGAGAGAATCCAAGACGTGCAAGGCTTGCTGCCAAGCTAGACTCAATAACCTGAGTCAGCGGCAGGATTAAAATAGTGATGGCGGTGAGTATCCCGATTAGCGAGGCCCAGGCTATGGTGATCAGGGCTAGCAGTATTTTGAGCGAGCTCATGCCAGCTTCACCCTCATGATGAGGTAGGTTATTAGGGCTAGTATGGAAGAGTAAACGCCCAGCAGGGCCATCCTCTTAGAGACATCCGCCTCCCCCATCGGCCTCTGCGACGTGATAAGCCTCACGAGAGTGATAGGGTCGCTTAACTTCGAACTAGACACTATCATCCCGCCAACAACACGAATAGGCCTAGCCGCTAGAGACTTTCCCGACTTAAGCCCCCCCATCGAGACGATGATAAAGAACTCATTTAGAATCTGGGGTAGCAATGCGACAAGTGTGACGACCTCGATTCGCGCAGTAATCGCGACAGTAGTAATCACAGCAGCTATCAGATTACTCCCTATGTTGCCGCTGAAAACCCGTGCAGGGTACCAGTTGTATCTAAGGAACCCTAGGAGAGAGGCGGAGAGAACTATGCATGCTAGAGCCTGGCTCAGCCCACCCTCAATCCAGGAGACTGCTGCCAAGAGGATGAGTACTGGGAGTGTTGAGAGGGCCAGTGAACCATTAAGCACGTCGACGCTGTTCACGGCATTGGCTACGACAGTATATGCCGCCAACATGAGTACAGGGTATATGATTGTGATTCTAATGTTACCTAGTAGGGGAATTATCGGGTAGGGGCTATAGGCTGATAAAATTAGGATAGGGATTCCTGGGAGGAGTAGTAGGAGGGGTTTGACATAGGGGTTAAGCTCCTTTACATCCTCGAGAAGCCCGATGGCCGCGGCGATGATAGGTGAGACAATAAGGACTAACCCTGCCACGCCACCACCCATAAACCAGTTCAGAATCATCGCGGCAGAGTAGCCTAGCGTAAAGGCAAGACCACCTATCTTAGGGACATGGGGCCTATTAGGTTTATGAACATCGACACCCATCAGCATAGGAGAGCGTATATTCCTAGCGATGGCCCTGCTCAGTAGAAAGGAGGAGAGGAAGGATAATAATGTCAAAAGTATGAACTCTGCTACTGACATGCCGCGAGTATTGATAGTGGCTAACTATATAACCAGTATCTTCACCTAAGCCTATGGTGCTCAGGAGTGGAGAGAGTCTGGATAGATGTCCTGACTCCCAAGCAGGCCCTCTTCTTCTGGCCCCTTGCCGAGTCATTGGAAAGGCGTCGCGTTGAGGTGCTAGTAACTGCAAGGAGGTATGAGCAGCTTGACTGGATTCTTAATCTCCTGCAGCTCGATGCAAAGGTGTTGGGGAAGTTCGGTGGTGAGAGTCTGATGGAGAAGCTGAAAGCCAGCACAGAGCGGCAGAGACTATTCCTGGGATACCTTAAGGAGAGGAAGCCCGACATGGCGATCTCGAGCGGCTCGATAGAGATGGCGAGGGTCTGCTTCGGCCTCCAGATACCCCACCTCCTCACCTCAGACTCGCCACACTCACCTGTAAACAAGCTCTGTGTACCCCTCTCCACCAAGATACTCACACCAAACGTAATCGATTACGGCGAGTGGATTTTTTGGGGGGCAAGACGCTCGAGCATCCTGAGATATAGGGGCCTAGACCCTTTGGCTTGGATTAAGAGGTATGACAGGCTCAAGGGGAGGGTGCCTGAGCCTCCAAAGGATGAGTATGCGCTTGTGAGGGTTCCAGAGTATAAGGCCTCCTACATTTTGGGTAAGGGTCTGGGTGAGACTGTGGAGATCTTGAGACGCGTCTCAGAGGTCTTTAGACGCGTAGTGGTGTTGTGCCGTTATCGTGGTGAGGCCCAGCTGCTAAGGGGGAGAGTCCCAACCAATGTGGTGCTCATAGGGAGGCCAGTTCTAGCGCTCCCATACATCCAAGGCGCCTCCATAGTATTTTCCGGTGGAGGGACAATGGCACAGGAGGCAGCTCTCCTAGGAAAGCCGACGATACTCTTCTATCCCGGGCAAATACCCGCCATTCACAGATTTCTAGAGTCGAAGCGGCTGCTATTTGTCTTGAAGCCGAGCGGCTACAGGAGGATTAGGCGGGTCTGCGAGTATCTGGCCAATAGCCGTGTGAGGAGGGAGATTATGAGGAGGGCTGAAAGGCTAAAAAGTGGCATGGAGGACCCGACGGCCTTTATTGAGAGGACAGTCCTAGCCCTTCTCCGTCAAGCCCTTTAAAATCTCCTCGGACTCAGTTATCCTAGATATGAATTCCCTAATTTCTCCCCTCAATGCCTTGTAAACCTTCAGATAACTGCTCCTGCCTATCTCACCCCTTTGAAGCTCAGTATAGCTCCTGTTCAACATCTTCAAAGCCTCGCTGACTCTCGCCATATCCTGTTGGAGACTCCTCTTAACTCGCATGATCTGCTCCCCACCCTTCATACCTCCAAATGCCTCAAGAAGAGAGTCGTACCTAGATTTCAGCTTGGACATGCTCGGCTGCATCTGGGCTTTTCCTACATCCCCCCTCCTGAGGCCGGCGATATCGTCCAGCTCCTCCAAGATATCCCTAAGCTCCGACAATCCTCGAAGGAGCCTCTGCGCAGTGGCCTGGTCCAGGGCTGGCTCAAGCTGGGCCTTCTTGGCGCGGTATACTGAGCCGTATGCGATGAAGCTGCCGGCTCCCAGAATCAGTATTGCAAGGACCAGTGATTGGGGTATGATTGGGGAAACACCCTGGGATGTCGTCTCAAATGTGAGCGTGTCTGCCTTGTAGGGGTTGACCAATGACTTCTGGAACCGGACAACCACCCTGCCCGGTGTGTCTCGATATATCTCGCTGAAATAGCTGTTCGAGGCGGGGGATAGTGGCTTTGGAAGAATTGCTTCAATGTTGAAGTCTTCGATTGTAGCGTTTAATGGTGAGAAGGTTTTTAGGGAGATAGTGTTTTGTGCGAGCCTTGTCAGGTTTGAGGACTCTTGAATCATGGCCTTGACGTAGAACTCGTATCTCCAGCCTGCTTGAACTTCGAACCTCTGCGGATAAATATTGACTACCACTGAGCTACCTCGCAGTCCGTAGTCGATTTGGCCTGAATAATCTCCGGCCTCGACAACACGAAGCCCTGGAGGCAGGTTGAGGAGAATGTTGGTGATGCTTCTATAATCATCGTTGCGCACCTTCACCCAAATCGTGACCAGCATCGAGTCTAAATCGTATACTATCGTTAGCCTCTCTCCAGTTAGTAAGCGGAGATCTGTAGAGGTAAAGGTGAGGGATATTGTCTGGGGCGTGTCAGTAGACGTTTTAACACCTCTCTGGACCAAAATCGTCCCATTTAGGGCGAACCCCCTAGGAATGTTTGGGACCTGTGCATCAGCTGGAAGCTGGATGAATATGTCCGAGGAGTAATTGATTCCCGTGAAGAATGGAGTGGAAGGTGATGTGACAGTGTATGTGCCATCAGCACGCCCACTGATAAGGCCGCTGTATACATATCTTATAATTACCTGCTCCGAGGTTGGTAAGAGTCTATAATACGTGTCTCCTTCCCTGTTCTCTTGGCCGGCGATTGTCGCCCCCACAACTTGGAGGTCTCTCAGGTTTGGGTGTATTGCGGCGGGGATTCCGATCTCGAAGCTATCGCCCACGGGAGCTTTGGTGAGGCTATCCTGCACATAGACTAATCCATACTGGGAGATGGAGATTACCCGCTCCACAGAGACATCCCCATCCTGCGCCCATGTGACTACAGGAGTGAAGGCCAAGAGAGATACAGTGATGAGAATAATCGCCGTCAGTTTATTGGTCATGCTGCGTCTCTTATGACCCCCTGTAAGCCGACTTAAAGAGGTTATCTACAGGCCAGAGATATAACTCTCTTGGGGGTGCCTTTCGGTGTGCAGAGATTGATAGTTGCGTTGAAGCTGGAGGGGTTGAACGCGTCCCCCGAGCTTCACAAAGAGCTCCTTGAAAAAGCTAGGGGGCTAATAGCTCCTACTCGAAGCCGGCTGGTTGATGTGAGGATTGGTAGGAGGCGTATCGAGATAGACACTTTAACCAGCAATCCCGAGTCAGTCGTCTCCGCCCTCTCTAGCATAGCCCCCATCGAGTATACCAGGGAGGTGGAGGCTCTTGGGTCTGCCTTGGAGGGTGAGCTGGTGAAGCATGCGGTCGAGCTGTTTAATGACGAGAGGTTTTGGGAGACGCACGAGACCCTTGAACGTGTTTGGAGGGAGAAGAGTGGGGAGGAGAGGGAGGTCCTCTCTGGCCTGATTAAGCTAGCCGCAGCCTACGTCAATCTGCAGAAGGGTAAAGCCGCTAGCTACTTCAGGCTGCTTGAGGCCGCCCTCAACCACCTAGCCAGGTGGCGGGGAGTGAAGTATTATAGTATTGATATCGAGGCCTTGCGGGTCGAGATCAGGTCTATGCTCGAGGCAGGCTCCCCCAGGTTCATCACAATGTCTGTGTGTGACACTTTTTAGCAAGCTAGTCTATGCTGAACTTGGTGAGGGCTCAGGTATATCGCGTGGACAGGAATGACCCAGACCCAAGAGCAGTATCCCACGCGGCTGAAGTCATAAGGAGGGGAGGACTTGTAGCCTTCCCCACAGAGACCGTATATGGCTTGGGCGCCGATGCCCTAAATCCAGGAGCTGTTGAAAGGGTTTTCAAGGCGAAAGGCAGGCCGCCAGACAATCCACTGATAATACATGTTGCAAGCATGGAGGAGCTTTACACCATAGGCAGGGATATCGACTGGAGGGCAGAAGAGCTGGCTAAACGCTTCTGGCCAGGACCCCTAACGCTAGTTGTTAAGAAATCCCCCATCGTCCCCAAAATTACGGTCGCAGGGCTTGATACCGCAGCGGTTAGGATGCCACGGCACAAGGTTGCCCTCCGACTCATCGAGGAGTCAGAGCGCCCTATAGCCGCTCCAAGCGCAAATAAGTCTGGCAGGCCGAGCCCTACATTAGCCGAGCACGTGGTTGCGGACCTTGGGGATGAGGTTGACCTTGTGCTTGACTCCGGACCCACCGATATAGGTGTGGAGTCGACCGTGCTTGACATAACCTCAGAGAAGCCTGTTATACTCAGGCCTGGCGGCGTGTCTAGGGAGGAGATTGAGGCTGTTGTCGGCGTGGTTGAGGTCCATCCCTCCGCCCTCGGTGTCCTACCACATGGGGAGGATGCGCCGCGCTCGCCAGGCATGAAATATAGACACTATGCTCCAGCCGCTAAGCTCGTAGTCGTGGAGGGAGAGTTAGAGGAGGTTCGGCATGCTGTTCAGGAGCTTATTGACCTGCTGAGGCGCCGGGGGATCAGGGTAGGCGTTCTAGGCAGCGAAGGGTACAGCTACCGCGCAGATGTTCTCCGAGACTTGGGGAGCAGGTCCAACCCCGGTGGGGCCGCGAGGCTTCTCTTCAGATATTTGAGAGAGATGGATGATGAGGGGGTGGAAGTCATCGTCGCTGAGGGGTGGCGTGACGAGAAGGGCATCGCGCTAGCCATCAAAAACAGACTGAGGAAGGCCTCGGGTGGCGTGGTCTTGGAAGCTGAGCAGCTTATAAAAGCCTTGAGAACCTCACCTACCGGCGTTTACATAGAGGTTATGGGAACCTAAACCCATATCTCGAAGGGTAGGAACAGTTTAAAACGCGCCGTCATGCCTTAGCAGTTAAAGCATGGTGAACCTATCCACCATCTCGGCGGAGCTACAGCCAACTAACAAACTCTACCTGACTGACTCCTACCTCAAGACAATCGATACAACCCTCCTCAGATACGTCCCGGAGACAAAGAAGAGCGGATACCTCGTAACCGCCGACACGATAATGCATCCGAAGGGCGGCGCCCAGCCTTCAGACATCGGGACGATAGAATCCCCCAGCTTCAAAGCCACGATTAAGAAGGTGCTGGAACACTCAGGCGTCATAATTCATTATGGCGAGGTCACGGACGGTGTGCCTAGAGAGGGGGACAGAGTCTCTATCACGATTGAGTGGGAGGGGAGATATAAGGTGATGAGACTACACACGGCCGGCCACATAGTCGACTACGCGGCTCTGCAGGTTTTGGGACGCGACCTGTTCTCGTCAAAGGCATTCCACGGGCCGCCTGAAAGCTTCGTAGAATACATAGGCAGAGCCGAAAGAGTCGATATAACATCTCTACAGAAAATCTCCAACGACATCGTCAAGGCCTCGAGGCGTGTATATCCTATCTGGGTCTCAAGGGAGGATTTGATGAAAACTGTCAAGGGAGCGCCTAACATTGCTAGGCTCCCCGACCTAGAGACATATCGCGTAGTGGTTATAGATGGTGTGAATGCGATACCTTGTGGTGGAACACACGTGGCAAACACGATAGAGGTTGGGGAGATACTGATTAGAGGTGTCAGGGATGTTGAGAACGGCTTCAGGGTCATATACGATGTAGGATAGTATTCAGTGTTTATGGTGTAGCCATCCCTCCATCCTCTCCCAGCTCCACTCATAGTTCTGGGGGAGGGCGTAGCCATACACGATGCAGCCGCGCCAGACTGTAAACTGGGGCTCAGGGCTCAAAACAACCCTCGCATTCTCAATCCCCTTCTCCTTCAACATAAATTGCAGTTTTGTCTGGGAATCGCATGCGATGGTTCTCAAGCTGGGAGGTGGTGCCCAGCAGAAGTTTCCACCCGAGAGTATAACTTGGCCGTATAAGAGGGGCTGAAGCTCGACCGGGCATCTCTCCACAGAGCTAATGATCGTCTCCGCCATATCCATCATGCCGTAGAAGATCGTATCCCCAAACCTTATGTCAGAGGGCCTAGGCATTCCGCGTTTAAAATAGCTCTGAAAGATCTCGTGGTTAGGGTTGAAGACGATCTCGCCTATGAGGAACCTCGCCCATGAATGGTCTCCCAGGTCAATTTTTATCCTAGTCCCCTCAATATGATATACTCCACGGACAGCCTCTTTATTGCCTCGCGCAAAGCTGATTGCCTTATCCAAATCTATAGGTAGGAGACCCAGCCTCTCCTTAACCTGCCTAACAACTCTCTCCTCCCTTGCAAGGTCAGAATAGCCAGTGTCCTTCAAGATCTCGGCGGTCATCGTGTTCGCCTCACTCCCACCCCTGTTTAAGGCAACAACCGCCCCCCTGATAGGTGCCCTCGATATCGGTGCCACCTGTGTGTTCCCGTGTCCACTCTCGACGACTATGCACGATGTCTGCTTGTGGGCGATGGCTACAGCTAGCGGCTGGGGGATCAGCGTTGAGGAGTGGACTAGCCCTTCCTCCGCCATCTCTCCCAGATAGCTAAAGAACCTCTCATACATGTAGAGGGGTGCGACGGCTGAGAGTGAGGCGACAACGTAGAAGCCTTTGAAACCAAACCCTGAAGGCTTAAACTCGCCCAGAGACTTCAGAAGCAACTCCCTGATAACCCTCCAGCTTCTATCATCACCAACCCCGATAATTCCATCTCGCATAGGATAGACTAGTCTGCTTGACAGATCCTGTCCACTCCCTAGGAAGTAGGTCACATCAGCCCCCACAACAACATCCCTACTCACACCTAACACCTCAGCAACCATGCTCTTCTCGGGAAAATACCCCCTATTCTCCACAACCCGAGGCCTCTCGCCAAGACTAATAGGCCCGTACTTATAGTCGCTTGTGCCGAAATCGCAGCCGTAGACGAATCGCCGCTTATAATCCTCCTCGAACAAGCCTTTCAAAAGTTAGAAAAAGGAGTTGTTAAAGTTTAACAGAGAGTCCTCGCCGAAAGGCTTGGGAGAACCCTCATAAAGCTCTAGAATGTCAGCTCGAGCTGCCGCTCAAGCCTCTGCCTCTGGGCCAGATACTCATCCTGCTTCAGCTCCCCAATCTTATACCTAGTCTCGAGCTTCTTGATCTCATGCTGTATCTTCTCATGCTGCTTCACAAGCCCCTGACAGGCATCCAGCAGCGATTGCAGGTCATTAATGATTAGAGATGTTGCCTCGTCATCAAGGCCGACTTGCTTCCCCTCACTCCTAACATTCTGGATCTTGTTTGCTAGGCTCTCAGTGAATGAGGGAATATCAGCTAGCCTAATTTCTAGAGGGTTCTGGAGTATCGAGAGCTTCGGCCTTAGCCTTGTAAGCTCCTTATCCAGCTCAATCTTCTGCCTGATATAGTCGCGGTCACTTATCTCGTTGACCTCGTGTCTAATTTTCAGAGACTCGGACTTCTGAGTCAAATCCCTTATCCTCTCGCTTATTCTATTTATGGAGTCAACCCGTTTCTGGTCAAGTGTAGTGATCCGGGAGCGGTACTCCTCGTATAGCTCCTTAAAAACGTTAATGGGGACCTCCTTGGTCAATAACAGGTCGATAAGCTTTAGAGACCAGGTGTGTAGCTTGGAGAGCTGCTCCACAAGCTTTCTCTCCTCAGCCACGTCCTCAGCGACTGGAGCCTCGGCAGCCTGCAGTGCTGGGGGCGGTACTGCCTGCTGAGCTGCCGGCATCGTGGGAGACGGCTGCTCCTCAGGCGGCTGTGGTGGGGTAGCCTGCGGCGTAGGCATCTCGATAGACAACTCAGCCGGAAGCTCTTTACCGCAATTCATACAATACTTTCCTCTCAGCGTCAGCCTCTTACAATGCGGGCAGACGACCCTATTCAGTAATGCCAATGCCATATTCAACTTTTATCAACTTCTTATAAAGTTTTGTCGTGGCTGAATAAAGCACCCCTTTGGGGCATACCAACGTATTTTTTAAGGTATCACGGCGGGATATGGCTCGCGTCCATATATATCCTGCCCTCCGTTTTATCCTTTTGGATGACCGAGCTCTCTAATGCGCCATTGCACAGGATTCTGAGGAAGGCAGGTGCGGCGAGGGTCAGCGAAGAGGCTGTTGAGGAACTTCGTAAAGTTCTAGAGGAGATAGGTATGAGGGTTGCGGAGCAGGCTATTGAACTGGCACAGCACGCGGGGCGCCGGACGGTTAAGAAGGAGGACATAGAGAAAGCGGCGAAGATAGTCCTAAAGTCGGCACTATAGATAAATTACAGACAATACATGTTGTTGTGTTGAATCTATGTATAAGGTTGTTTTAATAGCTGTCCCTGGAGCAGGTAAATCCACGATAATGAAGAGGGTCTCTGAGAGGGTGGAGCGTCTGGTCGTTGTGAATTTTGGGGATGTCATGTTTGAGGAGGCTCGGAAGCTTGGGATAGGCAGTAGGGATGACATGAGGAGGCTTATGGACTCTGAGTCCTACATAAGGCTGCAGGAAAAGGCCGCTGAGAGGATTGGTGCAATTAATGGAAGGGTCATTGTGGATACACATGCAGCGGTTAAGACCCCGAAGGGATACTATCCAGGCCTGCCGCCTGTAGTAACTCAGAAGATAAGGCCTCGCGCCATCATATTTCTAGAGTTTAGGCCGGAGGATATTTTGGCTAGGAGGCAGAAGGACAATGTGGCTGGGGTAAGAAGAAGGGAGCATGAGACGCTGGAGGAGATTGAAGAGCACCAAAAGACCAGCATAGCCTACGCCATCGCAGCCTCAAACCACTCCTCAAGCTATTTTGTCAAGTTCTCCTTCAGATATGCGGAAGCATACCCCTTCCAGCACGTGGACGACGCTGCCTCAAAGCTAATACACTATCTATCGTCTCTTGAGGTGGAGTTTAGGGACCAGTCACCTGAGGCCGTCAGGTAGTTTAAGAGTCCAGTCCGATAGGTTCTCAAACTCTGTCTTTCTAGCAGCAACGATGAAGACAGTGTGGGCTCTAGATATGTGGTGTGGGCGCGTCATCCCCTGCCTCACTCTCCATGGCCTTATCAGCAACTCTCCGCTAAAATATTCGAGGAATCCGCGCTCCCTAAGCTTTTCACAGATCTTCACAAGCTGCTCGACAGTCGGTACTATCGAGACAAACATTCCGCCACCCCTAAGCGATTTCTTAGCCTGATCTACAGCATCCCATGGCCGGGGGACGTCGGCGATAAACGCGTCTACATTTCTTTCCTCAACCCCACTATAGATGTCACCCCTCTTCAATTCCAAGACCCCTGAAAGCCCTAACCTCTCCGCCATCTTAGCAATAGCTGGAAAGTTCTCACCCTCAAGGTCGTAGCTGTATATCTTCCCACTCGGCGCGACATATGATGCAAGCATAAGAGCCAATACACCGCTTCCAGTCCCCCCCTCAACAACTTTGGAGCCAGGTCTTACATCCGAAAGGACGAGAATGAACCCTAGGTCCTTGGGATAGATGACCTGCGTTCGCCTAGGAAGTGACAGGAGGTTTTCGAGGAATAATGGTCTGAAGACGACTCCTCGTCTGCCGGTGTTACTTCTTATCTCATTACCCTCCATCAAAGTGACGATCTTGTCGGCCTCAAAATATCCGTCAGATGAGTGGAATACTTGCCCCTTCCTTACCGTTAGGAAATATCTATGCCCCGTCTCCGTGACAATCAAAACCCTGTCACCATGCTTGATTCTCTCTTCCATCTCTGACATGTGCTGAGATAATCACTATCCCCCTCACTTTATAAGTTACCATAAGTTGGGGGCTGTAAGCCTTATATCTCAAGCCATCAACCACAATGTCAGGCGGCTATGAAGACTCAGAGTTACGATGAATCCTAGTGTATTGAAGGCATTTATCTGAGCCGCCCACCATGGAATGTTTAAATGCACGAAGTCGGTTAAATAAAACAAGCTTTGGTGGCCTCTGTTCATGATACTCCAGATGAAAATCCAGTCTGGCTTCTCAACCACAGAACCAGGCGTCGAATCCTACTCGCCATAGGGGATGCTGGTAGGGTCAGTGCCTCAGTGCTACGGGCAAGTCTTGGTATAAGCACAGGCAGCCTATACTACAACCTTAAACAGCTTGAGCCCTTCGTAGCCCAGGATAATAGGCGTAACTACTATCTCACAGAGAAGGGGTTGGAGGTTTATAAGATGCTGAAGGCGGGAGACGCCCTTATTCTCGATAACGTTAAGAAGCCCCCAAGCCTTCTTGACCGTCTCTTCACAACAGTCATTCAGCCGGTCTGGATACTGGCCCCCGCGCTCGATAGAACCATAATAGCCATGATTATGGGCTCCCTCAGCGCACTGTTGAACGCTGCCCTATACCTCAATGGGAAGGTCTCGTTAATAGGCCTCCACGTCTATCACTGGCGGAATTTCGACTTGGGAATCACAATACTCGCCATGCTGGGGACGATAGCTTTCATTTATATTTACTTGTCAGCTCTCTCAGGCATCTACGACGAGGTGAGGAAAAGGAGTGTAATCGGTGTGAAGCCCGACGACACTTTTAGGCGGGTCAAGGGCTTCATAGTCAATATCCTCACGTTTAACGGGTCGACTTTGAAAGGGATGGCCGCAGTCTGTATAGGTATTCTGCCTATGGCGCTCTACCCCTTCCTGCTCTTCATAGCAAGGGTTAAGGGCTGGACATGGATATACGCGCCAGTTAGCATAGTTCCCACATCACTTGCGGCCAATATCGTCCTTGTCGTCGCCCAGTTCGCCAGCTTCCTACTTCTGACGAGCTCCCTCTCATACTTGAGGAGTATAAGATGGCATATCGCCGCCCTTATATGCCTCTCACTAATTTATCTATCAATCATCCTCCAATATGTCATTCTGGGGATCTTCGCCCCCCAGGGCTGAAGATAGTAGTCTTATATTCCACCCCTATGAATCTTATCACGTCCGCATATAATGGTAGCGTTTCTATAACTCTCCTGCGAACCTCCTCTTCAATCCCCTTCATCTTACGGCTACACTCGGCAATATAGTCTTTAGAACTATTCAGCGAAAGTACATCGTACCACTGCTGAATTTTTCGTGTCTGCCTCCTAAACCTACAATGAAGCACCAGCAACTCCTTTAGCCTTAGAAAGTCAGGTGAGCACTCCTTGAACTTCTCCGATGTTATCACGGATAATAATCTAGCATCGTTTTCATCATTCTTTGCCATGTAGTTGATGTCTCTGAAAGCTCTTAGTAATTTTAGGTCTAGTAGGTAGAATACTCGAACACCATGTTCAATCAATGTCCTCAGCTCCGGAATAATCTCGAACATCAGCGAGTCTATAAACACCTCCTGGATATGGAGGCTTAAGATGTCTATGAGACTACTAATTCTCCTACCCCATCATACTCCAGCAGTATTGTATGCCTCTTGTTCTTTCTAAGACCATCCGTCAATATAGGCTGAATATATCATGGCCTATATCCCAGATTCTCTAGACCTTGATAATGTGTAGAGGTTCATGGTATGTGAAGTCTGGTTTGTGGAGGTACTCTAGGTGGCGAGGAATAATGACCATGAGAAGTTAATATAGTCCTCCTAATAATCTCATGTGCGGTTTCACATGCAGCAGGTAGTGCGGATAAAGCTGACTTCAACAGACCTGGAGAAACTCGAGTCCATCTGCAAAGAGATTAAAGACATCGTAGATAGGACTGGAGCGAAGATGCGGGGACCCACGCCCCTACCCACGCACAGGCTCTCCCTCCCCGTAAGAAAGTCTCCATGCGGAGAGGGGACGAAGACTTGGAGGAAATGGGAGCTGAGAATGCATAGAAGGCTAATAGACCTCGTCATAAATGATCCTAGGGTTATGAGAGAGTTGATGAGAATACAAATACCTGAGGAAGTTTCTGTAGAGATGAAGCTGAGCACTTAAGCGGCTGTCTTCAGTATTTTCCTCACTACCCCTGCAGCAACTGTCATTCCCATGTCTCTTATCGCGAATCTTCCAAGCTGTGGGAAGTCGCTATATGCCTCAAGGGCGACCGGCCTTAGGGGCTGTAGCACAACTAGTGCCGCGTCGCCTGTCTTGAGGAATTGTGGATTCTGCTCCACAACCTGGCCCGTCCTTGGGTCGATCTTCGCTTTAAGCTCCTTGAACTTAACTGCAACCTGAGCGGTATGTACGTGCATGACTGGTGTGTAGCCAACAGCCACTGCCGTCGGATGGTTAATCACGATTATCTGGGCCTCGAACTCCTCGACTACTTTACAGGGGTTGTCCACATGGCTGACAACCATGCCTCTAGCGAGCTGCGCCTTATCAACACCCTTCAGGTTAAACCCAATGTTGTCACCAGGTAAAGCCTGCTGGAGTGGTGCGTGATGCATCTCAATGCTCTTTACCTCAGCCTTGATGTTCCCTGGCATAATCACTATCTGGTCACCGGGCTTCAAGACCCCTGTCTCTACGCGCCCGACGGGAACAGTGCCAACTCCCTTGATAGAATAGACCGCTTGAATGGGTAGCCTCAAAGGCTTGTCTACCGGCTTAGAGGGCTCCTGGAACAGGTCAAGAGCCTCAAGTAGGGTTGGCCCCGTATACCATGCCATCTTATCGCTCTTGGCGACTAGGTTATCACCAGTCCATCCAGATACTGGTATGAAGTGGATCTTAGAGGGGTCGATGCCGATCTGTCTCATTAATGCGGAAACTCCCTGTTTAATCTCGTCGTATCTCTCCTTTGCCCAGTTGACAGAGGCATCATCCATCTTGTTTATCAAAACGATGAATTGTCTTATGCCGAGCATGAATGACAGGAAGAGGTGCTCTCTCGTCTGTCCTCCTGGTGCAATTCCAACCTCGTACTCTCCCTTTTTAGCTGAGACGACGAGTATAGCGGCGTCTGCCTGGGAGGCCCCTGTGATCATGTTTTTAACGAAGTCTCTGTGTCCTGGAGCGTCGATTATTGTAAAGTAGTATTTCTTGGTCTCGAATTTCTGGAAACTCAGCTGGATTGTTAGACCTCTCTCCCTCTCCTCTTTTATGGTGTCCATGATAAAGGCGTAGAGGAAGGTGTCTTTGCCCAGTCTTTTCGCCTCTTCCTCGAGCTGCTTCAGCTGCCTCTCGTCTACGGATTTGTTTAGGACGAGGAAGTGGCCTAGCGTGGTCGATTTTCCGTGGTCAACATGCCCAATCACGATGAGGTTGAGGTGTGGCTTCTGAGACAATTCAGACTCGATTAAAATTGATATTACTCCTATTTAAGCCCACTCTGCCGCCAGCCTAGCTGTAGACTCACCTGGAAGCTAGTGCGACTCGTTCCTGCTCGTTCTTCTTCTTTATTGCATAGCTCCTAACATCGTTGCTGGCAGCCAGAATCAGCTCGTTTGCTAAAGCCTCCTCTGTTGTTAGGGGGGTCCTGAAAGAGGAGACTCTTGCCGCCTCGGCGAGCCACCTGAGGGCAAGATCGAGCCGCCTCTGGGGGGCGATATCTACCGCCTTAAAATATGTTATGCCTCCATAGGTTACTCGTGTCACGTCTTCGCGTGGGGCTGAGTTCTCTATGGCTCTTATGAGGACTTGTAGGGGGTTTTCACGGGTTCTCAGCTGGACTATTCTTAGAGCATTAAGCACTATCTGGATTCCCCTGTATTTCTGGCCGCCGCTCCTTCCAGGCCTCATAAACATGTTCGCCAGCCTCTCTATTATGTGGACTTCTGCCTTGCCGAAGCGTCTGTGCTCGTGCCGCCCGCCTGAGTGAGGGATTGCGAGTGGTTTGAGTGATATGTAGGCCTTTAGCCCCTGGTCTCTAATGGTTAGCTCCTCGGTGATCCATTCGTCGGGTATTCGCATCTGAGATAGGTGGCTATCCCCGAGAATTTAACTATGCCTCACCGGCCTGCCTCTCTCTCCTTAAAGAATCTACTACATATATAGTCCTCCAAACTACGGTTATCGATGCGAGTGTAGCCCCTAGGTATAGGGCTATGTTGAGGATGGATGGGTAGAAGGGGGTTATTAGGGAGGCCGCCGAGACGAGGATTATCCTCTCAGCCCTTTCCGCAATCCCTACACCGGCGAGTGAGACGCCCACCCCCTCCGCTCTAGCCCTCGAATAGCTCACGAGAAGGGAGGAGACGCAGAAGACCAGCACCGCTAGATCATCCACCAGGCCCGAGAGTAGCAGGCCGAGGCAGACAACCGCCTCCGCGGCCTTGTCGAGTATCGAGTCCAGATACGCGCCCAGCCTAGAGGTTTTAGAGGAGAGGCGGGCAACCTCCCCGTCGATAGCGTCAAAGAACCCGGAGGCCAGCCACACAACCCCTCCAAATACTGGGAATAGAATGGACAAGCCGGTTAGAGCGTAGAGTATTGAAGAGGCGATCGATAATATGAATGCCCCATAGGTTAAATGTAAGGGCGAGACACCCCGCCTCACGAGAAATATAACTACTCTTCCTGCAAGCCTATTAATCAATCCCCTCTCCAAGTCCCTTCTATGCTTCCTCCTCCGCAACACCACCCCTCCCTAGGGTCGGAGGAATACGGTGCGAGATATTTAATTATAGGGACCTCCTGTCCGATGTTTAGCTGGTGTATGAAGGCCCTTCAGCTACATGTTGACCATGTTGAGTATGAGCCGGTTAGACGTGAGGGTGCAGTCTCTGAGGAAGTTGAGCCCGGTGTAACAAGCCTCAGAGAAGTGGTTGTCCTCTTCGCAAGTATAGAAGAGCAGGATGATGAGGAGGTTGCTGATGCTCTTTTGAAGGAAGTCGCAGAGTCCATGGAGAGGCTGGGCGCGGACACACTAGTCATATACCCCTACGCCCACCTGAGCAACAACCTGGCTCCGCCGATGAAGGCTCTACACCTCGTTAGATATATGGAAAGGAGGGCCCGGGAGATCGGTCTTAAAGTCCACAGGGCCCCGTTTGGGTGGAATAAGCGCTTCAGCCTCTCAGTTAAGGGTCATCCGCTTGCCGAGCAGTTCAGGGTCATGACTCGTGAGACGATAAGGGTGGAGAAAAGGACGGTAGCGCAGCAGGCGCAGCCTGCAGTGATCGAGGAGGGAGAGACACAGCATGTCCAGCTGGGGCGGGAACTAGACCTCTTCAGCATCCACCCAATACTTGGCTCAGGTTTCCCACTATTCCACGCTCGGGGAAGAATCATCAGGGACGAGTTGATAAAACTGATTAGAGAGGTAAACGCGAGGCTTGGCTTCGAGGAAGTCTGGACCCCCCATGTCTTCAAATCAGATATATGGTACCAGACAGGCCACTACGAACACTATCGCGAGAGAATGTTCACACTAACTGCACGCGGGGAGGAGTATGTCGTGAAGCCTATGAACTGCCCAGGCCACGCGATGATATATGCGAGCAGGCCGAGAAGCTACCGCGACTTACCAATCATGTACTCTGAGTTCGGTACTGTCTATAGGAATGAACAGCCCGGCGAGCTCACAGGCCTCTTTAGGGTCAGAAGCATAACACAGGATGACGGGCACGCATTCGTTAGACCAGACCAGATCGAGGACGTTATAACTAGTATTCTCAGGGAAGTGGTTCGCGTCTTTGAGTTGACGCTGAATGGCAGGATATATTCCACTCTATCTACGAGGCCTGAATCTTACATAGGCGATCCGGCAAGGTGGGATGAGGCTACTGAAGCGCTAAAGCAGGCTCTTCTAAAGGCTGGATTAAGCTATGAGATAAAGGAGGGGGAGGGTGCATTCTATGGCCCTAAGATCGATATCGATGCTGTAGACTCACTGGGTCGGAGGTGGCAGTGTTCCACCATCCAGCTTGACTTCAACCTACCCGAGAGGCTCGACCTGAAGTATGTGGAGAGGGACGGCACGCAGCGGAGGCCGGTTATGATTCATCGGGCCATCCTTGGCTCCATCGAAAGGTTCATGGGTGTCTTGTTGGAGCACTATAACTGGAGGCTACCCCTCTGGTTGTCTCCCATCCAAGTAGCGGTTCTTCCGGTGAGTGAGAAGAATGTCGGGTACGCAAGGGGTGTTAAGGATGCATTGTGCAGTGTGGGTATTAGGACTGAACTCTGGGTTGAAGGTACTCTGGAGAAGAGGATTAGGATGGCCCACCAGACGAGAGCGTCTTTCACTGTAATAACTGGGGATGAGGAGGAAGAGACTGGTACCATGACCCTCAGAGACTATAAAGGGAGGATAGTGAAGGGGCTGAAACCCCCAACATTCACAAGCTGGATCCTAGACCTCATCAAGAGACGCGCAGCCAACGTAGGTGAGATTGACGGCTCCCTAAAAACAGAAATGTAATAACAGGTCCTACTACTCATCCTTCTGGGGGTTGTACCTGCTGAAAAGGATTCTCAACCTACTGACATCCGCGCCACGTCTAAGCAAAAGGGCCTCCACCTCGTTTGCGAAGTCCCTCGCCAAACCGCGTGGCAGAGAGACCAGCGCATCGACAAGGTCCAGGCTCATTGGAAGCCCAGTAGATGGTGATGCTGTCTCCAAACAGTAGGAGAAAACATTCTCCAACAGGTCCTCAGAGACCGAGGAAGGAACATCAATACATATGGGTGGAAGATTCTTCACAGTCCTTATATAGAATCTCTTCATACGCCGGGCAAGCTTTACAATGCTTGAGCTGATAGGTCCTCCACGCCCTCGCCTAGAGCCTCTACGAGTCAAGTCGGCTGTCAGCTGAACATTCACGCGCCTCTCCGCCTCCCTCAAAACATCATCAGGGCTCTTACCCCTAACCTTCGGGTCACGGGAGAC
Organism: Thermoproteota archaeon; assembly: GCA_030550235.1. Lineage (GTDB taxonomy): Archaea > Thermoproteota > Nitrososphaeria_A > Caldarchaeales > Calditenuaceae > HRBIN02. Next base: position 84,095 of record JAUQPU010000001.1, read on the forward strand.
GGACCTGTACCAGGAGAAGGCGTCAACCTTCTCATCGGCTCCGAGATATCGACCGTAGCTAAAGACCTCGCCAACATCCATCACAAGACTTAGTATAGCCCTATCGCTCAGGTTCAGGCCCTTTTTGTCGGTACGCTTGTACATCATATATCCGTCAATCGCCCTTGTGGGCACGCGTTTTATGATGCCGACTGCCCTCCCCGAATCTGCTATATACTCTGTCAATTTATTGATCTCTGAGATCAAGTCGAAGACTGTTTCAAAGTGTCTATTAGTCAGTGGCTCGGTGAAGTCTATTCTCTGCTCCTTGACGAGGCTGCAGCCTGTTCTGTAGCCTAGGAAGCTGCCATCGATGATGAGCAAGTCTACGGACAGCTCGTCACTCTCTAGTAGTTTTTTTGCAAGCGTCCTCTCCAGATATGTCGTCACGAGGTCCAGAACCTTCACGAATACCTCTTCATTCTCATGTATCTGCTCGTTCAGATAATTTCCAACATAATTCTCATTATTCTTTAGAGGTTCTATGCCGTGGAAGAGCTTGTATGCAGCTGCATAGAGGCCGTATCTCACCCCAATCCTCTCACTAACCACCGGAGTATCAGACCCGTCAACGACAGCTATAGACATGTCCCTCCACTCACCTCGTAGGGGTGCGCGGCTAATTCCCCTCGAGAGCTCACCCCGAATATGCTCTACGAGCTTGTCGATACCGCCTATCCGTTTTAGAAGACGTTCAGCCTCCTGCTCCGCCGCGTCGAAGTATATCTCCTGTAAAGGGCGCGGTATCTTTAGGAGGTCAGGAACCTCATCGCTCTCCATGTCGAAGCTTCTCACTCTCCTCGATCTCGAATGTTATTAGAATGGGGACTGGTGAGGGATTCATTTTCCCTACGATATAGAAATGGCCTTCAGGTAGACGGAGGAGGCTGTCAGCCCTGATCAAGGAGTTGGTGAAGAACTTCTCAGCCTCGAAAGCGTCTAGTGGGTGAATCCGACCGATAAAGAGCGTGTTGAGATTACGCCTCACAGCCGCATTGATTCCTATCTCACCCGCAATACCCTGGGAAACAAGAACCAGTGAGAGGCCATAAGAACGGCCCAGAGCCGCTAGCTCAATTATGTGTTCTGTCGTCTCCATCTCTATTCCCTGAGGATTCCAGGGGCAGTACTGAGGAGCCTCATCTATGAGCAAGGCGATGTTCAATCTGTTCTTCTCCTCCATCAACTCCTTCAGCTTACGGGCAATAGAGAGAAATATACTGAGCTTCTGCTCCTTTGACCCATAGCTCAAGTCGATGATCAGTATCTTCTTCTCCCTGAGTAGGTCAATTATCTCTGAAGCACTCTTCTGGCCTAGGACAGGCTCGATATCCTCGGGTCTCAACCTCTTGAAATATTTCCTCGCCCTCCTAAGATACAGCTCACCCCACCTCGATAACTGGCCAGACTTCTCCCTATTGTCCTCTGTTATCGCATCCTCCATAGCCTCCATAAGCCTCTCCAATGTTCTGGAAGGGTCGGAATCTCTCCATGAGCCCTCAGTGATGACTTCGTCGAGGTATCTAGCAAGAGCTTCTGCCGGCTTTCCACCCCCAAACCGGTCCAGCTTCTCGAACAAGTAACTGTATATTGAGGACTCGTCGAGCTCAATATCGCCCATACTAATGACCGAGCCAGGATAGTAGGGGGCGTAATCGCTTCCTTTCCAGTCGAGAATCAATATGTTGTAGCCTGTGTTTTGTAGGAATGGGATTAGCTCATATCTGCAGAGGAATGATTTGCCCGAGCCCGTCACTCCAAATACTCCTATGTGGTGTGGGATGTACTCGGCAAGTACAGGAACCCTCCAGTTTGAATCCCCCATCGCATAGTAGCCAATTGTGTTTTTGACATGGCCGAATAGCTTCATAGGATTGCTGCCTGGTTTAAATCTATAAACCGGCGAGGCGGGGGCGATAATCGTCTTGTTCTGTTTAACCTCGTTATCCGTTATCTCACCTATCACAACGAGTGTAAAACTGTAAAATTCCTTAGCAGTGCTGGCCTCTCTACCACTCCTCGCGTAGGCCACCCCTGGATTATAATAGCTTAGCTTCAGGTTGTCGTTGTTTCCCGCCCCCTCCCGGCAAACGGCTAGGATCTTGTTACCGTTTCTATTGTCGATTAGGACTAGGCTCTCGGAAGTAACCTCCCTCTCCTTACCTTCTTGCAGGATACATCCCGCCTCATTAACACGAGTGGGACTTGCGACAATCCCTATCTGCTCCAACTCATCCCAGTCAACCAAGATCTTCTATCATCTGAAGACTATGGTAGGGGATAAAAAACTTTTAGACAGTGCGGAGAAATAATTAAAGTCCTAATCAACTAAATATATTGATGGGGGGCAGGTCTAATCATGTGAGATGGTGGGGATGAAGGGGACGCTATGCGAAGTAATAGTCATAGGTAATGAGATACTGAATGGCTCGGTCAAAGATACCAACAGTGGCTGGTTAGCTGCGAGGCTCCACGAGGTAGGGCTAAGCCTGAGGAGAATCACGACTGTAAGGGATGATGTGGGAGAGATAAGCAGGGCAATTAGAGAGGCAATGAAGAGGGGGGCGAAGTGGATAATTACCAGCGGAGGGCTTGGACCGACATACGACGATATAACTCTGGAGGCAGTGGCCAAGGCTGTAGGGCGGAAGCTTATAGTCAACCAGGAGGCGGTGAACATGTTGAAGGAGAGGTACAGGAGACTCTACGAGGTTGGAATTATCAAGGACCCCGAACTCACACAGGCTAGGCTCAAGATGGCCATCATGCCAAGGGGAGCTATAGCCCTCAGAAACAACGCAGGCTCCGCGCCTGGCTGTTTAGTAAAAGTGAAGAACGTCAATATAGTCTCCCTACCCGGCGTGCCCAGAGAACTGATGGACATCTTTGAAAACGAGGTCAAGCCCAGGATAGAGAGCGAGGCTAAGAGGTTGCACAGGGCTAGGCTCTGGATGAATGTGAAGGGTGTGCCCGAGTCTGTCTATGCGCAGGATCTGGAGAGAATATACCGGCAGCTCCGCGGGAAAGTATACATGAAGTCTCACCCACAAGGAATCGTGGGCGGTATCTCCGCAACTAGAATTGAGCTAGTAAGCGAGGATTTTAGTAGAGATAGGGCTGAGGAGAACCTCGCGAAGGCCGAGCAGCTAATTAGGAAGATGCTTGAGAGGCTAGGGGCTATCGAGGTTAGCGTTGAGAGGTGATGGCGGTGGAGTTCCTCCTCTCTGCAGAGTCGCTTGAGAGCAGGCCTGCGATAGAAACCATGCTACAGCTGGTCGATAAAGAAGCTGAGCTCTACAGGAAGGGTGTAGAGGCAGCACGTGGGACAAGAACTTCAAGAGGAGGGGCCGGCCCAGTTGTCTTCTATGGTCTGGGGGGCTCAGGAATAGTCGGCCATATCGCCTCGACAATCTTTCAGCAAGACTCAAAGACTCCATTAATAACATACACCACTTCATCGCTTCCAACCTGGATTGGGCCAGACACCATAGTTTTTCTATTGAGTTATTCGGGAGAGACTGTCGAGGTCTTAAGGGCAGCCCAAAAGGTCTTACATGCTAGGGTTAGCGCTGTTGCAGTATGTTCCGGCGGTTCCTTAGAAAGGCTAGCGCGGGATAATGGAGTGCCCGTAGTTTGTGTGACTAAGGGCTTGGCCCCGAGGATGGCTGTACCCGAGATGGTCGGGGCCGTGGCATCATTACTCAATGATATGGACATCGTCAGCGGGGCAGAAGAGAAGCTCCTCGTCTCAGCCAAATCGCTAGAGAAGGTTAGGGAATCGCTCTCGGCTCATGCAGACTTGCCAGAAAACTCGGCTAAGAGAGCAGCGCTCTTTCTGCTCGACCACCTGCCCCACGCAATCGTTGAGAGTACCTTATTTCCCGTAGCACTCCGACTAAAGAATCAGTTAAACGAGAATGCAAAGAGACCCTGCATCGTTATCGACGTGCCAGAGGCTATGCATAATACTCTAGAAGCCCTACCTAACACAAGGCGTGACAGATACATAATCTATAGGTGGGATGGAGAAGAGGAGCTAATCAGGCTTCAACTCGAATTCTTGAAAAGGCTCCTCGCGAGGAGGGTTTTCGAGGCGAGATTTAGCGGAGACATAGTCGAGACCGTCCTCTCAGCAATCATGTGGTCTGACTACGTAAGCATATATCTCGCAGCCCTCCAAAACATAGACCCACTCCCCGTCAGCAAAATATCAGCAATAAGGCGTGAACTAGCAAGACTAAAAACATAGAAAGTCATAGAACATTGGCATGAGGCCCGACTTTAAAAAGAGGATTGTTCTGACGATGATAATCAGCGCCGCTCTATATGGGATACTGGTTCTCGGGTCTCAGGCAGAACTAACCCCTGCTGAGGCTGAACAACTTTCAAACCAGCTCGAACAGCTGGCTACAGGCATCGACTCGCCCTTCTTCATCTTCATGAACAACTTCGCCCTCTCATTATTGATGGCGATACCTTTCGCAGGCCCATTCATAGCTGGCTGGATAGTTTACGAGACAGGAAGATATTTCTCAGCAATGGGGATAGTGTCAGAGATCAACCCAACCCTACTCGTTATGCTGCCTATATTCTTGGTCTACGGTCTTCTGGAATTTATTGGGTATGGGGGAATGGTTGCCGGAAGCATTATAATGAGCTATAAAATATTGAAGAGACAGTTCCGGGTCGAAGTCAAGTATTATCTTTTAACGTTGCTATTGTTTGCTGTGGTAATTTTAGTTGCGGCCCTCATTGAATACTATATAATAAAGGTTGCACAAGACTTTATGAGAAACATCCAAAATATCATTTGAATACACAGTGAGAAAACAAATTTTAAATAGAAGCCTCTCAATAATTCTACGGCATGAGGAGGCTACCTAAGGGCTCGTCAGAGCCTATAATTTTGAAGTCATTGATCGGTGGCGATAAATCTATTCGCGATATAGAGCGTATAACTAGACTGAAAAAACCTACACTATACCTCTCGCTGAATAAGATGAAGAAGAAGGGTTTGATTAAGCCTTTGGGGACTAGGAGGTCTAGGAGGTGGGCGCTTACTCGGAAGGGGAGAAAGATAATAAAGAATAGGGTTCAAGCCGAGAAGATTCTACAGAAGATCGCTGGGCCTCTAAGAAAGGTTGTTGACTTAGGCTTCTCGTTTAGGGAGATCGAAAGGACGGTCTCAAGAAAATAATAGTTTAACGATTAGTGCTGATAAGTCTCCCAACACATAGTTTATCACAAGTCCTATAGAGATTGATACGAGGAGAGGGATGGATGGTGTGGCCCATCCACCTGGGCGGAGTGGCTTCCAGAATTCCTCAATACCGACCGTGAACCTGAATCTCCACTCCCCCGTAAACTCCTCCATAGGCGCCCAGTATTTTCGTCTCTCAGGGTCTCTGAGAGGTGTACCGAGGAATATCGCAAGTAGCTTTCGATAGGCCTTCTCGTGCCTAAATTCTCTAAATATGTCCTCCCTCCTCACGAATATTTTATAGAAATTGAGGAGGACGATGGCTAATGGTATTGCTAGTGAAACTAGGAGGCCGTTTAGAAGGACTGTTATGGATGTGAATGGGTGGTATCTCTCTCCCCCTATGCTGAGGGGTGATGCTAGGGCTATTACAACAAGGGCCTTCGCGTCAGCTCCGCCATAGAGCCCGACAATATAGAAGAGCACCGACAAAAGAATCGTTACGCCGACTGAGATGGCTGATAGAATAGGGCTAATATTACCGAGTAGCGTGGAGTATATTGTAACTGGCGTGGTTATTGATGCGCATGAAATCCACACCCAATCGTCTACAAGCCTTACTCTGATGTCTTCGTATGACGCGTAGAATAGGGTCAGGAAAAGGACTGCCGAGTTAAAAAAAGTCAGGTATTCTGCTACTACGGCCAAATCCCCAGAGTTTGCACTGCCAAAGCAACCCTCGAGACGGAGAGAACCATCACCGCATCCCTCGTACCCACCTCCATCTTCTTCATAGTGTCTACAACATCGCTGAATGCCTTCACCATTTTCTCCTCAAGCATTTTCAGCACAGTGTCTCTCGGCCAGTGCTCTCTCTGAAGGTTCTGTATCCACTCGAAGTAACTTGCAGTTACGCCTCCAGCGTTGGCAAGTATGTCTGGCACGATGAAGACTTCTTTTTCCTGTAGGACGAGGGAGCCCTCGGTGGTTGTGGGTCCGTTTGCGCCCTCTGCAACTACCTTGGCCCGCACCTTCTCGGCAACCTCCTTCGTTATTACACCCTCAATGGCTGCTGGTATTAAGACTTCTACATTTAGCTCGAATAGTTCACGCTCACTTATCTGGGTGGCTCCAGGGAAGCCTAGAACAGTGCCTGTGCTCTTCTTATGAGATATCAGACGCTCAATGTTGAGGCCCTCTTTACTATAGACGGCTCCTTTTGAGTCGCTGACTGCTACTATCTTCGCTCCGAGGTTTGATAGATGAAGTGCAGCGTATGAACCTACGTTTCCGAATCCTTGGATGGCTATTCTTGCGCCTTTTAGGGGGATGCCTAGTAGCTTGCAAGCCTCTCTCGTGGTTATGCATACCCCAAACCCCGTCGCTTCTTCCCGCCCCTCACAGCCACCGAGGTAAACCGGCTTTCCTGTAACGACCTCCGGAACCTGCCTTCCCTTCAACTGGCTATAGGTATCCATAATCCATGCCATCACCCTCGCATCAGTGTAGACATCCGGAGCTGGTATGTCGACGTATGGGCCGATTATGTCGCTTATCATGTGTGTATATCTCCGCGTTATCCTCTCGATTTCCTCAAGCGAGAGTGTCTTCGGATTACAGGCAACCCCTCCTTTCGCTCCTCCGAATGGGAGTGAGAGGGCTGCGCACTTGTATGTCATCAGCATGGCTAATGCTGTCACCTCATCCAAGTCTACAGTGGGGTAATACCTTATCCCACCTTTATACGGCCCGAGTGCGTCACTATGCTGAACACGATATCCAATATAGTTAGAAATTTTTCCATCCTTATGCTTTATCGGAATCGAGACTATAACTATGCGCTTAGGTATCTTAAGGAACTCGTATATGTCTTGCGGAATGTTGGCGAGCTCAACAGCCTTTTTGACCGATTTAAGCACAGTTTCAAGGAATGCTTTTCCACTAAGAACCTGACCATCTCCGCCGCTCATGCGGTATCTAGCTGTGTTTACTAAACTATAAAATTATTTGTTGTTTTTCGCGATTTTAAAAATTCGAAACGGAGAATAAACCCTGTACTCATCAAAGTCATGACGTTGTATAAGCGCGTCCACCGCCAAATAGCCGAGTGCAGGCCCTCTCATTAGTCCATATCCACCAAGGCCGTCAATAATGAAGGCGTTATTTAGACTGGGAACATGCCCGAAAATCGGCATCCCATCACTTGTGAAGCTGCAGGGGCCACGCATATGTTCAACTAATATTGGTTTTGAGGGGAGTTTCAGCCGTCTGAGAAGCAGTTTGATTGACATCTTTAAAGACTTGCTGGGAGGTTGTACGTCAGATAAGTCAGGAGTCTCTGAGAACTCGGCATCGTATCTACCACCCACCAATGTGGAGCCCCAAGGACGCCAGTATGTGTGGAGATACTCGTCTGAGAAGCTCGGTATATTTAACTCTTGCCCGAGGTCTAATCTGTATGCGAAGCAGGTGAGCAAGAAGGTCTCCGTCTCTAAATTGGCGGAGCGTAGTAGTCCACTCGTCCATGAGCCCATAGCCAGGACATAGTAGTCCGCGGAGACTCTGGAGCCGTCTGAGAGTTTAACATGCCTAACCTCACTGGAGCCAAAATCCAGCCCTACAGCCCCCACCTTCTCAACAATATCGACTTCCATCTCGTTTAATGCTTCTCTCAATTCGCAGCCTAAGATCTTTGGCTCGGCGGAGAGGTCTGACTTAGTGTATACCCCCATCAACTCAGGCTCGACAACGAACTCGGGCCATCTATCCAAAATCTCTTTACTGTCTAGAAGCTTGTATTCTATCCCGCATTTTTCCAGGGACTCCATGCTCTCTCTCAATGCATACTCCTTCCCGATCTGTAGGAAGCCCGTCTCCCTCCAAGACCTTCTCGTATATTTTTTGACAAGCTCTATGCTCTTTGCCACGAGCTTGACGTCTATAGGGGAGTCCAGCTGGACTGTAAACACTCCTGCAGACCTTGGAGAGGCGCCTCCGAATACTCCACGCTCATCTATGAGGACAGTCCGAAGCCCAAGCTCAGCGGCCCTCAGGGCGGAGAAACAACCCACCACCCCCCCGCCGAGAACCGCTATGTCATACAACCCTCTCGCCGGAAGACTCGGGTGGAAACCACTTAAAATACGTGTTTAAATTTATTGAGTAGAGTGGGGTTGCCTGTTTAAATGGCGAGGGAGGTCCATATTGGGGGTAGGAGCTTTCTGCTTCTCGCCTGGGAGGATATTATGGAGCAGGTTGAGGAGCTGGCGGGAAAGATAGAGCGTAGCTACAGCCCTGACACTATCGTCGGCATTCTGAGGGGTGGCCTCTTCGTGGCCAATCTACTCTCCGACATTCTCGGAATAGATGAAGTTTACCCGCTTGGGCTTAGGAGCTATAGGGGGGTGGAAGATAGGGGTGAGGTCCATATTTACCATTGGCCTAAGCTCCCCCCGCTAGATAACCACTCGATTCTCCTCGTGGATGATGTCTCTGACGAGGGTAAGACTCTCTGGACGGCTCTGAATAAGATCTTGGCCCCTCTCTCTCCGGGGGACGTGAAGACTGCTGTACTGCATATTAAGCCATGGACCTCTTTCAAGCCCGACTACTATGTCGTGACGACTAGCAGCTGGATTCTCTATCCCTGGAGTAGGTATGAGAGTTGGAGGATACTCTCTAGGGAGCAGGCTGGAATCCTAAGTGACGAGGCAGAGGCTGAGAGGCTGGTCACGCTTTTGGGAATCTCGAGGGAGAGGGCTAGGCGGCTTCAGAGGGAGTCTGAGTAAATCTCGATGACTTATCGTTGAAGGTAAATATCTTGGGGTTGGCACTCTAGCCCATAGAGTTGCAGAGGATATACGTTGAGAGCTATGGATGTGCGTCGAATCTTCAGGACGCTCAGATAATGATGGGCCTGCTTGAGAAGGCGGGCTACAAGATCGTCAACAACCCCCATGAGGCTGACCTAAACATCATCAACACATGCATAGTTAAGACACCGACTGAGCATAGAATGATTTACAGGATCAAGAAGCTTCAGTCCTTCGGTAAGCCACTAGTGGTGGCTGGATGCATGGCTAAGGCTGAGCCGGAGGTCTTGGAGAAGATAGCGCCTAAGGCCTCGCTGGTCTCGCCGAACTCGGTCTCTAGGGTTGTGGAAGCCGTGTACGTGGCGTTGGGTGGTGGGAAAGGTGTCTTCCTCTCAGATGATGGCTGTGAGAAGCCCCTTCTCCCACATGTTAGGCTGAATAGTGTGGTCGAGATCGTCGAGATTAGCTCTGGCTGCCTGTCCGTCTGCACCTTCTGCCAGACTAAGCTGGCGAGGGGAGATCTTGTCAGCTATAGACCCGAGATTATTAGGGAGGCGGTGGCCCGAGCCGTCGGGGAGGGATGCAGGGAGATCTGGCTAACCTCCCAGGACTGTTCGGCCTACGGCAGAGACATAGGCGTGGACATCACGCTACTCCTACGCTCAATACTTGAGCACCAGCCAGGAAAGTATTTCATAAGGGTTGGGATGATGAACCCTCTCCACTTCAGGAAACTTGAACTGAAACGTCTAGTTAACGCTTACGGTGACCCAAGGGTCTTCAAATTCCTCCATCTCTGTGTACAGAGTGGGAGTAATAGGGTTCTTAGGGATATGAGGAGAGGATATTCTGTCTCTGATTTCGAGAAATTTGTCGAAGCATTCAGGAAGGCCTACCCAGACCTCACGCTAATGACCGATATCATAGTAGGCTATCCGACTGAGGATTGGAGTGACTTCGAGGAGACGCTTAAGCTTGTCGAGAGAGTTATGCCTGATTTTGCGAATATCTCTCGCTTCTACGCTAGGCCACATACAGAGGCCGCAAAACTAGAACCGCTCCCACCCGGAGAGCTGAATAAGAGGAGCAGAATCCTTACGAGGATCTGCAACGAGATATCACTCTCCAAAAACGAGAGGTGGGTTGGGTGGAGAGGAGAGGTTCTTATCGACGAGATCGGTGGGAGGGGGGAGGCAGTAGGTAGGAACTATGCGTACCGACCCATAGCCTTCCCGGGAGAGAAGGGCATAAAGCTTCTTGGAAAGTTTGTGGAAGCAGAGGTGGTGGGGGCGCGGAGCCACTGCCTAATCGGGGAGGTTAGGAGAGTTTTAGATCAGCCTATGTAGCTTAGATGCTCTGTATCGAAGTCCTTTACAAGGATTGGGTCTCTCGCCCTCCCAAGATAGATATTCTGGACCAACTCCCTGCCGGTGCCTAGCTCGCCGCTAGCAAGTTTGGAGGCAATGTGGTCAGGGGTAAAGTATTCCTGTACCAAAGCTCTGACAAGCCTCCTTACCTCAAGCTCGTCTAGGACACCTAGGCTGTGAAGATATTCGTGAAGCAGAACCACGAACACGTAAGAGTTAGACTCAGCCCGCGTCTTCCCTACCATCCACTGCTCAAGGTGCCGCCTATTCAACACTATGGCGTTTGATCCCACCTCATGGTATGCCAGTATCCCAGGAGGAGCATCAGCAATTATCAGCATCAGCCCAGCCCGTCTAATCCCCAACTTCTCCTCAACAACCCGCTTCACAATACGGAGAATAGAGTTATAGTCCTGGGCACTCTCAACTTCATCGACTATTGAATTCACTCCAGATAAGCTATTGTCCTTCGAGTATAAAGCCCTTCACTAATAACAATGCGTGAATGTGGATTGTGAGATGCGCGTCTCCAATCTATACTTATATAATGGGACCGTCTGATGCCTGATAGTGTTGAGACATGTCTGGCTCATCCTGGGAGGAGAAGCGCCAGAGGATTGTCCAAATCCTCGAGGCGGTAGCCAATGACATGACTATGCCCAGGAATGTGAGGAGAACGGTTAAAGAAGTCTCCCAGGAGCTTTTCAACGAGAAGTATTCACCTGCTGTAAGGGCTGCCAATGCTATAGAGAAGATAGAGGAGATTATATCCGACAGCAATATACCAAGTTTCGCTAGGACTCAGCTATGGCTGGCTATCTCGCTTCTTGAGACGATTAAGTCGGGGCAGGTTTAGAGCCAGCTCCTAGTAAGGCGGATAGGATTAGGGGAATGGTTGAGAGTAGGGCTGCAGTTACACCCATGTAGATATAGAGCCTCTCTCCTATTAAGTATCCGCCAATCATCAAGCCTACACCAAGACCTAAGATGCCGAAGAACAGAAGTAAAAGAGAGCTACCGGTCGCTGTCATATCCATCGGTTGAGGAATCGATATAGCTTAGCATTAAATTTTTCCCTCCTCTTTCAAGAACTCGTCAATGAAAATGACTTTCTCGACACCTTCAATATTCTCGAATATTTCCCTAGCTATAGATTGCTTTACCAGCTGTATCCCTGAAACTGTGCGGCTTTCTTTGGGTAGTTTTATCAAGATTTCAGGCCTCCTCACATCCGCCTCTGTGTTCTCTTCTGTCGCCTCTGGGAGAAGCATCCTCACAATTCCTAGGACCTTGTCCCTGTCCTCCGTCAAGATTCTCCTTAACCAGAGCTCAGAGATTAGCGTTTTTCCGGCGAGCTTGTGGTTGAAGTCGACCTGAACCCTTCCCGACTCTATGTTTCTGATGTATCCCTCACGTCCATCCACTATTACACGCATCCCAGGCGTAAGCGGCTGGTCAACATCCTTGAACCTCCTAAGGGGTATGATCCTGACTTTAGCGGGGTCTCTGGGGCCGAAGGCCTTCTCCGGGGGTAGCTCCAGAACTTTATGCTCAGAGACCTTCATGTCTATTAGCGCCTCCTCAATTGGCTTGAGTAGGTAACCTTTACCTACTATCGTCAGCCTAGGCCTGAAGGTTCCACCGGTCCAGCCGGCCTTCCTCGCCTCCTCTTCGATGGTAGAGTCCACCAACTCGCCTGTGTCCTTCACCCTAATAGTGAGGTCTAGCTCGACGAAACTACCGGGCACAACCTTAAGCTCTTCAGCCTGAGCCTGAGGCTCGGCGCCGCTCTTCTCCTCCCCACTCATACCAAGCCTAGTTGAAGCGTCCAAATTTAAATTAGATGGCTGGGAGGAGAGTGCTTAAAAATATCTGAGGGGGTTGGAAGGCCTGGTCAGCGGGTCTGCTGGAAGTATGGGAGGATGCTCTCCCTGTAGAACTTTATGAATTTTCTATGGTCTGGACTTATGTCTACTATCTCTATGTGATTAAAGCCCAGCTCAGCGAGTTTTGAGTATCTCTCGATATGGTCTTCGGGTTTAGGAGATACTATCCACCGCTCCCTAATCAGTTCATCACGAATCATGTTTCCATATTTTTCTATCTCCCTTGGATCTGAGACATTGGCTCTAAAGATTAGTGGGAGTAGGGTGGCGGCGAACGGTCTGCATGTGTTAAGGGCCTTCTCCTCGTCCTCGTCATAGGAGCATATAACCTCGCATACTGTGCTAACCTTGGCTTGGGCCTGCCCCGCGTCTGCCAGTCCACGCCTATAGCTCCTCAGAACGTTCTCCCTTATCCAGTCCATGCCGAGGCCAGCAAGGGTTATGAGCCCCACACCCAGCTTGCCTGCCAGATACGCGGTTGACTGGCCGCTGGCGGCTATAAAGATAGGGATGCTTGTCTTGCTGAGCGTATAGAGCTTGGCCCCTCTAAGCCTGTAGTATTTTCCGCGGAAGTTCACGAAGCCTCCGCGCCATAGGAGCCTGATGAGCTGTACAGCCTCCTCAAGCCTCTCAAGCCTCTCCCTAAAACTCGGCCACCCACACCCAGCCGGGACCTCGTTAAGAGCCTCGCCAGTCCCAAGCCCTAATATAACCCGGCCGGGATAGAGGTAGTCCATAGTCGCGAATGCTTGAGCAACAATTGCGGGGTTGTATCTGAGGATGGGCGCGGTGACGGCTGTGCCGAGCCTGATCTTGCTTGTCCTCTCTGCTGTCGCTGAAAGTATCGACCATGCAAAGCTGCAGTAGGCCCCACCGTCAAACCAGGGGTGGAAGTGGTCGCTAATCCACCCGATAGTGAAGCCTGCATCCTCAGCCATGAATAGGCCCTCTATAATCCTCTCAGGGCTAAACCACTCGGGCAGAACATGGTATCCGAAGTCAACCACAAGTAGATTCATACGAGCCGCGCCCAAAAATATTTCCATACCCCCTCTTTCTAGAATCCTTAATATGGGTGAGTTTGTGAGAATTGTATTGAGGACTTTATGGTATACGGGGCTTTAAAATTCTTGACTGGCTCTAAGATGGCCCAGTCCCTCTCGCTTGCGAGGAGGGGGCGCGTCTATCAGCTCGGCTGGGTTCTCGACGAGAACTCCCCTTCACACCCTTTCCACGGCCCCCTATTCTATGCTACATTTAGGCGGGTGAGGGATTCTCTCCGAATGTGGCGTGGAAGCTTCGGCGCCATGAACGTAAGGCTCGAGATGTCTGACCATACCGGGACTCACATAGATGCTCTAAACCATGTCTCGAGGGGGCATATGCTTTATGGGGGTAGGAGTGTTGACGAGTTGGAGACTGAGAGGGGGACTGTGGAGCTGGGTGGGGAGAATTTCCACCCAATAATAACGCGGGGGCTACTCTTCGACATAGCCGCCTCGAGAGGTAGAGACATCCTCGAAGACGATTACCTAATCACGCTGGATGATGTGACTAGGGCCCTCAAGCTTGAGGGAATAGACGAGCCTAGTGAAGGTGATGCTGTATTGGTCAGGACTGGGTGGGGCTCCCTCTGGAAGCGTGACAACAAGAGATACATAGGCCCGCCAATGCCAGGGATATCCCTCGAGGTTGCCAAATGGCTCTCGAAGAAGAGAGTGGTTCTTGTTGGAGGAGATACTCCCTCTGTCGAGAGGATACTAGTCGATCTGCCAGGCGCCCCCCACGAGGAGCCAGTCCACCAGCATCTCATAGTCGATGAGGGGATATTCATGCTGGAAAACCTTAACCTAGAGGAGCTCTCAAGGGAGAAGGTCTACCAGTTCCTCTTCATATGCATACCACTGAGGGTCCGAGGTGCGACGGCGAGCCCCGTCAACCCCCTTGCAATAGCTTAAGACAGATATTATCGTTTTATTAAACAGGTATAAACTTTAAAAACTAGCCACACCAAATATATCCTGAAATGGTAAAGCACGTATTAGTCACCCTCACAGACGAGCAGTACCAGTGTATCAGCCAGCTCAAAGGCAAGATGGGAAACAGTGATGCAGAGGTTCTCCGGAACATCTTCCTAGCCTGGATAAGCGAGAAGACTGGTATGGGCTGCTGGCGGGAGGCGCCGGCCAAGGCTGAGTAGGCTGTTTAGGGATAGAGCGGGAACCGGTTAAATACCTCTCGACACCATTCTACCGCGGATAGCCCGGTCGTCTAGCGGTCAAACCACCTGGCCAGAAGCGGTGGGGCTAGGGATGCGGGGCTTTGGATCCCCCAGCATCTGGGGAGAAGAGACCCCGTGACGCCGGTTCGAATCCGGCCCGGGCTATATCCCTACTGCTAACGCTTATCCCAACGTATACCTGAGAAGTGTCATAGATTTTAATAGTTCTCTGATGTCGGGCAGAGTATGAGCCGTGAGGAAAAAGTAGGTACGCGGTTCGGCTGCCCATATTGCGATATGTACTTTGAGTCGAAGGCGGAGCTCTCGAAGCATATCAATAGAGCTCATATTGGAAAGGGTCTCTTGGAGGGAGACAAGTCGAAGTGGTAATAGGATACATATTATTCGAAGTGTCCTCCCTTCCTCTCGGATTTTCTCCAAAGCATTAGAACCAGAATTTTCAGCCCCGGGCGGGGTTTGAACCCGCGACCTGCCGCTTACGAGGCGGCCGCTCTACCTGGCTGAGCTACCGGGGCCCTATTCTCCTCCAGTATCTGAGCCGCCTTTTAGGCGTTTTTAGCGGCCTCCTCCAAGGCTGCCTTGAAGGCCTCCTCCAGTTCCCTGTCAAAGGCGACGAGATACACCCGCTCCAGACTCCAACCCCCCTCTCCCATAGCCTCGAGTATCGCCCTGACCATCTGTTGGGCCGCCAGCCGCGGGTTTAGGCCGCCGACCCCCGTCCCCATACCGGGGAAGGCCAGTGTCTTCACGTTTAGCCGATTCGCTTCCTTCATAGCGGCCTTTGTAGCCAGGTATACTTTATGTGGGTCGGTCTCACCCGCGGGTCTCTCCATGGTGGGTGAGTGGATGACGAAGCGGGTCTTCAATACTCCACCGCCCGTGCTCACCGCCTCTCCAATAGGTATAGGGCCCTTGCTCATCGCCTCCTTCTCTATCTCGGCTCCTCCCTTCCGCTTCACCGCCCCTGCCACGCCTCCACCCATGATTAGCCTGCTATTGGCTGGAACGACGATGGCATCGGCATCAATCTCCGTTATATCGCCTCTCATGACAACGATCTTTAAACCCGATATAGAATACTCAGTCATCTAATTGAAGACTGGTTTTTGGTGCGAAATAAGGCTTGGGCTGGGGTTATGGGGGGAAGGCGGCGGCCAGCTTGAGCAGCTGGTTCCACCTCTCCTCCACCCATCGCTTGAACTCCTCGAGCAATGCCGCGTTCTCGGGCCTCAGCAGATATGCGAACCTGCTCTGCAGCCTGAGATACTCCTCTACCGGCCTGGGCCTTGAGATTAGATAGTTAATCCTGTATTTGCCGTTCTCAACCTCGTAGATTGGGAACACCCTCGTCTCTACTGCCAGTTTAGCAATCTTTATCGTTAAGCTAGAGTCATAGTACCAGCCGCGGGGGCATGGGGCGACTATATGTAGGAAGGTTGGCCCCTCGATGCTTTGGGCCTTCCTGACCTTATTTGCTAGGTCTTTCCAGAGATGTGGTGATGCCGTCGCCACGTATGGTGAGCCATGAGACACGAGTATCGAGACGATATCCTTCTTACGCTCCCGCTTACCAGCGGGCGTGGTGGTCGTGACCGAGCCGATGGGCGTGGCGGCGGACCTCTGTATGCCCGTGTTCATGTACGCTTCATTGTCATAGCACACATAGAGGAGGTCGTGGCCCCTCTCAAAAGCGCCTGAGATGGCCTGTAATCCAATGTCAAAAGTACCGCCGTCACCTCCAATGACTATGATCTTATGACGCCTCCCAAGCCCCTTCCTCTCCAACACCCTCAGCGCCGCCTCAATCCCTGAGGCTACAGCAGCAGCGTTCTCGAAAGCCACGTGAACCCATGGGACGCGCCAAGCGGTGTAGGGGTAGGGGGTTGAGATGACTTCAAGGCAGCCTGTTGGGCTTACAACAATGTATGGAGGCTCGGCCGCAAGTAGGACTTGCCTAACGGCTATCGTGGCGCCGCATCCCTGGCATGCTGAGTGCCCAGGGCTTAGGCCCTCCCTGCCATAAAGGTCGAGAAGCTTAGAAACCTGCATCACGCAACACCACCCCCATAGCCTAGATACATCCGGGACACAGCGCGGCCGCGGGCTCTAAGCCTCTCCTCAGCCTTGTCTAGCATCTCGAGTACCATCTTAAGCGTGGGCTCCCTACCACCAAGCCCGTATACCACGCTCAGAAGAGGAAGACTGACCCCGCCCTCGTAGAGCGTCGCCGCTACATTAGATGCGAGTGGTGGGAGCGCTGCCCCCGGCGATGTCGCCCTATCCATAACAACGACACCCTCAGCCTCCGAGAGGGCCTCCAAGAGCTCCTTTCCAGGGAAGGGTGAGAAGAGCTTCAGAGAGATCAGCGAGAAGTCCTCCAAACCATGGTGCTTTAAGGCATGCCTCACGGTCCCAGTCGTCCCGCCCATGCAGATAACAGCAATCCTGCCATCCTCGTTGAACTTTGAGAGCTTCACCAGGCGGCCATGGCTGTTGGGGTATGCTCTCGAGATCTCCTCAACCAGCTCCCCAGCCCTCCTAAGCACCCTCTCTTGCTCGACCTTAAACTCGAAATAGTGTGATGGGAGTGCGAAGACCCCGAAGCTGCTAGGCTCCTCGTACTCCAAGCGCGGACGTGGGTTTCTCGGAAGATAACTCCTCACAACGGCATCCTCCAACACAGCGACAGGCTCACTGCTGTGGGAGACTGTGAAACCGTCTAGGTTAACAGCTACTGGAAGGAGAACCTCTGGATGCTCGGCCAGCCTAAAAGCCTGTATGATGTAGTCATAAACCTCTTGCGGGTTTTCAGCAAAAATAAGAACCCACCCTGAATCCCTCGAGCCCATAATGTCTGAGTGGTCGCCATGGATGTTTAGGGGTGCTGAGAGGGCCCTATTCGCGACGGCCATAACGATCGGACATCTGAGCCCAGAGGCGATGTACATAACCTCGTGCATTAGTGCGAGACCTTGGCTTGATGTTGACGTGAAGACACGAGCCCCTGTGAGGGAGGCGCCTATGCATGCGCTTAGCGCAGAGTGCTCAGACTCAACCGGGACAAACTCCGCATCAACCTCACCAGAGCTCACATACTCACTCAATCGCTCAACAATGATTGTCTGAGGAGTGATGGGATATGCCGAGATAAAGTCTACATCAGCCTGCTTAACAGCGTATGCAACAGCCTCATTCCCAGTCATCAACCTAGACGAAGTGAGGCTATACATTCTCCATCACCATCTTTATGGCCTTACGGGGACACTCCTCAGCACAGATACCACAGCCCTTACAGTGGTCATAGTCTATCTGCACATTACCCGCATTATCCATGTATATGGCCGGCTCAGGGCAATATATCCAGCAGATCAGGCAGTTGGTGCAGAGCCTCCTCTCGATCACGGGCCTGTTGCTGCGCCAGTTGGCCACTTTTCTTAGAGAAGTATTCCCTGCCTCAAAGACTATTGGAATTAGAAGCTCAGGCCGTCTGCTCAACGCTCACCACCAACTGGGCGGCACGACGCACAACTTCCCTATTCTCCTCCCCAAATCTTCTAACCACGATATCCTCAACGTGCTGAAGTGGTATAAGCTTCGTCGCCGAGCAAAGAGCCCCTATCATAGCTAGGTTAAGCGACCGAGGCTTTCTTAGCTCCTCTAATATCCGCCTAGCCCCAATTACGAATAGTTTTATATCCCCCCGCGGAAGCTCGGGTGTGGACTCAGAACCCAAAACTATAATGCCTCCACTTCTAACAGACTCCATGATTGCTGAGTCTAATAGCCTCTCCTCAAAGACAACGGCCACATCGAAATTCTCCATGGGCGCCCGCGTGTAGATTGGCTCATCCGAAATCCTGACATAAGACCTCACGGGGGCCCCTGAACGCTCAGGCCCAAACTCCGGGAAACTCTGGCTGAATAGTCCCGCCCTGAGCGCAGCCTCCGCAACAATCCTCCCAGCAGTCACAACGCCCTGACCACCGCGCCCCAGAAACAATAGCTCGAGTAGCACTCCTTCCCCCCAAACCTAACTAAAACCAGCCTCTAATAAATCGTTCACGCGAATGCAATAAAATAGCATGGCAAATTATACATTATTTAAAAAAGGTAAAGACTGTAAAGACAATTAAAAGAGTAGGCCGCCCGATATACAGGTGTAAAGATGGTATTAGAGGCAAAGTCGCGGATAATATTATATATAATTTTTAATAAAATCGCATACAACTGGGATGCTATTTAGCGACTGTTCTAATACTCTTTCTCCTTCGCATAGGGTAGGCTCCATAAGGTAACTGAGAGTACAACAGCTTTGAACCATGCGTTGAGCATCTTTTCAATCTCGTCCGCGGAGTGGCCTTTCTTAGCTAGGAACGGTTTGATAGTTGCTGTAATGGGGTAGATAAAAGCAATCATGTATCTGAGAGGTATGTGTTCTACACTGTTTACGTTGTCTGTTTTGTTCTTCTTTGTTTTATGATGCCTTAGCCCAATTTCGTACTGGTAGTTAAGCCACTCCCTATCAAATTTTCTAAAGCACGTATCTAGAATCCACTGGCCAAATCTACGCCTCACGGCCTCTAAATACTCAGGTATGGGCTTCCCCGAGCTTTTCTCTCCGAAATAGTATACCAGATGGGGATTAGAGCCAACCCAGCCATACCAAAGGTTCAATATCTCGTCAACCTGGTCACTCAGAACTTCACCAGCCTTTCTAAGATAGGCTTCATCCTCTGGGGTCATCATCACCGTCTTTTTCAGCAGCTCGAACTCCTCATCAGATATGGGGGCTCTCGGTATGCTTGGCTTTCCATAATCGTATCCAGGTATGCTTTTTACGCTGCTCATGTGTATGACCTATAGTGAAGTAGATAATAAATAACGAAGTGCATAGAAGGTGACTACCTTACCAAAAAGTAACTTGGCCCAGGCATAAGCTATATATTTCCCAGCCCATGCGGCTTTAATTGTAACGGACTAATGGACGCGGCTTTTCAATTAGTTGATGGATCGGGTCTTAAGGCTGTACTTTGTAAGTGGAGTATTGCGGTGTTAAACTTCCTCTACGATGGCCCCCGTTCCTTTTCAGAGATAGCCAGGGGTTTGAATGTATCTAACAAGGTTTTGTCCGAGAAGCTTAGCAGGCTTTCTCGTATTGGACTAGTCTCGGAACAAACAGGCAACAGAATGATCTACAAGCTCACTAGTGAGGGGCGCGAATTCGCAGAGGTCACAAGACTAGCGGTCTCACAGGGCATAAACCCCCTAGAGCTGCGATGCGTCTTGACCTGCAAGTGGATGCCGCAGATATTGGGTCGCCTGGTCTGCAGGGACC
Source organism: Thermoproteota archaeon (assembly GCA_030550235.1). Taxonomy (GTDB): domain Archaea; phylum Thermoproteota; class Nitrososphaeria_A; order Caldarchaeales; family Calditenuaceae; genus HRBIN02. The sequence continues at coordinate 103,976 of JAUQPU010000001.1, forward strand.
TATACGCCAGTGAGCTATACGAGAAAATAGATGGCATCTCTTGGAAAGTTCTCTCGGAGATGCTGAGAAAGCTAGAGAGTTATCAGATGATTAAGAGGGATGTAGTCGGCTCCCACCCCATCCGTGTGAGATATAAACTTGATACTAAGGGGCGAATTGTGGTAAGATGGATCTTAATAAACAGTCAAAACCTCAAGAGGCTCGCTGATCTGCGCCCAGCGGAGGACCAGATTTTTCTCGATACCTCCAGCTCATAACGGTTCAGCCTGACCTAGATCGAGACTCCGTGTCTGAGGCGCGAAATAATGTTCAAGCATTTCTGCGTCTCTCCTACGGAGTTTTCAGGGGGTCATTGTCCTAGCGGGACCAACCTATATAAGCGGCATAGACTCTTGGATGCCCTGGATGGAGAGCATTGCCCTGCCGAAGCAGCCCGAGGCCAATATTGGGACACTCGGGCACGTGGATAACGGTAAGTCTACACTGGTTCAGGCGATTAGTGGTGTCTGGACGGGTAGGCATAGTGAGGAGTTGAAGAGGGGGATCACTATCCGCATCGGGTATGCCGATGCCGTCCAATACAGGTGCGACCTCTGCGAGGAGCCCTACAACTACTACTCGGTGCCTGTTTGCCCGATACATAACAAGGAGTGCGAGTTCGTTAGGGCAGTATCCTTCATCGACTGCCCGGGCCACCACTCTCTGATGATAACCATGTTGAGCGGTGCCGCCCTCTTCGACGGCGCAATACTAGTGGCTGACGCGAGGGTTAAGTTCCCCCAGGCCCAGGATAGAGAGCACCTAGAGGCCGCACTCATAATGGGTGTTTCGCGGATGATTGTAGCTCAGAACAAGATAGATGTAGTGGATAAGAAGCGTGCGCTAGCAAATTTTGATGAGATTAGAAGTTATCTGGAAAAAGTGGGCCTGCATAATGTCCCTATTGTCCCTGTCTCCGCACAGCAGGGGGTTGGAATCGAGGCCCTCCTATACGCGATGGACAAGTATATCCCGACTCCGAAGAGGGAGCTTGACAAGCCTTTCCTGATGCCTATACTGCGTTCCTTCAACGTGAATCTCCCAGGAACGCCAGCAACGATGATTAAGGGTGGAGTGATAGGCGGGTCTATCATTCAGGGGAGGCTCCATGTAGGTGATAGTATCGAGATAGCGCCAGGAATTCCCTCGAAGGATAACCCCAGCGTATATGAGCCGGTTGTCACCGAGGTTGTCAGTATTCAGGCTGGCGGTAGGAGCGTCGAGGAGGCGACGAGTGGCGGGCTTATAGGGATTGAGACCTCACTCGACCCCGCTTTAACCAAGTCTGATGCCCTTGTAGGGGACATGGCTGGGGAGCCTTCAAAGCTGCCGCCTGTTTGGAAGACGCTTGAGATAGAGTATAGTCTCTTTCAGAAGGTGATTGGCGTTGAGGGTGATGTGGATGTGAAGCAGGTATCTGAGAAGGAGCCACTCGTGATAAACTCTTACACGTCTGTTACGAGCGGCGTGGTTGTCAAGCGGCATGGCGGCCGGCTAACTATCTCGCTCTCTAAGCCACTCTGCGCATGGCCCCGCGACAGAGTATCTATATCCAGGAAGATTGGGATGGGGTGGAGGCTGATAGGATACGGGGTAATATTGGGCTGAACGGGTTGCTTGCCATTCTCGATACAAGCTTCCTTCTCTTAGTTATTGAGAGTGGAAGGGATCTCCTCCGCTTGATTGAGGAGAGGTTGGGCGAGCCTGTGGAGCCAGTGGTCCCCGCATCTGTTGTTGGGGAGCTCAATAGACTCTCGGCCAAAGAGGATAGAAGGGGTATGGCGGCTAGGCTGGCTTTGAAGATGGTGGAGAAGATGAGGCAGCTGGAGCATAGCTCTGGCGGCTCTGTCGACGACGAGCTCATGAGCCTAGCCTCCCATTTCGGATACATCGTCATAACGGGGGACTCTGCTCTGCAGAAGCGGCTTAGGAGGCGGGGGATAAAATGTATATACGTCAGCAGGAGGCTCGAGGTCCATATCCTGGCATAGGCAGATATGCCTAGTAAGGGGGCTTTTTCGCGGTTATGTCAAATTTATTACCTCCCAGTACCCCCTAATAAGAGCCACTGGTGTATGTTTTACGTCGTTGAGATAGCAGAGGTTATTGGTGTTGAGCCGAGGGATTTTGGCCTCACACTTAAGGAGATTGCTTTCAAAAAGCTCTCAGAGCACTATGAAGGCTTAGTCGACGAGCAGCTCGGATACATTATCTCGGTCCTGGGCGTTGAGGTTGACGAGACAGGCTATATGCTGCCGAGGGATCCCAACCTCTACCACAGGGTCAAGTGCAAGCTCCTAGTCTTCATCCCCCGCATACATGAGGTTGCTGAAGGCGAGGTGGTGGAGCTGACGGACTTTGGAGCCTTTGTCAGGATAGGCCCGCTTGACGCGCTGCTACATGTCTCGCAGATACTAGACGACTTTGTGAACTTCGACAAGAAGAACGCGGTATTCATGGGATCTCAGACTGGCTGGAAGCTTGGTGTGGGAGATAAGGTCAGGGCCAGGATTGTAGCCGTCTCCCTTGCCGGTGGGAAAGTAGGAATTACGACGCGCCAGCCTTATCTTGGGAACCTAGAGTGGATAGAGGAGCAGAAAAGGAAGGAGCGTGTGCCGCGCGCGGAGAAGGTTGTTGAAGGGTGAAGCTGATTGCCTAGGGAGCGTGCATGCAGAAACTGCAGGGCAATAGTCACTGGAAATAAATGCGATAACTGCGGTTCAACAAACTTAACGACAGCCTACTCGGGACTCATAATAGTGATTCATCCAGAATCCTCAGAGATAGCAAAACTCCTAGGCATAGAGAAGCCGGGGAGATACGCGATTAAGGTTGAGTAACACGATAGTCATCCCTGAGAAGGTTAGGGAGCTACTGAAAAAACCACTGGGACAGCTAATACGAGGAGAGCCGGAAAACACTGCAGAGACTGTGAAGAAGATTGTCAGCGGCTGGAGGGGAAAGCTCGTAGCAGTTGGAGACGCGGTTTCCAAGGCCCTCCTATCAATGGGGATTAGACCGGATGTCTGTATAGTGGATGGAAGGATTGAGCGTAGACCCGTTGAGCAGATTACGATACAGGGCGCTGTTGAGCTGGCATGTGAGAACAGGGCGGGCACGATAAGCAGCGGGGCCTATGAAGTAGTGATGAAGGCGCTTAGGGCGAATGGGCCCATTATTATCCGGGTTAATGGTGAGGAGGACCTGTTAGGCCTCGTAGTGATGGCTGAAGCACCAACAGAGACTTTAATGCTCTATGGACAGCCGCGGGAGGGAGTGGTAATAGTCAAAATCAGTAACGAGGTTAGAGAATTTGCGCGGAAGCTCATCGAGGCCTCTTCTCAGAGATAAAGCTCGTATACCCGCACCTGCCACAGGTATATCTGTCCCGGTGCCTCGCCATTATGTATCCAGGGCCACAGATAGGGCAGAAACTCACGTTCCTGACCAGCTTCCCATCAGAAGTTAGCGAATACAACTTCCACAGGCCCTTCTCCTTCTCTGACATCTTTCCATAGTTTTGGCGAGTCTTAATTTAAAGTTACATGCGACGCTCAGCCGGATATATATGGATGCATCTTCACGGGGAGAGTGACTAGACCCTTGACAGCCAGTGTTATAGATATACTGCTTCTAGGCCTCATAGGTATTGTGGTGGGCGGGGTTGGGACTCTGCTGGGTGTTGGCGGGGGCTTCATAGTCGTTCCAGTATTATTATCCTTCTACAACTTCGCACCGGGTAACGCGGCTGGCACAAGCCTTCTGGTAGTGCTTATGAACGCCATATCCGGGACGGCTGCCTATCTGAGGCAGCGCAGGGTTGACCTGAGGATGGGCCTGGGATTCACCCTCGGCACTATACCAGGCAGTGCTCTCGGCTCCATATCCACAACTCTGGTGAGTGGAGGCTCGTTCAGAACCTATTTTGCGTTGATGCTGATATTCACGGCGCTCTACATGGTCTTTAGGCATAGGCCCCACTCAGGTGGTAGTGGACTGCTGAAGAATGGGCAGAACAGAAGGTTAGTCGACCAGACTGGGCGGGAGCACCTATACATATTCAATCCATACTTAGCGGTGATTTCCTCGCTCCTCGCGGGATTCATAGCTGGCTTCTTCGGTGTAGGCGGAGGAATAGTGCATGTGCCTATCATGATAATCCTTTTTGGCGTGCCAGCCCACATAGCTACAGCTACTTCACACTTCATCCTGACATTAACGGCTGCTTCTGGAATAGCCACACACGCGCTCTTGGGGCATATCGAGCCTCTAACCGGCGGCATCATCGCAGCAGGTGCCCTACTCGGCGCTCAGATCGGGGCTAAAGTCTCTGCGAGGGTCGCCGGCCGTGCTATAGAGCTACTTTTTGCGGTAATGTTGATAGCTATAGCAGTCAACCTTCTACTACAGTCGATGACCGCCTAGACATACTCCCTGCCCAGGGTCTCCCTCGCAATAATCAGCCGCATCATGTTCTCAGTCCCCTCAGCGCCAACAACGTAGCTGAAGGCAGCCAACCAGGCCCTGAATATCGGGAGTTCCTTGAAGTACGAGGCACCGCCAAACCACTTCATAACATCCTCCCCAACCTCAAACGCGAGTGATGCACATTTGAGCTTCGACATCGCCCCTAAGACTGCAATATCCCTTAGGCTGATGTTCTGGCTCTTCTCCTTGTAATACTTGTCCGCAGCCCATGCGGCCTTATAGCATAGGAGACGAGCGGCTTCAAGCTCTTTTAAATGGTCGGCTAGCTTGAAGCTTATTGATTGATAGGAGGCTATTGGGCGGCCGAATAATTCGCGCTGCTTAATCCATGAGATTCCCTGCTCGAGTAGCCACCGAGCACATCCAACTGTGACGGCCCCGATCAAACACCTAGCTAAGTTGAAGCCCTCCATAGCGATCTTGAATCCCTTATTGACCTCTCCCAGCCGATACTTGTCATCCAAAACATAATTCGTGAAGGTGACGACGGATGTGTCTAGGCCCCTGCGGGCGAATTCTGTCCAGGGCTTATAGGTTACTGAGGGGTCTACGCGTCCATCCTTCTTCATCAATGCTAGGAAGGTTGTTATTGAGCGGTGTTTCTCCTCGAGTCTCCCTGTCCTGCTTATGAGGACCCAGCCGCCACCCCACCTCATCCTCTCTATTATCGATGGGAGTGAAACCATAGACTTCTCGCCTGAGACTATCCAGTTGCCATCCTCCCTTCTCTCTGCGCGGAGCTTGACGCTGGCTACATCACTTCCACCATGGGCTTCTGTGCTAGCTATCCCTATTAGTGCGTCGCCGTGGCAGACGCGGGGGAGAACCTCTTGCCTCGCCTCATCTGACCCGTAGAGCTGGACAATATACGTCCAGGAGTTTTGGAGTAGATATAGGACGGCCAGCGCGAGTGCTGGGGCGTGGTAGGCGAGCTCCTCTGCTGCGAGGGAAGCTTCAAGGAATCCTCCACTCTGACCTCCATACTCCTCATCTAGCACGAGCCCCAAGAGACCTTGGGAGGCCAGCATCTGAACAATCTCTGGGCCAATCTCCCCACTCTCGTCGATCTCAACCCATCTGGGCTCAATCCTTCTCGCACAAAACTCAGATACTTTCTCCCTGAATAACTTAACTTCAGGCTTAAGCTCAAAGTCCACTACACACCCACCCCACAGCGCTAATCACCCATCACCCGCTCCCGCCATAAATATATCCCTAAATAAGCCTGCATATGCTATAGACGCGAAAAAATCTTTGGTGTTTAGTTACGCTGTTGGTATTGCTTCCTTCTCGACCACTATTGGTCTCTTCTTGGCCCTTCCCTTTTGGTTAGACTCCATAGCCACGTTATGGCCACAGCAACACATGCCTCACGCCACCTGCCCCAACTGGGCCTGCCGCCTCATAGATAAGTCTATCGCAGCCACGCCGCCTCGGAAACCCTTTAAGAAGAGGTGAGCCGCCTCGCTATTCGGGATATGGGCGAGACCATTGCTGAAGAGATTGCCGAATATGTCTCCGCCGCCCGCCTGTCAGACTTCGCTCCAGAGTCTATACAGGCTGCAAAGGAGAGGATATGGGATACTCTCGGAGTAATGTTCGCGGCGGCTGACGCTCCACCGGTTATGGCTGCTCGTCGAGTTATAGAGAGGTGGCCAGTAAGTGGAGGAGCTACTGTCCTAGGTAGCCGGGTGAAGGTTGCGCCCCACGACGCAGCCCTCGTAAATGGGATAATGGCGCGATATCTAGACTTCAATGATACATACCTCTCCAAGGAGGCGATTCACCCAAGCGACATGATACCCGCGATAATAGCTGCTGGAGAGTGTTTCGAGGCCTCTGGTGAGGACCTCCTCAGGAGTGTCTTGGTCGCCTATGAGGTCGCGTGCGCCATGGCCGATACTGTAACCATCAGGGACCGCGGCTTCGACCACGTATCAAACATAGCCATAGGCGCGGCGGCGGGTGTAGCCTCTCTACTCGAGCTCGACCTAGAGAGGACGCATGAAGCAATAAACATAGCAACCGTAAACGCCGCGGCCTTGAGACAGACTAGGTCCGGCGAGCTGAGCATGTGGAAGGGATGCGCAGCAGCCTATGCCGCGCGGCACGGGCTCTACTCATCACTCCTAGCAGCGGAGGGTGTTACAGGCCCGAAGCCCGTCTTTGAGGGGGAGTTGGGATATATGAAGGCTGTCTCCGGGCCCTTCACCATGCCTAAGCTCACGTCAAATGCCGTCAGGATTCTTAGGACATCGATAAAGTGGCGTCCTGTGGAATATCACTCTATGTCGGCCGTTGAGGCCGCCACAAGGATTTACGAGGAGGCTGGGGGAATTAGAGCCTCCGAGGTTGATAAAATAGCAATAAGGACGTTCAGGGTTTCATATAATATATTAGCGAAAGACCCTGAGAAGTGGCGGCCAAAATCGAGGGAGACTGCCGACCACAGTCTCCCCTACATTACGATCAGGACGCTTCTCGATGGAGATATCTGGCTGGAGAGCTTCAATCATGGGAAGATCCATGATCTAGCCTTTTTAGAGCTGGCTGAGAAAACAACTGTGGAAGTGGAGCCCAGATATGATTCCATGTATCCTGGGGCTGTCCCGAACATGGTCGAGGTCTCGATGAGGGATGGGCGGCGCTACTATGCCGAAGTGGTCTATCCGAAGGGGCATTTTCGAAACCCGTTGACAGATGAGGAGCTCCGCGCTAAATTTACTAGGCTTATAAGGGGGAGGCTGACTGAGGAGCAGACAGCTACTGTGTGGGAGGTCGTCATGGTCCTGGAGAGGCTTAAATCCGTGAAGGATTTAACCTCGCTTCTCTCATACGTTTGAATAGATATATAGTGGGGTTGTAAATATCTTAATGTAGGTTAATTGGTTCAGCCTATAAGTGTGTTTAAAGGTCTTGAAGGTGTATATGTAACTGAGAGTGCTCTGAGTCTTATAGACAGTGAGAACGGAGTCTTATATTATGCCGGTTATGATGTTAAAGAGCTCGTAGAAAGAAGCAGCTTCGAGGAGGTTGTTTTCCTCATGCTCCATCAGCGCCTCCCGACGAGTTCCGAGTTCACGGAGTTTCTAAAACTCTTAAGGAGGTCCCAAGAGCTCGAGCCCATCCATATAGAGACTATTCGGAAGTATGCAGGTGTGACAGACATACTGTCGCTTCTTGCCATGTTAATAGTTCTTGAGGGGCGTGGAAAGATCGGTGGGAACTCTAATGACTTTAACGCCGCCGTTAACGCTGTGGCTAAAATGGGCTCCTTCTTCTCTACAATCATCAGAGTGCGCTATGGTGGAGACTATATACCGCCTAGGAGAGATCTGAGTTTCCCAGAGAATTTGCTATACATGATGAATGGTGAGGTGCCTAGCAGAGAACATGCTGATGTGCTGGACGATCTCCTCATACTTCACGCAGAGCACGGCATACCTGCAAGCACCTTCGCAAGCCTAGTCGCAGCATCAACGCTCAGTGACCTCTACTCATCCATAGCGGCTGGGATACTGGCGTTAAAGGGACCCCTACATGGGGGCGCATCAGAGGCAAGCTACGCCCAGGCACTTAGTATAGGAAGCGTTGAGAAGGTGCCCGAATGGGTACAGTTGACGCTCTCGGAGAAGAAAAAGATCATGGGTTTTGGACATAGGGTGTATAAGATTTACGACCCGAGGGCTACTATCGTGAAGAACATAATCGCAAGGTTTATGGGGAGTATGAATAGTGAGGTCAAGAAAGTCTATGAAATCACACGAGCTCTCGAGGAGTATGGTGAGAAGTATCTGGCTTCGAGGGGGATTTATCCAAATGTTGACCTCTGGACTCCTATCCTCTACAGGATGATAGGGCTGCCAGCCGACAGCTTCACAGCCCTCTTTGCGGTCAGCAGGACCGCGGGCTGGGTTGCCCATATACTAGAGTACTGGCGCGAAAACAAGCTGATTCGGCCGCTTCACCTATATGTGGGGGAGCGTCCGAGGAAGTACATCCCTCTGGAGCTTAGAACAGGCTCCTGAGGAGCCCAGCCAAGAATCTTAAACCACTATAGGATGCGAGGCTCCTGGCTAGTCCGGTTATTTGGAAGTCCATATCGCCCCTGAGAGCTAGTGTCTTGGATAGCCCCGACTCGCTAGCCGCCCTAACTAATGCGTCTATGGCTTTGTCGCTCATCGAGTATATCGTCTTGGCGACGAGGTAGGTTGCTTTTAGTTCGCGGTAGATATTACTGACTGACCGTCGGTATACCCCTCCTCTCCTATCCTTCAGGAGGCTGTAAACATGTGATGCAGCTGCCCTGGCGCACAACCCTCCCACAACTACGCCGCCCCCCGTGGTCGCCTTCACCTGCCCGGCCACATCTCCCACCAAGAGAATGTTACCGTCAAGGCCTACCTCGAGTGGAGGCCCGCGGTATATGCTATGGGATGAGTAGCCGATAACCTTGGAGCCGGGAATCTCCTCCCTCAAGAGCCTATGCGCTTTAGCTAGAGGGTCATGCCTCGCAGCGACTCCAAGTTTTCCAATCTCCTCGTTGATAGGGACAAGGTAGCCGAAGAAATCCTTTAGATAATTCTTAAACCACACATGTGCTTGCCGCCTGTCTAGGCCGTGGTTCTTTACTATGAGCTGGGATATTGGAATCCAGTAGGGCGCGCTATAGCTGCTGAAGAGCCTGCGGGCTAGGGTTGCGGAGGCCCCTTCAGCTACGACTAGTGCCTGTGCAGACGCTTCCCCACCATCATTTAAGACGACTTTATACCCTCCACCCCCGGCCTCGACGCTGCATGAGACCGCGCGACTCCCCAACAGAACATCAACGCCTGAGCCGATTGCCCTCTCTGCTAAATATCTGTCTAAGGCCTCACGCGCAGCTACCACAGCTACTGGTGTTGCTGATGATAGCTCAAATACCTCCCCTCCTGGGGAGTGTATCACCCCACCCCAGATGAAGTTCTGTATATAGCTCTTGTGGAGTGGTACGCCAATTTTCTCCAATCCCCTGATGCTGTAGAGTCCCGCACACCTCTCAGGGCGGCCAAAGATTATATCCTCCTCGATGAGTGTTACACTGAGCCCCCTCTGGGAAGCATCAGCCGCAGCTATGAGGCCAGCAGGCCCTCCACCAATAACCACAACATCGGCCCTAAACATAACCATCCAAAGCCGCAGAATTGACGCACCCAACCACCTAAAAGCCCTTTAGCCAAAAGACAAGACGACGCATCTTGGGCGGGATATTAGGCCACTAACAATTATATAGTGAGGGGAAAAGTAATGTAATGATATACGAATTGATGGGGGCTAAATCCAAGTATAACAATCTACCTGCAGCTGTATCCGCGATAGCTGCGGCTTTCCCACTGTGGCACTTCATCTTCAACACAGATCTGATTGGGGGGTTCTGGAATAGGATGGTCGTCTCGGTTAGTTTATTGGGCCTCTGCGCATTCCTCGCAGAGGGGAGGGAGATGTCGAGACAGCTCAGAAACATCACATTGAGGGTCATTGCACTGGGCGTGCTGTCAGCCCTCCCTCTCTACACGATATTCTACGGGGGATACATATTATTTAAGCCACTGCTACAGGAGGGAGCCTCAAATGTTTACCTACTGGCTAGTAATGTGCCTGCAATACAAGTTGCGGCCACACTAGTCTACACCTCCTTCTTAGAGGAATTTTTCTGGAGGGGGTTCATCCAGAGAAACCTGACCAACTATCTCGGCCGCTTGCGGGGGCTTCTCTCAGCAACAGCCTCCTACACGCTTATCCACATCTTCACGCTTAATCTTCCGTTGATGCTCGCGGCCCTGATCGCTGGTCTCTGGTGGGGCTACCTATACATGCTGACGGGTTCGCTATGGCTGACTGCTGCCTCCCACATCGTTTGGACCGAGATGGTGATTCTGGCCCTGCCGTTGGGGTGAGTGGCATGTCTCTGAAAATCTGGTTCATCGCAACCCGGCCCTGGTCCTTCGTCATGACATTTGTCTCCGTATCACTGGCCGCTGTCTTGGCGCTGAAATACGACTCCTTCAACGCTCCACTATATCTGCTCACACTGGCTGGGTTGATTCTCTTCCACGCCGCCACAAACATGCTTAACGATTACTATGACGTCAAAAACACTGTTGACAGGGTTGGTGCACCAACCGCGAGATATAGGCCACACCCCCTATTGACTGGCACGATAGGTGGGCGGGACTTTCTAATCGTTACAGTGATGCTTTACGGCCTTGTTATACTGATTGTAAGCTATTTCACGCTAATTAGAGGCCCTCTAATTCTCCTGCTTACAGCTCTGGGATTGTTTGCAAGTGTGTTTTACACTGCCTCCCCAGTTGCCTTCAAGTATAAGGCGCTAGGCGAGCCAGTTGTCTTCTTGGTTTGGGGCCCATTAATGGTTAGCGGTAGCTACTATACGATAACCGGCATATTCTCGATCGAAGCGATGCTTGCATCTATTCCCATCGGGATTCTGGTGCTCCTAGTCCTTCTAGCCAACAACATAAGGGACATAGAATATGATAGGCTAGTTGTCAAGGCAACAATCGCTATCCTACTAGGAGCTAAGAGGAGCCTAACTCTCTACGCAGCACTACTCGCAGTAACCTATGCATCCACAATAGTGCTCGTCATCTTGCATGTATTCTCGGTGTATAGTCTGGCGGCTTTGTTCACTGTCCCCATTGCAGCTGGGCTTGTTAGGAGATTTAGCGTGAAGGTTCCTGATACAGCCGACCCGGAGACTGCTAGGCTGGCTCTCTTATTCGGTCTACTACTCCTTGCGGGTGAGCTTATCTCAATCTCCCTGGGATTCTGGGGTGCTTAGACAGTGAGGCTTGGTGTTGGGTGGAATATCTTACACCCAGTGTCTAAGGTTGCTGAGCTTGCATCGAGGTCTGAGGCTCTGGGGTACGAGTCATTCTGGCTTCATGAGAACCCCATGCTTGGAGACAGTTTCTCATCCCTCATCCTCGCCTGTAGAAACACACATGAGATTCGTTTAGGGATTGGCTGCACGAGCGTCATCACTCGCCATCCTGTGATGGTTGCTGCATCTGCGCTAACGCTTCAAAACGAGAGCGGGGGGAGATTTGTGCTGGGGCTTGCGCTTGGTGGGTTCCCATGGCTACCATTGATAAACTATCAAGTCCACCCAGTGAAGGAGACGAAGCCACTCCGTAGAATATTGGAAGCCGCATCCATCATAAGGTCGCTGGTGAGCGGCGAGGCAGCCATGGTGTCTGGAACATTCTACAGCGTTAAGGGGTTCAGGCTGATGACTAGGCCGTCTAAACCTATACCCATCTACTTAGGCGCCCTCGGGCCCAAGACCCTCCGAAAGGCCCCCACAGTCTTTGACGGCGTCATAACCTCGCCAGGTGTTTTGACACCCCGCGACGTTAGGAGGTTGATTAGCTGGGTTGAGGAGGGTGAGAGAAATGGACAGAGGGTTGAGAAGCTCGCATACGTGCTCTCTTCAGTCAGCGATGACGAGTCTGAGGCCTACAAGGCCATCAAGCGCGACCCCTTCTTTATCTACCAGCTCTCCGAAGTTGTCCCAGAGGAGAGTCTCAGCTATTTTGGTGTTAGGTTGGATAAGCTGCCCCAGATAAGAGAGTCCTGGCGAAGGCGCGATTTTGCCCAAGCCGCCTCCCTAATAAGTGATGAGATGGTTATAGCCTTGACGGCCTCTGGGAGGAGCGAGGATGCCCTAAGTAGGCTCGAAGAATACGCCTCGACAGGAGTCGACACGCTAATCATAACGCCGGTGGGAGATTCTGAGAGAGTCCTCAGAGCCTTTGCCCAAAAATAGCGGTGGGCCTATCTTACAGACTTACATCTGTCTTCAGTATTCTGGTCCATGTTCCTGACTCGCCTAAAATCCCGCCCTCCTGCCATATCTTGACCTCCCTTTGAAGCCTATGGCTGAGCAACCCCCTAAAGAAGCCCTCATGGAAGCTGCACTCGAAAAACAGGCCTAGCCCAGGTATCTGGCCACATATCGTGCAGTTGGATATCCTGAAGGTTAAGGGGTCACGGCTCACCACTTCAAGCCCCCCCAAAACAAGCCTACTCCAGACCTCAGAGAGCTGGTCTAACACGGACTTCAAGTCGGCTGCCTCTATAGACTCGGAGGCCCTGCGGCCCATCTCCTCCCCCAACTTCCTCAACAACTCCTTCGAATCAACTCTAAACTCCCGCTGCAGAGGGTGAATAGCGGGGGAGAAAAACGCAACAGTGCTGAGAAGATCACGCCAAAAACCCCTATCCTCCAAAAAACTTGCCGATGACATGCTCCAAGGGCTATAGTATATTATGTCGGATAAAAGAAGTTGCAGTTAAATGCATAAAATTGTATACAATTAATAAATGCTAAACACCTAAACGGGGATTAGAAATCCTTTATACGTGTCAAAAACGACCTAGCCAAATGCCACCCTTTGAAGTTTTCATCCTCGAGATGAATCTGAGAAGAAGGCTGGTTCATAATCCCTACAGGCTGTTAACAGCCTTGGGGCTTGGCAGGGACATGTTTTTCTCGATATAGGCTGTGGAACTGGACTCCTCTCTATTCCCGCAGCCTCGATCGTGGGGGATGAGGGCCTTGTCTACGCCGTAGATGTCTCCGACTACTACCTGATGAGGCTTAGGAAAAAAGCCGCCAAGCTGGGCATCAAAAACATCGATGCCATGAGGACCAGCGCGGAGGAGTTAGATGAGGTTCCAGACAACTCGATCGATAGAGCTTCCTTCACGCTAAGCCTCTACTATATAGGAGACAAGGCACAGGCTATAACCAGGCTTAGACAAAAGCTCAACAATGACGGGCTGGTCATGGTCTATGAGCCTATAGCCTCAAGGTTTCAGGGGCATGGGACAGAGACATCTGTCATAACCGCGCTCTTTACGGCAAGGGGCTTCGAGCCGCAGTTTGTAAAAAGGGGGCTCCTATTCTGGACAGGCCTATACAGCCCAGCTTAGGCTATAATGCGTCATGTTTCATATTCTTATCTTTGGGAAAACCCTTAATTTAAGCAGCCTGACCCGGAATTATGATGATCGAGTTATGAAGAGTAAAGAAAGGCATCGAGCGGGCTCAACCATGGCTGGATCCTATTCTGACTGTGCTGCCAAAGTAGGTGATAAGCACGCAGCCCAACGCCCAACCTCTGTCAAGATTAGAATAAGCGACAAGTCCCTCAGCTTCGATTATGCTCACTTCCTTCCAGACATTGAGAAGTGTGCATCGATTCACGGACATACAGCGAGCCTCGATGTGGAGGTGGTTGGGGAAAAGACTGGACCTGGACTCGTGGTAGACTTCGGGGTGCTTAAGAGAGCCGCCAGAGAAGTGATTTCCGAGCTTGATCACAAGATTATAGTCAGCAAGAGATACATCGAGTCGAAAAAAGGGGGCTCGATAACAATTAGATTCTTGGGTAAGGGAGGCGGGTATAGAATCACAGCGCCGTCATCCCAGCTCTTCATAGCTCCTTTCGAGTCCACGATAGAGAATTTAGCAGCCTATATTGCCGAGTCTATCCTTAAGCGCCTGCCTAGGAATGTGGAGTATGTTCGCGTTGAAGTCTCTGAGGGTGTGGGGAAATATGCAGAGAGTATAGTATATCGTGAGGAGAATGTCTGAGAGAATCCTTGTGCTTCTGTCCGGGGGCATAGACTCGGCCGTAGCGCTATGGCTGGCTAGGCGTAAGAATCCCCTCGGCGCGATCTATAGCCTATCAATAGACTATCACGGGAGGAGTAGGGGTGAGGATGAGTCTGCAGCGCGGCTCGCCAGAAAGGCTGGGGTGACATCGCATTTAAAAATAAGCCTACCATTCTTGAGGGACTCTGAAGACCTGCCAGAGAGAGAGGCCCTCACTCATAGGGGTTCTCGGCTCCCCCCAGTCTTCATCCCAGCCCGAAATCTCATATTCTATTCATGCGCATCCCACGTAGCCTTCTCTGTCACCGCGAACAGGATAACTGTGGGGCATAATAGAGAAGACGTGGATAGATTCCCCGACGTGGGCTCAAGCTTCATAGAACGGTTCAATGAACTTTTGAGGGAGAGTCTACCAGGATATGACTTGACTCTCGAGGCCCCTCTCATAAACTATTCTAAGTGGGAAGTCGTCCAGTTAGCTCTTGAGCTCGGTGTCCCGCTTGAGGATACTTGGAGCTGCTGGGGTCCAGGGGATCTGCATTGCGGACGATGTGAGGGATGCCATGCCCGTCAAAAGATCTTCAGAGAGGTGGGGATGAAGGACCCTACACCCTACGAATCAATTAATATTCCCTAAACACTTACCCACTATTGTGAAGATTGGTCTGAACTCTTGGACGGTTGGTGGATGGGGCCTCGCACTGCCGAACGGTCTTGAGGGTGTATTAAGTGTAGCCTCTGAGCTGGGCTATGACGGGGTGGAGTTAGTCTATGACGACGAAAAATACTCACCCGATAAAATTGGGAGACAGGATAGGCTTCACATCCTGGAGTTTGCCTCATCCTATAACATCTCAATACCAAGCATAGCCACTGGAGTCTTCTGGAAATACAATCTAGCATCGCCTAGCGAGTCGGAGAGAAACATGGCTCTCAGCCTTCTAAAAAGAGGGCTTGAACTCGCAGCTGACCTCAACTCTGAAACTCTCCTAGTAGTGCCCGCGGTAGCCAGGCCCAGCGTAGGCTATAGAGAGACATATAACAATGCTCTATCCTCCATGACTAAGGCAGCTCGTTGGGCCGAGGACCTAGGGGTGACTATTGGGCTGGAGAATGTCTGGAACCGCTTCCTATACGACCCATCATCCTATAGGCGCTTTATAGAGGATGTCGGTTCTGACGCTGTCGGCCTATACTTTGATGTGGGGAATGTCTTGGAGATTTCACCATTTGAACATTGGCTCGAGGTGCTCGGTGATATGATAGTGCTGATACATGCTAAGGACTATGACATGAATAGCCGGGGCCCTGGGGGCTTTAGGCTGATTGGTCGGGGCTCGGTTGATTGGGGTAGCTTTGTCAAGTCCCTCCGCTCAATTGGATATGGAGGTTTTCTCAACGTGGAGACTCCCCCAGAATTCATGAAGCCTCCCGCCTCAATTGTATACCCCCAAGACGGTGTTGAGGCGGCGCGGATGAGCCTGCAGAAGCTACGTGAGTTCATAGGATAGAGTATACGCGTCCAAGTGGTCAAAACTAAAATACTAACACCTCTATACTCCCTCAGAATGTCAGAGTCTCAGAAGAGTCAGGAAGGCGAGCAGAGAAGAGAGGTATGGGGTATTATACATATCTACTCATCCTATAATAACATAGTTGTTCACGCCACGGACATCACGGGGGCTGAGACATTGGCAGTAGCCTCGGGTGGAATGTTTGTGGAGTCAGGGCGCCTGGAGTCTTCGCCATACGCGGCTACCCGCGCGGCAAACTACGTGATGGAGGCTATAAAGCAAAAGGGGATTAACGCAGTCCACATTAGGGTGAGGGCTCCAGGTGGAGTAAAGTCCAAGACCCCAGGGCCTGGGACACAGGCCGCCATAAGAGCCATAGCGAGGTCTGGCGTGATGATAGGCAGAATAGAGGATGTCACTCCACTGCCACATGATAGTGTGAGGCGTAAAGGTGGAAGAAGGGGTAGAAGAGTCTAAGCTTTTGCTTCCGCCGGAACCAGAAGCCTAATCTTATTCTCCTCCTCTCTCGTCACTAGGTAGCTGGGGGAAGAAACTACCCTCTCGCCAACCGCCACCTTACCGTGGACGATGAGCTGTCTCGCATGGTGTAGTGTCTTCGCCAGGCCAAGCCGATATATCATCGTTTGGAGCCTCCGCTCCAAAATATCTCTAACAGACAGCTGGAGGACATAGTTTGCGTCGGCATCACTTGAAACCAGTCCCATCACATACAGCTTATCGATTAACGCCTTCTCCTTAACTCTCCTCTCCTCACCTGTCAAGACGAAGAGGGACCTGGCGATATTCCGATACTTTCTTAGGATTGATGCAGCCCTCCACAACTCTCTCTTGTTACGCAGACCGTACTCGCCCACGAGTCTCAGCTCTTCCCCTAGCCTATCCTCTTGCCAAGGGTTTTTAGGCGTCTCATACTTCTTCCTCGGCCGCTTAGGGTCACCCATCCCACATCCCTCCATCATCCGTTAATTTAAAGCTCTCTAGGGAAGCTCCTGAGCAGCACAACTTCCAACAGAAACATGCAAGTCTTCCAGCCACTAAGCTCTCTTGAGCCGCTAAAGCTCCTACCTGCAATGGGCTTGAAGAGACTATATCGGGATGACCCTCTCATCCGCCCTTATCCTAAAGTAGCCCCACTCTTCAATCTAGACTTTCCCTATAGGGAATGGTGATTGACACCTATCCCACTGTATATAGCTATATCCCCTCAGAAAAAAGCTATAGGGCCCCGCTCCTTCCATCGCTTGTCCTTCCATCAGTCACTCGGCCAAGCGACGCGTGATAACCCAAGCCTGCGGATGACGTCTAACATCTTGCTGCTGCCGAAGAAGATAAGGTGAGACCTACATCTACAGTCTGACGATCCGAAGCAAGGTATAAACCCGTCGGCCTGTTTACTTATAACCTCAGCCAGTCTACACTCAACACCGACAGCCTCCGAGACCCACACCCCACGTATCTCAAAGACGCGGTGAGATGTAATCCAATCTATATGCCATCGAAGCCTCTTCCTCTTTGAGATGTGCCGCCGAATCCGTGATAGTAGCCCCCTCCTCGCAGAGCCAACATACACGTAAACACCCCTCTTGAAATGTAGCCTCCCCAACGCTCCAACGCGAATCCTAATGGGCCTCCCCAGCGTAATGACTAGGACATATGTCCCGTGCCCAGGCAGACTTGGGGGTAGACCTTTTACGCAGCGTCGCGTCGAGTGTAAACCAGCATGCCTCACTCTGCTGGGTGTCGTGTTAATTGTGCCCTTTATCCTTGTTGGCATGTCCTCAGAGTTGCTTCAGTGTTTAACGATCCCACGTTGGCGAGGAGGTTTTCTTCTGTAGTGCCGTGACGGACCATCAACACCTTATGGCCGCAGCATTGGCGCCGCAATTTTATTTACCGCACTCAAATACCTGAGAATCGGGTCAGAGAAAAATAGCTTTTGAGGCCATACTGTACTCAATAGGGTCTAGGAGACTGGTTAGTGTGTCAGGAGGCTTACAGTCAATACAACTAGCACAAAAGCTGTTATTAAGGAATATTTCAGGTCTCTTTTTATTGCAAAATAAATGAATGATGCGATAACTCGAGCGTAGGGGGTGAGCATTAATAGAACTAGGCCTACTGCCATCAGCCTGTCGGCTTCAAAACTAATGCCTGCTAGGTTTTTCACATAGTCGATGAAGCTCGGCGAAACTACACGGTATTCATCGCTTAAAATTATTTCAGGACCTATATCAGATAGGTAAAATGCTGAGGCGATGGACAGTATGACCAAGCTTAAAATAACGCCTGTTGCGAGCACCGAGCTTATCAGGATTTCCAGATCTTGTCTCAACCTATGACACCTCTAACTATCATCTGGACCATGATATAGAGAACTACAACTAGGAAAAGAATCCTCGTAGAGCTGTTGCTGAGCTTTCTCAAGAGCCTTGACCCGGCCACGGCGCCTATCGTCGTTCCAACAGCCATTGGCGCCGCGAGGTCCAAGTAGAGGAGGCCTGAGTTAAAGTATACACTTACACCCGCTAGTGCGGTCATGCCGATTATGAAGTTGCTGGTTGCGGAGGAGACTTTGGAAGGCATCTTGAGAACTAGCTCGTGGACCGCCACCTTGAAGGCGCCGGCTCCTATGCCCAGCATGCCCGCCGCAACACCGGCAACAAACATGCCACCCCCACCCAGCAACGGATTTGTTAAATGGTATCTAACCTCTCTGCCGAGCCGGTCGTCATAGTATGAGCCTGACAGGTCGAGCCAGCGGGCCAGCCTATCTTGAGAAACGTTGGTCGGCAGCTCTTCTTTGATAGTTCTCAAGCCTATGAAAGAGGTGAGCAGGAATCCGGCGAAAAAGAAGTAAAGAAAGCGAGGAGCTACATAGAGTGTTACGGTAGCTCCTGCTATGGCCCCTAATATGGTGAACATTTCTAAGAACATGGCGGCCTTGATGTCTGATAATCCGCGACGGACATGGCCAGAAGCCGAACCACTCGATGTTGCTATGATTGATACCATTCCCGCGGCTATTGCGTTTTTAATGGGAACTCCTAGAAGAGTTAGTAAAGGCGTCGTTATGCTAGCCCCTCCGAGCCCTGTAATAGCGCCTATGAACCCGGCGAAAACTGATATGATCAGTACCTCTATAAAGCCGGCCATAAATCGAGACGTCCACCGTCGAATTTAAACCATTGGAAACCAAGGCGCGCGTTCGGCAAGACGTTTTATCTAGCCCTCCTCATAATTTGAGATGTATGTTGTTGACGTTTTAAATCCCAACAATCTATAAGATGCAATTACTTCGGTATGCTTAGTCCGATATCTCCCCTCAAAATTTAGACGATATGATGCAACAGCGCCTACTTGTTTATCCATAAACGTATTTATTCTGGGGCTCTTGCTCAGGGCGGGAGAGTTTAATACGTGCTCAGACGCGGGTTTATGCTAGGTGTGCACTACCAGATTAGAATCGCTGGTGAGGGGGATAACTGGCTCCGGCTGGAGCTTGTAGACGTGCCTCTCAGCATGGGTAACGCGATTAGGAGATTCATCATAAATGAGGTGCCCACCATGGCTGTTGAGGAGGTCCTAGTCATAGAAAATACCTCGCATCTAACTAACGAGGTTCTGACCCATCGTATCTCCCTTATACCATTCACTACAGACCTAGACAACTATGTCCTCCCCGAGAAATGCGACTGCGGAAGCAAACTAGGCTGCGAGAGATGCAGTGTCAGATTCTCACTTAGGGCCTCTGCCACGAAGGAGGTGTTGACGGTCTATTCAGCCGACCTAGTCAGGGAGAGCGGCTCGGAGAGGGTTGCTCCTATGAGTGGGGATTTCCAGATAGTGAAGCTGGCGCCTGGTCAGAGTGTTGAGCTGGAGCTTTATGTGAGGCTTGGGAAGGGTAAGAAGCACGCTAAATGGCAGTCGGGGATAGCAACACTCTATGAGGAGGATGGTAAGAGGATTCTCTATGTCGAGTCCTTCGGTCATCTACCCCCTAGGAGAATGCTGTTGGAGGCGGTGAAGCTATTTGAGGAGAGTGTTACAGAGCTTGGAGGGAGCCTGGAGAAGGTGGTCAAGGATGAGAGGGGGGCGGGATAAGCTGCTCAAGGCAAGGGTCCGGAGGCTGGCAAGGAGGAGCCGCTTCTGGGCCACAGTCCTTAGGCATCTCGAATCTTCCTCCAGGAGGAGGCGCGTCGTCAACATATACCATCTGAATAGGGTCGCGGCCCCGGGTGGTGGTGTATTGGTTGTAGGTAAGCTGCTAGGTGTGGGGGTCCTTGAGAAGCCCCTAAAGATCATCGCGCTCGACTACTCCGATGCAGCTTACCGGAAGGTACTGGATGCTGGAGGCAAGGCATACTACTTGGAGGAATACATTGAGAGGGGCGGCGACGGTAAGGGACTAGTGATTGTGGGGTAAGATGTGAGGAGGTATGGTTCAAGCTAGTGGTGATTTGGTTGTAGTTGATGGGTCGGGTCACCGTCTAGGGAGGCTTGCGTCGAAAGTAGCCAAGATGCTTCTCTCAGGCAGGAGAGTTGTAGTCGTCAACGCCGACAAGGTCCTAGTGACTGGGACTAAGTCGGCTATACTTGAGAGATACCTCAAGCTCGTGGGGCGGACCTGGTATTCGTCCATTGAGGAGCCAAAGGTCTGGTATCCACGCAGGGCCGACAGGATTCTCTGGTATACGATAGCTAGGATGCTTCCCAGGAGGCAGCCGAAGGGTAGAGAGGCGTTAAAGAGGCTGAAAGTATATGTTGGAGTCCCCGAGGGACTTGAAAAATCCACTCTCACACGGTTAGAGGATGCCCTTCACAAATCAGGCATAAGCAGGTCTGGGCGGTTAATCAGGACATTAACCCTCGGCGAGCTCTCAAAACTACTGAAAGGTGGCGCGGAGGGGTAGTGGGATACTCGGGTCTTAAATGGTAATCCCTTTTATATTGAGGCCTTAATGGATTGGTGGCGCCGGATCTTGAACCCCATCCTCACGCTTCTATGTAAGAATCGGAGGTATCTGAGGGAGGAGCATGTGGCTAAGATTCTCGCAGCGATAAATGCTATTGGTGGCTCGCCGTTCAAGCTCGGCGACCTAGATCCCTTCATACCTGCGGAGTTAAAGTCTAACAGCAAAGCCAGGCGGAGTATCTCCTCCCTCCTAGAGGAGCTTGCAAAGATCGGTTACCTCGCAAAGCCGAGTGAGAGGAAGTATCAGAAACGGTTTAACTCCCTAAGCCACATGCTGTCAGGCAGCCTCTTTGAGCTATCAGAGCTGGAGAGGAGGCCCCTAACACAGCAAAGACCCGAGAAAATAATACGTCTAAACACCAAAAACCAAAAGCCATTGAAGACGCTCTCAAGAGAGGCGAAGAACTCTTAAGCAACCATCCACCCCTATAGACCAAGCTGGGGAATGAGGATTAGGTTGACTCTAGGCCTAACAGACAGGCCTGGGACGCTTCTTAAGGCTCTGGAGAAAATAGCGATGAATGGCGGAAACATTATCTCGATTATCCACAGTCGAGAGGCACTTACTGGAGGTTATGTCCCCGTGAGCCTCTCGGTTGAATTCCCCTCCCATGAAAATTTTGAACGGGCCAAGATGGGGATCGAGGAGTCCGGCATACCAGTCCTCAGCGCCGAGTCGCTTGAGAGGAGGATAGAGACAGTCCTCATTATTGGGGACTTGAGTGTTGACAGGCTTGAGAGGCTCTTCGAGGGGAGGGGTGAGATAATTAGCCTAGTATTTGGCGGGGGTAAGGGGTCGCCTTATGTGAGGGTAATGTTTAGCGTATCCTCCGAGGACAGGGAGACACTCCTCTCTAGCCTCGAGGAGCTGGCTGAGAGAAACAACTGCCTTCTGGTGTGTGAGGAGGCTTGATACGCTGCGGAATAATCGGGTATGGTTTTCTAGGCAGAAGGCTTGCAAAGCACTTGACCGGGTATAGGGAACGTGGATTAAAGCTAACACTACTGGCTAACTCTAAGGGCTACCTTCATGTTGAGGATGGCCTTGACATCGAGGGACTGATGGAGGAAATATCCACGCATCCAGGCTTTAGGGCGTCGCACCCGATGGAGGCTATTGAAAATGGGCTTGCCGACCTGCTTATAGTTCTCACACCTACGAATGTGTACAACGGTGAGCCGGGGCTGACATATATTCGCGAGGCATTGGGGAGGGGAATAGATGTCGTGACAGCGGATAAGGGCCCCCTCGTAATAGCCTTCAGGGAGTTAACATCCCTGGCCAGATCAATGGGTGCTTCGCTCTGTTATGAGGCAACCGTCGGAGGCGGAATACCTGTTTTCTCACTTGCACGGCATTCTTTGAGAGGTGACAGGATACTATCAATCAGGGGCATACTCAACGGCACAACAAACTATATACTGACAAGGATGCATTTTGAGGGTCTAACCCTCGACCTAGCCCTTCAGGAGGCTCAGATGATGGGCCTTGCAGAGAGGGACCCAGGCCTCGACCTGGGTGGAATCGACTCGGCCTGCAAAGTCGTTATCCTAGCAAACGCCCTACTCGGCTTAGATAAGAAACTGGAGGATGTGAAGGTTAAGGGCATAACACAGGTCACCCCAGATGCAATCTTGGCTGCGAAGGAGTTGGGCATGACTATAAAGCTCGTGGGGAGTGTCGGGGATGGTAAGCTGAGCGTGGCCCCTAGACTAGTCAGGCTTAACCACCCCCTCTGCGTCCATGGGACCCTTAATGCGATACAGTTCAAGATGGAGGTTATGGGCGACCTCACCCTGATTGGTCGAGGTGCGGGAGAGTCTACAGTCTCGGCCCTGCTCTCAGACATTGAATGGATAATAAGCCAGAGGACCTCCCCTAGGGAAGGCCATTAAACGCTCCCAGACCATTAGCCCATATCATTAAGGTTAGACCAGATAAAACTACAATCGAGGCGAGAACATCCTTCCTAGACGCCTGCAACTCCCTATAGGTTGTCCTTCTCTCAGATGCGCCGAAACACTTAACCTCAAGCGCCTCAGCCATCTCATACGCCCTACGTAGAGAATTGATCAACAGGGGGACGAATACCCCGACAAGCGCCTTAATCCTCTTAACAGGGCTTCCCTTCTCGAATTCAACACCGCGGGACCTCTGGGCATCTATTATATCCTGAGCCTCATCAGCTATCACGGGGGCTAGCCTGACAGCTGCAACAAACGTGAACGTATAGACGTAGGGTATCCTTAGCTTCGAGAGAAGCTGTCCAAACTCGTCGGGAGAGGTTGTGAGGAAGAAGATATTAAACGAGGTTAGGAATGCGAGAAATCTAATAGACGAGGCCAGGGCCCAGTAGAGGACCTCACCTGCCTGTGCAGTAGGCTCAAGTAAGCCAAGCAGACTCAGAAGAAAAACCAAACCAACTATTGGTAATGCTCCCCGTATCGTTGTGAGCAGGTATCTGGAGGACTTTGCGACCTTCAACAGAATGAGCTGGGATAGAATTATCGAGCTGGAGACTGTTAACATCCCACCCCAATACCTCCCGAACAGCAGCGCTGTTACTAGGAAAGACATAGCTGCCAAGAGCTTGACGCGTGGGTCGAGTCTATGAATAGGTGTATCCAGGCTCCTATACTTGAGGGCTTGGAGGAGTGATAGGCTCAACCCCCCTCACCCCTAAAATGAGAGCCTGTCTTGGAGAAGATTTCTGAGAGGCATCTGACAGCTTCGTCGAGTTTAAGGCATTTGTGATTCAAGTCTCCGAGGCCCTTTCTCTTCAGCTCTTGAATTAGGGTGGGAATCTGTGGGGTGAGAAGCGAGGCCTCCTCTAGGAGCCTCGGGTCTGTTAAAATATCTACGGCTGGGCCATCAGCTATTACTTTTCCTCTCAGCAGAAGAACCACGCGGGTAGCTACCTCGGAGACAAACTCAACATCATGGCTTGAGAGAACTATGCCTCTCTCACTATCTCTTAGATTAAGTAGGAGGTCAATCAATCTCCGCTTTCCCCAGCCATCAAGGCCCGTTGTAGGCTCGTCGATGGCTATGTAGCTGGGCATCCAGGCTACCACTATCGAGATTGCAAGCCTCTTCTTCTCACCTCCACTAAGTGTGAATGGTGAAGAATTCCTATATTGCAAGAGGTCGAAGGTCTTTAGAACCTCTTCCGCCCTCTCTTCCGCCTCTTCTCTGCTGAAGCCGAACTGCATCAGAGCATAGCTAACCTCCTCAAACACGGTCGTGCAGAAAAACATGTTGTCCGGGTTCTGGAAGACGAGACCGACTTTCCGTGAGAGGGATGCAACCGTCGTGGTTCTCGTGTCAACGCCGTCAACCTCAACTCTGCCTGAGGTCGGCTTGAATAGGCCGTTAAGATGTTTTAGGAGGGTTGTCTTTCCAGCACCGTTCTCGCCCATCAGAGCCACAATCTCTCCACGGTTTATGACGAGATTCACGTTCTGCAGGGCAACCGTGCCAGATGGATACCTATACCAGACCGAATCTAGAAGAATCAACTTCCTATCCCCCAGAGATTGGCTATGAACTCCTCCTTTGTTAGAGGGATGCTTCGGCGGCCAGAGAGTCCAAGAGCCCATGCAAGTCTCGATATCTTTGGAAGCTCAATCATATAGTAATCATCCTCTAAGAGCTGTCGCAGGACCTCTCGGGGCTCGTCATCAGCAATAATCTGTCCAGACTCCATGACTATGAGTCGTGTCGCTTCTCTGACGACTAGGTCAAGCCTATGCTCCGAAATCAGCACAGTTATGTTCTCCTTCCTCCTTATCTCTGCGAGCTCTTCAAGAAGCTTTTTAGCCGTGGCTCCATCCAGTGAGGATGTCGGCTCGTCCAGAATCAGTATCTCCGGCTCTAAGGCTAGTATTGATGCGATGGCCACCCTTTGTTTCTGGCCGCCCGAAAGCTCGAAGGGTGAGCGGTGCCTGAGGTCTTCGATGCCCATTATCCTGAAGGCTTTCGAGACTCTTCTCTCAATCTCAGCCCTCTCCAGACCGATGTTCTCCAGCGCGAATGCGACATCGTTCTCAACTGTGAGGGCGAAGAGTTGGTTGTCTGGGTTCTGGAAGACCATTCCCACCTTCTGAGCCATCTTGCTTATGGGAGTCGTGGATGGGTCGAGCCCTCTCACTATAACCCGGCCGGAGTATTCGCCGTGATACATCTGGGGTATAAGGCCGATAAGGCATTTGAATAACGTGGACTTTCCGCAGCCAGTCGCTCCAGCGAAAACCGCAAACTCCCCCTCTCCGATCTTGAGAGAAATATTTCTTAGTGCCCACCGCCCGGAGCCGGCATACCTAAATGAGAGATCCTCGATTTCTATAGTCATATTCAATCAGCGACCCTCACAGCTGATTCTCCAAGTAGGTAGGATATGTGGTTCACACACATCTCGAGGATACTGTCTAGGTTTCCCTTGACCTTCAGCTTGGCGGCAGCCGCGTGTCCTCCCCCTGTCCCTGAGAGAGACTTTGCGATAGGTTCTGCGACATCCCTCGCCAGGTTAAGATTCAGCTGGTCAAACATCTCAGGAACCTCCCTCAGAGTTATCTCAGCCTCTCCGTCAACCTCGTCGCCAACAAGAGCTATATGAGCTCCCACAACCAGCAGGGAGCGCGCGGCCGAAGGCTTGAAGGCGCTTACACGGGTCACACCCACCACAATATCGCCACACCTGTAGAACTCTGCCCTCTTAACAGCTTTAATCCTAGCAACTCTCTCACTATAATCTATTGGAGACTCTATTCTCTGCATGATTATTCGAGGATTCGCGCCAAGCTCTCCGAGGATGCCAACTTTCCTAAGGGTCTCAGGGTCCGCAACAGTCAACCTAACCGTGTCGAAGTACATGCCAGTAAAGAGGGCTGAGGCCTCTGTCTCGCTCAGCTTGTAGCCCGCCATCTCCGCAAGCTCCATAACGATCTCGCTTGTGGATTGATATTGCGTGGAGCCATAGACCACTCCCTTGAATTGCTCGCCACCTTTCTCATGATGGTCTATAACGATCAGCCCCTCTCCAATCTCTTCATAGAAGGGTGAAAGCTGGGAGGGTGAGCCTACATCAATGGCTATGTAGGCCTCGGCCTCTGGAAGGTCTTTCCTTAACTCAACCCCCAGCACCGCCGCCATTTTCTCTGTGTAGTCGCTTATGTGATTCGGCACTGCGATTCCGCAGATATCGACAGAGTGTGTGGATAGCATCCTCGATAGGACATAAGCACTTGCGAGGGAGTCCGGGTCACCTCCCACGTGAAGTAGTATCGCGACCCTCTTATCCCCAAGCTTCTCCAGCTCCTCCAGTAGCTCAGCTATAATCCTCCTATCCCTCATAGTCTAAATATCTAGGTCTTGTGCGTCCAGATAACCTTACCACACTAAGCGCAATTTGTTGTTAAGAGTATCGTCTACTCCTGCCTCTGGCCGAGCAGAGACTGTAGCTCCTTCTGAAGAGCCTCTATCTGGGACCTGGTCCTAGCCTCCTGCTTCTCCACAACCTTCAGCCTAGTATCGTTTAGGTCTCTCTTCTCCGAGAGCTCGCTCAGTATCTTCTCCCTCGTAGTCTGAACAAGTATGGGCCCTACAGCCTTATATACAGCCACGTTATCCGCGCTCTTCCCCAGCTCCTCTAACGCCTGGTTAATCTCCTCAAGCTCGGCCTGCAGCCTCTGCTTCTCTGCAAGTATGACACTGAGTGTCTGCTGGAGTTGCTGTAGCCTAGCCACCTGCTGCTGTATGTTCGGAGGAATCTGATTGCTCGACAAGCTTGTACCCCCTGAATGGAGCGAATCAGGCAGATTAAAAGTTATCCCTCTAAGCGCTCATGCCTAGAGTGACTACTTAGATACTAGCCTAGGCGACCAGGCGCCCGCGGCAAATTTAAACCCGCATTTTTTACACTCCCAGATGCCGACTGAAACCCTCCTCACAGCCTTCCTCCCACATCTCTCACAAACGTGTATAGCCCTCTGCTCCAGCTCTATCTCCTCAACCCTCTTTCTGAGCCTAGCTCCATATCGGGCGCCAAACCTTTTCGTAACACCTACTCCAGCTCTCATTCCTTCAAACAAACATCCAGTGGCCAGTTATATATCCATCGGGGAGGCTATGACTATTTCCGACTATGGGGTTCCACCAACTCTCCCCACAGCCTCCATCAGCCTAGTGCGGAGCTCCCCAGCTTTTTCCTTGGACACGTTTATGATCTCATCCATTACGCCGAACTGTATCAGGCCTTGGAGGTTCTTCTGTATTGCCGCCATCTCATCGTCGTCCGACCAGCCCAGAACGATGGAGGTGTCGATCGCGGATTCTTCGAGAGATGTAGGGTCAACCAGTATCTTGTCACCCAGCAGGCCTATAGTGACTGAGACTGGGAACCTCCTGATGGGCAGGCTGGATCGGATTTCAGGATTCATAATAACCTCGCCATCCTTCACCTCGTAGAGTGGTATCTTGGAAGTAGCCAGCGCAGCGACAGAAGCAAGCACTGAGGGATCAAAATAATTACCATCATAGTCGAGCACATAAACATCGATATACACGACTAGTACGCTCCTACCAGGTATGTAGACAAGCTTATCGAGCTCAAGCATCTTAGACTCCCTAATGCACCTGTCAACAACCCTCGCAAGCTCTATCGCCTTCTCGTCAGGTGGTCCAGGCTCGAAGAAGCTTGAGGCAAGAGGCAGAAGCTCGGCGTTCACAACTATATTCCCCTGGTCAGGCGTGTCGGGATAGGGCTGGCCGAGAGCTGTCTTCACACCGGCAATAATCTTCGTTCCACCAAGATTAACCATCGCGGAGCCGTCTGTCTTCTCTATAATCGAGGTCTTTATTTCGAGGGGCCTGTATTGGTATGGGCCTCGGCCGTCAAGTCGCTCACCCCTGAGTATCAGCTCGTAGAGCTTGTCATGCATGATCTTTGTCGGGTAGGGCTTTGCACCGATCCTATACAACGATTCTCACTCCTCCCCCAGAGGTGTAGCGGATTCAAACTTCTTCGAGAGAGCCTTCTTCTGAAGCTCGTAAAGCACCTCTATCCCCTTTTTAGCTAGGTTTAAAGCCTCCCTAAACTCGGCGCTTGTCAACCTGCCGTTCAGCTGTAGGAGGACGATCGACCCAAGCCTCGGGGTCATCGCGACTGGCATGTCAGCCTCGCCCTTCTTATCTTCCTCTTCGCTCGGGTCTAGGACGATCTTCCCCTCAACCTTGCCTACAGCTATCCCTGCGCATAGGTCGAGCATAGGTATCCCGGCGTCGGCTAAGGCCAGTGAAGCGGCTGTGAGCCCTGCTGTCCTAGTCCCTGCATCAGCCTGTATCACTTCTATGAAGATGTCGATGGCTGAGCGTGGAAACTCCTCTAGAATCACTACGCTCTCCAATGCCTCGCGTATAACCTTGCTTAGCTCTATCTCCCTCCTTGTCATACCCGGCGCCTTCCTCCCCTCAACACTGAAGGAGGCCATGTGGTATCTACAGTTTAGTATTGCCTTATGTGGCTGTGCCAGATGTCTTGGATGCGCCTCCTTAGGCCCATATACAGCTGCGTATATCTTTGTCTTACCCATCTCGATGTAGGCTGAGCCATCGCTCCTATCCAGTACACCAGCCTCTATGCGAACAGGCCTCATCTCGTCTAGCGCCCTACCGTCTATCCTCCTACCGTCCTCTGTAATCAGTCTCTGTTCAGTCTTCTCCAACGATCTCACCACCTATGATCTTTTTTCTGAGATGATGCGTCACCCGCTCAGTAAGTCCGGGAAGGTGGCTCTCACTTTCAATCATTTTGATTGCTGATGCGACTGCGAACTCCCTTTCTGGGCTTTCCCCCACAACCGCGATTAGGCCATTCCTCCCCACATATATTTTACAACCTGACTCGCTGTTCAGAATCTGGAGCATGCTCCCCTTTTTCCCAATTATGCGCGGAACCTTGACAGGGCTTACACGTATAAGGAGGCCACGGTCGATCTTCACCAACTCCCGCCCACCCTCAAGAAAAACACCCCTAATCCCCGAGTGTTTTACATGTGTATAGACAACATCACCAATCTGGAGACGCATCCGCGACCTCCTACCAGGATTATGGAGGAACCCCACTAGGTGCCAGCCCAAGTCAACCTCATAATTGCTTGGCTTAGAGTCTATTATGATTCCGACTACCGGGTCTGACTCGCTCGGCTTATAGGGCGACTTTGCGGGTAGGATGTTAATCTTCGAGTCTCTCAATTGTATGATTCCTGCTACTGCGGCGTAGACTTTTCCACCGTATACGTAGGTGTATGCGCCTGCCAACCTATGGTCATTAGACAGGATTTGGCCTGGTGTAACAACCTCCCTATCATGGACATAGCTTGACATTACTTCACCTCACCCCCAGGCTTCACTTCTCCCCTCCCCGCTGTATATCTATTCACCAACTCTATTAGCTCCGTAATCATCCCTGCAGGAGCCTCCAGCTCGCATCTCCACCAGCCATCCTGCCCCCACTCCTCCTTCAAAACCTTACCCAGCGTCCTCAAATGCCTATTCACGCTGGGCTGGGAGTCGCCTGGTACTCTGATCTGAAACACGGCTAGGCCGACCTTTATCGGTAGAACCATCCTCAATTTCTCCAAGATCTTCGGAACCTGTCTCTTAGCGTCGATGAACGGGTCGATGGATACTCCAGTCTCCTCCAAAGAAAGCTCAAGCCTCTGGGGTGGTATCGGCATGTTGGTTCTAGGGTCGATTGCATGTTTGCTCAGAAAGTCGATTATCTGGCGCTTTTTTTCCTCTATGAGCCTTCTTCTCTGCTCAGCCGTTATCTGCAACTCACCCTCCCTAACAATCTTCAAGGCAATCTCCTGGACATTGGTTGTTCCAAAGGACTTCATGAGCTCGTTTGCGTTAGCTCTGATACCCTTCTTCGAGTCCCTGTAAACCTCCTCGTAAACAAGGAACTTGGAGACTGGAATATTCTCCCCCATCTTAGCCCTAAGGGCGGCGTCAGGGTCGACTAATATCTCAAAAGTATTCCCACTTTTGGAGACCCTGGCCACCGTAAATCTCTTACTCAACTTTTTATCAGGTAAATTTATGTAGCTCGTTATTTATATTCTTGGCTATCTTCACTCCTTGAGAGCCTGCTCAACCAGCTTGTTTATCTCTTCCTGGCTAATAGGGGTGTACAGCCTCGTGCTGGTCGGTATCACTACCAGCTTGGCCGACCACTTCTCATCAGTCTTTTCCATGCTCTTAACTAGCGCCTTAATGCATAGCCGCTTTGCCTCCTCCAGGGTCATCTCGGGGGTATAGAGGTTCTCAAGAATCTCTTTTACTTTTTCACTACCCCTGCCAATAGACCATCCGCTATATTTCATCACGACTCCGCTGGGCTCAGTATAGAAGAGGCTAGGCCCATCACTCCCTACACCACCAATCAATAGGGCCACGCCGAAGGGTCTGACCCCTGCATGCTGGGTATAGAGCTGCATGGTGTCGCCGATGCGTTTAGATATAGCCTCAACGCTAGGCGGCTCATCGTATGTAAGCCTGTATATCTGGGCATAAACCCTCGCGCTATCCACGAGGATCCGCGCGTCAGATATTAGCCCGGAACTAGCTGCACCTATATGCTCGTCAATCTGGAAGAGCTTCTGCGAATAGTTTGGGCTCTGGAGCTTGCTGTACGCTCTCTCCTCAACTGCGAGGACCACACCCTCGTTTACACATATTCCAACAGCTGTTGAGCCAGACTTGACAGTCTCGAGTGCATACTCGACCTGGTATAGACGGCCCTGAGGCGAGAAGACAGTAATCGCCCTATCATATGCCCCGGCCATTCCGAGAGCAGCCACTCACATCACCTACGCTTATAACAGCCATAGGCATCGTTTAAATCTATCTCACTGTACCGTTGCCCTGTATCGCTGTGGGTAAAGGCATCTAGCTGACGCGATCTCCAGCGGCCTGGCGTGTGAGGTTTATATAAGCTGCTCCATCTCTCCTAAGACAGCATCCATTGCATAGGCCATTGCTAGTTGACGGGTATGGCCGCGTGGTCAGAAGCTTAGACTCTCGGTAACCGATAGATGCAACTTTAGGTGTAGCTTCTGCATGTCTAAGGAGCCAGCCTAGATCTACAGCGGAGAGGCGCTGAGCTCTGAGGAGGTCGCGAGGCTAGTTAGATTATTTGCTTTTATGGATGTGTCTCGTGTCAGGCTTACTGGCGGGGAGCTCCGTTTTAGAAGGAGGTTGAGAAGCTTGTTCTGTGTCTCTTAGGCAGGTGTGAGTATTATCTTAGGCCGCTGCTTGGGCCTGGGGCCTCTGATTTAGAGATAGCCGAGTTCATCAGAATGGCGTTTAGCAGGAAGTTCAGAGGTGTGGAGACCCTGTTGAAGTCGGGTGGGATTCCTCACCGCATCAGTCCCATGTACGATTTGTTGGATGAGGCTGTTTAAGCCTCTAGTAAAACTGGCGACTCCAACAAATCCTTTAACCTCTTTTCGAGATAGTCTATCTCCTTTGAGTCAAGTTTCTCAACCTTCTCGGATAATCTACTCTTGACCAGCTCGAAGACCTCTGAGAACACCCTACACCCACTCATGAGGATGCTTCTGGTCTCTTTATCAGGGCTCGTTAACACGAACTCTGAGTCAGGGCTCATTTTGCTTAGAAGCTCCTCCAACGCTTGGACCTCCCTATGTATCGCCTCCTTCAGCTCATGGCTAACGTTGTATCCTGATAGAAATCTGCGGGCAGTCTCAAGTAGTGCCTCTCTGTAGATTGAGAGCCCGAGAGTAATTATCTTGACATCGGTCGCTCCAATAATATACTTCTTCACGGTGAGAGTTTTGTCATCGCTGTATTTTTACCTCATCCAGCTACTCTCCTTTTTCTCTAAGCACCCTGGCCAGCGTCATGCTGGCAAGCTTATTCGCTTCAGAGTTCAACTCCCTTGAAATGTGTTTTATCTCAAAGAATGTGAAGCGTCTGATAAGCTCCATAGCCTCGTCCCTGAGCCTCCTCAGCAAGGGGTCCCTGGTACTGTACTCGCCCATTATCTGTTTGACTAATAGCTGACTGTCGCTGTAAACGGTTATCAATCCGCAGCCAAGCTTGAGTGCCCGTCTCAAACAGTGGAGGAGCGCCTGATACTCTGCGTAGTTGTTTGTTCCGTGGCCCAGATATCCTGCCCCCTTTACAGTCCCACCGCCGCGTCTAATCAGGTAGGCGTAGGCGGAGGGGCCTGGGTTGCCGCTTGAGGCCCCGTCAATATAGGCTGTGCAGTGGTCTTCGCCTGACAATCCATCCATATACGGCCGCGGGGTCTCTTATCTACCCTGAAGGGGGCTGGAGGGGTTAATAACTAGGCCTAAGTCCACCGTAACGAAGTCATGCCGAATTATGTGGTGGTCGCTGAGAAGAAGTCCGTAGCGCAGGCGCTTTACAGGGTCTTGAAGAGGCGTGATAGTGGGGTCTTTGTGACAAGTATCAGCGGCCACCTCATGGACTGCGACCTAGTTGAGAAATACTCGCGGTGGCGCCTCTCTGATCTCCCAGCCCTCTTCAAGTCGGAGAATACAAGGCTAGTAGTTTCTGACAGATATTCATATAGGCGTGTGATGGAGGTCTTCTCCCGCCTCCGTGAGGGGCTGCTAGTTGTGGCGACCGATAATGACCATGAGGGGGAGCTAATCGGGTACGAGTTAGTAACTGTGTTTAAGGGGGTCTGTGGGGAGGGGGCCGAGTATAGGAGAATGAGGTTCAACTCCCTTGAGGAGGACGAGATAACTAGGGCTTGGCGGAACCTTGAGCCCGACCTCAACTGGGGCTGGGTATACAAGGCCCAGCTCCGAAGGAGCTTCGACCTACTCACAGGCGCCGCCTTCACACGTCTACTCACTCTCTCAGCGAGGCGGAGAATGAAGAATGTGGGTGTGATCAGCTGGGGGCCTGTCCAGTCTCCCTGC
This sequence comes from Thermoproteota archaeon, assembly GCA_030550235.1. Lineage (GTDB taxonomy): Archaea > Thermoproteota > Nitrososphaeria_A > Caldarchaeales > Calditenuaceae > HRBIN02. The sequence goes on from JAUQPU010000001.1 coordinate 136,668, forward strand.
CTGAAATTTTTAGTTGACAGGGAGAAGGAAATCCGTGGGTTCAAGCCTAGGAAATTCTGGTATGTTACAGCCAAGTTGAAGTTTGGGGGCGAGGTCTTCAGAGCAGGTAGTGGTGTGGTTTGGGATAGGATTCAAGCCGAGGGTCTCATCCAGAGGGTCTCGTCGGCGAGGCTCGGCGAGGTTCAAGGCTATGAGGAGGAGAGGGTGAGGATTGCTCGACCACTCCCCGCTAGGACGGACGACTCGCTTAGAGACCTCGTGAAAGTCACGGGCAAGTCTTCATACAGCTTGATGGGCATCATGGAACGTCTCTACCAGCTGGGCTGCCTCTCCTACCCCCGGACCGAGACGAACAAGTATCCGGAGGGCTTCGACTTCAACAAGCGTCTAAAAATACTCATGGGCTCAGAGATCTTGGCAGGTGTTAGTCTAAGAGGTGAGCCGAGGCCGAGGAACGGGAGGCTGAGCGACGGCTCCCACCCACCCATCTACCCGACTGGGCTATATGCTGGTGGGGGAATTGAAAGGGTGGTTTGGGAGTATTTTGCGAGGAGGTTTCTAGCAAACGCCTTCGCTGAAGATGCGTTGGCTGTTAGGCAGAGGGCTGTGGTAAGGGTTAATGGTGTTGAGCTCATGGCGGAGGGAAGGTATATGGAGGAGGTTGGGTTCTATCGACTCTTCCCATACTTCAAACCGCGTGAGGAGCCGATCCCGAGGCTGGCTATCGGTGAGGTCGTGGAGGTGGTTGAGGCGCGACTGGTTGAGGACGAGACAAAGCCTCCACCGAGGCTAACTGAGAGCGACCTTCTCAGGATGATGGAGTCCTACGAGCTTGGAACAGATGCGACCAGACCCCTCTACCCAACCCTCCTAATCCAGAGGGGGTTCATAGTCCGGCATCAGAGGAGGCTTAAGCCTACGAGCCTTGGAGAGGCCTTGGTCTCCACTCTGGCGCAGGTGGATGAGAGGCTGGTGACGCCGGAGACGCGGAGGATTGTTGAGGAATTTATGAGGAGTGTTGAGAGGGGTGAGTCCCAGCTCGAAGAAGCTTTGAGAAAGGCTCTAGACCTCTATAGACCCCTCCTCGAGAGCTGCCTAGCCCAGGTCGACAGAATAGGTGAGCGTTTAACAACCCAAACCGCCGAAAGCCGTCGGTGACCTACCCACTATAACCATTCAGGCCTATTGCTAGGTAGGTATTTGTTAAAATAGTGGCGGCTGCAATCCTATCCCGAGGACATGGTTCAGCCCAGAGAGCTAGCCTCCGTAGTTGCTTTGTTTCTCTTCTTCCTCCTGATAGCCATATCCTCTGTATTCATCGCCGAGCTGTTCAGAACATTGGGTAGGGCCATAGGAGCAGTCTTGTTCGGCATATTTACTTAGAGGCCCTCTACCAATAATCGTGTCTATATCTTCTTAGGCCAGCAGCCCAGGCTAGGGAGAGCGCCAGCCCTACAAGAAGGCCGCCAATGTGTGCGCTGTATGCTATTGAGCTGAAGGGCATCGCAAGTGCTAAGAGAGTCTGTAGAATGGCCATGATGATTATCACGATGTACGCTGGGGCGATTATGGGTATTAGGTAGAGGAAGAGTGCGAGTGGTCTTCTCGGAAAGAGTACCCCGAAGGCGCCCATGACGCCGAACACAGCCCCAGACGCCCCGACTGCGGGTATAAGGGGTGCGAACCTGTTGGATGGGAAGTAATAGCTGGTGAATGCGTATGCGAGGCCTCCGACCACACCACTGGCGAAGTAGAGTGCTAGAAACCTGGGCCGGCCCAAAACAATCTCCACATCGCGCCCCAAAACTAGGAGTGCCCACATGTTGAAGAGTATGTGGAGAAATCCGTCATGGATGAACATTGATGAGAAGATTGTGAAAATGCCATAGAATAGTGTGTAAAGGTTTGGTGGAGCCATGATGGTTATGGGTATAAGGCCGAAATTCGAGATCATGAAAACCCTGCCAAAGATGAATGTAGAGAAGAAGACAATTAGGTTTATGGCGATGAGTATGAACGTGGCTACTGGCATCTCTTCTCTTGAGATGTACAACAGTCAATCATAGAGGCATTCTGGCATTTAAGCATAGCAGTGTTCAATCCCCATGTATGATAGGGCGCAGCCCCTCTTCATCAGCTCTCTCAGAAGTGATGTTGCGTAGTGTGCGGGTGGGAGTGTGAAGGAGAGTCTGACGGTGGAGTCGTTGAGCTTCTCTATCTCGAGTTTGGAGGGCTTCAGCATCACGGGCCTGTAGGTGCCTGTGGATGAAGCCTCGGGTAGAGGCCTAGCCCTAAAGTCTCTCAGGGAGACACCCTCATACTCCAGAACATTCTTCAAGGCTCTCCCACGGGGGCCGCTGGTAATCCAGGAGTGTGTGCCGGGCCTCGGTATAACTAGTGCTGCCTCACCTCTGGAGATCCTCAAGCTAACCTCTTCAAGGTTCCAGCTAGTTACTTGTAGCGGTCTTCCGTAGGGGCGTTGGTGTCTATCCAGCCTGACGAAAAGGTCTCCAGTGACTGGCTCGTCGAGGCGTAGACCGTCCCTAATTGTGATGCTTAATGCCCTGTTGAATAGGTAGGAGGAGTATGCGTCGACGAATAGCCTCCTTATGCGGAGGGGAAGCCTCCTTAGGGCTCCTGCATAGTCGCCCGGTCTATGATTCAGGTATCTCAATACTCTACGTTCATAGGTAAGGCTTCTTGGGAAGTGCTTAATGGCGTAGGCGATGTCTCCTGTCTCGGCAAGGGCTCTCCGCGCATCAAGTATGTGCTCCGGCTCAAACTGGGTAGAATAGCCTAGGAATGTCTCAACCGCGGCCTTCAGGTCCCCCTTTACTATGCACCTGCCTACAAGATGGGTTATTGGTCTCAGGAGTCCGAACCTCTGGTGTCCATAGAAGTTTGGGACTCCTGAGCTCTGTACAGCCTCTCTAAAATCTCCTATGGTCGAACAGTCTACTGATGCTCCTCTGACTATTATCTCGAATCGGTTGGCGACTAGTCTCGAAGAGTTTAGCTCGTCGATGTATCCTACCCTCCAGACCTCCCACCCCCTCTGGGCATAGTAGTCCCCATCGCTCGAGATCTTGGTTAAGGGGAGGGCGACAAACTGGTAGGTCACTGCCCTCCTATCCTTTATCCCACATATCCGCGCTTTCAGGAGCCTCGTCTCAAGTGTCTTCGCAAGCTCGGCTACAGCTGAGAAGGTCTCTCTATTCCTCTTCTTCAGTATCCAGAGAGTGTATCGGGTTGGCTCAATAGGGATGGTCTCCCTACGCCAGAGGGCCTGGGCGTCTAGCCCTCCCTCAAGTATCTCAGAGAGTATGAAGTCCTCGGGCTGGCTCTTGATGATGCCGCCTACCCCCCGCGTAGGGGTGTAATATACTTCTATACCCATCGCTGGCTCTATCTCACCGCATCCCAGCATGTCCAGGTAAACGACCTGACTACATAGTCGACAGCGGCCCTATTTCATTATGACGTCCTCGATCCTTGGGCCGATGCCGATATATTTGATGACTGATCCCAGCTCCTCCTCTATCTTCTCGACATAGCGTCTGGCGGCCCTGTGTAGGGCTCCGTATCCTTCTCTTCTAAGCTTCTCCCTCTCAGCCTCGCCTATCTCGGGCCACCCTTCCATCTCGAGGTAGACAGGCTTCACCCTCTTGAGGGCCTCAACGGTATCTGGAAACGGCTCCTTCACACCCTCATACTTTACACAAATCTCGACCCTCTCCTGCGTTGCCAGTGTGTCGAGCCTGGTTAGGAAGATCTGGTCCACGCTGTTGAGCATGCATGCATATCTCAGCTGTGGTATATCGAGCCATCCAATCCTCCGCGGCCTTCCTGTCGTGGCACCATACTCTCCTCCACGCCTCCTAATCGCGTCGGCTATCGGCCCTGCTATCTCGGTTGGGAAGGGCCCGGCGCCAACCCTCGTTGTGTAGGCCTTGGCTATGCCAACCACGCTGTCTATTGCCTTCAGCCCCACGCCCGAGCCTATAGCTGCGGCGGCCGAGGTCGTGTGGCTGGAGGTAACGTAAGGGTATGTTCCATGGTCTATGTCAAGCATTGTTCCCTGGGCCCCCTCGAATATGACCGTCTCGCCTGCCGAGAGCCGTGACATTATTGCCGATGGGACATCGCCCACCATCCACCTAACCTCCTCTGCAAGTCTCTTCACACTCTTCAAAGCCTCCTCAGACTTGACGGAGACCACACCGCCCCAGAGCCTCCTCCAAATCTCAGCAAGGGCCTCAGCCTCTCCACCCTCGAGGACATCGCATAGCCTAAGGCCCAGCCTTCCATATTTGTGGAGGGCTGTTGGGCCTATTCCCCTCCTCGTCGTTCCTATCGAGGCTCCACCCCTCACCTCCTCAATCTTAGCGTCGAGGGCCAGCTGGAGGGGTGTCACAAGGTGGGCCCTGGGGCTCACAATAACCTCTATCTTGCCGACAGCCTCCTCAAGCCTCCTGACATCCTTGAGCATCTCCTCTAGGTCGAGGTAGACGCCTGGGCCTATAGCGGCTGCCCTTGTCGAGACAGTGGCTGCGGGGAGCATGTGGAGGCTGAGTGACATGCTGCCGAGAGTAACTGTGTGGCCTGCGTTGGCTCCTCCATTAAATCTAACAGCTAGCGACGCTCCCTTCGCCAGATATGCTGATGCCTTGCCCTTCCCCTCGTCCCCCCACTGGAGCCCGACTACGACTATCCCCGGCATGCTAGCCTATCCGCTCAACATCATGGGGAAGGGACTCGAGATATGATGCATGTGTTATCTGAATGAATACGGCGTTCCGCCTCAACTCAGGTATTGTCCTCGCACCTAGGTAGCTCATCCCTGACTTCAGACCGTTCACGAGCTGCTTTATGACATCGGAGGCTGAGCCCTTATAGGCTACGTATGCCTCGACGCCCTCCGCCATGTAGGAATAGTCTGCAACCTCATCGAGCGGCACCTCTCCCACCGACTTTGCCTCACGGCTAAGCATTGCGTAGAAGGAGGCCATGCCCCTGTAGACCTTGCTCTTCCTGCCATTCCTCACAACCACCGCGCCGGGGCTCTCATCTGTTCCAGCTAAGAGCATTCCTATCATGACCGTCGAGGCCCCACCCGCCAGCGCCTTAACCAGGTCTGCAGAACCTCTGATGCCTCCGTCAGCCATCATGGGAACTCCAGTCTTCTCAGAGGCCTCTGCGCAGCTGAAAATCGCTGTAAGCTGGGGAACACCCACACCCGCGACTATCCTTGTGGTGCAGACCGCTCCAGGGCCTATTCCGACCTTTACACAGTCAGCGTATGCGGCCAGGTCCTCGAAGCCCTCAGGCGTCGCGACGTTCCCCGCAATTATCTGGAGGTCGTCGCCAAACTCTCTCCGCAGACACTTCAAGGTGCTCAATACCAGCTCCGTATGCCCGTGAGCCACATCCACAACGAGCACGTCTGCCTCGGTCTCAAACAAAGCCCTAGCCCTCTCCAGATAGTCACCCTTGACTCCGATGGCTGCCCCAACCATCATCCTACCTTTAGCGTCCCTAGAAGAATGTGGATAGAGGCCGCGCGACTTGATGTCCTTCGCAGTGATAAGCCCCTTCACCCTCCAGTCCTTATCAACTATGGGAATCTTCTCCACCTTATACTTCCTAATCAGCTCTACAGCCTCCTCAGTCGTGACCCCCTCCTGCGCGACCACAAGCCTGCTCCTAGGAGTCATAACCTCCTCCACACGCGTCTCATCCCTCTCAAACATTATGTCCCTTGCAGTCAGTATCCCGTGAACCCTTCTATCAGAATCTACGACTATGAGACCCGAGACATTCCTCGCTTCCATCTCCCTCCTAGCCTCGCCTACGGTGGAGCCAAGGCTTATCGTGTAGGGGTCGTCGATGATTATGCCCTCCGCCCTCTTCACCTTTAGGACCTCAGCGGCCTGCTGTTTAACCGGCATGAACCTGTGAATAATGCCGAGTCCGCCCTCCCTAGCCATTGCTATCGCCATCCTACTCTCGGTGACCGTATCCATGGCGGCCGAGACGATGGGGATGTTGATGGACAGCTTCCTCGTCAACTTGGTTGTCGTTGAGGCCTCGGTCCTAGACTTGAGGGTTGAGAATCTAGGCACCAGGAGCACATCGTCGAAGGTTAAACCCAAGCCTTCCCAGAAGGTTGCCACCTAATCCCTTTTGATGCAGGCACCTAGGTATGCTTTAAATATTTTCGCAGTAGATAGGCCCCTGACCTGTTGCGCGGGACCAGTTATAAGCCGGCCCCCAGTTGGAATAGCGGGGTTGAAGATCGGGTCCCAAGGCATTGTCGGGGTGGTTTTGAGGGATAATGCCAGGGCAACCTTGGTGTTGGAGGCCTGTAGGCGGCTGGGAATCCATGCAGTCTGGGCCACTAGTCCAGAGGAGCTACCGCTCACCGTTAGGGTCGTTGTGGCCAGTAGGGAGGAAAAGGCTATGCCAAGCCGCCTGAAAACACTCTACGTTGAGGACTATCCATCCCTCGACTGTCTAGCCCTCCATGTAGCCTCTATCCTCGGCCCGAGCAGGCCACGCTCCTCCCTAGAAGTAGCTATTGACCCAGGCCAGAAGTTGGGGGTGGCGTATGTGGTGGATGGCTATGTGGTGAAGACCTCTACTTATCCGCATTTAGGGGTCTTTGAGGAGGATTGTAGAAGGGTTGTTGAATGTCTGGGAAGTGAGAGGCGGCTCGCCTTCTACATAGGATACAGGCCAGAGGCGCTTACACATGAGCTGGTCTCGAGGCTGAAGAAGCTATATCCAAACTCTACCATCCTCCTCCTACCCGACGACGGCACTGGCCCAGAGTTTAAGGGGTTGAGCCCTGATGAGGAGGCGGCGTTGAAGATTTATTTCAAGGCTGCCTCTGAGAATATCTGAGATAGGACGCCCCTTAACAGGGGGTCTAATACTGTTGGGATTAGGCGGCCGTGGTCTAGCCAGGTATGACGGCGGGGCCCCGAGCATTTGGAGGCGGGCACGCCCGCAAGTCCCGGGTTCAAATCCCGGCGGCCGCACAGTTTCTATGCACTGTGGGGCCTGGGCTGCGAAAGGTACTTAGCAGTGTCTATGCACTCTCATCTGGGTGTAGAGAGTGGGGAGGAAGAGGAGGAAGATAATACGAAGGTCTGTTAGGGCTCCGCCCAAGGTCTTCGCTTGCCCATTGTGTGGGGCTCAGGCCGTTACTGTAACTCAGGTCCAGAGATTCAGGGCGGTGGTATCGTGTGGTAAGTGCGGTGTCAGTCATGAGGTCCCTTGGCTTAAGAGCTACATGCCCATCGACGCCTACTCGACCTGGTATGACATAGTAACTGGGCGCGTCAGTCCTGAGAAGGTTAGGGAGAAGATAGAGAGGCTGGAGGCGGCGACTGTTGAAGTGCCAGCTTCAGAGCCTAGCGAGACCTATGAGGCTCCAGACGAGTCTCTCCAAACAGAGACTGAGGACGCTCCTGAGCAGGATGAGGATAGCCAGGCGTAACGGGCCTTGAAAACCCTCAGCTTCAGGCTCGGTAAGACAGAGAGCTACCTGATAAACAGGCTCCGCGAGAAGGGATTCGTACATTTAACCCTCTTTGACCCAGAGGTGAAGGACGCCTCCTCGCTGGCAGAGCTCGCGGAGAAGTCTGAGGAGATGGGCACTGACGGGTTCATGGTAGGTGGCTCCACAGTCTATTTCAGGGAGATGATGGATGAAGCGATAAGGGCCATAAAGTCCGTCTCAAACCTCCCAGTAATAATATTCCCCAGCAACATCACGTCTGTAAGCCCCCACGCAGATGCAATCTTCTACATGTCACTCCTCAACTCGCTGGAGTGGTGGTTCATCCTAGGGGCCCAGATACACGGGGCCCTCATGGTCAAGGAGTACAGGCTTGAGCCTATACCAGTCGGCTACGTAGTGTTTAAGGGCGAGACGAGCGTAGCCGCTGTCGGGAGGGCTTTCCCGCTCCCCGAGAGCAAGCCTAACCTGGCTGCGAGCTATGCACTGGCTGCTCAGCTCCTCGGCATGAGGCTCATCTATCTTGAGGCAGGCTCGGGGGCAGAGTCTCCCATACCTCCCGATGTTATCCGGACTGTGAGACGTGTCGTGGATATACCGATAATAGTGGGCGGGGGTATCAAGTCTGGCCAAAGCGCTGCTGAGGCGATACTAGCGGGGGCGGACATCATAGTCACAGGAACTTTGGTTGAGCAGGACCCCCAAAAGCTTGCCGAGATAACAGATTATTCAAGGAGAGCGGCCAGGGAGAGGGAGCCAGCAATATCGAGGTATATCGACGAGGGATTGTAGCCCTGATCATGCCTCCCTCCTTATAACCCAGCATCACCATAGGCCATTAATAGCTGGCCATGAAGAGCTTCACCAGCCCCTATCTCCGCGAGATATCCGAGAGGGCCTCCAGAGAGTATGAGGTCTCTAGGGCCTACAGGCGTAGGGTTCAGCAGCCCACTGGAGAGGTGGAGGTCAAGATAGCCTATGACATGGCGGAGAGGATTGAGCTCCTGGTAGGGCCGCCTGGTGTGGCAAAGATATTAAGGGAGATTAAACAGAGCCATAGCCCCGAGTATGTCCCGTTTAGACTTATAGATCGCCTCTACGGCGAGTCTGGAAGGGCAGAGCCCTCAAGGCTCACTCAGATCCTCCGGGCTGCTCTGGCCGCGATGACCCCTCCAGGAACAACAGCCGCACCAAACGAAGGCATAGTCGGCGTTAAGGTGAAGCAGAACAATGACGGCACCAGCTACATGGCCGTCTACTATGCCGGCCCCATAAGATCGGCTGGGGGCACAGAGATCGCAGGCTCAGTCGTACTTGCAGACTACCTGAGAAAGGTGGCTGGGCTCTCACCCTATAAAGCAACTGAGGAGGAGGTTATGCGATTTATTGAGGAGATTCGGACTTATAAAAGGAAGGTTGGCAACTTCCAGTTCAATGTCCCAGACGAGGTATTAGAGTATGTCCTCTACAGGCTGCCCATAGAGATTACAGGTATCGCGACGGACAACATCCCCGTCTCGAGTTTCAGGGAGCTGAGAAGGGTTGAGACCCCCTACCTTAGGGGCGGGGCTCTAAGGGTCGTCAACGACGGTGTTGTAGGCCGTGCGAGAAAGCTTCTACGCCTGATTGAGGCGGCTGGGCTTGAGGGCTGGGACTGGCTACGCACCGTCTCAGATATGCTGAAGAAGTATGCTCCAGCGAGAAGGAGCTCTGTGATTGAAGAAGTCGTGGGTGGCAGGCCTGTCCTCTCTATGGAGAACGCCTTTGGAGGGTTTAGGCTCAGGTATGGCCGTGCCCCAAACACATCCATGTCAGCCCTAGGCATCCACCCCTATACCATGAAGATTCTCAGAGGTTACGTTGCGATAGGTACGCAGCTGAAGACAGACTACCCAGGAAAGGGAGGGGTCGCGATGGCCGTCTCGACAATTGAGCCGCCGATCGTCATGCTCTCAGACACGTCAGTCATAAGAGTTGACTCTGAGCAGAAGCTTGCAGAGGCTGAGGAGAAGCTTAGCAAGGTCCTATTCAACGGGGACATACTGGTCAGCTTTGGAGACTGTGTGGAGAATAACGTGAGGCTCCAGCATCCGGGATACTGTGAAGAATACTGGATTGAGGAGGTCGTAAACCTCCAGGGGTGGATGACGCGTCTCTCAAAAAAAGATGTGGAGGAGGTTGAGAAAATATCGGCAAACCCCTTCACCCACACCCCACCCATCGAACATGCATGCAGGATCAGCGCGAAACTAGGCGTCCCCCTCCATCCTAGATATATGCCATTCTGGGACAAGTCCACTGGAAAAGAGATAGAGATAATTAGACGGTGGCTCCGGACAGCAATTCCAACCTCACACAGAGGAATCGGCTACTTCCAGCTACCCGTAGACAGCAGCGCCAAAATGGTTTTAGAATCAATGCTCATTGAGCATAGGATACAGGGAAACAAAGTTCAGATATCGAAAGAGTGGGTCAAGTCCCTCATCTTCCTCTTCAGACCATTCAAAGAGTTTGATGTCTCAGGCCTAAGTGTAGCCGAAGCCGTCGAGAAGCTCTCAGGGACGCCCTACCGGCCGCGGATGGGTACAGTCCTCACGGTGCGTGTTGGGAGGCCAGAGAAGGCGAGGCAGAGGCGTCTCAAACCACCTGTACATCTTCTCTTCCCAATCGGCCTAGCGGGCGGGGCTACACGAGACCTGGTGAAAGCCTCCAAACATGAGAACGTCTCCCTTGAACTCGTCTCACGGGTATGTACGTACTGTGGTGAGAGGACTTGGCGCGGCGTCTGTAGCAGGTGTGGGAGCCCTACTGTACAGGTGGCTGAATGCAGCCAATGCGGCTCAGAATATATGGAGCCTGAGAGTAAAGTCTGCCCAAGGTGCGGAAGCAATCTTAAGGCCTCTCAAAAGTGGGTGGTAGACCTGAAAGAAGAGCTCCGCAGGGCCGAGAGCGTGGGGGAGGCTTCGGTAACAACTTTGAAGGGTGTTAAGAGACTGACGAGCTGGTCTAAACAGCCAGAAGACCTTGTGAAGGGCATTCTACGCGCCTCGCAGGGCCTCTACGTCTACAAGGATGGGACAGTAAGATTTGATAGCACAAACGCCCCGCTCACTCATTTCACACCCCAGCAGATAGGCGTAGAGCCTGAAAGACTGCGAGCCCTCGGCTACACCACAGACATAAAAGGAGAGCCACTCCGCACCGCAGAACAACTCCTAGAGTTAATGCCACAGGACATCTTGATACCTTCGGAGCTAGCCGCGCATCTCTATAAAACATCCAAGTTCATTGACAGGCTTCTGAAGAGCGTAGGCCTCCAAGAATACTACAGGTTTAGCTCGCCGAGCGACGTTGTTGGGGCCTTGGTGGCAGTCCTATCACCACACACGTATGGGGCTGTTGTCTGCAGGGTTATAGGCATAACTAATGCGAGGGTAGTCTATGCCCACCCACTACTACACGCGGCCAAGAGGCGGGATTGCGACGGGGATGAGGACAGTGTAATGCTTCTCCTCGATGTATTCATGAATTTCAGCAGGAAATACCTGCCAGACAGGATAGGAGGGACGATGGACACCCCACTACTCCTCAGCATAGTCATAGACCCTCGCGAAGTTGACGAGCAGTCACACAACATTGAAATAGTCACAAGATACCCCCTTGAATTCTATCGTGCCGCAGAGCGCGGTGAGTCTGCTGTGCATCTAGTCGACAAAATCCCCCTCCTCGGGGACCTCGCTAGGATGGGGCCCGATATACGCGGTGTTAAATGCATGCCCCATACCGCAGTTCTTCACGGATACGTGGATAGATCCTCCTACACGAAGAAGAGCACCATGCTTGAAAGGGTTACTGCTCAGCTGGAACTATGTAATACGCTGAGCGCCATAGACCCTAGATTCGTCGCCGAGAGGGTGATGGCCCACCACGTCCTCCCAGATATTCTTGGGAATCTGCGCACCTACTTCTCACAGTCGTTCAGGTGTAGGAGGTGTGGTGCCCGCTACAGGAGGATGCTCCTGAGGGGGGTCTGTAGGGTCTGCGGCGCAGAGCTGAGACAGACTGTATATAGAGGGGCGGTTGAGAAGTATGTCGAGCTCGCTATGATGCTTCTCGAAGAGTATATTGAGAATCCATACCTGAAGGAGGGGTCTATCAACGCGGTCGAAAACATACAGTCAGTCTTCAAGCAAGCGCCCACCAAGTCCCCAAGACAACTCTCCCTAAAGAGATACATGTAAAGAATGGAGCCTTCAGACACCCCTCCTCAAAACACTCTCAGTCGTCTCCTCGCGTCTAGGAACCTCTAGCTCCCGCCTCACAGCAGACCTGAACAGGAGCGCGCCGCTAAAACCGATGACCGCCCCGATAAAGGCCGTCAGAAGGTGGAGAGGGAAATCTGCAAATATCTCCCACCCTAATGGGTCGTTACGTTTATTCTCAACTACGAGCAGGAAGAGCACCGTAGGCACTATGCTGATGACTATCCCCGCAAGGGCCAAGGCCAGCGCTATACGGGCCCTCCTGTTGAGCGTGGTGACATGACTTGAGGCCAACTTAGCCTCTCTCCAAGCAGTTCGGCTTCTTATATCTCTTTGCCATACTCTAAAAAGCTCTGATACGCGGAGAGGCTCCAATCCACTACAAACCCTAGACAAGAAAGTCTACGTACCGCTGTATCGCTCGCAATTCATATAGTAGCTGGGATGTTCCGCAGTCTTATAGAAATATCACCAGTTAAAGCAACAATTTCAACAGATTCTACAGATTATTGATACCGCTTAAGGATGGCGTCTGCATGGTAATTTCTAAGACAGACTTTTATTTAGGGCCCAGCCATTCATTACTGGGTCTTGAGCACATCGTCAGGAGTCAGGCCGCTGAGCCTCATAATGAACAGCTTCAGCAAACAGGTAAGGGTGATGCTGAAGAACGATACAACATATGTCGGAACGCTGGTCGAGGCGGACAACTACATGAACCTGGTCATAAACCGTGGCGTTGAATATCAGAATGACGTAAAGAAAGCCAGCTACCCCTATATCCTGGTCAGGGGGAATAATGTCCTCTACATACAGCTGGACTATTCGGAGGAACAGATGAGTTCTTCTGCGACCACCAATTCCACGGAGTGATGGGGGGTTCCTTTTAAATACAGGCATTACAGTCGGCTAAACGATGCAGAAGACAACGATTGTGTTTGAGAGGATTAGGGGTAAACCCACAAGCAAGCAATACGTCGAGATAGTGGAGCGGAAGGGTTTAGGGCATCCTGACTACATTATAGATTCTGTATGCGAGGCAGCAAGCGTAGCCCTCTCTAAATACTATCTGGAGAACTTTGGCAGAATTTATCACCACAACGTGGATAAGGGCCTGCTGGTGGGCGGGAGGGCCACGCCTTTCTTCGGGGGTGGGAGGGTGGATGAGCCTATACAAATCGTGATAGCCGGGAGGGCCACCACGGTGGTAAAGACTCCGACAAACATGTACGTGATTCCTGTCGACGAGTTGTTGAAGGAGGCTGCCAGGTCGTTCATCAAGAAGAACTTCAGGTTCCTTGACTTTGATAAACACATTATATATGAGAGCAGAATTAAGCCTGGTAGCGCAGATCTTGTCAAGATAGTGGAGTATGATAAGAGTGAGGTCCCCCTATCAAACGATACGTCCTTTGGGGTTGGTTATGCGCCCTTCACCACACTTGAGAAGATAGTTTACAACGCTGAGAAGGAAATTAACAGCCCTTCCTTTAAGCAGGCTTTGAGGGAGAGTGGTGAGGACTGTAAGGTCATGGGCCTGAGGAGAAAGGACACGATTCACCTAACCGTTGCTGATGGCATAGTTTCTCATCTTACCCCGGACTTAGACCACTATATTTCGGTGAAGGAGGAGATTAGGGATAGGATACTTGACATGGCGGTCAAGATGTCCGACGGCATGAACGTAGAAGTAGATGTCAACACGGGGGATATGATTAATCTTGAGAAGAAGAACGAAAGTAGCGTCTATCTCACCGTTACCGGGACGTCGGCGGAGCATGGTGATGATGGAAATACAGGGCGTGGAAACAGGGCTTCGGGGCTAATTACTCCCTGCAGGCAGATGTCGCTCGAGGCCACGGCTGGAAAGAACCCCGTCTCTCATGTCGGCAAAATATACAATGTCGCGGCATATAAGATAGCTGACAAGATCTATAAAGAGTGTAACGTCTTTGATGAGGTCTATGTCAAGCTCCTGGCGCAGATTGGGAGGAGAATAGACAAACCTCTCATGGCCTCGATACAGTATATCTCGAGTGAGAAGATCACGTCTGGTGTAAAGTACGAGGTAGAGGAGATAGTCCGCTATGAGTTGAAAAACATAACATCATTGACAGACCTCATACTACGCGGAGAGGTAAGGCTCTTTTAGCCTTCCTCAGATAGAAATCTGTCCAGCCCCTTTCTCTTCCTGATGATTTCTTGCGCCCTCCTAGGGGATAGTTGCCTGAACTCAACTCCGAGGATTCTCGCTTTTCTAGCCGCTTTACTCGTAATCATCGGGGCGATTATAATTTGCCGCGGCTTGGAGCCGAACTCCTCCTCTATCTGAGCTGAATAGCGGACAAGCTGATCAACATCGCCCACACCAACGCTCTCCCTCTTTATCTCTATCACAACCATCCGCCCCTCCCTATCAACGCCTAGGATATCGATGTAGCCGCCCCTAACCTTCCTCTCACTCTCAACAACCCTGAACCCATCCTCAATCAGGCTTGGATTAGCTATGATCGCCTGCTTCATATCCTCCTCCCTTGCATGCATCTGGAAAATGGCCTCGTCCCTCAGCTCATGGGTGAATAAGTGGATTATTCTCGTTATGGTAATCTTGAGCATCTCAGGGGGTGATGTACGTGTAGAGACTATGATCAGTTTCCCATCCTCAGTCCATGCCTCTATGTGGCTTCCAGATGGCTGCCAGTTTACAGGCTCATAACCAGTCGGGCGGTGGACAAGAACGCTCTTATCCTGCTTGATTATTACGAGCCTTTCACCCTTCCCAAGCCAGCTTAAAGACCTGCCCTCGTAGACTACCTCCATCTCACCCAAGACGACGACAAACCTACCAGCTGAGACAGCAAGCATTATCTCTCTGACCGCTTCCTCGACGCTTGTCAAGACAGCTACACTATCGTCTTAGCCATATATGGGCCATGCCTAATGTATCCCTTCTTCGCGTAGTATTCTTTAACGCCGAGCCCGCTTATGACTACAACCCTCCGATAGCCATTATCCGCTGCTATTTCCTCGGCCCTCCCTAGGAGTTTGGCTCCTATTCCCCTATGCTGCCAGACCCCGCGGCCAGCCTCGCGGCCTACTGGTGTCATCTCTCCGTATACGTGTAGCTCACGGACAAGCGCCGAATCTTCCAGAAGCTCGTTTGCGGGCTCCTCTGGGAGTCGGAGCCTCAGCAGGCCGGCCAAGACCCATCCGTCCCTCGTCTCGTAAGATATGAATACCTCCCTTCCGCCAAGAGTTTCATATCTGAGCTCCCTAATCTCCATAGACTGTATTAGTTCCACGCCGAGACCAGTGTGCCTCCCAACTTCTCGACATCTAATACACTTGCAGCGAACTCCGCGCCTAGCCGCCTCCCTTTCAACTATCTCCCTCAAGTTCCCCGGATACTTCCCATCCACCGCAACATCTCTTGGAATCTCGCGCCTTATCCTATGTATCCTGACATACGGGGGCGTGGCCTCCAGCATCCCCACCAGCAAGTCCACCAGCTCCCTCAGCTCGTATGTCTTGTACTCACCCCTAGTCCAGAGGAGGTAGAGAGGCGTGCCGGGAAGCACCATCGTCGGGTATATCTTGACTGTGTCTGGTCTGAATCGGGCGTCTTGGAAGAGGGCCTTATACATCTCGAGGTCTTTACTGGGGTTTGAGCCTGGGAGCCCAGGCATGAAGTGGTAGCCAACTTTGAAGGCCCTGTCCTTGAGGATCTTGGTGGCGTTGACTACGTCTTGGACGGTGTGCCCACGCGCTATTTTGCGGTAAATCTCGTCGTCAAGCGCCTGAACCCCAAGCTCCACCCTAGTTACGCCTAGCCTAACCAGCTCATCCGCAGTATCAGGCTTAATCCAGTCGGGGCGTGTCTCAACCATCATTCCGACGAGGCGGGGCCTAGCGTGCTCAGCCCTCCCCAGAGCCTCTTCTACATTTCTTGACTTAGCGTTATGTAGTCCGTCGAGAGCTGCCTTGATATATGACCTCTGTGCCTCAAGGCTCGCAGAGGTGTATGTCCCGCCTATGAAGATTAACTCAACCTTGTCGACCTCGTGCCCCATCCCTTCAAGCCTACTTAGATAGTTTCTGACCTGTGCCTCGACGTCGTATCCTATGCTCCGGGCATAGCTGATGACTGGCTCAGCTCCAGTATAGCTCTGTGGGAATCCCGTCTCACCCCCACCCGGGCAGTATATGCACCTGCCGTGGGGGCAGTTGAAGAGGGGGATTGCAACTGTTATGATTGTTACGCCCGACCTCGACCTGACTGGCTTTCTTCTGAGCCTTCTAAGCAGAGTGGGGGGCGCGCCACATGCCTTGAGCGCCTTTATAATCTCCGTGTTTGCCGGAATAATTCTAATCCCAGCCTTCTCCGCCAAAGAAATCTTAACAGAGGAGACGCCACTCTCTAGGAGCTGTGGCTGCTGGAGTATGGTCTCCGCGAGCCTCGCAGCAGCGCTATCTTTTGATTGGCTCTCCGAATCGTCCATAATATGCTATCTGCTCCAATGGCATCCTATTCTTCCTACCTATAATCCTTTTAGCTGGATAGCCGAATCCGACAAAGCCTGCAACAGCGAGTGTGGGCGGTATCTTCAGCCAATTCCTTAATGCCTCCTCATTATAACCGGTACAGATGCATGAGACTATCCCCCTACTCCATGCCTCCAGCATCATGTTGGTTATTGCGCGGCCCGCGTCTAGAAGGTGCCAGGCGTAGCGTGAATCAGTCAAAACCACCACAGCGAAGTTGGCACCGCTCACCCACTTCCCTGTAATGCTTATGTCCGCGAGTTTCTGAAGATCTTCGCGTTTATCCAAGAGTATAAACCGCCAGTGCTGGCTATTCATTCCTGAGCCTGCCATCCTTCCTGCATCAAGTATGCTGAGCTTATCTTCCCACGGAACTTCCTTTGGAGAGTAGTTCCGGACGTCAAGCTTTGTCCTTATAACGTTCGAGACTGATGTTAGAGCCACAGAGATAGCTTACATTGGCGATATTTTAAAATTTCTTATCCGTATTTGAATCTGACGCCATGGCCGTCCCTCTCATGGCCGAAGTTCACTATGTCTACCGGGCCTATGACGCCGCATGTCCCGCATGACACGCATGCTACGTGGTCGAAGTTTAGCCTAGCTCTGGCCATATCATTTAGCGTGTCGACCTTTGCGAGGCTCTTAGCCCTCTTCACATCCTCGCCCGCCGCGAGCCTCCTGTTCAAGTTATACTTGTAAAGATCTTTAAGCGATGCGAAGACACCCTTCTCCAACACCAGGGTATAGCAGTTAACCGGGCAGGCTGAGACCCACATCTTTAGCCGCTGCTCAGAGGCCTTAGCAGTGTCAACCTTTATGTGGCTATACTCTTTATCCTCGTCATAATCCAGTAGACCTGTCCTATCCTGTATCTTTTTTATAGCGTCGACGTCGGGTGACTTGGCCCTTGCCTCTGCTTCCCCATAAGCTTTCTCACCCGCAAACCACAGCATAATCCTCGGCGCCAGCCTAAACGCTATAGAAGACTCCGTGAGCAACGCATTTCTACCGGATCTCCGGACATCCCGGTAGATCGGGGCTAGCAACTCTCTGTAGACTGAAAGGGTCTTGGCGCTATAGTCTCCCTCCTTCGAGGCTCTGAGATATGCTTGGGCTGCCATGATACCGGTAGCCACTGCCCTTCTCATCCCATCTATAAGGCCGCCGATCTTGACGAAGGCGCCGAGGGCGTCCCCAGCCACTATATAGCCCGAGGCGTAGGGTTGCTCCAGCATTGTCTTATAACCTTTCGGAATATTGTGTGCAGAATACTCTACGAGCTCAGAGCCTTCAAGCAGGGGGGCCACAGCTGGGTGGGACTCTAGGCCCTCTAATATGTCGATGGGCTTGCCGACCCTCTCCATCTCGTTAAGGGCCCTGTTGAGGAATGAGTCCAGCGAGATGACAATCCCGACGCTTAGGGTGTCTTTGTTGGTGTAGAGGAATCCACCACCATTAATACCCTGCATCACATCGCCCATGTAAAAGATGGCTTTACCCTCTCCCGGCTTGAGGCCGAACCGTTCCTCAATCTTCTCCGGCGAAAGCTTATAGACATGCTTCACACCATGATAGACCCTCTCAGGTGTAAGGGTAGACCTAAGCCCAACTCTATCGACAAGCCTTGAAGTCACACCCGAAGCATCTATGACCAGGTTACATGTTATTGTCTCAGAACTAGTTACGATGCCTTTTACGTGATTATCCTCGAAGTAGAGGTCCTCTACTGCTTTATAGGTAACCACGACTCCGCCGTTCTCGGAGACCTTCTTACTCATCCACCTGTCGAGCTTGGCTCTCAAGACAGAGTAACCCTCAGAGCCGGTTAGGTTAAAGCCGGTAACACCTAGGCTATTCAGGAGAGAGGCTTCCCCAATACTAGCCCTCCTATACACAGCCTTCCCATCCACAGTCTCAGCTGATGAGAGAATCTCCACCTCATGCGAGACTATCCTCCGCTCAAGAGGGGCCTCAGCTCTAAACCCAGGAAAAGCATCCTCGAAACCATACCCGGCTATATACTCAGTGTAAATGACGCCTCCCGTTACGTTTTTTTGCCCCGGGACTTGGGCCTTATCTACGAGCGCTACATCCACTCCCCTTGTAGCCAGATAGTTTGCCGCGGCGCATCCCGCTGGACCAGCCCCTACAACCACCACGTCATAGTCGGGCTTCATCCCCCACTTCCCCCCAGCAAATCAACCAGCTTGGGCAGGAGCTCGTAGAGGTCGCCCACAATACCATAATGTGCAATCTGGAATATGGGTGCCTGAGGGTCTGTGTTGATGGCCACTATCTTTTTGGACCTCATGATACCGACTCTGTGCTGTATAGCGCCACTTATCCCGGCTGCGATATAGATGTCTGGCGCAACAGTCTTCCCCGTCTGTCCAACCTGCCTATCCTTCACGACCAGGCCCTCAAGCTCCTTGATGTTGGAGTATATCAGTGCCCTTGAGGCGCCTATCTCAGTAGCGACGCCAAGCCGCTGCCTAACAGCTTCTGCCAGCTTCTCCGCATATCTATATGCCTCTAGCGGGTTCCTTGGATTACCGTTTGCGTCCTTCAAAACACCTAGGCCAAGGCTGATGATTACTTTCGCCTCCTCAAGCTTTATCGTGCTCTTAGGCAGGCTCCGCTCCTCGATGACCTCGACTGCAAAGGCCTCTGGTGGAATCTCAGCATTCCACTGGACCACTTCCCCCTTCCTATTCTCGTCTCTGGGGAGTGGTGTGAACGAGCCAGGCCTGATGTTGCTCATTTGGGGCCTGTGCCTCGGCGTGAAGATCTTGGCTATACGAGTCGCGAAGTCAGGCCTCACCTGAGCTATACAGTCTTTGAAGACTTTTGTCCCCTGAGGAGTATGCATCACGAAGTCCTCCACCAGGAGGTCAATGCAGTCTGCAGCCAGGCCTGTCATCGTCCTATAGGCTACACGTGCTCCAAGCTCCCTGCCAATCTCGTTGGCAATAAAGAGGAAGGCCCAGGGCTTCAGCTTAACCACCATGTCCGAGAGAACATAGGTGTAGGGTATTGCTTGGTAGCTCTTCAGTAGCGGAGAGTCACAAACTATAACCCTATCGGCGCCATAGTATATTGGCTCTCGGGCAATCTTTTCGAGATTATAACCTACAAGTATCCCAACAACCTTCATCCCCATCTTATCCGCTATCTTCCTAGCCCCAGCGAGCACCTCTGTAGTCGGCCGGGTTAGAGAGCCGTCTTGGACCTCGCAGTAAACCCAGACGTCCCTATACTCAGTGTTCTCTTGCAACGCTCACCCTCACCCCGAATAGTTCCTCAACCAGGTCCTCAAGGCTGAACACCTTCACTAAGCCTCGCCCTTTCAGGTGTTCCAGAACCTCCTGTGGAAGCTCATCAGCCTTTGCAAGCCTCTCGAACGGGCCATACTTCTTACCATTAAACTCAAATTCCTCTACCCGGTTAGAGAAGACAAGCGTTTTACCAACGAATTTCTGAACCGGTGGAGAGCCAACATCTATCCCAGGACCCACAATGGTTGGCGACCCTGCCAGCCCAATCAACTGGGGGTCTGCACCTAGCATATCCGCGTTCCAGACCACGCTATCCATAACCT
This sequence comes from Thermoproteota archaeon, assembly GCA_030550235.1. Taxonomy (GTDB): domain Archaea; phylum Thermoproteota; class Nitrososphaeria_A; order Caldarchaeales; family Calditenuaceae; genus HRBIN02. Next base: position 156,595 of record JAUQPU010000001.1, read on the forward strand.
TCTTGGCATAGCTGTATAGCCGCGCCCGCTTCTTCAACTTGAGCTGAGGCGTACGCGGCCGATAATCAGTCGAGATAGTGATTACACATGGCAGTGGCACGCGGAGTTTCTGGATGTAGTCTCCTAACTTCCGCTCTACATATACGTTCCCAGCTTCAGGGTCTGCCTCAAGCTCTCTAACATATGTGACGCTGGGGATGAACTTGCCCAGCATCCCAGTGAGCGCTTCGGCGACCTGAGGCCCTGTGCTCCCCGTCTCGCCATCGCTCGTCTTGATGCCTGCAATGACTATGAACTTCTCAACCTCCTTCCTGATCTTCTCCAGCAGCCTTACAGCCTCCTCCCTACTAATCTCCCCCCCTAACAGCCTCTCAGCCAAAGTAGCTCCACGAAGCGTAGGCAGGGTAGAGTAGACAGCGTTTGGGACCAGATTCTTCTCGTACAGTTCCCTTGCCTTCTCCGCGAATGACTCGGCACTACCATCGGACCTTAGAAGCGACAGGAGCTCATCCACTGCAGATAGATGAGTCTCAACAATTTTTTTAACACCAAGGCTTACGGTGTAGGCTGTGGCCCATGTATCTGCTCCAGCCATCCTCCTATCACTGAGGATATAGGACTCATCAACCCCCTCTACAGGTGCGTCAAATAAGTTCGAGGCTATTGACTTGAGCTTGAAGTCAGGCCCCATCGTCAGGGAGACAACCTTGCCACCGAACGCCCTCTTCAAATAATCTGCGGCCTCTACGGCCTTGTAGTCGAATGGGTTCATAACAAGGTCCATCTCCTCTCTGCGCAAGACCCCACCAACAGTCACGATCTTGGTGGTTCTTGCAGGGACTGCTTTATACAGGGTTATGATAAGCATCCCAATCGCATAACTTTGATTGGAGTCCGAAAATATATATTCATCCCAAACAATTCCTTATAACTAATGACTTCGGATAAGGTGTGTATACTTTGTGGTGAGCCTCTACCTCTAGCGGAGGCGGTGGCTACAAGATACCCCTGCCTTACATCTTGTCTAAGACTTGTTGACTCGAGGCATCTGAGAGAGTGCCATGGGGATTTTCTCAAATATGCTGGTAGAGAGGCCCCAATCTACTTCTACAGCTTTATTGCGCTCTCTCTCCTCGCCTTAGCTTCTGTTTTAGTTGGGGATTTCTTGGCCGCTCTACTTGTTGCAACGCTGGCTGCTGTACCTCTTATCGGTGGGACAATGGCTCGGCGGAGGCTTATTATGGCCCATAAGATGCGAGCAGCTTATAAGCACGCGCAGTAGCTACTCACTATAGGGTGCGTATAGTCGACCTATCCTCGGAGCTACCCTACAAGGCCTTTCTACCAGTAAGTAGGAGGAAAATAATCATAACAGCAGCGATAATTGGAGTCCTCTCATCGTTGCTGATAATAATTGACCCTTCGGAGCCCCTCTACCAACAAGCACCAAGTCCAGCTCTTATGATACTGATAACCTCAATCGTCCTCATCCTGTTAGCCCTCACCACTGGCAAGAGTTTGATAAAATCAATAGAGGCAGTGGCCGACAGCCAAGGAAAGGAGTTAAAGATAACGATGGCTTTAAAAAATCCTATCAGTGGCCTCCTGCAAGTGGGCGAGCTAACAGCGGCTGAGTATATTCTGGGCGAATCATTATACACATCCTATAATCTTCAACCAAGCTCGGAGGCAGAGCTACACTCAACAGTCCACATCCAAGCAACAATACCAAGCAGACCCGTAACAGGCCTCCTCATAGAAGAGGGCGAGAGGGTGAAAGGAGTATTTAGGTGTCCGGCCCTCAGATTCTCAACATTTAATGGCCCCGAGATCTACATAGTGTGGATTAGACCTGCTGAGCCCTCATTTAGAGTCTCTATCGACAAGCCGAGCCTCTATCTGGGGGGTGCCCAGTGCTCCATTAGCTACGGGTCTGGGGGGAGCATCAACTACTTCCTCTCCGCGGCGGAGAAGAGTGGTGGACTCTTCCCAGGCAGGATAACCCTTAAGCTAACGAGGATTCTAGATGAAGGGGCGTTAAATCTTAAGCACGAGGAGGTGGTTGCGGGTGTTAGAGGTGGAGAGGTTGACTCAGGCGTCTGGAGGCCTAGGTCATATACCGGTGAAGAGGTTTTGATTGTCTTTCACGGGTCGAGGAGGCTTAGCGAATTGTTGCATACTCTCAAGATGAGGGAGTTCGTAGCCGACCCTATCCCTAAGGCCATCTACTCCCTCGTCCTCGAGGGGAGGAAGATCGGGATGTGGAGTGAGAGGGATATCGCCTATCTTAGAATCAACTCATCTGGGGAGGAAGAAGATGAAGAAAAGTGAGCCGAGGAGGGCAATATAGAGTATGAGGATGAGTATCCGGGTTCTTCTCTCCCTCTTCAATCTACCCTCATAAACGCTCCTACACTCGTCGGAGCACAGTTCCTCCTTTGGAGGTACTGGCCTTCCGCATATAATGCAGTGTCGATGGTCGGGAATCTTGGCCCTCCTCTCCTTCAGGTTAGACATCGGAGCTTCAGACCCCTCTCTGAGTATTAACACTATCTCTTTTCCCACTCTTGATAAATATGTTGTAGAGCCGTCTATACCCTCTCCTCGTTTTTAGCGAGAGGATTTTGAGTGAAGCGAAGCCGTGCCTGTGTGCTATCCTTTCAAGCTCCTTTGGCTCATAGAATCTTACGTGCGAGATGTCTAGAAAGGCGGCGACGTTAACGTCTCTCCACCTCCCCAGATACCTCTCCTTTTCTCTCGGAGGTATGAACCCCTTAGCTCTCCCGAATACAATGTATACATCCCTGCTCCTCATAACGCGCCGTCTTATCTGGCCCACCGAGACCCGCACAATAAGGCCATCCTTAAAACTCCAAGAATCGATTATGGGCCTACCCACGTCGCTCCAGACTATGTCTCCCGGCTTTTCATAGTCTATTATCAAGACTCCACCCTCCTTTAGGAGGCGTGAGACATTCGAGAAGAACCTATCCACATCTCTCAAGGCTACGGGTATTGACCAATTCAGACAGAGAGCGCCGTCGAACCTTGAAGCCGGTCTGTAGCTGTAGTAGTCGGCTGTGATGAATCTTGCGTTCTTCAATCCTTGAGCCCGCCTCTTCGCTATCCTGATCATTGCAGGCGAGATGTCTATGCCCAGCCCGTTGTATCCTCGTCTAGCTAGCTCCCGTACATGGAGGCCTGTTCCGCATCCCAAGTCTATTAGACTCTTGACACGGTGCCTCCTGAGGATCTTGTCTATCAGTGAGATCTCAGCCTCATAGTCTCTCTCCTCTATCTTCTCGTAGAACTCCGCGAGCTCCCTGTAGAGAGGCCTCAAACTATCTTCTACCCGTGAGGGCTCAACTCTACACAATTATATAACCTTCTCAACACACATATACTTGAAAATGTGCGACAAGATATGTTTCGACCCATCCGAGTATATTGTCTATCAGCCCTACCCCGGCCTCCACGTAGTCTATCATGCTAAGAGGGTGATTTTCTCAAGTCAGTCGAAGTATCAGCGGATAGACATTATAGAGAATGAGGCTTATGGGGTTATGCTTCTTCTGAATGGAAATCTTCAACACACGGAGTTTGACTCTCACATCTTTAACAGGGCGCTGGTTGGCCCGGTGGTAAGGAGGAGGCTGAGAAATATTCTAGTCCTCGGAGGGGGTAGTGGCCAGACTGTTAAAGCTCTTCTAGGTGGCAAGAGTGTGGAGAGGATAACTGTCGTGGAGATTGACTCGATGGTTGTTGAGGCATGTCGCAGGCATATCCCCGGCGTGGATGAGGCTTTTAACGATGCGAGGGTTAGGCTGGTTATAGACGACGCCTCCAGATTCATCAGGAGAGATGGGGGCGTGTATGACTGCCTGATACTCGATCTTACAGAGGACTGGCTTGGAGAGAATATGGAGTTAACGGAGCTTTACCGGTTTGTCGCTGAAAAATGTGGTGGCCTATGCTCATGCTATATAGGCCCAGCCTCTCCCCAGACAGGAGGGCCTGAAAGGAGGAGGCAGCATGTAAAGACCGCTAAAAGTTTTCTAAGAAGAGTCCTGGTACGGAAGGTCTTCATACCCACATTCGGGAGTGAACAGCTATTTCTATATGGAGGTGGACTATAACTCTCACTTTCTGTTAAGTAGGGGGCTCCTCCTCACATGTCTCCCAAAGCCACCCTTAAACCGCTCCTCGCTCCAGACGTTCCCCCTCTCATGATATCCATAAACCTCCCAAAACCCGTCCTCGTACCTATCGGCGAACTCTATCTCGCAGAGGTGTTTTGCGGATTTCCAGCCGTAGAGGTGGGGGATAAAGACCCTACAGGGGTAGCCATTCTCCAACTTTATCGGTTCACCATTCATCTTAAGGGCTACTATTGCCTGCTCTGAGAGGGCATCCTCAATAGGGACAGGGGCCATGTATCCGTCTAGGCAGCGGAAGAAGACCCATGTAGCCTCGCCCCTCACCCCCGCTTTCTCCGCAAACCACTTAACGGGTATACCCTCCCAATGCACATCTTTTACAGACCACTTGGTGACGCAGTGAAAATCAGACCTATAGCTTATCTTAGGTAGACTTTTTATGAGGCTCTCGTAGGAGAACTCCAGCTCCCTCTCTACACAGCCTGTAACTCTCAGCCTGTAATTCTGGATATCAACTTCAGGCAAACCCAGTGCAGCATAGACTATGAAGTCTCTTACATATCTCTGGCCGGGCGGAAGCTCGGGTCCCAAATCCACTCGATATCTTAAAGCCCCACTCAATTAACCATATCCCTGCTACTCGCAGGTAAAAAGAGGGCGTGGCGCCAAAACCTATTTGTTGAGACAGGGGTGAAAGTATTCGGAGCGATGAGCAGGTATCTAGAGGCGCTCCCAGAGATTGTCAGGGTGAAGGTTGCATATGCCCCTGACCTGGTGCCTAAGCTCGAGTTAACGTGGGAGGAGGCGAGGAGTTGCGGGTTGGTGGAGGCTGTTGAGGAGGCTGTCAAGACAGGCAGAGAGAAGATAGAGTCCTTGAAGAGGTTTGGTAGACGGTACCTGAACGCTGTGCCCGACCCCGTTATAGCTCAGATGCCTAGGCACAAGGTCGCCTTCCTAGTTGATCTACTTGAGTCTAGAGGGGTAAACATCTTCCAAGACTCTGTAATTCTCAGGGTAGGAGACAGCGTCTTAACGCTCTCTATAGAGTATGAGTGTGGCTGACTCTCCCCATTCCCAGGCCCTCGCTAGAACTTGTGTATTCATCGGGTAGAGATGAGCTGAACATTCTGCGCTAACCCTTTCATGGCTGTAGGCTATCTTAGGGATTTTGGCTCACCGGAGTATCAGCCGGACTGTAATTCTTTAATCCTCGTTAAATAGTCCTAGATGCGTGAAGGGCCTCATCCTCGCCGCAGATGTAGGTGCGACCAATATGAGAGCGGGCCTGTTCAACCGAGAAGGTAGACTCCTACGATTTAAGAGTGGTAGGACGCCTCAGGCCGATACTTCCAAGTCGGTTCCCAGGGCTCTCCTGGAGCTTGCCAAGGAGGTTGCCGGCCAAGATTGGTCTAAGATCAGTAGCTGCGGTGTAGCCTCTATCGGGCCACTCGACTCTCAGAGGGGTGTAATTTTGAAGGCGCCGAATATCGCTGAAAAGGGGCGGGAGATCCCACTCTTGTCTTATCTTAAGGAGGAGCTGAGGGTGGACTATTATTTCCTGAACGACTGTAATGCCGCGGCGTATGGTGAGTGGTGGTCTAGGAAGGCTGAGGGCGTCAGGAATTTAATATACATCACGATTAGCAGCGGCATCGGAGGAGGCGTCGTTGACAACTCGCACCTCATACTAGGTAAGAAGGGGAATGGGGCGGAGATTGGACACATAGTCATAGACTCTACCGGCTACATGGACTGTGGATGTGGTGGGCTGGGTCACTGGGAGGCCTACTGCTCAGGAGCCAATATCCCGCGACTGGCCGGGAGACTACTCCGAGATGGCCGAATAAGGAGGGGAACGTCTCTCGAGGAGAGGTATGCTGAGGGGAGGCTTGACGCCAAGAGTTGCTTTGAGCTATACTATGCTGGAGATCCAGCGGCTATAGAGTTTTTTGAGCTTCTGAAAGACTACTACGCCGCCGGTTTCGCTGGAGTAGTTAATGCCTTTGACACGGAGGTTCTAGTCGTCGGAGGGGCCACCTTTTTCGGGAACGAAGCATTCTTCAACAACGAGGTATTTCCCCGGATAGACAAATACCTGCTCCTTGACAAGCCCAGAATTGCTAAGCCGGCCCACGAAGAGTTAGCCCCGCTCTACGGTGCAGCCCTCTGCGCGCTCGACGAGATAGAGGGAGCGAGGGTTCAATAAACCTAGCATGGAGACGGTGCTGGGTGGAAGAGCCTGACCCAACAGCGATACCTTATTCTCCTAGCAGATGCGGCTGTCGAGCTTATCCCGAGGGAGATCTGGAGCCACAACGCTGTGGTATCCTACTGTAGGAGGAGGGGGAAGAGTCCTGAGAGAACCCTCCTAGACTCGTCCTATCATTACACGGCCATGAGGGGGCTCCCAAACAGTGAGAGGAGAGGTAGACCGGACATCCTCCACTTCACAATCCTCGAGGTCCTGGGCTCGCCACTCAACAAGGCGGGGAAACTGGCCACATTCATACATACCCAGGCCGGAGTCGTCATTGAGGTCAATCCCAAAGTCAGGCTCCCTCGAAACTATGACAGGTTCAAGAGCCTCTTCGAGAAGCTCCTCGTTGAGAAGATAATCAAAGCTGATACAGGGGAGATTCTGCTCCGGGTTCTGGAGACAGATCTCTCCGGCTGGAGGCGTATGATGGGGGCTGGAAGCTTTGTCCTCCTTTCGGAGACCGGGGCCAAGCTGGAGAGGAGGGTGCTGGAGGAGTTTTCGCTGAGTGAGCGGCCCGTCGCCTTCATTCTCGGCTGCTTTCCCCACGGAGACTTCTCCCAAGAGGTAAGGAGGATGGCTGACATGGAGGTCAGGCTCTCAGACTATACACTCGATGCATGGGTGGCGGCCTCTAGAATTATCTGCCTCTTGGAGTCTTTCGAGCTCTCTAAAACGCATATAGATAGACACTAGCGCGGCGTGAGCAGGGCTCTACCAACCTCTTAGTTAAGGTTGACTGATGCATGTGATAGTCTTTAAATGCTGGCTTTAATATAGTCTTTTCAGACATTTTATGTCCGCGCTTGCCTCGAGGAAATTTGGTGAGGAGTTCGCCTCGGTGCTCGAGAGGGTTGTGACGGTTTTGATGTCTAACGGGAGGCGTGTTACGGGCAGGGTGACGGCTTACAACCCCGCAGACTACAGCCTCTGGCTTGCCGATGCGACTACAGACGATGGGAAATCGGCTCCGAGGATGTTTATCTCCGGGCACAGCATCTCCACAATCGAGGTTGTCGAGGCGGGGCCCGACCTAAGCTCCCTCTTCGAGAGGATAAACGCCCTCTTCCCCAACATGGCCAGGTATATTCGCGAAGCCGGCGTGATAGTTGTGATGGATAGGATTAGGGTTACTAAGGATGGTGTTATTGAGGGGTCTGGGCCTGCGGCTGAGAGGATTCAGAGGATTTGGGAGGAGTGGAAGCGGGAGACAGGCTGACCTGATCTTCACGCCTCGAGCCTGGCAATGGTTCTGCTGGAAGTTGTGATGAGCTCGTTTATCTCTATCTCTCCCATACCAAGTGAGCAGAGCTTCGAAAGGGCCTCCACCCCCCTCTGCGCGGCATAGTAATCCGGCATGGAGTTCCCAATCTCAATCAGCATCCCCATGTTCTCGAGACCTTTCTGCCCAGCCAAAACCATCATGATGCCCGCAGCTCCCACAATCTGTCCGCCATAAACCTCCCCCTCAACAACCCCGATATACTTCTCGAGATAGGCCTTATCGGTTGAAGAGCAGTATATCCTCCTCCGGGGGGAGACGCTCTCTTTTCCGCCGAGGCCACCAAGCGTGAAGACGCGCCTAGCCCCATGCTTAGCAACTATGTCCAATATCTTCCCGCAGAGTTCATGCTGCCCATAGCTGGTCGAGGGCTGAGAGGTTCCGTACGCTATAATTGTAGGCGCAGGGTCCTCGATAGCGTAGATGTCTAGGAAATGCGGGAGGAGCTTTCCATCAGCTATGAAGCCGTAAGAGGGGAAGTGGGGGGAGTAGACTCTGCAGATCTTGGTGGGCTTAACCTTCCCTAAGATGTATGCTATGCTTATCTTTGATACGAGCCCGATGCCTGGGAGGCCCTCGATAAAAGAGGCATCCTCTAGATAGTAGCCCTCCATCCCCTTCTCATAGACCACTATCGACTCGTTAACTGTCAATACCCGGGAGATAGTTCTAGTCTTGGTCTTATAAACTGTTCTCAGCCTACTAAAAGGTTAACATACCTAGCAGCCCCGTCTGGAATTAGGGTCACGACAACCGCTCCCTTATTTTCCTTAGCGACCCTCACCGCAGCGGCCACATTCGCCCCACCAGATATGCCAGCCAGAACACCAGTGTGGGATGAGAGGAGCCTTGAGAACTCGTATGCCTCATCTGTGGAGACCTGTATGAGCTCATCGGCGAATGTCGGGTCATATATCTTCGGCTTTATCGAGCTGGGCATGTGCTTCAGCCCCTCTATCCCGTGAAAGGGTGCATCAGGCTGGACTTCAATAATCCTTACCGCCTTGTTATACTCCCGTAGACGCTTCCCTGCGCCCATCAGTGTCCCCGAAGTACCTACTCCGGCCACGAAGTGGGTGACTCTTCCCCTTGTCTGTCTGATAATCTCGGGGCCTGTTGTCTCGTAGTGGGCCCTGATGTTGGAGGGGTTGTCGTATTGGTTGGAGTAGTAGTATCCCTTCGGGTCTTCCTCGGCCAGTCTCCTCGCCTCCCTTATTGCCCCGTCTATCCCCTCGAGCGGGTCTGTAAAGACTATCTCAGCCCCCAGTATCTTGAGCAGCCCTATCTTCTCGGGGCTAATGTTGCTGGGAAGCACTATCTTGGTCTTCAGCCCGAAGCATGCGGCCATGAGGGCCAGGCTGACAGCCATGTTTCCAGATGAGGCGTCTAGAATCGTTGTGCCTGGTGAGAGGAGCCCCTGAGCCATAGCATCTCTGACAATGTATAATGCGGGCCTGTCCTTGACTGAGCCTCCCGGGTTGAAAAACTCCAGCTTAGCCAGGACCCTCGAGCCGTTCTTTAAGCCGAGCGGCCCCGTGAGATCGATGAGCGGGGTGTTGCCCACAGCTTCGGCGACGGATCTGAAAACGCCCCTACGCAGAACAGGATACACAATGAATTAGGGCACCTCTGAACCCTAATCCCCTCACCCCTATTTAGATGTTAGTTTTAGCCGCAGAACCGGCCTTAGAGAAGCCCTACCGTGGCGAGGAGCGCCTCGAAGTCCTCTCTCGAGTATGTTGCCTTGTAGCGCCTTAGCCTCTCCCTATCCATCTTGGCTAATCCGAGGCGTGTCCTCACATCCTCCAGCGGCTTCGAGTAGATGTAGTTCATGAGCGAGGTTAGGTTTTTAGGGTGGCTTGAAGGTGCTGCAGAGCCAAAGTCTATCACGACAGGGCCCTCCTCAGTGACGATTACATGCTTCGTTGCGTCGCTGAGCTCTCTATGGTCTATCCCGGCTTGGTCGAGCATGTGGCACTGCCTCGCAGTCTCCAAGAGTGTCTGCTTGGCCTCATGGGGTGAGTAGCTTTCGTGGAGTAGCCACTTGGATAGGTCGATCCCCTTGACCAGGCTCATGACTAGGACTGGGCCGCTGTGCCCTAGGAGCCTCGGCCCCACACCGACTCTGTTGGCGAGACCTAGCATATACGCTTCACGCCACGTCGACTTTTCAGCATAGTCACTCCGCCTCACCTTCAAGGCAACCTTCACGCCACCCTTTACGCCGACCAATACGATGTTTCTAAACCCCTTCCCAATCAGTCTGAGACTGCCAGTGTCTTCGAGCTCAAGAGCCTCAACCCCCAGCTCTTCAATCGACCTTAGGATCGTGGCAGCGTATTCTGGGTCTGAGGTGGGATAGGAGAGCTGCAGAAGAAGGGTGGGCATGTGTCTTAGCTCTTTAGCCTCGAGTGTCTTCAACTTCTCCTTCCCAAATGCCTTATTGGTGGGGATACACCGTCGAGGAGGCTGTATAGAAACTCTCTAAAATCTTTGTTCTCTTTGATCCTCTCGAATAGGCCACTTCTGCTGGTCAGTATCTCAGCCCTCCTTAATTCCTCCTTGAGGCCGTGCGATACTGCCACCTGTCCAGCCTCTATCCATCTTCTGAGGAGTCTATCCGCCTCCGTGTCTTCGCGTCTCAGGAGGGCGTACAGCCTCTCACCCTCCACCCAGGGCCCAGCTGCCCTCTCACCCCTGCGGAGCGTCTTCTCAATGAAGTCTAAAGCATTTTCCATCCAGACTGGAGGTCCCATCCTAAGCTCGTATCTGGGGAGGGTGAGGCCTGCAAGCTCGTAGAGCAGGAGCACCTCGTTTCCAGACTGGGCCGCTCCAGCCCTGTAGACTTGGAACCCCTCCTTCTCCAGCCTCCTCGCGACTCCGCGCATCGTGTGCTTAATTTCTCCCCAGAGTATGTCAGGCGGCAGCTCCGCGACCTTAAAGAAAACTCCTAGAAGCTCACGGTCCCCCTCTTCAGCCATAACCACTTCAGGCGGCTTGAAGAAGCTGACGCTCGGGCTCCTAATGAAGAGCTTCGATGCAAGTATAAACTCGGCTAGCTTTGTGGTGCTTACGGCCGCGGCGACGTTCCGTGCAGGGTCTACTGGGTCTGGAAGTATCAGAGGGGCGTTGGGGAACTGCTTCAGGGCCTCAGCACGCCCGATACTTCCGTTCAGTTCTATGTAAACTGGGGGCCGCCACCCGGCAACGCTCCTTAGTAGCTTAGTAAACCCGGCATGTCCTATGACTAGAAGCTCGGAGAGGTATCCGCTAATGCCTTCAACCCTAATCTCGGCCCCATATAAACCGGAGCCTATCAGGAAGCCCTTCAGGAGGCGTATGTCGCGCCTCAGCTCAGGAGTAAGCCTCGACCTCACAAACTCTGTGTGGTAGGGAGTCCTGTCAACTGCGCTAATCCAGTGGCCGGGCCCGGTCTCAAAGCATCCGACTATATTGACGCGGACAGCCTCAACCTCGCCCTCGATGTAGGGGTGGCTCGCGTATCTGAGCCAATGCCTCCCGCCCAGCCCCTCAATAACCCTCCCCCCCACGCTGAGGATTGTGGACTCGAGTTTCTCCATGCCAACATCGGGGCTGAAGTGGATGAAGACATCAACCTCCGCCCTTCCCTTGACCCAGGTATCCTTAGCTACAGAGCCCTCTATAGAGGCGCTCAAAAAGCCCTCACAACCCTCGAACTCTTCCATACAAGTTGAGAGAAGCTTAGCCGCCATACCAGTGACATGCCGCCTCTCAGACTCTTCGGGCTCAACGATTAGGGAGGCTTCCTCCAGTACCTGCTCCAGCCTCGTCAAATTCCCTACCCATGAAGACACATAACAGCTGGACTATATTTAGTAGCCTAGGGAGTGTCAGTTGAGGAGCTTCAGGGATAGTAGTAACGGTAGACCGTCTCCAGGTCCTTTAGGAGTGGTATCATCTCCTGGTCTCCCCTCACCGTTGTTATTAGTGAGCCGACCAGGGTTGCCCTTCTAAGAGAGTCGAATAGGTTTCGACCAGCCAGCTGGCAGGCGAGGAATGTTCCAGCAAGGCCATCTCCGGCACCTATCGGGTCTTCAACACTGACTTGGACGGCTTCAGCTCTGGCCTTCTCGCCTCCTGAAGACGCTACGGCCCCCCTCTCACCCAGCTTAACCACAACTGTATCGACGCCGAGGCCCCTGAAGACCTCCAATATCTTTTCAGGCTCGTTCTCGCCCACTAGAATCTCAGAATCAGTCGGGTCTGTGAAGAGTATGTCAGCCTTTTCAACCATGGGCATCAACACCTCAGCAGCCTCCTCCAAGCTGGGCCAAAGGGCTGGGCGGATGTTTGTATCTATCGAGACTTGGACTCCGTTGTCTTGGGCGAGCCCAAGCGCTTTAAAACATGCCTCCCTAGCGGACTGGCTGAGAGCGGGGGTTATCCCCGTAAAGTGAAGTATCCTCGCACCCTGGAAGGCCTCTTCCACTACATCCTCTGGTGAGAGCCTGCTCCCCGCCGAGCCGCGCCTATAATAAACCATCGCGCTCTTAGACGGAATCGGATAACCCCTCTGGACAAAGTAGATTCCAGTAGGCGCGGCCGGGTCAGTCCTAAGCCACCTCGTATCCACGCGCTCCGCCCTAAGCCACGCCTCAATATTCCTGCCAAACTCATCATCTCCAACCCTACCTATGAAGGCAGCGCTCCTACCCAACCTACTTACACAAACCGCGACGTTAGCCTCCGCCCCAGCAACATGCTTCTCGAATAGCGAGACGTGTCTCAGTGGGCCCTTTGTTAGGGCGTTAAACTGTATAAGGGCTTCACCGATGGAGATCAGCTCAGCCAAGTCTACCCACATCCTCTGCCAGCTTATTGATTGGAGTTAGGGCCCGGGAGAGCAGCTCCTTCTCCTCTTGGCGTAGATTTCTTGTTGGCTGTATAGGTGGGCCGAGGTCAACACCCCTGAGGGCGAGGGCATAGCGATAAGAAGCCAAATCAGGACCAATGCTCTTCAATACTCGCCTAACCCTGTTAACGGCTAGCTGAAGTCGGAGAGCCTCGGAGCGGTCACCCCTCTCAACAGCCCTAAAAATACCTACTGCCAACTCAGGATAGATGGAGGACAGGGCGCTGACATGGGCCCTAACACCTATCGAGAAGGCGTAGTAGAGGAGGTTATCTCCTCCACAGGCCACGAAATGGCTTGAACCGAAGCTTGAATGAAGCTCCAGGATCAGGTCGGGGTCTCCGCTACTATCCTTGATACCCTTGACCGCCGGGACAAGCTCAAAGACCCGCGCTATATCCTGGAAACTTAACGAGTAGGCCTGTCTCCCCGGATTATTGTAGAATAGTACAGGAATGCTTGTGGAGGAGGCGATGGCTGAGTAGAAGTTCGCTAAGGAATCTGCCTCGTATCTGTAATAGTATGGTGCGACTGCGGAAACAGCGTCGGCCCCGATTTCCTGCGAATGTCTTGCCAGTTTGGAGGAGGATTCGACATCGCTTGAACCTACATGGACTATCTTTAGGAACCTATCCCCTGCTGAGTTTACGATCTTCTCGGCTATCCTACTCCTCTCAGCGACTGATAGCTTCGCTCCCTCGCCAGTCGTTCCGAGGATGAAGACTCCCCCAATACCCTTCTCATGGAGAAATCTGAGGTATGAGTCAACTGCAGAGTCTTGGGCTCCGTTTGGAGTGATGATGGCGGATATTATCCCTCTGAAGCCTTCTAATTTCACACAATTCCTGTAGCATTGGCACCATAATTATTTTTCGAGTGGGATGAGCTTCTCGTCTCGCCTGGATTTCTTGAAAGCTTAAATTGGTGTGTGACCCTCTGGTCGGTTGGTGGTTGACGAAAATCTCAGACCTTTATCTGCGGCTGAGTGCTGTTGAGGTTTTAGCCTATCTAAGGGAAAGGTATGGCTATAAGAGGCTCTCAGAGATGCTCGGACTACAAGTCTCCATACTCAGTAGATACATAAATGGGCATGTGCTTCCGAACACCGCCAGGGCTGAGAAGATTGTCAGCCTATTCAACGAGTCTCTACTCTCTGATTTAGTGAAGCAGAGGCTATCGAGAACTGAGGATGGCTTCTACGACCTGTCAGCGATAGTCACGGATGTTGGCCTGCTCCGCCTCATAGCGAAGGTGGTTAGCAACGAGTTTAGCGTCTTCTCAATAAACAAGCTACTAACAGTGGCTACAGACGGGATTCCACTCGCTGTACAAGTTGCAACAGAGCTTAGGGCAGGGCTAATAATAGCTAAGAAAAGAAAGGACCTAAATATTAAGAGCTATATCGAGGAGCCGATTAAACGGACCCCTGCTCTTGTAGAATACCTCTACGTGGCTAGGCAGGCTTTGAGGAAGAACGATGTAGTGCTAATTGTTGATGACGTGGCTCGTAGCGGCGAGACGATAAATGGGATGGTGAGAATCGTGAATAAGACTGGGGCCCGGCTGGCCGGGGTGTTTACCATTGTGATGCTTGAAGAGGTTAAGGAGCGGATTAGGCAGCTCCTCCCACCTTCCGGGGTTTTGAAGAGCCTAGTCACCTTCCCCTCCTAAGATATTCTATCTGGTTGAGGGCTGCTGCATCGTGACGCAATGTATACCGCCAAGGCCATAAAAAAGCTCCCTGCACATAATCCCGACTACTCGCCTTTGCGTAAAGCAATCTGCTAAAACCGATAAAGCCTCCTCATCCTCCTCCACACCGAATAGGGGGACTAGGACCGACTCGTTTGTGATGTAGAAGTTAAGGTAGGACAGGGGGACATGTTGGTCTAGGACCTTAGTCGGTGCGGGGCATGGAACTCTAATTACCTCAATCCCCGCCCTTTTCTTCTTGTTGAATTCTTCGAGCCTCTTAAAAGCTCTCTCGAGGATTCTCCTGTTGACATTATCGCGCCTCTCTTCGGCGAGGGCTACAGTCCTAGGCGAGGTGAACCTTGCAAATACGTCTACATGGCCGTCTGTATCGTCTCCAACCAACCCCTGCTCAAACCATAAAACGTCTCTAACGCCGAGGCGTCTGCGAAACTCCTCCTCCAAGTCTTCTCGTCTGAGCCCCGGGTTTCTAGAAGTGTCAAGAAGGCACTGCTCCGTTGTTAGGAGCTGTCCGTCGCCCGAGACCTCTATAGCTCCACCCTCAACAACCCGGCTGCTATGGATTGGCTTGGCGCCTGAGAGCTTGAGGATTTGAAGCCCGGCCTCGTCATCACGTGCGAGCTCAGGATACTTCATCCCCCAAGCGTTGAACCTCCACTTTATGCCGATCAAGAAGTCTTCATCCGCGTTTTTGACAAATATCGGGGCATAATCCCTCACCCATACATCCTCTGTGTGGACGGTGTGGAACTCTACTGCCCTCATGGAGACCCCCGTCTCGTCCAGCAGGCGATAAACCCTCTCCTCCTCCGCCTCATCGTTTACAAGTATCTTGACAACCTCCCCTCTCGCAATCTCATAGACCATCTCGCAGTAGGTCTCCTCAACCCTGCCGATTATGGAGCTCGGGAAGGTCGACTTATTATGGGGCCATGCAATCCATGTGCAGCTATGCCTCTCCCACTCCGCAGGCGCTCTCAACCCAAGATGGCACCATATGTATCAGGCCTCCTCCTATTGAGGAAGCCCCATCCCTCCCTAATCCTCGGGCCCTGCTTCATATCAATCTCGCCTATGAAGACGCCCTCCTCCGTATCGGCTCTGACAACAACCCTTCCGAAAGCGTCTATGAGGAGCGACCTCCCCCAGAACTCAACCCTCCCCTCCCTGCCAACGCGGTTCGTGACAGCTACGGGCAGGGCGTTGGCTATGGCGTGGCCCCTCTGAACCGTCTCCCATGCGTCAGCCCAGTCACCCTCCTCCTGTGATATTCTATCTACATTTCCGATGGCTGAGGGGTAGAAAATGATCTCAGCGCCCTTTAAGGCTAGGATCCGAGCAGGCTCAGGGAACCACTGGTCGTAGCAGATTAACACACCGACCCTGCAGAGGGAGCTCTCGAAGACATTATACCCCAGGTCGCCGGCTGTGAAGTAGTGGGCCTCCCAGAAACACTCATCATCGGGCAGGTGCATCTTCCTATACTTCCCCAAATATCTCCCGCTTGAGTCGATTACGAAGGATGTATTGTAGAGGGCGCCTCCACTCCGCTCAGGTATTGAGCCCGCCACAACTAGGAGTTTACCCCTCCTCGCGAGCTCCGATAACTCCCATGTTAGCCTGCCGGGAACCTCTTCGGAATGGGGTACTTCACCACCAATGTTTACAGGGAAATATCTTGTGACAAATAGTTCCGGGAGACACGCGACATCTGCCCCCTGCCTCGCCGCCTCATTAAGAAGGGTAACCGCCTTCTCAATATTTCTGGATACCGTCTCGGACATCCTCATCTGAATGAGCGCTACTTTTACACGCATCCGCTACTGCAAGTGTAGTTGGGCTCCCTACTTAAATGAGTCGCTGCACGGAATACTTTTAAACCCCCTGAAGAATACTAGTGTAGGTCTTGATGAAAGCGGGCACAATTAAGGCAAAGGATGTTATGAATCCTTTCGTAGTGACTATCAGGCCTGAGGACACGGCCTGGACTGCGCTTGAGCTCATGTTCTCCAGAAGGGTTGGGGCTCTGGTTGTTGTGGAGGGGAATAAACCTGTTGGCATAGTGACGGAGAGGGACATTTTGAGAGGACTATTAATGAGGAGGGGGCTAGAAGACCTCCTCTCCATGCTGGTGAGAGACGTGATGAGTAAAGAGCTCATTACATGCGCACCCGATACGCCCCTAATCGATGTCCTAGTCAGAATGGTTGAGAAGGACATCAGACGTATGCCTGTGATAAGCAATGGGGTGCTTGAAGGCATAATAACAGAGAAGAACTGCATAAAAGCCCTCCTCGACCTTATCAGCGCCCACGGAGTAGTCACGTAGGAAAGGCGAGCACCTCAGTAAGGATTTAGGCTTCAGAACTTTTCGGAGAACTTCACATTAATTAGGCCTTTACTAATTGTCTTGTCCTGTATCTCCAATCCGTACTTCTCGAGCACACCCTCCACGAAATAGTAGACGCAGGTAGTTGACTCTATCCTCCCCCCCACGCCAACGGCGCTCAGCTCGTATGTTGTGTGGTTAAGTCTGCGAAGACTTACCCTCTTCAGAGGGAAAAAGTTCGATAAGGTCTGAGCCAGCGAGACTAGCTTCTCGATATCCATTGCCTCGAGCTTAAAGTACTCGGCCAACTCAATTCCAATTTGCTTAAAGGCGTTCTGAAGGTCTTTAGCGTTATTCTTATAGAGCTCCAGTATCAACTTGTCGAGGAAATCCGAGGGGATAACAACCGCATCGACATCCCTCAAGATCTTCATCACGCCTACAAGATTTCGTAACCCCTGGAAATCCACCCCCATCTTCATGAGAAGTATCGCCGTCTCGAGAATCTGATTTGTGAGGGAGAATAACGTCATATTCTTCTCCCGCGCAAGTGCAAGCAACTCCTTAGCAATCTCTCCATTTACAGATAGGGTGGAGCGATACATATTCATCTAATCTCATATAAGATGTCCTCTAATATATGTGTGTTTAAACGAATAGATTAATGGATTGGCTCAGGTTGTTACCACCGATTCTTTAATGGCCTACCTTTACCTTACTCGACTTTAGGAGCTGGGGCTCCAGCTTTCTTCCGAGCTTTAGCTTATTTACTGGGGGTGAGGGTAGTGTTAGGGGGTGTTCTGCGAGGAGGCTGTTTAAAGCTCTCAGCGGAGTTATAAACACCTCAGAGATGGCCGGCGAGGTGTAGGGTGAGACGAGTATTGGGATTATATAGTGTGTGACATCTCCGCTGCCGAGGAGTCCTATTAATGCGCGGCAGAATAGGTTCATCCTTGCCTTTAGCTTTCTAGCCTCATTTAGGGCAAGGCTTCCTGAGAGGCTCCTCATCCATCTCTTACACTCGATCAAGTAAACCACATCCCCCTTAAGAGCAAGTATATCTAGCTGGGCTCGTTTATGGTCTGAGGTCACTGTTATATTTCTATAGACTTTTAGACCTGTCTCCTCCAGCATACGGGCCACCATAATCTCGAAAAGTTCCCATGAAAGGCTTCTGGAGACTTCTTCAAAGGCCCTGCTCCTCTCTAGCCATTTTAAAGCAGCCTCGGTCAGTTTTCTCCTGTCTAAATCTGAGCCATGGCCTATGCCTAGGCGTTTCAGAGACTCTGAGACCCTGGATTCGGGGAGCTGGGTGTGGAGAGAGATGGCAGCCGGGCTGCTGGTGTTGAGCTTCAAGGCGATTTTTAAAACTTTCAGGTCCAGTGTGGTCAGATCCACTGGGCTGTCACACCTCGATTAACCCCCTGTAATGCTGGACTCTAAAATAGGCTCTCCTCCCTTGGCCTAATTATCTGGGATGCGCCTGTCTCGCCGGGCTTGAACCTGTATCCACGTATGACAGCGGCAGGTACACCTTCCGCAGCCTGACCTATTACAAGTTCGGCGGCTGAGGCAAGCTCATCAGCTATACAGATCTGCTTGCTCCTTAGTATGCGACCATAGAGGTCCGGCTCCCCTCTCCTATCCCATATAGGCTCGATTCCGCTACATCCGATGGCCACGTTCACGGCTCCCCGCCTAAAAGGCCTTCCATGCGAGTCGCAGATTATTACAGCAACCTTCGCGCCGGTCATCTCCTCGATCTCCCTCCGAATCCGTCTAGCAGCGGCATCTGGGTCTTCAGGCAGCCCAGCGGCCAACCCATCTCCTACGTTTGAGAGGTCGACGCCGCTGTTGGCGCATATTAAGCCGTGTCGAGTCTCAGTAATTATAACCTCCCCCCTCACCCTCACTATGCGTCTTGCCTCCCTCAGAATCGCCTCGACATGGGGCGGCTCCTTACCAGTGATGCGTGCTAGTTCCATAGCCTGGGGGGTGGGGGTTATCTCGGTAAGGCGATAAAGCCTACCCTCCGCCTTTGAAACCACCACATGGCTGACCACCACGATGTCGCCATCGGCCAGACTGGTTCCGTTTCTCTCCAGAGCCTTAACAATCTCAACCCCCAGCCTATCCCCTGGCATAACCATCTTCATTCCTTCGACAGGAATAATCTGGATCATGCCCCATCCAACACACTCTATACCAGAGATGGCCGCGCAAAAATAATATCTCTAGGTCTGATGGCTATAGTCCCAGGTCTTCCAGCCTCTTTTTGCTCTTGTCTGTCAGCCCTATGCGGGGGACAACCTCTTCAGGCATCTTCTCCTCGGTCTTCCTCTTCACAAATAGGCCGCACCTTCCATCTGGGAGGAGCTTGACTTGGGCGCAGCTTGCGTAGGGGCACTTATAACCTATGCAGGGGGCGTTAACCCAGTGGCACCATGGTGGATCCCTATGGAAGTCGAGTGCGACCCTGCCGGCTGAGAGCATTTTTTTGCAGCGGAAGAATCTACAGAGCGGGTTGCAGATGGGTGTTGGCTCACGGCTTAGAACCCAGCCCAACGCTTCGCACCCTCTAGGCCTATCCTCATGGAATCCGCTGAATATATATCCTTGACTCCCTAACAATCGATACGATACTTTTTTAATATCTTGGGTGGGCTTATCCGGGGTCGCCGGCCGCCTCTCAGAGCTTATATATCCGGCCGAGAATATCTCTATTCGTGCCTCGGTATATTCTACTCTCTAATGTGACATGTGAGGGGTTGGAAACGATTAACAAGAACCCCTCAAGGGTTCTCGAGGTCAACAAGGAGGTTGAGGCGATGGGTGTGAAGATAATCGATCAATACGCTGTTCTTGGGCCCTACGACTTTGTTACGATAGTTGAGGCGCCTGATGACATAACTGTGGCCAGGGTCTCTGTTATGCTGGGTAGCCGGGGGACTGTGAAGATTACCACCCTCCGCGCAATACCCACGCAAGAGTTTGTGAGTGGGTTGAGGAAGACCAGCTAGGCCTCATAGAAGCAGCTGGGGCCGATGACAGCACTAGAGGGAGGGAGATGTATTATGGGGATAAGGATAGAAGCCGTCCACTGCCTCCTTGAATAGGCCTACATATTTTTAATTATGGCTAGGCATGTTATAGGTCAGGACGGGTTGCCTACCCGCTGCCATCTATGCATGGGCGGGACAACAGTCTCTAAAGCCTTGAGGGTCTGTGTTAAATGTCTAAGGGAAAGTCCTGAAGAGGCCCTGAAGATTGCCGCTGAAGGGCATGCGTCAAGTAGGAGAATGTTTGGTCTGCCCCCGGCACCTCCAAGGACGAGTGGCGGGATACCCTGCACCCTCTGTGCCGCAGGATGTGTAATTGGGGAAGGCGAGCTCGGCTACTGTGGCATACGTGGGAACCGCGGCGGCCGGATGTATACGCTGATGAAGCGCGGTAAGGCCTTGCTCCACTACTACTTGGACCCGCATGTCACCAACTGCTGCAACGCTTATTTCTGCCCAGCCGGCACAGGTGCAGGTTACCCGAGATATGCATGCACGAGAGGCCCGGAGATAGGCTACTACAACCTGGCCCTCTTCTTCTACGGCTGCGGACTAAACTGTCTGTTCTGCCAGAACTGGACCCATAAAAAAGTCGGCGAGGCTCCACAG
Organism: Thermoproteota archaeon; assembly: GCA_030550235.1. GTDB lineage: Archaea > Thermoproteota > Nitrososphaeria_A > Caldarchaeales > Calditenuaceae > HRBIN02. The sequence goes on from JAUQPU010000001.1 coordinate 176,892, forward strand.
GTCTCCGTGGACGAGCTCATAGACATGACACTCTCGAACGAAAAGATCTCTTGCTGGTGCTGGTTTGGCGGCTCACCTGAGCCCCAGCTGCCCTTCGCAATAGAGGCCTCGAGGAGGATTCACGAGGAAAAACCCTTAGGCAGAGTGTTGAGGATATGCTATGAATGGAATGGTGACGGCAACCCATTCCTAGTTAAACGTGTGGTCGAGACCGTTTTGGAGAGCGGCGGGAACGTCAAATTCGACCTCAAAGCCTTCAACCCCAACATCCATAAAGCACTAACAGGCCTCGACAACAAGAGGATACTAGAGAATTTCGAAATGGTCTATCGATCCTTCTATGACAAAAGGCCTGGCTTGCCCGTGCTCGCCGCAACCACGCTACTAGTCCCAGGCTATGTCGACGCCGAGGAGGTCACGGATATAGCAGAGTTCATAGCCTCCCTCGACGAGACTATACCCTACAGCCTTCTAGTCTTCTATCCACACTTCATGATGGACGACCTCCCAGTAACGCCCTGGAGGCAAGTTATAGAGTGTTACAGGGCAGCGACAAAACACCTGAAGAGGGTTGAGATAGGCAATATACATCTCCTCGTAATATAGCAAATCACTCCGCCAAAAACTCATATATCTGGCCCAGGTCATCCCCTATCCTCGCGAGGATTGAAAAGCTACTATGAAATATCAACAAACAGGTTTCCCAGCAGATACTGGCACAGAGAGATTGTTAAAACAGCTAAAAGCATGGTTAAAGGACATGAAATAGCTGAGCCTGTTCTCGATTTAGGGTGTGGGGACGGTGTCAGGGTGAGGATGATATTCGGCGACACGGTGGAAATACATGGTGTAGACATTGATCCAGAGATGGTTGAGTTTGCTAAAGAAAGGTTAGACAAGGTGTATCTGGGCAGCATCGAGGATCCGCCGCCCGAGATTCTTAACAGGCGATATGGTACAATTGTTTTAATGGAGAGCCTCGAACACATAAACAACCCTGAGAAGGTTTTAGAGACTGCATACAAATTGTTGACAGACAATGGATTGTTGATCGTAATAGTGCCTTTAGAGACAATACTATTCAGAATTATCTGGTGGTTGTGGACCCACTCTATGGGAATGAGATGGAAAGGAGCTCATCTATTCAAGTTTAACTCAGAACAACAGCTATTCTCAATCCTCGAGAAATGGTACAAGATAGTTGAGTATAGAAAGACGAACCTCGGATGCATAATCATCACAATCTGTAGTAAAAAAGTAACCACGTAAACGCGGCTCACCTGCATCCACGAGACGCGAGAGAACCCACGACCAAGGCTGTCGATTAAAGACTCGAGAGGATCTTCGTAGATTCAAGGGAAATCAACATCTATGGCTCCTCAGGAGATCTATGTGTGATTGAAGAGGCTACCGTAAGGCTTGGATCGGGGCTGGTTGAAGAGCTACACCTTTGAGCGTGGAGAAAACCCTCCCCTCGCAGACCCTCCCTTCGCATGTATCTAAGATTTTTATCAGTACCCGTTGTAGCGGGGGGTGGATTTGAACCACCGATCTCCGGGTTATGAGCCCGGCGGGATTCCTGGCTACCCTACCCCGCTTCACTAGAATTTAGCATATCCGATAATTTAAGTTTCAGAGGATGGGAGGGGGCTATAATATCCTTTTATTAGCCATCCGAGCTCCTTTCTGGTCCAAGCTTCTAGCCCCTCATCAAGTCCAAGTTTAATGATGTATTGCTGCACGAATCTTATGTGTTGTTTCAGGTATTTCTCGACCTCGCTAGGATGTGGTGGTTTCCGGCTGTATATTCTGAGGAGGGTTTGTAGGGGTGTGAAGCAGTAGGGGAGGGCTGTATAGATTATCCGTGAGGTTATGCGTGTTTGGAGGAGTCTCCTGAGGTCAGCTGCTGCCTCAGGGTTGCAGATGCAGGCGGATAACCCGAGTCTACCGGCATGCTCCACGAGAAATTCAGCCTCTTCCCTGAGAGCTTTTTCCGCTGAACCTCTCATCTCTTTGATGAGTTCCAGCCACCTATCTAAGCTGATGTCCTCTATGATCGAGTCCCGGAGTATTAGCGAGGGAAGCTCAAAGGTGATGCATATATCGGCCTCTGTAGGATTAGTTGAATAGCAGATAATTTCTAACCCTTGTGAAATCTTTGGGAGGTGCCTCAGAAAATACTCATGCCCCCTGACAAGTGCAGATAGATAGCTCTCACCAAGTCCAATGCTGTGTTCAGCTTCCCTGATAAAGCCCTCGACGTCGCCATGCTCGGTGAGCCTCCAGATGAATGGTTGCAGGCTCCTTGGTAGGTTAATGAAGATCGCCTCATATCCGCCCGCACCTATTAACGTTACAGCCTCTATCGCCGCCCTCTTTATTGGCGGCTTCACTATTAGGTCTAAGATGCCCATAGCTCCCTATACTCTTCCTAGTCTGGGGGATTTAGATTAGGCTAGGAGTGCGAGGTAAGGGATTAGGAAGAGGGACAAGACAACCCCTACTAGGGCGAGACTCACGGCTATGGTCGCCGCCCTCACTCCCTGCTCCCCGATTCTGGAGCCGAAGAGCGATGCCAGGGCCCGCCTGAATATCTGACCTCCGTCAAGTGGGTAGATGGGTAGGGCGTTGAAGATGCCTACGTTGAAGTTGACGAACCAGACCCAGTATAGTATGTTTGCTATTATGGGGTATCCGTCTCCAAGTATGGGGTGTGTGTATAGCCGAGACATCGTGAAGCAGCGGGGCGTGGGTGCTGTCGAGTCGATGCATATCTGGGCCTCTGAGAAGGGGTGTAGTGAGTTAGGGAATGTAGGTGGTAGGAGGTAGATGAGGGGTGTCCTCAGACCCGCGGATTTATACCCCTCAATATAACTTGAAGCCCATTCCTGCAACTCAACATTCGCAAGTCTCACACCTATCATCGGCCTTCCACCCCCCAGCTCGGCGACACCAACAGTGAAGACCATGACCCCAGACCCTCCCCTAATAACTTCGAGGTCTATCTGGCCCCCATAGCCCGCTGACCTAATGGCTTCTGAAAGCACCGAGAGGCTTGTAACTGGGCGGCCGTTGACGCGGGAAATTATGTCGCCTTGCTGGAGCCCCGCCATCTCTGCTGGTGAGTTGGGGATGACGCTCTCGATTGTTATCAGGGGTGCGGGCTGTAGGCCTGACGTGGCTGTAATCAGTAGTCCAAGCGAGAGGATGGCCATCGCTATGTTGGATGCGGGGCCGCCGGCGAGTATCCTCACAACATCCCTCCCCCTACCCCTCTTCATCTCATCCTCATCCGTCTCTACAAAGGCCCCAATCGGCAGGACGGTGAAGAATATGAGGCCACTTGACTTGACACTATACCCGAGACGGCGCGCCAAGACTCCATGCGCTCCTTCATGGATAAGAAGAGCAACCACCAGGCCCAGCCATCCATATATTATTGGGAGATAGGGGTTGAGGCCCGGTATGAGTAGCAGGCTCTGGGGTCCGGCCTGACGCTGCGCCTCCTGAACTTCGGGTCTGCTTATGAGTGCTTGGAGTGAGAGGAGGAGTAGATAGAGGCCAAAAGCTGCTATGGCTGGGATTAGAGCAAGCGAGGACCAGCTGAAGAAGCCCACCACTCTATGCCTAGCGAGTCTCTCAAAGAGCGTGGAAAATGACTGCGACTTGATAAGAAGGAATGGAGGCTTGAACTCAAGCTCGACATGCTTTCCCAAATCCCCGTATTCCTCTCAGCCGCTGTTGCGTTAAACTCCACCACTCATATTTATAGGAATGCCCTAGACTCAGAGGAAATATCCAATCCTCCTGTGCAGATGCCTCTGATATAGTCTGGCTGGAAAAATTCTAATTGGGCTTTGCAAGCTATGCTCTGGATGGCTCTGGTCGCTGTTGTCATACCTACATATAATGAGTCAGAGAACATCGGGGGTATTCTCAACGCGTTGAGCAGCCTGGCGGGCTCTGCGGGACTCAATATTCATGTGCTTGTCGTTGATGACAACAGTGTTGATGGAACTGTTGAGATTGTTGAGGACTTCGGCAGGCGGACTGGCTTTGTCTCCATCCTCCGGAGGCCTGGGAAGCTTGGCCTAGGCTCAGCATACGTCGACGGCTTCAGATGGTGTCTCAGGAATCTAGGCGATTTCGCTGTGGCCGTTGAGATGGATGCCGATGGAAGCCACGACCCAGCCCAGCTCCCCAGACTGGTTGAGCCGATCCTGAAGGGGGAGGTGGATGTCGTGATAGGCTCTAGATATGTCAAAGGGGGGGCATGGAGGGGTGGAAGGCTCTCGAGACGCATAATCAGCAGAGGCGCCAACCTACTCGTCAGGCTGACAGTAGGTCTAAGAGTGAGAGACGCAACCAGCGGCTACAGGGCCATATCCAAAAAAGTCTTAGAGCAGGCCTTCTCAGGAGAAAGATCATATGAGACGGGGTACATCTTCCAAGTGGAGACACTCTATCAATACTATCTTTTAGGAGCCCGGATCTTGGAAGTCCCGATAAGCTTCTACGAGAGGGCAGGTGGAAAAAGCAAATTGGGGCCCGGCGAGCTCGTGAGCTTCGCGGCGTGGTGTTTTAGACAGCTCGCTGGGAGGATTTCAGGGCGGGTTATCTGACTGCTCCAATAATCAGGCCTAGTAATAGACCGACCGCAAGAGCTGGGTATTGGGCAAGGAGCCGAAGGAAATGCAGCATCAGGCCGGCGATAGGTCCGAAAAGAGCCGCTACAGAGGTTGGAGAGATTATCCCAGCCACTGTAAATCCAAAAAAGAATAGGATTATCAAGGCTAAAATTATGAGTAGGAGCCCTTTAACAGCCTTCGCCACACCAACCCCTATAAGGATTCCTGCTAAAAGCAACACAACATTGATTAGTAGCTCACCTACGCTGATAGTCATGGATTAATATACTATAGTTTCTTATACTTATGTTTTATAGACAAGCGCATGCCATTGAGTCGATAGGATAGGGTTTTTAACCCGCCAGTGTATGTATAAGAGAAATTAGCGGCTTGATGTTTGCACCCGATGTCTATGGAGATAAGCTCGAGATGATCAATAGCATCATTAGGACTCATCTACCTGTCCGTGAGGCCGTATACATTGAGGGCGTCCTGACATTTAAGATCATGACGAGAGAGATAAAGGAGAGTTTCAAGACTATCTACTTGGAGCTCTCCCGGATAGGTTTTGTCCCAGTCGCCCAAGAGGCTGAGGGGGAGGTGATGTTGAAGGTCTATCCATACAAAGCTCCCCCAAGGAGTCGGAGCAGATGGCCGCTAATCCTATTCATTGCTACCGTCTTCACAGTGTTTATCGACGGTGTGATTCGGTCGGGGGGTCTCGGGTCTTTTCCCTATGGCAGAGGATTCTGGGAGTCCATCGCCTACACTGTGGGAGTCCTCTCAATAATCGGGATACACGAGCTTGGGCACAAGATCTCCGCCAGGCAAGACAAAATAGACTCAAGTCTACCCTATTTTATACCAGGGATCCCCGGAGTGATGCCCACCTTCGGGGCCATAATCTTCCAACGGGGGCCGATAAGAAATAGGGACGACCTATTCGACCTTGGTGTGAGTGGCCCTATAGCTGGTTTCCTCGCGAGCTTGCTTGTTATGGTTTTTGCGTTCCAGCAGGCTGAGTGGGTTGAGAGGAGCGTGGTTGAGGACATGGTTAGGAGGGGTCTCGTCTCATATCTCCCCTCCCCCCTAATCTTCAATCTAGCTAACTCTATTTTCTCTACGGGGAATCTTGTCCCCATTTTTCCAGCTGTGGGGTTCGCGGCCTGGCTGGGCATGGTTGTGACCAGCCTAAACCTCCTTCCAGTCTGGCAGCTGGATGGTGGAAGGATCTTCAGAAGCCTCACGGGCTTCAAGCACTATAGGATACTATCCTTCATCTCCGTTGGTATACTATTTCTAACAGGCTACTACTATCTCTCACTCCTACTCCTCTTCTTCCTGATGACACCCATAGACTTTGCACCTTTAGACACGGTCTCTCCCCTCTCAAGGTTCAGGAAGGTCTCATTTATCGGCATAATATTGATGGTGCTCGTTACATTCGTTATCCTGCCCGGGCCTCTTCTAAGCCTCATCACCCCCATTCTGGGCTCCTAGCGAGCCTCCAGCGTGCTAGGGTCTCTATGCAGCCCGTCTTTAATTAGCAGCATCTTGTGGCTCCTTCCGTGGAGCCTAAGCAGCTGTGTGATGCCTTCTTGAAGGGTGTCAAAGGCTTTGAGTCCGAGGAGTGTTCGCGCGAGACTTCGCGGTAAAGAGGTCACTAGATACGTTCTATAGCTTCTGAGAACCCTTGCGAGTTTATAGGCCATGACCTCGGAGGGCCCTGACTCAGGAGTCAGCCCACCTTCCTGACCCATTTTGAAGATATTGTAGAGTTGTTTGACGAACTCTGGAGGCCCCAGTCCGTCTCTACACTCTGAGACGGAGAGTATCGTGGAGCCCTCCTTACAGGCCGCTGAAGAGAGGATGATGGATTGGGCTGCTAGGTAGAAGGTTGAGTCTAGAGGGGCCTTGCCAGGCGAGACCACAACAGATTCGAACGACGGTGTTGGGGGAGGTGGGCTATCGTTCTGTGTCCAGATGCCCTGAATAGTGCCTTCGGAGTCATATGACAGCTCCAGAGAGTATAATCTTGTGGCCGAATTGGCGAGGCCGCCAAGCCCATATATCTTTAACAGCCAGGTAAGGTGTTCTTCCGGTGTCTTGACGACATCTTGAAGGAGGAGCCTTGACGTGCGTGGGTAGATTAGGACCGTGGACTCGAGTAGATGGTCCTCATCAGCGAATTCTCTAATCGGTGCGAGTGGTGGTCTCCTCTCAAGTCGCTCAAGTTCCGCAACCGATTCGGCAAGCTTATCCAGACCAAGACGCCATGACGAGACATAAACGATTCTAGCTGAGTTGGCGAGTCTATCTAGTAGGAGTCTGTAGGCTGAGGACGGGGGGAGATAATCGATGAAGACGTAGGGGGATTCTGGAATCCTTGAGATACGAGATATTACCTCATCGTCGGTGAGGCCGCGTTTTTCTGGGGTTGTGACCGAGAGTTCTTGAGGGGTCTCGAAGAAGAGCTCGGTGTCGCTCCAGGGGACCCAATACGTCATCTCTTAGCACTCACTGCCCCCTACCCCAGTCAGAGTGAAAATACCCATCCCTGTCGACTCGCCTAAACATATGCCTACCGAAGTAGTCCCTGATTCCTTGGATTAGGTTTGCGGGCAGCCTTTCAGACCTGAGGGAGAGGTAGTAGGACAGGGCACTCATGGAGGCTGGTGTCGGAATTCTGAGGCCGGATGCGTGTGATATGAACTGGACCCAGCTGGGTAGCAGCTCCTCTAGTTGGTTATGGCTCTTCTCAAGAGCCGTGGCTGCAGGCTCGCCCGGGCTCCACGAGAGCTCCCTATAAAGCTCCTCCACAAGCCTGGACCTGATTATGCATCCAGCCCTCCACACGCGGAGGGCCTCAGGGACCCTGAAGCCGTATATCCTCGACCCAGCTTCGAGGAGTGAGATACCCTGAATGTAGGAAAGGGTTATAGTGGCTAGTAGGGCATCCCTTGCGGTATCCAATGCCTCGCCAGCTCGCCTCTCACTATTTGATACCTTCTGGGTTGTGGGATTTCTCAGTGTTCGCTGCGTCGTGAGGGTTCTCTCATCCACCGCAGCCGCTATAGTTGGTATGGAGACTCCAAGCTCCAGCGCAGCCTCGACCGCCCACCTACCAGTGCCCTTCTGCTCGGCCACATCCACTATAAGCTCCACAAGGGGCTTACCTGTCTCCGGGTCAAGATGTTTAAGAACCCTCGCGGCGGCCTCGAGGAGGAAGGAGCGGAGCAATCCCTCCCCCCACTCTTCAAAGACGGAGCCCACCTCTCCCGATGACATCCCAATCCCCCTCCAGAGATAATCATAGACCTCTGCAATCGCCTGCATCACCGCATACTCTATCCCATTGTGAACTATCTTGACAAAATGGCCGGCTCCTCCATCTCCGAAGTAGCCCGAGCATCGGGAATTCTCGAATAACGCCGCGGCCCTGCCAATCTTATTCTCAGCCTCAATATATGCAGAGAAGTCTCCGCCAAACATCATCGAGGGCCCCTTCAACGCGCCCTCCTCGCCGCCACTCACACCCACGCCGAGGAATCTTATGCCCCTCTTGCCAAGCTCCGCGAACCTCCTATCAGAGTCTCTAAAATGCGAGTTGCCACAGTCAATAATCACGTCTCCCTTCTCAAGCATGCCGGCTAGGCTCTCGATTACATCATCTACAGGTCTGCCAGACTTTACAAAGAGGATGATCATCCGCGGCCTCGAGAGCGATTCTATAAACTCCCTCAACCCTGTAAACCCTTGTATATTCTTACCCTTGGCTCTACTTTCTATGAATTGACTCGTCCTCTTGGCCGTCCTGTTATAGACAGCGACCTTGAGGCCTCTGCTCTCGAGGTTGAGCGCAAACGCCTCACCCATCACACCTAGTCCGTAGACCCCAACATCTAGCCCGCTCATTCCTCACCAGCCCCCCGATTTTTGGGGCGTATGATGCTTAACGCATCCTTTCCAGCGTAGATCTCCCCACCCTTGATGACGATTGGACGTATAAGCCTCCCAGGCTCCCGCCTGAGGGATTCCAAGAGACCATCAAGGCCCCATGCCTCGAAGACTTTTTTCGCGTCCTCTTTCCCCCTCCTCACTATCCCTTCAATACCGTATTTCTTGAACAGGTCTGTGAGGACCTCCCTGCTTGGAGGCTCGCTGAGAATGTCGATGAATCTCAGCTCCACTCCATGTTTTCTTAATGCCTTTTCAACCTCCCTGCTGGTTTTGCATCGTTTATATCCGTAGAAGATGACTGTCATGAGGGAGTCACTCTGAGGAGATTCTTATGGGGATTTGGAGGCTCTCGTAATACTCCCTCACCCAGGGTAGAATCTCCCTCCCCAGGAGGTTTAGGAACTTCTCCTCGTCTGGTGAGGAGCTGTGGATGAAAACCCTGTCGAAGCCAAGTTTGAGAAACTCGCCTAGTGCCTTGTAGATATCGTCTGGATCGCTTGTTATAAGCCATGTCTTCTTGATCTTCTCCACCTCGCTCTCCCCAACCATGGCTTCTAACTCCCGCGGGTCGGCCACGCCCTCTCTCTTCTCCCTAGGAATAGCTGTCGGAGCCCAGAAGAGGGCTCCCTTCAAGGCCTTATCATAGTCGGGGTCGTAGGACACCTTAAACTCCATACACTTACTGAGGCTTGAAGCGTCTCTCCCCGCCTTCCTACACCCCTCCTCGAGCGCCTTAACTATTAATCCATAATTTTCGAGGCCCCTTGGATTCGTCAGTATCCCATCAGCGTACTGCCCGGCTATCTCAGCCACCTTTCTATCAGCGGTGGCTATGTATAGCCTGATGTTTTTCTTTGGCTTGGTGTAGAGTTTAGCCTTTACCAGCCGATAATACTTCCCCTCATAGTCTACAAAGTCTCCACGCCATAGGAGCTTGATTATCTCGACTGCCTCGCGGAGTCTTTCAACCTTCTCCTTATAGTTGGGCCACTGGAAACCTAGGGGCACCTCATTCATGGCGTGTCCTGTGCCTACCGTTACGAATATGCGGCCTGGATACATGTAGTCGAGGGTGGCGAAGGCCTGCGCGACTATAGCTGGGTGGTATCTGAATAGCGGAGTAGTTACAGCTGTTCCTACCTCCACTCCTTTCAGTCTCTCCGCAACTGCCGTCATCCAGATCCAAGGGTGTGCAGAGTGGCCCCCATTATCTCTCCAGGGGTGGAAATGGTCGCTCGTCACTATTGTGTCGAACCCGACTATCGAGGCGTGTATTGAGAACTCCATCAACCTATCTGGCGGGTACTGCTCCTGCGCAACCCAGTAGCCGAGGCTTATACCCCTCATCCAACGAAACACTCTCCACGCCCAATATATCTATACCACGTCTCAGGCGGGAGAGTATAATTAAAGAAGATATGACACTGAGATGGGTGAGAATCGGTCTTTGAGGTTCGTCCTACTCTCCCATAGAATTGGCCAGAGGACCCCCCTGTACCCAGGCACACCCCCAATAGAGCTTAAACAATACAGAAGCATTGAGCGGGGCGACTCCAGCAACCTATGGGTTATAGGCATGGCCAATCACACAGGTACGCACGTCGACGCCCCCAACCATTTTTATCGAGAAGGGAGGAGGATCTACGAGTATACCCTCGATGAGCTTGTCTTTCCCGACTCCTGCCTGATTGATGTCCCGAAGGAGCCGGGAGGGGAGGTCTCGGCAGAGGACCTGAAACCCCATATAAGCCTCATTAAACGTTGCAGCCTCCTTCTCATACGGACAGGCCTCCAGGCCTACAGGGAAACCGATGCTGAAGCCTACTCGTCCCAGGGGATACTCTTCTCACCCTCAGCGGCTAAGTTTCTTAGGATGGAGGCCCCTCACTTGAGGGGGCTTGGAATCGATGCTATAAGCATCTCGACGCCGCTAAGAAGACAGGAGGGCCGTGAGTCCCATAAGATACTTCTCTCAGACAATAGGTTCCTTATACTCGAGGACATGGACCTCGCAGGCAAGCCAACAATCTATAGATACGTCATAGTCGCACCCCTGCTCCTGGAGGAAGTCGACAGCGCACCGTGCACAGTTATCGGGATAGCAGATTGAACCCCTGACTCCTCAGCCTACCCAACAGGTGTCTAACCTCCCCCTTGAAGTCCAGTCTGCCGTGCCCCACCAGCCCACCCCCCATCATCCTTGGGATGTGGAGAAGCTCGTGTAGAATAACCTCCAGCTTCTCATCACCTGAAAGACTATCAAAGACCTCTGAGACGAACTCTATAACGTAGTGGGGCTTGAGGCCTAGGCCGGTCCACAGCGCCCTGCTCCCCGAATGGACACGGGCGGCCACACGCTTAGACTTGGAGCCGTAGCTCCTAACACATTTAATCCTGGAGTAGTCTATATGGTTGAGACCCACATGGCCCCCAACCTCCCTCACCAACTCCTCGAGAGACTTATCCCTCACATACCTCGCCAAATCAGAGTCCACAGAATTCCTGGCTCATTTAACCATATAACTGGACAAGAACCAAAAGAATATAATCAGCAGCCTACCTGCTCATCTCTGGGATGATGACCAATGTCCACGCCGAGAAGTGAGGCGTCGATGGGCAGTCTGACCCACCAAAATTCTAGCTCTTCTGAACTATGTTGTGCATGGATATGAGGTCATCCTTGAAGAGTTTAAGGTTCTTAGGCATGTCTATCTCGATTGGAGCTCTGAGAGACAGGTTCATTGACTTCTTCTTCCTCCAGACCTCACTATTAAAGGAGACCAGTGGCTCTGTGTATCTCCTATATCTCTTGTCCCACCGTGGCTTTGGAAACCTCTCCAAATGAATCGACTTCTCTGAATAGAGTGATCTCCAGATATGATCTGTAATGAATGGGGTTATTGGAGAAAGTAGGAGGAGGCAGGACTTGAGCACTGTGTGGAGAGTATACCAAGCTGCCTTGGCGCCCACTTCATCCGACACCCTGCCGAGGGCCCTGATCTTGGTCATCTCCACATAGTGGTTGGCGAAGAGGTTCCATAGAAAGTTCCTAACCTTCGTGGCGGGTATAAAGAAGTTATACTTTCTGTATCCCTCGAGACACTCCTCAATCAAGGCAGATAGCTCCGAGAGTATCCATCTATCAGTGGGCTTCAGCCTCGCAGCCCTGGGCTGTGGGAACTGTGAGACGTACCTTGCAATGTTCCAAAGCTTCGTGATGAATTTGCCTGCTGCTGAGATTCTCGCTTCGGAGATTCTAAAGTCATAGCCGAGGCTGGCCTCCTGTGCACACCAGAACCTGAAGACATCAGCTCCATATCTATCCAAAACAGGTCTCGGGTCAATTACATTCCCCCTGCTCTTGCTCATCTTCTCACCCTTCTCGTCAAGCCCCATCCCACTAATCCAGACGCTCTTGAATGGGGGCTTCCCAGTAAGCTGGTAGCATCTGAGCAGTGTGTAATATAGCCAGGTCCTCACGATGTCTTTTCCCTGGGGCCTGATGGCCACGGGGTAGGCGCGGCGGAAAAACTTCCCATCCTTCATGAATCCGGAGATGAAGAGGGGTGAGATGCTCGAGTCAACCCAAGTATCAAGCGTCCTCTCCTCGCCAACAAATTCGGTGCCCCCACATTTCTCACACCTCTCAAAAGGTGGCCTCTCCCTCCATGGACGATAGTAGCGCCCCGGCTCAGGAAGATTAGGCCACCCGCAGGACTTACAATACCAAACAGGTATCTCCGTCGCGTAGTACCGCCGCCTAGAGATGGGCCAGTCGATCTTTAGAGAGTTTATCCAGTCGATGAGTAGCTGTCTGTGAAACTCAGGGTGGAAGATCATCTTAGAGCTGGCCTTGAGCAGCTCTTCCCTGAAGCTAAGCTGAGAGAGATAGTACTCCTCCATCGGTATAATCTCAATCGGAGTATTAGACCGCTCGCAGATAGGCACCTGGTGTAGTATTTTCTCAATCTTGACTATTCTACCCTCGCCTGACAGCAGCTCAACAATCCTCTGCCTCGCCTCCTCGACCGTCAGCCCTCTAAGCGGTCCCGCAGTCTCAAGCAGCCGGCCGTCCAAACCTATCAGTATAACCTCCTCAAGCCCCAGCTCACGGAACAGCTGCACATCCGTCCTGTCGCCGTAACTGCAGACCATTACCAGGCCCGTCCCGAACTCGGGCCTGGCTGCGCTGTGAGATATTATAGGCACCTCCCTACCGTAGATGGGGACAATTGCCTTCCTCCCATCTAGGTCCCGGTACCTATCGTCTGAGGGGTTATAGATTATTGCCTTGCAAGCTCCTAAAAGCTCGGGACGCGTACTTGCCACAACCACCTCCCCCCCGTCTGAAAGGTCGAATCGCATGTAAACAAGGTCTGTAGGCGTCTCAGCATAATCAACCTCGGCGTCTGCTATAGTTGTCCCGCAGTCTGGGCAGAAGTTGTTTGGCCTAGACGCCTTATAGATTAGCCCTTTTCTATAAAGCTCTATAAAGGTGGCCTGTGTTAAGCCCCTATATTCCTCGGAGTCAGTCCTGTATCGATGGTTAAAGTCGCCTGAGAGCCCAGCTCTCTCCATAATCCAGAGCATCTCAGACTCTAGGTTGTCAAGAGTCTGGGAGCATGTTCGTAGGAAATCCTCGCGAGGAAGGCTGGTCAGCCTTATCTTCATCTCCCGCTCAACAAATCTCTCCACAGGTATTCCATTCCTATCAATCCCGATTGGAAAGTATACCTCATAATTCATCATGCGGGCTGTCCTAGCTATCATGTCGATCTGGGTGTAGTGAGCCGCCGCTCCTATATGCCAGGGCCGCCCGGAGGGATATGGCGGGGGAGTATCGATTAGGAAGAGACGCCTCCTCGAGTTCTTGTTGAAGGCATAGAGCTTCTCAGACTCCCACTTTCTGAGGAGCTCCTCCTCAAGCCTAGGGTCCCACCTCGTCTCTCTAAGCCTCGGCTCGAACCTAACGGTCTCCATTACCAGAGGCGAGGTATCAAGGGAAGCTTAAATATATGATGCATAATTCGGCTCTCCCCCGCATCAAGCAACCATGTGCTTCATAATATCGGAAGAAAGGTCTCAAACATGGTTAGGGAGCTTTTAAGGCAAACATGATGTTATTGTCGACTTTTTTAACAAACCTTTCGATAAAAAAGCCACAGCCACATACCAAGCCAGTAGGAATTTGGAAGCCTGCTGGGGCCCAACTCTCTGCAAAAGCATATAAAAATATACAATTGTTAACCTTTCCAGTACACACCAACATATGTTGAACTATTACTCACAGCAGGCTCTTTCGCGGGACTAGCTCTCATTCTGTTGCTGTTTCTAAAACTATTCCCCGTCTTCACAGTAGGCTAGTCTGCTGTCCATTGTCACCGGGGCAGAAGATACTTAGGGAGGCATGAATATCTGGTGTATCGTTCTTAGGCCTCTCTTGTATCTCTGGGTCATCCTAAGCCTCATCCTAGCCGAGTTATCTAGTCTAAGGAGTGTTGAGTATTTCTCCTCAATTCGCCTCAGGATGTTCTCACCCTCCCTATCAAGATCTAAAAGTGTTATGAGCTTAAGCCCTTTGATATCAGTTTTGAAGTTTCTCAAAAACTCGTGTAGAGTAATAATCTTACCCTTAACACCCCTTTCCAACAGCGCCTTTCTATCACTAACGCCCTCAACAAGTATAACCGCTCCTTCATCACAAGATTCGTTAAGGTATCTGACGATCTCCTTCATTTCCTCTTCTTCTGAGGACCTTAAAATTTTCATTTATCCGGCTAAATGTAACTCTTTGCCTATTTAATATTATCATTTTTTGCAACAGAAAACCCTCTTTTGGCGTGGAGTGTAATCATGAGATATTAATCCTAGTATTACGAAGCTTTATCAGGGATTTACTTTCAGTAGCCTCTCTGAGGTGTAGTAGAGTTGAAGGTTGTAACTGTTCACCTTCCTGAAGCATACCTTGAGGCCATTGACGAGCTTGTTAAGCGGCGGCTCTATCCAAACAGAGCTGAAGCCATAAGGATGGCTGTACGCGACTTCATCAAAGAGGAGGCTAGGTCGAGTGAGTAGTCAGGAATCTGTACCTGGTTATGAGGATGGCTTCGGTGTAAAGATAAAGCTAATAGGGCTAGGAGGTGCGGGTAGCAACACAGTCCATAGGCTCACATCATCAGGGCTCTATGGCGCGACTGCTATAGCGGCGAACACAGATAGGCAGCATCTCGAAACCGTAAATGCCCACCAGAAGATTCTACTGGGCCCCAAAACTACCCGAGATCACGGAGCAGGCGGTAACCCGGAGATAGGTAGGCTAGCCGCTGAAGAGAGTGTCGACGAGATTAGAAAGGCGCTAGAGAATGCAGACCTAGTCTTTATAGCCGCTGGGCTGGGCGGGGGGACAGGAACCGGTGCGGCCCCAGTTTGCGCCAGGGTTGCAAAGGAGCTGGGCGCCATAGTAGTCGGCGTTGTGACAATGCCTTTCAAGTTTGAGGGAGGCGTGCGTAAGAGGATAGCGCTCAGAGGGCTCTCCGAGCTCCAACAATACGTGAACACTGTCGTGGTAGTAGACAATAATAGGCTGCTCGAGCTATACCCCCAGTACAACCTGAAGACAGCATTCGCACTCGCAGACGAGGTAATCAACAACATGATACTGAGCATAACTGAGTCGATCGTGAAGCCAAGCCTCATAAACATCGACTTCGAGGACTTTAAGACCGTTGTATCCCGAGGGAGGCTAGCTACTCTCGGGATAGGGAGGAGCAGCTCGCCTAACAGGGCCGAAGAAGCCACATTCAACGCACTTCAGTCCCCACTCTTCGAAGGTAGCGTGGGGCTCGAGGGTGTATCAGCCGCAATAGTCCACGTCACTGGCGGCGAGGACATGAAATTGAAAGAAGCCTCCAGGCCACCCGAGATAATCTACGAGCTCATGGGAGACGATGGCCTGATAGTCTGGGGGGCGAGGGTAGATAACTATTACAACTCCACCATACAGGTCTCACTGATACTTGCGGGGCTCGAGACCGAGAACTATATCCGAGAAATGGAAGCTGCTGTTCAGACTGTCGAGGAGTCATTCTTCAAACGCGAACCTATCCAAGAATTACCCCCCAAGAAAGAGGCAATAGAACCCCAGAGAGCAGAACAGAGAGAGGAGGACGAGCTAGACAAGATAATATCAGAACTAGGCATAAAGAGGCTCAGAACAGAAAAAGCAACACTATAAAAACGGCGACCAACGAGTTAAGATTAGCCAGCAAACCTATCCTTTACCTCTTTCAACGCCCTCCTCATCGCTGAAGATATAGACTCTAGGTCATGCTCCGTATGGGCAAGTGTCACGCCATGATGGATCGTGTGAAACGGCAGCATGTATATCCTTGAGTTGAGCATCGACTCTTGGAAGACGCTGTATTTTCTCGAGTCGCAGGCGAGAGCTGACCTATAGTCAACAACTTCTCTATCTGTGAAATATACTTGGAATTTGCCGGCGAAGTGCTGGATCCTGGCCTTGATGTTCAGCTCCTCAATCATCTCACTGAACATCTTTGCAAGCTTGGCCCCCGCCTCATGTAGATATTTCTGAACCTTCCCATCTCTAAGCTCTTCAAGCACTACACGCGCAGCCGCCAGCGATATGTAATTGGAGTTGTAGGTGCCTGCGTACGCTACTTTCCCCCTCTTGGGATGAACACTCTCCATCACCTCCCTCTTACCAACGACAGCACTTAGAGCGAAGCCGTTGGCAATTGCTTTACCGAAGACGGAAAGATCTGGAGTGACTCCGAAATACTCCTGTGCCCCTCCCGGCGCGCTTCTGAATCCTGTAATAACCTCGTCAAATATCAGCACAATACCATGCTCCCTAGTTATTTTACGTAGGAATTCTAGATATCCCTCTCTTGGCAGTATACATCCAGAATTAAACATAACTGGCTCGACTATTATTGCAGCCAGCTCATCCCTATGGTTCGATATTATCCGTTCCGTCGCCTCAATGTTATTGAAGGGGATAATGACCACATTCTCAGCTACACCCCTAGCTAGCCCGGCGCTCTCGGGTATAGGTACTGGCTCGTCAGGCGGTCCAGCCTTGTCAATTGACGGGTGACTACTGACCAGAACATAGTCATACCACCCATTATACCCCCCTTCAAGCTTAGCAATCTTGTATCTTCCAGTAAACCCGCGGGCAATATGTATAGCATGCATGACAGCCTCCGTACCTGTATTCGAGAATCTGACAGACTCTGCTGAAGGAATCATGCGCGAGAGCTGCTTGGAAACCTCAACACCTATATCTGGCTCCAAGCCTACAGTTAAGCCATAATCGAGGGCATCCTTAACCGCATCCACAACCTTCGGATACCCGTGACCTAGGATACAGGCACCCATGTTGATGACGCAGTCAATGTACTCGTTTCCATCTACATCCCAGATCCTCGAGCCCCTAGCTCTACTAAAATAAATCGGATGTGGCTCCCTATATCTAAAGTTGGAGTGAACACCACCTGCCACATATCTATTCGCCTCTTCAAAAAGCATCATAGACCTCGAAAACCTGCCGGAAACCATGAACAGACACACGAAATTATCATTAAAAAACATTTGCATAAAAAAGCTAGGAAATTAACGCACTCTCCGCCTTCTCCGAACTCGCTGATAGCCTCCTTGGCATAATGAGTATGTTATCGACTTCTTCTATGCGATTTTTGACAGGAGTTTAAACTTAAAGTATTCTCTGGCGAGTAATATAGTGACTTTTCTGAGCTCATTGGTTGGATAGGCAGCATCCCTTACTCCTTGCTCGCTCCTCTCATACTTCAGTCCTCTAATGATTGCTATGGGCAATGCCTCGTCTGTCTGACCGATTACTAAGTTGGCTGCTGCCGCGGATAGGTCAGTTAGGTCGTCGACCCCGCCAAACTTCGGCTTACCGTATAAATCTTTACCCGCGAATTTTCTTGAGACAGGCATTATTCCCGAGGAGCCTAGTGCTATGTCTATTGTACCAAATTTGTCGAGCTTCCACTCGGTGTCCGAGATGATGACAGCGACGTCCATACCAGTCAGCTCCCTAATCCTCGCCCTTATTCTTCTGGCTGACTTGTCAGGGTCCTTTGGAATAGACGTGCAATAACCTGGGGGCGAATTGGAGAAGTCTATGCCACCCCAGGTTAGCAGCCTACCATCCACATCGATTAAGAATAGATATGGGTGCTCGTTGATGACTTTTTGAGCAGCCTCCCTATCAGCTACATACTTCTCGAATAAGTGCCTATACTTATCTGCAAGCTTTTTTATCGGAATCACCGCCCTGATCTCGCCAGCCCTTAGATACAGCTCCATGACCTCTGGCGGTGTCTTGTATATTCTGGAGAGGCGGCGTGCTTTTGGGGAGGGCTTCACGTTCTTGAGATTGTGTAGCTGGCCCTCCACCTTGGAGACGATCTTCGACGTTATAACAACCACATCTCCATCAACTATTCCGCCTGCCTGGCTTTTAGCCGCTCTCACTATCAACTCGGGAAGGTCGATCTCCGGGCTAATATCCTCAGTTATCTTTAACCCGAAAATCTCTATCTTCTTCATAATAGACTCTGTTTGGAGTATATCCTGAATTGTATTAAAAGTTTGGAGACGCCTCCTCTTTTAAGTCATTGTTGATACTCTCTCCCTTCTCTGCATTATCTCCTGCTCGCTTACTTTTCTGAATAGTGGTTTTGGTTTTGTGATTTTTGTGTTAGGCTGGAGTAGGGTGTCCTCGAGTCGTCCCCAGCTGCCATTCTTATCATAGCCTAAACCAATCATCTCTCTCAGGGCGGCTGCTGTGTCTGGTGTGAAGATCTCTAGGAACACTGTTAGGGCTGCAACTATTTGTGAGGCTACGAAGAGTGTCGTAGCTGCCCTCTTAGGGTCTGTCTTCAGCAGCTTCCAGGGCTCCTTTAGGTTCAGGTAGCTGTTTGCTTCCTTGACTAGGTTGAGCACCTCGATCAGCGACTGCCTCTCTCGCACCTCATCCATCAGCTCATCGATTCTATGCTTAATCTCCCTTATCCTCATGAGGATCCTCTCATCATCGGCGTCCAGCGCATGGTGTTCAGGGACTTTTCCCTCGAAGTTTTGGTGTATGAATGTCAGGACCCTGTGGATATAGTTTCCTATGTCGTCGTTAAGGTCGCTATTCACCGTTGAGACAAAATCCTGCCACCTGAAGTTTGTATCACTGGTCTCTGGCCGGTTCTTGGCGAGATAATATCTCCAGTAGTCGCTGGGTAGGATTGCTAGCGCCTCGTCAAGCCAGACTCCTATTTTCTTGCTCTTGGAGAATTTCTGGCCTTCGAATGTTAAGTATTCTGTTGCAGAGACGTTCCATGGAAGTACATAGCCCTCGCCGTGTGCCAGTAGTAGTGCTGGGAGGATGATTGTGTGGAATGGTATATTATCCTTACCTATGAAGTAGACTGTTCTGGTTTGTTTGTCGAGCCAGTATTTCTCCCATAGGCTTGGCTCCCCCCTCGATATTCCGAGCTCCACAGTCGCTGAGATGTAGCCCAGAACCGCCTCGAACCAGACGTAGATTGTTTTCTCCTCCGCGCCTGGGAATGGTGCTGGGATTCCCCACTTGTTATCGCGTGTTACGGCCCTAGGTCTAAGCCCCTCTTCTATCCAACTGAGGCTGAAAGCCTTGACACGCTCTGACAGGCTCGGGTTTGAGACGAGCCACTCCTTCAGTTTTTGTGAGAGTTGGGGCAGGTCAAGGAACCAGTGTCTTGTGGATCTGATTATCGGCGTTGACCCGCATATTGCGCATATGGGGTTAACCAGCTCTAGCGGGTCTAGGACTCTTCCACAGGCCTCGCACTGGTCCCCCCTCGCATAGCTATATCCGCAGTATGGGCATGTCCCATGGACAAATCTGTCGGGCAGGAATCTACGACAGTTGTCGCAGTAGAGCTGGTCCATTTCGCGGTCTATTATGTATCCGTTCTCGTAGATTCGTTTGAAGAAGTTCTGGCAGAAGGATATATGAATGGGGTTGTGGGTCCTGGTATAGTTGTCGAAAGAGAGACCAAAATTCTTGAAGATCTCGACAACCTTGGCGTGGAACTTGTCTGTCAGGGTCTTCGGCTCCACCCCCCGTTTCGCTGCCTCAACCTCTATGGGCGTGCCATGCTCGTCGGAGCCGCTTACGAAGACTACATCCTCACCCCTTACCCTTAGGTAGCGTGCATAGATATCAGCGGAGAGCTCGGAGCCGATCAGGTTGCCAATGTGCGGTATCCCGTGGATGTAAGGCCATGCTCCCCCGACAATCCACCTACCGAGCTCTACTCACCATTTGGAGCATGACTGAGCTGGCTTATTAAATCTAGCCCTGCTTTTCTGGTTGCCGCCTCAGCTTGAAGACAGCTACTACTACTGCGGCTAGGATAATCTGCCAGAAAATGAGGTCGATTATGAGGGCTGTGATGTCTATGGACCAGGCGTCGGCTGGGCCGGCGAACGTAGAGAGTGTGTGAGTGGCCCATCTGAGGGGGATGCCATAGTCATCGTGGACGAAGTCAGGCCACTCTAGCCTAAACCCCCACGCTAGGCTAATGATCACACAAATAGACCAGACAGCCAATACCGCTAGGATACGCCGCATCAATTACGGACATGAAGAGCATGGCGCATATATTAGCGAATGCCAGATAATGGTCCTTGACATTTTAAAAGTATTGGTGCTTTGACTCGTTGGACCATATCTGGAAATACCACTGAGAAAACCATATGAATATAGCGGCAATTATTATGCCGGCGATAGCCCAAACTATGCCTCCTTAAACGCTGCCCAAAACATTGAATACATCTTTTAGAGTAGTTAGTATTGCACTACTGCTTTAGATCATTCTTCCCAAAAATATATACAAATGAGAAGACCAGAATGATGATAAAGATGGCGAAAATCACCCTCAGTATCTCGGCTAATTTTTTCAAAAACCCCTCAAATGGCTTGCTCAATTTAAACCAATGAGGGTATGGATTGATAATATTTAAATATTGATATTGAGGGGACGCCTCTCCAAATACTGACGACTATGTTTAAATTTTATTACAGGTTCCTGAGAATAAAGGGGGCCCGTAGCTCAGGCAGGTAGAGCGGCCGGCTCTTAACCGGTAGGTCGAGGGTTCAAATCCCTCCGGGCCCGTCTGCCCCTCAGCCAATATTAAATACTTGGGGGTGCTGTATAACGCCTGAGAGGGGAATGTGTTTATGACTAAAAGGATTGTTGCGGAGGTTGTCAAGCTAATAAGTAGCCCCAGAACGACGGGCCTAGCTACGCTCAGGCATTATCCTATGGAAAGAAGGATTTACCAGAGGTTTGGGACCTGCGGGTTCAGCCTCGAGATTCTCCAGTCTGAGGGTGATAAAAAGAGAAGGTTCTATGTGCTTGTGGAAGCGCGGGCTCGGGGTTCGGCTAAAGGTCCAAAGAAAAGCTACGAGAGAGTGGGTGGGGATGTAAGATGCGTGATAGCTGAGGACGTGGACGGTGTGCTCAAATACAGAGTATTAAGGGGGCGATACAGAAACATGGCAGAGTTATTCAAGAGCGTGGAGGAAGTTAGGAGTGCATTCTACGAGCGATATAGGACCCTAAAACCGGGGGTGGCTGAAAAGGAAATCTTTCACGTGGCAGGTATCCCTGATGACGAGCTACTCTTGGGAGTTTAGCAAAGCTTCCAGATAATGCCATCGTAGTACTGGGGTATATCTACGTCTCTGGAATGTGGAAAACTCTTTATTCTTAGAGGAAGAAGTTGGGATTCTCGAGATGGATAGAGTGGCTCGCGGACTGTTTGAGGTTGGCTTGGGGCTGGGGGTTGGCTTAGCGCCTACGCTCGCTGGACTTGCTCTAACAGCCCTTGGGATGGCTTCTTCCCCCTTCGTTCGGGGGCTTATAACAGAGCTGGCTGGGCTATTATCGGTTAACTTGCTTCTAAGCATTCTCGCAAGCCCGGTCGTCTTGATAGGCCTGATAGATTTCAGGAATGGAATTCGTGCAAGGGCTGAGGCGCTGAGCACGCAGGGAGAGGAGAGCCGAACGATACCAACTTCTCCTTGAGACTGTCTATGATGTCTGCTTGACCGCCGCCTCTGCAGCCTCCATCATCCGAGTAAAGTATCCTATATTCCTCGAGGCCAGTATCCTTCTCCCCTCCTCTTCCCTTGTGCCGACAAGCCTCACTACTATCTTTTTGGAACCTCCAAACTCGTCATAAGCCCTAACTATGCCATCCGCCACCTCGTCACATCGAGTAATTCCGCCAAGGACGTTTAGAAAGACTAGTTTAACATGAGGCCTATTAAAGAGAAACTTTAGAGCAGTGTATACCCTCTCTGCTGATGCCCCTCCACCTAGGTCGAGAAAGCATCCTGGCCTACCGCCAAGCGTGTAAACCAAGTCCATGGTAGCCATTGTCAATCCTGCCCCATTGCAGATGATCCCAATATCGCCGTCCAGCTCCACATAGTTTAGACCAAGCCTAACCGCCTCACTTTCGACACCAGCCTCTCCAGCGAACTTGAATCCGTGGAGCCGAGCAGCATTATCGTCCAGTATAATCTTGGCGTCAAGGGCAACTAGCCTACCATCGTCGGTCAATGCTAGTGGATTGATTTCTGCGAGGTCGCAGTAGTATTGCCTATAGACACTATAGAGCTTCTTTACTATGTCTTGGAATTGTTTGGCAGTCTCGGAGGATAGTTTTAGGTGGGCTAGAAGCATTCTTATCTGCCAGTCATGCAGCCCTATGAGCGGGTCTATCGGAGCCCTAACGAGGGCCTCTGGGTGGCTCTTTGAGAGTTCCTCTACATCTACGCCTCCCATTCTGGAGGCAAGTATCAGGTGTCTGTTTGAAGTCCTGTCTACGATTATTGAGAGATAGAGCTCCTCAGAATGCCTCACAGCCTCTGCGACCACCAGCCTCTTAACCCTCTCACCCCTAATCTCCATGCCCAAAATCTCTCCAGCCACTTTCCCGACATCTTGAAGTGCCTCCACAACCCTCACACCACCCGCCTTCCCCCTACCGCCCACCAGCACCTGAGCCTTCAAGACAACCGGGGGACTGATCTGCTCAGCCGCCCTTACCGCTTGATTAGGATCGTCGACAACACTGTATCTAGGAGTCGGTATTCCAGCCTCAGTAAATAGCCTCAACCCCTCGTACTCGATGAGCCTCATAATTTACGACTCCGATGAAATGTTGGGCTTCGTGCTTCTATACTTTTGCCTTGTTAAACCTCTTCTCGACGTCGTCCCAGTTGACTACCTGCCACCATGCATCGACATAGCTCGCCCGGTCGTTCTTGTATTGTAGATAGTAGGCGTGCTCCCAGACATCTAGAGAGAGTAGGATTGGTAGCTGGGCTAGGTGCATAAGGTTCTGCTTCTCAATCTGCGTCAATACGAGCCTGTCAGCCTCGGGGTCGTAGAGTAGCAGCGCCCAGCCAACTCCCTCTACGGTCTTTGCTGCATCACTGAAAAGCTTCTTGAATCTGTCAAACCCTGCAAACTCCCTCTCAAGCCTATCCGCTATACTTCCTCCAGGCTTACCGCCTCCCTTACCGGGAGGAGCCATATTAGGCCAGAAGATTGAGTGGAGTTTGTGACCGTCTAGATTGAAGCTCAAGTCCCTAAGAACCGCTCTAATGTCAATCTCCAATTCGCCTCTCGAGGCCTTCTCAATCTTCTCTAACGCGGCATTCGCGCCATTCACATAGGCCTGGTGGTGCTTCGTGTGGTGGAGAGTCATTATCTGCTCTGAAATCACCGGCTCGAGGGCGTTATACGGGTATGGTAGCTGCGGAAGAGTATACTTCTGCATAGGTTAAACGTGTTGTGCCGCGTATTTGAGCCTTTCCCACTAACAATTGGATGAATTTGAGTAGACTCTTTTATATGCTGCATCTAAATTGTATCGGGCTTGGAGGGTCTTCCTGATCTTCATGATGCGGCTGGCGGCTCTAGCGTTCTTAAACATTTTTAGCCATTTAGATGCGGACTCGCTGTATTTCTTGAATAGTCTTATGGCCTGGATGTGGGTCATTGGGTAGTCTGTATAGAAGTCGTTAGGCTCTGATATTGCTATTGAGATCAGCGAGAGAAGGGAGTTCAGGCTTCTTGTCTTGACTGGGATGGCACCATGCATGGATAGGAGATGGGCGGCTGAGACCCCTATGAAATGTGTGAGTGAGAGGGCTACTAGCATGGCCCTATCATGCTCCATCCAGCTCATCCTCCGAATCTCAGACTTAGGGAGGAGCATTCGTATAAGAGTGTCCTCAGCTCTACTTGCCCTTTCAACGTGGACAGTCACGGTGTTCTCATCATTCTTTTGCCCAGGCCCGAAGAGCGGGTGAATAGAGGCCACTATGTGCCCCTTCCTCCTAGCATATCTCACACTCTCTATAACCGGCTTCTTGAAGGATGATATTTCGACAATCCTTAGCCCCGGTCTCCCATGATTTGTTAGCTGCTCCAAGACGCCTCCAATCTCCCTGATAGGTAGCGCCAGCAGCAAGGGCCTGTCTCTCGGAATTTTTCTCAGAGAGTTTAGAACCTCCCCTCCAGTTCTTTTTGCGAGAAGAGAAGCCCTTCTAGAGTTGCGGTCTAGGAGTAATATGTCTGCCCCCCTTCTAGCTAAGTTCTCCGCAAACCATGAGCCCATCTGGCCGCAGCCAATTATTGTGAATCTTAACATGTCAGCCAGGGTGCCGTCCTCCTATACTATATAGCCAGGAGTCTTGGACTCGTCGTCATATTCCCTTTCAAGGCTCTCCACGAGCCGCCTAAGATCGCTGTCCTGTTCCATAAGACTTGCAACTTTGCCATCGAAAACAGAGGCATCGACGTACAGCCTATCGAGGTTAAACTCCGTGCCCAATACTGACGCCACATTCTCAAGCACAGACACAACTACGCGGGGATTCGCGATGTTTAGATAGCTGGGGACATGTCCCCAGATTGATACAGCTTTCAAGCCCAGCTTTCCGCACTCATGCATAAGGTAACTATGTATGCTTGCGGGACCCTGATAGTTGGATGGTCTCAACCCCATGGAGAGGGCTTTAAAGTAGATTTCTTTGTCTGTGGTTAGGAATGAGAGCCTGACTGGCCTTGTATGAGGAACCCTGTCAAGTAGGCCCCCAATGGAGACAAGACTCTCCACCCCGAACTTCTCAACCAGCTCGAACAAGGCCTTAACAAGTTTGTCCCAGCCACTAACAGGCTCATATCCACGTATCAGTATGACATCCCTCCTCGCCGTGAGCCCCCAGTAAACCTCGAAAGCTGGCATGCCTATAGATTTTAAGAACCCATCCTCGATAACAACTATAGGCCTGTGTTGTGTATGGTCGATGAACTCCGACATCTCTATATATCCAATATGGCTTGCATTCAGAGAGTCTTTCAGATAGGCGACTGAGAGCGAAGAGACTCCACCAGCATCCGGCCATCCAGCAAACCCAATAATGATGGCCGGGTTCTTCATCTCGGGGCTAGACCTCAAGTGAAGAAGTGTCTCACCCATCGACTCCCACCCAAAATACTGATCAGAAGGTGGTTAAAAAGATGCATAGAGCAATAAGAATAAAATACCAGCCACAACAACAGTATCTCGAGAAAAGCCCGGTCGTCTAGCGGCCAAACCCCTGAAAAGGCCAGACAAAAAGGGGCCA
This sequence comes from Thermoproteota archaeon, assembly GCA_030550235.1. Lineage (GTDB taxonomy): Archaea > Thermoproteota > Nitrososphaeria_A > Caldarchaeales > Calditenuaceae > HRBIN02. The sequence goes on from JAUQPU010000001.1 coordinate 202,218, forward strand.
AGGATCCCGGGCTCTGGATCCCTCTAGAGGAGAACCCCGGGGACGCCGGTTCGAATCCGGCCCGGGCTACTTTTCAGGTTTATTACATGATAGCGCGCGGAATGGCCCTGGGTTGGGTGGATGTATTGGGTTGAGCTTCTTTATGCAGGTGTGGTCTTTGCCGTTGTCTTTGCCATCGGTTTTCTGGTTAGGAGGGCTCTGACGAGGGTAATTCGACACTGGGCAGAGAGAACTGAGAGCAAGATTGATGATGTGATAATCGAGTCTATCCGACAGCCTATAATATTCTGGTTCCTCGTAGGTGGGGTCTACGCTGCGATGGGCCTGATAAGTGTTCCGCCACAGTTCGTCGGGGTTATTGATAGGGCTCTTCTAGTATTGCTTATCCTCTCAATAGCTTGGACTGTAGCGAACGTGGCCGGTGGTGTGGTGAAGTATTATGGGGGAAGGATAGGAGCTGCTATACAGGTGACTAGTCTTGGGCAGGTGATTGCAAGGCTCGCCATTCTATCTCTGGCAGTGTTGATAGTTTTGGCGGAGCTTGGGATCGAGATCACCCCACTCGTGGCTTCGCTAGGCATAGGTGCCCTCGCCATAGCCCTTGCACTTCAGGATACCTTGGCAAACTTTTTCTCAGGCTTTTACATCTTGGCTGAGAAATCGATAAGGGTGGGAGACTTCATCAGCATAGAGGGTGTGGGTGAGGGGACTGTAGTTGATATTGGCTGGAGGACGACGAAGATCCAGACACTGCCAAGAAACCTGTTAATCATTCCCAACAAAAAGCTTGCCGAGTCGATAGTCACTAACTATGATCTGCCCCAGTCTGAGCTCTCCCTCTCCACAACTATAGGCGTCAGCTATGATGAGGACCCCGATAAGGTCGAGCAGATACTTCTTGACGAGGCAACCAAAGCCACCAAAGAATTACCAGGCGCAAACCCCAACTTCACGCCTTTAATAAGGTTCGCACCCGCCGAATATTCTCTGAATTTCACTGTGATATGGGGGGCATCCAGCATCAGAGAGCGCGGCCAACTTACTCATCTAATGAATAAGAGGCTCGTTAAGCGGCTGAGGGAGGAGGGGATTGAGATACCATTCCCTGTAAGGACTCTCTATATCCGGCGCGAGGAAGGGCGTGCGAGGAGAAGATCAGCGCACAGGGCTGAGGGGAAGGGTAATGCTCAAAAGGGATGACCGTGAACGGGTTTTGTTGAAGAGTTTATATAGGGGTGTTTAAGAATTTATCCGAAATGTTGAAAAAAGTGGATGAAATTGACCTCAAGCTCTTAAACATACTCAGTTACAATGGCCGCGCCTCCTACAGGGAGCTGGCGAAGACGCTCGGGGTCTCCGTAGCCACTGTGGCTTATAGAGTTTCGAGGCTTCAGAGGCAGGGAGTGATCAAGGGGTTCACCGCAATGATCGATTATGAGAGATTCGGATACGACATAACCGCGGTTATAGAGCTTGTGATTAGAGAGGGGAGGCTGCTCGAGGTTCAGAAGGAGCTGGCGAAGGAGCCTAATGTCTTTGCAGTCTATGACGTGACGGGAGAGGTGGACTCCATACTTATCGCTAGGTTCAGGGACAGGCAGGAGCTTAGCCAATTTGTGAAGAAGGTGCTCCGCATGCCCTATGTCGAGAGGACATCAACGCACATAGTATTGGAGGTTGTGAAGGAGGACTTCTTCTCACCCCAGCTTGTTCAGAGCGTTTAGCCCTCCTCAGGCTCCTCAACCCTGGGTCTGTGCCCAGACTTCGGATAAATCACCGTGAAGTACTCTTCCGCAATAACCCTGTCAACCTCCTCCTTCAGCTTGAAGACTCTGCCAAACTCTTCGAAATGGTTCTGGAGAAGTGCGAGGTCATCTTCTCCTATTCTCCGGTGCTCCACGACAAGCTCTTTCCAGTACTTGTTCACGTATAGCTTTGAGACAAGCTTGACAACATTTTCAGGTAGCATTTTACTGAGCGTGACGAGTGAGAAGTCTTTGAGAGATGCCACTTTCTTGTAATCATCCTCGGATAGCCTGCCCTCAAGAAGCAACCCTCTAAGATATTGGATTACATCTGCTCTTGGTGGGTTGAGGCCTATCTTGCTCGGGCTGACCATGCCTCTAACGTATATCTTGCCGCCGACCATCCCGCTTGCGACGCAGTTTCCAACAACCTCCACATCCGTTTCAAGATAGTTCAGGCCGAGGACAACAATCACCCCGCCAGCCATATACTCCCCAAGATAATCGTCCACCCTTCCACCAATCATCAAAACAGGCCGCTGGTCCCGATACTCTCTCATCTGGATCCCACACCTGTTGCCTGCGTTGCCTTTGATGTATATTGCCCCGCCTTGGAATGCTTGGGCAAGAACGTCTCGCGCATCGCCGTGGACAACTATACGGCCACCAGTCATGACATCGCCCACATCGTCTTGGACATTTCCGAAGACCTCTATATCGAGGCTCGTATTCAGGTTTGCCAGACAGTTACCAGGTGTCCCAAAAACTCTGAGCTTTAAAGGCTGGTCTAATCCTACGCCAATATATCTCTGGCCTCTGACGTTGATGATGTCTATCTGTTTAGCCCCTAACCTCGCCTTCTCCAATATGGCCTGATTAAGCATCCGGTAGTTCATGTGTGCGGCGTCTATGCATTCCCCTGAGATTGTTGGAGGCTTTAGAGGGCTGGACAGACTGTAGAATCTCTCAGGCATCCTCCTGCCAGGATAAATCACTCCTTCTCTCAGAGATGCGAGGAAATAGTCACCTGGCTCAATAGTCCAGACTCTCGCATCTTGGCTGATTGTTCTGATCTGGGCCTCCTCACTCGCTGCATAGATATAGTCCTCATCCTCGCCCACGACTATTGGTCTGAACTTGAACCTGTCCGCGAAAGCCACCATATAGGCATCATGGCCATCGGAGAAGCCCGCAATGACGCTGAAGGGACCATCTAGTCTAGCCCCACGCCACCTATAGAACTGCTTGACTGTTTCAGGGTCAGGCAACTCTTTGTTAAACTTGTTACAAAGAATCTTTGCAGCCTCCTGGACGTTAAAGTGTTGGAAACTGGTGAGATAGTCTAGAAGGTGAGCGATTACCTCGCTATCTGTCCCAACGAAGCTCGTGTAGCCCAGCGACCAGAGAAGCTCCATGTTTGAGCCGAAGGAGCTTATGTCGCCGTTGTGGACTATGGCCCATTCACCGCTGGCGAAGGGGTGAGACCATATAGGAAGTCTACCGGGAGAGTTAGTAGGCTGCCTAGTATGGGCAATCCACATATCACCGTATAGCTCCCTACCCCCCATATGGTAAATATTGTAGACATCCAATGGATAGCCGACGCCTTTGTATACATCGACGAACCTGCCCCAAGAGTAGATTCTCGCACGGAAATCATCTCTCCAGAATTCCCCATTGATATCCCTGACGGCTCGCCAGAGAGCTCCATAATCGGCCTTAACAATCATGGTGTAGGATGTTAGTGATCCATTCTGCGGGGTGTATTCTGGGACGGGCATGGATAGGATCCTACCATGCATTCTCTCCTTGAGCATGCTGTATACACGCATAGCCTCCTCCTCCGAAGTTGCAAACACCTTCACCCTATGTCCCGTGTCCAAATCTAGCTTGATCCGTGCGAAACCTGCTCCCATCCTACTACCCCTGTATCTGACACACTCTATGGCGTTGAGGGCGATACTACTGGGTATTGGTTTTGATTGGCCCTTTCTCAGGATACCGAAGATTCCGCAGCCCGACTTGACTTGGGTGATGTGGTGGCTATTCTCCAGCGGGCTTCACCCCTAGCCTCATACACATGTTTTGGGGAAGGTCGATGGCTCTGAAAAGCTCCCTGCTTCCAACTATTGAGCTCTGAAAAGAGCTAACTCCGGCAGCGCCCATCAGGAGCTTAATCTCCCTCTGCATTCCGATGAGGAGATTCTCAATCCTCTCTGACAAGAGGCTCGGCTCCATCTCGGACCTATAGTCCACGCCGATACGCCATGCATCACTAATCACGCAAGCATCTGCCCCCAGCCCGCCGAGCTTAAATATGTCTGAGCTTGAACGAATTCTCCTTGAGGCTGCAATAAGGCTCATGAGATACCTGGCCGGGTGGTTATTGATGGTTAATCTCTTGAGGGTGTGGTCAGCTTGGGAGAGTGCCACCTCAAGAGGCTCATCTCCACCCAACTCCTCATCTATAATAACCGCCTGGAACCCACGGCCTACGATCTCAGAGTAGAGCTGCTGGCTAGATATGCAGGGGATCCTTGCAACTAGTTTCCTTCGACCTCCTATACCCTCTAAAATATCCTTAATCTTCGCCAGGTCCTCCACGCTTTCTACATGATAAACCAGGGGGCCACGGTCTATGCTAAATGGCATGGATAGCTGGGCGTCAAGCAATATCATACTTCTAACATCAGGATGGAGGGTGGGAGGTGGTGGTTGCTCCAAATGTACTCCAACCCCCATTCTGAAGCACGCCTGAATCACCACTAGGATGTGTTGAGGGTTTATGCCGCATAGTCCACCAATTATTAGGGGCATTAAGAGCCTGACCTCGCCATCGAATAGGTATACCTCAGTCTCAGTGGGTTCACGGTAGGGGTCGATACTCGGCCTAGTGACCTGTGCGCCGTCCGAGACTATGTGGTCAAGTATGAATTGTGGCTTCTCTATTAGTGGGGGGTTGGTAGTCCCCATGCTCGCTATTGGGGGCTCGCCAGCCGTCTTGCCCTCGACCCCAGCCAAGGCGCGAAGATTCGAGACGATGTCGCGCCTCCAGATGCTCAAGAGTTACTGCTCACACCCCTAATGCCTAACACTTCGAGTGAGGAGTCGCTTAATCCGAGCCCAACTAGAAGGTCTCTACGACCCTTCAACTCTTCAATACTCTTCAATCCCAGCCGCTCAAGAATCAACTTAAGCTCAGCGGACCAGCCTTCTATCAGGTTAACAACCCATCGCGTAGCTGTCTCGAGAGATAAGATCTTCTTAGGGTTCTCAGCGATCTTGTTTGTGATTACTGCGGGGCAGAAGCCGAGATGGCATTTGTGAATCATTATGCATCCCATCGCTATCAGTGCTGCAGTCCCAATCGAGGCTATGTCAGCTCCTAGAGCTGTCAGCTTAGCGGCGTCCTCTGCGCTGCTCACCCTCCCAGCAGCAATTATTGTAAACCCTTCCCTTAAACCCTCGCGCCTCAGCATCTCATCAGCAGATGCAACCGCAAGCTCTACGGGGATTCCAATATTATCTCTCACAACAGATGGGGCAGCTCCTGTACCCGCTCCCTGCCCATCAATAATGATGCCGTCTGCACCCATACGGGCAACCCCCGATGCAATGTACGGAATATAGTTCGTCGCGGCAACTTTGACTAGGACCGGCTTACCCGTGGCCTCTTTCAGGGCGAATATCCTCTGCTCTAAATCCTCTATCGAGTATATGTCATGGTGTGGGGCTGGTGAGATCGCGTCTACGCCAACGGGTATTCTCCTGGTTTGGGAGATTATATCAACAACCTTTACACCGGGGAGGTGGCCGCCTATTCCAGGTTTAGCGCCCTGGCCAATCTTGATGACCACAGCCATCCCCCTCCTCAGAACATCGAGGTCCAGTCCGAATCTGGCAGATGCCCACTGGACAGCTATTCTCTTACATTTACCTACCTCCGGGTGAAGACCTCCCTCTCCAATACCGGCGAGCGTCCCTGTTATGTCGGCTGCTCTAGCTATTGCTATGTTGGGGATGCCGCTCAGCGCCCCAAACGACATATCTCCCAGATAGAGCGGGTAGGTTAGCTCTAGGCGGCCATAGCAGATCTTGGATGATACTTCAACCACATCCAGAGGATTGGAGACGAGGTCGCCTTCTCCCCCGTCCTCAATCTCTCTCAGGAAAAAGACCCTGTCGAGAATCCTCGAGGTCTCAGATTTGCATCGGTCCCAGACCATCAACGGCTTCCCAGTCGAGGCAAGATGCCTAATATGGTGAATCCTATTATCTGTCCAGAACTCTCTCGTTTCTTTTTTCGGTAAGGGAAGATATTTCTCAATAACTATGGGAGATGACTTATTGTTTATCTCTGTTCTCGTCAAACTAGCGCCCATTGACTAGCCCCTCTGTCGGGTTGACATTTAGGGCTTCAATCAATATTTAAACCTTTTGTCGCTAGACGCTTATAAGTATTTGCTTCATCATCTAAATAAAGCAATACAATCCAAATCTATTACGAATGTTGCTTAACACCCTTCGAGCCGCGGCGCCCCTCAGCCGCACTTGGGGCTGTCCAGAGGGGCATATGTGACAGCCTCACAATCCTAGCATAGAAGTACTTCATCTCGCCGATAGAGTCGACGAACGATGTCACCTCGCGACCCTGCTCAGTAAAGTATCGAAGGAAACCTGCTCTCGGCTCCTCTTTAGTCTCGACGTAGAGGAAAACCGGGAGTGCGTTTGCGTCATAATAGTCGAAGACCGGGGCTATAATGCCGAAGATCGAGTACCCATCCTGTCTGAAGCTCCAGATGGGTGGGGAGGAAGAGTCCTCGGAGAGTATAAGCAGAGTCCTAATGAGGACAGTCACATCCTTCGCCTTTGTCATTATTGGTTTGAATTCTCTATTGACCGTCTTGTTCTTGAGGGATTTGAGGAGGAAGTCGGGTGGCGACTCTATCTCCATAATTGCACCATAAACATATCTCGGGTCATCACCTGAGTTGGTGAAGAAGCACTCCTCCTGCCCTATACTCCGGTATGCTAGGAATGCTTTAGGCTCCACTTCGGGGGGAAGTCTTGTGTAGCAGAACAGTGGTAGGCTCCCGCGCCAATAGGGTATTAAGAAGAGGCTTCCCAGGATCTTTTCACCATCCACTGGAAAGTACCAGAATAGGCCGTCAGGCTCCCCACGGTTAAGAACTAGCCTAGCCAGGTTCTGAAGGTCTACAACCTCCACTGCTATTGGGGGCCTAATCCGCTTTGGGCTCACTTTCATCGTCAAGACCATGTTACCCACTTCACTATTTAAGCGGTTATTCTCCAATTACGGGCTCACTGGCTCCTCCGGTTAAAATATAAGGCCGGCTCTCCAGAGGAAGAGACACTACATAGATATTCACTCCGGGCTGCTCCAGATGATTCATACAAAACCTTGATTAGAGGCTAAAGACACTGCTATTCTCGGCAGGTGGATTAGAGCTGAGCCGCACAACTGTAAGGCGGGGATTATTGATAGGTAGGTTTCAGCCCTTCCACATAGGCCACCTATCAGCCATCAGAGAGATCCTCAGCGGGTTTGATGAGGCCATAATAGCTATAGGGAGCAGCCAGTTCAGCCACACCTTCGATAACCCATTCACGGCAGGTGAGAGGATAGAGATGATTAGGCTAGCTCTGAGGGAGGATGGCCAAGACCTCTCAAGAATCATCACAGTATCTATACCTGATATTGGAGAGCATAGGCTCTGGGTTGCGAGGTTAACATCGATGTGTCCGAGATTTGAGGTGGCCTATACGAATAACCCCTTCGTCAAACTCCTGCTTGAAGAGCAGGGGATAAAGACTAGGGAGGCTGAACTCTATAACAGGGAGGTTTTTAACGCTACGAGGATTAGAACTCTGATGGCCGAGGGTGGGAATTGGAAAAAACTAGTCCCCAAGAGTGTCGGCGACTATATCGAGGAGATAGGAGGTGTGGAGAGGGTTAGAATCGCCAAAGGGTCCGCAACCAGCACACTCCTCAGGTGACAGGGCATGAAGACTATTAGCGTGAGGCTTGTAGGCCTGGAGCCTCTCTCCAATATAATAGCCTTCGAGCTCTCCGAGTTTCTATCAGGATTCGGTGCATTCGCCTTCCCAAGGGAGCGAGATGTGATCATAGACCTCTCAAACACCAGCGAGAACACCCCCAGCATCGCCATACTTGTCAGTGAGCTGAAGAGAACTTTGGACAGACTTGGGATGAGTGGCGCTTATGTAATCGACTTAGACGCGGAGGCCATCACCATCAGGGCGACATCAAGTGAACATGTTTCAAAAATCCTCGAGGAGGCTAAGAAGAATGCCTTGTGGCCTGAGATATGCCTCCACTGCGGATTCACGACGCCGTATCCCGAGGTCATGCGTGAACATATAAAAATCCATTACCTACTCTAATATAACTGGTAATAGGTGGTGTTGATTGGAGAAGATCACTTGTGACGTGGTTGTGATGGGCTCGGGTTTAGCTGGCCTCAGGGCCGCTATAGAGGCTGCGAGGACGGGACGCGGAAAAATCTCCGTCGCTGTCGTCACCAAAACCCAGCCTATGAGGTCTCATAGCGTCTCGGCTGAAGGAGGAACAGCCGCGGTCCTCTACCCAGAGGAAGGGGACTCCCTGGAGTCGCACATGTGGGATACAGTGAAGGGAAGCGACTTCCTCTCCGATCAGGACGTGGTGGAGAGGTTTGTGAAACTTGCGCCACAGGAGATTATTCAGCTAGAGCACTGGGGTATGCCCTGGGCAAGGAGGAAGGATGGGAAAATAGCCCAAAGATCCTTCGGTGGACAGAGTTATCCGCGGGCGTGTTATGCTGAAGACAAGGTTGGGTTCTATGAAATGAGCACCCTATACGATACGTGTCTAAAATTTGATGAGATAATGTTTTATGATGAGTGGTTCGTCACAAAAATTCTCAAGAATAAGGGGCGCTTCGCCGGTGTTGTGGCTATGAGCCTCAAGAACAGCGAGCTCGCTGTCTTTAACGCGAAGGCCGGCATCCTAGCGACGGGGGGAGCAGGCAGAATCTATAGTTTCGCAACATTTGGACATAGCTCAACACCCGACGGATATGCAGTAGCTCTACGCGCAGGTGTTCCCTTGAGGGATATGGAGTTCGTCCAGTTCCATCCGACAGGTCTTGTACCTAGCGGGATACTAATCACCGAAGCCGCGCGCGGCGAGGGTGGGATACTTAGAAACAAAAACGGGGAGAGGTTCATGGAGAAGTATGCACCAAAGGCTAAGGATCTCGCACCAAGGGACATAGTCTCTAGGTCTATGATAACAGAGATGCGTGAGGGGAGAGGCTTCAAGACTGAGGAGGGTGAGGACTATCTACTCCTTGACCTCACAGCCATAGACCCTGAAGTCATCAAGAAGAGACTTACAAGCATCCGCGAAATATGTCTACGAAACGCCGGAATCGACCCTATAAACGAGCCTATACCAGTAAGACCTGTGGCCCACTATTATATGGGTGGTGTTGACGCAAACATTGACGGTGCGACTGAGCTTCCAGGCCTTTGGGCTGCCGGTGAGGTTGCATGCACCTCGATGAACGGCGCGAACAGACTGGGCTCAAACTCTACAACCGAGTGTCTTGTCTGGGGCAGAATAACGGGAGAAATGGCCGCGAGGTTCGCTATGTCGAATCAAGCCGTAGAGCCGGCTAAAAGCGACATAGAAGAGGAGGAGAAGCGAATATATGACAAACTCCTCGGCCCTGCTCCTCGAGCTAACCCGTACAACATCAAAAAGGAGATTCAGACGTTGATGGAGAGGCACTTCCACATCTACAGGGAGGCTGGCAGCATGGAGGAGGGGTTGAGGATGCTGCGGGTCTTAAGGCAGCAGGCTGAGCTGGGTGTGGAGGATAAGAGCAGATACTATAACACTAATCTGATGAATGTGCTTGAGATAGACGGTATGTTTGATGTCTGCGAGGTGATAGGTGTCGCTGCGCTTCATAGGCAGGAGAGCAGGGGAGCTCATGCGAGGGTTGATTATCCTAAAAGAGATGACGAGAACTGGCTCCACCACATCTTAGTCTATAAGACCGCAGATGGGCTTGAGTTTGCATACAAACCAGTAGTCGTGACTAAATATAAGCCGGCGGAGCGGACATACTAGGAAAGGCGTATCCAGTTCGCTCAAATCGATGTCAGAGGCCTTTTACGCACTTCCCTTAACAACTCTTTTAAGGCCACAGCATTGTTATGTGAAGTGTCTTTTGCTGCAAATAGCAATGTGATTACTCCATGCTTACGCTCAAGCTCAAGCAACCTAGTCAACAGGTGTGGCACATTCTCGACCTCCTTACCATATCTACGCTTGAACTCGGTCCACTTGGAGACGTCGTGTCCAAACCATTTCCTCAAACCTGTGCTCGGAGCTAAGTCTCGTATCCACTCATCAATTTTCGCATCTTCTTTTCTCACACCTCTTGGCCACAACCTATCCACCAATATTCTATAACCATCTGAGGATGAGGGTTTTTCATAAACTCGTTTAACCTTTATCATACCATCTTTTTACCATTGAAAGGGCGTGTAAAAAAGTAGCCATCATACTCAAATATTTTATGCTGGGAAAATCTTAAGATATGGTTTACATGAAATAGGCTCATGCAGAAAAAAGTATGGTACATTGCTATTGTGGCGATAACTGCGATTATAGGCTCGCTTGTGCTTGTTTTGACTCAACCACTAAGTCCTCTAATGGCTGGGACAACTACAAAGGAAGTCACAACAACTCAGACAACCGGAGGGCAAGCTAGAATTGTTACATTCACCTTATATCTCTCAGACTATGGTTTTAATTCTTCAAAGGGCGGCCCCACGCTAACCGTGAATGCTGGCGACCACATCAGGATTACCCTCATAGGAAATGGCTCAGGTCCAGTAATACACGACTTTGCTCTAGACGAGAACAGCCCTTCTCCCTACAATGTAAAGTCTGACAGACTCTCGCGGGGGGAGACTCAGGTGATCGAGTTCATAGCGGAGCACCCAGGAACTTTCAAGTACTACTGTAGCGTCTCTCCACCTTTTGGCCAAAGCCATAGGGAGAGGGGGATGGAGGCCACAATTATAGTGACAGAGCGGTAGATTTCTTTTGAAGGATATAGCCCTCAGGTTCTTCCTCGGACTATCTATTCTATTCAGCTTGGTGTTGTTGTTAACTGATGCGGAGCTTTGGGCAGTGGCACCTGAGCATGCATACACTCTAATTCTTCTGACAACCGTTGACTTTTTCTTACTTGCATTCCTTTTCCGTAAGAATAGGCTGGGTATTAGGCTAGCCACCTATTGGGGTGTGGCGAAGTCCCTCCTTCTGCTGGGCGACATATTAACTGCGCCGCAGTATGGACTTACATACGCCGAGTTTGCGGCATATCTCTTTAGTCTATGGGCGTTCGTCGGCTTGCTTCTAAGTCAGGTGGGGGTTGCAGCCTCCGGCCTAGCACTACTTCGCATGAAGAGAAACAAGTCTCGAAAACCAACCAACCTTTAAAACTAGTGGGTCTCTCTTTTCACGTTTTTAGATCCTGATAGAACCTCTTCCAGTATTCTCCAAGAATCCTTCTCCATCTCTTCGACAAGCCTGGCTGTTCGACTCCTAATTTTCTCCTCATACTCTCTCAGAATCTCCCTAATCTTGTCCTCAACGCTCAATCTAATTCTCACCCTAGAGCATGTTTCTATTAAGTTTTAGCGGCAGCCCTTCTCTCCAAAACTCTCTTAATATGCTTTAGCTTGACGAAGTAGTCCCTGTCATTCTCCTCAAGCGTCATGGAGATCGTCTTGATAGCCTCCTCATACCTTGGTATGATGATGTATTCCAGTGCGTTGAGGAGGTGTTGTGTCTTCCTGAGCTCGTTCGCGACTCTATAGATATTGTTCTCGGCTGCAGCGGCCTTGCAGATGTCGGTAATGACTTTCTTTATCTTTCTGGCCGCTTCGTCCAAGTTTACTGAAGTGTCTCCAAAACCATATAGCAGTCCAGCCTCCTCGCTCTTCGCTTCTAGCGTCACCAAGGATATGCCCATCATCGTGAAGGTGTCCATGTTTATGCTGACCGTCTCTGGGAGTGTGTTTGCGATGGATTCAAGCCTTTGAGGACCCAGCTCCATATAGGCTGAAAGGAGATGTCTATATGACTCCGAGAGGATTGAGATGGCTCTATTCCGCAATTCCTGGGCCTCCTCGACAAGCTCATTCAGCCGCGAGATCAATACATCCCTCTTATCCTCGAGAATCTTGTAGACCCTCTGGGCAGTCCTCACGGCCCTTTTCAGCCTTATCAGCTCGAGGCGGGTTCGCAGGTATCCCCGCCCGAAGGCGACAGACATCCTCGAATGAGAAGGCTATGGCCTCCATAAGTATTTTGCAAGCCCTTCCGCCCTTCTTGAGGTTTTTTAACTAGTAATTAGTCTCAAGCGTAGATGAGGAGAAGCAGGTCAGGCTCAGGGATAGAGTATACAACTATACGGGAAATTCGCGGACCGCTGGTCATTATTGACAGGGTAGAGAAGGTTTCCTACGACGAGTTGGTTGAGGTTGAGACGGCCGGCGGTGAGACGAGGCTTGGCCGTGTACTCGAGGTTGGTGAGGGGAAGGCTGTGGTGCAGGTCTTTGAGGGTACAAGCGGGTTATCAATCGAGGGAATTAAGGCCAGATTCCTAGGGGACACTATGAGGCTTGGAGTCTCTGAGGAGCTTTTGGGTAGAGTCTTTGACGGGCTTGGCAGGCCTATAGACGGGCTACCTCCACCTCCTGCTGAGGATTACAGGGACGTAAGCGGGGAGCCCATCAACCCAGAGCAGCGCGAATACCCTAGCGACTTCATCCAGACTGGTATCTCGGCAATTGACGTGATGAACAGCCTGGTCAGGGGCCAGAAGCTGCCTGTATTCAGTGGGCCCGGCCTACCTCACAACATACTGGCCGCCCAGATTGCCCGCCAAGCCACAGTCCCGGGGAAGGAGGAGGAGTTTGCCGTTATCTTCGCGGCACTCGGGGTCCAGAACGACGAGGCCCGATTCTTTAGGCGGAGCCTCGAGGAGAGCGGTGCACTTTCTCGCTCAGCCCTCTTCCTAAACCTAGCCGACGACCCAGCCGTTGAAAGACTCATCACCCCCCGAGTCGCCCTCACATTGGCCGAGTTCCTAGCCTTTGAGAGAAATTACAACGTCCTAGTAATCGTGACTGATATGACAAATTACTGTGAGGCTCTCAGGGAGATAAGCGCAGCAAGGGAGGAAGTCCCTGGGAGGAAGGGCTACCCAGGCTACATGTATAGCGACCTAGCATCAATCTATGAGAGGGCTGGTAGGATTAGGGGGAAAAAAGGCACGATAACGCAGGTGCCCATCCTCACTATGCCGAGCGATGACATCACCCACCCTGTTCCTGACCTGACAGGCTATATTACCGAGGGACAGATAGTCCTTAGCCGTGACCTACATAGGAAGGGCATCTACCCGCCGATTAACGTCCTTATGAGCCTCTCAAGGCTCATGGGGCCGGGCGTTATAGCTCCCAAGAGGACTAGGCCTGACCACGGCGATGTCTCCAACCAGCTCTATGCCTCCTACTCTAGGGCGGTCCAGCTCAGGTCACTTGCAGAAATTGTCGGTAAATCAAGCCTCTCACCCCAAGACATCAAGCTCATCGAGTTCGGAGACCTATTTGAAAACCGGTTCCTAAAGCAGGGAATCGATGAGAATAGGACACTAGACGAGTCACTGGAGATTGCATGGGATATCCTAAGCAACCTACCCGAGGATAGTCTAACCAAGATAAAACCCGAGTTCATTAAGCAGTACTATAGAAAAGCAGCGTGATAGCGGCTCCAACTATGGCCCCGCTCAGGCTACAGATCAAGTTCACGACATGGTTGTCTATTACTCGGTAGCCCTTAAATAGTTTCGCACCCCTCCCGCAGTGCCTGCTGTGCTCAACGATTTTTCCGCATTCCTCACACCTATACAATCCTTGGAGCAGCTGCCCAACGATGCTGTCGACCGTTGTGCCTATCAAACCGGCTATGACAGCAACTAGCGTAGTTGTGGCAGGGTTGAGGGGATTCGTCGAACCCAGTGGCAAGTAGGCTAAAATTAGAATCAGAGATGAGAGAAGTGCACCAAGGTAGCCGAGGAGGGATATTCCCCCCGGGGTCCCGGGATTAACCTTCTTAAAGCCGATGATGAGTCTCGGCTCACCCTTCTGCAATAGGCCTACTTCTGTCGACATAGTGTCTGCAAATACAGCTGCTACAGCCCCTATGAAGCCGCCTAGGAGAGCCTCCGAATACTGGGGGAATAGTGCATATGCTATGGCTGCGGTGGCTGCTACGAGGCCGTTGCCCGCAACGTTCTTCCACCCCCTCAGACCCTTCCTAGGCTCAGCCGCCCCAATCAGGCTCTTCCTATCATATCCCATCTTTGTGAATAGGCCTGCAACAACCACGAACACTATTAGCAGGGATATCCCCACCCGACCGATTGTGGCATAGACTATAGCCCCTATGACAACAGATAAGATAGTTCCATTCATGTCTAGAATCCGTAATTTGAGGGAGAGTAATGATAGTATGGTAAGAACTATAACCATCTCTATAGCTAGGATAGAGTTCATGACCCAACCCTAACTCTGCCTAGAAGCGACTCAGCCCGCCCATATATCTCTTCAATACGCCACTCTTCTTGAATCCTCTCCACCAAATCCCTCACGCTTACAGTATTCCTCTCAACCTCACGCCTACCGATTAAAAATAGGAACCTTGCACCCCTCCTCTCAGCCCTCTTTATCGCCTCTTGGGGCGTGTAGGTTGAGGGGTCCAGCTCAGCAGATACGCCAGCCTCCCTGAGCCTAGTAGCCAGCTTGAACGCTAGGGAGACAGCCTCTCCTGCAAGAGGTACGACATATGCTAATGGAGATTCTGGCCTCGCATGGACTGCCGCCCTATCTGTGAGATACTGCATCACCCTTGTAAGCCCTATTGCGAAGCCCACACCCGGCATCTCGGGCCCGCCAATCAGCGAGACCAGCCCATCATACCTCCCGCCCCCACCAAGCGCGATGTCGACACCTTCACCATAAGCCTCGAAGATGAATCCAGTATAGTATGAGAGCCCCCTCGCAAAGCCTGGGTAATATATCAGGCTTGAAGGCTCTATTACCTCCGAAGCAAGCTCAACAATCTTCTTCAAGTTCTCCAATTCCTTGGCAGCCTGCTTAATCCCACCCACCTTCTCCATCACCCTCTCTATAGTCTCATCCGCTCTACCCGGCGCATGTCTAGCCAACTCGCCGAAGAGGTAGACAGTTTCCCCGCTGGCTGCATGCTGGCGTAGCATCTCCTCAGCATCCTCAACCCTCCCCTTGTCGAGGAGTGAGAGGATCTTATCTTGACCCTCGCCAGTGACTCCGGCGGAGGACATTATTGCCCTCTGCACACCCACATGCCCGATCTTGAAAAAATAATCCCTAACACCAACCCGCCTTAGAAAGTCGTTGAAGATGACTAGACACTCCGCATCGGCTGCCGGCTCTCTTGAGCCGAAGATCTCGAATCCGCCGTGATAGAACCGCCTCCTCCTCCCCCATTGTGGCTCGTCCAGCCTGTAGCAGTCTGCAACGTATCCCAGCCTAATCGGCTTCGGACTCCTACTTAGCCTCCCAGCCATAAGCCTAGCTATGGGCGCGGTCATCTCCGGCCTAAGGGCTAGCTGGCGGCCATGGGCATCCCTGAAGACGTACATGTGGCTAAGAATCTCCTCCCCCGACTTCACGGCGAACAACTCATAAGACTCAACAGGCGGTGTCTCAACCTCTAAATAGCCGTAGAGCCTGAAGAGAAGTCTCACAGTCTCGACTAGCCTTCTATGTAGGGGCATCTCGTCGGGAAGGATGTCATCCATTCCACGCGGCGGAGAAAGCGGAACCCTCACCAACTACCTCTGCAGAAGAGTAAACACCATCATATAAAAGAGCCTCTAAACCAGTTCAGAGACCCGACATAACGTTAAATCCGCGGAGCGCCAGAAGGAGAAGGGGGCCCGTAGCTCAGGCAGGAAGAGCGACGGGCTTTTAACCCGGAGGTCGCGGGTTCAAATCCCGCCGGGCCCGCTGTCTAACTGCCACACCATATGGGACAGAATTAGCCCTGAATTAAAAGAAAAGATGGTTAGCCGACCGCTACAAGTTTCCACATCATCGAAGATAATCCTGAAGTTCCCTCCTTTTTCGTCCAATTATAAATCCCGGGTATCGAGGTCTTGAGTGTAATGGCCGATGTGTTTGGAATAGAGCTGAGACGCATAGGTCTGTTGGAGAGTCTTCCTTATAACACCCTTTACAAATGGTTAGATGGTTTATCTTTATATTAAGGTGTATGATGTTCAATTCCTTGATTTGAGTATATCTTCAAATGTGGTGGGACTGTGCCGAAAGTGACTTCAGAAGGAGTAGAAATTGTCTATGATGAAATGGGAAGTGGAGAGCCTGCTCTGCTCTTTATGCCGGGCTGGTGCAGTAACAGGACAGTCTTTCAACAGCTAGCTCCACTATGTAGTGTGCATAGGCGTACACTTGTCCTAGACTGGCGTGGGCATGGGGAATCAGGAAAGCCTAAGGGCGATTTTGGTGTCGGGGAATTAGTATCAGATGCCTTAGCTGTAATAAAGGCCAGTGAATCGAAGCAGGTCATTCCAGTAGCGCTTGCCCACAGTGGCTGGGTTGCTATAGAGTTGCGGCGTAGATTGGGAAAACAGATTCCAAAACTTGTACTGATCG
Organism: Thermoproteota archaeon; assembly: GCA_030550235.1. Taxonomy (GTDB): domain Archaea; phylum Thermoproteota; class Nitrososphaeria_A; order Caldarchaeales; family Calditenuaceae; genus HRBIN02. The sequence goes on from JAUQPU010000001.1 coordinate 218,792, forward strand.
ACTGGATCGTCCTCGAAGCACCTCAGCCCTTTCTTGAAGCCTTGAAGGGGATGCAGGATTCAGATAAGTGGCGGCAGACGGTGGAGCAGATCTTCTCACTATGGTTACAGGGGGTAGACAATCAGAAGCTCATCAACTTTGTGTACCAGGAGATGGGATCGTATGGTTTTGACATGTGGGCGAGAGCAGCAAGAGAGATTAGTGCAGCTTATGCAGAGGCGGGAAGTCCTCTCCGTGCTCTTTCCCGTTTGGAGCCACCTGTACCAGTATTGCACCTATATGCGCAGCCACCCGATCCTAACTATCTGGTAGCTCAACAGAAATTTGCGGCTTCATATCCATGGTTCACTGTGGGCAAGTTAGAAGCACGCAGCCATTTTCCCATGTTTGAGGTGCCTGATGAGATGGCATCGGCGATAGAGCAATTTGTCAGATAGTTAGAGTAATGGTCGTCCAGAGAGAATCGAAGTTCAAATTAGCTGTGCCAAGGATTTGAGCAACGTGCCTTGAAGGAGAATGCCGATGTCTTCTAGAATCTCGGAATTCTTCTGTTGGGTTTAAGGCTTTCGCTCTCGCAGTTGTGTGTAAAGACCTAGGGCTGCCAATAAAGCTGCAAAGGTGAGGGTGATGAGCAGCGGCACGCCTAGTGTGTTGAGTGATTGGATGAGAAGGAGGCTTCCCAATAAGACGGTTGTTACGGCTAGGATTTTGTCGGAGAGCAGCACACCTATAACGAACAATATAATGCCAACCACTATACCGACGACCATGTATGATCCAAGCCAAGATGCTATGTTGTATCCAAGTATGCCGAGGGCTACTCCAATACCGAGCTTGAGTATGAAGATGGCTATCAGGCCTCCCAAGGCGAAGCCCGCTATCGCCGCAACCAGGGTCAGTAGGCCGCCTAAGTAGGGGTTGACGAATGATGCTGTTATGAGGGCAACCGCAACACCACCCGCAATGAAGACGAGGGCTTTCGCTACCTTCTTACCCATAAAGATCAGCGCTAGCGCAACCACGACCAGTAAAGCAATCGCTATAAGAGACGCTGGTGGGGGTAGAAAGGAGTATAGTGCGTCAAGACCCGCGGACAAGGGCTCTCCAGATACCCTTTCCGAATGCTCTAACTTATAAGTGATTGTGACGCATTAGCGAGACTCTCTAGAAAAGGGTTGGCCAGTGTTGGTGCTGCATGTTTCTCTTGTAGGAGAATGATATTAGTGGCTAGAATATCTGTTTTGTTGTTAAAGCTTATATGTGGGCTAAAATTTCCCTAGTCCTGTGAATGAGCGTTATATTTTCGGTTCTAAGGAGTGGATTGAGGCTTTTGTAAACATTTTGAACAGTGATAAAGAGTACGAATCGGCGGCGCGGAACTGGGAGGATCCAATTATTCTTGCGATAACTACCCTCCCCCCACCGGTTAAAGAGCACTTCAAGGCGGAGCAGGTTGCGGTATGGCTTGACCTATACCACGGAAAGTGTCGTAGTTTTGAGATACTGTCAAGGGCCGAAGAGAAGGAGGCGCCCATAGTGATAATGGGTTCTTATGAGACGATGAAGAAGGTTGCGCAGGGCAAGCTCAGCCCCACAGTCGCTGTGATGACGGGACAGCTGAAGGTTAAGGGCAACCTCGCAAAGCTCTTATCTAACACTGCAGCCTCATCCGCTTTTGTCAACGCGATCAAGAAGGTGCCTACTACCTTCTTGGCCTGAGGGTGTGTGATAATGAGGGCTGTTAGATGGTATGGGCCACATGACCTGAGAGTTGAGGAGGTCGCAGAACCTACTCTGAAGACGGATGAGGATGCCATTGTGAGGCCGACGATGGCTGCGATATGTGGGACGGATCTAAACGTCTATAAGGGGATTCTCACGCTGGTGCCTGGAAGTGTGGTGGGACACGAGTTCATGGGTGTTGTTGAGGAGGTTGGACGGGGGGTTAAGCGTTTCAGCGTGGGCGACAGGGTTATAGTGTCTTCCTGGATTGCGGATGGGAGGTGCTGGTACTGTAGGAAGCAGATGCACACCCAATGCGAAAATGTGAACATCTTCGGGATGGGTCCTGTTTATGGCGAGAGCCTTGACGGGGCGTTCGCGGAGCTGGTTAGGGTCCCTTACGCTGACACTGTCATGACTAGGGTGCCTGAGAATGTCCCAGATGAGAAACTTGTGATGGTGAGTGATGCCCTCCCGACAGGACATGATGCGATAGTGAATGCGGGGATGGAGTATGGTGACGTCGTAGCAGTTATTGGATGTGGGCCGATAGGGCTCTTGAGTGGGATGTGCGCCCAGGCCTTCGGGGCTTCTCAAGTAATAGCGATCGACATTGTGAGGCAGAGGCTGAAGGTTGCCGAGTCCTTGGGCTTTACTGCAATTAATGCGGCGGAGATTGATGCAGTCGAGGAGGTTAGGAATATGACTGATGGACGTGGTGCTGATGTTGTGGTTGAAGCTGTTGGTAAGAGTGCCGAGATACTTCGCAGGGCGATCGAGATGGTGAGGAAGAAGGGTGTAGTCTCAGTTGTGGGCTTCCATCTCGAAGAATATACTGTGCCCGTTGGTGGGCTTTGGCTTACGGAGAAGACGGTAATCTTCTCCATTGGGGATGCAATTAAGAATGGAGAGAAGCTTGCAGGCCTGGTTGCGCGGGGAAGGATCGACCCCTCAAAGATAATAACTCATAGGGTTAGGCTGGAGATGGTCCCCCACGGTTTTGAGTTGTTTGATAATAGGCAGGCATTGAAGGTTGTTGTTGATTTCAGGGGTTAGTTTGGGGCTGTTCTATCCTAACCTCCTCCTTTCTTTCCGGCATCTCCACACCCTCAAGCCAAATGGCTGCTAGGGTCTCGAGGTCTGGAGGCGTTAGGTTAGCCTCGCTGTCAACCCTTACGTCGATAACTGAGGGCCTCCCAGAAGCTACAGCCTCATCCAAGGCGTCCCTTAGATCCTCAGCCCTCTCCACCCGTATACCCTTACAGCCCATCGCCTCGGCCACGAGGTCGTGACGAACATCCATGAAGTCAACCCCAATATATCTCGAGTTGAATAACAGTTTCTGGGCACCCTTTATCATACCCCACTGAGCATCGTTGAAGACTATGGTGATGATGTCTGTCTTAAGCCTCGCGGCCGTTTCGAGCTCCTGAACATTGAGCATGAAGGCTCCATCTCCTACAAGCACGTAGACGTCTCTCTCCGGCATAGCTAGTTTGGAGGCTATGGCGTATGGTAGCCCAGCGCCTAGGTGGCCTGAGTCGCCTGCCCAGAGGAAGGTCCTGGGCTCATATATTCTGTTTAGATAGTGGGCCCAAACTGCGGTGTTTCCTCCATCGACTACGCTTATAGCGTCGCGTGGGAAGAACCTCCTAACCTCGTAGACGACGCGGAGGGGGTGTATTGGGTGGGATGGGGAGGATAGGGCGATCTCGAGAAATCTCCTCTCCCACTCCTCCGTTAGCCTCCGAAACTCTGAGAGATCTCTCACAGGCTCAAGGTTCATGCCCCTGAGCTCTTCTATTATCTTTCTGAGGACAAGTTTAGCGTCACCCACTATTCCAAGGTCTACAGGCCTATTGAGTCCAATCATCTCGGGATCAATATCTATCTGTATCCAGCGCTGCACCCCCACCTCGCCCCAGGGCGGTGAACGTCCCCACATATCCCCATCACCCAGCTTACCCCCCACATGTAGCACTACATCAGCCATAGACTCTGCGACGAGGGCCCCCGGGCTCCCAGGTATGAGGCAGTATTCAGCATCCTCAGGGACCGCTCCCCTCCCAGCGAGACTAGTTATGACGGGGGCCTTGAGCAGCTCTGCAAGACTCCTGACTTCTTCAGAAGCTCCGCATCTAATCACCCCAGCTCCTGAGTGGATTAGTGGAAGCTGGGCGTGGGCTAGCATGAGGGCTGCCTCGCGGATGAGTGAGGCGTCCGGTGTGGGTGGGTGGATGGGCCTGTACATGCTTGGCGGTGGTATGGTCTTCTCAGGGTCGAGGCTAACCTCTTCGGCAACCACGTCTGATGGAATGTCTATGTGCACTGGCCCCGGCCTCCCAGATAGAGCTATCCTGAATGCCCTTTGTAAAAGCTCGGGTATCCTTGAGACATGGTTGATTACTACGCTCCATTTTGTGATGGGTTTGAAGAGATTATGCTGGTCGAGGGCCTGCATGCTTCCGTGGTCTGGATAGATTCTGAAAGTCTGGTTCTGGGATGTGATGACTATCATAGGGATGCTGTCGGCATAGGCCGCGTACACTCCTGGTACTAGGTCAGCCGCACCTGGGCCCACAGTCCCGTGGCACACAGCCACTTTACCCGTGACGCGGTGGTAGGCATCAGCCATGTGGGCTGCAGCCTGCTCATGCCTCGTCATGACAAACCTTAACCCCTTCTTAGCACCAATCCTGTAGATCGCGTCATAGAATGGTAGGCTCCTGTCCCCTGGAATTCCGAAGACATACTCGACACCCTCCCTCAGTAAACACTCGACAAGAATCTCACCGCCGGAAAGCCTAACTTCTGACATGGCTGCATATATATTTTGTCTGGGAGGTTTATTAACATCACCATTTAGCCCCCCCAAGCATCCAGTCCACGCCCATGCCAAGCCTTTTATACGTTGTAGGCGGCACGGTTTAACGGAGTCGGGGCTTGGCCACGGGTTCTGTCCTTGTCTTGGGCGGGGCCGGCGACATGGGTAGCGGCGTCGTAGAGGAGCTAGCTAGGTTTGGCGTCAAGATAGATATTGGAGATATTGACGCGGTGAGGGCGAGGGCGTTTGCGGAGTCGCTGAAAGACACTGGAGAGGTAGGTGTGGTCGAGGTTAACGCGACATCTAGAAGCCAGCTGATGGAGATAGCTAGGCGGTATGACTTGGTGGTGAATGCCGTGGGGCCCTTCTACAAGTACGGATATATCGTTGCCGAGTTACTGATAGAAGCCGGAATAGATGGTTTAGATCTCTGCGACGACTACGACGCAGCCGAGAAGATTCTAGGATTGTCTGACAAGGCCGAGAGGGAAGGCGTAACATTCATTACTGGCTTGGGCTGGACTCCAGGTCTCTCAAACATCTTGGCTAAGATGGGATCCTATGAACTTGGAGGAGAGGTTGACTACATCGACATAGGCTGGTTCGGCTCTGCGGCCGACTCCAAAGGGCTTGCAGTCGTCATGCATCTCTTCTACGCATTGACTGGAGATGTGCCCATGTATCTTGATGGAAGGATAGCCATGGTCAAGGCGGGGGCCTCGCCGCGCACTTTTGAATTCCCTACGGTTGGCAGGCTTAAGCTATACTACACGGGGCATCCCGAGCCTCTCACCATCCCCCGCTACATCGGGGTTTCCCAGAGAGTCACAGTCCGCGGATGCTTAATACCGCAGTGGCAGACGGGCCTGGCGAAACTTTTCGTCAGCCTCGGCCTAACCTCGACGAGGGAGAAGATTGAGAGCTTATCCAAATTTATCCACAGGATAGAGGGTGTCTTCAGGGCTGGGGGACAGCCTCTCAGTGGTGTCAAAGTAAATGTGGGGAGAAGTGGGAGGGAGATTAGCTACGCATCTGTCGGTAGGATGAGGAAGCTAACCACAGCGCCAGCGGCTCTAGGAGCACAGATGATGCTGCAGGGGAGGGTTAAGGAGAGGGGAGTCCATCCTCCAGAGGCTATAATTGAGCCTCGACACTTCCTCGAGAATCTCAGCGATATGGGAGTCACAGCAACAAAAATCATAGCTCATAAAGAATAACAGCTAGTGGGAGAACGGACGCCCCATCAAGAACATCTAAAGTTTATATCTGTTATAGCAGATAACTAATGTGCACGGGGTTAGAGCCGTGCGGGGTTGTGATACGTATTGGATCTCATAGTTTGTGTTAAGCATGTTCCCGATGTATCCTCGGCTGAGCTGAGGGTTGACAGTAGCGGGAGGGAAATAGACCGCGCAGGTCTCAACTATGACATTAATGAGTGGGACGACTACGCCCTAGAGGCCGCCCTCATTCTCAAGGAGAAGCACGGCGGAGTTGTAACGGTAGTGTCTGTTGGGGGTGAGGAAGTTGATAGGACACTCAGGAGGTGCCTCGCCAAGGGAGCTGACAATGCTGTCAGGATAAGCGACCCGAAGATAAATACGAAAGACCCTTTCATAGTAGCGAAAGTCCTCTCAGCAGCCATCAAGACAATGCGCTACGACCTAATATTAACTGGAGTCCAAGCAGGTGATGACGGATACGCAATAACCGGTCCAACCCTTGCGGAATACCTCAAGATACCACACGCAACACTCGTGAAGAAGATTGAGGTTGAGGATGGGAGGGCTGTGGTTTGGCGGGAGCTGGAGGGTGGTGTCGAGGAGATTGTTGAGCTCGACCTTCCCGCTTTGGTCACCGTTCAGACGGGGATAGCTGAGCTGAGATATGTTTCAGTTCTTGGGATCAGGATGGCTATGAGAAGGCAGATAAGGACCATGCAGCTCAGCGACTTGGGACTCTCCCCTGAGGAGGTTGCCTCGCCGTGGCTCGCGATAGAGGAGCTATACACTCCACGGGTTGAAAGGAGGGTCGAGTTTATCGAGGGGAGCCCTGATGAGGCTGCCTCGAGGATAGTGGAGATTTTGAGGGCGCGGGGATTGATCTAGTATGGGTGAGATTCTTGTCTTGGCTGAGCTTAGGCAGGGCGAGGTCAGGGAGATAACGTTTGAGGCTTTGGGAGCTGGGAGGAATGTTGCTGCGAAGGCTGGCTTAAAACTATCCACCCTCCTAGTCGGCTATAATTTGGAGAGGGCTGAGGATGGTCTCGCAGACTACTGCGACAATATTCTAATAGTGGAGGATGAAAGGCTTGGACAGTACAACTCTGAGACCTATCAGGCCGTGGTCTCGCAGGTCTTCAGGGAGAGGAGGCCAGCACTTCTATTGATGGGGCACACATCGATGGGGATGGACTTGGCCCCGCGACTCGCGGTGGAGCTCGGCATCCCATTAGTCACAGACTGCCTGGAGATCGAACTTGTCGATGGCCGTCTCTACGCGGTTCGTCAGATGTATGGCGGGAAGCTAAACTGCAGGGTAAGAGCTCGGGAGGCTGAGGGCTATATCGCCACCGTGAGGCAGGGCATCTTCAAACCAGTAAAGATCGAGAGTAGAGGCCTGGTTACGAGGATAGGAATACCTGTGCTTCCTAGAGAATTGAGGAGGCGTGTCAAGGGCGTGACTGCTCCGGTGAAGTCTGAGATCTCTATAGAGTCAGCCGACATTATAGTAGCTGTTGGGCGTGGAATAGGTGAGAAGTCGAACATAGCCTTGGCTGAGGAGCTGGCTAATCTGCTAGGTGGCGTGATAGCATGCTCTAGGCCCATTGTCGATAAGGGTTGGCTTCCATCCGATAGACAAGTAGGGTCATCGGGCAAGACTGTCAAGCCGAAGCTCTACATCTCACTCGGAATAAGCGGGGCATTCCAACACGTTATGGGCATGATGAACTCCCAGCTCATAATAGCAGTAAACAAGGACAGGAATGCACCAATATTCAACGTAGCGCACTATGGAGTAGTCGATGATCTCTTCAAAGTCGCACCCGCACTAATAAAGAAAATTAGGGAGTTGAAGGGTCTAAGGTAGAGAGCTTGCCCTGTTATAGCTAGTACTGGTAGAATCCCCTCCCCGATTTCTTCCCCAGCCAGCCCTTAGCCAAGTACTCCCTCAGTAGAGGAGAAGGTGAATACATCTCTAAACCGTATTTTTTATGCAGCTCATCGAGCTTCCCAACCACAACGTCTATCCCTTTTCTATCGGCGTATTCGCATGGCCCCATAGGCCAGCCTGTCCCAAGCTTCATTCCTGTATCGATACTCTCAGGCTCTGCAACGTCCTCATAAATTAGCCAAGACGCCTCATTAACAGCGACAGCCCAAGACCTCTCCACGTCATATTCGTCTGAGAGCTCGAAGCGGATTCGGGGCCTACCCCCCGACCAGTTGTAGAACCCTCTACCCGTCTTCTGGCCCAGCCGACCCTCCTTAACAAGAGGCTCTATAACATCGGGGCATGGCTTAAACCTCTCGCCGTATGCCTCGTATAGAACGGTCCCCACTTCATAGGCAATATCTAGCCCCACGTAGTCGCAGAGCTCAAACCATCCCATGGGAAAACCACCCGTGTATTTCACAGATGCGTCAATGCCCTCAATATCTGTCTCTTTCCGGTGATATGTCCAGAATGCCTCGTTAAAGACTACCCCCAGAACTCTGTTGACGATAAATCCTCGGACATCCTTTTTACAGAGTATAGGAGTCTTGCCAAGCGCTTTGCTAAGGGCTATTATCTTCTCAACCGTCTCCTGGCTTGTCTTGTCACCCTGTATAACCTCAATGAGATTCATAAGCTGAGGCGGGTTAAACCAGTGCATCCCAGCGACCTTATCCGGTCTTCCAGTAGCATTAGCCATCTCACTTATACTTAGGGTGGAGGTGTTGGAGACTATTATCGTATGGGGAGGCGCCAGCTTGTCAACAGTGCTGAATATCTTCTTCTTCAACTCCATCTTCTCCGGGACCGCTTCAAGAACTAGGTCAGCATCCCCTACAGCTACATTGTAGTCTGTTGTTGGCTTGATGCGTGATAATGCAGCATCAGCGTCCTCCTTCCTAATTCTCCTCTTCTCAACAAACTTCCCCAAGCTCCACTCTATACTCTGAATAGCTTTCTTCAAAATATCGTCACTAATATCTACGAGACCAACACTGTATCCCCTCATGGCAAAGACCTGTGCAATCCCATGCCCCATCATTCCAGCACCTATAACCGCTACTCTTCTAATTTCATGAGACAAGATACTACACCGCATAATAGATAATAACGCCCAGCTATATACGCCTTAAGCCTACTGGTCCCTGCCTTCTCCAGTTAATGGTGTGAATACATACGCCACCCTTCCGTCTGTGAATTGTTTGGGCACTAGTCTCACACCCATCCCAATCTTGATATCTTTCCGCTTCACGTTTGTTAGCCAAGCAAGCGCTTTCACACCCTCCTTAAGCTCCGCCACTGCCACAGTGTAGGGCTGCTCATCCCTAAAGCTAGCCGGCTTTACTATCACATGGGTATAGGTGACCAGCCTTCCCTCACCGCTCAGCTCAACCCAATCCATATAAGATGAATAGCACGCCCCACAGTCTGCTACAGGAGGGAAATAGAGCTTCCCACACCTCCTACACTTAGTAGCAAGTATCTTCCCCTCTTTCAGCCCGTCCCAGAAGCGTTTAGTCTTGCTAATGGGTATTTTATATGATAACTCGAGGCTCCTCGAATTTATTACCGGCAGCTCGGACATGACCATTCTCACCTCTTTAGAATGGTTATGTAGCAGTAATGGCCTGTGCCTCCCACATTGTGGGTCAAGGCTATGTAGTTTTTGAGGGGTGCCTGCCGCGATCGTGGCTTGATCTCCTCCCTCAGCTGTTTAGTCTGTTCAACAATCATCGAGACGCCCGTTGCACCTATGGGATGGCCTTTCGCCTTCAACCCTCCATCCACGTTTACAGGTATCCTCCCTCCTATCTCAGTCTCCCCTTCCCTGATCATCTTGAAACCCTCCCCCCGCCTTGCGAAGCCCAAGTCCTCATAGGCTAAGAGCTCAGCTATGGTGAAGCAGTCATGTACGTTCGCAACGTCTATTTTATCTGGTCCAACTCCTGCCATTCGATAGGCTTGTTGAGAGGCTTTCACTGATGCCTCAATGCCTACGAAGTCGTTCCTGTAGGAGAGGGTGCTGGTTCCAGAGGAGTATCCAACACCCGCTATCCATACTGGAGTATCGATTCTGAGCTCCCTGACCTTCTCCTCCGAGGCTAGAACTATTGCCGCGCTTCCATCAGAGATTGGGCAGCTGTCATAGAGCTTAAGAGGCCAAGAGACTACATAGGACGATAGGACATCCTCAATGCTTATCTCTCTTTGGAGGTGTGCGAGCGGGTTCAGGGCCCCATATTTATGGGCCTTAACGGCGACCAATGCTAAATCCTCCTCAGTAGCTCCATATCTATTCATATAGGCTGTTGCATATAGTGCATAGTAGCTGGGGAAGGTCATGCCGAAATACTCGAACTCCCATAGATAGGAACCTGCACGCCCGATCAACTCTACCGCCAGAGAAGTATCAACCTCCCTCATCTTCTCAACACCTATTACCGCCGCTAAATCCACCATCCCGCTGGCTATCGCGGTGTATGCATTGTAAACTGCAGCGCTCCCAGTTGCACAGGCGGCCTCTGTCCTGACAAGACCCGCGCCGGTCAATCCGCAATACTCGGCCACAGCCACAGCAGGCAGGGGCTCCTCCGACCAAACCCCAATAGAGCCGACAGTAACATACGCGATATCCTTAGGCGTTACCCCCGCGTCTTCAAGAGCGGGTTTAACAGCCTCAAACGCCAGCTCCTTCAGGTTGACGTCCTGCCTATCTCCAAACTTACTATGGCCCACCCCGATAATCGCAACACGTCTCACACAACCCCACCGCTACAATCCTGTTAGAACCTAGTCCCCTTTAAACTCTGGCTTAGACCTCGACATGAATGCCTCAATGCCTCTCTTGACGTCATTGGTTGAGAATAGCAGGCCCATAAGAGCCGACTCTAGCCTCAGCCCGATCTCCAGCGGGACTTGGCTGCCGAAGTTCAGGGCGTATTTCGCATATTTCAAGGCTATTGGCGGGCCATCAGATAGCTTATTGGCGAGGGCCATGGTCTCGTCTCTTAGGTTCTCGAAAGGCACAACCTTGTCCACCAGGCCTATACGGAGGGCCTCATCAGCTTTTATCCTCTCACCAAGCATCACAAGCCTTTTAGCATTCCTCAGACCGACCAGCCTCACAAGCTTCTGAGTTCCACCCCAGCCCGGTATAATTCCCAAGTTAATCTCAGGTGAGCCCAGCTCGGCATGTTCTGAGGCGATCCTGAAGTCGCAGGAGATGGCTAACTCGAGACCTCCACCAAGCGCGTAGCCGTTAATGGAGGCTATGACTGGCTTAGACATCTCCTCTATGGTTGAGAAGACCTTCTGCCCTTTCCGGGATAGCTCCTCAGCCAGGGCGGGTGTTGCCTTCGGGAAAGCCGTGATGTCAGCTCCAGCGCTAAAAGCTCTATCACCCTCCCCTGTAATAACCACACACCTGACACCTGGGTCGTTCTCAACAGTTGTTAAGGCATCAAGAAGCTCTACAACCATATCCTCATTCAAAGCGTTGAGCCTATGCGGCCTATTCAATACTATCCAAGCAACCCGCTCCTCCCTCTCAAGCTTAATAGTCTCATAAGATGCACGGGACAAGCCCCATCACACCATCAATATTTCTGTAACAGGTATTTCAATATTGTCAGCTTCTGTATCTCCGATGTCCCCTCATATATCTCAGTTATCTTCGCATCCCTGAAATATTTCTCAACCCTATAGTCCGCCATATATCCGTAGCCGCCTAGCGTCTGGATAGCTGCGTCGGTGGCCTCTACTGCAACCCTACTGGCGTAGAGCTTAGCCATAGAAGTCAGCATAGGATCCATCTGACCCTTATCAATTAGGGAGGCTGCCTTATACGTCAGGAGCCTCGCCGCCTCTATCTTTGTCGCAATCTCGGAAAGTCGACACCCAATCTCCTCGAACTGGATAATCGGCTGTCCGAAGGCCTCTCGGGTCTTGGCGTATTTGAACGCTATCTCGAAGGCTCCCTGTGCCGTCCCTACCGCCTGCGCCGCCACTATCGTCCTGCTCCTGTCGAAAAACTCCAGCGCATGGTAGAATCCCCGGTTCAGCTGGCCAACTATATTCGCATCAGTGACCTTCACATCTCTCAGGGCTACCTCACCCGTGGATGTGCACCTTATGCCGAGCTTATTCTTCTGCTTCGTTACCTCGAGGCCAGGCATGCCCTTCTCAATTATGAACAATGTCTGTCCACGATAAGTTGGTCTAACTCTCGTATCCGTCTGGCAGAGGGTTATGATAAAATCAGCTATAGGAGCGTTTGTTATGAAAGTCTTCGTCCCGTTTATCCTCCACTCCCCCCCATACTTGACGGCGGTTGTGTCCATTTTTGTCAGGTCGCTTCCTCTTGCCGGCTCAGTGAAGGCGGCAGCTGAGATATACTCTCCTCTGACGACTTTGGGAATGTATCTCTCCTTCTGGTCCTCTGTGCCGTGAACCAGTATCAGCTCACTTCCGAATGTTCCGATCATGGTTGCAAGCCCTAGGGAAGAATCAGCCCTACACATCTCCTCTATTACAAGACAGGCCTCAAGGTATCCATATCCCTGGCCACCATACTCCTCCGGGAAAGAAATACCCACAAAACCCAAACTAGCAGCCTTCCTGTAAAGGTCTATCGGATATTCCTCCTTCTCATCCAGCTCCAAGGCAAGCTCAGGCTTGAACTCCTTCTCACAAAACTCTCTAACAGCCCTCTTAAGCTCTAACTGCTCCTCACTAAGACTAAATTCCATAGATGCTCAATAAACTAGAATATCCCAAGAGTTATATAAGCGTTGAGAGAAATGCTTAGAACAAGCATAAGATTTGACAACCATCACCATTACCACTTGATGCTAAAATGTCTGGGTGGGCCTTAGTCCGCGCTGGTGATAATTAGGTTCGGAGATATTTTTGTTGCGCATATTGGGTGGATTAAAAGTTTTTATACAAAGGAAAAAATATTAGGCATGTATGGTGAAAGAAGCAGGTTCTATGGATAGACCTTGGTATAGGTTTTGGCCTGAGGGTGTTCCAAAGACTCTCGAATACCCCAACATCCCGCTTCACGAGTTTTTAGAGAGGACAGCGAAGCAGCACCCTGATAAGACATCGATAATCTTCTTTGGTAAGAGAGTCACGTATGGCGAGCTGAATAATTATGCTGATAGGTTTGCTACAGCACTTCACCAGCTCGGGATTAAGAAGGGGGACGTCGTAGCCATCTATCTCCCAAACACACCCCAGTTCGTGATTGCATACTATGGAGCTCTAAAGTTGGGGGCGGTTGTCTCGGGAGTCAGTCCTCTGGTCGTTGAGAGGGAGCTCGAATTCCAGCTCTCGGACTCTGAGGCCAAAGCTATAGTCCTGCTAGACGCGTTGTACCCGAGGTTTGAGAAGGTTTGGGAGAAGACCCAGGTAAAGTTCGCCATAGTGGCAAGGCTAGCTGAGTATATGCCGTGGGCCTTGGCGTTCCTCGGAACCCTACTCAAAAAGATACCTACGGCTAAGATTCCTCCAAGATCCAACGTCTATTTCTTCAGGGAGCTAATCGAGAAGACTCCCGCAAACCCGCCCCCCGTAGAGATAAATCCCAAAGAAGACCTCGCCGTGCTTCAATATACTGGCGGGACTACAGGCCTACCTAAGGGAGCGATGTTAACCCATGAAAACCTTGTAGCAAATGCCGTCGGATGTGCAGCGTGGCTTAGAGCTACGGAGGGCAGGGATGTTGGCCTAGCCGTCCTACCCTTCTTCCACATATACGGCATGACCGTCAGTATGAACTTCACAATCTACTCTGGCGGGACGATGGTTGTGCTGCCTCGGTTTGACGTGGTAGAGGTGCTTAAATCAATTGAGAAGTATAAGGTGACACTATTCCCAGGTGTACCCACGCTCTACGCATTAATAGTCAACCATCCCGACGTCAAGAAGTATAATCTCAGGTCTGTGAAGTTCTGCATCTCTGGAGCAGCGCCACTCCCACCTGAGATCCAGAAGAGATTCATGGAGTTAACAGGTGCCGTGCTTGTGGAGGGGTATGGTCTGACCGAGGCCTCGCCCGTCACCCACAGTAACCCCCTCGACCCTACTCTGAAGACTGTTAAGGTCGGCTCAATTGGAATACCCTGGCCAAGCACAGATGCAAGGATAGTCGATGTAGAGACGGGGACTGTTGAGATGCCTATTGGAGAGGTCGGCGAACTTGTAGTCAAGGGGCCTCAAGTAATGAAGGGATACTGGAAGAGGCCTGAGGAGACAAGGATGGTTCTACGGGATGGGTGGCTGTATACGGGCGACCTCGCTAAGATGGATGAGGATGGTTACTTCTACATTGTAGACCGTAAGAAAGACCTAATCAAGTATAAGGGGTACAGCGTGTATGCGCGCGAGCTTGAAGACATATTGTATGAACACCCAACTGTTAAGCTTGCAGCGGTTGTGGGGAAGCCCGACCCAATCGCCGGTGAGATTCCTAAGGCCTACATCGTCTTGAAGGAGGGGGCTACAGCGACAGCTGAAGAGATAATGAAGTTTGTGAATGAGAGGGTGGCACCCTACAAGGCTATCAGGGAGGTTGAGTTCAGGAGTGAGCTGCCTACAACGCTTGTTGGCAAGGTTTTAAGAAGGGTGCTTAGGGAGGAGGAGATGCAGAGGTTAAAGGGCGAAAGGTAGCGTGGAGACCAAGGACCCTAACAGATATTCAGAACACTGCTGGAAGATCTTTTTTCATTTTTCAACAGATCCGTGGAACGATCTCCCCACTGGGAGGCTCCAATATCCTGGCTCCGCCGATCAGCGTCTTCAAAACAACTAGCCCTACACTAGAGGTTCTCGACCTGGCCTCGCCAATTATACGCGCCTCATTATAGCCCAGTCCATGTATCTGTTCCAATACCTCTCCCGCCTTTTCCGGTGATACCGCCAGTAGTGCAGTCCCCTCGGACGCCAGGCTTAGAGGATCTACACCCATCATCTCACATAGGTTTACTACCGGTTCTCTCACAGGTAGCTCAGACTCGTAAACCACGATCATGGTATCGGAGCTCTTTGACCAGTCGTTTAAAGCCATTGCAACACCGCCTCTTGTAGGGTCCCTAGCCGCATGTATGTGGTCAGCGTATTTCTCTATGAGGGGTAGCATGAGCCTCGTCAGGGGTGATACGTCGCTTTTGAACTCATCCGATTTTATTCCCTGCTGAGCAGCGAGAATTGCTGCACCGTGCTCGCCTATCGGGCCTGTGACAATTATCTTGTCGCCAGGCCTTATGTTCTTGTCTACTATAAGCTTTGATGCGTAGCCGACGCCTGCGGTGGTTACTAGGATGCCGTCAAGCTGGCCGCTCGGCATGACTTTGATGTCCCCACCCACCAGACAAACACCTTCCATCCTCAAGATGCTGATCATGGACTCGACAATCCTAGAGAGGTCGTCCATGTCCATCCCCTCCTCAACTACTATTGCGTCTAAGACTGCGGCGGGTCTTCCCCCCAGCATGAGTAGATCGTTTATCGTTCCTGCTGCTGAGAGCTTACCCAGGTCTCCACCGGGGAAGAATATGGGGCTTACTGTGTAGGCGTCTATTGTTGCGACTATGTAGCCTCCCGGTATGGGTATGGCTGCTGAGTCGTCTGGATAGTCTAGTCCCAGACCATCCCCTAGCCTCTTCATCCAGTCTGGTAGCCTGTTAAGTATTAGCCGCTCAAGCAGGTGGGAGGTTTCTATGCCTCCTGACCCATGTGCGAGAGATACCCTACCCAAACCCCCATCACTTAGACGTTGAGAGGTTCTCTTCCAGCCTACTTCTTATCTGCGCCAGATACGTGGCTGCCTCGCTCTTGCTTTGGGCCAAGTGCTTAGCCGCTTCCTCTATAAAATCGAAGACAGCAGTAAAGTCTTTCTCGCTGAGGCGTGAGACTATGACCCCTGCATGGACAACGACATAGTCTTCCTCCCTGACATCCTCTACACCTACAAGCACATCTTTGGTCAGTCCGCCTCCAAAGTCCACAACGGCCAACTCCCCATCAACTCTCAACACCTTGCCATAAACGCCAAGGCACACATCACAACACCTCCTCAACCACTCCCCGGCCGCCCATCCTAGCCCAGATCGAGCATGAGCCCTCAGCCGAGACCATACAAGGCCCGTAGGGTGTGCCGGGTGTACACCGCTTCATAAAGAGCCTGCAGTCTGTGGGTTTGGCCGCACCTATGATTACCTGTCCACAGATGCAGCCTGGTAGTAGGTCGTGACTCCACTCGCTTCTATTGGGCTCTCTCATGCCATAGCGACTGAATGCATCATATTGGCTGACACTCTCCTTTAGGGCATAGCCACTCTTCTCGATAAAGCCTATCCCCCTCCAAGCCGCATCGACTACGTCGAAGACACGTGCGAGGAGTTCCTTGGCACGCCTATTTCCCTCCATCGTCACAGTCCTAGAATACTCGATCTGGAGCCTCGGCTCTCCATCCATTATTTGCCTTAAGATAAGTGAGATGGCTATCATGACGTCGAGCGGCTCAAAGCCTGAAACAACCGTGGGGATCCCATACTCCTCGGGCAAGAATCGCCATACCCCCGCGCCGGTTATTGTGGATACGTGTCCCGGCGCTATGACCCCAGAGACGGTCCCCACCCTCTCCACAGAGAATCTGGCTGCGGGTGGCGTCAGCCTGCCTGCCACGATGAGTGTTAGGTTCTCTGGGACGAGGTTGTTGGCGATGGCTGAGGCGTAGGCTGGGCAAGTTGTTTCGAACCCCACGGCGAGGAATACTGAAGGCTTGCCGTGCTTAGCAGCATCTCTCACCGCGTCCAGAAAGCTATACACCACCCTTACATCCGCCCCCATCATCCGCGCCTCTGAAAGGCTCCTACACCCTCCCACCTCCCTTACAGCGGGTAGTCTGTATGCATCACCGTAGGTGTAAAGGGTTACACCCTCCAACGCGAGCTTCACCGCAGCCTCGACATAGAAAGAGGGGGTGATGCAGACGGGGCAGCCGGGCCCAGCCACGAGATTCACGCCGGGTGGGAGGATGCTTCTAATCCCATAGTGGGTCGTTGTGTATTCGTGTGTGCCGCAGAAGTTCATTATCTTAACCTCCTCAACCCCCTTTGAGCGGAGGAGCTCCCAGTAACCCCTAACTATGTTGACAATCTGTGAGGCTAGAATCTCATCCCTAAACAGCCTCTTGGTGAGATACCTAAGGTCTCCCTTTTGAGCCACAAATATAGTTTCATTGCTGATATTTAATAAGTTATCACCCTAATATACCGCAGCTCCATAACGCTAGGAGCAGATAGCCTGCAGGCTCGGCGTGTTGGGTGGATTATTTGAAAGCGGTTAGGTTGAGGATCTCAGGAATCGTTCAGGGGGTAGCTTTCAGACCCTTTGTCTATAGGATCGCCGTCCGGGCCGGCGTCGCGGGATATGTAAAGAATGTGGGAGGTAGTGGTGTTGAGATTCACGTTGAAGGAGAGCCGGAGAGGGTTGAGGAGTTCATCCAGCTACTGTGGAGGCTGAAGCCGGAGAGGGCGCGCATAGATGAGTACTCACATATGGAGGTTCCACCGCAAGGCTACACCAGCTTCCAGATACATAAGAGCGACTCATCAGCATATTATAGATCGATTATTCCCCCTGACTTCTCAATATGCAAGGACTGTCTCAGGGAGATTCTCTCTGAGACGCGGTGGCATCTTTACCCGTTTAACTCATGCGCCTACTGCGGTCCAAGATACTCCATGATCTACACCGTCCCTTATGATAGAGAGAACACAGCTATGAGGAGTTTCCCCCTCTGTGAAGAATGCCGCAGAGAATATCATGATCCTGAGAATGAGAGGAGATTCCACGCTGAAGGGATCAGCTGCCCCTCTTGCGGCCCTAAGACACGCCTACTAAACAATAGGAGCGAGGTGCTTGCGAATGATGTGGAGGCGGTAAGGGAGGCGGCGAGGCTTATTGACGCTGGATTCATAGTTGCTGTAAAGGGTCTGGGCGGCTTTCATATAGCCGCATCGGCAGTTGATGACAATGTTGTTGCCGAGCTCCGCTTGAGGAAGAGAAGATCGACCAAACCCTTCGCGGTCATGTGTCTGAACCTTGACATTGTGGCACGGCTCGTAGAGCTGACTACCGTGGCGGCCGAGATTCTTGACTCGCCTGAAAAGCCGATAGTGCTCCTTCCCATCAAACAGGATGCGCCAGTTTCTCGGCTGGTCGCTCCAAACCTGCGAAAGCTTGGCGTCTTCCTACCATACACAGGGCTTCACTACCTTCTCCTCTCGTGGACTCGGGATAAATACGTGATAATGACAAGCGGAAATCCTTACAACGAGCCCATGTGCATCAGTGACATAGAGGCCTTTGAAAAGCTGGCTGGAATAGCTGACTACTTCCTAACGCATAATAGAGAGATTGTGAATAGGGTTGATGATAGTGTTGCTAGGTTTACGGGGGGCAGGGTTGTCCTTCTGAGGAGGGGGAGGGGCTACTCTCCCAGATGGGTTCGTCTTCCATTCCAAGTAGATAGAGAGGTTGTAGCTTTTGGGGCGATGCTTCAGAGCGCAGGAGCGGTAGCCTTCGAGGATAAGGTTGTCCTTACACAATTTATAGGAGATGTCGATGAATATGGCTCTTTCCTCGACTTGGAGAAATATCTAGGCCTGCTAGTAAAGACCTACCATATACCACTCCCTTCCTCGGTTATGGTTGCTGATTTACACCCACTATACCCCTCAACCCTTCTGGCAGAGGAGTGGTCTAAGAAGCATGGGGCAGAGCTAATCAGAGTTCAGCACCATTGGGCTCACATAGCGGCGGTCATGGCGGAGCACGGAGTCTATGAAGAGGAAGTTGTTGGAATTGCAGTTGATGGCGTAGGGTTTGGGTCTGATGGAACGGCTTGGGGTGGTGAGGTACTCTTAGCCAGCCTTAGAGACTTCAGGAGGGTAGGGTGTCTTAAGCCCCAGAAGATGCCGGGCGGCGATATAGCTGCCGAGTATCCTGCGAGGATGCTAGCAGGAATACTTTCTGACAAGCTCTCGAGGGAGGAAGTGGCTGAGGTCTTCCGTGAGCTGGGACTTGTTGAGCCTGGATTCAAGAGGGGCTGGGATGAGCTCAAGATCGTTCTAAACCAGCTTGAAGGCACACTCCCCCTGACATCAAGCACCGGAAGAGTATTAGATGCAGCCTCCGCAATGCTCAGATTTTGCATGCACAGGACATATGAGGGCGAGCCTGCTATCGTGCTTGAGGACAATTCCAAGCCTACTGAAGAGAGGCTGAAAGTAGAAGTCAGGGAGAATGGAATCTACACAGTGGATACCTCAAGCATCATACTACAGGCCCTCGAATGTTTGAGAGCGGGGAAGCCGAGAGAAGAAATAGCCTACATGATTCAACACGCAATTGGATATGGCTTAAGCCTCGTGGCCAGCCGCTTCTTAGGTAGAAGAAAAAGAATAGTTCTGTCGGGCGGAGCCGCGGTGAACAATTATCTGCTTCAAGGTGTCATGGAGGCTCTCGCTGATAGAGAAGTTGAGATTCTCATGCCTCGCGAGGTGCCCGCCGGAGATGGAGGAATAGCTTTAGGCCAAACAGCGATAGGAGCCCACCTCTTCAAAAAATAGCTGCTAACACTCTACCATTCTACGCAACTTTTTCTTCACCCCTCCCAAGTTTCCACAAATCATCCCTCAACAACAATCATAATAAACTGTATACATTACTTATGCGAATATTCAGTTTGACATATCTAGCATGCGATGCATCTCCAGGGTTACTTTCCTTAGTGACGGGGCCATAACGAACTTGCAAATTTCTAAGAGGACCACGTTCTCTTAGAGCCTGGTCTTCTCAAGTGACTGTTGTAGCTACTACAACCACAACATCTATGCTGCAGGCGACTGTGTTTCTAAGCGGTGGATGCTTGAAACACTATCTGCGAAGTTGTCTTTACGGAGCCGCAGGTTGGCATTATTGGGTTGACTGAGAGAGGTAGTTGAAAAGCATGGTGCATGTTCATGCAGGGTGGTTCCCCTCGCCCATCTGGCTAAGACGCGGATGACCAAAAGCATAGGACTAGCTAAGCTCGTAACAAAACCGGAAACAGGTAAGACCTGGAACGGACGGAGTTCTCGGCGTTCACAACAACATGACAAACACCTTGAAAACACCCATTGAAACCATCGAACACAAATAACCCGTGCTGTTCACGTCATACCCGCTTGGGGACGGCGGCGGAAGCAGATGGCGTGGAGGAGATAGCATCGAAGGAAGCGTCAAAGACAATGGAACGTGTGTCAGGTTCGGTAGCAAAGCATCGTGTTTTTGGAGTAAGAAGATGTGTCGGTTGTCAGAAGGCGGGAGGCGGAGGATATGGCAAATCTTAATCATGCGATAAAGCTGCTACGATTCTTTCCTCGGCCTTAACCATCTTCCGCAGTTTTTCCACGAGTTCAGGCAACCTATTTTTTGGGATGAAGACGACTAGTTCATCAGGTGAATAACCTGCTCGGAGACGGCTCTGTGTGCATCCGAAGCTAATAACCACTGTGTCGCTGTCGATGCTCACCGGTATGCCTGAGCACGCTGGCCTTCCAACAAGCTTGGTCGGGACGCAAGAAGAAATCACCATAGCTTGCTCGGCGCTACAGAACAAAACAGCGATGTCGGGTTCGAAAGGAATTGTTCTCATAGGCCCGTATGTAACCGTTTTTCTCTCATGTTTAATGGAAGGCATATTTTTCACGTCTTCCACGGATATCCAGCCCGACCCAACAAGCAAATCGGCGTCGTCACATCCGCATCCAATGTCAAGCTCCGTCCCTTTCCTAAATCCGTGAGTAACAGAGCCAATGCTACAGTTTATATGATGTTCACGGCGGGTCGTGAACGTGTCATGGTGGGCCAAGGTCCAGAAAGCATAGCTTGAAGGGACGGAATGCTTGAACATAGGCAAATGCTTGCTATCTTCAGGGTTGAACGATATACCTACAACTGGTCTTCGAAGATGAAGGCTTTCTTCCAGTTCGGCCGCAAGTCTTTGCTAGTCGCAAGCGCCATAGCACTCATACACAACACACTACTCAACACCAGAGAAGGAGACGTAATACTGGTTGACAGTACCTCTTCACACATTCGAAACGCTTTCAAGCCACAATTGCTTAAATCGTCCGGGATGATAAAATCTGAGATAAAGAGTTCGTTTTTGGAGTTCGCGAGGCAGCTGGTTAACTCTCCTCAATTTAGAGAGGAGGCTGAAAAAGATATGAAAGCCCTGAAAGAGTTTATTGAGCTTTTCCCTTTCAGGAAGAATCCCTCACTTATAGACGAGTTAACGCCCGAAAAAT
Organism: Thermoproteota archaeon; assembly: GCA_030550235.1. Classification (GTDB taxonomy): domain Archaea; phylum Thermoproteota; class Nitrososphaeria_A; order Caldarchaeales; family Calditenuaceae; genus HRBIN02. The sequence continues at coordinate 239,915 of JAUQPU010000001.1, forward strand.
TGTATGATACAGGAAAATCGCGTGTGTCTTTCTTTCATTTCTTTCAATTTCGTTTGAGACGTGTTGGTGCTATAACTATTTACAGAGACAAACCTTGGCGCGAGGCTTGTGCCAAAATCGATCTATTTAAGCAACTATTAAAATTAATAGTTGATGATTCGATACCCATTCATGAGAAGGTTGATGATGGGCGCTGGAGTCAACTTAAGGGCTGGGGAGGAGATAAACATTACGTCAAGAAACTGTTGTTCATTTATTATCCCGAAAAGTTGATTCCCACTTTTAAGACCGAGTTGTTAGAAGACAAAGTCAATGGCCTTGGGCTAAGCGATAAAGCTGAAGATGAAGCACAGAGAAGATTTAACGAGAGACTTGAAAACCTGACAGTTGGCAAAAAGTTCGAGATATACAATGAAATATTGGTCAACTTTGTCAAGAGTATATTGCCAAGCAACTATGAAATGGATACCTGCGCCATTGCAAGACTTCTGGATGAATTCATTCCACCACCAAAGCCGATAATAAGTCGTAAGTCGGTAGAAAGCCCCACGCCCTTGTCTAGAGTTCCTATGCTTTACGAGCCCATCAACGAACTCGGTGTAGTCCTCCTTTTCGGCATGCATCATAGAGAGCTCGGATTTCCATACATCATAAAGGTTCAGCAGTCTTTTCCAGATATGATTGCTCTTGACGAAGAAGGCAACTATTGCCGAATAGAGTTTGAGTATAAATCATCATCCTTCATACAGCACGGACACGACCCTAACGATTGCGATTACATAGTCTGCTGGATAGACGATCTAGATAACCAATCACCCCTAAAAGAGAAGACATTATCCTTGAAGGAGGAGATATTTGAAGGTCAGGAAACAGAGCTTGAGTAATCATTCTTAAGGAAAGCCGCAAACCTAAACTCTACCGCATAGAATGTTGTAACGTAAACAACTCACTTTTTCTAATGTTAGTCCTCCCACATATCCACTACTATGCTCATCCACCCTTGTCCCTGTTATGTTATATTGTATAGACCGGCCAGAATAGACCGATGGCTAATCTCAAGACAAGTAAAAGACCCGCGGGTCAACTACCCAGTCAATGTCTCGTATGTAGGTTAAAAGTAGATATCCGTGCGGGGGGTGGGATTCGAACCCACGAACCCATCCGCCCATATGAGCTCTCTGGCCTACGGGAGCGGGTCTCTCGACTCGGCTTAGGTAGATCTTAAGCCCGCCGCCTTTGACCTGGCTCGGCCACCCCCGCCTCAAAAGAGAATATCGACGGCTAAAAAATAAACCGTCCGCATGCAAGGTCGGCCTTCAGGGGTAAAGACTTTAACCGAGTGTTGCAGGCTTTCTCACGGGGGCCCGGGTGGCCGAGCGGCTAGGCGGCGGCCTGCAGAGCCGCTTTACAGGGGTTCGAATCCCCTCCCGGGCTACGTTTGTAGCGGCACCCATTCTCACAGTTTTTAACTTTAACTTAGGCTAGTCTAAGGTGCTACTCTATCCGGCTTCATGGCTTGTGGAGGTTTTCTGAGCAGTTAACCTTTCGTGCCATCCTTCTCGCCTCCTCAGCTTCACTCTGCAATCTTTCTATATCATGTTTCGGCTCAGGTTCAACTGAAAAATCGGCCTCGCAATGAAAGAAAAACAACAAGGGACTGGAATGCGGGAACTAAAATCACTAGGCCAAACAGACATCATCTATCATTATATCAACTGCTGCGGCGGCCGGGATTTGAACCCGGGACCCCCAGCGCTCTGCTCTGGCTGGAATGGCAGGCATCCACGCACTTTTGGGTGTGCTTGGTGTCCTACCAGGCTAGACTACCGCCGCTTCAATGGATTCAGGTTATGACCCTGTATAAAAATTCTAGGAGCCAAGCAACTGATGACCTAAGGGTCCACTCTTTAAGCACGTTTATCTATTAGGGTCTTAGATAGAAGGTGAGGCTTTGGAGCCTGTTGTAGAAGTTGAGGATCTTTGGAAGTTTTTCGGAGAGCTGGCAGCTCTTAGGGGGATTAGCTTCAAGGTGAATGTGGGGGAGGTCTATGGGTTGATAGGACCGAATGGTGCAGGTAAGACAACGTGTTTCAGGATTCTAGCTACAATATTGAGGCCGGGCAGAGGATGTGCAAAGGTCTTGGGTGTGGATGTAGGGCAAGACCCCCAAAGGGTGAGGCGCATGATATCTTACCTTCCAGAGGATGCAGGAGTTTATAGAAGCCTGAGAGGTGTTGACTACATACGATTCCTTGCCGGCATCTACAACAGAGAGGAAGACGAGGCTATAGAGGAGGCTGAAGAGATTTCTGGACTCGGCAAGGCCCTCTATGATAGGATGGGCACATACAGTTTCGGGATGAGGAGGCGTATACTCCTCGCAGGCGCCCTAGTCGCCCACCCTAAACTAGCAATCCTTGACGAGCCCACCTCAGGACTTGATGTGACACACGCAGTCTATGTTAGAAACATGATCAAGAAATATTCGCGGCAGGGGATGACCTTCCTAATCTCTAGCCACAACATGCTGGAAGTCGAGTATCTCTGCGATAGAATCTCATTCATCGATAGGGGAGAGATTATCGCTGAAGGGGAACCCAGATCACTTATGGAGAACTCCGGAGCCAAGAATCTAGAGGAACTCTTCCTATCCATAAGGAGGGGTGGAGATTGAGCTTCAGGGCCTTGACGGTGAAGGAACTGCGCGAGCTCCTAATGGAGAAGTCGGTCCTCATAGGTATCTTGATTATGCCCCTCATAATCTTCCCACTCCTAGGGATGACTATGAGAGCAGGGGCCTCTGCAACCGAGCGCGCGCAGCAGGGGTTTGAGGCGCTAGTTTTAGACATGGATGGAGGATGGGCCTCCCAAGAGTTGATACAGACATTAAGTCAGGGTGGGGTCAGGCTAAAGCAGCTGTCCAGTGGGGATGATGTGGAAAAGACGCTAGCTGCCTCAGACATAAAGTTTCTAATACTCATTCCTCCAGGCTTCACACACAACATCAGCATACCTAGCCAGGCGTCACTCCAGATATACTATCGTTTAGAGAGGCCATCAGTCTTTGAGCTACAGACATTACAGAGCTTCCTCAGCCTAGTCAGTCTTTCCTCAACCATTCTCGGAGAAAGGCTTGCAGAGAGGGTGGGGATCGACGCTAGGTTCTATAGGTCACCATTAACATTATCTCAATCAATCGTATATCAAGGGGAAATATTCGAGGATGGCTCGGTGGCTTTTTTACCCATATTCTACCTCTCCACAATACTACCACTAGGAATATTCATAATCTCCATCACAGCCGGCACAGTCTCAGCCACGAGTCTCGGGATGGAAAAGGAAGCGAAGACGCTTGAGATCCTGTTAACACTGCCCGTCAACAGGATAAAGCTCCTCGCAGCTAAACTCCTCAGCTCGGTGTTCTTGGCTATTCTTGGCGGGGCCTCCTTCACTCTGGGATTCCTCTTTTATTTTCAGGGTGTAATGTCTATTGCTAGTGAGTCCTCAGAGGCTAGCTTCCAAGCTCCATCCGAGGTCCTGGCGACGTTCTATAACTTTTCTATAACGACCTTCATCCTTCTGGGAGTAGTTATTGTAGTCTCTCTCGTATTGACATTAGCTATCGGAATGCTGGCAGGCATCCTTGCCGGAGACGTGCGGGGAGGCCAACAACTTGCATCGCTTCTCTTAGCTCTACTCTTCCTCCCACCATTCATCCTACAGCAGTTCACAAGCTTCAGCATGCTTGAGCCCACAACTCAAATCCTTATGATGCTCAACCCCGTTACCCACATATTTCTAGCATTTGAGTCGGCAATTGCCTCTGACTACTTCTCCATACTCGTCCATCTCACAGTCACAACCTTCTACATAGCCTTGCTTCTGGGCATTGCTGCATGGATATTCAGTGGGGAGAGGCTGATATCTCTTAGAATCAAGCTAGGGAGGGGAATAGGTTTGGGGCTCAGACCCCAGACTAAGTAGAAGATATTTACCATCCCCACTACTACGCGCCTAGGAAACTTGCTGGGGGAGATAATAGCCGCGGTTACACTTTCTTGGGCTAGAATTACTGTAGCGCTGGCCATCTCGGCGTTGGCAGCGGTTATAATCGGGATATATTCCGGGATAAGCAGGAGGGTGGATAGAGTAGTAATCCCCGTCCTAGACATCCTACAGAGCGTCCCCATACTTGGATTCTTCCCCGTAGCAGTCTATTACCTCGCAAACGCCGTCCCGCTACTGGGCTATGAGCTAGCATCAATCTTCCTCATATTTACATGCACCTTCTGGAACTTGGCGTTTTCTGTCTACGAGGGCGCTAGATCCATTCCCCAGTCGCTGGTCGAGGTGGCTGAGCTCAGCAAGCTATCAATGAGGGATAAACTTAGGAAGATTTACATCCCAGCCATCTTCCCCGGACTTGTAGACCAGCTCCCCGCAAGCCTCGCGAACGCCTTCTACTTCCTTGCAGCCAGCGAGGTTATAACTCTAGGAGGGGCTCAAGTGAATGTTTTAGGCATTGGGGCTCTGATTCTTAAGTATCAAGAGGCCGGAAATTATGCAGGTATAGCCCTCGGTCTGGTGACGGTCGCGCTAAGTATTGTTGCAGTATACCTTTTAGTCTTGTTACCTCTAATTGCCTACTCCGATAAGTATAGGTTCGATATAATTCAGCCTCCCGAGGTACAGAGAACACCCTTGATCATAGGTGTCTATACAAGGATTAAATCCATACACGCTCCGTTGGGGGTCAAGTCCAAGCGTCTTGCAGGCTTAGCCCACCGAATAAACCTGATACAGATGGTCAACACGAGATACATGAGGAGTGACATTAGACGGCTTCTATTCGTAATAGTTATGATAGGGCTGCTCATCTTCTTGGGGCCGAGAATCTACGCTAGTATAGACGATGCTTGGGCCGCTGTTGTAGTTGTGGCTGAGGCCGGCCTGAGGCTTGGATTAATAAGTGTGGGTGAGGCTCTCGCCTACTCTTTCCTACGCGTCCTCGTATGTCTAGCTCTGATGACGGCTTTAACCCTGCCGCTCGTATTCATAATAACTGAGAAGCCTCACATCAAGTCTGCCCTTCTCCCAGCCTTCCAAATCGTGGCAGCCCTCCCATCACCCCTAATCTTCCCACTCATTTCGAGACTGTTCGAGGCGGGGGCATTGCCAAGAGAGTTTGGCGCCATCCTACTTATGGCACTGGGTTCATTCTGGTATGTCTTCTACTCTGCCCTAGGCGGCTTCAGCCATGTCCACACGGAGTATCTTGAGCTGGCCAAGATGTATAACCTCTCAAGCTTCAAGAGGCTTAGGTATATTTACCTCCCATTCGCGACACCCTCACTGGTGACCGGTTTGATAACCGCGAGCGGCGGGGCATGGAACACGTTGATTATAGCGGAAAGGCTGGGCCAAGGTGGAAGAATATTTGAGGTCTATTCACCAGGTCTAGGCAAGTTGATGTCTACGCTCGCCGAGCTGGCAGACATCCCGGCCTTAGTGCTTACAGTAATAGCCATGACTATTGTTGTGCTACTTGTCAACAGACTCCTGTGGCGGTCACTATATGACTACTCTATAAGAGCACTGAGAATTCATGAGTAGCCCTGAGACACTATTAGAACTCAGGAACGTGACACATGGATATCATATGAGGGCTGGTGCTACACTCAAGATTATCGAAAACTTAAACATACAGGTCGGGTATGGAGAGTTTCTCGGAATAGTTGGCCCGAGTGGATGCGGGAAGAGCACTATACTACGGATAATGGCTGGGCTCATAAAGCCCTTGTCAGGCACAGTAATCTTCAGGGGAGAGGTTTTGACCGGTACCACACCCCGCATATCCCTGATGCACCAGACCCCCCCGCTACTTCCTTGGCTTACAGTGGGAGAAAATGTCTATCTCGCCCTCATCTCCAGAAGCGACCTGACGGAGGAGGAGAAGAGGCTGAAGGCCTCGCAGCTCATCGAGCTTGTTGATCTTGCAGGATATGAATCGGCCTACCCACACGAGCTCAGCGGCGGTATGAAGCAAAGAGTAGCACTTGCCAGAGCACTGGTCACTGACCCCGATCTTCTCCTTTTAGACGAGCCCTTCAGCAACCTCGACCCCCTAACTTCGCTCAGCTTGAGCAGAGAGATAGAGTACATGTGGCTGGAGTCAACCCTCCCCCCTATCTCAGTAGTCATGGTCTCACACAACATTGAGGAGGTTGTCATGCTGTCAGATAGGATAATAGTCCTTGGCGGTAGACCAGCGAGAATCTTGGCAGAGGTGCCTATAGAGATGGGGAGGCCAAGAAATAAGAAATCGGAGGAGTTCTACAGACTAGTCGACGAGGTATTCTCGCTTATTAGCTGATCTTCACACCCCTTTTGAGTCTAAACGACCCATTTTCACCGTCATACTCAAGGTAGCCTGTAGTCACCAGCCAGTCTAGAAGGAATGATTTAGCCCTTGAGATACTTTCCGGATGTTCGTCACAGAGTTGCAGGTCTTTACAAAGTTGCTCGACAGTTATCGGCTGTTTCTTGCTTGCCATGTAGTGGATAACGGATCTGAAGGGCTCGACGTTTTTTACAAGGTCCCGCAGCACCCTAATCTTACCAGAGTATCTCTTCCTGGAGAAGGAGACTCCCTGCTCAGTCAGTATGGCGTCCCCCTCGCTGACCCTAACTAGGCCGAGAGCCTCGCAGGTCTCAAGTATCTCCAGAACAAGCCCCGACTCCATACCTACCTCGCTCACAATTGTGGCTACATCTGCCCTATTCTTCAGGAGCGTTAAGACCTCAACCAACCCTGAAACCATTGCTGGAGTAACTTGTATGGGGCATCTGGGCCCCTGTTGGTCCAACTCCCTTCCTATTAGAATTGTCGTAACCCCCTATATAACCATGCGGATTTATATCTGCCTCTTAGCCCGAAAATACGACAGACTTATAAAGAATTCTGTTTCACCGGCGTAGTAGAAGTTCAAGCACCCTCTCCACAGGCTTAACATTGGCAACGAATCTAGAATATCTCTGGAGGTCTGAGTCATCTATTCTGTCCAAGGCATTTTTTATGGCTTGTTTTAGGCTCTCCGCGCTGACCTCCCCTTCCTTTAGAGTCACTGCGACTCGGTTCTGAGTGAGGGATTTTGCGTTTGACTCCTGCTCTGTTTGCCTAGGTATCGGTATCAGAACGAGCCTGCATTTGAAGGCTAGGGCCTTGGCTGTGAGGGTCTGACCAGCCCTCGTCACAACGACGTCAGCAGCACCCAGAAGCTCATACTCATCATCATACCACTCCACGAGCCTCAGTCTATCATCACCGCGGCTCACCCCCAAGCCACCGCGAACCCCTGTCATAATGATTTGAAGATCCTTGAGATGTAGAAGGAGAGGAGTTATAATCTCTATGAATCGGGCCCGGTCTGGGCGCGGTCCAGTAGGTATTATCGCCACAAGTGGGAGTGAGGGGTCGAGCCCCATCCTCTCCTTTATCTTTGCCCTCGACTGGTAGTCGCTAGGAATCTTCTCCAACATCGGGCCTATATACTCTACACGTCGCTCGTCCTTATCACGCATTACTAGGTTGTCTCTCGAAATGGTTAATGGGGGTGGGTAGTCGGCTATTAGAAGGCTGTCGGAGAGGCTCCAAGCGATAGTGAAGGAGTTTATGAAGTCTTCGAAGAACGAGGAGAGCCCTGGTAAGCGGTCCTTCTGCAGTATTACATTGTACTGATTGATAATGAGAATGCTTGGAACGCCAGTTATACGCGAGGCTAAGACGGCAGATGCCCTGGTGTCGGCTAATATCGCGTCTGCTTCGGACTCCTCGATGATTTGAGCCTCAATCAGTGTCTGAGCCATGACTTTTAGGGGGAGGAAGAGATTCTTCAATAATGTCGCCTTTATGCTAACTTCTCCCCGGTCAGTCCTCCCATAGTCAAGGCCGGGGACTCTCAAGACACTTATACCGTACCTCTCAAAATAGTCCACCGCATCCCCATAGGTCGAGACGGTTACCCTAACCCCCCGCCTGATAGACTCAAGTATGAGTGGCTTACACCTTGAGGCATGTCCCAACCCTATCCCACATACGCTGAAGTGGATATGCCGCATCGACCAAATCCCCAAGGAGTTTAACACTGTTTGGCTGTTATTGTAACCCGCCTCACAGGGCCTCGAGGAGACTCCTCTGCAAAAATATCCGCGTTGAACTTGTAAATCTTCACGTCCCTTCTAAGCCAGTGGGTAGGTCTCAATCCGGCTTTAATACAGAGGTGCATAAGAAACTCCTCTGCATCCCAGCCATACTCGACAGGGACTTGGGGGAGTAGGAGGCCTGAACCCTCGTCCGCCTCTATTATTAGGCCATCTAGTCCGACTCTGATATGTTGGGGGAGTGTGGAGGGTGGCTCCGCTGATATTCTCTCGGGATCTGTGAGGAGACTGAGTTCTAGGATGACCTCGTCCGCCTCTGACTTGGTTAATGGGGGGAATCGGGGGTCGTAGAAGGCTGCAAGCCTAGCGGCCATCATCGTGTCGTCGACGATGTTGGAGCGGGCTATTGGTATCCCCATGCAGCCCCTCAGCTCTTTAGAGTCATAGACGTAGAGCGTGACGAAGACGCCTCTCCGGATATCGGTGTCCCGGAGCTCACTAACCGCAACCGGCTGTGTCTGAAGCCCAAGTTCGTCCTCAATAGCCCACCTGGCGAGCCTAACCAGCCTAACTCCAACCTCGTCACTTAGCATGGCCTAGAAACATAGTTGTGGGTACAGTCTTTTATCTATTGCTCAATTTATTTACCAGCTCCCTCGCCCTCTCTAGCACCCGTGAAATATTCCTCCAATGCCCGCCAACCCAATATTCTTGCCCACAATCCTCACATTTCCACCTATCACCCTGAAGAGGCTTGAGACGCCCGTTGCAGAGGGAGCAGAGTCTAAACTTGACCGTCAAGAACTCTTCATGAGGCGTGTCGAAGTGTGTCTCGAGGTAGTGGGCGATGTGAGATAGCTGGGCTTCTGTCCCGCTTAGGGGCAGGAGGATGGAGAGCCCACCCCTAGACAATACTCTCCTATGAAGCTCCGTGTCAGAGGTTAGGACTACACGCCCCTCCTCGGCGGCCCTATCTATAATCTCGTTATCTGTCTTGGGGTAGTATATCGTGTCGTATCCAAGCATTCTAAGCCAATGTGTTAACTTGCCGTGCATCGAGTTTGTGAGAAATTTAGGCTCGTGTGAGGCTTCCCTTCTCAAGCTCTAACCTGCACTCCTCGCAGACGTACTGGTCATCAATCCTTATCAGCATGTCGCTCCACTCCCCACATGAGTCGCAGTATCCTTCAAGATAGGACTCCCTCTTCAGGATAGGCCCTCCGCTCAGGTTAAACTGCTCCTTGATGACGGCTATAATGTCTGGAGTGATCTTGAGAACATCCTTAAGACTTATAATCCCCTGAACATTCCCCTTGTAGCTAACTATCAGCCTACTGATTCCCTGCCTATTCATCAGCCTGACAGCATCCTCTAGCGTCGCAGAGGGGTCGATAGTTACGAGGGGAGATGACATGATCTCCTCAATCTTCACCTCGCTGGGTTTCCTATCCAAAGCGACAACCTTCTCCACAAGGTCCCGCTTCGTCACGATGCCCACAGGCCTCCCATCCTTCCTCACCAGTATGCTGCTGATCCTGTACTTGGCCATCATAGCTGCGGCCATATTAGCTGTGCTCTCTGCATCCAACTCGATGACAGGGCTTGTCATAACTTCTCTAACCGTTATCTCCTCGCTCAGGAATGGGCCCATCCAATGAATCCATTGGGGAAGCCTGATAAAAATGTATCTAAGACCTATACACCCTGAGGTCGGCCAATATCGCTGACTTGTGAGGGAGTTTATCTCCACATCATAAGGACCACCTAAGCAAGCGGCATCTCCCATATGGGATGAGGGATGTGAAGTCGCTTGGCCGCAGCTGGTTCTTGGGGAGGTTGAGCATCTCCTCGACCTTGGCAGCTAACTCTTGTGATACTCTGGCAGCGTCCTCCTGGCCAGGAGACAAGACGACGTACACGGCCGCCTCTGATCCTACCCATTCCTCGGAGCCAACTATGGGTCCAAGCCTCTCCGAGTACCCAACACACACTTGCAGTGTGACTTGGATGTAGTTTTTGGGTGGCTTAACAATGAATGACCCCCGAGGAAGATACATACCCTGTGGTGGTGTGAAGCTTATCTGCTCAGGCCTCACCCAATAGACAGACACCGATGATAGACCATCGCGCCATGCGCGGCTAAATGATGCGCATATGCTGGCAGCCTCGCGAAGCTCCCCCTCCGCCGCGTCTGCTCCATTCTTTAGGAGAGTTACAGGTGAACCCCTCACCTCAGCATGTAACACGACATCATCATCTTCTAGATGCTTCTTCAGGAGGCGGATGTTTGAGCTGGCGTCCCTCCCAAGCACAATAAGACGGCCAGAACTAGTCATGGACCACCGATACCTATGATACCACTCAGTTCCCCTCTTCCTAATCTGGACTGTCTCTACAACCTTAGACGTTAATTGTAGTGATGACCTGAGCTGTTTGAGCTTCTCCTCGAGTTTGACGACCTCGGCTAGGAGGTTCTCAACACCCTTCATAGTGGTTTTAGCGTTATTGTAGAGCTCATCTATCTGTTGCGTGATGGGCTCTCTGAGGCTGAGTTGTACCGTCCTCCCATCCAACTCAATGGTGACTAGGCCAGCCGCCCTATCTAGAGACTTCACTAAGCCGCTAGGGCCCCTCCCAGCCTTAATCTCCCCCCACCAATCCTTCAGCTCAGCAAGACGCATGTGGAGAAAGTCGGCCAGCTCCCGCGACTCCCGAGCTTTAAGCCTCAGCTGGTCTACTAAAGCCTTCTTCTCTTCCACCTCCCTTTCAACCCTCCTCACCTCCTCCTCAATCCTCCGCCTACGCTCCAGGTCACTAGCCTCCTTGAGATAAGACTCGTATACTAGGCTCACAGCCTCGTTCAGGCTTGTTGTGTGCACCATCTCAAGGCCCTGCGAGGAAAGATACATGAATGGGATTGGGGAGAATACGACATATCTGTCACCGGCCTTATACGCTGTGGGCTGGGGATTTTCGAGAAGCCTGATGAGGAACTCTACTCCGCTAGCAATCCTTATTTTCTCTTCCTCATTGAGGTCGGAGATTTTCCTGGATGGCTCGATACCAGCACGGGCCAGGACCTCGTTGGAGTATTTCGTGCCAAGCCCAAACTCTCTTGCAAGGGCAACCCCGACTTTGAGCCTCCCATCAACACTGGAGAGTAGTCCTAAAGCCTCCTCGCGGCTAGAGATTGTTTCCCTCCTAGCTGGCCAGGAGTAGGGTTCCCCCCTCTTGAGGCTGGTAGAGGCAACAATCACGCCACCCGCGTCTAGTAGGCTTAGACCTCCACCAGGGAAGACCTCGACTACGAGATAATATCTCTCCACACCTCTCTCGAACTGGAGCCTCGCTATCCTCTCACCTATAACCTGCTCGGCAGACCTCACAGTATATCCCCTGAGGCTCCTTCTCAGTGTAGATGCCAGCCGGTCTAACTGGCCGTGAATTTGATAAACGCCGGGTGCTAGGAACAAGGCCTTTCCAGGCACTATCCTCAGATCCCGTACATCATCGCGGCCTGTAAGCCTAATTATATATGACGAGTCCAGCCCCCTATAGATCTGGGAGACATATCGGGGTAGGGATGCGTTAATCTCACCCAATAATACCCGGAGGTCTAGACTGTTTATCTCGAATCTTAGCTTCTCCGACACCAGTATAGGGATTCTCGGATGGTTTTTATCAAGGTTTAGTGGAGGGCCTGGAGCACGTGCTCGATGTAGTGGAGCTCAGGCAGGGCACCTTCAAACTCCACCTTATCGTTCACCACAGTCTTCGGCACAGCCATCACACCATACTTCTGGCCGAGGTGGGGGAACTCGATCACCTCCACCATGTCGGCTACTATATTTGGGTTCTCGACGGCCATTTGATGAGCTATTCTGACGGCTCTCGGGCAGTAGGGACATGTCGGGGTCACGAAGACCTGTATGTGGAGAGGCTCCTTGACAGATTTCACCATCTCGACGGCTTGAGGGGAGAGTCGAGACCGGCCTCTTGAGATGTCTATTATGTCCTCAATCAGTGTTAAGAACTCGTAACCGCTCGGGACCCCGAAGAACCTAACCCACATAGGCCTCTCTCCTAAAAGGATGGTGGCTGGTATCTTGTCTATACGCCATGTCTCCGCCTTATCCCTGTCTCGTTCAAAGTCGTAGACCTCCAGCTTAAGAGCATCATTTAGCTCGGTCAACTCCTCTAGAAGTTGCCTAGTGACCTCGCAGTACTCACACTCGAAATTCTGTGTGAAATAGGCTATCCTGACCTGCGACTCTAACTCACTGTCAAGCTTCTTCTTGACAAACTCTCTATCACGCGGCTTAAGAATCGAACCCACAGGCGATATTTTATCGGGAGGAAGCCTATAATGTTTTCTCCAAACACAGACCCGGCTAAGGATTAAATTGTGAAGAGTATATAGGGCTTTGAATGGTTGTCGAGCGGCTGCTGAAGGCGACAGTTATTGCGCCCTCAAGCAGGGCCCATGATCTGCTGAAGTCCCTACACCGCTTTGGGGAGTTCCACCCCATCGCCCGCGGGGACCAGAAAATAGCGGGGAGGCTTGAGCCTCTATATGAGAAGGCTAGGAGGATTTACTTGGAGCTCGAGGCAGCCGCTAGGGAGCTTGAGGTTGAGGCTGGGGGAGGAGTTATTGAGGTTCTCTTGAAGGGTGAGCCTGAGCCTGAGAGTTTGAGCGTAGGGGATGTGGAGGAACTTCTAGAGATGCTTTCAAGCAGGGCCCAGCCCATCCTCTCAGAGCTGAAGAGGCTTGACGATGAGCTTGAAGCTTTAAGGCCGAGAATAGAGAAGCTTGAGAGGGAGAGAGCTAGGCTCTCAATACACGTCCAACTTGGCATAGACTTCTCGCCGATATCGCGGCTAAAAAGCCTCTATGCCGTGGCCTTCATAGCATCGATCCGCGACGTAGAGGAGATAGCCAAGTCTCTTGATGACGCCGCAATAGCTCTTAAGACTCTGGAGAGGGGAAGCGCACTACTACTCGTAATCGCCAAGCCAATACATAGGGAGAAGATTGAGAGGATCATACGCTCATTCAACCTGATGCCTATCGAGGTGAGAGCCGAGGAGCCTCTTGACAAGCTTGCCGAGACGTTAAGGGAGGTTGAGGGGGAGCTGGCGAGGCTGAGGGCTGAGGTGGAGGCATTGAATGGGAGGAAGGGCAGGATTAGGTATGAGAGAGGTAGGGAGATTCTCTCTCTAAGGTCGCTTGCACAGGGTATAATTGAGGCTATTCAGAGGATGAGGGGGGAGACTGGGAAGCTCTTCGTCCTCGAGGGCTACGTCTCAGAGTCGCTTAGCGGCGAGCTTGTGAGGGAGGTGGGCAGAGTGGCGTATGTCCACTTATCCACAACCAAGTACCATCACGACTCTGAGGAGAAGCCACCGACTAAGCTGAGAAACAACTGGATTACTGAGTCCTTCAAGCCTGTTACACTAATTCAAGGTCCACCCTCCTATTATGAAGTGGACCCTACACCACTTGTCTCAATCTTCCTCTCAATATTCTATGGTATCATGTTCGCAGACATGGGGCAGGGCCTTGTGCTGGCGCTTCTCGGCCTTATCCTCTCAGTCAGGGCTAGAAGTGCTCTGAGACTTTGGGGACGGTTGATAATGATATTGGGCGTCTCATCCACAGTTGCAGGGTTCCTCATACAGGAGGCTTTCGGGTTTAAGCTCTCACCAGTAACTGGCATGAAACCAATACTCGAGCTGGTTGAGCATCACGGAGAGTCTGCCATAATCAGCACCGACGCTGTTGTTAAACTCTTCACATTCGCACCACTCCTCGGCTTCATACACGTCTCAATCGGCCTACTGATCTCAGCCTACATCCTTGCAAAGCATGGAGAGTTAGGTGAGGCAGTCTTCTCCAAGGCTGCTAGTCTTGGCATGTATGTCTCAGGACTACTTTTCGCCCTAGCATTCATCACGACCAGGGGCTTCGAGACCTTGCTCACCAATACTCAGCCAGTCCCCATCATAGGCATCCCAGCCAATCAGGCCGGGACCATAGGCATAATAGGTATACTGCTCAGCATGGTCCTCCTCGTGGGTGGTAGAATCGTAGGCTCCTTCACAGGCCTAATCCCAGGGGGAAGCATCTTGGGACACATTGGAACAGGGCTCCTCGAAATACTTGAGAACATTATCCACTTCATGTCAAACACACTCAGCTACCTCAGAATCTCTATACTCATGATCATACACGTGGCACTGATGCTTTTGATTAACTCCGCCTGGGAGGCCCTGGGCTTGGCTTCTCTTGGGATACTTGTGATTGGCAACATAGGGGTAATGGGGCTTGAAGGACTGCTCGTCTTCATACAGGCACTTAGGCTTCATCTATACGAGTTCTTCAGCAAATTCTTCTCAGGTGAGGGCATACTCTTCAAGCCCCTCACACTCAACTCTGAGAGGATTAAGATCGTTTTCAGGGAATAATCCTTTTGGGAGCCCAGTCTAAACCCTAGACGCCGGCCCTTCTATTCTTGGAAATCAGGCATGCAAATATACTGCTTGGAGGGGGTTTAGATGGTAGGTGACTTGTTGGCGATTAGGGGCGGTAGCCCGGTTCGCTCTGAGCCTTTCCCGGGCTGGCCCATCTGGGGTAGGGAAGAGGAGGAGGCTCTTCTAGCGGCTTTAAGGTCAGGTATCTGGGGGGTTGGTGGCCAGCTGACCAGGCAGTTCGGCCAATCCTTCGCAAGCTACTCTGGATGCAGATATGGAATACCAATTATGAATGGGACAACGGCGTTGAAGGTGGCGTTGAGGGCACTAGGGGTAGGCCCCAAGGACAAGGTGATCACGACACCCTACACGTTTGTCGCCACCTCATCCGCTATTGTTGAGCTAGGAGCCATACCTGTTTATGTCGACGTCGCGGAGGGTGGTGTGAATATTGATTCTAAGCTCGTCTATGAGACAGTTGATGGAGGCTTTAAAGCCATTCTACCGGTTCATGTTGGTGGCCATCCTGTTGAGATGGACTTAATCGAGCAGGTGTCCCGGAGCTATGGTGTATCAGTGGTCGAGGATGCTGCAGAGGCTCATGGCGCTGAGTGGAGGGGGAGGAGGGCTGGGAGCCTGGGGGCTTTGGGCTGCTTCAGCTTCCAGTCAAGCAAAGTCATGACAAGCGGGGAGGGTGGGATCATAACTACGAATGACCCTGGGCTTGCGGAGACTTGTTCCTCTCTCGTAAACTGCGGCAGGAGCGCTGGAAGAGATTGGTATGAGAGTGATATTCTGGGTTATAACTATAGAATGACCGAGTTCCAGGCCGCAATACTCCTTTGCCAGTTGAAGAGGCTTGATGCCGAGATTGAGAGGCGTCAAAGAAACTTTGAGGAACTGTTAAAGCTCTCCAGGGATCTGGAGGGATTCAGAATTATCCGCCCACACGAGAGAGCCAATAGGGTTCCACACTACCTTGTGATTGTCCAGGCAGACCGCGACTATTTCGGGAGGGTCTCCAAGGCGAGGATAGTGGATGCGCTTCGAGCCGAGGGCATACCCGTCTCCGTCGGCTGGCCGGTCCCACTTTACCGCTACCCTCCCCTTAAGAGATACCTAGAGCTAAATGGCGCCAGGGTGGATCCAAGCGAGTTCCCTAACACAGAGAGGGCTGCGGCAGAGATATTCTTCATACATCATAGAGTGCTGCTGGGTGGTTATAGGGAGGTGGAGGATGTTTACAAAGCGTTGAGGAAGATTGAACAGCACGTGGACGATGTGGTATGAACCTAATAGTTTTTGAGGACGAGGCCTGGAGGAATTTCAAACAGCTCGCATATCTGAGGCCTGTATATAGATTGTTGACGGCGCGGGGAATAATAATAAAGAACATATTGAAGGTCTTCAACAACGCTAGCCTATACACCTATGCGAGGGACTATCTAAGCCGGGTCGAGCTTGAGCGTGACCCCACAGCCAAATTCAACACCAGGCCCGAGGAGAGTGAAGACGTGCTAGTAATAAATGGGCTGGTGAGGAGACCTGAGCTAGTAGCGCTTCTAGCCGAGAAGACCGGGAATCGCGAGTTTATTCTCCTGGCTAAGGGAAGGTTTCTCGCCGCGCGGCTCAGAGGAGCCAAGATAGAGGGTGTGGAGAGGCCCTCAGAGATATTGGAGAGGCTAGCATCAATGGTTGGTGTTTCTGAGACACTTGAGGCCCCGGCTGACAGCATATACCAGTATCCCTGGGAGCTCCTAGACGAGACGCAGCCGATGACGCCTATGGTGAAGGAGACGCCCCAGCTAGACCTCCATGTAGCAGTTCTCGGCGATCCTGCTAAAATGCATATTCCAGCTAGTTGCGAGATCGAGCCCTTCACGGTTATCGATACGCGGAGAGGACCAGTGATATTGGGTGAGGGCGTGAGGATAGAGTCGGGGACCAAGCTTATAGGGCCCTGCGTGATCGGCGACAACTCCATAGTCTATGGCGGCAGGGTTGGGCCTCATCTTTATACAGGCCCTGTCTGCCGCGTATCGGCCGAGATAGAAAACACGATAATGTTTGGATACAGTAACAAGCACCACTACGGATACATAGGACACTCCATCATCGGGGAGTGGGTCAATATAGCCGCAGGGACCACCACATCAAACCTCAAGACAACCTACGGCGAAATAAAGGTAATGCTCGACGGTGAGACCATGCACACAGGGAGGCAATTCCTCGGAGCAGTGATAGGAGACCATGTACGTACAATGATCGATACATCTATCATGACTGGTAAGATCATGGGCCCATTCAACATCCTGAGCGGGGTTG
Organism: Thermoproteota archaeon; assembly: GCA_030550235.1. GTDB lineage: Archaea > Thermoproteota > Nitrososphaeria_A > Caldarchaeales > Calditenuaceae > HRBIN02. Next base: position 256,871 of record JAUQPU010000001.1, read on the forward strand.
TCGCAAAGAATGTCCCACCATTCACCGGGATTAACTTCGCCAGGGAGATGTATGAGCTGGAGCTGGAGTCTGAGCTGAGGGTTGTTGAGAGGATGATGAAAAGGAGAAACATGACGCCGAGCGAAAACTATTTAGAACTTATCAGGCATCTCTATGACCTTACGAGGGAAGAGAGGAGGGTCTTCCTAGGGCATAGAAGCGACCATCCATGAGGAGTCGGCCCCGTCTTCTACTCGTGGGATGCGGGCTGATGGGTAAAAGACACATAGGTGGACTAGCCGAGGTGAGAAGAAGTAGGCTTAGAGACGCAAGGCTCGTCGGCGTTGTCGACAAGTATGCTGCAAGGGCGGGGGAGGCTGCAAGGGAGGTGGAGCGGCTGTTGGGGGAGAGACCGAGAATCTTCAACTCGGTAGACGAGGCCGTCGAGGGTATTGAATTTGAGGCCGCCGACATCTGCACGGAACCAGCCTCACACCACACCGTAGCGGAGCCGCTCCTAGAAGGGGGTATTGACTGCCTAATCGAGAAGCCGCTGTCTATGACCGTGAGGGGATGCCGGAGTATTATTGAAGCATCTATGAGAGGTGGGACATTACTTGCCGTGGCAGAGAATTACCGTAGGGATCCTGTGAACAGACTGGCTAAATGGGTCATTAAGAATGGAGAGTTGGGCAGCTGGATGGCTGCAGCCCAAATAGTTGCTGGGGGTGGAGACGCAGTCCTCATATCTCCCTGGCGGCACAAGCTAACCGGCGGGATACTGATCGACCTCTGCTGCCACTACACGGATATTTACAACTACTTTTTCGGAACTCCGGAAACAGTCTCCGCATCCTCAGCACTCCTAAGAAAGGTGAGGTATGTTAGAGAGATGAGTGGCGAAGCCTTGATGAAGACTCCAGTGGAAGTGGAGGCTGAGGACTATCTTGACGCTACATACCACTATAGAGAAGGTAGAGTGGCGAGCCTCCTGGTAAACCTGGCTGCCACAGGTGAAGGCCTTTGGCGTAGGCTAATCTATCTAGAGAATGGCTCGATAGAGGTCCCGATGGAGAGGACAGGCGAACCCCTCAAGCTCTCTAGGCCGCTGGACCAGGACTATCTTGCAACTATGCCCCACACAGCCTTCCTAGGCCAGAGGATGGGGGAGCCATACAAAGTCTCACCAGAGGACGCCGAGGAGATCTATGACAGAGAGACTAGAGTCCTGTTCCCCGAGCTACTCAACGGATACAAAATGGATTTCTGGGAGGCCGATAGAAAGCTAATCGCCCTGGAGCTTATCGACTTCTTCCGCTGCATAGAGGATGGAGACACTCCTGAGACTGGAGGATGGGAGGGCATGCTCTCCGTAGGCATGGTCGCTGCCGCCCTAGAGTCTTCGTATACGGGTAGGATGGTCGGGCTTGAGGATGTGTTGGAGCTTAGGGTTGAAGGCTATCAAGCGAGAATAAACCGGGCGATGGACCTGACCTCAGATATATAGAGGAGGGTTTAGTCTATAGCTATAGGCGATGGAGGTCAAAGTCGGCATAGCATCCTTCCAAGGCGATGTTGAGGAGCACTTGGCCGCTACTAGGGAGGCTCTGAAAAAGCTCGGGGTTAAGGGCTTAGTAGCCACTGTGAAGCTGCCGGAGGAGATTGAATCGGTCGACGCTGTGATAATACCGGGAGGGGAGAGCACAGTGATGGGTAGGCTCTCCAGCTACAAAAAATCCCTAGACGTGCTGAAAAGAAGAATAGATGAAGGCCTACCTGTCCTGGGAACCTGTGCAGGCCTCATACTCCTTGCAAAGCGAGTATATGACCGCATTGTTGGCGAAACCGGGCAGCCAGTGCTTGGAGTCCTCAACATACTAGTTGAGAGGAACACATACGGGAGGCAGAGGGACTCATTCGAGGCGCAGATCGACGTGCCGCCCCTCGGCCTAAATAATTTTAGGGCTGTTTTCATAAGGGCGCCAGGAATACTCGAGACAGAGAGTGATGTGGAGATTTTAGCCTATTTTGCAAAGAGGCCCGTGGCTGTTAGGCAGGAGAGTATACTGGGGACCACATTCCACCCCGAGCTCTCCGGGAGCACTGCTTTCCACGAAGAGTTAGTCAGGCTCGCGATGGGATACAGGTCGCGTTGAAGAGGGTTATGGTAAAATAAAGGGAGGACATTGACGGTGTTTAAGGGGAGTTGGGAATAAAGATGCTCGAGAAGCTCTCTGAGAGTAGGAATGACGTGATAGGTAGAAGCGAGCTTATTTTAGTAGCTGACGTGGATGGCGGCACTCCAAGCAGGGGAGAGACGATTAAGGCTGTCTCAGAGTTGCTGAAAATAGACACTAACAGATTGGCTTTGGTAAGGATTAAACCCAGCTTCGGCTCGTCAAAAACACTGATAAACGTGAGGGTATATGACACCCCAGAAGCACTGCTTATCTTCGAACCACGCTATAGACTCATCAGACAAGGATTACTTGAACCTAAGAAGGAGAAGGGGAGGGCTGCGTCTTAAGTGCTTCGGATATGTATTTAAGTAATTGCACTTTTCCATAAGTCAGGTGACCCTAGTTGGCGGTGCCGGAGCCGGAGGACGAGGAGCTTGAGGAGATTCGGAGGAGGAAGATGGCTGAGCTCCAAGCGAGAGCGGCTGAGGAGGAGGCTAGGAGGCGGGCTGAGGCTGAGAGGGCCGCTATACTGCGCGTTGTCCTTACACCCGAGGCTCGGCAGAGGCTTGCAAACATTAAGATGACCCGTCCGGCAGTGGCTGAAGCTGTTGAGAACTATATAGTAAATCTCGCACGCTCCGGGAGCCTAAAGTCCCAGATAACCGACAGCCTCCTTAAACAGATTCTGGAGAAAGTAATGCCACCCAAGAAGGAGACAAAGATTGTGAGGCTGAGCAGAGACGAGCTGTAACTGTTTAAGCTTGTATGGTCTCTAATACTCATATAGTGCTGGTTGGGGGAATAGTTGGTGGTCTAGATGCCTAAGACTCTACCTGTTAAGAAGCGGCTGGCCTCAGCCCTAAAAAGAGCCGAGAGTGTACCTGCGTGGATAGTTTTGAGGACTGGGGGAGAGGTCAGACAGAGTCGGCGGAGAAGAAACTGGCGCAACTCCAGCCCCATCAAACCTTAGGTGAGTAGAATGTCCCAGCGCCGTAAAGAAGTTACTCTAAACTTGAGAGACGCCTACAAGGCCCCAAAGCTACGCCGAGCGAGGAGGGCGCTCAACATCATCCAGAAGAAAGCGGCTAGGATTGCGAAGGCTGAGAGGGTCAAGATCTCGGAGGAGGTGGCGAGGCTTATACATAGTCGAAGCATAGAGAGGCCTCCGAGGAAGGTAACGATCATCGTTGAAAAGGACGAGGAGGGAGAGGCTATAGTGAAACTGGGGGGTGAGGCTGCTGCCGAGCAGGGTGCAGAGCAGTAGCGTCCTCTTCGTCGATGTTTTTGGAACACCACATATAGGCCTTTTTGCAGTGAATAGTGAGAGGCTACTCATATTACCGCCAGGTCTGCCGCCAAAGAAGGTGGAGCTTATGGCGAGTATACTTGGCTCCGATGCTGTCCAAACCTACATCTCGGGCTCCATCCTAATAGGTCCATTTATCTGCATCAACAGCAAGGGCGCAGTACTTCCGAAGATAGTTCTCGACGAGGAAATATCACAGATAAAGGCCGTGGCCTCAGACCTCAACATCTACATCTACAGGGGCAGAGAGACTGCTATGGGAAACCTGATGAGTGCAAACGACCACTGCGTCGTTGCATCGCCTGAGATTCAGGCAAGCGAGGTTAGGGCCATAGCCGACACCCTCGGTGTAGAGGCTGTATCAATGAGTATAGCTGGCAGGAGGCATGTAGGCTCGTTATGTCTCCTCACGAACCGGGGCGGGCTTGTTCACGTGGAAGCTACCGAGGAGGAGGTTAAGACTATTGAGGAATACTCGAGGGTCAGGGTCTTGAGGGCGACAGTGAACAATGGAAACCTCTTCGTAAAGAGCGGAGTCCTGGCTAATAGTAAGGGAGCCCTCATAGGTAAGAGGACAGTTGGCCCAGAGCTTATGACTATATCGACGGCCCTGGGTCTCTAGTCAGGCCTCAAGTGCATAACCTGAGGGTTCTCAGCGGCCTGGCCTGATCAAGAGCTACAATACTGTATTTATACTGATGATACAACATGCAATTGAGGAAATGAGCGTTAAGATAACCCGCGGGGACATTGAGAGAGCGATATCCGAACTGACTATCTTAGAGAGGATCGTTCGCGAGCTCCAAGCCCGGCTCCTAGCCCTAGAGAGCTCTATAGGCGAGCATAACAGATCTCTGGAGCTCCTCGACGAGATAGCAAAGCATCAGGGAGAGGTTAAGGGGCTGATGCCGATAGGTGCTGGCGTGCTCGCAGAGGGCGTAATAACAAGCCCAGACACCTTCAGAGTAAATATCGGTGATAACGTGTTTATTGATATGTCGCTGGATAGGTGCAGAGGGTGGCTCATGGCCAGGAGGCAGAGGCTTGAGCAGGCGCATGCTGAGACAAGTAGGGCCCTACAGTCATATTCCGAGAGGGCAGAGGCGGTTAGAAGGTTTCTAGCTTCGATAGAAAGGGCTGTGGGAGAGGAGCAGAGCGGCAAGGGTGAAGCATAGATGCTGGAGGGCCTCAAGAGGGCCTTCCAAACACTCAGTGAGAAAGTCTCAAAGACAAGACTCTCTGAAAAAGAGCTTGGAGAGGCGCTGGAAGAATTCAAGCTCCAACTCGTGAGCAGTGACGTCTCTCTCGAAACAGCAGAGCATGTTGCAGAGTTGATAAGACCTAGACTCGCCGAGGTCCAGATCTCACGGTTTGGCGATGGTGAGGAGAAAATCGCTGCACTCTACCGTCAAGTGCTCTCCGAGATACTGCTGGACGAATCTCCAGAGAAGCTACTTGAGGAGATTAGACTGAAGAACAGTACCAGGGGAGATCCCTACATCATCCTATTCGTGGGGCCGAACGGCGGGGGGAAGACAACAACAATCGCGAAGATCGCCTTCTGGCTGAAAAAGAATGGTTTGACTCCTGTTTTGGCGTGCGCGGATACTTTCAGGGCCGCGGCCATCGAGCAGGCGAAGAACCTGGCCGAGCAGGTTGGGATTCGAGCTGTGAGCCAGAGATATGGCGCAGACCCGGCTGCAGTGGCGGTGGATACGATAACGTCTGCCAGGGCGGGACACGAGTCGGTTGTCTTGATAGATACGGCGGGGCGGAGTGAGGCTAAAAAGAACCTCCTAGAGGAGATGAGAAAGATGAAGAGAGTCTCCAGCCCAGACGCCACAATCCTTGTCCTGGATTCCCTGACAGGCTCCACTGGCCGGGAACAGGCGCGAAGGTTCCACCAAGATGTTGGGATCGACTATGTAGTGCTTACGAAGCTTGATAGTGACTCAAGGGGTGGTCTGGCACTAACAGTCTGCTACGAGATTAAGAGACCGATAATGTTTATTGGGGTTGGACAGGGGCTCGGCGACCTGATACCCTTTAGGAAAGAGTATCTGATAGAGAGGATCTTAGCCTAAGCTCCCCCTCATCATGGCAGACTTGAGGAGTTCATTCTTCGCCTCCCTCTCATCTCCCTCGATTAGCGAGATTAATAAGTTCTCGACCGTGTTGACGTATCTTCTGTCCGATGCTGTGCGGGGTCCGCATTTTATTCCGAGCACCTCCTCCGCAGTTGCTATGTCCTCCATGTAGCTTGGGATGAAGCCATCTAAGAAACTTGATCCAAACACCTTCTGAACATCCAACTCTTTCTCCGCGAGAAGCGAGAGGTTCTCCCAGCTTACATGTCTAGCGGCGAATGTCAGGTCATGGATCAAGTTTATGTGAAGCTGCCTGACAATGCTGTATTCCTCCTCGCTAAGCTCTCTGATAGCTCTGAGGCCTATTAGCTCTGGTGGTAGTCCGAGGGAGTAGAAGAAGGCGGTGAATGGGATGGCTCTGGGGAGTGTAGTCTCTCTAAACCGGCGAGAATAGCTGAAGAGGCCTATGTGGAGCTTCCTCGCCCTCCTCGGGGGAATTAGGCCCGACTTCGCATTTACTTCCTTGGCTGCATTCTCGAGTGAGTCGCCGTAGATTCTCATCAGCTTAGACACACACCTTAACGCGACATCCTCAGAATCCTTGTCAAGCATGCGGGGCTCTCCGTGGGGGAGCAGATTGTTTAGCCTCTCGACAGCACTTACTGCGATTTCCCTCGGATAATCATATCTGAATGCTGACTGGATCGTCACTGTCCAGACCCCGGAATACTCCTCAACAAATTTCTCAACATTTGTAGGGGAATTGTGGCCGCGGAAAGGTAGGCATCCACAGCCGATGATAGGGTAAACAGGTATCCCCATTCTCTCATAGACAGCCCTACACTTTGAGAGGGCTATCTTAGCTAGCAAAGTCGCTGTTATGAAGCCGTATGTGAGTGCTGGGTCGGAACGTGCCAGAAAGACCCTCATATAAGGGGGAGAGAAGAGCTCAACATATTTTGAGATGATGGTGTCGATGTTTGTTATTGACTCTATGTCCTCGAAGAGAGGTATAACTTCAAGGTCCTCCGGTGTGACATCGCCTATCAAATCCTTGAGAGTGAACCCCCTGAAATCTATAGAGGCTTTCAGAGGATCCACCACACAGCGCCTAAACACCTCCTTTACGCGGATAATGTCTGTGTGACTCGACGTGAAGGGGAGTATAACTTCGAAGACAGAGGCCCCGTTGCCGTTGTAGAAGATTCGTGCGATATCGTTGTGGCGTGGGATTGCTTGCAGGGACTCTAGGAAGACCTTTCTCTCAGGCACCTCTATCAGGGGGTTAGGGATCCTTAAGGTAAGAAACACATCTCTGCCCAAGACCTTCTCCTTGAAATAGTCCGGATATGTAGTTAAGAGCTTCCTAACCACGTGCGGGTCAATATCCTTCCCCTCTGCATCCCACATAACCTCCTGACAACCATAGCTAGAGAAGGAGAGATACGCCTCCCTCACCTCGTCCTCCCCAGCAATCACCTCCCCACTACACCAAGACGGCAGGACAGCGTTATCCGGGTGCTGCGATGCCATAGTCCTAGGAATAAGCCTTCCCAACCACCACAAACCCCCTTAACAACCATTATTTATCTTAATAAGAAGACCATGCCACATACTATAACCAGAGCCGGGGTACCCAAGCCCGGACCAACCACCCAGGTCCAAAGGGGCAGGCCTTGAGAGCCTGTGGCCTACCAAAGGCCGCGTGGGTTCAAATCCCACCCCCGGCGTGATGTTGTCCAATATGTTATATTCTCTGTTTGTTTCTTCTTTTTCTCGGAGTTCCTTAGTTTTATCCCGCATTCTGGGCATCAGTCCATGTTTCTGAATGTTCTGTGCCACCTACTACAAAGCCTGTCTACTCTCCCTCCTGTAGTCGGATAACATACAAAAAAGCTATACCTAGATCCCTTATAATCGTTATAGCTGGAATATGGGATACCTGCTTGAAGCATTTTTGAAATCCGTTTAAAAAAGTTCGTCTGGCTAAAGCCTCAAGAGATAAAGATGTTCCCCATGAGCTGGGAGGGTCTGATTGGAATGGTTCCGAGGTTGTGATAAATGGCGCAAGTTGAAGAAGGTAGAGGCTTAGTAGCTACCTCTGTTTTCTAACAAACAATATCGCCAAGCCGGATTAATCGACAGCTCTATACCCGCCCACGGCCGACACTCATTTAAAAACTGGAAAAGAGTAGAAGATCTCTCTATTACTGCATCACCCCTGTATAAAGAGCAGAGCAGGCTCTCTCCCTCCCATGTCATTGTAGACATTTTCAACGTCTTCAGAAGTTACTTTTACCATTCGTTTAATCGCATTAGCTAGTGTCCGCTTGGTTTTAAGGGTGCACAGATTACAGGCACAGCACCATCTCTCTACAAAACCTCTGAGTTATGAATTCATCAGCCTGAGCGAAAACCTTGTTGAAGATGAGTACATCTATACTACTAAACCATACAATTATAATAATTATCTTCATGGCTTCTATCCCCAAAGCCTGTATGAAAGCTAAAGCGCCGGGGGAGGGATTCGAACCCTCGAGGCCCGGTTGGGCCACAGGCTCTCCAGGCCTGCGCATTGACCTCTCTGCCACCCCGGCCCAGTATTATTACTCGATTTAGCTTGTTTTAGATTTTCCTCTACCCCATCGGGGAGGATAGGTGCCACGACGCATGAATACAGTGTCAGTCCTTGCCACAATTCCTCCCTCCTTCAATACCTCTTGCGAGGATTTAAGCGCCTCACCTATTGCGACGATCTCACCCTTAAGCGTGTAGATTCCCACCTCCATTCCCCGTGAAATATCTGGGTCTATAGCGGCTATCCCGGGTTTTGCTAGGGGTGCGCCATGGCATACAGCATCTACTGCTGAGTCGAAGATGACTATCCTCGGCATATAGGAGAGGAAGTCTTCTATGGGCTTGATGACTTCTCTCAAGCCGCCTTCATCTCCCTCCGCTCTAAATCTCCATACAGCACGCTGGAGCTGCTGTAGCGTGACAGCCTTCCCCTCACTTGCGGGCCCAATTCTCACGCGCCTCAGCTCAACCATATGCGCGCCCACACCTAAGATAAGCCCCAGATCATGACAGAGCTTACGCACATATGTTCCACCGCTCACAATTAGTCTGAGTAGGATGTCGCGCCCAATCCTTTCTATGACCTCCGCTTCAAACAGGGTCTTCCTCCTGACCTGTCTCGCCACATTCGCCCTGACTGGTGGGGTCTGATAGAACTCTCCTATAAACTGTGTTAGCCCCCACTCGAGCTCGGGGTCTTCTACCTCTCCGTGGAGCCTCAGCAGACAGATGTATTCCTTTGGATATTTGTGTGCTTGTGCAGAGCCTTTGGTCGCGTTTCCCAGGAGGATTGGAAGAAGCCCGGAGACTGCGGGATCTCCCCCACGCATTAGTCTAGGGTCCCGCCGTGTCCGGCCCTCTCAACCCCCAGCATCCTCCTAACGCGCTCAGTTATCTCTCCACTTGTGGGTCCTCGCGGCTTATCTAGTGGGATGTATCCGTAGCTCATGAGTTCTTGGATCGGCCTCTCCTCGGGCCTAAAGCCGTATCTCGGGTCGGTCTCCGCCTCCCTAAGAGTCAGAAGCTCCCGCCTAGTGGGCCACGGCTCTACACTGTGCCGGAGTAGCACTCTTACCACCGGCTAATCTCAGCCCTCCTTCTCATGTAGTCGATTAACCCACTGCTCTCCAGGGCCTTGAGGACCTCGTCATCGCCTGCATCCCGTTTCAGCTCTACCTTAAACTGTGTTGGGAGGAGATGCATCACGTTTACGGCTCTCCTCCTTAAGCCGGTTAGGCTGGGAGGGCCGGTAACAAGAACCCTGTTCCCCCCTAAGACACTCACCACAACGCCCTTCAAGCCAGCATCCCGCCCCGCAGCCTTCACCACTATCCTACCAACCTCTTGGACCATGCCTAGAATCTACGTTAACTAGCCCCTGTAATAAATCTCAGCCAAGCGTAGGATCTACCCTTTTTAACTCGAGGTGTCTATTGAATATTTGTGCCAAGGACTGACATCGTGGTTATAGTGAGCGGTCTAGCAGCCTCTGGGAAGAGCACGTTGTCAAGGCAGCTCGCTGAGAGGCTTGGAGTTGAGCGGTATTCGGGGGGTGAGGCTTTGAAGGCTGTTGCAGCGAGGAAGGGCTATGAGACCTCTGGAAATAGTTGGTGGGAGAGCGAGGCTGGTATGCAGTTCCTAGCCATGAGGGAGGAGAACGAATCACTCGATAGGATGGTGGATGAGGAGTTGCTGAGTATTGCCCGGCGCGGCGGCGTGGTAATAGATAGCTGGGTCCTACCATGGTTGTTTGATGGCGGCTTCAAGATCTGGCTAAAGGCCGATAAGGCAGTAAGGGCTGCGAGACTAGCTAAGAGGGCTGGACTAAGCCTGGAGGAGGCGTTAAAGATCCTCGAGGAGCGTGACACCAGGAATGCAGAGCTCTACAGAAGACTCTATGGCTTTAGACTGGGCTCAGACCTGGAGCCTTTTCACCTAATTCTAGACACTTCGAGGCTAGGCAGCCACGAGGTTCTAGAGATAGTCTACACATCTGTTAAGTATTACTTTGACCTGTAGGGCTGCCCGCCGCAATCTCTCTTATAGTCCATCTAAGAATCGCCCTCCTAAGGCAAGAGTAGCAGATGTATCCTCCATAAATCCGCTCCACACGTTTTTTGCTGGCGGATACCCTCCTCGCATCCGAGACCCCCGCAATTAACCGTCCACACCAGGCACACCGTCTAGCCACAGCCAGACCACCCCCTCCATCTACTTTTTAACAGTAGGTGAGCTAGCCACCTTCTGGCTTAAAAACTTGTTTATCGGCAGACTCGTACTGAAAAAAGTCAGGAGATACCAGCCGAAGAAGCTCACCTTTCCATCAATCGAGATAAAAGGTAAGAATAGGCCTGGAGGCATCTCTAAAAGTGGTGTATTTCCATACCTTGCGTTCGCGAAGAAGAAAAAGGTGAAAAAAATAACCATCGAGATCAGCATAAGAATCATGTTTTTACCGAATATCTTTGCCTGGATCTTCTGCATGTATTCCTTCTTTTTCTCGAGCTTTTCAACCGTTTTCATATCCTTCTCCCTGAGTGCTTTCATGAGCTCCCGGTTATACCTTGTTACCTCTTGCATCGCTAGCATATCCTCTTTACTTAGAAGAACTCTCCTCAGCCCAGCCGACACTAGGGCGAGGGCCATTGAAAATCCCAAAATCTCAAAGACCGCACCCTCAACCATCTCTATACTTCACCGACAAGTCTGGCAAGGGCGGGATAGGATTCGGCCACGCGCTCGCGTATCAATATCTGATAATACTGGTAGAGGATGCCGATCATTAGCAGTAGCCCTGTGCCTGTTCCGAAGGCGTTTACATAGTTTGCAGTGCTCGCCAGGAGGCCGACAATAACAGAGCCAACGATTGCGACGGTGTAGATGTATCGGCGAAGGATGGATGAAATGATTGCTGGAGATCTTCTGAAGCCCGGAACCTGCATACCGGCGGCTATAAGCTGATCTGCAATCCTTTCAGGCGAAAGTCCACCGACAGTAATCCAAAACCGGCCGAGCATAAGGCAGAACCCGACCATCAATCCGACAAAGACCACGGCTCTTATGGGGTCTGTCATCGCATCAGTGAAGTTGGATGGACCCAGTGCATAGTATGCTAAGCCGCCTGTGGGTGTTGGCTGTGTTGCCCCTTCCTGTATAGTGAATGTGCCGAGGAGATTGAGTAGCTGGTTTGAGTTGTTTGTATTGTAGCGCGACCAGATTATTGAGGAGAGGTAATAGATGTTTGTAAATATCGTCGAAGCGAAGATGACTGGGACGTTTGAGACATAGAGGAGCTTGATAGGGTAGGTTCCTCTAAACCCCCCGTAGCGTGAGTGGGATATCGGGATGTTGACTCTAATGTTCTCTGCGTAGATAAGAAGAAGTATTATGGCGGTGGTGGATATGAGTCCGAGTACGTCGCCCCTCTGAGCGACATGCCTTATGAATAATGGAGCCACACCATTTGGAGTTACTAGGCCCTGTGCTAGGGCTAGTATCACTCCGTGGAAGTACCCGTCTTGTAGGATGATTGGAGAGAAGAGGTCGGAAAATATCTGACCAGCCACACCCGCCGCGATGAAGAGGCTTATGCCGCTGCCCAGGCCCCATCCTTTCTGTACCAGCTCATCCATCAACATTATCACAATCGTAGCGAAGAATAGCTGAGCGAATATGAGAAGCTGTGTCGTAGGCGTAAGTGTGCCGAAATATCCCGCGAAGATGTATGCCGCTCCTTGGAATATCGCTATAACCAATGTGAAGACTTTGCTCAAAGCCGTGAACAGGGCCCTATCCTCGCTTTTCTTGAGGTCTAGGCGGAGTATCTCGGCTCCTACGAGAAGCTGAAGGATTAAGCCACCTGTAACTATTGGGCCTATTCCGAGAGTGGTTAGCGTGCCGATATTTGATGCGAAGATTATGTTGAGTAGGAGCGGGCTTGCTTGTTGGGCTGAGACGGAAACACCGTAAAGCGCAGTGCTGCTCATCGCCTCATAAATCACAAGTACTAGGGCAGTCCAGACAAGCCGCTCCGTAAGTGTTAGCCTCTTGACTGGCTTAGAGGCCTCTGGCAATACCCTGGTGAGAACCTCTGCTAGGCGTCCCCTACCCTCCTGCATCCCCCTACTCAGCCGCCACCATAACGGAGTTTGATGCTAAAACCTTCTCCTCAGCTCTAGGCGTCCACGACTTTACAATTATCTTTACTGGGGTTGTCAGCCTTCCCTTACCTACCACCTTATCATATCCAAGAGCCCTGAGGTCTACTATTATTTTCCCATCCTCGCTCTTGGCTGAGCCTGTACGCGCGAGTTTCTCGGCTATCACGGAGATCGAGTCAAGGTTTATAGTCTTAAGCTCCCTTGAGGTAGGCGGGTGGAACCCCTTTTCTCCGAAGTGGTCCGGCGCATACTTTATAACCCATGTCCACTTATGCTTATGCCCTCCTGCAAACCCCCTACCGCCCTTGGCTCCATGCTTTCTATGCTGCCCTATCTGTCCCCATCCATGTGTCCTGGAACCCCTCCTCTTCCGCACTTTTCGTAGCCTCGTTGGCATTCAGAGACACCCTAAATTCTCATACAAGCCCCGGATATATATCCTCCCAGTCATCAACTAGCACATGGCCTCTAACAGACGTCCTATCTTCTCCCCCGCGTATCCCAATACTCCTTTCTGACTAATCGGCCGTTTGATGCTTCCCTTGAAACCGCCCCTAGGAGGGTGCAGCCTGAATGCCGGCTTAAAGATCTTCCTCAACACATCGACGCCTAGCTCGCCATCACAGAGCTTCTTGGCAAGTTCCTTGAGCCCTGCGACCCCAAGCCTTTTCAGCTCCTCCTCAACCTTAACACCTGGTTGTGGATCACCCCTCTTGAAAAGCATCACAAGCATATCCTGCGTAGCCTCACCCCAAGTTATATACGAGCCAACTTTGTTCAACACTCCCCTGACACTTGGATTGAGTGGTAAGACTACTGCATGATTCGACCTCTTTAAATGTAGCATCCTTAAAGTCTGCTCAGTCTCAGCGTCCATCCCCCAAGGCCCCCTGACTCTAATCACAACTATGAGCGGGGCTTTGTTCAAGGTTGACTTCACCACATGCTGGGCAACACGATGTAGTTTGTTTTCTTTAACGCATCATAAACGGCTCCTGCCATGCTTAGTGAGGTCCTCGTTTCTCCGAAGCTTCTAAGCCAGCAATCACTAACACCCGCAAGCCTTAAGATAATCTTCGCTATGTTTCCAGCTACAAGCCCGAGCCCTCGGGGCGCAGGTAGCAGATGGGCCTCGACACTGCCACATCGCCCCTTAACAGTTACTCGGAGGCTGTGCGGTTCGCCGCAAGCACATTCCCAACTGCCACACCCCCTTTGAACGTATATTAGATTCATCTTCGCCCTGCTGACGGCTCTCTCAATAGCCATAACAACTTGTGTAGACTTGGCCGTGCCGAGCCCGACTAGTCCATCCCCATTGCCTACAGCTACTATCGCCTTAAACCTAGACTTTTCACCCGCGTCCGTCTGCCTCTGAACAAGCTTGATATCTATGACCTCCTGCTGGAGGTTGGGGACAAGAAAATCAACAATTTCTGGCTCTGTTATCCTATAGTTACTGGCGAATAGCTCCTCTAAAGAGGTTATCCTCCCCTCCTTAACCATCCGGCCGACGAGCGTCCTAGGCTCCCACTCCGTACTCATCTAACCATCGGATTGGCTACACGTGCCTTAAGAACCTTAAGCCCTAAAGCCCCCTCTGAACCCTCGAGTAATCAAGTGTCAAGCGATAGGGTAAATACCTTGAGGCGAAGTAGACCACATATCCCTCACTAATTATGGAGGAGAACGTATCAACCTGGAGCTGGACCTGTATCGCGGGCACGAGCCAGCCGCTCGAGAAGTCCATAACATTCACAGCATAGAGTATCTTCGAGTTCTCTAACCTTTCTAAACCGCTTAACACAGCCCTAAGCTGCTCAACATACTCCTGGCCTAACCTCGGCTCCTTCATCGTTATCTCCCTGAACCATATCGGAGACCTAATGACGACGTAGTCGACGTAGGGCATCACCTTCTTAATGGCCTCGCTGCCTAGAGCGGGGTCTACGCCGTCAACGAATAATTCCTTTGAGCCTTCTAAGTGGACGCGTAGCTGAATCAATAGGGGCTCGATCCATTCGACATCGCTGGGGGAGGTAAGCCCCTCTTGAGGAGCTAAGACATAGACCCCGTCAAAGCCCATAGAGTCGGCTGTCTTAGTTACACGGCTAGCATAGAACTCCGCAAGGCTCATGTTTTGAGGCATCATCACTCCGAAGTTCATACGTTCATCCTCACCCACCAAGTATTGATTCTCCCTAAACCAGTTGGACTCATACCCCTGCATCCCATAAGACACAAGAAGGTCCTTGCTCTTCGTGAATACCCCAACTAAGACCTTTACCCCTGAGGACTTTAACCCGTTTACGAGTTTGAATAAGTCGTAAAGGGTCCATCCACCCGAGTCCAGTCTAAACCTGAAGTATCTGGAGACATCGCTACTGGGGCCTAACTTCGCGTATTCTATGAAGAAGTCGGGTGATAGTGGGATTACCAGGTGTGTGGGCTCGCCGATTTTTCGATAAAGGTCGGGTGGGATGCTGGTTGACCCCGCCTGGAAAATGGAGTCGGGGCTCTCTAGGACAGCTACCCTGACGGGCTGTACTGGGAGCCTTACGCCAGCTGGGCTTGGAGGGACAGTGACAACTATCAAAGCAATCACGATTATGATTGAGATTCCAGTCCTCTCATCGAGCCTCCTCTTAAGTGCAGTGAGGTTGTTAAGAGCCAGCAAGAGCTTCACAGATTCCCAGCCCGCAATGCCAGCCGCAATAAGGATTAGAAAACCCGCGATCCCCGCCTCTAAGAGATTCAAATTATACACCTTGCCCATGTTCGCCGGGTCGTATCCTATGATGAAGAAGCTTCCGGTGATGAAGATTAGAGCGGCTGCGTGAAGCATCAATAGGCGTCTCCTGATTTCAGCCCTCGCCTCCTGATTGCCATGTACACGGGATGCAAGCAGTAGTAGTGGGAGGCCCAGCACTAGGTATTGGACATTCACCTTCGGCGAGGTCGCTAAGAAGAGGGTGAAGACGCCGGCCATCATCGTGGCTATATCTTTGCTGGGCGTTGTATCGGTATATTTTCTGTACAGTGTGATGCCGAGTGTTGAGGCGAACAGAATCCAACCAATGGTGCTGGAGGGTCCTCCCCCAATAAAGACGCCTATTAGTGTCCAGTATGTGAACTGGCCTACATTTGAGCCGTGGTAGAGTAGCTTGTCTAGATAGTTTTGGAGGTTGCTGAGAAATGGGATGGAGACAAGGAGCAGAACCGAGGAGAACGGGAGGATGAACCTAGTTAGGGCCCTTCTAAGCCCATTTTCTTTGAGGAAGATTATTAGGATGGATGGTAGAAGGATGGCTGGGTAGATCTTGAACGAGGCCGCCAGGCCCAGTGAGATTGCCGCAGTTGAAACTCTCCCTGACAATAACAATGTGAGAGCTAGAAGGGTGAAGAGGGCGGGGATCGCATCAAACATACCCCAGACGCCAGAGATGAAGATTGTTAGAGGGTTAAGGAGATAGATTAGGGCCAATTCGTAGGCCTTCCCCTCATCAAGCCCAAGCCTCCTAGCCGTAACCCACAGAACCAGCCCGCAGAGCACATCGGCCAGTATGATGGGGGTCTTGATCAGGAGGATGGATACGCCTCTATCCCCCCCTAATAGTGACGAAGCATATCTCGCCGCAGCTATCAGGTATAGCCATGGAGGTGGATAGGTGTAAAACCCCCATGGAAATACCTCAAACTGGGGGTAGCTGTAGATATTTATCTGCTCTCTGAGGAATAGCTCAGATGTTCTAAACCAGACGTAGAGGTCCCAGCCATGCCCAGTGAAGGCTGAGGGTACCAGCCTGATTAGGAGGGCCAAGGCCGCTATGCCTGCGAGCCTTCTGCCCTTTGCCAAAACTTTTCAGAATATCACGGGTCAGCCGTATTTAAGTTGATTTCCCAAGAGGAGGAAAACGCTTATACAGCCTAGAGGCCAAGAATCGTTTAGATGCAGCCGGGTTTAGATGAACACCTCCAGGCAGGAGATAGGCTGCTTCTCCTCTCAGCCGGCTACGACGGCGAGAAGGGGGCCGCGTATCTTAAACTCCTGAGGCGGGATACTGGCAGAGTGGAGGTTCGATACGACGATTCAGGGCACTTGCCCTACTGCTACACAGACCTTTCTCCTCAAGAGGCGCTTGAAGCACTGAAGGACCTGGGCGATAGCATTGTTGAGGTGGGAGAGGAGGAAAAATTTGATGCTCTTAGACTTAAGAAAGTTATCTTAACAAAGATCGTTGTAAGGGACCCCCTCACTGTAGGAGGGAGGAAGAACTCTGTCAGGGAGCGTATTAAGACATGGGAATCTGATATTCCCTACCACCTGAACTATCTCTACGACAAGGGCCTAATATGCGGGATAACGTATAAAGACTCACAGAACGGCCTCACACCTGAAACTTTAAGCGTAGAGGAGGCGAGGAGGCTCGCTTCCCAGATAAAAAAGCTGAGCGAGAGCGATCTAAACGAGGTTGCTAGCTGGATAACAATAATGGAGGCGGAGCAGTTTGAGCCACCCTACTGTGCGCTCGATATCGAGGTCTATAGCCCCATCGCCACGCGTCTGCCGGACCCCTCGAAGGCCGAAGACCCGGTTATCGCCGTCTCAATCTGCGGGTCTGATGGTAGAAGAGAGGTCTTCATGCTGAGAAGAGGAGAGTTCTCCCTCGATACCTCTGGATTCGACTTTAAGGTCTCATTATACGAGTCGGAGGAGAAGATGCTTGAAGACGTCTTCGAAGCCCTCTCAAACTACGCCATAATTGCCACATTCAATGGAGACCAGTTCGACTTGCCGTACCTTCATAATAGGGCTAAGAGGCTCGGAATCGGCAAGGAGAAGAACCGTATAGTAGTCGGTAGAGAGGGTGCTTCATTCATCAACGCAGCCCACATAGACCTATACAGCCTCTTCTTAAACAGGTCAATCCAAATCTACGCCTTTGACAACAAATACCGGGAGTATACTCTCGAGGCAATCTCTCAGGCGCTGCTCGGCAAGGGGAAGATTCAGATTGAGAGGCCGATCTCAGAGCTCTCACCCCGCGAGCTCGCAACATATAGCTTCGGAGACGCGCTACTAGTCTATGAACTGCTATCAAATAATGAGCGACTAATCATCAGGCTGATCCTCGTCCTCTGCCGGATAAGTAGGCTTCCTATTGAGGACCTATGCAGGCACGGAGTCTCAGGCTGGATCAAAAACCTGCTATACTATGAGCATCGGAGGCGGGGATGGCTTATCCCTAGGCCGGAGGAGATTCTGCAGGAAAAAGGAATGACAACCACCAAGGCAATAATAGAGGGTAAAAAGTACAGGGGTGCAATTGTCGTCGACCCTATACCTGGGATACATTTTGATGTTAAGGTGCTTGACTTTGCCTCCCTCTACCCCTCTGCGCTAAAGAGGTGGAACCTCAGTTACGAGACTATACGCTGCCCCCATGAGGAGTGCAGGTCAAACATCGTTCCCGAGACAGGGCATTGGGTCTGTACGAGGAAGCGCGGCCTCCAAAGCCAGATTATCGGCTCCCTGAGAGACATAAGGGTGGGGATATACAAGCCTAGAAGCTCCGACCCAAACATACCGCGCGAAAAAAGAATGTGGTACGATGTCATACAGAAGGCTCTCAAAGTATTCCTTAACGCAAGCTACGGTGTCTTCGGGTTTGAGGAGTTCCCGCTATATTGCCCACCACTCGCTGAGAGCACCGCAGCTATAGGTCGATACGTCTTCTCGCAGGCTATAGACAGGGTGAAGGAGCTGGGCGGAACGATAATCTACGGGGACACGGACTCGCTATTCCTTAAAAACACTGATGAAAGAACTCTCAAAAGCCTCATAAAATGGGCTGACGAGATCCTCGGCCTAGACCTCGAAGTAGACAAAGAATACGTCTATCTCGTCCTCTCTCAGCGGAAGAAGAATTACCTGGGCCTCACAGTTAAGGGAGTGGTTGATGTTAAGGGGCTTACGGGGAAGAAGAGGCACATCTTCGCGTTAGCTCACCGACTCTTCGAGCAGATGGTTGAAGAATTAAAACAGATTAGGCGTCCTGAGGATTTCGAAAAGTTCAAGGGAGACTTGATAGAGCTGATACGTGAGAGCTATAACAAGCTGATAAACCGGGAGTTCGAGGTCTCGGAGCTGGCCTTCAGCGTCATGCTCTCCAAATCACCCGAACAGTACACCAAGACAACCCCGCCCCATGTTAAAGCAGCCCAGAAGCTTGCCGCGATAGGCGTAAAGGTCGGCTCTGGAGACATCATCCAGTACGTAAAGACGAAAGACAGGCTGGGGGTCACACCACTACATCCGAGGGTGGAGATTAACAAGAATCAAGTAGATGTGGAGTCCTATGTAGAATACCTAAAGGGTGTTTTCCAACAGGTTTTAGACAGCTTAGACATGGATTTTGACGAAATCGTTAGTGGGGGGAAGACTGTGAAGCGCACCCTTGACGAGTTTCTCTAGGACCCCCTCTTGGCAGCAGAGACAATCGATATCACATCACCAGGCCGCAGCTTATAGTCGCTTGAGAGCTTTAGCCTCGTTCGAGCATTGATCGCATAAAGGTAGGCTTCTCCAAGCTCTGTGTGTATCTTGTAGGCAAGGTCTCTGGGACCGGAGCCAGGCTTGAGGAGATATACGTCTGGCAAGACGTTTCCATTTCTATCGGTTAGCCTCACAGGGTCCTCAACTGGGAATACGGGGATATAACCCAAGACATTGAGGTAAACCTTGTCTATCAGGTCCTGGACGCCTGTACCTCCGTTTTTCTCCATAAAGCCTGCAAGAGCATCAAGCGCCCTTTTCTGTGCAGGGTTGAGCCGAGAACTATCTATCACTGTGAAGATCCTGTCTCCGGGTCTGTATTTTATAAACCCCCGCTCGGCGGCCATTCTCAAAGCACGCTCAGCCTCGCCGCTGCACGGTATGGTCTCGTATCCAGCCTCGACAAGCTTCTTAATCCCCTCTCGCGCAGTAGGCACATCAGCTTTATTCGCCGCAACTATTATCGGCTTAGACAGTCTCCTTAACTCGTCGACAAACCTGCGCAGCTCCTCCCGCCTCCATGCTGTTGGATGTCCCTCATCGAGCTCAGACCTCATAATTGCAGCGTCCACATGTTCCTTATCGACTCCGAGCCCCGAGAATACGCGAGCTATCTCTCCAGCGAGTGAGGCTTGCTTAGCCTCCGCCGCCCTTGCGATTCTGGGCCAATCCCGAGAGATTATACCGAGAAGCCACTCAGTAAACTCTTTCTCCACAAGCCGAACATCCTCCACAGGGTCGTGTGTCCCCGGCTCAACAACATTACCCTCGAGATCTGTCCCTCCTGAGGCGTCAGCGACAACGATAAGCGCGCTCGCCTGCCTGATCTCGTCGAGAAACTGGAGCCCAAGCCCCCGACCCAGATGAGCTTCAGGAACAATTCCCGGACAATCAATTATCTGGATTGGGATAAGCCTGACACCATCCACACACAGCGAGTTTTTCGGGTTATCTTTCACCCCTAGCTCCCTGCAGACACAGTTAAACCGGAGATAGGTCACACCCCTGTTGGGGCTTTTGGTGGTGAAGGGATAATTCGCAATAGGCACATCAACAAGTGTCAGTGCAGAGAAGAGAGTACTCTTACCGACATTAGGCTTACCCACCAAGCCGGCAAGCTCCATCCAATTATCTAGCAACGTGGCAAGCTATAACTCCAGCGCCCCCGTCCCACAACAGTCCAAAGGGCCACTTCACACCTATAAGTTAATCAACAAAAACAAGCAGGCCTAAAAAGCTGGAAAAACCGTCCTACACAGACTATAGTTGAATTAGCTCATCACATCCATTAAGACATAGTCAACTTTAGAATGAGGTTTTTATACCTGAGGGAGCGGCTTAAATATCGCAAGGTGAAGTGACTTGGTGTATAGAATTGGAATCGATATTGGTGGCGCTTTTACAGATCTGGTAGGTTATGACGATGAAACTGGGGAGTTCATCTGGGTTAAGGATGAGACAACCCCACAGGACCCTTCAATTGGCGTGGTAAATACTATTTCCAAGAGCAAAATAGACTTCTCTAAAGTGCTCTCAATCATTCATGGCCAAACTCTCGTAATTAATACGATAATAGAGAGGAAGGGAGCCAGAGTCGGCCTCTTAACGACGAAGGGATACCGGGATGTACTTGAACTTCAAAGGTCGAATAGGAGGGACATGTATAACTTCAGATATCAAAAACCAGATCCAATCATTCCTAGGTACTTGAGGATAGAGGTTGAGGAGAGAGTTATGGCAGATGGCAGCGTCTTAAAGCCTCTCAATGAAGAAGAGGTAAAGAATGGTGTCAATAAACTCTTGAAGGAAGGTGTTGAAAGCATCTGTATCAGTTTCATAAACTCTTACGCCAACCCCACCCATGAATTGAGGGCATATGAAATAGTGCAGGAAAATACAGATATCCCCATAACAATGGGGCATGAAATAACAAGGGAGTGGAGAGAGTATGAACGGACAATGACGGCTGTTTTAAACGCATACGTCAAGCCAAAGCTGACTAAATATCTCGAGAAACTTGAGGAATCCTTTAGGGAGAAGGGCTTCCGGCGGCATCCCTTTGTCATGCTCTCCAGCGGTGGGGTGGCGACTTTTGACATAGCCAAGCGTTTCCCAATATATACTATAGAGTCTGGACCCGTAGCCGGTGTGATAGGTGGAATATACATTGCGAAACTTGTAGGTGAGAGTAATGTTATCGTGCTGGATGGGGGGAGCACCACCACAAAAGCCAGCCTCGTCGAGGGGTTGACCCCCAGGGTTCATACAGAATATTACGTTGAAAGGACTAAGTTCACCGCCGGATACCCGGTCAGGGTCCCGGTGGTGGATACATTTGAGATAGGGAATGGCGGAACTAGTATAGCGTGGATTGATCAGATAGGGAATTTGAAAGTAGGTCCTAAGGCTGCTGGAGCATACCCGGGGCCTGCCTGTTATGGCAAAGGTGGAACCGAGCCAACAGTAACAGATGCCTATGTTGTCAACGGTTTAATAAATCCAGAATACCTGCTTGGCGGTGCGATGAAAATACATAAACAGCTATCCTACGATGTCATCAAAAGAAAGGTGGCCGACCATTATAACATCTCTGTTCATGAGGCTGCTGAGGGGATAGTTAAGCTTGCGAATGAGAACGCCGCCTTTGCCATAAGGGTAGTCTCGGTCCAGCGTGGATATGATCCAAGAGATTTCACATTAATAGTTCACGGTGGCTCAGGCCCCATGTTCGCCCCCTTCATATCCCAAGAATTAGAGATAAAGAAGATAATAGTGCCTGTCATACCTCCCGGCGTTTTCAGCGCTTGGGGCATGCTTACAACTGATATCAGGCATGACTATGTTTATACAGAAATCGTTAGGCTTGACAAGGAATCGGACTTGCGTAGGATAAACGAAATATATTCGCAGCTTGAGACCAAGATACTTGAGATCTTCAAGGAGGAGCTAGGCGTGGGCGAGGTGGTGATACATAGGTACGCAGATATGCGATACTATGGTCAAGAACATACCGTGAAAGTCCCCCTCCCTTCAGGAAAGATGGGTGATGAGGAGGTTAAACTAATAGCAAACAGGTTCCATGAATATCATGAAAGGGAATATGCTTTCAGGCTTGATAGCCCAATTGAGATAGTTAATTTCCACGTGGTAGGTGAGTATAGAGTGAGGAAATTTGAGTTAAAAGAGATTGAGCAGGCATCTAACTCGCCTGATGATGCCCTAATCGGGGATAGAAAAGTATACCTGAATGGCGATGACTTGGATTTATCAGTCTACAATAAACAGAGACTCACTCCCAGTTTCAAGATCAATGGTCCGGCAATAATAGAAGACCCGACCTCCACAATACTAGTATTGGAGACGCAGAGGGTTTCGGTAGATAAATATGGCAACGTAATAATAACTGAGAGGTGAGAAGTATGAGCAAATCCGACTTCTTTACTATTGAGATAATCAAAAGCGGCCTTATCACTGCGAATGAGGAGATGTTCTTTGCATTTGGAAGAACCGCAAAGAGCCCAGTAATTTACGAGGTCTTGGACTATGCAGTAGCAATGACTAATTCTAAGGGGGAGCTGATAGCGCAGGCCCCTGGAGTCCCTGGATTCTCAGGCGTACTTGACTTTGCCGCCAGAGAAGTTATCGAGAAGTGGGACGGGGAATTATATCCTGGAGACGTGGTGGCGCTTAATGTCCCATACAAATCTGGGACACACTTAAATGACGTTACACTGGTTTTGCCGATTTTTCATAGAGACGAACTTCTGTCTCTAGTTCTAAATAAGGGGCACTGGAGTGAGGTAGGGGGGATGCATTTTGGGAGCTGGACATCCGACTCTACAGAGATCTATCAGGAGGGGCTTCTACTTCCTTGCGTCAAGCTGTATAATGAGGGGAAACCGAACAAAGACGTGATAGACATAATTCTTGAGAACTCTAGACTCCCCCAACACACCCTCGGCGACATGGAAGCTCAAGTGGCATCCATGAGGGTTGCAGCACGCCGCGTTGAAAAACTTGTGGAAAAATACGGCATCGAGACGGTGAAACAGGCTATGGATAAGACCATTGAAGATGGCTATAAACTGGCATTATTAAACATCAAAAAACTTCCAAAAGGAGTTTTTGAAGCCGAAGACTATGTAGATGATGACGGCTTAACGGATAATCCCGTTTACGTAAGGGTAAAGGTCACAATAACTGAGGATGAGGTAATAGCGGATTTCACTGGGAGCGGTGTCGCAAAGGGGTCAATAGCCTCTCCATACGCCGCAACGGTCTCGGGTGTAAGGGAAACATACATGGCTATTACAGATCCACATGTACATTTCAACAGCGGGTACTTTGCGCCGCTAAAAGTGATTGCCCCGCCTGGCACAGTCTTTCACCCAGTTAAACCAACACCCACCTCTACATACTGGGAATCCATGGCATATTCAACAGACCTGGTCTGGAAAGCCCTGGCCCCTCATGTCCCTGACAAGCTGACAGCGGGACATTTCCTATCTATTCTAGCCACGATTCTAGGTGGTGTGGATAACCGGACGAACGAGCCGTTCGCAATAGTGGAGCCTCAGCCTGGTGGGTGGGGTGCGGGGTATGACAAAGACGGTGAAAGCGGGTTAGTAGCATGTGGAGACGGAGAGACGTTCATCGCATCATGTGAGGTCTACGAGAAGCGCATGCCCATACTAGTTGATAGGTACTGTCTGAATATTGAAAGCGGCACCGGGCATGGAAAGTTTAGAGGAGGCTTCGGAGTAATTAAAGACTATCGGGTCCTATGCGATGAAGCTTACTTCACAGTCTCAATAGGGAGGAGCAAGTTCCCGCCCTGGGGGGTCGCGGGCGGAAATAATGGTACTCCCAACCACTGTGTTATCTTCAAGCACGGGGAGCAGCCTAGAGTCGTTAGAAAGATTGCAGCCCTAAGGTTGAAGAAGGGTGAAGTTGTAAGCCTTAGGTCAGGAGGAGGTGGAGGATGGGGAGACCCACTGGAGAGAGATCCGGAGCGTGTTAAGATGGATGTGAAGAATGAATACATAACACTTGAGGTTGCGAGAGATGTTTATGGCGTTGTATTAGATCCAAATACCTTAGAGATAAAATGGGATGCGACAAGAGAGCTGAGGCAAAGACTGCGGGGAAAGAGGCAGAAAGGATAAAAAATACGGGAACAAAAGGTTGGGGTTAGGGCAGTTATTTATCGTCCTAAATCACTGAGGCTAAGTTTTATAGCAAGCTAATGCTTTCCATTGTCGTATCATGTATTCCAGTAGGTTGGAAAGTTTAAGGGAAAAGATGGAAAGTCTCGGCCTTGACGCCATCATGTTGACTTCAGAGCCTAATATGTATTATCTATCTGGATATAGCGCAATCTCTCTGGAACGACTGGTCTCGCTACTGGTTTTCAGAGAGAGTGAAAATATTTGTTTGATAGTGCCAAAGCTTGAGAAAGACCGGGCTGAGGAAAATTGTAAGATAAAGGATGCGGAGATTTTCGCCTATAGCGATGTTGAGGACCCCCTAGATACATTGAGGGGACTCCTTTTAAGACATCATGTGAAAAACTTCGGTGTAGAGGGTAGCGCACCTTATAGGTTCATCCACCCACTAATATCTGGTACACTACAGATGAGTATCAAGCTAGTTGACGAGCTCATGTATTCCCTACGAATCATAAAGGACGAGGAAGAGATGAAATATCTTGAAGCCGCGGCAGAAATAAACGGGAAACTCATGAGGGATACTATAGGTCAGGTTAGAGCTGGATTATCTGAGAAGGAGGTCGCTGCCTTCGTTAAAGCTCGAGCGCTGGAGCTGGGTGCCGATGACGTTGCATTTATACTGGCTCAATCTGGAAGTAATTCTGCACTGCCTCACCAGGAACCTACACAGAGGCGTATAAATGATGGCGATATAGTCCTGCTCGATATCGGCATCAGATACATGGGCTACTATTCAGACATAACCAGGACCATCACATGTGGGAGGCCATCACCACAACAGGAAAAAATCTTCAACATAGTGTATCAAGCCCAGTCAGCTGGACTCGCGACTGCCATGGAGGGCAGGAAGGCGGGGGAGGTCGACGATGCAGCCAGAGGAAAAATATCCGATGCAGGGTACGGGGAATATTTCATACATCGGACGGGACACGGCTTAGGATTAGAGGTCCATGAACCCCCGTACATAAAATCCGGGAATTACCAGGAGTTGAAAAAGGGAATGGCATTCACTGTAGAGCCAGGCATATACTTAGTGGGGAGGTACGGGGTAAGACTTGAAGACAATGTAATAATAATGCCGGGCGGACACACAAACCTCACCAGATTACCAAAGTCGCTGTTAAAGGAAGATTATCTCTAATCTATGCCCTATTCGTAAAGCCAACATCTAACTACATGTCCGCTATCTGTCACTATGTCGGGTGGTTCCCGCTCACTACAGATGGGCTTGGCAAACGGGCATCTTGTATGGAATCTACAACCCTTCGGTGGGCTTAACGCGCTTGGAATCTCCCCAACCGACTCTACACCCTTCGGCTTAACTTCTTCATCCTCCTTAGTCAACGCAGGGATCGAAGAAAGCAGCATCTGAGTATATGGATGTAATGGCTTGCCGAAGAACTCGTCGGTTGGTGCCTCTTCATAGATTTTACCAAGATACATAATCATCACTCGATGAGCTATATTTCTCACAACTCCTAAATCATGAGTGATTAAAAGATAACTGAGATTATGCTCTTTCTGTATTTTATGCAGCGTGTTAAGCACCTTCGCCTGAGATGAGACGTCGAGTGCTGAAGTGGACTCGTCTAGAATAATGAATGAGGGGTTTGGAGCAAGGGCTCTAGCTATCGCGACTAGCTGCTTCTCCCCTCCGCCAAGCTCCTGTGGGTATTTGAACATAAACTCCTCACCAAGTCCTACAAACTCTAACAACTCTGCTACTCTATTATAAATGGTAGATGAGTTTACTAGACGATGTATACGTAGTGGTAATCCAATAATGTCCTTAACCATGTGTTTTGGATTAAGAGATGTACCAGGGTCTTGAAAGACTATCTGCACATCTCTCTTCAACTCAAGACTTCTCTTCTTCATGGGTACCGCCAAGTTGTAGCTTCCTTTATAGAGCAACTCCCCACTATCTGGCGTATAGAATCCCATGATCACGTGTCCAGTTGTAGTCTTTCCAGATCCAGACTCACCGACGAGTGCGAGGGTCTCGCCGTATTTAACAGAGAAGCTTACCCCGTCCACCGCTTTCACTACTCCCTCTTTTATCTGGAAGTATTTCCTGAGGCCAGAGACACTGAGGATCGTATTATCCCCCATATCTATTCCCCTCACTCATAAAGATGACACGCAACCACGTGTTCTGCATTTAGAGCGGTTCTCTTAGGCTTTACTTTATGGCACTTATCCATCGCATAGGGGCATCTAGGCGCAAACCTGCAACCAGCTGGTGGAGACCTATAGTCAGGCAGCTTACCCCTAATCCCCTCGCCAATACGACGCGAGCTTATCTTTGGAGCACTAGAGACCAGCAAATCGGTATAGGGGTGTTTCGGATGGTCAAGTAGCTCGCCCGTCCTCGCCTCCTCCATTATGTCTCCCGCATAAAGAACATAGGCTCTATCAGTCATTTGGCGAACCATGCCTAAAGCATGTGAGACTAATATGGTGCTTAGTCCTCTTTGCTTTACAAGCTTGTCAATAAGTCTCAGGATCTGGTCCTGTAATGTTACATCTATGTTGGTGGTAGGCTCATCGGCGAGCAGCAGCTTACCAGCAGATAAGAGGGCCATCGCTATCATCACCCTCTGCCTCATACCTCCACTTAACTGGAATGGGAATGACTCCAAAACCCTCTCAGGATCCGGGAGACTCACACTCTCCAATACACCCAACGCATGCTCATGCAGGACAGCCTTAGATGGATTGCTACCATCCGCTAGAAATTTGTATTTGATTACGTCATACAGCTGGTCTTTAATCTTGAAGACCGGGTTTAAAGCAGCCATGGGATCTTGAAAAATCATTCCAATTTCACTTCTTCTTACTTTCGAGAGCTCTGCTTCACTGGCTTTTAGAATGTCAATCTCTCTATATTTTATCGTTCCGCGAGGGATGCTGCTGTTCTGGGGTAAGATCCTTAATATCGTCTTCAAGAGTGTCGTTTTCCCACTTCCCGTTTCACCCACTATACCTATCCTTTCCCCCTCATCCATCCTCAGCCAAACACCGTTCAAAACTTGATTGACATACCAGTAGCTCTTATAATGAACGTGGAGATCGTCAATACGCAGAAGCATACTCAATCACCTGCGAAGATGTCCCTAATACCATCTCCGAGCAAGTTGAATGAGAGTATTATCAGTATTATACCAGTTGCAGGGCCTATGCTCATCCACCAATAATCAGGTAGGTATTTGCTATACTCCGATACCATTGTTCCCAAATCAGGCGTGGGGGGCTGCGCACCCAAACCGACGAAGCTGATAGCTGCTCCTATTAAAACCACCCAGCCTGCATCCAGCGTGACTTTAGTGAGTATTATTCCTAGCTGGTTTGGAAGTAGTTCACGGAAGAGGATGTGGAAGGTCGAGGCCCCTTGTGCCTCGGCTGCGATGATGAACGGCTCATTCCTAAGAGAGGAGGTGACAGAGTGTGTTAGTTTAACATACCATGGCCACCACATCAACGAGACCGCCAACATTGCGTTATAGATGTTGGGCTCTAGTATTGAGGCTATTGCAAGGGCCAAGACAAGATACGGTATCGATATGAAGATGTCAGACAACCTGATTATAATAGCCTCTATCACGGTCCCTTTATAGTATCCGGCAATCAATCCTAAAACTACGCCGCTCGGAACAACTAAAGAAAGGACTATTCCAATTAATAAGAATGCGTATCTAAATCCAAAGATAACGCGACTTAAAACATCCCGCCCATACATGTCTGTTCCGAATAGGTGTTCTATACTAGGAGGCTTGTAAGCATCTCTGAAATTGATGTAAAGACCGGCGTGTTCTGGATAAGGGGCGATATACTCTGCTAAGGCGACGAACAATATTAAGAGGCATATCAACGATAGGCCGATTACTGAGAGTTTGCTTTTTTTAAACCTGAACCAGACCCTCCTTAGATTCTCCCTCTTAACCTTCTTCTCGAGCTCAAGATATTGCCCCTGCTCCCCAATAACCGCGCCCATGCCCATCACCTCTTATATCTAACACGAGGGTCTAACCTCGCAACAAGCAGATCAATGACTATTGAAGCCAATGTATAGGCAAGGCCTATCACAAGAACTACCCCCACGATAGCGTTTAAGTCCTTTCTAAGCATCGCTGTTATTCCATATCTTGAGAGGCCTGGCCAATTAAATATGACTTCAACTAAGAAGGCGTTACCTATTAGGGAGGCCATGTCTAAAGTCATTATTGTTACTGTAGGTATCATGGATGGTTTTAGAGCGTATTTGAAGAATATTACAGAGCTTGGGAGACCATGCGAATACATATTCAACACATAATCCTTATTCACGTTTTCTATTAAGTTCGCTCTCAAGATTCTAGCCTCTTGGGCTATTGTGCCTATGGCGAGAGCTAGGGAAGGTATGATGAGATGGCCAACGGCGTCGAAGAATGCCGGTATATTTGCCTGTAATAGAGAGTCTAAAGTGACCAGCCCCGTTATTCTTCTCACATCATAACCTAGGCTGAGCCTTCCATAAGCTGGAAGCAAATCTAGCCAGCTCGCTAAAACAAGTTGTAGTATTATTGCCCAAACGAAAGATGGTATCGCTATTCCTGCATAAGCGAATATACGGACGAAGTTGTCAATCACGGAGTTGGGCCGCCTACCGCTAAGGACACCTAAGGTAAATGCCCCAATAACATCTATCACTAGTGAAAATATTAGGAGCTCGATTGTAGCTGGGAGAAACTCAGCAATATCCGTAGTTACGTCTCTGAAGGTGACCAATGAGATCCCTAGCCGACCATGGAACACATCCATGAGCCACGCGAAATATTGGACATAAAGCGGCTCGTGAAGGCGAAGTGCCTGCCTGTATTGCTCAACAACATCCTCGGGAGCTCTAGGTCCTAGTGCAAGTCGTGCAGGGTCTCCCGGGAGAATTCGTGCAATTATGAAGATAAGTATCGATATACCTAATAATGTCAGCGCGCTATACGCTATTTTCCTCACATAGTAGTTATCTAAGAGAGTGGAAAGCTTTTTACTTGCTCCACCCAGATTTATGGCTGAATCTGTCTCCTGATTAGTCATGGATGAGCCATTTCCAGTGGATTCTCTTATTGAGGACAATTCACAGTAGCTCTCTCAAGTCCCACTTCTGCAGCTCGGAGACCGGCGGCGCCTCGTAGCTGTATTTTCTGCTGTGACTCCAGCCGCAGAGTTCTCTAAGCCTTACATATAATTCAGCATGTTTGAGGGACGCGACAATAGGATCTATTACAGGTATTCCAAACTTCTGTTGGACTTCTCGATAAAAGCCAAAGAACACGGTACACCCCAGTATAACTACTTCGGCACCTTCCTTGACGCTTTCTTCTATTGAGTTGATAAGCCTCTTTTCAGTCTCACTCTCATCCTTGTGGAGGTCGTGAACTCCCATTTCTATGTCTTTAAAAGACACGAGCCTATCCTTTAAGCCATATTCTTTGATCCTGCTCATCATCAGTGGTATCCATTTCTTCCGACCCACTATGATTGAGAATCTGTCTCCTAAAGATAGTGCCAGGCTTGTCGACGATTCAAGTGGCGCTGTTACAACGATGTTGCTAACCTCTCTAGCCTCCCTCAATCCTGGATCATAGAAACACCCTATTATGGCGGCGTCATACCCCTTCTTCTCAGCGTTTTTAATCTCCTTCAGTATGTGAGGGATCATTAATGCATCATACGAATAATACTCAAGATGATGTGGACCTCTATTGAAAGAAGTTACGTCAAGGTTTGTTGTGGAATCTCTATAAAGGTCTAAGTAATCCTTCATGGGTTTGTCGAATATGCTGGTTCCAACAGGATTTATAAATAGAATATTCACCATATTCTGCAACCCCAAAAACAATATTTACTAGCGAGTGGGGGGATTACCTTTATCATGTTACTTGGGGATTTTTTCAGGGAAGACTTGAATCCAACGGAAGTCTAGCTCGTATTCTGCTATTGGTAGGATGTCGCCTCTAGCCGCTGGGTAATCGATATAGTTGGCCTGATATCCTCTTAGGACTATATGTTCGAATACGTATACTGATGGGGCTAACTCGTCTAGCTTCTTTTGAATTTGATAGTACTTCTGCATACGCTGATTGAAGTCAACTGTAGATAATGCGTCTTCTATCATTTTATCAATTTCGGCATTCATTAGCCACTCACCCTGTTCCCAAGTTCCAGCAGACCCCGAATGGTATCGTGACGTCAGGATAGATCCTGCCTCGGCATAGTGTGCAATTACAAAGATTGATACTGCATTAGGCGTGGACTCCATCTTTGTCATGCCCTCAACTACTGAGAGCCAAGGCACCTTTACTACGTTGACCTTTAGTCCAATCTCCTCCATGTTGAGCTTAAAGAGCAATGCGACTCTCTCCTCCCATGGGACTTCAGCAATCCACCAAAACTCTATCGGATACTGGTCTAGCTGTCCCCAATACTTGGATTTCTTCAGCTCCTCTTTGGCTGCTTCTATATTCCTTTCCACAGGTTTCCGCGAGGGGTCTGAACCTGGTAGCATGCTGGGCACCGGTCCGGTGGGGCGCTTCTCGAAAGGCATTATATCCTTTATTGCTGTCTCATAGTCAAATGCCAAGGCTATTGCTCTTCTAACATGGACATCGTCAGTTGGCGGTTTTCTGGTATGTAGCATAATGTAGAAGATCATTGCGGAGGGTACTTTTGCTATTTCAACACCAGGTATCTTGTCCATGGCATCATAGTTTTCTAGTGGCTGCCATTGGTCAGTTATCTCCAATTCTCTTTTCTCCATCATAGTGCGTATTGTGGTCGGCTCTGTGAAGCCATACATTATCACCTTAGTGGGGGAATTCGGAGCTGTGTCACCCCAATAACCGTCAAACTTTACCAGGGTTACCGATTCTCCCCTCTTTTGTTCTAATAGCTTATAGGGCCCGGACCCGGCGTCCTGCTCTCCAGCCATAAGCCAGTTCTTCCCATAATCGCCCATCTCTCCATAAGTGCCCTCTGCTATGTGCTGCTTTACAAGCTCGCTGTCAACTATGTAGAGTCGCACTAAAGTTATGAGGAAGGGGCCGAAAGGCTTTGTAAGCACAATTTGCACTGTTCTATCATTTATAGCCCTTGTCCTCTCTAGGTCAACATAGGGCTTGAATAAGTATCCATAGCCCTCTCCAATTGTTATCATTCTTCGCAGAGAGAAGACTACGTCCTCTGCCTTAAGCTCACGGCCGCTATGAAACTTTACCCCCTGTCTTAAAGTGAAGGTCCAGGTCATGCCGTCACCCGATACCTCCCACTTCTCCGCAACATGCGGCCTAACCGTTCCGTCTTTATTCGGGTAAACCAAGGTATCATAGACATTTAGGAAATAGACGGAGCTTGCCTCATCCGAGCCTACTGCTGGATCCATGTATGGCACGTTGGCGAATGATACTCGCAGAAGTCTTTCCCTCTGCTGTTGTGTAGGCCCTAGTAATGAAGTGTTCAGGACTAAGAGGGAGACTGCTGCTACGACGGCAATTAAGACGACGGCAACGAGGGCTACTGTTAATTTTCTTGTTCCTTTTCTACTAGTAGATTCTGATGTCATGTGTATTATGGTGTAATTCCCCAACATATATTCCTTTTCCTGCGATGTGATTTACAATAAGGTTTGAATTGTTTATAAAAATAACTTAAGAATTATAAGCACCTATTTGTAGACGAGGGTTTTCAAAGATGGTTTAGGGGCTTTAAAATAGGGTTAGTGGGTGGCTAAGGTTTAAGAGCATATTTGAAGTTATGGCATGTTCGATGAGGAGAGGCTTGAATGATGTATGATTTGATTGTTGTTGGTGCAGGTATAGTTGGTCTGACCTCTGCATTTCATTATGTAAAGAATAATGGCGGAAAAGTGTTGGTTGTTGAAGCTCAGGCTGGTCCTGCGCAGGGGAATACGGCGAGAAGTGTTGGAGGATTCCGTATGGGGCTATTTACCTCCAGCATTAATAGGCTAATCTCTGAAACCACTGTAAAGTATTACCTAGATGTCCAGAGGGGTGGCTATGATCTGGGGATACACCAGATCGGGTACTTGATTCTTCTCGACGAATTAAACTACGATATGTATGTTCAGCGGGTTCAGGAGCTTTTCAGGGCTGGAACAGCTAAACTTCTCTTGCGCGACGAGTTGAAGAGTAAAGTCGGGTTTATTCAGCTTGACCTCGTTGATGAGGAGGCACAGTTAATGGGTCTAAGACCTATAAAGGGCGCCATTTTCTCCCCTTTCAGCGGTTATCTTGACGTTGAGAAGCTGGCTATGCACTACTATGAGAAGTTGGTGGAGATGGGTGTGGAATTTAAGTTCAACACGAGGGTAGAGAGGCTGAAGCTGGCCGCTGTGAATAAGATAGGCCACCCTAGAGAGCCTTTTGCCTGGCAGGAGAAGAAGATAGAGGCGGTTGAGACATCGAGAGGCCTATTCGAGGCTGAAAAATTCATTCTCGCGACTGGGGCATGGAGCCAGGAATTACTAGATCCGCTTGGTATCGACTCATATATCAAGCCGAAGAAGAGGCAGATCTTCGCATCACCGGCCGGCGGTGAGCTGGAGGCCTTCTTCAATGTCAAGGGATTTAATGATTTCGGGACTCTCCCAATGACGTTTATACCTAGGGGGCCCTTTGTTGCCCCGAGGATTAGAGATAGGAGCCTCTGGATGGGCCTCAGTGACGACATTGGCCGTAGATGGGGCCTAGACTTCGAGGCGGAGGACCTCTTCTTCTACGACAATGTCTATCCACTTTTGAGGAAGATATTCCCCGTAATTGAGGGTGTGAGGCCCCAGTCGAAGTGGGCAGGCTGCTACTCGATCAATACAATCGACGAGAACCCAGTGGCTTTCCGCATCATGAATCTAATAGTCGCAACGGGGGGCAGTGGCAGTGGGGTCATGAAGGCTGACTCTCTTGGGAGAATAGCGGCGGCACTAGCTGTAGATAGGAAGGAAGTTGAGCTTTATGGTGGTGTGAAAGTCCCTTCAACACTCCTAGGCATCAGGGAGAGGAGGATTGAGCCTGAAATGCTCGTCTTTTAAAACAAACAACTTTCCTGATAATTTATAGCTTGTCGCAGGGGACAACTTAAATAAATCCCTCCGCATTCAAGAGTTGAACTGATGAGTAATTCGATTCAACCTGTGCATGAGTTGAGGTTGAGGGTGGCAGAAGCTAGGCAGAGGGATGTCGGCTACGGGATAGCTAGGATTGACAGGGAGGTGGGGGCCTCAGCAGGCCTCGCAACTGGTGATGTGATTGAGATTCGTGGGAAGAAGCTTGCTGTAGCTACTCTGTGGCTTGGGTATTTGGAAGAGGAGAAAGATATCATCAGGATAGACGGCTATATCAGGAACAACGCTGGAGTATCGCTTAACGATTATGTGCTGGTAAGGAAGGCCCAGGTTAAGGAGGCCAAGCTAGTCACACTAGCACCCGTTAACAGCACCATAAAGCCCGATGAAAACTTCACAAAACTCGTCAAGAGCCGACTGATAGAGTATCCTGTTGTCCAAAAGAACATAGTTCCAGTCCTCTTCTTCGGCAACCTCTTCAACTTCGCCGTTATACAGACAAGGCCTACTGGGGTCGTTAAAATCACCCCCAACACGAGAATAGTCATTCAGAGCCGTGCTGTTCAGGAGAAGTCGCTCAGCACCCATGTGACATATGAGGACATAGGCGGGCTTGAGGAGGAGATACAGAGGATCAGAGAGATGATTGAGCTTCCACTTAGATTCCCGGAGCTATTCCAGAGGCTCGGTATCGACCCGCCCAAAGGAGTCTTGCTCTACGGCCCTCCTGGGTGTGGAAAGACTTTATTGGCTAAGGCCGTGGCCACGGAGGCTGAGGCTAACTTCATTTTGATCAACGGGCCGGAGATAATGAATAAGTATTATGGTGAGACGGAGGCCAAGCTTAGGGAGATATTTAGGAGGGCTGAAGAAGAGGCTCCCAGCATAATTTTCATCGACGAGATAGACGCTATCGCCCCTAAGAGGAGTGAGGTTACGGGGGAGGTGGAGAAGAGGGTTGTCGCCCAGCTTCTCGCCCTGATGGACGGTCTTGAAAGCCGGGGGCAGGTTATAGTTATCGGCGCGACCAACAGACCAAATGCTCTGGACCCAGCTCTGAGGAGGCCTGGGCGTTTTGATAGGGAGATTGAGATTGGGATACCTGACAAGAAAGGAAGGAAGGAGATACTACAGATACATACAAGAGGTATGCCCTTGGCCTCTGATGTTGACCTTGAAAAGCTAGCCGAGATGACAAAGGGGTATACGGGGGCAGACATAGCTGCCCTCTGTAGGGAGGCTGCTATGAAGTGTATCAGGAGGATTCTTCCGAGCATCGACTTTAACGAGGAGAGAATATCACCTGAGATTCTTAACTCGCTCGAGGTTACTATGAGGGATTTCCACGAGGCTTATAGGGAGATTACGCCAACGGCTCTGAGAGAGGTTGAGATTGAGACACCTACCATCCACTGGGAGGATGTAGGTGGATTGACAGAAGTGAAGCAGAGACTGATTGAGGCCATCGAGTGGCCTCTGAAGTATCCTGACAGGTTTGAGAGACTCGGCATCAGGCCCCCTAAGGGGATACTCCTCTACGGTCCCCCCGGATGCGGTAAGACACTACTGGCCAAGGCCGTCGCAACAGAGGCTGAGGCAAATTTCGTCACAATCAAGGGCCCCGAGATCTATTCAAAATGGGTCGGAGAGTCTGAGAAGGCGATAAGAGAGGTATTCAGAAAGGCCAGGCAGGCGGCGCCCTGCATAATATTCCTCGACGAGATCGAGACTATAGCCCCTAGGAAGGATATTCTGGACGATAGCTCGGGGGTAACGCACAGGGTTGCTAGCCAGCTATTGGCTGAGATGGACGGGATAGAGGAGTTGCGCGAGGTTGTTGTGATTGGGGCTACTAACAGGCCAGACTTAATGGACCCGTCGATACTTCGCCCCGGCAGGTTTGATAGACTGATCTATGTCCCTCCCCCAGACGATAAGGGCAGATATGAGGTCCTGCGGATATATACTCGCTCTATGCCTCTGGCGCCAGATGTTGATTTACAGAAGCTCGCAGCCATGACAGAGGGGTACTCAGGCGCGGACCTAGAGTCGTTGTGCAGGGAGGCAGCCATGTCGGCCTTGAGAAGGGATAGGGACGTCCAGCAAGTATCTTGGAATGACTTCCAGGATGCTTTGAAGACTGTGAAGCCGAGCGTAACACCGACCATGCTTAAGGAGTATGAGAAGGTCTCAGAGAATCTTCGCGGAGCCGAGAAGTCTCTGCCTATGTTTGGATAGATTTATCATGGACCTGCAGGACGTGGTGGAGATTCTGAGGCGAAACAACAACAAGATGATGGAGTCTGCGCTATTGGAGGCTCTGAACACTAGAGGTAGGGTGACGAGCGCTAAGGAGCTTAGAGATGCATTAATCGTGCTTGAGGTGCGGGGTGTCGTTAGGATTCACAGTCTCGATGAGGAGAGGAGACTCATCATGCTGCTCGAGTAGGGACTAGAGCAGCCAACGGTCCAGAGAGGTTGCCTTCCTCTTCTCGGAAAGTATCGACTCAACCTCGTTCAGCTCTTTTTCAACCCTCTCGGGGGAGAAGTCATGCTCGTCACAGAGTAGCCTGAGAACGGCTTCCCTATCTATGTCGCGCCAGACAAGCTCATAATCCTTTTTTACCTCAGGTTCGAGAAAGAGTCTCCTGACCTCTTCGATGTCTATGTCGATAGATTTGTTCAGCGCCTCTAACGCCTTTTCGACGACACCGTATTGCTTAACTATCTCGTATGCTCTTTTCGGCCCAACCCCCTTAACTCCTTCAAAGTAGTCTGTTCCTATCAGTATAGCCATCTCCACCAGATCCCTTCTACTGATTCCCAGCAAGTTGAGAAGCTTATCTGAGTAGACAACCTCAGGCTCAACTGTAACATACTCGTCTTTCCTTGGAAGTTTTCTCCTGCCAACTATTGAGAGGTTCCGCACAAGCCTAGGTGTCCCGAAGAGTATGGAGTCGTAGTCCTGTGAGGCTGATGCCCATGCATCACCGCGCATAGCCATGTAGGCTGCCTGGGCCTCGCCCTCTGAGGGCGCGATTACTGAAGGTATTCCCATCGCGTCTAGAAGCTTGATGGAGGTCTCGACCATGTATTTCTCTAGGGTGGCTGACTGTGTAGCGTATCTGCGCGCCTCCTCCGCCTGCCCTGCGGCTAAGGCCTCCTCGTACATCTTCTTAGCCTTCTCCCTCAGCTCTATCCTCTTCCTAATAGTCTCCCGCTTAAGTTGAGGCGGCTGCCCATCGAATACATACACTACTTTCATGCCGTTCTTGAGAAAGTTTGTTGTTCGGAAGAAGAGGCCGCTTAGGTGGCTTGTGACCCTCCCCTTCCTGTCCTGTAGTGGCCTTCCATCAGGGCCCCTAATTATCGAGAGGAACTGGTATAGTATGTTGTAGCCGTCGATTGCTATGGTCTTGTCTGACAGGTCTTTAAGCTGGACTGTCTGGACGGCTTCTGGAGGTATTAGGTCGCCAAGCTTTACTCCCAAGCCACATCTAAATACTATGAGACTCTGAAGGTGGATAAATCTTTCTCTAATAGCCTGTGATTAACCCCATACACCCTTCAACGGGCATGGACTTTGATATCCGCTACCAGGAGACTCCTCGTTGGTGAGATGGGTTTAAGCCTCTTGACTCTTGCCTCGCAAGATGCTCCTAGATTAGAGACTCTCTCCTGGATCTTTAAACGCCAGTCCTCCGGGTCCTCTGCGAATCCGTATAGATGTATTGTGCCTCCTATCTTTAGTATTTCGAGGGCGGTGTTGAGGAAGCTGAAGGGGTCTGACGGATAGTTCATGACTATTCTGTCGACTTTTATCTGGTTACCCGTGAATACTGTCCTGCAGTCCTCGTGGAATGGTGTAACTCTATCTGCAACCTTGTTAATCTCGATATTTCTGAGCAACAGATTGTAGGCATCCGCGTTAATCTCTGAGGCGAATACTCTGGCTCCAGCGTGTTTTGCTATTGTTATCGAGAAGGGCCCCACTCCAGCGAACATATCGGCCACCACCTCATCACTCCCAGTCAGCTTCGCTATCCTCATCCTCTCACCCGCAAGCCTGGGGCTGAAGTAGACCCTCTCTAAGTCTACAACGAATATACAACCGTTCTCCCTGTGGGTTGTCATTGTCCGCCTCTCACCTGCGAGATGCCTCAGCCCCCTGGTTCTATAGACTCCACTTACCGGCCCAGCCTCTGCGAGAACTACCTTCACAGAGGGATTAACCAGCATTATCGCGTCACCTATCAGCCGCATAATCGTCTCAAGTCCCTTTGGGATATGCACCACTGCTATGTCCCCCACAATATCGTATGAGGAGGGGAGCTTCTTGAGGTAGATAGGGCTGACTACGCCTGAAAGCGCCTCTCTAATGCTTCTCGGAGCCAACGGCCTCTCGTGGAACTCCTCCTCTACCACCACCGCCCCTAGCTCTGGCGGGATTATTTCCAAGGAGAAATTCGCATCGAGTTTAAGGGGGAAGACAACTCTATCCTCCCTTTTCAAGACTTGGAGAGAATATTCAAGATATCCCCCCTTTTTCAAGAGCTCTCTAACCCTCTCAGCAAACCTTGAGGGAGCTGAGACGCCCAGTCTCCTTACCCGACCACTGTTAGGCATATCTCAATATTCTCTTGATTACGCCTATCCCCTTTGTCCGCCCCTCCCTCAGGACAAATCTGTCTTGTGGGTAGACAAGCATCGGGCTATACTTGAACTCGAGTATGGCGTTGCCCTGCTCCCCAGGCCTCACGTATTCTCTGTCGAGGTCCACGATCTTGACGCTCTGTGATATTGTATGGCATTGCATGACCGGTTCATAGCCTGGGGCGAATCTGCTCGGATTATTGAGAACAAGGACTTCGGCCTCGAAGCTCCATACAGCGCGCGGGGCGAGCTCCTCCTCGCAGAGAACCATCCCCCTACGTATCTCGCTGTGGGCTACACCCCTGATAGCTACTCCCACGACATAGCCCGCGACAGCCTCCTCAATGCGGGCGTGATGAACCTCTATGCTCTTAGCCTTAATCCTCTTGAATCCACCGTCTGGGTAGGGGCCTAGGAGGAGCTCGGAGCCCGCCCTCAGCCTCCCCTGCCTCACGGTGCCTGAGACAACGCTCCCGACGCCTTCAATGTCATATATCCTGTCGATGTAGAGGAGGAAGGGCCTGTCCAGTGGCTTCTCCCTCTCTGGAAGCAGTGCTAGGATCCTGTAGAGGTTTTCAAATCCCTCGAGGCTCCTAGCTGAGACCTCTAGGATGGGAACGACTAGCCCTGTCTTGTCGTATACCAAGTCGACGTCTGAGGAGTCGCGTATGAGGAAGGGTACCCTGCCAACCCGTTTCAGGAGCTGTGATACTGCCTCCCTAACCTCCACAACCCTGCCTGGAGAGACCTTATCCTTCTTCGTTATACAGACTATTACTGGGACATTTAGGCCGAGCATAATTCCCAAGTGTTCTCGCGTAAGATGTGTGACCCCGTCATCAGCAGCCACGACCAGTATTCCATAGTCCACCTCCTGTCCCACAAGCCCTCTGATCGTGGTCCTCAGCCAGGGCTCATGCCCTACTGTGTCTACAAAGCTAATCAGCTTGTCGCTCTCCTCCACAATCCTAGCTCTCTCCAGCTTGTCAAGGGGGTTACTCATGGTGAGGGGTTTACCGTCCTTTATGCCTAGGACCGCTAGGTGTATATCGGCTGATAGGTTTCTCTCAACCTCGTGGGGTAGAGTGTCCAGGTAGAGCCATTTTTTACCATCATCGGGCTGGTTCGTCAGGAGGCAGGCTATTAGCGTCGACTTGCCGTGGTTGACATGCCCCGCCACCGCCACAGTGACATGGGGCTTTGCGACCGTGGGGAGAGACTCTATCACAACCTTAGCGATCAGCCCCTTCTCAGTCTCGAACCTCTCCACCCTCTTGACCCTGGAGCTGCTCTCCGCAGCAACAGCTGAAAGGACAGAGAGGCTCATCTCTAGCTCGTACTCGCTCAGACCCACAACAATCCCATCATCATTAACTCCCAAGAGGTATACGGCGACGCCGCCCCCCTCTAGCAGGTGAGATCTGAGCTGTGTGCTTAGCTGCTGCCTTCTCTCAGGCTTCAGATGAACGAGAGGGATGAGCCTCTCCTTAAACTCGATGTGCTGTCCTTCATTGGGCGGCAGCTTAATGTGTCTCGACACTCTATCTGTCAGAGTATCGAGGCGGATTTAGTTTTATCGTAGCCTCGGCCCCGAGGTGCACCGACTCATGCGTCAAAAGCTTCTTCTTAAGGGTGAGACCTGCTGAAAACCCTCCGAGCCCCCCATCCGCCTCTACGACCCTGTGACATGGGACAACGAGCATAAGATGATTCACCGATAAGGCCCTCCCAACTGGCCTGGGAGATGCGCATCCAATCTCACCCGCAACCCAAGAGTAGCTCCTCGTGGAGCCGTAAGGTATCTCCATTGTCTTCCGCCAGACCCTAATCTGGAAATCTGTGCCAAAGAAAGCAACAGGAAGCCTAAACTCCCTCCTCACTCCAGCTAAATACTCCACTAACTGGGCCTCAGCCTCAACGACTAGCCCTCCGCCCCCATCAAGAGGGGGAGAGAGGCCCATTGCCCTCAGAAAACTCGCCGCACCCCCACGCCCCACACCAACATAGAGCAAATGATCCTCGCTCGCCGCAACCTCAACAACCCCAAGCCAAGATCTAATGGAGCGTAGGAGAGTCTTCACGGCCAGCCCAAACGAAGGATCACCCCACCACATATTAATAGTCTCGGCACCGCATCATACCTGTGGCCAAGATCGGCTTTATCGGGCTAGGCTTGATGGGGAGGCCGATGGCTAAGAGACTCCTAGCAGCTGGGCATGAGTTGAGGGTGTTTAATAGGAGCCGGCCGCCTGTCGATGAGCTTGTCAGGCTTGGGGCCGAGGCTGCCAACTCGCCTATGGGAGCTGCGAGAGGCTCAGACTACACAATATTGATGCTTCCAGACTCCAAGGATGTTCGCGGTGTTGTGCTGGGTGGGAGTGGAGTGGAGCAGGGTGCTGTAGCGGGCTCGGTCGTGATAGATATGTCGACCATCTCGCCTGCGACTGAGCGGGAGATATACGAGGCCCTGAAGAAGAGAGGTGTAGGATACTTGGACGCCCCTGTTACAGGAGGGACGATAGGCGCTGAGCGCGGAACCCTCGTGATAATGGTTGGAGGTGATTATGAAGTCTTCAAGTCAGCCGAACCAATCCTATCAGTTCTTGGACAGAAAATAGTCTATATGGGCCCAAGCGGCTCCGGCCAGTTGACAAAGCTCTGCAACCAGATCTCAGTAGCATTATCCCTCCTGGGTACCTGCGAGGCTCTACTCCTCGCCTCAAAGGTTGGCCTAGACCTTTCGAAGGTTATAGATGTAATCTCCACAGGCGCGGGCTCATCATGGCAGCTCGCCAACCTAGGGCCAAGAATAGTCGAGGGAGACTATAGGCCGGGGTTTAAGGCAGAACACCTCCTCAAGGACCTGCGCATAACACTTGAGATCAGTCAAGACCACTCACTACCTCTTCTAGGCACAGGTCTAATGCATCAACTCTTCAAGTCCCTAGTAGCCAGAGGAGATGGCGCACTGGGTACTCAGGCCGTGGCTAAAATACTTGAGGAGCTGGCTGGCCACAAAATATCAAAGTCATCTAGGGGCGCGGAGGAATCTTAGATAATTCGCGTAGACTATTTCCGAAGCCTCCTCCACCGATAGCTTCTTGACGCTTGCAATTGTTTTGAGAAGATTTCCTAGGCTTTTTGGGCTTAGGTTAAGCCCCCTATAGCTATAGGGGCCGTCGCTCTCTGTCAAGATGATGTCCATATCAGCTTCTTGAAGTATCTTCATGTGCTTCTGCTGAATAATCACAGAGGGGTTAATGGAGATGAAATAATTCGCATCCTTAATATCTTTCAAGAGCTCTATCGGCCCGGTATACCAGTGTAGGAGGAGGGACTTGACGCCTACGCGTATGCAAGATTTAACCACGTCCTCCCACGCCCCGAGGGCGTGAACATTCAATGGATATCCCCTCTCCGTAGCAAGCTCGCATAGCTCGTTGAAGATCTTCAACTGCTCTTTAAGTGGCGCCCTAGCATATCTGAGGTCGACGCCGACCTCCCCAAGGCCCGCGACACCTCCGTGGACCGCTAGCTCCTTTATACCTTTGAGCTCTCCATTTTTCTTGTGGAGATTCCAGGGATGGAGCCCTATGAAGGGGTCGATATTCTTGGACTGTCTCGACAGCTCCAGTGTGGCCTTGGATGACTCGAGATCCATAGCCACACCGGCTATCCTGATGTTGCCGAAACTTCTAATCTCCTCTACACTATACTCACTGACGTGGCAGTGGGCGTCTACTAGGACTACCTCACTCATTACACCTTAACCTCGACGCCTTTTATTTTAACCTCGGCAAGTGAAGAAGCAATCAATCCTCGGAAGACAGGCTCCGGCTTCCCTGGCCTAGACTTAAACTCTGGATGGTATTGCGTAGCTATGAAGTATTTCTTCGTGGGGAGCTCTATTATCTCAACTCGCCCCCCATCCGTTGACATGCCTGAGAATACTAGTCCGGCCTCCAGCAGCTTTTCGTGGTATGCCGGGTTTACCTCATACCTGTGCCGGTGCCTCTGATGGATTAGTTCCGAGCCATATAGTGTATAGGCGAGTGTGCCCTTCTTGATGGATATGGGTAGGGAGCCGAGGCGCATCGTCCCGCCCTTCTGCTCCACGCCAACCTGCTCCGGCATGAGATCTATCACAGGGTGTGGAGTCTCCGGGTCATGTTCTGTCGAGTTCGCGCCCTCAAGGCCAAGCACATTTCTAGCAAACTCAACGATGGCCATCTGGAGGCCAAAGCAGATCCCGAGGAAGGGCTTATTCTGAGTCCTAGCGAGGTTTATCGCCAATATCTTGCCCTCAGAACCCCGCCTCCCAAAGCCGCC
This sequence comes from Thermoproteota archaeon, assembly GCA_030550235.1. Classification (GTDB taxonomy): domain Archaea; phylum Thermoproteota; class Nitrososphaeria_A; order Caldarchaeales; family Calditenuaceae; genus HRBIN02. The sequence goes on from JAUQPU010000001.1 coordinate 299,041, forward strand.
GGGTACAAGAACCCCATCAGCCTCCTCAAGCTTAGAGACCTCCTTGATGTCGTCGCGCTCTACCTTCTCAGCGTCAACCCAGAGGATCTCGAGGCGTGCATTTTCATAAGAGGCAGCATGTTTGAGAGCCTCCTTAATGCTAACGTATGAGTCGGTCAAGGCCGTGTATTTTCCGCAGACAGCTATCTTTACCAATGGGCCGTTTGACTTGAAAGTCTCGACTATCCTACGCCACTCAGACAAGTCGGGCTTAAAATTCCCAAGCTCTAGATGTTTAGCAATATAGTCTCCGAGCCCCTGCTCATCCAAAATAAGGGGAACTTCATAGATTACTGGGGTGTCGTAGGAGCAGAAGACTGCCTCCTTCGGCAGAGTGCCGAAGAGGGCTATCTTCCTCTTGGTTGGCTCGTCAATCATTCTCTCGCTCCTGGCCACTATTATGTCAGGCTGTATTCCAGCCCTCCTCAGCTCGTTTACACTGTGCTGAAGAGCCTTTGTCTTAAACTCGCCTGTAGTTTTGAGGTCTATGACGAGAGAGACGTGGACAAAGAGGGTCTTCTCCTCAAGCTTCATCTGCCTAGCCGCCTCGTAGAAGGGCTGGGCCTCAATGTCCCCAACAGTCCCGCCAATCTCCACTATAATTATGTCAGCCCCTCTTCTCTCACCCACCAGTCTAATTCTCCGCTTAATCTCGTCAGTCACATGAGTGACGATCTGGACACATTGGCCAAGGTATTCTCCAGCCCTCTCCCTCCGTATGACCTCCTGAAAGACCTGCCCTGTCGTGAGGTTATTCCACCTGCTCATCGGAATATCAAGAAATCTTTCATACCACCCGAGGTCCAGGTCTGTCTCGCCGCCATCATCAGTCACGAAGACCTCGCCGTGACTGTAGGGATTTAAAGTGCCGGCATCAACGTTGACATATGGGTCTATCTTCAGGAAATCCACACTATAGCCTCGTGACTGGAGTATCTTCCCAATCGAGGCGGCAACAGTTCCCTTACCTACTGAGGATATGACGCCTCCCGTGACGAAGATGTATTTCGGCACATAGAAAATAGCATCTGGCGTTATTATAGCTTTTGCCCGCTTAAGCGAATCTAATAATACCTCTTTGGGGCGTTATGGCTCCTCGAGGTAGATGTCTTCGCCTTGTATTTTGACGTTATAGGTCTTGAGGCGAGGGATTGAGTCTGGAGGCTCGCCCTCCGGGCCCTCCACCACCGAGCCGTCCGTGAGCCTAAACCTTGCCCCGTGGAGCGGGCACATGATAATGTCGCCCTCTAGGACGCCGAGGCTGAGGTCACCCTCCTCATGCGTACACCATACATCAGTTACGTATACGTTGCCGCCGACTCTCGCCACCAGCACTTCTCTCCCCCTAAGATCCACCCTGACCACACCATCCTCCGGTACTTCCCGTAAGCTGCAGACTCGGACCAGCACATAGAAAACCTTGCTCACGAATTACTAAAACCTTACATGTCGCAACGAGTTTGGAGTTATGGCGGCCCTTTAAGGAACTCTTGCTCGGGCCTCTGCTCCTCCAGCTCCCTCAGCCGCAGCATGAGCTCCTTAGCCCTCTTCATTATCTGGAAGTTTTTGACGGGCAAGACTGCTATTACCCTCTCAACACCTCTCTGAGTCGCCTTTAAGGCGACGGCTCTGCATGGTAGGCTAGCCGCATCGATGTTTACGTTCTCTGGCGTTAGGAGGTAGCTGAAGAACCCCCCATCCTCTCTCTTCCCCTCCAGTAAAATGTGACCGCTAGGTGTCTCCCTGACAGACTCTACCACAAGCTCAACATGAACTATGTCCGGGAGCGTGGTTGAGGGCTTTAGCCCCGCGACGACGGATAGAGTCTTTTCCCTGCCCGGGATCTGCTCTATGTTGCAGGTCACTTTGGAGCCTATATCTAGCCACTCAGGCGGGTCGGGGAGCACGGCGACATAACCCTCACCGGAAAGCGTGGAGATAGAGAGCAGGGTGACTAGTGCTGTCCCCGCACTCCGCGGCCTTATGCCTGAGACGTAGCCATGCACCTCGACCAACTAATGACCTACCTGAGTTTTCTTAGCTCTGAAGAGTTTAATAAGTTATCATAGCGAATATGTTGAGAGATTGTCCCGCGAGTCCTCTCCACAACGTGTGAATAGGCTGGCTGGGAGTAGGAGCCCCTACCTTAGGCTCCACGCAGACGATCCTGTGGACTGGTATCCCTGGGGGGAGGAGGCCTTCAGGAAGGCTAGGGAGGAGGATAGACCTATCATGCTGAGCGTGGGATATCTCTCCTGCCACTGGTGCCATGTTATGCAGAGGGAATCTTTTAGAAATAGGGTCATCAGCGATATTTTGAACAAGCATTTCGTTCCTGTTAAGGTGGATAGGGAGGAGAGGCCTGATGTTGACGCTATCTACATGAGATCTGTAATCCTCATGACTGGGCAGGGCGGCTGGCCCCTGACGGTCTTCCTCACGCCAGACCTGAAGCCATTCTTCGGAGGCACATATTTCCCACCGGAGCCCAGGCATAACCTACCTAGCTTCAAGGACGTTCTCTTGGCCGTGAAAGAGGCATGGGAGAAGAGGAGAGAGGAGGTTTTGAAAAGCGGTAGTAGCCTTTTCGAGCTTGTCTTAAGGTCTCTGGAGATAGGGGCAGGCGAGGGGGAAGATGCTAAGCTTGACGTCATGGACGCGGCCTATGACCAGCTCGTCCTAATCTTCGACGACGAGTTCGGGGGAGTTCGGGGGGCACCAAAATTCCCCATGCCCACCACCCATCTATTCCTTCTACGGTACTGGAGGCTTAGAGGTGAGGTGCTCGCGCTGAGGATGGTGCAGAAGACTCTTGACTCAATCTTTCTCGGAGGAGTATACGACCATGTCGACGGCGGTTTCCACAGATATGCCGTGGACAGGGCGTGGACTATACCACACTTCGAGAAAATGCTCTACGACAACGGTATGCTGCTTAGGCTATACGCGGAGGCCTGGGTAGCGACGAGAAATCCTCTATATCTCCACGTGCTCGGAGATACGGCCCGCTGGCTTCTCTCTAAGCTCAAATCCCCCGATGGGGGCTTCTACTCTGCCTTGAGCGCAGAGAGTGGAGGCATTGAAGGAGGATACTATCTTTATAGCTGGGAGGAGGTCGCGGGGAGTCTCGGTGGGGATGTGGCTAGGCTGCTTGGCTGCAGCCCCACCGGAAATTTTGGGAATGGGCTGAACGTTATAAGGCTTCCAGCCCAGCCTGAGAGGCTAGCTAAGGCCCTTGACATGGATCTCCCCCAGGCCCTAAATTATATCTCCCAGAGGCTGGGCGAGCTGAGGAAGGCTAAGAAACCTCCAGAGGTCGACGACAAGATCATCGTCTCCTGGAACGGACTACTATTAAGTGGCCTCTCCTACGCTGCTACAATAACGTCTAACCGCGCACTGATTGATGAGGCTAAGGCTTCTGCAGACTTCCTTCTGGAAAAGCTCTACTTTGATGGGGGGCTGAGGAGGTATTGGAGGGAAGGCCCATCTGAGGCGCGAGGGCTCCTAGAGGATTATGCACTCCTTGGATGCGGTCTTCTAGACCTATATGAGTGGAGTGGGGAGACAAAGTATCTGGACTCCGCCCTAAGCCTCGCCTCAAATATCCTTGAAAAATTTTCATCAAGCATGGGCGGCTTCTACGACACCCAGCCAGACCCAGATACGCCCTTTAGACCCATGACGATAGAGGACCACGCATACCCCAGCGGATACTCGGCCGCGGTCCAACTACTCTCCAGCCTTTACCTCCTAACCGGAGAGGAGAAGTTCTTCCAAGCCTCAAGAGAAGCCCTCAAGAGAGCTTCAAAAAAGATTATGGACGACCCCCTAAGCCACATCTCACTTATCTCAACGGTCCCATTAATACTCGGGAATGGCGGCCAGCTCGTCGTCTTATCGGGTGATGATTCTTGGCCAGTCCTCTCCCAACTTGCATCAAGGGTCTATGAGCCATATGTAGTAGTGTCTGCAGGCAGGTCGGGGGTTCTTCGGAGCCTGTGGGAGGGCAAGGAGGCGACCAAGGGCGTGACTACATACTACTTCTGCAAGGGCTTTAAGTGTCTACTACCTACCACTAGGCTGGAGGAGCTGGAGAAGATTATGAGGCAGGAGCTTAGCTAACAATTTTATCGAAGCTTTTCATCACCTGTGGAATCTTGTCTATGAGGTCTGTGGGGAGGATGTGTAGCCCGAGAATCTTTGCAGCCAGCTCCCCGCATAGTCCGTTAATGTATGCAGCCGCGGCTGCAGCCTCGAATCCCCTAATCCTCTTCGCCATGAGGCCAGCGACGAGTCCAGTCAAGACGTCTCCAGTCCCGCCTACTGTCATGGCGCAAGTCCCAGTCCTATTAACCATCACCCTCTCACCGTCAGTTATAACATCAATCTGGCCCTTTAACAATATGACTATGCCATACTTGCTCGCCATCATCTTAGCCGCGTTACATCTCTCCTCCAACGTGCTCCCAGGCGGTATTCCGAACAGCCTTGAAAACTCGCCGGCGTGAGGAGTGACGACTACATCCTTACCACGTATTGTCTCGAGTATGTATGGTTGAAGTGCGGAGGCGTCCAGGACTAGTTTTAACCCCTTCTCTAGGAGCCCACCTAGAAGCATGTTCAACGCAGGCTCGCTGGCTACCGATAGGCCCGGCCCTATAGCCCCTACATCGGCCTGTGGGGAGTTACTGACTATCTGTTCGCTAATTCTCCTCGTAAGCTTAACGTCAGTGAGGGGGTTAACGATTAGGCTCGGCGATAAAGCTCTGATGGGTGTGGCAATCTTCTCAGGCACAAAGAGATAGACCAGGTCGACTCCAGACCTCATAGCTGCCATAGCGGTCAAGAATGGTGCACCATGGTACAGCCGGCTCCCCCCAACAACCATCACCACCCCATTCTCCCCCTTCCTCGAGCCAGACCTCCTAGGGGGGATAACAGACCCAACCCACTCCGCTGAAGTCTCTCCACCAGTCAATGCAATACATCAGACTACTCACATCCTCAAGTAGATAATGATGACCCCCAAACACCCCGATATCATTTAAATACCGATCAACCTTGGATAGTTGAGAGAGGATAATCAGGTGAACTGAATAATGGCTGCTCCTGCTGTTGCAACTAAATACGTAATTGAAGTTAAGATAGAGGTTGATGGTGTTGTCGACCGCAACGACGTGATAGGAGCCACATTTGGACAGACTGAGGGTATATTCAGCTCAGAGCTTGATTTGAGGGAGCTTCAAAGAGCCGGGAGGATAGGCCGTATAGATGTCTCACTGCAGGTTCAAGGAGGAAAGACAATCGGCAAGATCAGCATACCCAGCGGCCTGGACAGGTTCTATACCGCTCTAATAGCTGCGATGGTCGAGTCTCTAGACAGGGTTGGGCCATACCCGGCCAAGGTAACTATAGAGAAGATAGAAGACCTCCGAGCCGAGAAGAGGAAGAAGATTGTGGAGAGGGCGAGGGCCATCCTCTATGAGTGGGAGAGGAGGAAGATTCCGGAAGAGGATGAGGTTCTGAAGGAGCTTGAGGAGTCGGTGATTAAGGCTAAGGTGGTTGAGCTTGGTCCGGAGAAGATCGAGGCTGGGCCTGAAGCTCTAAGCGCTGATGAAGTCATAGTCGTGGAGGGTAGGGCGGACATAATCAACCTCATGCGCTATGGGTATAGAAACATTATAGCTGTCGGAGGAGTTAAGATTCCACAGACACTACAAGACCTACTAGCGAGGAAGAAGAGGGTCATAGCCTTCCTGGATGGGGACAGAGGCGGCGACATGGTGCTAAGGGAGCTCTCCCAATCTATAAAGATAGATCTAGTCGCCCGGGCTCCGTACGGAAAAGAGGTTGAGGAGCTTAATGCGAAGGAGGTTGAAGACGCCCTTAGAGAGGCCCAGCCGCTCAGCGAAGCCTTGAGGAGAATTAAAGCTGAACCAGCACATGTAGCCGAGCCTATGCCGGCGGAGCTCACACAGAAGCTCTCCTCCTATATTGGGGAGATTGAGGGCACGTTGATGTCCATCGCATTTGATAGTGGGTTTAACGAGCTTTGGCGTAAGCCTGTTAGCGAGCTTGCACAGCAGCTCGCAGAGTCCAAAGACTACCGATATGTCTTATTTGATGGTGTCGTAACGCAGAGACTTATAGACATCGTGGCCTCTAGCGGTGGGGAGGTATATCTAATCGGTGCGAGGCTTGGCGAAAACCTATCAACCAAACCAAGCGTCAAAGTGCTTACAATGGAGAAGCTGAGACAACATTAGCCGAGCGTCCCAGTTAATCCTCAATTATTTTCTTTTCGATACATACTATCCCGCCAAGTGAGTTTATCTTGTCTGATGCCTCTGTATTTTCAAGTATTATCCTAAAATCTATTATCCCCTTTTCTACCCTAGACAAGATCTCATCCAGTAGACTGTTTTCAATGTTCTCCCAGATGAAATCCTCGGTTGCTAGGACGAGTGCTCCACGTCTAGATCTGCATACTTTTGCAACCTCCTCTAATCCCATATGGAAGCTTTCAGGATGTTTTAGGAGAGCCTTCATTGCCCTCTCAACCTGAATAGCATCGGCTAGGGGCTTAAGCTCCTCACCCAGAATGCCGCGTCTCAGGGCCTCCCGGAGGCCTGCCACGCCTCCAATATTCACTTGTAAGTTCCGCGAGATTAGGTTGTATATCCTGATGTCCCGCTTCTTTATCTCGGAGGCTATCATGTCTGCATGGATTGTGGTTCCCAAGAGAACCAACTTAGGGTTAGACTTCGCCGTAACCTCCTTGAGTAGCTGGACAAGTTCATCAAATATCTTTTCACCCCGAGGCTCCACCTCGTAGCCTATGCGCTTGGAGGATTCGCCAAACATCCAGCTCTTCAATATCTTTAGCCCCTCACCATCTATCTTCACTATAGCCAATTCCTCATCATCGCCTGAAACAACAATCATCTCCACGGCTCTCTTCTCCCTAGACTCTTCACCAAGCCTGAGGAAGTAGGGAAGCTTCTCTCGGCTCTCAACCTCGATAACATCACCCCTACCCACCTGAATCGTATGATACTTCTTCAAGATGTCTAGCTCTCTATCTGTGTAGACTATCCTGCCCTGAAATCTAATCCTCTTCATCATTGGGTCCGCTGACTTCTTCTCGACTGCTATCCCGACTTTGAGGCTAATCCTCTCGCTGTCGATTTCACCTGAAGCTCTTTCCTTTTTAACCTCCCTTGTAGTCTCCTGATAGACCGTGTCTCCAGGACCTATTAGCCTGTAGAGGTTTATGAGGTCAACATTGCTCGTAACGACTACTCTGACCCACCCCCTCGACTTATCAACTCCTAAGAGCCTCAACCTCGAACCCTCCTCCTATCCCAGAAGCTCCTACCCTCCAGCTTGATTAATGCGCTCGAGAAGCTCTCACCCACCTCTAAAGTGGCCTTCCTATATACGCCGGTTTTGCCATGAGCCCTCCTCCTCAGTAGTACCTCAACCCTTTTCCTGAGGTCGATGGGGTCAACTCCGATTAGGCTGGCTGCTAGCTCTGGGTCCTTCTCAGCTGGAAACTCCGCGTGGCCATAGTTTGTAGGGATTATCACTTTAAGCTCCTTATTCATCCCCGCAACCCTCTCTCTCCTCTTGACACCCTCAAAGTCTATCTTCCCTGCAATATCATAGAAGACCTCCTCTGTTCTCAGCATCTCCCTCATCGGGAAAGAGATGATGGATAACTCATCTACATAGATATAGCCCTTCGGCACATAGCCCGGCGTCGCCTGGACTAGCTCCCTCCTTATCCAGCCGCCCATCCTCCTCTCTACCACCGCCTCGACTACGTCTGTGTTTACAGGCCTAGGTATGAAGACCTCGATGTCGCTTAGGGGATGAACATCACCCCGCGCAACGCTACCATAGACTATGGAGGAGATCCCAGCGTCTAGGAGGGCCTCCATTAGCCTCAAAGCAGCGGCCCTCTTCTCCCAGAGCATCCCCCATCTCCTCTCATCATAGATGACGCTTCTATACAGCCCTCCCCCGCTCTCCTCCGGAATCACCACTCTACTACTCCATTCATTTGGCTATTATATAGTTATGAATTTCAGACCACCATTTAAAGAGAGTAAGCAGATTCTCAGCCCGGTTTACGAGGTATTAACATTATTACTATGCTATTTTAAGCAGAGTGTAGATCTTGGGGATGAAGCGTCTATAAGAGTTGAGAAGCTATTTATGGGTGCTGGAGAGCTGAAAAAGCTGTATGAATTTATAGTGAGTCTGGTTGAATCTTAACTCGACATAATTTATTTCTTCTTTAATCATCAGTTTTGACCCCTACACCGCACAGAAATTAAAATCTATCAGGAACTAAAATTAAATAGCTATGTCTGTTGGGATTCTATAGAATTGTCTAAAGTAAGGGTTCATGTCTTTGTCTCCGGGCTGGTTCAGGGTGTCTTTTATAGGCAGAATGCGAAGAGAGTTGCTGACTCGCTCGGCTTGAGGGGCTGGATTAGGAATCTTCGGGATGGAAGGGTTGAGGCCGTTATTGAGGGGCCCGAGGAGAGGGTGAGAGAAATGGTTGAGTGGATGAAGAAGGGGCCGCCCATGGCCCGTGTGGAGAGAGTCGAGGTGGTTCGTGAGAAGTATGCGGAAGAATACAGAGACTTCAGCATTGTATACTAAACCAAGCTAGGCTATCGATACTATGCTGCCTAGAAGCTCATTGGAGCTGACTCCCTGCTCTATCCCCGCCGCCAACGCAACGAGCTGCGCTACCTCCTCATCAAGTAGAAAGACTATGGCTAGGGTTAGGGAGGGCTCGTCAAAGGGTCTGAGGAAACACCTCCTCGCACGTGACAGTAGCATCTCCCTATACCCTCTTTCGAGCGAGTTGATTATTCCGTTAAGTGTACTGTAGTCGCTAATAGGGGGTAGAGTGTCTTTAGGCATGACGGTGAAGGCCTTCTTAAATTCTTCGATGGTGTTAGACTCAATTATAACCTGGGCCACTGAGCGTAGAGGTCCCTCCAAAACATCTTCAACCAATTCGCCAATCTCTTTAGGCCCAAGTTCCCAAGCTTTCCCCCTCAAGATAGAAGTTAGCACAAACCTGAGATAGATCGGCATTATCAGATGGGTTAGGTTTTGTCTCCAGGCCTTTGGAGTTTTTCTTAAAGCCCCTCTCAACCTGTTGATGAGCCACCTGTCAATCTCGACTTCAATTGCCACTGGATCGGAGACCTTCTCGAATATCGGGACGACTACCTCATCAGCCGTATACAGCCTGATCAGAGCTAAAGCCTCTTCGATACTCCCCACACTAAGCAACTTCGCAATAATGTCTCTAGTCCCCATCAACTCCTCTGCGTAGGGGTCTACAAGCTTGTTGAGTTCCTCACCCTTAAGGCCTGTAGAGAGTCCGCGGAGGATTATCTTGAAGTCGCGGGCGATATAACGAGAGTAGAGTGCCGCCAGTAGGTAGTTCTTCTTGTATATTGTCATGAGTCTGTGATGGGTCTTTATGAGCCTTCTTCTCAGCGCGTGCTCTACTTTCAGGGCGGTGTATGGTGGCGTGATCTGGTGTGCTTCTTGGGAGTAGGGGGTGGCCTTTAGGGCGTCAATAAATTCTATGAGATTTTTCGAGCCGGCAAGCTCCTCCAAGAAAGAACGAGTAAGGAGCATCCCTCTAAAGGCATAGGCCTTAGCCAGCAAATACGGCTGCAAGGCAGTCACTCACCCGGCTGGCAACAGCCTCTCAAGTAAGTGTTTGACGAGCTCCTCCTTCCTCAAGTCGAGCTGCTTCTTTATCCTCTCCGCTCTAGCGCGATATTCATCCCGGATTTTAGCAGCCTCTATCTGAGCTGTGTTAGTCGCCTCCTCCTGAGCCCTCCGTCTATCTTCCTCGATGATACTCGCGTATAGGGCCCTCGCCTCCGCTAGATACTCATCCACCTGCCTGCTAAGCTCAGCCCTCGCCTTCGCAATCTTCTCCTCGACAGCCTTCATCCTCTCCTCAAACTCCTCGACAACCTTCAGAACCTTCTCTACTTCCTCCATCGCCCCACCCTATATCACACCCCTCATTTAACCCTTAGCAGGAGACAAAAGGGGGGAAGGGCTAGCCTACGGGGGGAGGGCTACTGGGTCTACAGAAACTTGAAGGAGAGGACAGGTTTAATATTTGGATTAGACTACTTTACCTGAGTGATTCATGGAGTACATCTACGCTGCCCTCCTGCTGCATAGGCTTGGGAAACAGGTTAACGAGGAGAATATAGCGAGTGTGATAAAAGCTGCTGGAGGCTCCGTTGATGAGGTTAGGGTGAAGGCCTTGGTGGCCGCGCTACAGGGGGTAAATATAGACGAAGCCATCAAGTCTGCAAGCTTAGCTGCCCCTGTTGCTGCCACACCTTCTCCACAGCCAACCGCCGAGGCCTCAAAACAGAAGCCTGCTGAGGAGGCCAAGAAGGAGGCTGAGGAGAAGAAGGAAGAGGAGGCTCTGGCGGGGCTTAGCTCCCTCTTCGGCTAAGAGTTTGCAGGATGCCTATATAGCATGGATTAGGGATGATTTCTCGGATGGAGGTTGGAGTTCGGCGAGGAGCACTACGCCATAGAATATTTCTCGGGTAGAGGGTATAGGAGGCTCCGCTGCAGGTCCTGTGGCAAGTATTTCTGGACTTTAGTTGAAAGGGAGACTTGCGGCGAGGCCCCCTGCGAGCCCTATACATTTATCGGCTCACCGCCTGTGAAGAGACCATATAACATCTCGGAGATGAGGAGGGCCTTCCTAGAGTTTTTTGAGGCGAGGGGGCATAGGGTGATTGCTCCCTACCCTGTTGTGCCCCGTTGGAGGAAGGACCTCTATCTTGTCTCGGCGAGTATAGTGGATTTCCAGCCACATGTGACCTCAGGCTCCACAGAGCCCCCTGCAAACCCCCTCGTAATCAGCCAGCCCTGCATACGGATGGTCGACATAGAAAAAGTGGGCCCTACACTTGGTCGGCACCTGACCATCTTCGAGATGGGGGGTGCACATGCCTTCAACTTCCCGTATAGAGAGGTGTATTGGAAGGATAGGACTGTGGAGCTGTGTGTAGAGTTTATGGAGGGTCTAGGTTTGAGGGAGGAGGATATAATCTTCAAAGAGGGGGTCTGGGCTGGAGGCGGAAACGCTGGCCCATGCTACGAGGTCATTCACAGCGGCCTAGAAGTTGCAACCCTCGTCTTCATGAGCTATCGAACATTCAACGGCGTTTTGGAGGAGCTTCCAGTGCGGACAGTCGATACAGGCTACGGGATAGAGCGGTATAGCTGGCTCTCACAGGGGACACCAACAGCCTTTCAAGTAATCTACTCAGAAATTCTCGACAAGGCCGCTGAGCTGATTAATATCCCCCGCTCCGACGAAGAGTCCCTACAAAAGTATGCAAGATACTCTGCTTGGATTCAACCTGCTCCAGGTCTAAGCCTGGCAGAGGCCAGACGAAGAGCAGCATCCCTAGCAGGCGTTGATTTGGAGAGGCTTATGCCACATCTGGAGAAGCTTGAACGGTTTTACACCGTCCTAGATCATACAAAGTCAATCGCCTTCATACTGGCCGATGGCGTGGTGCCCTCAAACTCCAAGGTAGGCTATCTTGTCAGGCTACTCATAAGGAAGGCTCAAAGGATTCTAGAACAGCTCGGGGGAAGGCGTGCGCTCCAAGAACTCGTAGCAATCCAGCTTGATCATTGGGGGAAGGAATTCCCTCGCCTCCTTGAGATGAGGGATGAGATAATTGAGCTTACATCACATGAGGTTGAGAAGTTCAGCGAGTCTGTGAATCGTGGCATCTCAAGGCTTGAGAGGGAGCTAGCGGAGACGAAGAGGAGCAGGGGAGAGATTGATGCGGACTTCATAGCCAAGGTCTATGAGGAAAAAGGGCTGACTCCTGACCTGGTGATTTCTGCTGCCCTAAAGGCTGGGCTGAAGACACCTACAATCGAAGAGGTGGAGGAGAGAATGTTAAGTAAGCATCTCGAAAAGCCTCAGGAGAGAGAGGATGAGCGTATAATTGAGGCAGCACAGCTCGTTAAAGACCTCCCGAAGACTGAGAAGTTATTCTACGCAGACCCTTATGCTGCTCGTTTCGAGGCCACAGTCTTGGCATCTACGCCGAAGATGATAGTTCTCGATAAGACCCTCTTCTACCCTGAGGGTGGTGGCCAAGTGGGCGACACTGGCAAGCTGATGTGGAGTGGTGGCGAGGCCAGGGTGACTGATACACAGATAGTGGACGGGGTGATAGTCCATTTTATCGATGGTGGCCAGCCACGTGTAGGAGATGTTGTAGAAGGAGAGATAGACTATGAGCGGCGTCTAAGCATAATGAGACACCACACGGCGACCCACATCCTAATAGCCTCTGCCAGGAGAGTATTGGGGAAGCATGCCTGGCAGATGGGCGCTAAAAAGGAGGCCGACTTTGCTAGACTGGATATAAGCCATCACAAACCGCTTTCGAAAGAGGAGATACAGTCAATTGAGAGGCTCGCAAATGAGGTAGTCTCTAGGAGGCTGCCAGTCAAGACATTCTGGCTGCCAAGGAGTGTTGCTGAGGAGAGGTATGGATTCACACTCTACCAGGGTGGCGAGGCTCCTCTGGGGGAGGTACGCATTGTGGAGATTGAGGGATGGGATGCTGAGGCCTGTGGCGGGACGCACTGCGTAAACACAGCGGAGGTGGGCTTCATCAAAATAGTAAAGGTTGAGAGGATACAGGATGGTGTTGTGAGGCTGGTCTACACGACGGGCCCCGCCGCCTACAAGTATCTAAGCGGATTCATCGGGGAGCTTGAGAAAAGATTGGAAGGGGTTGAGAAGGAGCTCACACAACTAAAGCTGGGCTACGCCAAACTCGTCGAGAATTATCAGGAGACGGTCCTAAAGAAGGTGGAGGAAATCTCAGCAACACCATCCCCGCAGCTCAAGAAAATGGAGGAAGTGGTGGCAGACCTAGCGGCCAAGATCTGGAACTACTCCAAGAGCTATCAGAAGGAGGAGATGGTCGGTGGTACTCGTCTCATATTTGACTTCAGACCAGTAGTTAACGAGACATACTTTGCATCACTGGCGAGAGAGGCTGTGAAGCATAACACACCATCCGCAGCTCTAATCAGCGGCAAGTCAAAGACTGGCATGCTAATTGCCGTCGGCGTTAATCGCCAACTCTCAAAACTCGGCCTCTCCCCGAAACTAGTGGCTGAGAAACTTAACGCATCAAAGATACTGCATATCGACGACACAGTGGCTATCTTTGAATTGAATGCTAGGGATGTCAGGCCAATCTACAACGAGTTCAAGAAGCTTGTCGAGACTCTATAATCCCATGTAGTGTAGCTGCCTGTGAAGCTGCTTTAGCGAGAAGGTTCCCTATCGTCTCTCTAATAGGATATTCTACGGCCAAGGAGAGGCTCAAAGCAGATTGATGTGCCTTCAAGATAATAGGCAAGATCGTCTCTGGAGTTGCGTATCCGATAGCAGTCGCAAGGGCCAGCGAAGCTGATTGAGCGTCTGAAAGCATCCTCCGGGTGCCATCTAAATCGATTGTTAGGAGATCGGAGGTTATCAGGAGTTCCTCGTCAAAGGATGCTACGATGTTGATGCTGCGGTAGACCGCGCCGATATCCAGTTTGGCGAGGAGTGAGGCGAGTGCAGGCTGGACAATCTCGCCCTTCTTGGCGACAGTCGTTTCTCTTGCAATCCATATAGTTCCTCCCTCGATTCTGGTCGGTATCTTAAGTTTTCCAAACTCTGAGAGTATGGGGCCTGGCTGGAGACCTGTATTAATTGGTGGGACCACAACGTCTATGTCAGCAGGCTCGTTAGGCCGTGGGGGTGTGAGTATTCTACCCCTATCCAGCTCGAGCTTTAGGGTGAAGGGATTAATATTTGTGAAGATGAACGCGATAGGCCGCTCCTCCTTCTCCAAGTACTCAGCTATCTTATCCCGACCCGCGGCCCTAGCAGCCTTAATAGCCAGCGTCTTCTTCGCCGCCTTAATTACTGCCTGCCCCCTAAACTTGCTCCGGAAAAGATGCATAAGATCGGACGAGCTCTTATAAAGGTCTATCAGACCCACCACGCGGTAGGATCTGAAAAGCTCGCTGAGCTCCTCAATTCTCTTAGCCTTCAGCTCCTTTGGCCTCAGCAGTAGGGCAGCCCTGACCATGACTTGAGTAAAGCTACCGTAGCCAACTATTTAAACCCCATACAGTTGAAAAAGAGGGGCTGGATTGGGAGACATAAACGCTCTAAGCCAGAGGGTCTTGGAGATAATTTCAAGCCTCCCTAACCTTAAGATAGCATGTGACAGATGTCTTAGGACTGAGCGTTGGGGCGGGAGCGTGGCTTTAATGGTGGTTGACGCCTCCCTGACCTCGAGTGGATTAAGCTATTTTGACCTTGTGGTTCCGAGGGTGAGGCTTTTCTCGGAGAGATTCGTCGAGAGGGGGCTGGTCGCAAATCTCCGAGACCTCTCTAACCTTGATTTAAGCAGTGTCATGGAGATTTTTAGGAATGAGAGATGCTGGCGTGTAGCTAGGGAAATCGCCTCCGTCCTAACTTGTTATGGACAGGAGGATAGGGAGGCATTAAGGAGCTGGGCATCACAATCAACTCTTCGAGACTGGAGGAGCGACCCAGTGGGCTCCATAAAAGGTGTCGGGCTCGTAACTTATCAGTACCTGAGGATGATGGGTGGAGTCGATACCGTCATGCCTGACAGGGTGGTGAAGAGGGTGATAAACAGGCTCTTAGCTGAGGCAGGTTTTAAACCAATCGAGAAGGACTTAGAATTCATCCAAGTAGTCTCCGAGATTGGCGAAAGGATTGGCGTCAGACCGATTGAGCTCTGCTGGATGACCTGGCTGGTGGAGGGTGAGGAGCTGAAGATCCGCTACATAAAAGATCCAGAACTCCTCCTAAAGATATAGAAGGCAATTTCCCATGATTATAAACCTATTAGACAGCCGATATGGATTCTATCTTAGATGTCGACGGTCGTTGACTTGGATAGGGCTGTTAGGGAGGCATTGCAGAGGAGGGAAAAGAGAAACTTCATTCAGGCCGTGGAGCTAGTGATAAACCTGAAGGACGTTGACGTGAGTAAGCCTGAGAAACGTTTCAGCGAGCTAGTCGAACTACCCCATGGTCTGGGATCCGCTGCAAATAGCATCGCCGTAGTCGCGACTGGCGAGTTAGCATTGAGGGCGTCAAGATCTCAGAATGTGGATAGAGTTTTTGAGAGGCAGGAGATCGAGGCCCTGGTGGGGAATAAGAAGGCTGCTAAAAAGCTTGTCAGGGAGTTTGACTATTTCCTCATAGAGCCTCAGCTGGTCCCGGTTGCCGCTCGCGCCTTGGGAGCCGCACTCGGAGGTGTGGGGAAGGCTCCGATCCCCATACCCGCCAATGTGGATATTGACGAGTTCGCCGCACGGCATAAGAAGAGTGTTATGGTGAGGATTCGTAAGGTCCCACAGGTCATGTGCGTAGTCGGGACGGAGGAGATGAGTGCGGACCAGATCATGGATAATGCGAGGGCTGTTATAGAGAGGGTTATCTCGAGGTTAGAAAATGGCTGGGCAAACATTAAGTCGATAGTCTTGAAGCTAAGTATGAGTGCTCCTGTAAAGGTTAGGCCTGAGAGGAGGAGATAGCCTCGGAAAAAAGGTCTTCATACTTCCCAGCCCTAACCTCCTCAATAAACTCTTTAGGATTCTTCCCATTTATAGTCACGCCCATGCTTACACATGTGCCAGCAACCGTGAGCACCGCAGACTTAAGATCCTTAACTCTAACCTGACCTATCTTCAGCTTCGCAATCTTGACCAAACCCTCAAGGGATAAATCTCCCACAGGCTGCTTACCTGTCATTCCCGAACCCTTCTCAATACCTGCCTCCCTCGCAATCAATGCGACAGTACTCGGCACACCAACCTCAACTTTGAAAGACTTGGTCTCCGAGTCAACACTCACATTCACGGTCACATGCATGCCCTTAAACTCGTTAGTCTTACGATTAATCTCCTCGATGACTTGTAGGACGTTAATGCCTAGGGGTGTTAGTGTCGGACCTATCGGTGGCCCGGCGGTCGCCTTCCCACCCTCCACGAGGAACTTGTAAGTCCTTTCAGCCACATCTACCTTTTATCTACCCCCTCAATAAATACTTGAAAATTCTGAGAGGGATAAGTGCGGCCCTAGATGACTGCTTTACTGTTGCTTGACTGGGCGGAGATGCCGGGCGGGGACTGAGATCGGCAGCGGGTAAGTGCTCTCAGTAAGCTCGATGGTAACCGAATTCTTCTGCTTATCGATACGCAGCACCTTGCCTGTCACGCCCTTAAGAGGGCCCGCGATAACCTCAACCATCTCACCTTCACTGATCGTCTCTACAACCGGCCTCTCGACTATGTGCTGTCTGAGCTCGTCGATAGAGACTGATGTAATAGGCCGCGACTTGACATGCATCATCCCCTGGGTCAGTATGGCGATCCTGTCCTTATCCACTCCCTCGATAAACACGTATCCTCTTAGATTGGGGAGAATAAATATCGATGATATCTCACCCTCCGCCTCATCAACTCTGTTTGAGAGAAGCCTAGCCACGTTCTTCTCCTGCCCAACTGTTGTCCTCATTGCGAATATCTGAAACTTCTTCTCGGTCTGGCTCATTATACTCCACCTTGGAGCGCTATCATCAGGAATCTGACGAGGAAGGATATCGCGCCTAAGAGTAGAACTCCTATCAACGTGATTCTCGCAAACGTGGTATATGTCTCCCTACTGGGTTTTTGAGAGACTCGAAACACCGTTAAGACTGATTTAGCGAATTCTTTGATTCCCATCTAACGTCTAATTCCCCACTCCGCATATATATGTTTAGAGCTGAGGCTAAGCTAGCCCTGAAAGTCTCACCAACAGAATAAGGAGCAGGATTATGAGGCCTATTGCGACGCCACTTATGTTCAGGTTGCTGCTTCCAGTCTGTATATAGCGTATGGCCTCTACGAGTCTCTGGAAGCCTCTCGCTGCCGCGTAGTTTATCCCGTCGATAACCTTCTCCTCAACCTCTCTCCTGACTATGGAGGAAAGTTTCGTAAACCCGTCAACGAAAACCAGCTTATACGCCGTGTCGATATAGTATCTATTTACTAGGAGCGCGTGTATTCTGGCTAGAATTGGGCCTTGGCGGGCTGACTCGGGGCTCCAGAGCCTCTTGATGTAGAAGACGTATGCGATGGCTAGTCCTGATGCAACAACACCCGCCGATAAAGTGTATGTTATGGCTGGTACCTCAACTTCCTCATGTATTCCGATGTAATGGTAAAGGTATTCCTCGAATGGTGGCAGGCCGGTGAGCGTGAGTGCAGCGAGAATGATTAATGGTGTAGTCATGGTCCGAGGCGCCTCAGCGTGGCCGTGACTCTCTGAGTGATGCCTCGGCTCCCCCAGGAATACCTTGCTCAGCCACCTGAAGCTGTAAACGACCGTGAGGATTGATGCGGAGGCCACAAAAAGTAGAGGAAGCCAGACGCCATTTTCGAGAAGCGCCCCAAGTATGATGTCTTTGCTGAAGAATCCGTTAAAGGGTGGGATGCCTGAGAGAGCTAGGACACCCACCATAGACGTGTAGAATGTTATTGGCATAGTTCTCCTCAGACCTCCCATCGCGTCGATATTGTTTGTGCCTAGGTGATGTATTACGGCGCCTGCGGCTAGGAAGAGTAGGGCCTTGAAGATCGAGTGGCTGACAACGTGGAAGACGCCTCCAAACCACCCCATCGCTGTCCCAATGCCTAGAGCCGTGAACATTAGGGCTAGCTGGCTTATCGTTGAGTAGGCTATTACCCGCTTGATGTCGTTTGAGACGAGGCCCATGCTTGCGGCGAAGAGTGCTGTAAATCCCCCTATCGTGGCTATGACGGTGTACCACCCTGAGAGCTGTGCTGTAGTGAAGTGCTCAAATGGGACTATTGTGAAGCTGTACCTGGCGACAAGGTAGACTCCAGCCTTAACCATAGTTGCTGCATGTATTAGCGCTGAGACCGGTGTGGGACCTTCCATGGCATCCGGGAGCCAGACGTGGAGGGGGAACTGGGCCGACTTCCCCATCGCCCCCCCGAAAGCCAGCAGTAGTATCAGCAACAGGAGGCCCATCTCGACATGCCCTGCAGCTGCCCCATCCTCGATAACCTTTCTAAGCTCGCTAAACTCTAGAGTGTTGAAGGATGCAAACGTTATGAGTATTGAGGCGAGAAGCAGGACATCGCCTATCCTTGTGGTAACGAAGGCCTTGATCGCAGCCTCCCTAGCCTCCCTCCGGTTGACATAGTATCCGATTAAAGCGTAGCTGCATACGCCGACTATCTCCCAGCCAATGTAGAGACCGAGTAAGTTGGAGGAGGTGACTAGGAGGACCATTCCGCCTATGAAGAGTGTCATAAAGAAGAAGTAGCGGCCAACACCCTCCTCATGCGACATATAACCGATCGAGTAGAGCATTATGAGCGTGCCGATTCCCGTGGCAATGAGGGCCATGATGACGGATAGAGGGTCCAGTAGGATTCCTAGGCGCACCGAGCCGCCTCCTGGAAGGCTAATCCATGCGAAATCAACCGTTAGGCTCTTTCCGCCCCAGACCCTTGGAATTAGTGTGAAGGTCAATAGCGCCGAGACGGCCACGACCGCCACTGAGAAAAGCTCCCCTACCCTCCTAGAGAGCTTTATCAGCCCAGGGACTAAGAAGGCAGCGGAGACGGGTAGTAGCCAGATTAGCCACGCCTCAAGCATCATTAGAAATTGCAAAATGTCAATATTTTAACCCGCTTATCCGGCACAATCAAGCTACCTGGGTCTAAGAGATCCTCTCCAGACATTCTCTAAAATCTTCTACACTCATCTCGGGTGTCAAGATGTATTGGAGGACGTGGTCGCGGTCGGCCACGTATATGACTGCACTATGGCTGACGTAGTAGAACTCACCAGCCTTTTCAGCCGACTCATAATCCTCAACCCTTGCCACACCATACAATCTCCAAACCCTCCCTAACTCTTCAAGCTCACCCGTAAGAGCTATCGCCCCGGGGTAGTACTGCGAGACCCACTTAGCGAGTATTGGAGGTGTGTCACGAGCCGGGTCGACTGTTATGAAGATGACGGCGAACTCGTCGGCCTTACCGCCCAGACTTTTCAGAGAATCCGCTATCTTCCTCATAGCCAGAGGGCAAATATCTGGACAGTTTGTATAACCGAAGAAAAGTATTACAGGTCTGCCCTTAACTGTGCTAAGGCTGAAGCTCCTATTGTACTGGTCCAGTAGCGTAAAGTCTGGCAGACGCTTGCCTCCCGTTACTTTAAGGGTCTCATGCTCTTGAGGCGAGAAGATCGGAAGCGATAGAATAAGAAGGGTGGGGAGAGCTATAACGAATAAAAGCGCCACAATCCAAAAGCTTCTACTTATCATCGGGGGCGCTTCTCACTCCTGCTCAGCAGCACCACAGAAAATATAATGCCCAAGCCCAATAGGAATGCTAGAAGGGAGGTCAAGTCTAATACTGGTCCTCCACCCCCGCCGAATGCGGCTGCCTTGTAGACGATTAACTTACCCATCATATATGGGTGTATACCGCAGATGTAGCTATAGTTTCCCTCTTTTGTGAATGTATACGAATATTGGTCGGCGTTCTTCAATATTTCTGATGCGAAGCTCTCCGGCCCAGCTGTCACTGCTATGTTATGTTGGCCAGTGACTTCTCCAGAGCCTATGCTTAAGACATCATCGTTTATCCAGACAACCTTTGAGCCAACCGGGACACTGGCAACCTTGGGGTAGAAGCTGTTACCCACTATACGTACCACCACTGGTTCCCCGGGTATGAAGGTCTTTGGCTCTGCAATATCCTCCGGAGAAGGCTCAAAGGGGGCGATAATCCTCTTAATGTCTTGTATCTGGGCTGGAGGAGGGCCGTTAGGGAGTATCACGTTGGCCCTCTCATTATCGATTTTAGAAGAGATGTAGCCAGCCGATCCTTTGAGCGTCTGTGTTCCGAAGGCGTGGGTAACCATCAGGAAGTTTCCCTCGGATGGCACACGCCACTCTATGACGTAGGAGTCTGTAGGCCCAACAGTCACTGTCTGGAGCCCCTTCTCAACGTTGCTGGGATTCCCCCCATGATATACGTACTCCCAAATTCCACCGACAACGTGGAAGCTTGAGACGAGGTTTGGCCCCACATTCAGGAAGTAGAACCTGATATAGTCGCCCGGCCTGGCCTTGATCGGTTCGGTCAGATACCTGAATGCCCTCCCGTTGAACAAGACATAGATTGGATTCCCTTGAGTGAAGTCGCGACCATTGGCATAGACCTCGTGCTGGATTAGGAAGACTCTTATGTCAGGTTCGCGTCCCAGCTCCTCCTCCAACCTGTATTTCAGCTTCTTAGGCTCTACCACTATCATGCCGTACATACCCGCCATCGTGTGGGTGAGGATACCATGGCCGCCTGGAGCGCAGTGGTACATGTATACTCCCGGAAAGTCCGCCTTGAAGACTATCTTCCTAGACTCGCCGGGTGGGACGCTACCCACGAAGAATGATGTCTGAGTATTGGCTGCGTGGATTGAGGCACCATGAGTGTATTTGCCCTCATTCTTAAGCTCTATTTCTATGACGTCACCTTCCTCGGCATATATGAGTGGGCCTGGCACAGTACCGTTAAAGGTCCATGCCTTCAAGACCACGCCATCGCCGATAACGACGTCATTCTCATTAGTTACTAGGAGGAACTGCTTGTTAGGTATAACATCGGGTGGAGGGTTCCCCGGGACATCAGCGGCGTAGACTAGGTTGTTTAGGCTATAGTACTCGGCCGAGGCAGCTGAGACTATCGTAAGAGATGCGAGGAGAAGAGCTAGACTATATCCTGCTAGCTTAGTCCACAAAGCCATCAACTCGATCTATTATGGTGGAGGCAGAGAATTAGCTGTGAATGGAAACAGTAATTCAACTTTCTTGCTACTTTTTGCATATTTTTGTATAAAGTTTCATAAATTACCGGCTTAGAAGTTCTTATACAAGTTGAAGAGTCTTTAATAACCTCTCTATAGGGTTTGGTTCAGATGCCGCGAACACCTCTCCGTACTCTCATCCTCATAAAAGATTCAGACTGTAAGGTATGCCGCCTCTTTGAAGAAGGAAGCATTGAAGGTGTATTCAAGCATTTGAGATGTGGTGAAACTACCTCCACCCATTTGATTCAGATGACACGTAGGAGGCGGTCAGATGGCGCTAAGCTGCAACTGCGTGGTGTCTCGGCGTACCGCATGTCAGCTGGATTATACCTCATAGAATCACCGAGCTGCACCGCCTGCAAGGTTATTTCGAGCTCCCCATCAATACCCCGGCAGGCCATTTACATCCCCCGAGTTGGCATAGTCTTCAACCTCCTCACACCAGGCCCTAGGGTGTCAAAGAAGATTGTAGAGAGGCTGACCTACGCGGGGAAGGATGTCCAAGTAATTGAGGAGACACAATTCTTACTGCCCCGCGTCCTCACGGATCGGCAATATATGGTACTGGTCACGGCGATAAGGATGGGGTACCTCAACACTCCGAGGGAGGTGTCTCTCTCAGAGCTCTCCTCTGCAGTCGGCCTCTCAAAATCCACAGTGTATAAGCATTTGAAGGCTGCCCTTAAGAAACTAGCTCTAGAGGCTTATCTCCAGTACGAGCCTACACGAGGGCAGCGTAGAGTATCATTAATATATTGATGATAAGCCATCTTGTAGCGTTATGAGGATACTTCAAGTTAGTGATATTCATGGCTCAAGAAGAGGCGCGGCTATGGTTGGTAAGAAGGCTGTGAGTGTCGGCGCGGAACTCGTGCTTGTTGTGGGCGACATTACTAATTTCGGCGATGTCGAGGAGGCTGAAAGTATTCTCTCCACAATCTTTAGTGAGGCAAAAATACCTGTTGCCTTCGTGCCCGGTAACTGCGATCCACCTCAGCTACTGAGCCACAACCCGAAAACCGAGAATCTCATCAATATTCACGCGAAGAGACGCAACATCTTGGGGTACGAGTTCGTCGGCTTAGGTGGGAGTAGGCACACGCCACACAGAGGCACATGGATTGAATTTAGCGAGGAGGAACTGGACGAGATGCTGTCAAGCATTAAGGCTGAGGACCTGAGGAACTGGGTTCTCGTCTCTCACAATCCCCCCAGCGGCGTTGAGGCCTCAAAAGCAGGCTCAGGCGTCGATCTTGGAAGCATCTCGATCAGAAGGTTTGTTGAACATTATAAGCCAATGGTGGTGTGCTGCGGACATGTCCATGAAGCAAGGAGCATATCGCATCTAAGCGGTATACCCGTTGTAAACGCTGGGCCGGTGAAGGATGGTTACTGCGCGGTCTTAGAGCTGCATGAGGGTCACGCTCACGCGCAGCTAGACACCCTCTAAACAATACGTCTACCATCTAGTGCCTTCTCGATTTGGCCTAACAGGAACAAGGCGGTATCTCTCGGGTCAATAGGCCAAACATAGATTATGGGCTTCTCACAACTTAGCCTTGCCTCCTCGATGGTTGAGGGTATCTCATCCTCAGAGTGGTGGCCTCCACGTGTCAACATGACCGTAGACACAACTATTACATCAACATCAGACTTGCAGGCCTCTTTAAGCGCCTCAAGCAGGGTGGGTTTGCAGAACTCATTAAAAGCAATCCAGACATTTGCGAACTTACCTATCCTCTTCAACTCATTCCCAATCTCCATTAGCCCGTAGAAGTAAGGGTCGTTCTCTGGTGTCCTACTCCAGGAGGATATCTCCTCTTCTAGTCGCTTGAAACGGGCATCTTCAATCGCTGTCCTCCGTCTCGCCATGAGCTCAAAGTACTCACCCAAAATTTCTCGCGGTATGTCTTTTGGCAGCTCACCATGCCCAACCAGCACCACTCCAATCCTAGGACCTTGTCCTTAACTCATCCAACCACCATTAAAGTCCCGCTATCCTAGCTGGGTGCAGACTCATAGGACTCCTCCGCCTCCTCAGCCTCAAGTCTTTCAACCTCTTTCACCATTTCATCAGTGACCCCAATCTTCTTTAATAGCCCCCTTATATCCGGGGGCTCCATATCGGCGAGTTCGGCTGAGAACTTCGCAATCTTTGGAAGATACTTGGCGTAAATGTTGAGCCTCTTCTTTACTGCCTCTCCTTTCTCAAGCCTGCTCAAATAGTTCCTGAGATGTCTTGCACATTCTCTAACTGCAAGGGTTAACTCTCTCTCAATTTCGGGTCTGTCTGCTATCGCCTCCTTCCCCACAGTCTTGTAGGGTATCTTTGGGGAGCAGATACTCGTGATGACGGCCAAAGGAGCTAGTTTAGGAACCTTGTATGCGGCCCAATCCACTCTCTCAGATATCACCTTCCAAGATACATCCGCTCTCTCATCATAAAGGAGAGGAATCTTGTTTGCGAATCTGTATAGGTGGATATCTTCTGACAGGGGTATATTCCCACCCCAGGCCACAGCCACCTCCACAATGAAGGGTATTCCGGAGTAGCTTGAAGGTGGCCTCTGAACTATATGGTAAAACTCGGGCTTGAGAAGAGACTTTACACCGGCCTCGAGGAATGAGACGCCCACTGGCGATAGGGAGGTGGTGTCGGGCGCGCGGAAGCCCTGATAATTCTTCATCACACCTACAAGCCTCGCTATCTGCTCATGCGTCAAGTCAGAGGGCCTAGTCTGTGGGTCTATCTCTGCAAGCTTAAGCACCTCAAGGGCTGTTTTCTCACCCACCCTCTGAAACTCCTCGATAAGCATCCTCAAGACGCTTCTCGCCTTTGTATCGCTCGCAATCCTGCTTACCGTCTCCGCATCAACACCCTGTGGGTGTGGCTTAGCCTCTTTAGGAGGTTCAGGAACTTGGCCGGTTACGCGCTTAAAGAAGTAGAAGCGGCCTTTCGGATCTATGAATGAGATGTTCGCGTGAGGATTGATGAGGGATGTCATCGCTAGGTATTCTATTATCTTTGACTTGCTCGTGCTATAGTCTGCCTCTAAGGTGAAATCTACGATTGTGCCACGCCAACCCATCTTATTCTCGACTACTCTCCTCTCTATAACGCGCGGCTCATTCGAAACAATATCAATCATTAACTCATACTCGAATATTTTTGCCCCACCTCTGCTGGATGTCACCTTGAATGACCTGTTGGTGGTTATTTGACCGTATAGGAGCGCCATGGTCCCTCCTACTCCGAACGTGCCCCTTGACTGCTTGAAGCCGTATTTGCTTCCGAAGAGAATTGTTCCAAAGGCCTTGGGGATGTAGTCGCCGTCTACACCTATTCCGTTATCCCTGACGATCAGTCGGTATATCTCGTTTCCACTATCACTCACTGCCCCCTCGGAGTAAAGTTCGACCGAGATCTCGGGAAGTATCCTCCCTATCTCGCAGGCGTCCAGAGAGTTTTCAACAAGCTCCCTGATACTCATGTATAGCGACCTGGCGGGGCTACTGAAGCCCGCGATATCCCTGTTACGGTAGAAGAAGTCCGCTGGCGAGATCTGTTCGAACTTTACTTCAACCATCTATATCTATCTTTTCCTACCTCCTAATAGACTCATGCCCCAATTCGGCATGGATAATGTCTAAGGGGAATGGCACGAAGCAGTTTTTGATGAGACCTGAAGGCTGCTAGTACATACGTTTAAACTTCCTCTTCTGGGCATATCCGTCTAGGAACTTATAGACCGAGCTATGCGGCGCCCCGTTGATAAGCATCTCAACTGCCTCCCTAGCCGCCTCCACGTCTCCAGTACTCCCAATAATGGCGACTGTGTTGTGTCCCACGGAGACGTAGACGTGTGCCGTCTCCTCTATTATCCTCCGTGTCTTTCCCCCAGTCCCAATTATCCTAGCCTTGATCCTGGTATTATCCTCCTTATCTTTCCCTGTGTAGGGGGATAAATCAATCACCGACAAGACCATCTCGTCCTGAGCAAGTGTCAGCGCCCTCTCGGGGCTGAAGCCTAGCCCGATGGCCTCAACCACGTCTCTAGCTTTAAACAGGTTTACAGGGTCCCAACTCTTTGAAGTGTCTGATCGCGGTGTAATCTCCACAATCCCCTCTCCCGAGTCTACTTTAAGTGAGACGTTCAATCTCTCCTCAATCTCCTTCTTGACGCTTCCTCCACTCCCTATCAAGACAGGGAGCCTCTCGAGCGGGATTCGCGCTATGAAACGGGTCTGGGGGGTTGACAACTCCTAACCACCTATTTAGCTGGTAATTGATAGATTTATTCCTCCCGTCCTACTTTTTCTCTTCCTGCCCAGGCGGCTGCTGGCTGCTTGAGGAGGGCATAACCTCCTGTATCTTCCGCCGTATTGCGGAGGGGTTATCCTCTACACCCAGAAGCTCTGCAAAGAGCCTACTCGTCTTAAGCAGTGAGGACCGCCCCTTTCTCTCAATCTCTACGAGCCCTCGCTCAACAAGCTCCCTTATCTGTGTATAGGCGCGGCCTCCCCTGATAGCAGCGACGGTCGATTTTTCTACTGGCTGATGATACGCAATAAATGATAGCGTCCTTAGGACTCCTATGCTTAGAACAGTTCTTCCCACATGTCTCTTGACAAGCGCCAGCCACTCGGGCTTAACATGCATCATAAATCTCTCGCCCCGGAACCTAGAGATTGTAAACGCCCTGCCAGACTCCTCATACTCCCTCCTCAGCTCCTCCAAGACGGCCTCCACCCTCTTCCTACTCCTCAATCCGGATAATACCCTAAGCCGCTCAAGCGTGAGTGGCCTATCGCTTAGGAAGAGTGCTGCCTCTATCAGGGGCTTGGCCAGTGCCTCGCTCCTTCCCTCTTCTTCTGGCCTAGCTTTCTTCGACATTCTGCACCCTCCGCCTAAGGAATATTCTACCAGTCTGCTCGTCCTCGAAGAGCTCGACAGCACCTCTGCCAGCTGCGATTAGCAGAAGGATGAATCTTCTGGCGGCTTCGAGCCTATCAACGCCCTTAAAAAGCTCGATTAAGGGGAGGTTATCCACTTCGCTGAGAAGTTCCTCGAGAAATTTAATGAAATCTTCAACCTCCTCCTCGATCTTGACCAGATAGCTGTCCAGGTTTATATCTGTCTGGAGTGTCTTGGCCGCTGTCGGCGCTGTTGCCGCTGTCTCTAGGACTGCTCTGAGAGCGTTTACGATCTCTAGAATAGTTGTTCCTAGCATTCCCGGCTTGACTGGTATGTCGATTACTGGGGGGATGAGTAGGTCGGGCTTCGGCTTGGCCTCAGGCTCTCTCGCTGGATTGAGGAGGTTCTCAGACCTCACTCGGTGGATGTAGGAGGCGCCCCAGAGGGCAACCCCCTCTTGGGGAAGCGTGAGCTTCTCTGAGGAAACAATTTCACGGAGCTGGGAGAGCAGCGTACTAAGGTTTAGTCTAAGAATGAGGCTCTTGCTGAGAAGATGGACCGCTAGCAGGATGTGCCAGTCGATCTCCTCAGGATTGATTTTCCTCGAGCCTCGTGACGACAACTCTTGACTCACCATCCTGGTTATAGACGCCAATGAGCTGGTCAGCCTTCTCAGCAATAACATCCTTAAGACTTACGGCTATGACTTGCGTTCTCTTGGAGAACTCCCTTAGGAGGGAGGCCAAATTCTTGCTGTAGTTTGCGTCCATGTGGGCATCCACCTCGTCCATGATTAGAAAGTCTACAGGCGTGAGGCCTTGAAACGCCATGAGTAGGGCCACCGCGGCGACCGACTTTTCACCCCCACTAATGCTACGCGATGGCTTAGGCGACTTTCCAGGGAAAGTCACATACATCTCGACCCCAGATTCGAGGGGCTTCTCCGGTTCTGAGAATTCAAGCCAGGCCGAGCCACCTGTTAGGGCTGTGAAATACTTCCCAAACATCTCTGAGACTTTGCTAAAGGTCCTCATGAAGGCTTCAAGTTTCTTAGCATCCAGCATCTCCAATATCTCAAGTATCCGTCTCCTCTCCTCCTCAAGAATTGCAATATTCCCAGAGCGGCCCTTATACTCGACTATTAGCTCCGAGTATTGAAGGCCAGCCAGCTGGTTCACCATCACAACCTCTCCCAACTCAGCCTCAAGCTCCTTCCCCACATCATCTAGAAACTCGTCTGGCAAGTGAGATAGATCATCGATTGGCGCCTCAATCATTGAGGAGAGGCGCTCAAGTATAGAGTTCCTACTCATACTCAACTCAACCCTGGCCACCGCGAGGCTTCTGGCCTGAGTCTCAAGTGAGAGGAGCTTCGCCCTCTCCTCCTCAACTCTATTCTCAAGTAGCGACAACTCCTCGCTTAAAACTCCTCTATCCTTAAGAGCCTCAGACATTTTGTTGGAGAGAGCCTCTAACTCCCCCATTCTCTCATTGGCGCTCCTCCATGCTTCTAGATAGAGCTGTGAAAGCTCCTTCAACCTTTTCTTCGAGATGTCGGCATCCCTTACAAGCCTTTCAACCTCCCCCTCTATCTCCTCTATAGTTTTAGAAAGCTCATCGCGCCTAGACTTTATCCGCTCTAACTGCTGCCTGATAGATCTTACAACCGCATTCACCTCCCCCACTCTACGCTCAATGGCGTTTATCTCAGAGTTGATATCCTCGAGCTGGGATTGGAGCTCCTCAGCTTCGGTAGTTTGTGGCTCCGCGACTTCCTCAACCTTCCTTCTCACATGCTCAAGCTCCTCTTGGAGTAAAGCTATGCTCATCTGGAGGTTATTATGCTCGTCCCTTAAGCGTTCACGTCGCTCCGATATTTTCTTCTCCTCCGCCTCGAGTTCCTCACGTCTCTCTATGAGCCTGGCTATACGGGCGATGGACTCCTGTCTCTCGATACTGACACCTGCTATCCTCTCTTCAACCCGGCTGAGCTCCCCATGAAGTCCTCTAAGAATTGCCTCACACCTTCCTCCTACCTCCCCTAGACTCTTAACTGCTTCCTCAACCTCGCTGAGAAGCTTCTCCAGCCTCTTCTTTAAACCAACCTCCGCCAATACATGGAAGACCCCATGCCCATTGTAGTTTATCCCTGTTTGGTTAATAGCGGGCCGCCCCCTCTCAAACCATCCGTCCCCGCTGAATGAATGGTTTGGGTAAATCGTGTGGAGCAGCTTCCTCAACTCTTTGTTCCCTCCAGCCAAGGTGCATGCAAGGCAATCGTTAGCCCGGCAGTCCTGCCCATGGTCCTCCTCCAAGCTGATTACTGAGAGCCTTATCCCCCTCTCGGCCGCAGCTAATGCCAGGGCAAGGGCTAAACTATCCTTGCCGACGACTAGGGCCTCGAGATAGTCTAAGAGGAGTGGTGAGATCTCTTCACCCTTAGGGCCTAGGCTGTGGAGGAGGTCTCTCAGTTTAGTGATTTCGGGCTGGGCTGGGGTTTGGTTGTTGCCTGAAACTGTTCCTCTGACTTCTCCGAGCAGGTTTAGTGCCCCCTCAACCTCCGCCTTCAGCCTAAAAAGCTCACCACTCTTCACACGCGCCTCCTCCCTAACACCCTCATAATGGCTGATCCTGAACCTTAGCCTCCGCGACTCCTCCCGGAGATCTGATAACTGCTTATCATAGTCCGCAAGTGAGACCTGTGCACGGTCAAGCTCTGCCTCAATAAGGCCCTTCTCAACCTTGATCCTCTCAAGCGCCTCTTTATCCTCTGCTATCTTCTGTGACACTTCACTGATTCTCTGCTCGGTCAGAGTGATTCTTGCCTCAATTTGGCTTAGCTCCCTAGTCAGAGACGCACGCTTTGACTCTGCATCGGCTAGGGCCTCCCTCCACCTGGCCAGAGAGGCCAGAAGTATGGAACGCCTCTCTTTAAGATTGGCTAGGCGATGCTCCATCTCATCCAGCTCGGCGGTCTGCTGTCTACGCTTTTTCTCCGCCTCCCCATACTCTACCTCCAGCGCCGAGACCTCTGCCCTGTTTATTTCGAGCCTCCTCCAGAGTTCTCTAATCTCTTGCTTGGTCTTCGAGTATCTCTTGCCTTCTCCTCTTATCGAGGATTTAAGCGACTCGAGCGATGCTCCGCCTCCCCGGCCACCACTTCTCAGAACACTCATCCTCCTCTGGATTTCCGAAATCTCCTCCTCAATTCCCTTTAACTTGGAGAGCTTCTCCTGCCTCTCTCTGAGAAGGTCTTCTAGGTTTTTTGAAGCCTCAGCACGTCTCCCCTCGAGTAAGCGTTCCTCATTCCCCAGCGATAATAGCTTCTCATCAAGCTCATTTAGCTGCTCTAGGAGCTTCCTTCTCCTCAGTTGGGAGAGGTATCTAGAGATAAGCTGGTTTCTTGTGAGTCTACTTCTCTCGAGCTCAAGCTGCTTTACCCTGCTCTTAAGCTCTTCAAGCCCAGCTCGCGCAATGGCTACATTCTTCTCAGCCACCTCAAGCTCCTTCAAGGCCTCAGCTCTACGCCTATCAAACTCGGATACCCCCGCAACTTCATCGATTATTCTCCGGAGTTCCTCCGGGCTCTTCTCCGCTATGCTGAGAACAGCTCCCTGTGTTATTATATTGAATCCGCTGGGCCTAATGTTCGCTGAGGCTAGGATTGATAGGAGCTCATTACGTGAGACGGTTTTACCGTTCACCCTATAGGTGCTTTCCCCATTGCTATAAATTGTCCTAGAGACCATTACCTCGTCTGTATCGAGAGGGAGCGATTTGTCAGAGTTATCTAGTGCGAGAGTCACCGTCGCCTGTCCCAGTCTTTTCCCATTATTCTCATGTATGAGGTCTGAAAGCTTCCCAACCCTCAAAGCGTTGACGCTGAGTTCTCCGAGGCTGAACTTTATCGCATCAAGGACATTACTCTTCCCCCCTCCATTCGGGCCTGTGATGACTACGAAGCCCCTCTCAGGCTTAATAACGACCCTCCTCGATCCAAAGGACTTAAAACCCTGAATTGAGACCCGCTTGATGTAAACCATTATCCGCTTTTCGCTACTGGGTATCTCGGGCTTATATAGAGATTACTCGCTCAAGCAGGCCAAATAATACGGGCTTCTCTGATCCGGCTTAACCTCTACCATACAAATACTTATAGTGTGTACCGAAGATGTCCTCAACCTTCTTACCCACGTCCTCAGGCTCAACATAGATGTCCATGAGAGTTTCTAGGTCTATTGGTTTTTCACCAGGCTTCCGCCACTTATTCTCCAGCATGTGCCTTATACTCCACCTGACCTCGGCAACGTCTATCTGGCTTATGACAGGCTCGAAGAAGCCCATTGCAACTAGTCTAAGAGCCTCATCTCTGCTCAGCCCTCGTGTCATAAGGTACCATATCTGTTCCTGATCTATTTGGCTGACACTCGCTGAGTGGGTTGCCTTGACATTGTCGCTCTCAATCTCGAGACCGGGCACCGCATCTGCCCTGGCGTTGGGGCTGAGAAGCATCGCATGCTCTGCCAGGTAGGCGCTGGTGTTCTTCGCGCTCTGCTCGATCTTTATGATGCCCTTGAATATCATCCGCGAGGAGTCGAGCCCTAATCCCTTCACCAATACCCTCCCCGTGGTTCCCACACCTTTATGTATCAAGTTTGCCGTCACGTCGATTCTCTGTGAACCTGAAGCCATCGTGACCTCCAGTGTATCTGATCTCGCTCCATTACCGGCCAGTATATTGTCTATGTGTGACTTTGAGACCCCTCCACCGAGATCTGCCCCAATCCAGGCCTGGGAGGCATAGTCCATTGTGTAGGAGCGTCTATAGACTGCCAGCTCAGCGTTCTGCGAGAGGTTGTTGAAGAGGGCGTGCTTGACTGATGAGTTCTCTCCACACAAGACTGTGATGAGGTGGCCGACGAATGACTTCTCACCCGAGTCATAAGAATGATGCTCCTCCAATACCGACACTCGAGAGTCCCTGCCCGCGTAAATCAGAGTTACAGCGGATGTTACTCCACCGTCTTCACTCGTTAGCCATATAAGCCTAACCTTAACATCCACGTCGAGCCCGTCGGGCACATAGACCAGCACGCCGGAGTTCATCGCGCCATAGATTAATCCGACAATCTTATCCTCCTCAGGCCTAAAACAATAGTCCATCAGCATCTTCTCAACAAGCTCCGGCCGCCTCCTCAAAGCCTCCCATAAGCTCTCAACCACAACGCCCTTCTCGGCTAGGCTCTCGGGCAGATTGGCGGCGACAAGCTTACCAGTCAAATGGACTGCTATAGGCTCTTCAAGCTTCTCCAAAAAAGGCGTGAACCTCTCAGGTACGCTGTCATGTCGCGGAACCCCCTTAGATCTTATCCACTCGTCGTCAACACTCAACTTCTCGTAATGTTTAACGTAGAGTGGATTTGTGACATAATCCATGGTCTTGAAGGTGTTCAGTCCCCTTAGCCTTAATCTATCGATTAGCATAGTGGGGCCACTCTTGTCTACCTCTTTGGACATGTACCGAGTGTTTTTACACTGCGCCCTATTTAAGTTAAGAATAACTATCCGGACTCGGCTACTTCTCTATCCGAGCCCTGAGAAACTCTGGAAGAACACCTCTTTGTGCCAGGGTGAGAGCCTGGTTCTTCGTGAACCTCCACCATATATCCCCCCTCGTTTCCCTCTGAAAATCCCATGGGCTCACAAGGACGAGGTCGCCCTCCTTCACCCAGATCTTTCTCTTAAGCTGGCCCCTAATCCTGCATAGCCTCTGCTTCCCATCCGAGCAGTCGACAAGAACTTTATCGTATCCCACCATCTTTGATATCACGCCATAAACATCATCCGCCCCCGGCTCCGGCATATTCTCCAGCTCCTTGGGCTCAGCGATTATCTTCCTCTTCCCCACGGCCATTATATACGCAGCCCGAGATTTAAAGATGGATAAATCTCATCTTCCTCTCCAAAAGTTTAAAGGCGCTGAAAATATAGAGGTCCGTGAATCTTAGTTCGCTTAAGGCATTAGAACGGTCAAGTAGGGACAGGGTCTTGGCCGGGGTTTTCGGCGGACTAGGAGAGTACTTTAACGTGGACCCCAACATTCTGAGGCTGGTGGGCGTTGCTTTAGCCCTGTTGGCCCCTATCCCCATAATCTCACTGTATTGTGTAGCCGCAATAATCATACCGCGTAAGGATGGAGTCTCCTCGCTCTCACCCCACGTAGATATTCCCAGGCTCTTCCCCCTTGCCGCCGGTCTCGTCCTATTTATTATAGGCGTTGGAATCATAGGTGTCAGGCCTTGGGAGTGGTTTGTCTGGAGTCTTTCATCAATCTCCAAGCTTTTTACGAGCCTATTTGGCCTGCTGATGGCTATTATAGGTCTGGCAATATTGGTTGGCGAGCTGAGGAGGATCTAAACTATCCTCCCTAATTATTTTATTCTCATAGCCATTTCTCAGACCATAATTTTTATATTACACAATTCCAAGTCTCGATTTAATGCTGCTTTCGATACCCACTCCGGATGAGTTTATTTACGTCATCGCCTTGTTTGTTTGGGTATTGTTTGTAAGCCACTATCTTTGCAAGAGGATATATAATGCACTTTTGAGGAGAGGG
Organism: Thermoproteota archaeon; assembly: GCA_030550235.1. Lineage (GTDB taxonomy): Archaea > Thermoproteota > Nitrososphaeria_A > Caldarchaeales > Calditenuaceae > HRBIN02. Next base: position 331,660 of record JAUQPU010000001.1, read on the forward strand.
TATGAACAGAATGTAGCCGTCTATTATAATAGGAAAATAATCCACATATTGGCTGGGGGACTAGTCTCCATTCTAGTTCCATTTCTGTTTAAGAGCTTCACATTGATTGCTATACTTGTTACAGTCCTTGCTATAGGGAACTATCTTCCCCACAGGAGCGGAAGGATATGGTATTGGTACCAGGTAAAGGAAAACATGTATGAGGTTCACTTCATAATAATGTGGGGGTTGATAATGGGTTTAGGATTTCTTTTGGGAAACTTGGCTATTGGTGTGTTGCCTATCCTTTTCATGAGTGTCGGTGATGGTGTTACTGGGCTCGTGAGAAACATGCTCTATCACCGGAGAACTAAGTCTTGGTGGGGGAACATAGCCATGGCTCTTTTCTGTATCCCAGCCGGGTTCCTCACATTTGGAGTCTCGGGCGCGGTAGCGGGGTTTGCCGCCTCACTTGTGGAGAAACTAGAATTTAGGTGGATTGATGATAACATTACCGTGCCCCTTATCTCGTTCATAATTCTCCTAGCGTTACCTATGAGCGGGGTACCTGTTTTCGTTTAAAACCGCGGATTATCTCCGCTATTCTGTGTAAAAAATTTATTTTGGTTCATGGGTGTAATTAGTTTGGAGACTGTAATGTCTTACTGGCTAAAGATGCATAGGTCGTTGACAGGCGATGTCGTTGTCGCCGTGTGCGACTCTGAGCTGGTAGGTTTGAAACTGAGAGTCCGGGACGGATATGAGGTATTTGTTAGCCCTGACTTTTACATGGGTAGAATGGTTGATTGGGAGGGGGTTAAAAGCGCTATAGAAGGGGCAACGATCATAAATTTGTTGGGGAATGACGTGGTTTCAAGGGCGATATCTGATGGGTTAGTGTGTGAGTCTGCTTGCATAGAGGTCGGTGGCATAAAACATGTCCAGCTCTTCAGGTAGTTTCACGCGTCAGGTTAACGAACTCCTCCACAGTCCGAAGTATCTTCGGCTTCTCCGGGCCTCGTATGGATAATATCTTCTCCTCAAGAGCACTTATCTCTTCAGCTCCCTCAAATACGCTGAACTCAATCTCAATTTCTCTGCTCTCTCGCGGCGATAGGAACTGGAGTGTTCCGAAACGCCTCTCCACGTCTCTCCCTAACACAAGCGCATTTGCCGGTTCTACTCCCAAAACGTATGTTCCCTCTCCCATCATTTTCCACTCTATTAGGCGGTTGAGACTGGACTTTTTGAATCGTAGGACAGCGGCTAAGCCGTTGAAGAGCTTCTTATTTACAAGTGCTGCATATGCATATCCGTTTGAGTCGACTGCCAGGTCGTGGAAGTAGACCTTCTCCCTATACTCTTTTTGGGGCTCGTCGAAGGCGTCGAAATATTCCGCACCTACTGCCGCGTCTATGTCCCTTGGCACGACTAATCTGGAGGTTGTGAGAAGCTTTGAATCTTTGCTGAGTAGGGGGTATCCGAAGTTGAAATGGTAGAGTATCATGAAGGGCTGTTGATACCATCCATTGTTGACGACTAAATCCTTTATCAATATCTTGCTCTCGCCCAGCCTTGCCTCTATCCGCCGGTGGAGAGATATGTTAGGCTCAAAAACCTTAGCCTCCCTCACCTCACCCTCGATCTCCATGAGGTATTCATCACCTACCCACCTGCCCCTGCACACCCTCAGCCTAGCCGGAATATAGGAAACCCTCCCATGCAGCCCAAGCTGCTCACCCTCATCAACTGTCGGCCTTCCGAAGTATGTCAGGCCACAGGTTGTGAGTGCGCCTCCAAAGAATCCCCTCAACCAGTTGAGCCCCTCAGGCTCGTAGAATGCAGGGGCTTGGATACTGGTTGGGCTAATCCAGGCCAGCGGGACACCTCTGTATTCGAGGTTTGCAATGTCCAGAGCTCTGTCTACTACTATAGATGCGCTTAGAAGCCCTGTTCTCAGGCTGATGCACCTAACACCCTGCTCAGGCCCGTCAATAAGCTGGTAGAGAGTTAGCCCGCCTACCTGCGACACATCACCTACATATCGCTCCAGACTCTCCCTACTTAGCCTCCGACCAAAGAGGGTAACCACATAAATGCTGATGTAATGCGACTATAATTTTTTTAGCTTGCCTATTGGCTTCTCAAGGTCTCGTAGAAGGCGTCTATTGCCTCGCCTGCCGAGGAGGTTGGGTATCCCAGCGACCTTACTGTCTCGGTTAGAGCGGATATTGTAGGAATCAAGTATCGGGGACTTGCAGTCACGCCCATGTGGCCTATCCTGATAGTTGTGTCCTCGGTCGCGGCTATCCCCCTGCTAATCATGATTCCATAGTCGGTAAGCATCTTCCTGACCAGTTCCTCGATATGTGTGCGTAGTTGAGGTGGAAGCTCTATTGCCGTAATTGTGGGCGAAGCATAGGCCTCGTTCCTACTTAACAGTCCCAGACCCATCTTCTTCACTGCTGCTCTGAAGGCTGCGGCGATTCTCCGATGCCTCTCATACCTCTTCTCCAGACCCTCCTCTATCGCCACCTCCGCGGCAACCCTAAGTGCAAGGTAGGCGTATGTGTTGATTGTTGTGGGGTAGGGGTGGCCATGGCTTGCCCAGTTAGCCCTATACCATCTCCAGACTCGGAGGTTTGTAAACCATGAAAAGGGGCTGACAATACCCTTCTCTACCCTCTCCCAGACCTCGCTGCTTATGGAGACTGGGGCAGCCCCTGGAATCCCGCTTAGACACTTGTTCGGATATCCGACACATACGTCTACGCCCCAGCCGTCAACATCAAGCTCAGCACCTCCAAAAGATGAGACGGCGTCCACCACAGTTAATAGACCATGCTTCTTCGCCACCCGTAAATACTGGCTTATGGGGTTGATGACTCCGGTGGCCGACTCGTTCTGCACGACTAGTAATGCTGCCGCGTCGGGGTGCTTGTCTAGGGTTTCTTCGAGGGATTCGACGGAGACAACGTAGCCAGGTGGAGCGCTCACCGTTACAACCCCCGTCCCGCAGTAGCTGGCAATCTCGGCAAGCCTATCTCCGAAGAACCCATTAGTCAGAGCTACAACCTTCTCCCCCCTATTAGCCACATTGACAACCCCAAGCTCAAGCCCCAGACTACCCGGCGTAGGCATGATTATAGTCTCGTTCTTGGTCTTGAATATCTTCTTGACAGCCTCCTCGATGCCTGAATATATCTCGCCCCATTCATGTCCGTAGTGGGGATAAAACCTGCCGTTCAGGACCTCCTTAACCCTCGGATGAAGCTCTGAAGGCCCTGGAATCATGAGTATCGGATCTTCAAGCCAATACCGGCTCATCACTAGATTTGACGTAATATTCATGATAAAAAGGCTCTCTAAGTAAGGTCGCTGATATCCAGCTCCCCACGTGACAGGAGCCCGCGGAAGAATTCAGCCGTCCGGGCTATCCCCTCCTTGGCGGATGTTTTCTTTAGGGGGCCAAGGTCCCTTATTGTCTCGGAGTCATCCAAGTCGGCCGGTATGGGTAAGGGTTTATCCTCAAATGTTAAAAGACCCCTCACGCCTACCTCTTCCTCAATCAAGTCGATCAGCTTGGCTACGCTGATTACATCCCCTCTGACATTATAAACACGGGCACCATCCAGATCCCTGATGGCTGAGGCCGCGAAGAGGTGGGCCACATCCTCCACATACTGCATATCGATCATGCCCCCAAACCTAATCCTGTAGGATCTACGGGCTATCGCCGCTTTTATGGCTCTGGTGGCATCAGAGGTCACGCCTACATCACGTCCATATCCATACACTACCTGGGGTCGTAGGCCTATGCTTGGGATTCCTGACTCATGCCAATAGGCGTTGGCGGTAAGCTCGTTACAGACTTTATAGGCCCCGTAGTGTGTTGTGGGTCTTAGCGGGACATTTACCTGTACTGGGCCGCTCCCATAGAGCTCTGGGGGGCCAAAAACTGCGGCCGAGCTTGCATATACTACGCGTCTAACAGATTCTCGATTCTTCCTAGCGGCCTCAAAGACCCTCAGAGTACCTACTACGTTTACAAGCGCCCCCCTGACGGGGTCTGCCCTACACTGTGGAATCTGGAAAGCGGCCAGGTGTATGATGGCATCGACTCCATATCTCCTGACGATATCTTCTATGAAGCCCTCCTCAACAATATCGCCTTTAACAAAGGGGAGCTTACCGGCATCCTCAACAACATGCCTCAGCCTCGAGAGATCTTCAGACGCATCGGTCAAAACAACCTTTTCACCAAGCTCTAGTAGACGCCTGACAGTCCACGCGCCTATAAATCCACAGGCTCCAGTAACAAGTATTGCCATAGACTCTTCCATTATTGCAAGGTGAGAGAGAATTTAAACACAGTGCTTAGGAGAGAAGCCCCGGGCGGGGTTTGAACCCGCGACCTGCCGCTTACAAGGCGGCCGCTCTACCTGGCTGAGCTACCGGGGCTTCAGCCCATATTGAGATATTCCTCTATTTAGCCATCAAATTAAAGCTTACATAGTGATTAGGGGTTAAAATCCATGGTGATTGAGGAGCTTTTCAGGAGCACTATTGTGCTCTTTGTGGTCGTAGATCCTCTCGGGAATCTGCCGATACTGGTTGAGCTGACGCGAGGCCTAGGCGCTGATGGACGTAGAAGAGCTTTTAACCTTGCTACGTTTGTGGGATCGATGTTACTACTCCTCTTTGCATTCGCGGGGCACCAGATTCTCACGCTTTTCAATGTCTCGCTTCACAGCTTCAAGATAGCTGGCGGCATCCTATTCCTCTTTCTAGCCCTTCAGATCCTCGTCTATGGTGGTGAAAAGCTTTTGACCAAGACGGGGGATGTGGGAGTATTTCCGATAGGTTTCCCACTCCTCGTGGGCCCCGGGGCCATCACAACTACAATGATAACAATAAACACGGCCGGGCAGCTGGTCGCGGTCCTCTCAGTGTTGATAGTGATGCTCGTCAGCTGGGTCATCCTCAGGAGGATAGAGAGCCTCTACCACTTTTTAGGGAAGGTAGGCGCCGACGTTATAGCCAGGGTCATGGCTATAATTATGGCTGCTATCGCGATAGAGTATATCCTATCAGGAGTCAGAGAGGCCCTCCAGTAAATAGTCGCTGTGAGATGCCGGGATTAGCCTTTAATATGAGAAAGGGTTTCTTTGAGAATGTAGACCCCGGCGTAGCTCAGCCTGGTAGAGCATCCGGCTGTAGGGGCCGGCCACCAGCCGCGCCTTTGCCAGCCTACTAGGCTAACAGAAACCGGAGGGCCGCAGGTTCAAATCCTGCCGCCGGGACAGGATCCTCTACTCTGCCAAGCTTGATGTCGAAAAGTTGTCTAGGGGGTATATGCTTGCATCTCCGGGGTGGGGGTTAAATAATTCAGTCTCCAATAATTATGGCTGGACTTGGGGAACGGCGAGTTCGCGGCTAGGCAGCTGATTAAGGTTAGGAAGAGGTTCAGGTGGAGTCAGAGAGGCTATAAGGTTAGGATGCTCGGGCTTAAGGAAAAGTTTGACCCGCTGGAGGGAGCTCCTATGGCGAGGGGGATTGTGATAGAGAAGAAGGGGATAGAGTCTCGTCAGCCTAACAGCGCCGTTAGGAAGTGTGTCCGAGTCCAGCTTACTAAAAATGGCAAGGTTGTGACTGCCTTCTTGCCCGGGGATGGCGCCCTGAACGTGATCGACGAGCATGACGAGGTCATCATTCAAGGCATCGGCGGAACCCTTGGAAAGAGCTACGGCGACCTACCCGGAGTCAGGTATGAGGTTGTCACTGTTAACGGCGTCCCCCTCAAGCTTCTTGTTTTGGGGAAGGTGAAGAAGCCGAGGCGCTAATTCTCCAACGCCTATCAGCAACTACGGCCGATACGGCTATTGATACCAGTGATGCCAGTAGTATTGTGTATAGGCTAATAGGAACCCGCACCTTGGCTTCACCGGCGATAAGCTCGGCGGTGGACTCGAAAACCATCCACCTGGCCCTAACCTCCCCGGCGGCTGGGCTGACAGTGTCAAGCTTTGCAACCCCTCCCTGGTCTGAAATATTAACCGACTCCTTAACCCCATCTGGCCTGAGCGCTGAGACCTCATAGAAGGGGGCGGGCAGGCCAAACACGTCCAAAACCTTTACATCAACCTCATCCACTAACAGGCCAACTTTGTATGCCCCGGGTCCGCTGATGTATACTTGTGTCTCATTTTTAACATCTCGGCCCAACCAATCGGCACTAAGTATGCTCAGCGAGCCAGCCGGCAACCAGATATACTCACCGCTCGGAAACCTGTAAATCCCCCCCAACTCATCCTTAAGTGTCAGGATTACATCTAGCGGCTTTGGACCAGTAGTGAACACTATCTTGTAGAGCTTCCTGTACTCCGCAGTCAAGGTTAGGCTTCTATTAACAGTTAATGTAATCATCATTGAGGGCGACTCCACAGTGCCGGTCCATCTTACGAACTCAAGAGCCTCATCCTCTCCTAAAGTGATTATGGAGGGTGTTTCGAGATACAAGACTTGATTAACCGGCACCCAACTCACCCGCTCCCCACCCTCTATTGGCAGCTTCAAAACGATACTTGCCTCCTCTCTCCAATACAGTATTACGGTCTTTGGCCCATCTGCTAAGACACGCAACTTACCCCCTCCAGCCTCCCCCTCAGATGAGCCTAGGAAGACCACTCTCAGACCATCACCCAACTCAACTAACTCGGGGACGGTAAACTCATAGGCGTCCCCACGCTTAACCCACGAGGATGTGGCATCGATCTTAATCGAGGACTCGACCTCTACAAGGTAGTATTTCTCGTATACTGCTGTCATGACGACGGGTTGTGTAACTTTTATGACGAGTGTGAGGGTTCTCCCTAGTTGCGGGTCAAGCCAGCCCGCGAAAACTGACTTTGTCCTATTGTCCCAGACCACTTCCGGAGGTATTGAGATTGTCATGGCGGCTCCCTCTTCTACCCAGCTCGTCTCGAATAACTCACCCTCCACACTATTCACTGTAACCAGAAACTGTCTGATCCATAGGGCTTTAAGGTGGAGCGGGCCTGTCAAGACAACCGAAATCAATGGCTGCGGTGTCGTTAGTGTGCCGTTGAATCCCTTGAGCGCCAGCCTGGTATCATAACCCAGGTAGACGTATTTGGGGTCTACAGTTATATTTACGCGAGTTCCCATCGGCCACCAACCCACGCCTTCTGGCTCACCATAATCAGTCAAGACCTCTACCAGGAATTCCTTCCTATAAACTGCTAAGATGTTGACAGGCTTGTCAACCACAACCTCGAAGACCCTACTTGTAGTGTTTATAGTCCCCCTCCACTCTACGAAGACAAGTCTCACGTCGTCTGAGAGATAGCTTATCTCGGACGCGTTTATCATTATCTTAACTCCCCGCCTAAACCAACTGTCTATAGAGTGGTCGAGGCTATTCTCTATGAGGACTCTATATTCAACATCGTATATAGCGACATAGTCAACATGTCCTGTCGGCTTCACGATTATTGAGGAGTTTGTGGAGATGATCTGACCTGAGCCCTTGACGCTCCAGCCGGTGAAGACGTATCTCTCCCACCCAATCCTCTCGCCATTGACCAAAGGGTTTACATTCAGGGTGATGCTCTGCCCCGCCGTGATGGTTATCGTCTGGTAGAGGACCTCCGAAGAGCCCAGTTGGAGGTATATTCTGACCCTAAGTCTGACGGGCTCACCGTTACTACTTATGAGCTGTAGATATTGTATCTCGGAAGGTAGGGAGACGGAGTCTGGTGGGCGCTTGAAGTATCCAGCATCCATCCATGAATAGATCACCGCCAGAGCATAGAGGTTGAGCGTAGAGGGCCTAGAGCCTAAGACAAGGTATTCATACATTAAGTCCTTTGAGTTGGGCGTATGTCCTAGCCCCAAGGCGTGACCAAACTCATGCATTCCCACCACTAGCGCATACTCTTCACGATCGTTGATACACTCTAATGATAGTTGAACGGTCGCTCTCCTAATCTCTCCATTGTATCCGTTTACGTATGTGACCCCGCATATCCTCTCGCCTAGGCTTGGAACGTATTGTATGACTATATCGCCAGAGGTGCCGTTCACTCCCTGAACCAGCTTTACAAGCTCGAGCCTTGATAGATACTCATAACTATAAAGAGTAGTAAAAGTCTCGATGGCTCTCTTCCACATGTCGATAGCCCTACCCGCCCAGCTCGTGAAGCGCTCATCCTCAATTGGAACTATGAGAATTCTAAGGGTTGCCTTCCCCCAAGCCCCTATAACCTCGATGTTATCTTCGCTTGTTAAAGCGTACTGGTGCTGAAGGTCTGATACGATATCGTCATGGTATAAGGTGCTGTAGAGCTTTTGAGCCGTGGGAGGCTCTGAAATCTCGATAAGCCCGAATACTAGGAGGATTGTGAATAGACAGCTTATCCCTCTGTGCATCGGAGCTAGGAGGTCTTATGCGCAGCGGTATATATTTCTTTGACCAGTAATCGAGTCTTCCTAGATAATCCAGGCCTTTTCTCCTAAGGTATTAATGACTAATCTATCACGGTTTGGAAGGCTTTTTTGACGAACTCTATTCCTTCCTCGCGTGTGAGCCGGTGGCGTCTGCTGATTTGAGACCTCTTTAAGCGTCTAACGGCGACTCTCACGCCGGGCCTCGATAAATGAACTATAACGTCCATCCCGATTATTCCTAGCTCAGGGTCGTATCTTGTCCCCGGGAATTCCAGATGCTCCTTTATCCCGAATGCGAAGTTTCCGTAATCGTCGAAATTCTCGCTAGAAAGTTTGTTACCCACTGCAGCCAAGGCTTTCTGTAGGAATTCCTCTCCCCTCTTACCCCTGAGGGTCACTAATGCTGCTATAGGCTCACCTCTCCTTATACCAAATCCTCTAATAGTCTTTTTCGCCTTCCTGATCGATGGCTTTTGGCCCGTTAGCATCTGGAGAATTTTCACTGCCTTCTCCAGCTTGACACCGCCTTCTCCTACAGATGAGTTTACAACCACCTTACTAACCCTTATTCTACGCATTGGGTTCTCTAGTATAACGTTATCCATGGCTTATCCTCACCTACAGGCATAAAGTAGTCGAGGATAGTTGTTACCCTGCCAATGCTAGACTCTATCACTGCGTGTCTCTTGGCAGGGTACCTCCTCTCAACTTCCATTGAAATGAGCTTACCATGAAGCCCCATCCTAGATCCAGCGGTGATTAGGCAATAGGAGCCCTCGACCCTCTTGAAGACTGTCCGCACGGTCTTGCTTGGAAGTTCTATTAAGAATGTGTCGCCCACACTAATAGAGTGGACCTCAGGGCTGTTGGGGGGGAACTGTAGGTTACGTCCATCGTGTAAAGTGAACTGGATGCTACCGCCATCTACGTGTTGTTTACGCTTCACCTGGCATGGCTTAATCTTCGCCTCATCCTCACTAATCTCTAGGAGTTCAAGACCTCTCCTGAACCGTGGAACGACTCGATAATTCTTATTTGTCGAGGGGATTGAGACTATATCCATCAGACCAATAGCGAATCTGGCTTCTCTGACAACCTCTCCGTCGACTAGAACCTTACCGAGACGGATAATTTTCTTCGCCTCAATATAAGTTGTAGCCAGACCCATTATGTCCCTTAACACAACAGCGAGAGGTAATGACATGTTTAGAGGATGTCTCCCTGGCTTTGGTCTAGGGACAAACTTATACCCCTTCCGTGGGATTTTGTAGGTGCTTGGAGCCGCTAACCTCTTCAGGTGCATACTCTCACCCCTCACCCAGCTTCACTTTCCTTAACCTGTCATCAAGGTTCAGAGTAACTATCATGGTATTTGAGACATGGACTGGAATGTCCACTACCCTTCCATCAGCACGCTTTCTCGTAAGCCCCTCGATATACACTCGCTGATCCTTCCTGTTGACCCTTTTAACCTTTCCCTGAACGCCACTATACTCGCCACGTAAAACCTTAACGGTATCCCCAACCCTAACTGGGAGAGATCTTCTCCCATATTTTGTCCTGAGTTCGGGGCTGAGGTGGGCCGACATTAGTTTAGGTAGCCGGTGTTTAGGAGCATTACGCAGGATAAGCCTCTGACGTGACGGATCCTTCGAGGGGGAAACTTGCTTCATCATTCCACCATCACACTATTATGGAGGCGATGTTCGCTATCTTCGACCACCTCTCCGCTGCTTCGCGAGCCACTGGGCCCTTAATCTCAGAGCCCTTAACATCGCCCTCAGGAGTGACTAGGACCGCCGCCGTGTCCTCGAAGGCAATCCAAGTACCATCGGGCCTCCTATACGGCTTCTTCTGCCTAATAATGACGGCGTGCATGACCTTCTTCCTCAAGTCAATAGGCCCTTTCTTCACAGTGACCGCAACTAGGTCACCAACCCCTGCCGCAGGCTGCCTCCTTAGCCTTTGTTTAAGACCAATCACCTGTATGACCTTGAGCACCTGTGCACCCGTGTTATCCGCGCATAAAAGATAAGCGCCCTTATTGATTGTCCTTGGTATGTTTGGTCTCCGAAGTAGGATGCCGACCTCAGCAACAGCCCTGGACCTCTTCGACACGTCACCCACCTCTCCCTAGATTTTCGATAACAACAAAGCTAATGGTCTTTGATATAGGTCTAGTCTCAGCTATCCTCACAGTATCTCCCACCTCCACGCCTATACAAGGTGGAAGATGGGCGGAAATCCTCGACCTTCTCCTCATATATCTCTTATACTTCTTGACATATTGGGTAGTGGTCCTCTCCACGACGATAGCCCCGCGCATAAGCTTCTTATGAACCCTGCCAGTAAGTATGATGCCCCGCACCCGCAGAGAGCCGTGGAATGGACAGTTTTCATCCTCGCACACATCTACTGGTGGACGGACATTGATGCCTATGTTAGCAACCTGTGTTCTCGACATTCCCAATCGGCCAGCCTGTATAATCTATGCCGAGACACGTTTTAATAAGGATAAACACTAGCTGAGGCGCCCCTGTCTCAAGCGTTTCTGCCAATTATGCCTGACCCGTTTAAGAGTCTGGGAAGGGCTGCCAACCAGCTCATCCCCGTCAGCCACCATCTTCACCCCATCACTCAGAATCTCGAATATGTGGCCCTTCTTCGGAAGCCTCTTCAGCCCTCCTGTTGTGCGGATTAGAACCGTATTTTCAGTCTCTCCTACTATGAGATCACTCAACTTCACGCCATCTGACTTCCTAGTTACAATGCAGTGGTATCCAACAAGCGAGACTACTCGATTATTTCTTCTCAAGCTCCTTTTCCTTCAGTATAGTTGATATCCTAGCTATCCTTCGCTTAAGATTACGAATACTTGCGGTGTTCTCACCCTGGCCGGCCATCGAGAGTTTTATTATGAGGTTACGTAGCTCTATCCGCGCAGTGTCAAGCTCTGCTCGAAGCTCATCTACGCTTTTTTCCCTAAGCTCTCTAACTTCCCTAACCATCTTCACTCCTCTCCAGAGCCCTCTGCCTTCTTCTTCACCGTGACTGATACCTGCTCAGGCAAGGGCGCGTTAGGAGGATAAATCTTCACTTTCACCCCATATATCCCCGTAGCCAGCTGGATATGGGCTATACCGACCTTTACATACTTCACGAACTCGCCAGACTTAGGCATCAACCCAGCCGTGAACTTCTCCGACCTCGACCGCGCCGAGGTTAGCTTACCAGATATCACTATCTCAGCGCCTGTCGCTCCCGCATCCATTATCCTCCGCAAAGCCCAGAATGCAACTCTCCTCCACCTGACACCACTCGCAACAGCCTGCGCAATCCTCTGCGCCATAACCTCCGGATTCAGCTCGGGGACCTCAATCTCCGAGACAGAAATCTGGACATTTTCAAGGCCAAACCTCCTTTCAACCTCCTCTTGAAGAGATTTTATCGTCCTTCCGCGCGTCCCAATGACAATCCCGGGCTTCATGCAATAGATTATAATGTTTGTTCCTATTGGTGACGTTGTTATGGATATATCTCCTATGAGAGCATCTTTTATACGATTCTTAATAAACTCGACTAGTTCCCCTCTCTTGATGTTCTTCTGAAGCATCTTGGTTACGGTAGTCACCAATCTAACCATTCTGGCAGCCTGAACTCTATTTAAAGATTGGTCTACTCAAACAAGCCTAGGAGACCACTGCAGCTACGACCTCTATATGTACGAGTGTCTTGTTGTGGGGCGAGGCTCTGCCGAAGGCTCTCGGGAAGAACTTCTTTACCACTCGCCCCTTATGCGCCTCGGCATGCACAACTACCAGCTTATCTGTGTCAAGACCCTTGAACTCCGCGTTTGCCTCCAGCGAATCTAGAAGTTTGAGCATGTGTTTAGCAACCTTGACTGGGTACCCCCCTGGGCCCCTGGTCTGTGAGTGGTGTGCCCGTAGCTTCCGATAACGGCGATACGGTATCATCCGCCGTTTCTCTACCACATCCTCTAGAAGCCTCCTAGCCTCCTCAATCTTCATGCCCTTAATCGCTGCACATGCCTCTCTACTCCACTTGGGTGATAGGTCAACCTCTCTGAGGGAGGCTCTAACCGAGCTGGCTGGATCCAGCCCCTTGACAGCATATCTCCAGTGTGGCATCTTCTGGTAATCCCATTTTGTGGAGCAATATAAAAATTGTACTTTTTCCTATCTAGGAATTGTTGAGGGAGGAGCTGAAGAAGTATGTCCTCGACGAATATAACGATTATATCACGTATAAGTCTCTCGCCGAAATGGAAAACGACGAAGTGCGGCGAAGGATACTGTCTAACCTCTCTACAAAGGAATATGAGCACTACACGTTTTGGCTACAGCTTTCAGGGTATAAGCCTAATCCTCCCTCTAGAATCAGAATAAGGCTGATAATGATGTTTAGGCGTCTACTTGGGCTTGTCTTCATAGCGAGGCTTCTAGAAAGGCATGAAAGATCAGTTATCAAGTGGTATCGCGAACTCTACACTATCCTACCGGCAAAAGAGAGGGAGACGCTCTTTCACATAATTAGGGAGGAAGAGGAGCATGAGAAGATGCTTATAGGAGAGATTGAGGAAACTATTGTGAAGTATCTAGGTTATATTGTTTTGGGCCTTGCTGATGCCATAATCGAGATAAGTGGTGTTCATGCAGGTTTCCTAGGAGCTACAAGTGTAACTCTATTAGCAGGGGTAGCTGGGCTTGTAGTTGGTTTCGCCGCATCCATATCAATGGCAGTAGCAGCGTATCTTCAAGCTAAGCAAGCTCCGACGATTGTCCCACTCAAGGCAGCAATACTAACAGGAATAACATACATCTTAACCGTAATCCTTCAGGCTCTACCATTTTTCCTGACAACAGACATACTTAACGCATTCGCAGTCTCCATAATTATCTCAATCACACTCTTAGCCGGATTTACATATTATGGAGCAGTTATCAGGGACATAGACTCACGTAGGGAAATCGCCACAAATATAGCGTTAACATTAGGGACGGCTACAGCGACGTATGTCTTCGGAGATTTACTATCAAGTTGGTTGGGGATAAAATCGTTTTATGGAGGAATACATGGCTAAAATAAATCACGCCTATTTGGTCCCGTAGGAGTCTATCTCTATTCGGCTTCTTTCTACCCCGCCTTTCTCCAGCTTTTGCATCATGCCATCCTGCCCCATCTGTCTATCACCTGCAATAAACCTCGCACCACCGCAAATCCCATACCAGGCTTCCTTCCAATTCTCCACGCGCGAGGCGATATCGTTAAATTCAAGCCTCCTCGCAAATAGAAAATCTATCCTTTCTTTCAGTTCATCCTTCAAGTCATAGACCACTTCATAGAGTTCAGGTTTTGAGATCTCATGTTCCCTTGTAAAATTGAGGAGGAGTCTTAGTTTGGGATACCCCTCAAGCAGTTTGGGCAGTAGTCGGCGGTAAATTAAGTCTAGGCGCGTCCGGTTAACATAGAATAGCCAGATATCGACGTCTAGCCCCGTGTCTATGGCGTATTCTATAAAGCAGCGGAAGGGGACTATCCCACTCGAGGCGGCTAGGAACACCAGCGTATCGAGCTTCTTCTCCTCAATCATTTTTAGGGGTTTGCTGAGAAAACGTCCATAAGGCCCTTCGACGACATATTGGTCTCCCACCTTAGCTTGGGCCAAAAAATAGGGTGCGAACTGCCCATGCTCGCTTTTAATCGTCAGCTCCATGTATTCTCTCCTTGTGGGTGATGAGGCTATAGAATAGAGCCTGAAGTCGTTTTTCTTTAAGGGTGTGTCAAAGTAGAGCTTTACATCTTGTCCTGGCTTGTAGGGGAAAATCTCTTGGTTTAAGGCGCTCACGAACCTATACGTCTTGCATTCATCAGTCTCTTCTCTTATATCTACAACCGACATAACTAGCCGGGTAGTCTTTAGTGAGACCTCCGACAATCCAAAGAAAACAGGCCACGCTCTTATATTACCTATTCACTAAGTTTAGCCGGGAAATATTTTTGAATAGCCGGTAAAATTACCCATATGTTGTCCCGGAGTGAATATAGGTCGACTGTTCTTCAATCACTTAAGACGATGCTGATTGCTGGAAAGTACGGTTTAGAGAGGTGGAGCTATGTTTTACAGAGAATAAGCGGTGTGGTTGTAGCTCTATACTTTATAGCGCACGTGCTAGAGACCGGTAACTTCATCGGCGGAATTACCGTTTGGTCTGTTCCCGATTATTCTTTTGCTGAGAAGGCTTATGAGGAGACTGTTAAACTATTGAAAAACCCTCTTTTTGACGTTGGGCTCGCTGTCGTAGGGTTTTTAGTGACTTTCCATACGATAAATGGCATCCGGCTAATACTGGCTCACTTCGGGTTTTTCCTTGGGAAGCCTCGGAGGCCTGAACCCTTTGAGCCGCCCGTATCCTTCAGCACAAGACAACGGGCACTTTTCTGGCTCAGCATATCTTTGGCCGTTTTCGCCCTCCTATATGCTCTAGATTCTTTAATGAGGGTGTTTAGGACATGAGGGAGCGCAATCTGATGCTTCTACACTACATCACGGGATTGGGAATCCTCCTATTCGGCGCAATACATGTCTGGACGCTATTCTTTACATATCCCCTACAAGAAACTATCTGGGAGACGACTCTCCGATTCGATTCACTCCCCTACGCCGTTCTGCCGGTTTATCGGAATATTTTATTCGCTGCATCCCTCTTCGGCCTTTTACTATGCACGACAATCCATGCAATGAACGGCATAAGAGCAGTCATAGCCGAGCTCATTGGAGCGCGAATAAGGTGGGTGGAAGCCGTGCTGGTTGCAGTAGGTGTCTTTCTGGTGGTTTATGGTACGAGGACGATCTTAATAGCAAATAATTTGTTGGTGTGAAGAGATGGCCGCTAGCGTTAAGTTTAGGGTTTACAGGTATCGCCCTGAAGATGGAGGGAAGGGGTTTTACAGAGAGTATGAGGTCCCGGTTAAGAAGGGGATGACGATTCTTGACGGGCTTCTCTATATCAAGGAGAGTCTAGACCCGACACTCTCGATAAGATACTCTTGTAGGATGGCGATCTGCGGCTCATGTGGCATGAGGGTAAATGGTATTGAAACCCTTGCGTGCCACACGCAGATCTCAGAGCTGAGACGCCGTGTCATAACAGTTGAGCCAATGAAGAATTTCCCTGTGATTAAGGACCTGGTGACTGATATGGCAGTCCTATTCAAAAAGCAGAGGGCTTTATTGACTTGGCTTATTCGCCGCGACTTGGTCGAGCAGGAGAACCCCACGCATCAATATATTCAAAGCGATGAGGAGCTAGAGAGATACCTACAGTTCACCTACTGTATTCAATGCGGGCTTTGCTACTCTGCCTGCCCGGTTGTCTCGACATTCCCCGATTTCTATGGGCCACAGCCTTTGATGAAGATGTATAGATATTTTGCTGATAGTAGAGATGAGGGAGGGAAGGAGAGAATTGATCTCGTTGATAAATTTGAGGGTGTTTGGAGATGCCACTTCGCAGGGTCCTGCAGCATGGTTTGCCCGAAGGGAGTTGACCCCGCCCTAGCCATACAGCTCCTAAGACGGGCCTCTCTTAGGGGATAGATTGTAGAAAGCCTTTAAACGGGGCGCTGGCAATAGTCTCATGTCTTGAGACAGGTTTACGTAGGTGACAAACCTTACATGTACCGTGAGGCTATCGCCGAGGGGTACATTAGGCTGAAGAGGGAGACGGTTGAGAAGATACTCTTAGGACAGGTTGAGAAAGCTGACCCACTTGCGTTGGCTGAGTTGGGCGGTGTTATCGGCGCGAAGAGCACGCCACAGCTGCTCCCACTTTGCCACAACATCAGGATTGAGTCGGTTGAAATGGATGTTTGGGTTGAGAGGGAATCCCAGAGAATAGGGGTGAGGGCGAGGGTGAAGGCACATGAGAAAACTGGCGTAGAAATGGAGGCGCTAACCGCAGTTGCCACTGCCCTCCTCAACATCTGGGACGCGGTTAAACAATATGAGAAGGATGAGAATGGGCAATACCCAGAGACGTTTATCGATGAGATAAGGGTCGTTGCTAAGGTGAAAGAAGGGGAGAGGTAGCGGATGAGAATAATGGTGCTAGGGGCAGGCTCCATAGTACCCACCGCTTCAAGATTCAGCTCAGGATTCTATGTTGAGGCAGGCGAGAGAAGGATGCTGGTTGACTGCGGCCCAGGTGTCCTAGAGAAGATGAGGAGACTCGCCATATCACCTTTCAAGATAGACACTCTTCTCCTCACGCACTTCCACATAGACCATGTATCCGATCTCTTTCCACTTCTGAAAATGCGGGCTTTCACCCCCGAGGGTCTCCCCAGCAGGGCTCCTGAAAGGCTAAGAATACTCGGATCACAGGGGCTTAAGAGGTTCCTAGCCACGCTCATCGACAACAACGAGTTTTTCTCATATGTCAAGACACTGATGAGGTACGAGACGTATTGCAGTGTTGAGGAAGTTGAGCCTTGGAGAGTTTATGACTTGGGTGGGGCTCGACTAGTCTCAGCCCCGGTTGCGCATGATGGTGGGGTTGCATATAGGCTGGATTATGAGGGGGTCTCTATTGCTTTCTCTGGCGATACAGCCTTTAGCGAGAACATCATCAGACTTGCTGAAGGAGTGGACTTGCTGGTCCACGAGTGCTCGTTTCCAAGCGAGAGATTGGTTGGGAAGCATGTCTCGGAGGTGGAGCTGGCCAAGATAGTCAGCTTAGTGAGGCCTAAGATTGTGTTGGTGTCGCACCTATATCCTGTCTGGGAGCCTGAAGAGTTTAGGATAGTGGAGGCAATAGAGAAGAGTCACCAATGTAGGGTTATTGTTGCTAGGGACTGCCTAGAACTTACGGTTTAGACTGGGTTGTGCTGTTGAATTGAGGGAGCCTAACACCCTTCTGCCCCTGATACCGGCCCCTGTATGGCTTTTCGACCTCTGAAGTTAGCTTAGCGAATACTAGATGGATAAACCTCTCTCCTGCCCGAAGCCTAACAGGAAACTCGCTTCCAATCATCTCTATGGTCAGCTGCCCCTCAAAGTTTGCGTCAACAATCGTCGGGGGTAGCGTCAAGCCTAGTCTGGCATAGCTGCTCCGAAGGTTTACAAAGCCCATAATGTCCTTTGGCAGGCTCAGATACTCTATTGTGTGGAGAAGAACATGCTCGTGAGGATTCACTAGGAATGTATCCCCCTTTTCTATTATGTAGAAGTCGTCAAGCGAGTCCGCCCTGGGGTCTAAGACCCTCTGAGTCTTCTTCAACCGCCCAATCTCATAGCCTATCCGCAAGTCCAGCCCATTCTCCCTCACAATATCCTCGCTAAGCGGCTCTACCTTCAACCTACCACTACGGATATAGTTCCAGAGATCAAAGTCTGACAGAATCATTACACTTCATATCTCTTCTCGTAGAATTAAACTTAACCCTTCACCCAGAAAGCCACCAACCCCTCTTTTAGGGATTTTCTCCTTGCTGCGAGGCTGACGACCGGTCTGCATAGTATCTTGAAATATTTTTGGGCTTCAAGATTTCACACAGGTAATCGAAAGCCTTTATGGGGTCACTTTTATCACCACAAGTGAAGATATCTAATGTAGCGTATCTGTAGCTGGGCCAGGTGTGTAGTGCTAGGTGGCTCTCGACGACAAGTGCAATAACTGAGACGCCACCCTTTTCACCTCCGAACTTCCAGCCTTTCAGCTCAACTAGAGTCATATTCGCTACCTTTGACGCCTCCTGCACAACTTTCTTCAACAACCTCAGATTAGACAACACAGCAGGCTCACAATCGTATAGATTTCCGTAGACATGCTTCCCGACTACTCCTGTACCGGACTCCTGCTCAACTAGCATTTCTCTAGAAATCGCCAAAAAAGAGATTGATAAAGTTGTTGAAAGCTCGGCTTGTGAGGAAAAGAGCAGCCCTCTAGCGCGAGCGAGAGAAGCCGATTTCTTTCAAAAAAAGACGTTAAACGACTTAAAAATACGGTTTTTTCAACAGCCCAGAAGAGCCATAGAGTCAGACCAAGAATTGGCCATAACAACAATAGAAATTTAGTAAAAGGTATACCTTACAAGGTAAACTATAAACTTGCTTGATGATAGAGGAAGAGCTCGCTATTCAGGAGAATTCAATTAAATCTGAATTGCTTAAAAGAGTACGCCGCTTAAATAGGTTCGGCTCCTAAACATCACAATTAAAATTGAATTGTCATGCATCCGAATGATTAATCCAGCGTATTTTGTGGATCTAACCTGGGAGACTGGTTTAGCTGATTCGAATCGGTTGAAAATATGTACGTGGAATCTTTTTTCATTATTTTCTGTGTTGGGTTTACTTTTTAAGGTAAACCTTTTAACCCACTTTATACTGGCTTATTGGTGAGTGTTTATGGTGAAGAAGGAACGTGTTGCTCAGAGGAGGCGTGTTGTAGTTGATAAGAAGTCCCTTATCCTGGCGAGGCAGGCGGCTAAGCGTCAGCCGAGGATTACTTTCTATTCACCTCTTAGCTCTCTGGTGCTTAACTATCTAAAGAATGTGACGCCTCGGTTTAGCATTAGCGACGAGGTGGCTAGGATTGTCGAGTCAGAGCTTGCTAGGCGTTATCCTGAGCTTGCAGCTACGGGTAAGAAGATTTTGCGCCTCTCCAGGGGGAGTTAAGAGTATAATAACGGCTTATCCGAGTGAGGGGACAGGGATAGATTTGCTTAGGGACGTCTTAGAAGAAGCGTTGAGGGCTGCGAGGGATGTTTTGACAGATGTTGTTGAGCGAGGGGTCGTGGGAGAGCCAATGGGTCGAGGATTCTACGGCGATCTATCCTATAGAGGGGACTTGGCCTGTGAGGAGGCGATTATCGAGGTTCTGAGAAGGCGACTCGGCAGTGTAGCCGTAGTCTCAGAGGAGCTGGGTGTTTCGTATGAGGGGTCAGATACACCGGAGTACTGGGCCTTGATTGACCCAGTAGATGGAAGCGCAAACATGGCGCGAGGGATAAGGTTTTACTCTTCAGGTGTTGCGATAGCGCGAGGTCCTCGTGTTAGGGATGTCGTCTGTACAGGCGTGATTGACCATGGTACGGGTGAGTTATTCATAAGGGAAGGCGAGTACAGCTCCCACAGGAATTTCCACAGCCCTGACAGGTTTCCTCAAGACATTAAGGGTCGGCCAACAGCATTCTTCCATCACGTTTCCTTTAAGAGAGATGACCATATCCGGGAGACCTCTGTTAAGATAGCTGAGAGGCTGCGTTTCTTCAGAGTTATGGGCTCCGCGCTTCTCGAGATTTGTAATGCATCAGTTGGGCGTGTTGACGCCTATCTATGCTTAACCCCAGAGTTGAGGACGATGGATATTGTGCCTGCACTCTATTTTGCCCTCGGGATGGGGTGTAGGTGCGCCTCTTATCCCACACCGTTGCTCGAGGAGAGGTTGGACAGCAAGTCTCGTTTCAGCATAATAGTAAGCCGTAATCAAAGCATGTTCGATGAGATTCTATCGATGGTTGGGGCTAGTTGGGGGGTAATTAATTGGTAGCCCCTTCATGCTCACGTAAGGGTCTAATCTTAGGCTCAGGGCCAGAGGTGCAACATCCTTAATAATATTCCTGCATAGGAGTTTAGAAGATTGAGTGAAGGGTCCCAAAGCAGGTTAGATGAGAGAGCATGGGCTGCAATAAAAAGGCTAGGCCTCTCCGAATATGAGATCAAAGCATACATAGCCCTCCTTTCTAAGAGGGGAGGAACTGCAAGCGAGATTAGCGCAGCAGCCCAGATCCCTGTTTCAAAGATCTACGAGACTTTGAAAACTCTAGAGAGGAAGGGGCTTGTGAAGGTGGAGAGGGGGCGGCCGATGAGGTACATGCCGGAGCACCCCCAAGTTGCTTCAGATGCGATTAAAGCGTCGATAGAAAATACTCTCAAGTCAGACCTTGAGATCTTCGTCTCTTCTCTAACCCAGATTTATGAGGGCGCTGGGCCAGAGCGTCCAGACCTATGGATAATAAGGGGAGAGGCCTCGCTATGGAGGAGCGTTAAAGATGTGATGGGCAGGGCGAACAAACAGCTCTCCGTCGCCCTACCTATAATCCCGACGGAGCTTCAGCGGCTCCTAATCTCTACGGCCTCGCTGATTAGGGAGAGGAGGGGGATTGTGAGGATACTTTTGGGGCCACAGGCAATTGGTAAGGATGTTAAGGCTTTATCCTCTATAGCTGAGGTTCGTGTGAGGGAAATTTCATTCGGTGGAGGCGTTATTAACGATGTGTCTGAGGCGGTTTTACTGCTTCTAGCTAGCGGCGAGAATAGGCCACAGGTCGCGATTTATTCTGCCCACCTCTCGCTTACGGCAATAGCTCAGCTCTACTTCGACATGCTCTGGGAGCACTCTGAAGAGCTCAGTAGCCGCTGAAAAGTTTGATGAAACGCCTAGAATCCCTCTCCATCGTCACGTTATTGAACAAGACATAGATTATGTCTCCATCATACTCCTTAATTTTCCTATAGAGAGTCGCCAGGTCCTCGTCAGTGTATGAATAGTTGTACATGGTTTTCCCCGGAGGGCTGCCGTGCAGCCTAACATACACCACCTTATGTCTGCCTAGGGTGACGGGGTCCTGGAGGAATGGGTCCGTCACATGGACTAGGCGAGCTCTCTTACAGAGCCTCGCGATAGAATCCGGAGACCAGCCCCTTGGCTCGAAGCCGATATCTATTGAATCTCTCTCTATGCTTGAGAAGAAGGCCTCCGCATTCCTATAGTTTTCAGGCGTATCTTTGAAGGAGCTGGGGGTTTGGATGAGGCAAAAAGGCGACCTCAGCTCCTCACATATACTCTTTGTAATCTTCCAGGATTCTTGGACTTCTTTGGTAGGCTTTAGTTCTCCGTGATTCTTCGTAGGCTTTATGTTTGAACGCCGCCAGGTGGGGCTTGAT
This sequence comes from Thermoproteota archaeon, assembly GCA_030550235.1. Classification (GTDB taxonomy): domain Archaea; phylum Thermoproteota; class Nitrososphaeria_A; order Caldarchaeales; family Calditenuaceae; genus HRBIN02. The sequence goes on from JAUQPU010000001.1 coordinate 353,078, forward strand.
GGAGGGTGTGTTATGCCCTGAAAGGCTTTTACGGTGAAGATGAAGTCCTCGGGGACTTGGCTACGCCATTTCCTAGCAGTTTCAAGCCTTATGACCCTGTAGAAAGTTGTCTGTAGCTCAACTAGTTTGAAATCACTCGAGTAGGCTTTCATGGACTTGGTGAACCCACAACACCCGACAAGCAGCTTCAACTTCTACTCAAGCCCCCTTAAGGCCTCAATTAGGTCTTTCACAGACTTTGACATGCTCAGTATGAGTGGGATACCAGAGAACTCAGCCAGCTCCACAGCTAGTTTATCAACCTTTTCGGGTGAGGCGGGACCATGAAGAGCGACGGCCATGGGCTTCAAGGGATAGACCCTGACAGCTACCAGTGGGGATCTTCCAGTAGAGACGCTGGTGAAGATGAGTACTCTCATAGAGGTTAGTCCGAATAGCTGGATAAACTCTGTCGAGTCCATATATCTTATCGCGGCGATGCTGTCCACGACTGTATATCCGTAGACCTCTTGTTCACGCCCCCTGCTTCTCCAAAGGTATACCCCATTAATTGCTTCCGTCAACTTGTTGATTGTGATCGGTATTGAGAACTCTCGCATATCTAGGATGGCTTTATGCCTTGAGCGGGGGTAGTCTGAGTAGTGTCTGATGTTTGCTCCCCCCTTCTCTAGGTCCAGAGTTATCAGGCTCTCGACATATCGTTTCACGAATTTGATACCGGGAGACCTCTTACCCTGCTCATAGTCGCTAAGCACCGAGGGGGCGACACCCATACGAGCCGCAACATCGCGTTGCTTCTCACCAAATAGTTGCCTCCACTTCTTCATGGTTATTCCGGGCGACTTGGATGTCGCGATCTCCCCCGCAATCTTGACTTTTACGGACTCTATATCCTCTGAGCTAACTATGATTGGGTCGCTGTCATTGTTTACCGCCCCCCTCCTCGCCATTCTCCACCCATACGGTGTCAAATCTCTCGAAAATAGGTTTTTAGCGTGCCCCCCTCAGGATTATTCAGAGTTGAAGGCGAAGAATTACCGATCCGTGGAACGGCCCTTCACGAGGGTTGACTATATCCACGGAGCTCCGCAGCCGAGGCTGGCTAAATATGACTACGGCGTATGGAAAGACGACTATGAATATAGATTGAGGCTGGCTGCTCATGAATCTGTTCAGATAAGAGATGTGGCGCTTGAGTCGGCCCGGGTTGCAGCCGGCAAGCTGCTTTCGCAAAAGATTGGCGACAACTTCTATCTTGTTATTAAGGCCCACCCTCACCACATTCTCAGGGAGAATAAGATGATTTTCGGGGCGCATGCGGATAGGCTTCAGGAGGGTATGAGCAGGGCTTTTGGGCGCCCTATAGGTAGGGCCGCTCAGGTTGAAGTAGGTGAAGACATACTCGAGCTATATGTCTATAGGAAAGATCTTGAGATTGCAAAGCAGGCAGTTAAGGTGGCTATCTCAAAGCTCCCCAAATCCTATAAAGTAGTTATCGAGCGTCTGGAGAAGCAGGAGCCCAGACCACCACCAGCTAGCTAGTCCTGCCCATTATCCAAGCCAGCAGGGCAGCAGAAGTGTGCATCCTATACTCCGCTTGGTCGAAGATTATGGAACGGCTGGACTCCACCACCTCCTCTTCAACCTCTTCTCCCCTTTTGATGGGCATACAATGCATAAACTTAGCGCCTGGCCTCGCTACATCGAAGAGCTTCATAGTCACACGATAGCGGGGAAGAAAGTCGCGGAGTCTAGCCTCATACTCAGCCTCCATCCCCATCGAGACGAAAACATCTGTGTAGATGAAGTCTACATCAGCGGCTGCCGCCTTAGGGTCCTCAGTAAACTCTAACAGGCCTCCAGCCAAGGATGCAATCTCCTTATACTGCTGAATCTCGCCGGCTGGTAACCAATATTTCTTGGGCGAGGCGACCGTGATTGGAATGCCGAATAGCGCGCACATCTGCACTAATGATCTGCAGACGTTTCCACAGTCCCCGATATAGGCGACCTTAAACCTCCAACCACCTGCATATTCATGCATTGTGGCTATATCTGCTAGTGCTTGACAAGGGTGGTGTAGATTTGTGAGGGCGTTTATTACGGGTACGGAAGAGTAGTTTACAATCTCCTCGAGTGATGAGTGGAGGTTCAGACGGGCCACTATTACATCCACATACCGACTTAGCACTCTTGCAGTGTCTTTCAAGGGCTCCCCGCGTACTAGCTGCAGCTCTGAAGAGGGAAGGTAGATTACATCACCTCCAAGCCGCAAAACAGCTGAGCTGAAGGAGACCCTAGTCCTAGTGGATGGCTTCTCGAATAAAAGAGCTGCTACCTTGCCGCGAAGCGGCTGTCCAACATAACCACCCCTTCTAAAACGCTTCGCGAGATCGATAATCCCAGCTAGCTCATCCCTCGACGCATCTAAAACTTGGAGGAAATGTCTCAAAGCCCATCCCCCGGATGCCCGCATGTGTTTTTAAGAGTTAACGCCTATTTATTGTCTGCCGTAGCCCTTCAGCAAACCTGCTACGCCACCGAAGGTTTTGAGGAACATTTCTCCCGACTCATGTTTCGACGAGACGAGCTCAACCTCTGTGCCCGCCTCCTCAGCTTCCTTTATGAGTATCTCGACGAGTTTCTCCTGTCTGTTTAGCTTAAAGCCCTGAACACCGCATTTAGGGCATTTCTCGGAGAGTTTCTGGGGTAGCTGGGTGACTAGATCACCTTCGCTCAGCATCTCGGTGACCTCGTATCCACAGTTGGAGCAACTGTAACCTACCTGGACCAGGTCTAGTTCTTCACTTATGACGAGTAACTCCAGCTGCTTTCCCCGCAGGGCCTGCCTCACAGAGTCCAGACCATAGACTACAGTATTCTGTGTCGTAACCCTCCTCATTAAATCATCAACAAGCCTCCTCTCCTTCACCAGCCTGAGATTGGCCAACATGTCGGCCGCCCTGTCTATGGCCTCCCTCACACCCTCCTCGCCAGCATAAGACGTATCAATCAGATGTATCTTGTCGCGGAAGGTGTAGTGTAGCTTCCCCTCCTTAAGAAAGATCTCCTTAGTGGGGCCAGGCCCTGCAATGATTATCACTTTGAGATCGGGGTAGCTTAGAAAGATCTCGTTGGCATGCTCGGCAATTCGCGAATAGTAATCTTGGAGTGCTTGCTCCCTTAACCTTTCAAACCTCCTAGACGACTGCCCTCCGGCACGATGTTTACCCGGGATTCCGCTCGTATATGTTCTAAGCTCAATCATCATCTTTCCCCTGAAAACTGCGATAGCCGCATCCTCGTTATCCATCGCGATTATGCCATAGGTCTCACGCTCCTTTAACAGCTCTTTCAGGGGTTCGAGATAGAACTTAGAGTCGCATCTGTAGAGGAAGAAGTTGATTGGCTCAGGCGGATGCAGGTGGTAGACCTCTATCTTCTCAGTCCCCTCCCCATTCTGAGGTATAGCGCCGCTGAAGACGATAAGTCCGTTTGGTCCACTGTCCTTGAAGAGCTTGAGCCTCTGAATTGCACTCTCTATTGCGTCCATCACCGCCTTCCTAGTCCCTTTAGACTTAATGTTGGAGGCTGTTGAGAGCTCCTGCCTCAGGTATCCTATAACCTCGTCTATCCTCTTCCCAGGCGGAATATAGAGCGTTACCAGCTCCGTTCCACGACCTTGTCGGGAATCCAGAAATTCTATGAACCGCCTGAACTTGAACCTCTCTACGCTATTCCATTCAGCTATTCCATTCTCAGTCCCAGACCATATTCATCTGGGCTGAATTTAACTATTAATTTTAGGTATTATATCGGCTGCGAGGCGGCGCAGTTTTAATTAAGGGGGAGGGATTCGGTTTTAAGTGATTTGCGGCTGGTGCTAAAGATTGGTGGGCATCTATTCTCAACTAGGGAAGGGATCTCGGTAGAGTGGATTAGGAGGGTGGCGGGGGTTCTCAGGGAGGCGCATTCTGAAGGGGATAAGTGGGTTGTGGTGGTTGGTGGTGGGGTGGCTGCGAGGGTCTTCATTGAAGCAGCTAGGAAGTTGGGGGCAGACGAGACAAAGTGTGACGAGATAGCAACTGAGGTAACTAGGATACATGCCGCCCTCTTCATAGAGGCTCTGGGTGAGAAGGCATATCCTCTGGTTGTGAAAAATGTTGACGAGCTAAGAGCTGCTCTTGTCAGCCGAGGAATAGCTGTGGCAGGGGGATTCTGGCCTGGCCAATCCACCTTCGCAGTCGCAAGCTACTGCGCCGAGACAGCGGGGGCTGAGAGAGTCATTGTGGCAACAGACGTCGAGGGCATATATAATAAAGACCCTAAAACCCACAGAGATGCGCGGATAATCCCCAAGCTAACCTACAGCGAGTTGAGAAATATGATGATGGGGAGTCCACAGCTGGCCGGCGAGTATAAACTCATAGACAACGTAGGCCTATCGATCCTAGAGAGGAGTGGAATAAAGCTAGCAATGGTTGATGGGCGGAATGTAGAGAACATAAAGCGGGCAATCCTGGATGGGTATGCTGGAACAATAGTTGAGGGGTAGGCCTGGTAGTTACTGGGGAATAACTAAAATCCAACTAGACGACGGGTACTATATGTGAAGATTGCCGTCGCGGGCGGCGGTGTTTCGGGAAGTTTCTTTGCCTCCCTAGTTGAGAACACCCAGGACGTGACCGTTTTTGAAAGGCAGAGGGAGAACGTCTTTAGGGCAATCTGCGCCTGGGGAACAAGCAAGCATGAGATGAGGCGTCTAGCTGTACGTATAGGGCTAAACTTTGACGAATATATCCTTCACGAGGGGAGGGAAATGGTTGTCAAGCTCCCAGACAATGAATTCTCCATCAAGCTCAAGGGCCTCTGCACATTTGATAAAAAGAGATTCATACTAGACATGCATAAGAGGTTGAAGATAAAATACAGCTTTGACGTCAAGAAGGAAATGCTCAATGGTTTTGATATTGTCGTCGACGCTACCGGATTCCATAGGGCTCTTCTACCTAGAATAGCCCGCGATTACTACATCCCAACTGTAGAGTATCTTGTCGAGTATAGTAGCCCGCCCTTTGACGACTTTTATCTGATGCCGTTAACACACCTCGGTGGTTACTTGTGGTATTTCCCCCTTTCTAAAAATCGCGCTCATGTTGGTGTAGGTGACTATTTCTGCAGGCATAGAGAGGCGTTAGACGAGTTCGTCAGAAAATACTCCGGCGAGATAATAGACGTTGTTGGGCGCCCTGTCAGGATTGCTCCACCTCACCTCTGCACCCCCATAGCTATTGATGGTGTGGTTGGGCTTGGGGAGAGTATTGGTGCCGTCCACCCGGTGATTGGTGAGGGAATTATCCCTGGGATGCAGTGTGCAGAGATACTAGCCGAGAGCCTCGAGGCTGGGTTAGACCAATACCCCTCAAAGGTGTTGAGACACTTCTCAGTGTTCTACTACATTTTCCAGTTTATCAAAAAGGTCCATAACTCTACTTTCAGCTATCTCCGAGACTTTAGGCTTCTCCTATCGCCTTTTATATACATGAAATTTAGGGAGGATAGGTTTGGAATGGAGATCAGGCTGAGAGATTGGCTTAAGATTGTCACGGCATATCGTAGAGGGCGTGCCTCCACTAAAATATGAGGACATATCCATTAATCCTATGAGCCCTTTGGAGGAGGATAAAGGCTCCGTGGATAGGGCCCCTGTCAAGGACTATACAGTCTCGGCGGATACGAGGATTCGGAGTCTTGTGGAGAGTTTTGCGGAGTCAGGTGGATTCATGGCCAGCTACCTCGCTGAGGGCTGTAGGATATTAAGGGAGATGGTCGGCGACCGAGAGTGTTTAAGGTGGTTGTCCTTTGTAGGCTCCATTACCGCTACTGGTTTAAGGGGTGTCTTGGCCCGCATAGTAAGGAGTGGCATCTTCAGATACATTGTGACGACTTGCGGGACGATAGACCATGACATAGCGAGAAGTTTGAACAGCTATTATAGGGGGGCGTTCGAGCTGGATGACAGCAAACTCCGAAGCATAGGGATACACCGTGTGGGCTCTGTAGTTGTGCCTGAGAAAAACTATGGCCTTGCTATAGAACGCTTTATGCTCAACCTTCTTGATGAGCTGTACAATAAGGGTGTGAGGGAGATCGGTAGTATTGAGCTGACGAGGGAGATTGGAAGGAGGCTCACGGAGGGCTCCATACTCAGGGCTGCCGCTGACGCAGGCGTTGACGTCGTCGTGCCAGGCGTGATGGATGGGGCGGCTGGGACCCAGCTCTGGATATTCCACACAACCCACCGGGACTTCCATCTAAACCTCTTCAGAGACTACGACCATCTATCAGAGACACTGTTCAAGCGGGTTAGGAGGGGTGGCCTCATAATTGGGGGAGGAATTAGCAAGCACCATCTTCTCTGGCTCAACCAGTTTGGAGGCGGACTGGACTATGCTGTTTACGTGACTACAGGGAATGAATGGGATGGGAGCCTGACTGGCGCTCCACTTCGAGAGGCTATTAGTTGGGGAAAGCTCAAAACCTCAGCCAGAAAAGTCACCATATATGGTGACGCTACAATAATCCTGCCAATACTCGCCGCATCAATTCTTGAAGTCTAGGCCTCGCCGAATACCCAGCCCAGATCAGGCGGCTCCCTCCTCTGCCCCAGTTTTTCGTAGAGGGCGTGCGCCACAAGTGGCAAGGCGATGGTTGCATCGCAGAAACACTGGACAGTCATGCTCTCCGGCCCTTCCTTCCCCCAGCTCTTCGCTTCCTCTAGCGTCGCTCCTGACAATCCACCCCAATGGGGGTTGTCCGTCGTGATCTGAGCCGCAAATTTGTGGGGGCTTGTCTTGAAGAGGTCGCCTGAGGTCAAGACGGCTACTGCCACAGCAGCTAGCTGTATAAAGTCTTTAGGAACTCCACCTCCTATGAATATAGCTGCGCTGTCGGTAAACCTGGACTTTATCCTAACCATTAACTCGTAGTCTAGGAAGTGGTCTATGAGTAGTCTGAAGCTGGCTCCATGGCGATACCTGTTGAGAAGATAGGCGATACCCATCCCAGAGTCGACTAGCGCGGGTGAGAAGACCGGTACCCCGCTTCTCCACGCTTCTGTGAGAATGCCATTAACGCCCTTCCCATCAAGCCATCCTCCTAGACGGTTTAGGAATCCCGCCGAAGAATAGGCCTTGCTATGGTCGATCTCTGCCATGAAGTCAGCCAGCATATTCTCCATCCTTACATAATCTCTCTCTCTAACAAACACATCATGGAATCTGTAGATGCCCGCTTTTTTCAGCTCTACATCATCGAGGTTTGGATCACCTATGTAGTATTTTGCTCCTAGAGCCTCGATCAAGTCCTCAGTAATGTTTGCTGGGGTCGAGACTAAGACATCGATGAACCTATTCTTTATGAGCCACTTTATAATCTCAGACTGGCCTGTGGTGCTGAGTGAGCCTGCCAGCCCGAGGAATATCACAGTATTTTTAGAGTTGCATGCCGCCTCCCAAACCTTTACAACCTCTCCGAGCCTACGCCCCTGAAAGCCTGTCAGAGCCATTGAGTCGAGCAACTGGCTTATCTTCTTATCATCAATCTTTATCGACTTGAGCTCCCTTGTCAGAAACCTCTCCGCGTGTTCCACCATCTTATCCATACTTCAAAGAAGTGTTCAATCATTAAATAAATATCTATCCACTTAGCCGTTACAACAATCTTCTTCTCGAATTTTCTGGGGGTGGGGCCGGTGGGATTTGAACCCACGTCCTCCAGCGTTCAGGACGCTAGTGGTTCCCCAGGCTGGCGTCATAGCCATGCTAGACCACGGCCCCCTCAACCCAGTCTTTCAAGAGTCCCCATATTAATTTATGTCTCTTATACTAGATACTGGGTGGGTTGGCTCGGTGAGGGAGGAGCGCTGCAGGCATGAAGAGCTTGAATTTCTGGGTGGGCAGAGGACTGAGGGTGGTGAGAATCTATACTTCAGATGTAAAGTTTGTGGGGATGTAATCATCGTTCTCCCAGATAGGAAAAAGGGTTACATCATCCGTGGAGTGAAGCCTACCTTTCCTCGGTGATTTTTGCACCCTGGGCCGTGGGCCTTGTGTATATGATTCTTTCAACTCCACCCGCCATCCTCTCAATACGCTCTGACAAGTACTCCACCGCTCGCTCAACCCTATCCATACCTCTACGGATATCATAGATGAGAAATCTTGAGGGCCCTGAACCACTTATGCAGAGTGCCACTCCATACTCGTTTAGTAGCTTCTTCTTCTCTTCGAGGAGGCTCTCCCAGTTGTATCCTTCACCGTATAAGCCTGCATCCGCTCTCACCTTTTCGATGAAGGGGTCGAGGGGGATGAGTTTGAGCAGGAGGTCCATCCTACCCTGGGCTATGGCTGCTGCAATCATAGAGGCCCTTGAGAGGGCCTGGACATACTCTTTAAGCATGGGCTGCTGGTTAAGGGCTTTCCTTGCCTCATCGGTTGACTTCTTTACAAATGAAGGTATAATGACGACCGCGCCCATGTTCTCGGGAGGCTTTAGGTTTAGATAAGTTAGACTTTCCAGGGAGTTGTCAATTATGTTGAAGCCCCCCAGCAGGGAGGCTATCACGTTATCGGCGTGATGGCCGGGCTCTGCCGATGATGCTGCCCTGATCCTCTCTTCAACTGTCAAATCGAGCCCCAGGACCCTCTCACCTGCTACGACAGCACCTACCGCCTCAGCGCCCGAGGAGCCGAGGCCCTTGGCCACGGGGATTGAGGCGTTAATTGTTATCTTCAAGCCAAGCCTTTTGCCGCTGAGCTCGATGAGCTGCTTGAGAGCCTTCGCAGCCGCGTTACGCTGAGGTTCTTTGGGGACTAATCCTCTATAGGGGCCTTGGACGTCGACGACGATCCCCTCCGCCCCCTCCAACGCCTCCACAGATAAATCCATATACGGCTCTTTAAGAGCCATTGAGAAGGCGTCGAAGCCTGGCCCAATGTTAGCGGTGCTTGAGGGGACCCGCACAGATGATCGCCTGACCAACCTGAGTGAATACTTTGGTAGCTAATCATTAAGATTTATTCGCAGCATGCAGCCTGATTTATCACTGGGCTTGGGGTTGTATATGCGGTATGAGAGGTAGGCGCTTCCTCGAGCATATGAGCGATGTCTACGTCGAGGCTTATGGCTCTGATTTGCGGGAGGCGTTTGAGGAGGCTGGGCTGGCCTTGTACGAGACCCTCATAGCGGGCCTCGAGTCAGTCTTACCCAAGGAGAAAAGGATGGTGGAGGCAGAGGGCTACGACTTATTATCACTGCTTTATAACTGGCTGGAGAGGCTCCTGCTCCTCTTCGAGATAGATAGGTTCGTTGGATGTAGGATTAGGGTTGGGGAGCTATCTGAGGCGGAGGATTACAGAGTGAAGGGGGAGGTCTGGGGTGAGCAATATGACGAGTCTAGACATAGGCCTGGCACGCATGTAAAGTCTCCAACATACTGGTTAATGGAGGTGAAGAAAGAGGATGGGAAAAGCGTCATACGATTCGTCCTCGACATATAGCGTTAAGGCCCCACCAGCAGCTAAGCCTGAGATTCACGTACTGATACCTAGCACCTATGGAGAGGACGCCGCACATCTCAGAGAGAAGACGATGCGTATAGGCTTCCTCTTCAGGGCTATGACGATCTATAGAGTGGGGGAGATGATTATCTATGAGGAGGAGCCTGGTGTATCTGATAGAAATGCAGAGCTCATAAAACTATTATGCGAGTATATGTCTACACCACCATACCTGAGGAGAAGGCTCTACAGGCTGAGACCCGAGCTGAGATACGCTGGACTCCTCCCGCCACTAAACATACCGACTCATCCACAGTCACCCATCCCACCCGCTGATGGATGGGAGTTCCGCGAAGCATTGGTTGAGAGGAGGGGTGGTTTAACGGTGCTTCATGCAGGCCTGAAGAAGCCGATGGTTTTGGAGAAGGAGAAGAGGCATGGGAGCAGGGTCCTGCTGATGGTTAGGTCTCAAGGGAAGAGGATAAAGTTCAGGATTAAGAAGCCTGAGGAGCTGTCATACTATCTCGGGACGAAAGTCTCGATATATCAGGGGACGTTGAAGGAGATTGTTAAGAGGTATAGTTATTCTATTGCGACGGATAAGGATGGTGAGCCTATACTAGATGTCTGGGATAAGCTAAGGGCAGCTTTTAGAAATGTTGAAGGGCCAGTCTGCGTGGTGTTCGGCTCCTATAAACGTGGACTGGGAGAGATAGCGGAGCTGCAGGGCTCGAGGCTTGAAGATATATTTGATATATGCATAAACTTCATACCCAACCAGGGTGTAAGAAGTGTGAGGACTGAGGAGGCAGTCCACTCTGTTCTGGCGCTACTCAATATACTCTGTCAATGGAAAGGATAGCCTTCTCGAAAACGTACACAACATTTAAATTAACTGCATGATCTAAGCTACTTCATGGCTGAGGGCGCCATCAATAAATGGCGCATTCTCTTAGGCCTGATTTCAGGCCTATTCATGGCATCCTTAGAAGGCACGATCGTGCCTATTGCGATGCCCCGAGCAGTACTGGAGCTCGGAGGCGAGTCCCTCTACAACTGGCCCATTACAGTCTTCATCTTCGCATCAACTGTCTCGATACCGGTCTGGGGCAGACTCTCCGACCTATATGGCCGTAGACTAATCTATAACACGGGGCTGGCAGTCTTTGCTGTAAGTTCTCTTTTATGCGGAGTATCTTGGAGGATGGAGTCGCTTATATTCTTCAGACTGCTGCAGGGGCTGGGCTCTGGGGCAGTCTTTGCCCTAACCTTCACAATCATCGGGGACCTATTCACTCTTGAGGAGAGGGGACGTGTAACTGGATATACCTCAACCGTCTGGGCTGTTGGAAGCATTCTTGGCCCACCGCTAGGCGGCGTTATCGTCGATGCGATTGGCTGGCGATGGGTCTACCTCATCAACATCCCTCCCGCGATGATTGCCCTCTTTATGGGTATGAGGGGGTTGAAAGGGCTTGCCGCCAGGAACCTGGATAGGAATCTCGACATAAAGGGCTTCATACTGTTTACCCTCTTCGCCTCCTCTCTCCTCGTACTTATAGATGCCCCACTCTTGAATTGGCAGCTCCTTTCACTCACCGCATTGATAACTGTTGTTTCTGCCCCACTCCTCATCAGAGTCGAGCTTAGAGAGAGAACACCCTTCATCCCCTTCAAGCTCCTCGCCGAGAGGCTAAACTTCACACTCTTCACGCTAAACCTTGTGATAGGATTTGCGTTCTTCGGTACGGTAACAGTAATTCCCCCTCTACTCCAGTGGCTCTACGGTCTCCCACCAACAGAGGCCGGCCTGCTTATGGCGCCCTCAACTCTGGGATGGGTCCTAGCTACGAACATCTCCTCGCGACTCATAGTCAGGTATGGCCCCGGGCCCCTGATCAAGACAGGTGTCATCCTCTTTATCGCGGCTCTTGTAATTCTAGTTATTGCCCATACCTCTACTCCCAGCCACCTGTTCCTAATACCTCCGCTAGTCATGATGGGCTCCTCTATGGGCTTGACGGTGCCCTCAACGCTAATTACAATCCAGACCATGGCCTCGCCTTCCGAGCTTGGATTTTTGACCTCTATCTTGACCTTCTTCAGGAGTTTCGGAGGCTCCATTGGCTCCCAGGCAATGTGGGCCCCTTACGCCCAGACACAGATTGCCGTGGGCGCGTTCGAGAACATATATTATCCGAGCATAGTCTCATTCGGAGCTGCGTTGACATTATCAATGGTTAACCTCCCACTCGCATTCAGTATTAAGTGGCCTGATTTGAGGCTCGTAGAGATACAGAGGAAGCAGAGCCGTGAGACGAGAGTCTAAAAATAGTAGTGGCTCCCTCACCAAGTAGCCTTGTTATCCGAGGGAAGGGATGGAGAATTCCACCAATATAGATAAAGGATGGATAGATGATGTGTCTAGACCGAGACTTGACGGTTATACATGTCTTCGTGAAGCAGGTTCCAGACATCTCGACGCTAGAGTATGACCAGTCAAGCCTGGCCCCGAGGCTTGAGAAGGCTACGCAGAGGCTGGGGGAGATAGACCTTGTGGCTTTAGAGGCTGCCGTGAGAATTAAGGAGAGCTTAGGAGGTGAAGTCGTTGTTCTCTCGGCCGGCTCTGGGGTGAGCGAGCTTGTCTTGCGGGAGGCCCTGGCTATGGGTGCTGATAAATGCTTCTACGTCAGCGACGAGAGGCTCTCCCGAGCTGACAGCTGGGTAACGGCAAACGTTCTCTCGAGGCTTTCACGAAGAGTGGGGAGTCCAGACCTGCTGCTTTGTGGTGAGGCCTCGTCTGACGAGGGGAACTACCAGCTTGGGCCAAGGCTCTCTGAGGCCCTTGCCATACCATGCGTGACCCATGCTGTTAAAGTTGAGCTTGACGGTAACGTCGCGCGTGTCAGGCGCGCCCTCGAGGATAGGGTTGAGACGCTTGAGTCCGCGCTTCCATTAATAGTCACAGCTAGTCTTGAGCTTGCCACGCCGAGGCTTCCAAGCCTCCTTATGATTAGGGCGGCCTCTAGAAAACCGCTAACGCGGATAGAGCTATCGGAGTTGGGCCTCAGCGAAGAGCTGGTCAAACCGTTGCTTGAGAGGGTCTCGGCCAGAATCTTGAAGACCACGCGGAGAAATATTGTATTGCAGGGCGAGCCCCGTGAGTGTGCTGAGAAGCTTGTTGAGAGTTTGGCTAGTGAGGGGGTGATTAGGGCTTGAGGCCTGTCTTGATGGTGGCTGGCGATCTTGATGAGTTGCTGGAGCTTAGAGCTTTTATAGATTTGGTTGGAGCTTCGGATGCCAAGGCTCTGATTCCTGAAAACCTATTGAATGATGGTAGACTCTCGACTTTGGGTCTGAGCCGGGTCTACTCTATCGAGGCCTTGGATGAGGCGCCCGCAGAGGCTCTCTCGACCACGGTCGCTGAGCTGGTGAGGAGGGATGGGCCAGGCATAGTTGTTGCGCCTTCGAAGAAGATATTCAGGGAGGTCTTCGCAAGGGCGGCTCAAAACCTCTCAGCACCCTGCGTGACAGATTGCGTTGGGATTAGTCTTGTAGACGACCGGCTTGTTGTGGATAGACCCTTCCTTGGTGGGGGGTATATTGAGAGGCTTGCAGTAAGAAGGCTCCCTGTACTGTTGACTGTTCAGATGCAGGGGAGGAGGCCTTCCGCCAGAAAGGAGGAGGGCTTCGAGGCTGTGAGGCTGGGGAGGCTATCAGTTGAGGAAGGGACTTTGAGGCGTGTCTCGGTTGAGAGGAGTGCAAGAGGTGGGTCGGAGCTGGGGAAAGCCCGCGTGGTGGTCTCAGTTGGCCGCGGATTCAAGAGGAGAGAAGACCTGAAGCTTGCTGAAGAGCTGGCCCAACTACTTGAGGCGGAGCTGGCCTGCAGCAGGCCTATAGCGAGTGACCTGGGATGGATGCCTGAGGAGAAGCATGTTGGGCTCTCTGGCAAATGGATAAGCCCACAGTTATACATCGCTCTGGGAATATCAGGACAGGTCCAGCACATGGTAGGTGTCAGGAACTCGAGAGTAATCGTCGCCGTAAACAACGACGCCTCGGCGCCTATACACAAGGAGGCAGATTACTCCATACCGCTCGACCTCTATAAGTTTGTCCCTGCCCTAATCCAAGTTCTACGGGAGAGGAGGTCTCGTGCAGGGTGAATGGATATTAGACTGGTGGCAGGTGTCTGCCTAGGTTGAAGGTTGCATTTCAGGGGGAGAGGGGGGCATACAGCGAGGAGGCAGTGATACGTTACTTCGGCGAGAAGGCAGAGCCACAGCCACGGAAGACAATCTCAGCCGTCTTTATGAGCGTTGAGGCAGGTGAGGTGGATGCAGGCGTTGTACCAGTGGAAAATAGCATAGAGGGGAGTGTCGGCGAGTCTTACGACGCTCTATTGACAACGAGCCTAAAGGTGATTGGGGAGATCAACCTGAGAATCATCCACTGCCTAATCGGGCTGCCAGGGGCTAGGATTGAGAGTCTTAGAAAGGTCGTCTCACATCCCCAGGCCTTGGCCCAGTGCAGGGCATATATAGCCTCGCTCGGCCTCGAGCCGGTGAGTCACTACGACACAGCTGCGGCCGTCAGACTCTTGAAGGAGACAGGAGACGAGACCGTTGCGGCTATAGCGAGCGCTAGGGCTGCAGAGATTTATGGCATGGAGATTCTAGCCCGCGGTATAGAGGATTATGGGAGAAACTACACTAGGTTTCTTGTGATTGGGAGAAGTGAGCCTCCGAGGGCTGAGAAGGAGAAGACAAGCATAATCTTCTCCCTTCCACACAAGCCTGGGGCGCTGTATGAGGCGCTTGGAGCCTTCGCGAAGAGGGGGATAAACCTTACAAAGATAGAGTCGAGGCCGACGCGGGCAAGGCCTTGGCAGTACAACTTCTATGTCGACTTTGAGGGACATATAGGCGATGATAGGGTCAGGGATGCGCTTTCTGAGCTGGCGACTAGGTCTATACTGTTGAAGGTCCTAGGCTCCTACCCTGCTTGGAACGAACCCGCCTCTGACAAATAGACATCTAGATTATCCCGGCCTTAGAGAGGTTGAGCTCGCAGCAAGCCACAGGCATGTAGAGCCCGAAGTTCTCAAGCACGGCTGGGTGGACCTCGCCTATGAAGCAGACCTCCACGCCATCCTTAATGAGAGCGGCTCCACGCCCAGGGATGAAGAACGGATAATCCCTAGCTGATAGGTCGTTGGAGATATCTAATAGGCGGAGAGCCTCCTCCAAGACTGACTTGGACTCGGAGAAGGATGCGGTGGAATGGCAGATTACGAATGCGAGGTGCTTCTCCCTGCGCGTCTTCTCGGGCGTCTCGTCGTCCCTGACAATTACATCTCCAATCTCGAAGAGGCGCTGCGGGTATGGGTTCTTCGAGTTGGTGGCTAGGTTTGAGAGGAGGCCAGGGATTAGAAGCTCTCTTAAACAATCGTAGAGTGTCGAGACTGGGTTCAAAATCTTCACGTCCGGCTCTTTAGGTATTAGCATCCACTTGAAGTCTCTCTCCGTGTTGGCTAGCGTGGTGTTGACCACTTCTGTGAAGCCCATGCTTAGCATGACATGTCTCAAGATATCGGAGGTCCTAGAGGACGCGAGAAGTGCCCCTAGGCCAGGGGTATCGGGTAGGATTGGTTCGAGGTTCTGATAACCTATACCTATCGCGACATCCTCCACCAGGTCGACCTGATGCAATATGTCTACCCTGTAGGGAGGAACCTCAACAATAATCTTCCCACGCGAGACCCTAGCGTCTAGCCTAGCCCTCCGCAATGCGTTTACAATCTCTCTCACAGGCATATCCAGGCCAATTAACCTAGATACGAGGCTGGGGTCGAGCACCCACCTCCTCTTTAAGAGGTCTGGCGTGTAGACCCTCCTCCGCCTCCCCTCATAGGCCACGAGAGTTTTATAGGCTACGCCACCTAGGTCTATCAATGCTGTGACAAGAATGTTTAGAGCCTGGTTGACCGCCCTCTCATCGGTGCCTGTCACGTCTATGAATATCTCCTTCACACCAGCCCTCAGCTCAGTTAGTGAAGAGTTGATGATTGGTGGGAAGGAGAGGATGTTACCCCTGCTATCCTGTATTATTGGGACGAGCTCCTTACCCTCCAGTATCCAGGAATATTTTCTACCGGTAGGGTGTTCAGAGAGTATCTGTTGTGGGGTCATCTCCTCATAGGAGTCGAGTGGGATGAAGCGTATCTCTGTTGGGCCAACTGCCCGATAGAGGAATGGAGGCCTGATCTTAGAGTAATCGTGGAGGCCTATCGCAACTTTACGCCTATCTCGCCCAAGTATCCAGTGGAGGTCCTCCTGCAGGCCCACCAAATCCGCAATGTCCTCCCCACTAAGGTTTAGGGAGCGGACTAGGGCACAGGCGATAAAAGGCCTCACAGCCTCGACGCTCCTTTCAGCCCTCACCACTATTCTGGAGGCCCTCGCATGATACTTCCCCGCACCCAACTCCAGGGCCAGCAAGCCCCTCACGGCCCTCGCGATGGTTATGTGGCTTCCGAAGTCGGGCCTGTTCGGATTATACTCGACCTTAACCTCAGCCTCTCCAACCTCCTCAACAGACATTCCAAGCGCAGCCGCCAGGTCTGCTATCTGCTGAGGAGTCAACTGAACTCCAACAAGCCTCGACAGCCTATCAACACTCAGCGTAACAGCCGGCATAGGCTAGAAGCTCACCCTTAACCTCTCAAGCTTTAGTGGGTTGAAGCTATAGAGCCATCTAAGGTCGTTCTGATAGAGTATCCTGGCGTCGTTTACGTCGAGTAATAGCAGGGCGAGCCGCTCAAGCCCCAGACCCCATGCAAGGACAGGCTCACTGACTTCCAATGGCAGTGTAACCTCTGGCCTAAAGATACCCATGCCCCCAAGCTCAACCCAGCTCCCTCTCCTCTCGACATATACATCCACTTCAGCCGAGGGCTCGGTGTAAGGGAAGTAGCTGGGCCTGAATCTAACCTTTTTAAGCCCCAGCCGGGAGTAGAACTCCCGTATGAGCCCCATAAGCTGTCTGAGATTCGCGGACTTGTCGACAAGTATACCCTCCACCTGATGGAACTCAGCCAGTCTCCTCCAGTCAACTCTCTCATTACGATAGACCCTATCGATTGTGAATACCTTCAGGGGCCTCTTGGAGCTCTGGGCCAGGTGTCTTATCGTGGTGGCTGTTGTGTGTGTTCTTAAGACGAGGCGTGAAGCCTCCTCAATGCTCCACTCGTATCCCCAGCCTCTTGAACCAGTCTCGCCCCCGTCTCGATGAACCCTACCGACTATGGCTGAGAGCTCTTTGGGGGGGTCACCCTTAGCTGGTGTGGCGAGATAGAATGTGTCGTGCATCTCCCTAGCTGGGTGGTCCTGGGGCTGGAAGAGGGCGTCAAAGTTCCAGAAGGCGAGCTCCACAAGCGGGCCTTGAACCTCCTCAAACCCAAGCTCAATAAAAATAGACTTGACCAGTTGTATGAGGTATGTGAGAGGGTGCGGCCTCGGAGCCTGGAATGCCTTAACAGGCGTAGTGACATCATATCTTCTAAACCCTCTCTCCCTCCAAGCCCCACTACTAATTAGCTCGGGGGTCAGTTGAGATATCTCCTCCGTCTCCTCCAGCAGCTCTGGGGAGAGGCTCAAAGCCTTCTTTGTAGGTGTAAGAATGTATCTGGTCACCTCGTTTATCCTTAATATCCTAGGCCTCCGGCCCAGCCTTTCGCAGGCCTTTTGTAGGGGGCCCATGTCCTCGAGATTCGCAGCGCCCCTCTTCAAAACCTCCAACACAAGCTCCTCATCGGTCTTTGAGTCGGGGTATCTCTCCAGGCGGAACCTAACTTCGTTATCAGACTTGGAGACTGTAATCCACCCATTTCTCTTTGCCCATATGATTCCTATGTTTAGTTCATTCTTATCCAAGATTCCCATCGCCTCTATCTGCGCGAGAGTAGCCTCTCCACCCATCGACCTCAGAGCATCGACCAGTCTCCTCTCCGGCAGTCCCTTCTCAACAAATACAAGACCCTCCTCCCCCAGAGTCGCAACATGCGTCACAGAAGCTTTTGAGGACTCAGCCAAACCCTTCTCAGCCAGCCACTCAGCAGACTTCGCCACAGCACCCACATTCACCCCTAGCCTCGCAGCAACCTCATCAAAGCCAAGAGGCCCCTCTGAAAGAATCAGGCTAAGAACACGCTTCTCGAGCGGATGCAGCTCTATATTCTCAGCTCCTTGCCTCGACATGAAGCCAAAAACACAGGACTCAGCCTCTTAACATAGTTTATTCAAGACAAGACATGTTTTTAACCCCTCGTGCCACTGAGCTAGGGGATTGGAGAGACCTAGACTTAAAGCTGTCCTGACTGAGGATCTCAGATGTAGGGTAGTTGGGGGGGATATTGAAGGTCTTGTGGCAAAGGGTTTTGGGGAGCTCACGGATGGCCAGTTGACGCTTTGGCCGGAGGAGTCACTCTACCTACTTGAGAGGAATGCCCTTAGCCTTACTGACAAGGATGGCACCCCCCTAGACTTCAAGAGCTACCTTGAACTACTCACAAAGGAGAGACCAGGCTTCTGGCCCCTATATGTCATCTACCGAGACCTGAGAAGGAGTGGAAGAATAGTGAAGAAGGGCTTCGGAGGAATGCTGAAATATAGGCTCTACGAGCCTTCAATGAGAGAAGCTTCAAAATACATCGTCCTCCCATTCCCAGAGGGCTCAACGCTAAGTATTGAGGAGCTCGTTAAGTCGGTGAGACAGGTTATGAGAAAAGGGAAGATACTAATCATCGCAGTACTGGAGAGGAGGGGCGAGGTGATTTACTACTCATGCTCGGACACGAATCTCTCAAACATCTGAGGCTTAAGGGCTTCGTCAGGATAACCAGGCCTTTCAACGGCTTGATGATGGTCTTCGCAGTCTATGTAGGATACTATGTCCAGAGTAGTAGAGTCCCTGAACCACTAGAGGGTCTGCTGGCCACCGTCACGGCCTACGCCCTCTCAGCCTCCTCGATGGTTGTCAACGACATCATAGACAGGGAAATAGATACTGTTAATAATCCAAGCCGTCCCATACCCTCAGGCCTGATTAAAGTCTCAGAAGCACTCATCCTCTCGTTTCTCCTAGGGGCTGCAGGCATAGTCTCCTCAGCGATACTTGGACACATGACGTTGATTGTTGCAGCTTTTTTCTACTCACTCGCCCTACTCTACAACACTATTCTGAAGAGGACCGGTCTGCTCGGAAACGTCGCTGTGAGCGCCACGATAGCTGCACCCTACATTTACGGCGCAGTCCTCTCTGAGGAAGCAGTCGACATCTCAGTCGCCATCATAGCCACCATGTCCTTCCTAGCCGGTATGGGGAGAGAAATTGTTAAGGGTATATCAGACGTGGAGGGTGATAGGAGACGCGGGGTCATGACCTTCGCCATCACGCATGGTGAGAGGGCTGCAGCGAGACTGGGGGCCGCTCTCGTCTTCACAGCGGTAGCCATCAGCCCCCTGCCAGTAGCTATCGGGGCCATGAGTCCACTCTACATCCCACCAGTCTTAGCCGCCGACATCGGCTTCACATACTCGAACATCAGGTTATTGAGAGATCCGTCGAGGAGCAGCAAGATAAAGGGAGAGTATCTGCTTTGGATGTTCACTGGCCTGGTAGGGTTCCTCTTAGGGGCCTATAAGTAACTCCCTGAGAAACCATGATATACCGGAGAGGAGAGGTGTGGATAGCTAGTTTTGAAGCTGATTAAAGACCCCGTCCACGGTTATATCGCTCTCTCAGACTGGGAGCTCAGCATTATCGATACCCTTGCAGTTCAGAGGCTCCGGAGGATAGGTCAACTGCCACTCGCCTACCTAGTGTATCCGGGCGCTCGTCACTCCCGCTTCGACCACTCCCTCGGCTCAATGGTGCTGGCAGAGGAGTTTTCAAAGAGCCTCGGCTTAGAAGAAGATGAGAAACGCCTCTTTAAAGCAGCCGCTCTACTACACGACGTTGGGCATCCCCCATTCTCTCACCTTTTCGAAGAGTTCCTCATAGAGAAAGGGACCACACATGAGGCGATTGGCCGAAAAATAATATCCGGTGAGCATGAGTTGAGACGAGCCATCGAGGAGGCGGGCATAGACGTCGAGGAGCTTTTGAGGCTCCTTGAGGGTGGGCACAGGCTGAGTAAGCTAATCTCCGGGCCGATAGATGTCGATAGGCTGGACTTCCTCCTCCGCGATTCATACTTCACAGGCGCGACCTATGGTGTTATTGATGTGAGGCGGCTCATCTATTTGACGACAATTGAGGAAGGGGAGGTCTGCATAGATGAGAGGGGAAGAGGTGTTTTGGAGGAGCTCGCGGTGGCGAGACTGCACTCCTTCCTCAACATATATTTCCACCACGCGGTCAGGGCAGCCCAGCTCCAGCTCCTAAGAGCAGCAGAGGAGCATGGCGAGGAGCTTACAGCCATAGCCCAGCTTCCTTTGAACCAATACCTCGAGCTCGACGATTTCACAGTCTGGTGCATGCTAAAAAACAACCCAAAATCGAGGAGGAGAATCGAGGCTCTTTCTAGGAGAATACTCCCCAAGATGATTTTAGAGGGTGAGGCAGAGGCCCCCCATATCTCCGACCTGTCGGGCGTGAAGAGAAGGGAGCTTGAGACTGAGCTGGCGGATGCACTTAAACTGCCAGAGGACATGGTCTACCTCGACTCCTCAGTCATACCCCCACTAACTAAGTATGGACCGTCTGAGCTGATGATAAGACTAAGGGGAGGTAGGGAGAAGCGCGAGGCCAAGTCACGTGTAATTGAGATGACCTCAAAGCCCGTATTCATTGTCAGAGTCTACGTCGAGAGAGGTGTGGGAGAATATGATACTCTGAGTGAAAGGGCTCGGAGATTCTTCATAAGCCGAGGGCTAGCCGGCGCCGCATAATCTGCCTCCTAAGTCCCTCCTCCAAGCCGACGATTGGCGTGTAGCCTAGAAGCCTCTTGATCTTCTCGATGGATGGATAGCTTATCATGGGTTCAGCCTCCTCCGCACTTCTAGGAGGAGCCTCTCTAATCGTAACTGAGGAGGCGGTCAACTTCTTTATCAGCCCAGCTAGCTCCCTTATCGAGACGGCATTACCAGTCCCTATGTTGAAAACCTCACCCACAGCCTCCTCCCTGCTCAAAGCCAGCTCAACTGCTCGGCCCAAGTTGTCGACATGATAGGGGTCTGTAACATCCCTACCCCCATTGTAGAGTATTATCTCACCCCCCTTTAGGCATGCATCGATGAACCGTGAGACTGCGCTCTGAGGTGAATCGTACTCTCCGAAGACCTTCCAAGACCTGAAGACTACCGTAGGTACTCCATATACTCGGTTGTAGCTCTCGACGCATTTCTCCGCAATAACTTTAGAGTAGTCATAGACGGTACGCGGAGCTAGGGGGCTTTCCTCTGAGACTGGGAGGGGTGGGTGGGAGCCGTATACATTGGCTGATGAGAGGTAGATGAACCTCTCTACGCCAAGCCTCCGCGCCGCCTCAAGCATATTCACAGTCCCTATGACATTTGTGTTAAGACAGTTGTGTGGGTCCACTCTGCATGAAGTGGGGTTTGAGACGGCCGCCAAGTGCACTATGTTTCCCGGCCTATACTCTCGGAGCGACATCAATATATCGTCGAGGGAGAGGATATTGGCTTTTATCTCCGCACCATCGGAGATGTCAAGGCCGATAATAGAGTAACCCCTCTTCTCAAGGTACTCTCTAAGACTTCTCCCAATAAACCCCTGCGAGCCAGTGATAAGCACTAGTGCCACAAGGTATGCAAAGACCTATTCCCGATAAAAACCTATTATTGTTCTCTTCAAGAGATTACGCAGCTGGTCCAGCCGCAATCCAGACACCTGACACAGCCCTCCTGCCATATCAGGTTCCTACCCCGACACTCGGGGCAGATGCTGTATTTCCCTCCATTACCCCCCAGCTCGAAACTAACTATCGGCTCCACTTGGACCTCAGCTAGCGATGCTTGAACTGGAAGAGCAGCAGTCCTCACCGTCTCTGCTGATGGGACCTTAACCTCGACAGCGAGGCCTCTCATAATCTCCAGTGTCTTATTTTCTACTGTGGTGATGTATCGAGACTCCCTCTGGCTTGGAGTCACTAGAACTTGAGTAGACTTTGAGAGGTCTCTATAGATTGTGATGCCCTTTAACCCTAGCCTATATGCGAAGAGGTATGCGTTCTTGACATCCTCCACAGTAACCCAGCTGGGCATGTTAATTGTCTTGCTGACAGCGGCGTCTACCCAGAGCCCCACATGATACTGGGCCCTAACATGGTCCCACCACGGAATATCGTACGCAACAACAAAGACGCGCCTAGCCTCCTCTGGAAAGACATCAAGGCCCTGAATCGAGCCGCCGTTATCCGCAACCATCTTGAAGATCTGCTCATTATGTAGCCCCGCCTCCTTCAAATAATTCTCAAACTCGGGGTCTATGTAGTGGAATACACCCACGGTCACATGCTTCTCGTATATGAGGGCGAATACAGGTTCAAGCCCTGAACTCGTGTCTGCAAGCATTGAGATGCTTCCAGTGGGTGCTATAGACATCAGAAAACTATTCCTGATTCCATACTGCTTCGCATCCTCGGCGATTCTTTCCCAGTCCATTGTCCAGAGCTCTCTCCGATAGAAACCCTCCAGCGGTAACTGTCCCTTAACATAGCTACTCTGCCAGTAGAGCGGAAAGACTCCTCTCGTCTTAGCTCTCTCAATGCTCTCACTATAGGTGTGATATGCTATGAACTCGGTTATCTTCTGCATGAGCTCGAACCCCTCCTCGCTGTTAAAGGGTATCCTTAGGGCGAAGAGTAGGTCGGCGAGCCCCATAAAACCGAGCCCTATCCTTCTCGTCTTCTTCGACATCTCATCTATACTCTGAAGCGGGTAGTTGTTCACATCTATCACGTTGTCTAAGAATCTATAGGCTATACTGACAGCTTCCCTCAACCCATCCCAGTCTATCTCCCTCCCCCTCTCCGTAGACTTCACAAATGCATATAGGTTGAGTGAGCCTAGGTTGCAGGACTCGTACTCGTAAAGTGGCTCCTCACCACATGGGTTTGTGGACCGTATCTCACCTAGTGCTTTTCTCAATGGGTTGCGTCTATTAATATTTTCGAGAAAGAGGACTCCAGGGTCTGCTGTCTTCCAAGCCATCTCCGCTATAAGATGGAAGAGGTGTGAAGGGCTCTTCACCCCCCAGACTTTATTGTCACGCGGATTCCTCAGCTCATAGGGAGTATCGGTCTCGAGACACTTCATAAACTTGTCATCTATTAGGACGCTTATGTTGAAGTTCTCTAGGAAACCTTCGCGCTCCTTTCCTCGGATAAACTTCTCAATATCAGGATGCCAAACCTCCAGGATTCCCATGTTAGCGCCCCTCCTCTTACCGCCCTGCTTCACAACCTCAGTCACTGTGTCAATTATTCGCATAAAGGTCACGGGCCCTGAGGCCACACCAGAGGTTGAGAAGACAACATCACCCTCAGGCCTTAGTTTAGAGTAGTTAATTCCTATCCCACCACCACTCTTGAAGATTATAGCCGCCTCGGTCGCAGCCCTCATAATAGACTCGATATTGTCCTCTATAGGTAGGACAAAGCAGGCTGAGAGCTGGCCGAGCCGTGCGCCAGCGTTAAAGAGGGTGGGGCTGTTAGGCATGAATTTCTTCTCAACCATGAGGTTGTAGTAACTGAGATAGTCTTTGTAGTGGTGGTCGAATACCCCTGAGAGAAGCATCTCCCAGAAGACGCTCCAGGGATGTCTCATCATCCCTTGGGAGTTGAGGTTGTCGTAGAGCTTCTTCATCCTCTCAAGATGCCACCTATTCCAGTAGACCTGGTAGCCTTGCCCCTCTCTTCCTAGCCCTACCTTGCCGGCCCAAAGCTCTGGGTTAAAAGATTCTTGCGGATGAATCTTCTGTTTACCTTCCTTATCAAAGATCTGGGGGTCGTAAAGTATGTCAGGAATCACTATTAGGGCAGCTACCCTCTGAAAAAGTTGTTTAGGACGCTCTGCGAGTTTCCCTTCCTCATTCTTGAGTAGATATCTGCTGGCCATCAGTCTGAGGGCGTTAACAGAGAATCTCTTATCAACCTCGTCAAGATAATCCGTCTCCAGAATAAGCATCTTCTCCTTCCTGATACGCTCCCTCTGTTTCCTATACAAGATGTAGGACTTAGCCACTTCATAGAGGTCGAACCGGACTAGTGCAAACTCGACAATGTCCTGCACATCCTCTACGTGCGGTGTCCGTGTAGCGCCATACTTCTCCGCTATGACTTGCAGAACATATTCAACCACCTGGTTGAGGAGATTTTCATCATACTTATCTACAGAGATCATAGCTTTCTTTATGGCTTCGCGGACGCGAAGATGATCAAAATCTACGACTCGCCCATCCCTCTTGATGATCTTCTTCACCGGATACTCCTCGAGTTTAATGCCCAATTCTTAGCCACCAGGCAGGGCCCAGTGCTTAACCCCCTTATAATTTATCCCTTCAAACATTTTTAAGAGTTGCCATACACCTCTTTGAAAATTAAGAAAACGGTTAGATTACACCCCATTGGCCATTCAACCTACGGGCCGTCACCATCTTCAGGCCAGTCGGGTATTGGAGGAAAACTCGGCGGGTTATTAGCATATATATCCGGCTTATTGAGGCTAGGCTTGGGATGGTAATTACTGCTTCGCCTGAGGAGGTTGGGAAGGCTTTAGCCGATGCCTCCGTGGAGGTCTTGACGGAGGAGGAGCTATACAGCCTCCTAAAGATGGGCGGGGTCAGGGCATATATCGGTATTGAGCCGAGTAATGTCCTACATCTAGGAACTCTTGTTGCTTGTGAGCCCCTCATCCGGCTGGCCAGGGCCGGTTTTAAGACAATCTATCTCCTGGCGGATGTTCACGGCTGGCTTAACGATAAGGGGGAGTTAGATCAGCTTCAGGAGATAGCCAAGAAGAACCAGGAGCTCCTCTCTAAGATATTGAGGTCGAGAGGTGTAAGCGAGGCCGATGTAGAGTTCGTCCTCGGGTCAAGCTATCAATTCGATACAAAATACGTCATGAAGATGATGCATCTGGCCAAGCTCGTCACAGCCTCGGAAGCGCGAAAAGCAATGGACACAATCAGTAAAAAAGACGTCATGCATAGGGTTGGATCCGAGTTCTATGCCCTTATGCAATGCCTAGATATCGGCTATCTGGGCGTCAATGTGGCTGTAGGTGGTATGGACCAGAGGAAGATCCATGTCATGGCACGGGAATACCTGAGGAAACTAGGATATGCGAAGCCGGTTGCGATACATACGCCGATCATACTCGGTCTTGACGGGAGGGCGAAGATGTCTAAGAGCCTAGACAACGCCATCTTTCTCGACGACGATGAGGATAGTGTTTCGCGAAAGATTTTCCAGGCATTCTGTCCCGAGCATGAGATGGAGGGTAATCCTTTAACAATGCTTGTCAGATGGGTTGTTTTCCCGTGGCTAGGCTTTTTTGAGGCTGGCGGCAAAACCTATCAAAGTTTTGAAGAATTCGCGGAGGATTGGAGGAGTGGTTACCTGAGGGCTAAGATCCTGAAGGAGGGGCTGACAGAGGCCCTGAGCAAGATAATGCGGGGAATCCGATCTAGCTAGGATATTGATCTATCATTGGTGTTTTAGGTTTCTGAGCTCTCTCGCTATTCTTCGCGCCTTGTTAACAACCTCGACAGGCGTCTTACCGAAGATGTATATTGCTGGCTCCAGCCCCACCCCTCCCATGTCTATTACAACATCCGCCTCAGGATTCTTCTTCAAAGCATCAATCACATCAAAGACGACATCGTCCTCGCTCCTCTTACCCTTGCCTGGCATAGTGTTAACAGCTTCTAATCCAGCTTTTCTTATAGCCTCTTCCACTCCCTCAACCATCTTCAAGTTCATCACACTTCTCTTCTCCATGCTTATTCTGATGACCCCTAGGAGTATTGATGCTAGGTGTTTTGAGACGCCGAAGGCGGGCTTGCTGACAGGGACTAGGCGCGTCCCAACCCTGACTATCCTGCCTGGAAAGGCTGCGACATCATTTAGGCTAGATGAGCTCTCTAGCGCGGTGGCTATGTTTATCGAGACCTCTGGGTAAAGGCTGAGGAGCTCGGGCGACCGTTCCACGAGATCGGCGGCCAATCTAAGTCCCTCCAGTAGCCTCTCCTTCTCAAAGGGTTGCCTTGTCTCGATGCCTATGCAGACATCGCATTCAGCTAGCTCTGGGTAAATCCTCCTATGCAGCTTGCAGATGTAGCCGCTTGAGAGGAGCCTCCTCCATGCCATGTGGAGGACTTGTGTTAGACGCGGCGCACCCTCAGAGGCCGCGCTGGCTAGGGAACTTACAAGTGCGTCAATCTCCTCCTCTGGTATGCCGAAGCTTTTCAACCTATCAAGATATGTGGACTGACTCCGAGACAGGTAACCGCTAACAGCGGCCTGGCTAACACCCAGAACAGCCGATATCCTCGATTGACTATATCCTCGTGCCCTCAATGTATGGGCCAGTAAACCCCTAGTATTCGGGAGAACGTATCTTAGGAGAACCTCCTCGGGGGGCCTCATCCACCTGCCTCTACGGGCAGCTTCTCCTGCCGTATAAATCTGAGAGCGGCCTCAACAGTATCTGGGTCCACCCTTCTATACACATTGACCTTCAGTGACCCCATATCCCACGCTACCCTACCGTTCTCCACGGTGTAGTCAATCTCAACCCTAACCATATCCCCCTTCGAGAGAACTAGCTTCTCGACTAGGGCCGAGTAGAGCTTCTGGTTTAGCTCGCCCGCAGCCCTCGCCACTTCGCTAGAATCAAGCTGGCCAGTCTTCAACAACTCCCTGTTCTGAGCGAAGAGTATTCGTCGAATCTTGGTAGCATAATAGCCCACTATCACTGTTCCGGTGTGGAGCCGCGGCAAGGCAGACCACCTAAATATAAGGATGCCGATATATATTATTACCACCACTCTATGGGAGAATAGGGCCCCCGCCAACCACCCCAAGACTTATCGGTGGGCGTCGTGATCCATTACCAGGATGGGCAGGATAACCGATGAGCTTTGGAACCGAATAAGGGAGAAGCGTGACAGATATTTGGGAATCTTGGAGGAGCTGCTGAGCTTTCCAAGCATCGCGGCAACTGGAGAGGGAATGGATGAGGCTCCTGACCACGTGGTTGAGGTGCTGGAGAGAGTGGGGCTTAGAAGCCATTTGTTCACAGACCACGGCGGCTACCCTGTAGTGTGGGGTGAACTTAGGGAGGAGCGGCACGGCACACTGTTAATCTACAATCACTATGATGTCCAGCCGCCCGACCCTCTCGAAAAGTGGACCTCACCGCCCTTCAAACCATCAA
Source organism: Thermoproteota archaeon (assembly GCA_030550235.1). GTDB lineage: Archaea > Thermoproteota > Nitrososphaeria_A > Caldarchaeales > Calditenuaceae > HRBIN02. Next base: position 380,100 of record JAUQPU010000001.1, read on the forward strand.
TCAGAAATGGAAGAATATATGCGAGGGGGGCCTGTGATAATAAGGGGAACCTAGCTGCCAGACTCTGCGCCATCGACCTCCTCATGGATGTAATTGGCGAAGTGCCTTTGAATGTTAAATTCCTCATCGAGGGGGAAGAAGAGATAGGTAGTCCACATCTCAGCAAGTTTTTCCAGAATCACAGTGAGATACTTGGAGCCGATGCCTGTCTATGGGAGATGGGGGGCACGAGCCCGAGTGGTAGACCCCTCATCTATCTGGGGGCAAAAGGCATATTATACTTGGAGCTTGTCGCTTCTGAGAAGAGGACTGACCTCCACTCTTCTTGGGGGGCTATTATACGGAACCCAGCTTTTGAGCTTATCCACCTACTCTCAACGATGAGGGATAGGAAGGGGCGCGTATTAATTGAGGGATTTTACGACGACGTTCAGATGCCTGATAAGGATACTCTCGCATTGCTGGATGAGTTGGGAGACTTTGAGTCAGAGCTCAAGGCTATAGGTGGGGAAGATGGGCTCCTATCTAACAAGCCTTCAAAAGATTTACTTGTCGATCTGACACTGATGCCCTGTATCAACTTATGTGGCATAGTGTCTGGTTATATAGGTCAAGGTTCGAAGACGGTGCTGCCGGGCTCCGCATCTGCCAAGATTGACGTGAGACTAGTTCCGCGCATGCGACCCGAAAAGGTGTTAGAGCTTATACAAAAGCATGTGGAGAGGGTGAGCAATGGCAGGATAGCTGTTAGGCCGCTCGACATGGGCTACCCAGCTGCGAGGACACATCCAAGAGAGCCCTTCGTTGAGCTTATAGCAAGGACAGCCTCCGCTGCATACGGTGTGAAGCCCCTGATCTATCCATCAGCAGCCGGCTCCGGGCCAATGTACTTGATCACAGATTTCTTAAAGATACCCTGCGTAGCTGCAGGCATCGGGGATCACCTATCAAACATACACGCACCGGATGAGAGCATCTCCCTAGAAAACTATCTGAGAGGCATCCTCCACATAGCCCTTCTCACAATAAACTTCGTACCATTTCTGAGGGGCGGTGATACGCCATATCTATAAATCTGGGGCTAGTTCGAGTGAAAACAAATATATATTATGCGCTCGACTGATTCGTTCATCGGTGCTTAGCAATGACGCCCGAGCTAAGCTTCTATGTCAAGTTTAAGACGCCACCAGAGCTAGCTAACGCCACGCTCGAGATAGTGAAGATGGCTAGGGAGACTGGAAAGATAAGGAAGGGCGTGAACGAGGTGATCAAATCAATTGAGAGGGGGCAAGCTAAACTGGTGGTTATCGCCGAGAATGTAGACCCCCCGGAGATCGTGGCCTTCCTGCCCTCTCTATGCGACGAGAAGAAGATACCCTACATCTATGTTCCGAGGAAGGAGGACTTGGGAAGGGCGGCTGGCCTGGAGGTTTCATCAAGCAGCGTATCGGTTATAGACGTTGGAGAGGCCAAGACGTATTTTGAGGAGATTCTGAAACAGCTTGAGAGGATTAGGCGGTCGGGTTAGCGTTAAATAGTTTCTGCCCACTTTTGTAAGGATGGCTCGGGGCGTATGAGTAGCTCAGGTGTTCCCGCTGTTGTGGAGCAGGTTGTTGGGAGGACAGGGGTTAGGGGTGACGTTACCCAGGTAAGGGTAAGAATACTCGAGGGAGCTGATGCTGGAAGGGTTATCACGAGGAATGTTAAGGGGCCGGTCAGGGTCGGCGATATCCTAATTTTGATGGATACTGAGAGAGAAGCTGAGAAGATTAGGTGAGGAGAGCGGGTGTGCCAACAATGCATACATGTAGTTTCTGTGGTAGGAGTTTTGTCCACGGTACTGGAATGTTGCTAGTTAAGAGAGATGGCGCGCTAAACTGGTTTTGTAGTAAGAGATGCTTCGTCTACATGGTGGAGCATAAGAAGGATCCGAGAAAAATAAAGTGGACTAGCTACTATGGCAAGGAGAGGCGCGCCTAGTTAGTCCAGAATTTCATCCTTTGAGAAGAATATCTTATGCTCGTATTCATATGATTCTTGGCTATCGGATGCATGTATTATATTGCTCGTGATGTCGAGGCCATAGTCGCCCCTGATGGTGCCAGGACTAGCCTTGACAGGGTCTGTGGCCCCTACCATTAGCCTCACGACCTCGACTGCGCTTCTTCCTTCAAGAATAGCAACAACAACCTCCTTGCCAGTTATCGAGTCTATGAGGGATTGGTAGAATGGCTTCCCCACATGAATTGCGTAGAGTCTCTCGGCCATCTCCCTCTTCACCCTCACTAGCTTTAGAGCTGCTATCCTAAACCCCTTAGATTCGAATCGTGAAATAATGCTGCCGACAAGCCCCCGAGACACTGCTATCGGCTTAAGCATGATAAAAGTTCTTTCAGCCATAGCAATATTTATGGGAAATGCGCCTATTGATATATACTATCCCTGGATCCCCGTCTCTCTCTTGCGCTCCATGAGTAGGGGGGCTATTCTCTGACGGTTAATCCCCCAGAGCTCGCCCATCTCCATGACACTCATGTCGAGGACCCCTTCTGACAGTCTCTTAAAGGCTATGGATAGTTCCTGAGCGAGTTCTGTGTTGAGGACGAGCGGGATGTTATGGTCTGCCGCAGCCCTTCTTATCTCGTAGTCGATCTGTGGAATGTAGCCTGTGCTGGCCAGCATGCCTATCCTCCTCATCTTGATGGCTTTGACTGCTGCCTCGCTTCGAATCTCTGGTACCCCGGGTATAGGCATCTCCTCCAGCGTCAGGACCTCGTAGCCAGCCGCCTGCAGCACTTCAACCACCGTCTCAAACTTTGCTACAGTCCGAGTAGAGTCCGGGTATACCAAAATAGGGGCTTCCTTCGGTGGGATGGTGTTTGGTGTGGCCGAGAGCCAGCTCTTAAGCAAGGCCTCGTGAAAATCTAAGCCCAATGCAGCCACCTCACCGGTGCTCCTCATCTCCGGGCCGAGGAATGGATAGGAACCCCGAATCTGGGCCCATGAAAACTGGGGAGACTTCACACCCCACACAAGCTGCAGGGGGGCGAAGACCCCCTCGGATACCTCAGCCAATCTATCATCCTTCAGCTCGAGGCGCTCACCCAGTATACATCTGGTCCCATAACCCATCAGGTCGACGTTATAGATCTTGCTGCTGAAGGGCATGGAGCGGCTACACCTCAAGTTGCATTCAATCACATAGACATCGCCTCCCTTGACTAGGTATTGTATGTTGAAGGGCCCCTTCACCTTTAGAGCTCTGGCAATTAGTCCGGTGTATTCGGCTATCTTGGTGATTGTCTTTTCCTCTGTTCTATAGGGCGGGATTGAGATCGTTGCATCGCCACTATGCACGCCCGCATATTCTACATGGTCCATCGGAAGCATAAGGATGTTTGAGCCATCCGAGACACAGTCGACCTCAGCCTCTACGGCGTCCTCCACAAAATTGCTGATAACAACAGGCTTGTCAACATGTTTCGAGAGTTTCCCCACGAGTTCTTTGAGCTCATCCTCGTCATAGGCTATGAATACTGATGTTCCACTTAGGATATAGCTTGGCCGTAAGATGACAGGGTATCCAACTTCCTCAGCGATACGGGGGAGCCTGGCCAAGTTTGTAACAGTGGCCCACCTAGGTTGCTTTATCCCCAGCTCCTCTAGAAGTTTGCTAAATTTTGAGCGGTTCTCTGCAAACCCTACCGACGAGGGGTGTGTACCAAGTATCGGGACGCCACGCCTATCTAGCTCTTCTGCAACATTATTCCCTATCTGACCAGCAGAAGAGATAATGACTCCATCACAGTTCTGAATAGAGGCTATTCTTTCAATCGCCTCGGGCGTAAGCTCAGAGTTAATTAGAAAATCGACTACATCCCAATCCGTCGAAACCGTCTCTGGATTATAGTTGATTATCGCAGCATTCTTCTCCATCTCTTTCAAGTTCTTATAGATGTTTACTGTCCCCCAGTCGAACTCTACAGAGACACCTATCCTGAAGCAACCAGCTCCCAGGACCAGGATTAACCCGTCAGAGTTCTGGCTTACTACATCATGCTCCATCCCTGAATATGTTGTGTATGAGTAGTTTGTCACTGCGGGTTTTTCTCCGGCCAGCGTGTCTATATTCTTCAGCCAGGGCTTCACCCCGTTTGCCAGGCATATCTCCACGCTCCTTTTCCCCGCTATAGCGGCTATCTGCTCCACAGTGAACCCGGCTTTAAGCGCCTCCCTAACAAGGGTCTCCCTTGTCTCAGGGCCTAGCGAGTCAAGCCGCCGGATAAGCGAGGCGATATTGACTATTTTCTCAACAGGCCTGAGGAAGAATGGGTCTACCCCCGTTATTCTGGAGATCTCGTCCACGGATGAGCCTAGGTATAGGGCCTTTGCAACATCTATGAGCCAGTAGGGCCTGAACTGTTTTAGGCGCTCCATGATTTCTGAAAGGTCTTCCGAGTTGTTGAATAGGTCTGGGCCGACTAGACCCATGAGGCCTGTGTCAAGCATCCTCGAGGACTTTTGATAGACCTCCTCCATGTTCCTACCTATCGCCATCACTTCGCCGATGCTCATCATCTCCGACCCCAGAACCTCCTCCCTAGGCCAGAACTTGTCTAGGTCCCAGCGCGGAGCCTTCAACACTACATAGTCGAGGCTAGGCTCGAAGAATGCGGTCGTGCTCCGAGTTATCATGTTGAGAAGCTCGTCCAGCAGGTAGCCTAGGCAGAGTTTAGCTGCTATGTATGCGAGGGGATAGCCAGTCGCCTTGCTTGCAAGCGCGCTGCTCCGCGACATCCTCGGATTTGTCTCTATCACGTAGTATTCTCCACTCTTTTGCTCTAGTGCAAGTTGGACGTTACACTCGCCTACAAGCTTTATCGCCGATGCAACACCGAAAGATGCCTTTCTTAGGGTCTGGTATTCATTGTTAGTAAGTGTCTGGCTTGGCGCTACGACTAATGACTCTCCTGTATGAATGCCCATAGGTTCGATATTCTCAAGACACGCGACAGCAACCATGTTCCCCGTCCTATCCCTCATCACCTCATACTCAATCTCCTTCCACTTCTCCAGATACTTCTCTACAAGGACGTTACCAACTATGCTGTGGGAGAAAGCCCTTGTTAGCTTCGCCTCCAGCTCCTCCCTCCTATATGCTATGAAAGAACCTCTGCCCCCTAGGTTAAAGCTGACGCGGACTATTACCGGGTAGCCAACCTCCTCAGCCGCCCTAACAGCCTCGCGGATATTGTTTGCTGGCTGTGACGGAGGGACTGGAAGGCCAGCCTTAATCATTGTTTCGCGGAATATCGAGCGTGTAAGTGCCGCCTCAATCCCTTCGATGGGTGTACCCAGAACCTTCACGCCATACCTATCCAGGACCCCCTGGCGGTATAATTGGACCCCGACGCTCAGGGCGCTCTGTCCTCCGAAACCCACCATTATCCCGTCGGGCTGCTCCCTCTCGATTATCTTCTCCAAATACTCGACGGTGATTGGGGCTAGGTATACCCTGTCCGCCAGTAGGTGGGTTGTTTGGATAGTAGCGATGTTGGGATTCACAAGGACGGTTGAGACTCTCTCATCCTTAAGCGCCTTCAAAGCCTGACTCCCGCTATAGTCGAACTCTGCAGCCTCCGCCACCTTTATCCCGCCTGAACCTATCAAGAGAACCTTACTAACCGTCTCCATTCTCCAACACCAGTTTCTCAAACATTTCGAAGACGTAGAGAGCATCCCGCGGGCCAGGCCTCCCCTCTGGGTGAAACTGAACCGAGATCACAGGATAGGACTCGTGGACCAGACCTTCTATTGTCCCGTCATCGCAGTCTACAAACCAGGGCTTAAACCCAGCCCCCTCCAGTCTCTCCTCAGAGACAGCGTAGCCGTGATTCTGAAGCGTTATTACACGCCTACCTGTGACCAAGTCTCTGCAGGCCTTGTTGATTCCTCTATGCCCATATTTCAGCTTATATGTCTCGGCTCCAAGGGCCAGCGCGAGGAGCTGGTGTCCAAGGCAGACACCGAGCGTCGGTGTCCCGCTCTCTACAATCTCCTTCACAAGCTTTATTGCCATGGACATCTTTGCAGGGTTTCCAGGCCCGTTACTAATTACTATTCCTCTTGGTCCATATGAGAAGACCGCGTCAGAGCCAAGCCGCCCAGGAACCACGACAACACGGTACCCCATCTCTACAAGCCTGTGTATTATTCCATACTTTACTCCAAAGTCTACCACGACTATCGTGGAGCGTCCTCTATCATTGAAGATCGTTGGCTCTCTGTATGAGGAGTATTCGAAGATACGTGAGTCGTAGTCGACCTCTCGAGCCATCCTTAATAGCTCTTCCCTGTTGATCTCAGCGGGTGAGTCGGCGACCTGTACCGCCCCACCCATGACACCCTCCTCTCTTATCTTCTTCACCAACATCCTTGTGTCAACGTCCATCACGCCAGGAACGGAGTTCTCCAGGAGCCAGTCGCTGAGCGATTTCTTTGAGCATGGGTGGCTTGGCTCAGTAGCCTGTCCAACAATTAACGCCTCAATCTTTATGCCGTCTGACTCGAAGTCTGGCGGTACACCATAGTTTCCTATCAATGGGTATGTGAGTATGAGTATTTGACCGACGTATGAGGGGTCTGTCAGTGATTCTGTGTAGCCGTTCATCGCTGTGCTAAACACGACTTCGCCGCTTCTCTTCCCCTCAGCTCCGAAGCCTTTACCGATAATGAAGGAGCCATCCTCGAGGGCGAGGGCAGCTGCCATGCCCCCAACAATGCGCTTCACGAGCCCCTCCAAGGAATTATCCATTCAGTCTCTATGATAATAGACATGTGTTGCTTCAAGGTATATACTTATTGACCGGTTTCGGTCATGTGGATACTGGGCTTGTATCGAGATTGGTCTGTGAGTAAGGCGGTCCGCTACCTAATCGGTCTGGAGAAAGGATATAAGTCGGCGCTAGACGGTGGATACGCCAATCTATCCGCCCTCGCCAAGCTCTTAAAACCGACCGTTGACGCCCTCATTGGGCGGGATGTCAAATACTCCACCATCGTAACGTCGTTGAAGAGGCTTCGAGCCCGTGTCCCTGTTAGGAGATTGGCCATAGCACAGGTCATTGCGAGAAGCAAGCTAGAGGCCAAGACTGGTCTGGCCAAGCTTACACTGAAGCGGAATAGAGCCTCGCTTGGCATCGCGAGGGACCTGGCGGTGAGGGCGAGGGGGTTCTTCCAACTACTCGATGGAATAACGTCAATAACACTGATCTGTAGCCGCGAGAGACTAGAGGAGGTTAAAAAAGAATTACCACGCCAACTAATTGTAGGTGAGTCGGAGAGTATTGCCGCACTCATAATTGTAAGCCCAGCCACAATAGAGAAAACCCACGGCGTGATCTCACATATCCTAGAGTGGTTGGCGTATAGGGAAATAAATGTCGAGGAGGTTATAAGCTGCTACAAAGACACCATAATTCTCGTGGCCACAGAGGATGGTGGGAAGGCATTCGATGCACTCAACGAGCTTATCTCGAGCTGTAAGCGAGTAGTTTCGAAGACCTGAGAATATTCAATGGAATTATTTCTTCGCCTTCTTCACAGCTTCCAGAATTGTTTGAGGGGTTATTGGAAGCTGTGTAATCCTTAAGTCGATAGCCCTTGAGACAGCGTTTGCAATTGCAGCAGCTACCCCTATTATCGGCGGCTCACCAAGACCCTTTGCCCCCAAGGTGTTAGCACGCGTGTCTAGTGGCTCGACGAATACTGGCATTATCTCGGGTGCTTCGAAGCTTGTCGGTAAGAGATAGTCAAATAGGTTGGGATTGATTATCGAGCCGGATGCTGGGTCTACAGCCCTCTGCTCGAGGAGGGCGAATCCCAGCCCCTGCACTACGCCGCCTATCACCTGCCCCTCAGCTGTTAGCTTGTTAATTATTCTCCCCGAATCGTGGGCCGACGTAACCCTCAAAACCCTAACAGCGCCAGTCTCAACGTCCACCTCAACCTCGGCAAATTGAGCTGCGAAGGTCTCAACAGCATATCCGTCGGGATTTGGCCCCCTCGCACCCCTACCAACAATAGCAAAGTCCCTAAGCTGCCTGAGGAGATCTTCGAGCCTGATCGACTTCTCACCTTCCTTTGTCTCTATCCTTCCATCCCTGAGCTCAAGTATCTCCGGTGGGGCGTCGAGAAACTGTGAGGCTATGTCTAAGAGCTGGTTGCGGGCGTCTATCGCTGCTGCCCTTACAGCGGGGCCCATTGAAGCCAGTGTTCCGCTTCCACCGCTCCCCGGCGAGAAAAGCTCCAGTGATGTATCTCCTATGACTACTCTAACGCGCTCGATGGGGACTGACAATTCCTCGGCTACTATCTGAGCTAAGACGGTTCTAGTCCCAGTTCCTATGTCTTGAGTTGATGTGAGTACCTGAATTGTGCCATCCATATTCAGCTTAACCTCAGCGTAGGCCGGCGGCCCTCCACCTCCCCACCAGACAACGCTGGCTAACCCTGCGGCCCGAACCTTGCCGTTCTCCTTCCTCACACTGCGAGCCTGCTCCCATCCAAACTCTCTAGCACCTATCAGGTAGGCATCCCTCAGAGCCTTCGACGTATATCTCACACCACTCTCAGGCTCAACCTCTGCATAGTTTCTGAGCCTTATCTCAAGCGGGTCTATTCCAAGCTCCTCAGCAGCCATATCCATTATAGACTCTAGGCCGAAGGTACCCTCTGTGAACCCTGGAGCCCTCATCGCAGTGTGCGGGGTAGTGTTTGTGAATACCCCCCACTCAACTGTCTCTAGATTAGGTATCTGATAGAGCATTCTGTATGGCCCACCGACGAGCGGAACCCACTCGGCATAGGCACCCAGATTAATTATAGCCTCCAGCCTCATTGCCGTTATCCTTCCATCCCTCTTGAACCCTGCCTTGACCCTCTGTATCGACTGGGCCCTGCAGCCCGCGGCCAAATTCTCCTCGGTCCTAGACAAATATACCTTTACAGGCCTCCCAGTCATTCGGGAGGCGAGGGCCGCAAGAATCGTATGTCTCCCAGGGTCGAACTTTGCCCCGAAGCCACCTCCCATATACTCGCACACAACCCTTACCATGGAGAGGGGGATTGAGAATATCTGGCTAAGCCTCTGCCTAATGTTGTTTATTGCTTGTGTAGACTCCCAGACCGTGAGCCCTATCGAAGTCCAGTGCGCCACTGCTGAATGTGTTTCTAGCGAGTTATGTAGGACGGCGCTTGTCCTGAAAGTCTCCTCTAAGACTACGTCGGCCTCCCCAAACCCTTGCTCTATGCTTCCCCTAGAAATCTTAGAGGGCCCACCGGCGAAGATGTTTCCGTCTGGGTGAACTTTAGGAGCGTCTTCCCTCATAGCCTCGACTGGATCGACGACGAAGGGAAGCCTCTCGTATTCGACAGTTATGGCCTCGACTGCGTCCTCAGCTACACCCTCATCCTCTGCCACGACGAAGGCAACCTCCTCGCCCTGAAACCTCAAAACATCTGATAGAATGTTTGTTAGACCGCCATACCACGGAATCTTAGGCACGTTTAGAAATGTAAATACTCCCCGAACACCTTTCATCCTTTCAGCGTCTGAGGTGTCAATGCGCAGGATGCGCGCGTGTGGGTAGGGGCATCTGAGGAATTTACCCACCAGCATGCCTTTAAGCGATACGTCGACGGTGTAGGTTGCTGAGCCTGTGACTTTCGCGACACCATCTACAGTCTTCACTCTTCCACCGATATATCTAAAACTCGCCTCCGCAGGCCATGGCGAGATCTTCTCCTCCTCCTCAACTACGAACTCCTCCCTCCACCGTCCCTCAATCTCGGCTCTAGTCTTCCTAACCCTAACCATCGGTATTCCTACTTCTTCGTTGCTAAATAAATGTTCAAAAGTCAAAGCATAGGCTTGTATATCATCCATGAGGATTATGTGTGGGGTTGGGAGATAGGCAGGGGCGTCACTGTGTGGGGGCCGGCTTCGCTTTCCAGGTTCCTCTGCATCTGACGGGCTTCTTCTTCCCTGTATATGGCGAGAGGGAGGAGTTGACGGGCTCCCTCGGAGCTGGCCTCGTTATCGAGCCGGGCTTGAGGTGTATTGTGGAGAGGGGCGAGGGGATATGGTTTGAGGGCAGGCCCATAATCGGTGGACCGGCCCACAGCATCTATGAGGACCTGGGAGGGGGCTTCTCAATCACTCTCAGCGGACAATGCACCCCCGGAGCGGGCTACGCCTTCAGCGCAGCCTCAAGTCTAGCTGTTGCAGCCTGCTTCGCGTTATCGGGGAGGCTAGACGTTCTTGATGCCGCGCAGATGGCCCATACATACGAGGTTAGGCACAGGACAGGCTTAGGAGATGTCTTGGCGATATGGGATGGTTATGGCCTAGTCATGAGGAGGAAGCCAGGCTCGCCTGGAATAGGTGAGGTGGAGAGCATCAAGCTAGCCGACAAGATAGCAATAATAACCTCGGAGCTTGGAAGACTTCCTACAGAGAACCTCCTCTCAGCCTACCACAACAAGATAGTAGAGACTGGAGTGAGGATGTATCAAGAGTTCCTCAGAGAGCCGACTCTCGATAACTTCCTCAGACTCTCAAACAGGTTCTCACGGGAGCTGGGGCTTGTGGATGAGAAGGTTGATAGGGTCATCAGGCCTCTAGAGCACCATATAATAGGCTGGTACGTGAAGAAGAGGGTGCTAGTGATTGTTGCAGAGGAGGCTGAAGTGGGGGAGGTTTCAGTAAATATAGCCGCCTCACTCCCTATTGTTAGGGTCTTCAAGCCGGGTGAGGTTGAGTGGAGGAGATACCTCAAGACCATCCTCGATACGTCTCGCTCATGATCAGGAGGAAGATTGTGGAGGGCTTTGAAGCTGGAATTGTTGTGCCGCAGGGCCTCCTTGCCCATGGGAGGGGCGAGGCGATAGACTATATCTTGGGCGAGACTACACACCCCCCAGCGCTCGAGGCCACTAGAGCAGCTGCAGCACTACTCCTCCTATCCAAACATCCTGTAATATCCGTAAACGGGAACACATCCTCTCTCGTCCCTCACGAGATAATCAGGCTTTCAAAGCTGCTTAAAGCAAGAATCGAGGTCAACCTCTTCCACCGCACCCCAGAACGAGTCAAGAGGATTAAGGAGTTCCTTGAAAAGATGGGGGCGGAGGATATCCTCGGAGACTCTGACCTAGTGGAGATCCCGGGCCTCAGCAGTCAGAGGAGGTTTGTCGCGAGGGAGGGCATCTACTCGGCTGACACCGTCCTAGTGCCACTAGAGGATGGGGATCGAGCCGAAAAGCTTGTAGCCATGAAGAAGAATGTTGTGGCAATCGACCTAAACCCACTCTCACGGACGTCTAAGGCGGCGACAATATCTATTGTGGATAATGTGGTGAGGGCGATGCCTAACCTCTGTAGAGCCGTGGAGGAGCTGAAGGTGAAACCAACCAGCGAGCTGGAGAGAATTTACCATTTATTCAACAACGAGGAGAATCTTAGACGGATGATAGAACTCATATTTAGGCGCCTATCCCGACTAGCCGGGTTGGAGGAGCAGATATGAGCGAGAAGCTAACCGCTAGGGACATTATGCGATTCAAGAAGGAGGGGAGAAAGATAGTCATGATAACCGCCTATGACTACGCATTCGCCCAGATAGTAGACCAGGCTGGCGTAGACATCATACTCGTAGGCGACTCAGCCTCTATGGTTATGATGGGCTATAGAGATACACGCTTCGTGACGCTCTCGGATATGATAACCTTCTGTAAGTCGGTATCCCGCGGTGTTGAGAGGGCGTTCGTTGTCGGTGACATGCCTTTTATGTCATATCAGATCTCGAGAGAGCAGGCTGTTAGGAATGCAGGGCGGATGGTCAAGGAGGGAATGGTTGATGCCGTGAAGCTTGAGGGGGGTAAGGAGTATGTTGGGACTGTTAGGACGATTGTTGATGCAGGCATCCCAGTAATGGGGCACATTGGCTTAACCCCACAGAGCGCTGCGACGAGCACAGGGTATAGACTGACGGGGAAAGACGCTGACGACGCAGTCAAGCTCTTTGAGGATGCCATAGCTCTAGAGGAGGCCGGTGCATTCGCTATAGTCTTGGAGTTCGTGACGGCAGAGGTCGCAGAATATATCTCCCACCACCTCAAGATACCTGTCATAGGTATAGGCTCGGGCCCAGGATGCGATGGCCAAGTCCTAGTACTCCACGACAGCCTGGGGCTCTACGGCAAGTCTCCACCATTCTCGAAGAAGTATGTCGACCTAGCCTCCATAGCGAGGGAGGCAGTCTCTAGGTATAGATCTGAGGTCTTGGAGGGGCTATTCCCCGCTGAGGAACATACAAAACATATGAAGAGGGAGGAGTTTGAAGAATTCCTCAAAAGAGTAAGGACGCTCAGATGAGGATACTGGTCGTTGGTGCAGGCGCTCTTGGAATTCTATTCGCGGGGATAATTAGCCGTCATGGCGGAGATGTTGCAGTATTGACGCGGAGGAGGGAGGCGGCTGAGGCCATCAGACAGGATGGTGTCATTGTTGAGGATGGGGTTTCAGCATGGAGGGCAAGGCCTGAGTGCTCGACAGACCCGAGGATAGCATCGGACGCTGAGGCCTGCTTGATTTGCGTCAAGTCCTACGATACAGAGTTCGTTGGGAGAATGATCTCGCCCCATGTAAGGAATGACTGCCTGTTTGTCACGGTGCAGAATGGGCTAAACAATGTGGAGAGGCTCACAGGAATCTTTGGCAGAGAGAGGGTGATCGGGGGCTACACTATGCAGGCCTCCACACTCACTGGGCTTAACAGGGTCTTCCATGCGTATGATGGTGAGACAGTGCTGGGTGGGCATCCATCCACTTCTACAGGGATTTACAGGATAAGGGCTGTGGCCGAGGAATTGTCTAGGCTGGGGCTGAAGACAACGGCTATAGAAGACATATATCCTGAGGTCGTGACCAAGCTGATTATCAACTCCGTGATCAATCCTTTAACTGCGCTTCTGGGTGTGAGGAATGGGGAGCTTTTAGAGATTGAGGTGATTGCCGAGGTGATTGATGGGCTTGTAAGGGAAGGGGTGGAGGCCGGCTCACTCCTGGGGGTCAAGCTATCTCTGGAGGAGACCAGGAGGAGGGTACACGAAGCGATAGTGGCCACAGCCAATAATAAGTCCTCAATGCTCCAGGATGTTGAGAGAGGTAGGAGGACAGAGATAGAATTCATCAACGGGTCTCTGGCGCGAGTCCTTAAAGACGCAGGTAGGCCGGCGCCCCTCAATACTTTATTGACACGGCTGATTCTCGCAGTTGAGTGGAGAGGTGCAAAGCATGGAAGAGGAGGCTAGAGATAGAAGTCTAGTGGAGCTGGGGGAGGATTGGATTCTATCCAAGATTCTGAAATCCCTTAAGCCAATCAGCGAAGGGCGGCTCCAAGTCGGGGACGATGCTGTTGAGATACCGTCCAGCGGCCTGCTAGTTGTCTCGGGTGATATGTTCTTCGCTTCGACCGATGCTCCTCCTGGAATGAAGCCGCGCCAGATGGGCTCCAAGGCGATTGTTAGCGTTGTAAGCGACTTTGCCGCAAAGGCCGCACAGCCACTCTACTTCATCGTGGAGCTGGGTCTTCCAGGGAAGATGAGGGGGGATGAGTTCCTTGAGCTTTGGTCAGGGATACTCGAGGCTGGACGAGACTACGGCGGTGAGGTGGTTGCGGGCGACACAAATCAGGCTCTTGAGATCTCGATAGGCGTGGTTGGGATAGGAGTCTCAGAGAAACCCATCCCCCGAGGTGGAGCGCGACCAGGCGACATACTCGCGGTTACGGGGATGTTTGGCAAGACATACACAGGCCTACACGCAGCCTTCCACTCAAATCTCGAGGAGAGATGGAGGCCACTCTTAGACGCGATTTATAACCCGAGGCCCAGGATTAGGGAGGGCCTGGCGATAGGCAGGGCTAGGCTCGCCACAGCCTCGATAGACTCAAGCGATGGCTTGGAGGCCTGTCTCTTCGAGCTCTCAAGATGGAGCGGGGTTGGCTTCGAGGTAACAGACCCTCCAATAGATCCGCTAGCCCGAGAGTATGTATCCGCCTACAACCTCGATGTAGTTGAGGCTGTTTTTCGCGGTGGGGAAGAATATGAGCTAGTATTGACTATCCCGCGGGAGTCTTTCGACGAGGCTGCTTCCATCTTGAAGGGTCTGGGCTCTAGGCTCATACCAATAGGCGAGGCAAAACCTGATAGGTCCATCGTCGCATGGATTGACGGCAAAACCTATCATCTAAGCGGGAGGGGGTGGCGGCACTTCAGCCATCCCTGAGCCTGAACCTCTACTGAGACACAACTAAGATATATGAACACCATCAGACAGCATCTATGAGGATGCCTGCCCGGTCAGCCATCCCGTACGAGGAGAAATGGGCTAAGAAGTTACTGGAGGAAAGTATCTTCGAGTCAGACCCAGACCCCAGACGCCAAAAAGTCTTCGTCACGTTCCCTTACTCCTATCAGAATGGGCCGCTGCATGTCGGCCACGGATTCACGGCGACACGCGTCGACATGTATGCCCGGTATATGAGGATGAAGGGCTACAATGTTCTATTCCCATGGGCCTGGCATTGGACCGGGGAGGCAGTCGCGGGGACGGCTGAGAGGCTTAGGCGTGGAGACACTACTGTCCTGAAGATGCTCAAAGAGATCGACAAGGTCCCTGAGGAGCTCCTTCCAAACTTCACAGACCCCGCTTTCATCAGTAGATACTACACTAATGATAATAGGGAGGTTGTCAAGCTGATGGGTTTCTCTATAGACTGGAGGAGGGAGTTCCACACATCAGACCTACACCCCTACTATAGCCGTTTCATAGAGTGGCAGTATAGGACGCTTTATGAGCTTGGAAGGTTGAGGAAGGGCTCCCACCCTGTTGTCTGGTGCCCTCGATGCGAGAGCCCCACAGGAGACCACGACAGGCTTGTGGGGGAGGGCGTCTCGCCTGTCGAGTTCACACTTGTGTTCTTTAAGCTTGAATACGGAGAAGCTTATCTCGCTGCATCCACACTGAGGCCGGAGACGATCTATGGGGCGACTAACGTCTGGGTTAGACCAGACGCAAGCTACGTGGAGATAGAGCTCGATGGTGTGAGGATTATTGTAAGCCGTGAAGCGTTCACCAAGCTCAGGGAGCAGCACAAGAACCTGGTTGATACAGGCAAGACCGTGGATGGGGGAAGCCTGATCGGGAGATACTGTACAACTCCCATAACGGGTAGGAGGCTGATAATTCTTCCCGCGGAGTTTGTCGACCCAAATCTAGGCACTGGCGTCGTTTACAGCGTGCCGAGCCACGCGCCTTATGACTACGCCGGACTGAAGGAGTTGAAGTTAAGGCCTGAAGTTCTGAAGCAGTACAACATAGACCAGGCTGTCTTGGAGATGCTTGCGCCAGTTAACATAATCTCGACACCTGGCATGCCACCCCACCCAGCCATAGAAGTGGTCGAGAGAGCGGGAATAACGGTCTCGACAGACCCCAGACTAGAGGACCTAACACAAGAAATATACTCCAGAGAATTCTACGAAGGGGTACTCAACGAGCTCTGTGGCGAATATAGCGGTAAGACTGTCAAGGAGGCTCGTGACCTAGTCAAGGCGCGGCTCCTCAAGGAAAGACTGGGCTCCATCATGTATGACCTCCCCCAGCCCGTGATCTGTAGGAGTGGAGACCGCTGTCTGGTCAAGATAGTGGAGGACCAGTGGTTCGTTACATATGGCGATGAGGATTGGAAGCAGCTAGTGAGGATGCACATCACAGAGAACATGAGGATCTATCCTGAGGGTGCTAGGCAGTGGTTTCTGAACGTTGTCGACTGGCTTAGGGACTGGCCCTGCACGCGTAAGACAGGCCTCGGAACAAGGTTCCCATTCGATAGAAGCTGGATCGTAGAGACACTGAGCGACTCTACAATATACCAAGCACTATACACTGTCAGCAAGTATCTGAATAACGGCCTTGTTAGGCCTGAGCAGCTTAGGCATGAGGTCTTCGAGTATATTTTCAGGGGGCAGGGGGAGAGGGACGAGGTCTCGAGACAGACGGGGATACACCCTGAGCTCCTCGACGCCATGAAGATGGAGTTTGAATACTGGTATCCTGTTGACCTCAGGGTCTCCGCTAAGGAGCTCCTCCCAAACCACCTCACATTCTACATCTTCCAGCATGTAGCCATTTTTCCGCCTGACAAGTGGCCCAGAACTGTCGGCATAAACGGGATGGTCAGAATCGAGGGCCAGGAGATGCATAAGAGTAGGGGCGTATTCGTATCTTTGAAGGAGGCTATAGCTCGCGTCGGGGCAGACGCCACTAGACTCGCCATTATACTCTCCGCCGAAGACATGGATGACCCCGACTGGAAATGGAAGAATGCAGAGGATGTAAGGAGGTTCTTGGACAGCTTTCTAAAGATCGTCGAGGAATACGTAGCCTCAAGCATCGATGCTGAGTGGAAGGAGGCTGATGTATGGGCTATCTCAAGGCTTAGACAAGTCGTGGAGGAGGTTGAGCAGAGCTTGAACATCTTGAAGACCCGTACAGCTGCATCCAAGATTCTCTACGAGATGCATAACCTTTGGAGGAAGTATCTGAGGAGGAGGGCAGATAGCTTGGGACCGGCTGCTAAAACCCTAGTAGAGGCCTGGATCAAGATGCTATCTATAGTAGCACCATTCACAGCAGAGGAGGCTTGGAGCCGTCTCGGGAATGAAGGCTACGTCGCAGAGTCCAGATGGCCTGTCATAGAGAGGCCCATTAACAATGAGGTCCTACTCAGAGACGAGGTCCTAGACAGCGTCATAGAAGACATAAGGAGCATAACACAGTCGACAAAGAAGAAACCGTCAAAAATCTACATATACGTCTCCAGAAAATCAATGATCCCCATCATTAAAAGAATAGCTGAGAAATGGGATGTAATCGCCCAGAGAGGATACAACAGCATAATAGGTGAAATGGTAAAGATTGAGGACATAGAGAAGAGCAAGCTACCCATAATTGCTAAGAGATTATTTGAGATGATGCATGGCTATATTCAGCGATACAGCGCTGAGACCATCATGAGTGTTGTGGAACGAGAGTTTGACCTATACCTTGCAAATCGCGAATATCTCGAAAGCGAGTGTGGTGGAAGCATACAGGTTCTTAGGTCTGAGGAGGTGGAGTATGACCCGATGGGGAAGGTGACGACTGCCGTTCCTCTGCGCCCCGGGATATACTCGGAGCTCGTCTAAACGCGCGTCGCCTATGGAAAATTATAAATTTAGAGATGTAGTATTCCCCCTGTGATCCGTGGCAAAATACTCGCATGGGCCTTAGGCCTGTTGCTCATTTACACTTTATTTAGCCTTACAGGCCTATTCTCTGGCAATCAGGTCATATCTTTAGCGGTATTCTTCGGCATTATTCTAAGCATTCTCTTCTTCTGGAGATTGAGAGTGGCATTTGCATTTATCGGGATTTTTGTATTATTCATTACTGGGCTCATAGATATCCCCCACTTGGTCGAGTTTGCGGGACTCGACATTGTGGTATTCCTGATCGGCATGATGATTGTAGTCGGATTTCTGGAGGAGAGGCATTTCTTCGAATACATTCTCAACAGATTAATGAAGGTTGCGCGGACGCCTATGGGCGTGATGGTTATGTTGATGGGTATGTCAGCGCTTTCAGCCGCTCTTGTAGATGAAGTAACATCAATTTTATTTATGACGGCTTTGGTCTTGCGACTTGCAAGCCGGCTGGCGATTCCATTCCAGCCGTTGTTGATATCTGTAGTATTCGCCACCAATATTGGGAGTAGCGCCACAGTGGTAGGTAACCCTGTCGGAGTAATGATAGCACTTAGGGCTGGATTAAGCTTTGCAGAATTTCTCAGATGGGCCACGCCAATCTCGATAACCACTCTCATAGTAACAATGTTTATCTGCTATGTTTACTATAGGAAATACTTACGAGTTATGGGTGAGAGGCTCAGTGTATACCAGCTTGCCTCGGCGGGTCTACAGCCGGATAATGGGGTGGTAGATAAACTGGATAAGAAGGCGCTACTCCTCTTCGCATCCACGATCTCTCTACTTGTCCTGCACACCCGGATAGAAAATGCCTTGTCGCTAGAGAAGAATACAGTTCTAGTTGCCGCACCCCTATTAGGGGCAGCTATCGCGCTCTTTCTCCAGAAAGAACATGCAAGGGAGCTTTTCGAGAAACGAGTTGACTGGTGGACCCTGACTTTCTTCTTAATGTTCTTCGCCACGGTAGGCACTCTGAAGTATGTTGGTGTCACTGGCATATTTGCATCAGTATTCACCTCAGCTGCTGGTGGGGACTTAAAGCTGGCCATACCACTTTTAGGATACATCTCTGGCTTTATGTCAGCGTTTATGGATAACATCTTGGCTGTGGCTGTCTGGATTCCGATAATTCAAGAGCTAGGGGAAGCTGGCCTGTATACTTATCCCCTCTGGTGGACTCTACTTTTTGCAGGCACGTTGATGGGAAATCTTACACTAATTGGCAGCACAGCAAACATAGTGGCTATAGGCATGATTGAGAGGCGGAAGATTGGACACATATCTCTTAGGGATTGGATTAAGATCGGCGCACTGGTGAGTATACCAACCTTCTCACTTGCGCTCCTTTTACTCTATCTCCAGCTTCCATTGATGGCCTAGTCTGCGATGGGCTTAGAAACTATGTACATGTCTTTCCCCCGCCGCTCAACCCATATCTCGTGGTTTATGCTTAGTAGAAGAGAGCATATCTTGCTCCATGGTAGCTTGTCCCCCTCTAAAATCTTAATCGCATACCCTCCATACTCTTCTGTTACTTCTCCCCAGCCATCCACAATCTCCACCAACTCATCCAAAATATCAGCAGCCTCCCCCAGCGCTATTTCACCCGTGATATTTATCACGGGACTGCCTGCAATA
Source organism: Thermoproteota archaeon (assembly GCA_030550235.1). GTDB lineage: Archaea > Thermoproteota > Nitrososphaeria_A > Caldarchaeales > Calditenuaceae > HRBIN02. The sequence goes on from JAUQPU010000001.1 coordinate 399,111, forward strand.
AAAACTTTAAACTCTAAAGAACATATAAATCACTGCGCTATTGTCTCGGCCCTTTGCTCCCTTTGGGCCCTTAGCCTCTCCCCAGTATATAGCGCGTGACGGTAGACGTGGAGTAGTAGTCCGAACAGGAAAAAGGAGATTCCCAAGTAAAACATAGAGTGGTTAGGGAGGTTTACTGAGTAGGTGTAGAAGGTTGCCGCCGCTGCGAGAGCTATTAGGACTAGAAGTACCAGTATGATGTTGGCTGATGCCCTAGGCGAGAGTATGACAGGCTTGGTTGGTGTAGGCCGTGTTGGCCTACGCATTCTTGACATGTAGAGGTATGTAGCATAGAAGCTGGCCAGAGTCACGAGGCCTATCGTACCGTAAAAGACCGTGGGCTCTATATAGAGCTGGTCAAAGGCCGTCTCCTTTGTGAAGTCAACGTAGAATCCCCAGACCGTGGTTATGGCTATAAGCGCGATGCTAGCTATGCCGAGTCCTGTGAAGAATGGCCTGTCTCTCCATGATAGTTTCCTTGACTTGTCGACGAAGGGCACTATCAGGAAAAGTATCACGAAGAGCAATGGAAGTAAAGCTCCCGCCGTGAACCTCTCAGTACCTGATCTCAGGAAGGCGTAGATGGCTGTAAGATACCATTCAGGAACCTCCACGATTCCTCTTGTCAGGTCAAATTTTATACCGAGCTCGGCAGGGAAGAGACCCGCTGAGATGAATATCACACCCACCACCGCAGAGATGATAGGGAAGTCTATGACAAGAGCTCGCGGGAAATGGACTGCAGCCAGGAGGAGCATGATCAGTGGGAGTATAAACACGTGGAGGGCGTAGAACCTGATTACAAGGTCGAAGAGGCCTCCGCCCAGTAGAATGGGGGCTACCGATGGGCCTAGGAGGGGGGCAGAATACGTGAGCCCCATTCCGATGTTCACCGCTAAGAGGGCCCTCTGATTCATTATCAGGTTATAGCCAGTATAAGCCTCCAGGACTGTTAAGACGCCTAGAACTATACCAGTGACCCAGAGAACCTCGTTTTTTATCTTATAGCGTCCCGAGAAATACTGGTAATAAAGGTGTAGGATTGCCAAGAAGACCATAAAATTCGAGGCGTGATAGTGTATATTTCTCATTATGAAGCCGAAGGGGACTTTTTCCTGGATCTCTTGGACGCTTAGGTATGCGAGCTCGACGTCTGGCCTGTAGTAGAACATTAGGAAGGCTCCTGAGACTCCTAGGATTGCGAAGACAATCGCCGTCAATGTTCCAAGGAAACCGAACGGGCTCACATACTGCTTCGGCACGGTGAACTTGTACACCACTATGGTTGTTCTCTCAAGCCTATCAACGGTCCACTTCCATAGATTACTTATGAGTTCCCGCATAGTTTTAGAGCCGTACGACATGCCGTCTTACACCTTCTTGACTAGGTCCTCTGGCTTGAGAGCATGCCACTCTCTTCCATAGCCTATCCTACCCTCAATCCCTACCATCCAGATGTCACCATTCTCGTCTACCTCTATTCTCCCCATAGGCAGGGCGTTTGTGGGATATGACTGATAGGCGGCGGGGCCGTCCACCGCCACACCATCCTCCTCTCTATAGATCGAGCCGTGACATGGGCAGATCATCTGACCCCTCGTGGGGATATAGGCTGGAAGACACCAGAGGTGGACACACACCCTACTATAGACTCTTAGCTGACCATCACGCGTCATTATTAGTACATACTGCCTGAACGGGTCATTGTCAACTTTAGAGTCTCCAGTCGCGGGGTATGAGAAATAGATGTAGCTTCCAGGTGATAGCTCCTTCAAATTGGCTATCTTCTGTCTTCTCACGCTTGTCTCCTCCTTCCGATAAAAATAGCCAATCAGGTTGATGAAGGGGGATAACACGGCCACGGCAGCCGCTGTTAAAAAGCCTTGTAAAATCCTTCTCCGTGCCGTCAAGCCGACTCTCTCTTCAATAGGCAGGTGCTTGTTCTTAAAGCTAATTGTGGGTCACGAGTTTTTGCCTCACGCTGCATGTTTAAATCTCGATATAGCGTTGAGGTAAAAGAAGATTGCCCATAAATGCGAGGCTGGCTGTCCTAGTTCTCTCACTTATAATCGCCACATCCACAGCTACACTAGTCTACATAAACATCGTCGCATATCCTGAGGGCCCTAGTAGGTCGGTATGCACCCCTACCCGGCTAGGTAATTATCTCTTTGAGGCGTATATTTTCCCAGCATCCCCCAAAGTTGGAGAGGAGTTCCAAATAACCGCGACTATCCAAGGAGCGGAAACAAGTCCAACACCCTTAAACATCACAATGATGTTGCTTAGGCCGGGTAGTCTCTCTGTTATTTTAGGCCCTGATCCGGCTCCTCTCGGCATAAAGACATGGAATTATAAGATACCCGAGGCTGGTCTTTACGATGTGTACTTTATAGTCACTGACCCGGGGGGCTCTCGTCAGATAAGGGGCAGGATACAGATATTGTCAGAGAATGAAGCCTCACTCTACTCTATCATAAGGATTTTATCATACGCCTCCCTATGGATAGGTGTACCCCTTCTCCTAGCTGTAATTGTTTTCTCCAAGATGGGACAGGGGCATGAATAGCCCGCGAATGATATATCGCATACCACCTCCTCTTTCAGTCTGTAATGCCGGAGCAGATTATGTCGGTCATAATGTGTGGAGGGAGGGGGAGGAGGATGGGGGGCCGTGAGAAGCCGCTAGTCGAGGTTTTGGGAAAGCCTCTCATCAAATACGCTATCGAGGCAGTGGAAGGTTGTCAGGAAATAACCGGCCTCGACTTCGTTACGAGCATAAACACTCCCCTAACAACGAGATTCCTGAGACAGATGGGTTATGAGCCATTCATAGGCTCCGGCGGGGGTTTTCTAAATGACCTCTCTGAGTACCTAGCGAAAAAAGGTGAGGGCTCATATCTCGTAGTTTCCTGTGATGTTCCTACGATGACTACATACCACATACAGGAGGCCCTGAGGATTTCTCAGAGACATGGGGAGGAATATCTGATGTATGTACTACCTCTTGAGAGTGTTAGGGGGTTATCGAAAAATCCCACAATCATCGAGCGAGGAGGTGTCCACTTCCAACCAGCCGGGCTCAGGCTAATCAGAAAAAAGTCGGTAGGGCCTCAGAACCACTCCAACCCAAAGCTGGTGGTTCTACACTTCAGAGAGCTTGGAATGAACGTAAACACGCTCGACGACATCAAGGCCGCAGAGTCTTATCTAAAGGCGTTGAGAGATTTGGCGAAGAGTTAAATCATCAACCAGAGAGAAAAAAGTGGATATGGGCTGCGATGCCGAGCAATTTATGCAGATAATTGAGAGTAGGAGCTCTTCAAAGCTGTTAACGCCCGGACCTGTAGATTTTTCCAAAATATTGCGGGCGCTTATGGTCGCCATATCTTCCCCCAGCGCACACAACTCACAGCCCTGGCGGCTCGTAATCATAGATGATAGAGAGATTATGGAGAGGCTTCTTGGAGAGATGGCCTCAGAGTGGAGGCGCGACCTAATGGCTGATGGGCTACCTGACTGGAAAGTGGATGTGATAATAGAGGAGTCTAAGAAGAGAACTTTGAGGGCATCGATATGGATTCTCGTGTGCTTAACCATGGAGGATATGGACAGGTATCCAGACGAGAGGAGGATGAAGTATGAATATGTGATGGCCGTCCAATCCATAGGAGCCTTCATAGAGAACCTACTACTAGCGCTACACGCGCAGGGCTTGGGGGCCTGCTGGCGCTGCGGCCCACTCTTCGCACCAGATGCTGTTCGTAAAGTCCTAGGAATCCCAAGGCATGTGGAGCCCCAAGCCCTGGTCGAGATCGCCCACCCCGGCGGGATACGCTCAAAGACTCGAAAAACACTCAAAGAAATTGCTTGGAAGAACAGGTGGGGTGAACCCCTATCATAACCATACTCTCAGGAGGAGTAGGTGGTGCCAGATTTGCAGCGGGAGTCCTTCACGAGTCACATGAGGATGAGGAGATCATAGTCATTGTTAACACTGCTGACGACGACGTCTTCTACGGACTCCACGTCTCACCCGACATTGACACAGTACTCTACACCCTCTCGGGCATTGGTGACTGGGCCCGCGGATGGGGCGTGAAGGACGACACATTCAACTGTAACGAGATGCTAGGCAGGCTGGGAGTCGAGAACTGGTTCAAGATTGGGGACAAGGACTTAGCGCTGAACCTGCTCAGGACAAGCCTCCTTGCCCAGGGGTCTAAGCTATCACAGGCAGTCGAGAAACTCAGAAAAGCCTTGGGAGTGAGGGCTAGGATACTGCCCATGACAGATGACCCGGTAAGAACTATAATCGAGACTGACAAGGGCACGTTACGATTCCAAGAATATTTCGTCAAACATGGATACCAGCTCGAGATAAGGGGAATAAGGTTTGCTGGTATAGATGATTCTGAACCACTCCCAGAAGCACTCCAGGCGATTCAGGAGTCAGACGTAGTTGCCATAGCTCCCAGTAACCCCATAGTCAGCATAGGGCCGATACTGGCTCTGAGAGGAGTGAGAGATGCTATGCGCAGAAGCCGTGCTACGAGACTAGCGGTAAGCCCCATAGTCGGCGGCAGGACAATAAAAGGGCCGGCAGATAAGATGCTTCAGGCACTTGGGATAGAGCCCACAGCCTATGGAGTCTACAAAATGTACAGGGATATAATCGATGTGATGGTTATCGATAAAGCAGACGAGAAGGAAGCTGAGAGAATAGAAGCAGAGGGTAAACAATGTTTCGTCCTTAACACCATCATGAATACACTCCAAGATGCACGAACGCTTGCCTCACAGATACTCTCGAAAATTAGAAGAGAGTGAAGGCTGGGCGTTATAAGCAGATATGCGTCATCACGAAGCATATACACGCATTTTCATGACAATGTTTATACACCGGTGCGTGAAAGAAGCGGGGGATGGATAAGTCTGAGATAGATACACCTGCCCTGATAGTTGATTTAGATGTCATGATGAGGAACATTAGGGAGATGGCTAAGCTTGCGAGGGAGAGAGATGTGAAACTGAGGCCCCACGTAAAGACCCACAAGGTTCCCGAGATAGCGAAGATACAGGTTGAGGAGGGCGGGAGAGGCATCTGCGTACAGAAGCTTGGCGAGGCAGAGGTAATGGCGGCAAACGGCCTAAACGATATCTTCATAACGAACGAGGTTGTCGGCCAAGTTAAACTGTCTAGACTTGCGAGGCTAAGAGAGCAGGTAGACGTGTATGTCGCCGTCGACCATCCTGACAACGTTTCAGACCTGTCTAGAACTATGAGAGAGCAGGGGCTTGAGCTTGGAGTTTACGTGGATGTGGACTCTGGAATGCATAGGACTGGAGTTCCGCCTGAGAAGGCTCCAGAACTAGCCGAAGCAGTCTCCAAAAGTGAGGGGTTATACCTGGTCGGCATAATGGCTTATGAGGGACATGCAGGCGGCCCCATAAATAGGGAAGAGCGGATATCGCTTATAAACAAGGCTATGGAGCAGACACTCCTAGCCGTAAGGCTCATCCGTCAAAGAGGCATCGAGGTAGGTGAGGTGAGCGTCGGGTCCTCCGCTACAGTCAGATATAGCAGCACATTTGAAGGGATAACCGAAATACAGCCAGGCATGTATGTTTTTAACGACTATTATCTAGTCGAGAGGGAAGCGGCGACAATCGACACCTGTGCATTACATGTGCTCGCAACTGTAATGAGCAGGCCCTCTCCGGAGAGAGGAGTTGTAGACGCAGGCTCTAAGACATTCCACTTCGACATGAACAGGTATCCTATAGCCGTAGGAATAGAGGGTGTGGAGATTGTCAAATTCTCAGAGGAGCACGGCTGGCTAATACTTAGGGGCCAAGCCCAAGAGAAGATCAAGTTAGGCGACAGACTCGAGTTCATCCCATATCACGTATGCCCCTGCGTAAACCAATTCGACATACTTTATGGGCTCAGAAGAGACAAAGTAGAGAAAAGTTGGACAATCGCGGCCAGAGGCAAAGTCACCTAAAGGCGAAAGCCAAAGATAGGCGATTCAAATCTCTCTAAAATAGGGAATTATTTCCTTGCTGAAAGCCAATATTGTTCTTTCAGGAGAAGCACTAAAGTCAGTAAAAATAAGATGTGTAGTTCCAATTTTCCGGTATCTATCAATGACATCAATAAGCCCGTCAGCCTTTCTCGATATGTAATAATTCTGTAGTATCTGTTCATCGGTAATCTGCTTGGCTGAATCCTCAATCTTCATGGGATCAGGTTCATTGAAGTTTTCCGCAATCAATGTTCCTGCATGATATTTTCTTATTTTCTTGATAGCGGCTTTTGCGTCACCTAACGCGCCCTCTATTAGCACAACCTTTTCCATTCTCCTAACATCTTTGTTAGACTCTCTAGCGGCTTGCTCGAAGGCGGGGAAGATAAAGTCTCTACATCTCTCCACAGTGCCATATGTCATTAGGTGGTCTCCATACATTCCAGCATAAGTAGCAGCCTTGGGGCCCCCTGCCGAGAAAAAGATGGGAACATGGCCCTTAGGCTTCACGTAAAGAAAAGCCTTAGACATTTTGAAGTATTTTCCATTAAAGTCGAAGGGTATCTGCTCTTTGAATAGACGCCTTATAAACGAGACAGCTTCTGCCAGCCTCTCGATCCTCTCTTTCCAGGATGGCCAGTAGCCCAGAAATCTCTCCTCGTTGATCGCTTCCCCCGAGCCCACTCCCAAATAGATACGGCCGGGATACATGGATGATAGCGTCCCCACCGCCTGTGCCACTATTGCTGGATGATAGCGTCCCCCTATTGGTACTGTCACATCAACGCCAAGCGGTATTCTCCTCGTCCTCTCAGCCGCTGCTGCCAGAACGGACCAGACGAAGAAACTATGCTTGAAAGAGTGATGCCATGGATAGATGTGGTCGCCAAACCACAATGAATCGAACCCAGCTTTTTCGCATGCTCGTAGAAAAGGCATAGAGTATTTATCATCCATCCAGAATGAGACGTCTAGCCCTAACTTGAACCTACTAACCATAATACGCCTTAAAATCTGCAGCGTCGCTGAGTTAAAAAGTTAACCCTGCAGAGATTTTACTGAACCAGGTCAGATCCATCTAAGGGCAGGACTCCGAGATTGATCGGGAAAAAATCTTCTGTGAAAAGCATCATTATCCGCATTCTGTTTGAAGGGATATGGACTATCTTTCAAAATGATGAGGATGGTGGGACCGCGTATGTCACGTGGATTAAACATTTAAGATATGGTGTGTTTCTTGGATAAGCGTGAATTGGTCTTGAGTTTTAATCCTCCCCTGATAGATCTGCACCAGGATATCTCCCTTTATTATGTGCTTGGAGGCTATGGGTTGAAGTTTAAGCCGGAGAGTTTTGAAGTCGACCTACAGGGCAGGCATGGCGATATTCCGAAATTCAAGCGGGCTAATGTTAGGGTAGTCTTCTCCTCGATAGCCCATATCATCCCCACACAGAATCAATTCAGGCTCAGACAACAGGTTTCTGGATATGGCGTGAAAGTAGGGGCTATGAGGATACGTTCACCCACGATGATAACATTGGAGCACATCAAAACATACTATAACTTACTAACTACCCACAGGGATGATTTAGCACTCTTAGGAGACCCGTCAGACCTTCAACAAGTGGAGAGAAAAGGGAAGACATGGTTTCTGATAGCCATCGAGGGGGCGGAGCCACTTGAGGATATCGAGGACCTTGACCTATTCTACATGCTGGGTGTAAGGTCTTTACAGATAACATGGAACTTTGATAACAAGTATGCCGCGACATGCATGTCGAAGAGAGACTATGGCTTGACAGGGGATGGCGAGGAGCTTATTGAGAGATGTAATGAGCTTGGCGTAATCATTGACCTAGCACATGCAAGCAAAAAAAGCACAATCGAGGCATTGGAGTTATCGAGGTTGCCAGCTATTGTGAGTCACGCCAATGCATCCTCTGTCCACCGGCATGTTAGGAATCTTGATGATGATGAGTTGGACGCTTTGAGAAAGAATGGGGGGGTGGTGGGTGTCACGATGATAGAGCCGACTCTAGGAGGTGCTGCAGATGTGAAGCGAGTGGCTGATCACATTATGTACATTTTTGAGAATTTTGGCAAGAATTTAGTCGCAATAGGAACAGACTTTTTCGGGATTATGCATGTAGACGAGCCTAAAGGTTTGGAGGATGTTACAAAGTTTGGCAACCTATGGTCTGAGCTCCTCTCCCGCGGGCTGACAAGAGAGGATATCGAATTGATCGCGTATAGGAATGCTTTAAGAGTTATTATGGCGAACAGTGCAAGGTGGAAGCCTAGGATCTTTTAAACACCTTCTGCTACGCCCAGACATTTATAACAATGCACCTACCATATCATATTGTCAGTATTTTCTGGGTCATGGTTAATGGAGGCTCCTAATGCTTTTCCATCTCGAACACCCAGATATGTGGTATTCACAATGTCTGGGCCCGGTGGGATTCGAACCCACGACCTACCGGTTATGAGCCGGCCGCTCCACCTGGCTGAGCTACGGGCCCGACCTAATCGCCCCTTTTCAGCTATATTTTCTATCTGGGGGAAATTTAAGGTATCTCGTATGGTGGCGAGATAAAGCTTTAGTTGTGGACACATCTTTTGCAGGGGGGCGATTATGAGTCGGGAGGAGAAGAGGGTTGAGGTAGCCTCCATTTTAAAGGCTGTCTCATCTCCTATAAGGCTCTCAATAATTGAGGCATTGAATACGTCGCAGATGAACTTCTCCGAACTGATAAAATATACCGGGTTAAGCGAGCAGAGCGAGGTTGGGAAATTTACATACCATCTTAAGACGCTGTTGAGAGCCGGACTAGTCGAGTATTCTAGCAGATCACGGGTATACTCTTTGACGCCCCTCGGCAGTGTCATGGTTGAGATTATACATGGTCTTCACCGAAGAACCACATCAAATGGCCTGATCGCTCTGGGCTGGGACTATTATCCTGAGCAGTTCAACAGGAATATAATAGCTGAGTACGCTGTAGAGGCGGTTCGCATCCCCATAGACTTGGCCCGGCGGGTCAGTATTCTCATCGAGAAAAGGCTTGAAGAGCTTCAGGCAAATATCATCCCTAGGTGGCTTTTAGAGGACTTCTTAAGAGTAGAGCTACTTTTCAGCAACGTAGGTTTGGAGAAGCTTTCAAACATCACACCAGCAGGTCCAACCATCCAGGAGCTCTACAAAGTCTTTCGTAGCTCCGTTGAAAAGGGGAGTCGGGAGTTGTTGAATCGCTACATACATGAGACAATGATGAGAAGACTGGTTGTTGAGAGGTTCTTCCCGGAGATGCTTAGACAACAATATTACCTTGGCGAGATTGATCTACACCCACTAGCGCTAAGCCTAACACATGTCCTCAGCATATCGCTCGCCAAATATGATGAATCTACTGTAGGCGCGGCCATGAAAATGACGCTCAACGACCTCACCTTCAGGGTAGACACTGAATCAAAACCCAATCTTTCTCCAGACCCTTGGTTCGGCTTGCCAGAGAATGTATATTTTTTGGTCGAAGACTCGATCCCCGAGATAATAAGTAAATACTATGCAAAAGGGGTGGATGATTCTGGGCTGGAGGCGGTGCTTAAGAGGGGTTCATGGTCTGACAGGATTAAAATAGGGCTGCCCGCTCGGAAATCCGCCCCCCTCGTCTACTCCTACTATCAAGGCGCGGAGACCCTCTTTACCCAATATATGATTAGAACATCTGCTGCGAGTGGCTTCGGAATATACTCGATAATTGGTATAAATGCGCTGAGACTGTTAAGGAGTTGCGGGTTTGAAAAATCTGCGATGCTTCAGGAGATGAATATCATGATTGGGAGACTTAGTAAATATCTGAAGAAATGCGTCCAATATCTTCATACATTCCACGAATACTCCTCCAAGATACAGATGTTCTATCTTCTAGCTCCTATAGGATTAGTTGAGGCTCTAAAATCTATCCCAGATGGTCTGGAAGGGGAGAATAAATATAACCTATTGTTCCAGGTCGTGGAGTCTCTTGTGGAAGCGGCGAATAGTATTCCAACTCTACGGGGAAGGGTCATTGTGGCCTCATACTGGCCAAGCAGGCTATCGGCCAGGCTCTACTCCATCGACAGAGTGATGCTCGTCGGTGGACCCTCAACATCCTCAGAAGCTTTAACACCACTATCCCCCTACTGTAACAGCCTCTCAGAGCTCTTCTCCTCACTTAATTTAGACCAGATATACAGTCTTGCTCGTCTATTGGGTGGGATAGTAATGAAGGATCAATTCTTGGATAGGCTGGTTGAGAGGCATGGCAAGGAGCATGTACAGGACCTGCTACAATCACTCCCCATACTCCTAGTCGCATCATTTTAAAGCAGCCTAGGATCTCTGAGCTCTGAGATTCATAATTGCGCGGGCCAGGTCACCCCCACTCTCTATGAGGGCTTTTCTGGCCTCCTCCGCCTCAACACCAGCCTGGGCTGCAACAAGGGCTACATCCTCGGGGCTCGGCTCATATTTAGGCAATTCAGCCTCTTTTTGCTCCAGACTCTCAACCTCCTCGCCACCAACGATCTGATAGATTTTACCTGCTTGCGAGTTTATGGCCACGACAGTAGGCCTATTTATCTTGATTGTCCTGTCTTCGAGCTCTATCGTTACCTCCTTTGCCGAGCCCAGCTCCTCCATCGAGACCCCCAGACTACCCAGCATTCTCTCCTGCATCCTCCTTAACTCACGTGGACTAAGCCTTCTCACTTCTACTGCGACATACATTTTTCATGGCCATGATTTATGGTTTTTAGCTCGGGAGAAGGAAACTTTTATCAACCTTGTAGTGATAATAAGCTAGTGGGTTGGTTCAAGTCTCTGACCTTTATGCATTTATCCCAGTAGGGGGCATGGCTAAGAGGCTCCAACCCCTGACGTTAGAGGTGTCTAAAGCCCTTATTAGGTTTCTGGGAAGACCCCTAATCGAGTACACCATAATCCATCTGGCACAGCAGGGGGTTAGGAACTTCATCTTCGGTGTGAAGGGATATATAAATTATCGCTCCCTCTTCGACTATTTCCAAGAGGGGCATGGAATCTCCCTGAAATATGGAATAACCCCGCGAATATCCATAAAATATCAACCGAATGTCGATGACGTCGGGAATGCAGACAGCTTCCTGATAAATTTGGAATACTATAATGTAAGCTCGCCTGCAATCGTGGCTCAAGGTGATAATGTCTTTAACCTAGACCTGAGGGCTTTGCTAGACTTTCACGAGGAGAACTCCGCCTTCGTCACTGTGGGCGTGAAGCGCGTATCTGATCCGTCGGCCTACGGCGTGGTTGAGGTTGATGGAAAGGGTAGGGTGAATAGCTTTGTGGAGAAGCCTCCTAGAGACGCGGCCCCATCAAACCTAGCCAGCACAGGAATCTATCTATTCTCATCAGACGCTAGGAGAATCTGTCTCGACCCTGAGATAAGGGCGAGGAAGGCCACTCTCAGGCGGCTCGACTTCGGCCTAGACCTAATCCCCTACCTAATTAAGAAGGGGTTCCGAGTATACGCATACGAGATAAAGGGAGAATGGTATGATGTTGGAACACCGGAGCTCTATCTCGAGTCAATGATGAGGATTATGGATAGCGGATTGATGAATGTCTTTTTCGGGGAGACTATTTACGAGTCGGACAACTCGAGGCTCTGGATACTCGGACAGAGCCAGGCATCCATGCAAAGGAAGGAGGAGATTCTCAGAAAGGTCAGGGAGGGTAGAATCAAGATAAACGGGAACGTCCTCATTGGTAGACACTGCCAGATCGGTGATGACGTCATCATTGGAGACTCGTATATTGATAACTACTGCTTTATAGGCGATGGTGTGACAATTGAGAGATCGGCCCTCCACGACCGCGTTTACGTCGGGGAAGGAGCCTATATTCAAGACGCAATAATAGCGCGCCACGCGAAGATACTTTCCTCCCGGACCGAGCCTACAGTTGTTTTAGGCGTTAGCATCGTGGGTGATAACGCGGTGATTGAAAAAGGCTCCTTCCTGACCAACGCAAGGATAGAGCCCCACTCCTATATTTCGCGAGAGGCTGTTCTCGCGAAAAAGGAGTCAACATAGGGATGCCACAATCCTAACTACTAGCTTATCTAGGGCCCTGCTTTTTCTGTTCTTCAATGTAGATGGCTGTTATCATGTGGGCTATCCCACCACAGTTCGGACACTTCTCCTCGATATTGCTGAATATGTAGTCGCCCTCTTTGTGTGGTCTTGTGTGTATAGAGCCGCAGTTCAGGCATTTAAGCTGTGTTAGGACGTTGAAGGGTATTGCTCTCGCCTTGGTGAGAGCACCTCCCTGCCCCACTCCTTCTACCGTATCGTCCAGTCAGAGCCCACCTCCTAGAGCCCCACACCTATCGTGTTTCCTATACCAGCTATAATAGCTGTACCGTTGGTGGGGACCTTGTCTCTTATCAGCTCTTTAAGTCTATTCACCACCGTATCTGCTGATTTTACAATACTCTCTCTCATAGGAGTTATCGCCTCAAGTATGGACTGGTATATTACGATGGCGTAGAGTGGAACATTCTTCTCCTTTGCAAGTGTCTCTATCTTGAACTTGTCAATGCCGGGGCCGCCTATAGCCACGCCTACCCCCTCAGCTATCTTTCCAGTCTCCTCGCCCTCCAGCTTCAGGGCAGCATCAATAGTGATTATCAGGTCTGGCTTAGTATCCATATCGTAGACGAGCTTCTTCACGGCCTCACCCGGCCGCCCCACAGTCCCTCCAGGCCCGATAGGCCTAACCACATACACCTTCCTACCCTCAAATTCGACGACATCAAGCCAAGTATCTTTAGCAATCTCTGTCTCAGATATCTTCTTACTCTCCCTGACAAACTTGGCAGCCGATAATACACCTATCCCATCTCCTATAGGTAGCCCCTTAATGAAAGCATATGAGGCCTGCCTATACGACTCCGCCAGCTCCATAATCATAGGAAGCTGTATCTGTATCTGTAGAGCTAGGAAATAATTCGATGTCCTCTTACCCTGGAGATAATAGTGCCTGACAATTCTGTAAATTAGATTGAGCGCCCTTGCAACCTCCACAAGGTTAGAGAGGCTCTTAACCCGGTGGATATCCGCCTTTGATGCCAGCCTAGCCACACTCTCCTCAAACCTAGCATCACCAATCTCAAGTATATGCTCCAGCTTGTAGACTATCCCATTAGGGTCCATAGACTCTGGCGAGATATAGAAGAACTCCAGTAAACCGTCTAGCTCCTTCTCTATCGCTGGCGAGTCCTTATTGCCGTCAACATACATCTTAATACTGTTTATTGCCTGCTCCCTTACCTCATCCTTAATCTGCTTAAGGATAGCAAGTCTCTTCTCTATGTATCTGAGGACAAAGGCTAGTTGGGTCCTCTGACCAAAGTAGGGGTAGATGAAGAAGAATGACAGCAAAAAAAGGAACCATACTACCTGTAATAAGAAAGATAGGGAATCGCCTGTAGTGGGTGTGAGTGTTGCCACGGCTCCTCTTTTAAATATCACGTGATGCTCATAAATGTATCGCCGACTGTGTCTAACGGTGTGTCGGGGGTTTAGAGACCCTCCCTCTATCGCCTTGGAGGGAAAGTTTAAGGCTGAGTATTGGATGTTAAGACAAGGTTAAGAGTATAGGATGCGTTGCAGTAGATGCGGCGCAGAGGAGGTATTGCCTTTCAAGTGCGCCTACTGTGGCGACTACTTCTGCTCTAAGCACAGGCTTCCCGAGACCCATGAGTGTAAAGCCCTATACCTCGCACGAAACATAGTCGAGATTGAGAGGAGGGAGTCAAGGCCTTCTGGCAGTTCTTCCCGGCATGCCACAATGCTGGCGGTAAAGACAGAGATGATCTTCTCGAGGCTTACAGCCATGGAGAGGGGGTCTGAGGTGCTCCACCTTGCCGCTGGTTCCTGTATCGTAGCGGGTGTTGCCTTCTCGATGATCTATTCTTTAGCCGCATGGATGGGGGCTTCCTTAATAGCCATCGTCGTAGCTTCAGTAGTTGCTTCATTCCTAGCACACGAGCTCGCCCATAAGATCGAGGCAATGAGACAGGGTCACTGGGCCAGGTTCAGACTAAATCTGTTCGGCTCAATTATAAGCCTCTTATCAATCCTTCTCCCAATCAAATTTTTAGCGCCGGGTGCGGTAGTTATCTTCGGCCAAGTAACCCAGCGCGGAGTCGCAAGGGTAGCGGCCGCTGGCCCTATTGTCAACCTGGTGGTTGCAGCCATCCTCCTCCCGTTCATCTACATATCCTACGCACTCCTTGGTTTGTTAGACGCTACTTTCTCAAATGCCCTGCTTCTGATTGGGCATCTGAATATACTCATGGGCCTGATAAATCTCATACCTCTAGGCCCCCTAGACGGTTTAAAGATAATTACGACCTCTTTTAGGGCTTGGGCGTCATATATGTCCGTGGCCATTATTCTTTACATCGTCTATCATTTCCGCCTACCTATACTCGTTTAGGGGTCGCGGGGCTACTTTTTCTTACTGGTGATTCTCTCCTCCTTCCACTCCTTTAGGGGACCGGTTAAGATGTATCGTGCATTCCGGAACTCGTTGATGTTTGAGGCGCCACAGAGCGCGACTGCGACCCTTAGCTCTTCTTCTAGGCGCTCTATCAGACTCTTAACCTCCTCCACCCCCTGTACCGCAGCCTTCAGGAATGGCATGGCAACTCCACCCATAACGGCTCCTAGGATGATTATCTTGGCGACTTCAAGTCCATTCCTTATCCCGCCCGAGCCTACAACCTCGAGACCTTTAACCTGAGAGACCTCTAGGATGGAGGCAGCTGTGGGTATCCCCCATTCCTGAAAAACCTCTGCCAGACGGGCCCTGTCTTGTCTCCCGGCCTCAATAGCCCTCATTCTTTCAATCTCAACCCAGCTAGTCCCGCCTCTACCTGCAACATCAACAGCCGATACACCTATATCTCGGAGGACAACAGCGTCCTCGTAGGAGATTCCGCATCCCACCTCCTTAACTATAACCGGGACACCAATCTCCCTACAGAGACGGCGGGTCTGCGTTAGAAAGCCCCTGAATCTTCTATCCCCTTCAGGCTGTATAATCTCTTGGAGAGTGTTAACATGTACAGCTATGGCGTCGGCGTCAATCATCTTCACAGCCTCCCATGCAAGCTCGACACCATGCTGTACCAGCTGGGCTGCTCCAATATTGGCTATCAAGAAGACATTGGGGCCTGCCTCTCTTGCAACTCTAAAGGTCTGTCTGAGCTCGGGGTTAGCGATCGCGGCCCTCTGGCTCCCCACACCCATGGGGATTCCAGCTTTCTCAGCAGCCTCCGCCAGCCTAGCATTTATCTTCGCAGCTTCCTCAGTCCCACCAGTCATACCCTCAATCAGGAGAGGTGCCGAGAATTTCCTACCTAGGAAGGATACTGTGATGTCAACTTCATCGATGTTAATGTCAGGGACAGCCCTTGGGATGAGGTGCACATATTCAAGCCAGTTGCTCCCCCTTTGTACAGAGGCATTTTCGAGCACTATCCTTATGTGGTCCCTCTTTCTCTCCGCAACGCCCATTATGTTTTCTGGAGCCTCCTTCGAGAATCGAGTCACGGCTAAATATTAAGCGTTAACCTCTTCAACAGGCTCCTCCGCCTTCTTTTCCTCGCTCTCCTTTAGCCGTCTCTTGACCAGAGCGGTTAGATAACCTGCCACGTTGTTTATGAGCCGCTGCGACACGGTTCCCGCCAACACTTCCTTCGCTAGCAGCTTGTTTGATTGGAAATCTGGCTTGACCTTGTCCGGGTAGTTCTCAAGTATCTCAGCGGCTAATACCTTAACCTTCCTAGTGCGTATCTTACCCAATCCCTAATCCGACCCCATGGCGGCATGTTATTAATGTTGACCCCACCCATGCGCGTGTCTGGAATTTGCTAGGATGCTGGCTTGAGCCTGTTTTTAAGCCTGTCAAGCTCTCTCGGCTTAAGTGTTTGCGTCTTTGACTCGGGTATAACCCCGCTCGGCCTGAAAAACATCACTATTAGGAGTGTAGTGCTTAGGAGGAGTGGTGTGAGCCAGACAACGTCGAAGGGGAGGTAGAGCTGTAGCTCTCTCTTGAAGACGTCTATGAGGCGTGAGGAGGCCATAAATATTAGGACGCCGAGAGCCGTGCCCCAGTTGTTTGCGGCACCGCCGACCAGCACCATAACCCAGGGTATGAAGGTATGGTTGGTCCTACTATAGTTCTTCGCATTCACAGCTCCTGTAGTCAATGCGAGCATCGCGCCAGCCAGGCCCGCCAATGCACCGGCAAGTATAATCGTCTTCCTCTTAACACTCACAACGTCTCGCCCAAGCGCTTGAGCCAGCACCTCATCATCCCTAATCGACTTGAGAAGCCTACCATAAGGCGACTTAGTCAACAACTCCACGAAAATAAAAACTAGGAAAGCAAGACCCACTAGTAAAGCAGTCAGGACGTAGTTCCTAGTGGGGACTGGTATCCACCCGAGAAAACTAGGCACAAAGACCCCTAAAGTCCCTCCGATAAGATTCTTATAGTTATCGCCAATGAGTATGAGTATCTCTCCCATCGCCAGCAGTGTCATGGCTAGGTACTCCTCCTTCAGCCTAACGGCGGGGATGCTTGAGACGAGCCCGAGACCTGCACCCGCAAGCATGGCGGCAATCAGTGAAAAGATTAGAATAAGGGTTGAAAATAGAGGTTCTCTTGCGAGAATATCATTTATCCTTGGCATAATCTGTGCATGGTTGTCGAAATAGTTCAGCCCCTCCCCCAGGTTATAGAGTGC
The DNA here is from genome assembly GCA_030550235.1 of Thermoproteota archaeon. Taxonomy (GTDB): domain Archaea; phylum Thermoproteota; class Nitrososphaeria_A; order Caldarchaeales; family Calditenuaceae; genus HRBIN02. The sequence continues at coordinate 416,023 of JAUQPU010000001.1, forward strand.
AGCTATGAGCTGTCCTGGGAGCGCGCCGACCAGAAATGCTCCACCCGACACGCAGAGCACCTTACCGAAGTTGGGGATTCCTCCAAACCCATACTCGAGGTTGAGGCTGAGAGATATTACGAGGTAGGCGGCTATCCATGGAGCAAGATCTAGAAGAAATCTAATGAGTTGGTCGGGGGAAATCATCTCGCGGCCCGCACCCACCTGAGGGTAATAGACGTTATTCCCTGAGGTATTGTGAGTAGGACGATCGACATTATTAGCAGCGGTATGATCGGCCGGTATTGTATTATTTCTGTGAAGCCTAACGCCGCTATCATCTGTGGTATAAGAGAGTTGGCTGCTCCCACCATAACCCCGCCGGCAAGCGACCCGAATATGCTAGATAGCCCTCCTAGGATGCTGGATGCGAATATCGTGGGTAGGAAGTCGTCACCTGCCGTAGTTGTGACGGGAAGCCACATGGCATATATTAAGCCAGAGAACCCTCCCAGCAACCCTGCAATAAACCATGCCAGCATGTACATTCTCTCGATATTGATGCCTAACACTTGAGCTAAATCTGGATTTTCTATTGAGGCCCTTAGAGCTACCCCTGTCCGTGTCTTGTTGAGAAAGATATAGAGAAGAATTGTGGATAAGATGACCGAGGCCAGTGATAATAGCATAACTAGAGGAATGGACTCTATTTCGAGATCGAATGATCTAAGGGCTATGTAGTTGGTCCTAACCTTATATGTCTTGCCGAAATAGTCTGCTAGAATGCTCATGACCCCAAAGATGAAGAAAGCCACAGTCAATGTCGCAATCATCTGGTAAGTTGGTGAAGCCCCTCTCTTCCGGAGTGGATTCAAAACTATCCTGTATTGCGCCACGGAGACCAGACCGCCGAGAAGAGCGGAGGCCCAGAGAACCTCATAGGGACTCCTATGCAGGATTTGGGCCCAGTACACCGCCATGTATGCACCAGTCGTGAGGAATGATCCGTGGGCAAAGTTTGGGACGCGGGTGGTCAGATAAGTGAGGGTCAGGCCAACACTCGACATGGCCGCGATACCAGAGAAGACAAGTGTGTTTACTATCGCCGGGTCGATCAAGGAGCTAATCTATTGAATAATAAGGGTCTAAATTTAAAGTTTATATACTGTAAGCCTCTTGGCATTACTTACAATGACCAACTCCAGTCTACGCGCGATTTCAACAGCCGCCGCGATAGGGTTGCTGATAGTCGGGCTGATCGTGGGTGGTGTCTTAGGAATCTTTTTGGCGCCATCCTTTAGCCCTCCAACCACGCTGACAACTACTGTTGTTCAGCAGCGGACTATTGTTCAGGAGAGAACACTAACCACTACCGTGGGTCAGCAGCCTCAGGCGGTTAGTCCATTGCCACCGATTCTGGCACAGTCGGTAGTCAAGCTAGGAGACGGGCTTCCCTACATTCCCGCCTCTCTATTGGAAAAGGGAGTGACGTTAAGTGGTGAGATACGGATTGGAGCACTGCTCAGCTTGTCTGGTGACTTGAGGACATTCGGTGAAAATCATCGGACCTCTCTAGAACTTGCTAGAGACGACATTAATGCTTGGCTTTCCAAGCGCGGTATTAACCTCAGGGTTGTTTTAGAGATTGAGGACACAGCTACGCAGCCCGAGCAGGCCCTCGCAAAGCTTCAGGCACTCGCCGCCCGTGGAGTGAAGATAGTTGCAGGCCCATTAAGCAGCCGTGAGGTTAGAAACCTTAAGACCTACGCCGACGAGAACAATATACTCGTCGTCAGCCAATCCTCAACAGCCGTCGACTTGGCCGTACCAAGCGACAACATATTCAGGTTCATACCCGACGATAGAAAGCAGGGCCCAGCACTGGCCCGTTTAATGTGGGATGCAGGGATCCGGTACTATGTACCCATCTGGAGAGGAGACACGTATGGTGACGGTCTCAAGAGTGCTACTGAGAGCGCCTTCAAGAGGCTAGGCGGCACAGTAGACTCTGGGATAAGGTACAACCCAGACGCCAAGGAGTTTGCCACCGAGATCGCGACGCTTGAGAGTAAAGTGAGGGATGCGATATCAAGGTATGGGCAAGGTGCCGTGGCTGTTCACCTGATCTCCTTTGAAGAGGCTGTATTAATTCTACAGGAGGCGGCGAAGCGTGACGTCTTGCGGTCCGTTAGATGGTTTGGAAGTGACGGTACAGCCGGCTCAGGCGACATACAGAACGATGCGACATCCGCACAGTTCAACATTGACACAAAATTCCTTCACACAATTTATGCAGCAACCACAAGCGACATATTCGAACGGGTCAGAGACAGAGTTAAACAGGTGTATGGAAGGGAGCCTGACACCTATACATACACGATGTATGACATCCTCTGGGTCTTAGCACTCTCGATACTTACTGTTGATAAGTACGATACGACGGCGGTTAAGGGCGTCCTCCCAATCGTAAGCAGCCAATACTTCGGAGCATCAGGATGGACAGTCCTAAACGAGAGCGGTGATAGGGTCGGCGGAGACTATGACGTCTGGGCGATTGAAAAAGTTGGCGAGAAGTACGAATGGAAGATCGTCGGGAAATACCTGGCATCCACAGACACTGTAGCCTGGGCGCGTGGATACGAAGGGAAATACACTTAAATCTCTGAGTATTTTTTAAGATTTTTAAAGGAATTGGACGACGGTCTAGTGAAATGTTTAGAGCTGGTAAAGAGCTTCGGTGGTGTTAGGGCAGTCGAGGGAGTAAACCTCTCGCTACATGCAGGGGTCTTCTCCCTTCTGATAGGCCCCAACGGCAGCGGGAAGAGCACACTAATCAACCTGATCGCTGGCTACTATTACCCTGACAGTGGGAAAATATTGATGCATGGGAAGGATATTACGCGCCTCAAGCCTCATGAGCGTTTTAGCATTGGGCTGGTTAGGACTTTCCAGACTGCAAGACTCTTCACGAGCCTAACAGTGCTTGATAACCTCTTGCTGGCTGCTGGGACCACTGAGGGGGAGAATATCCGGATTGCACCATTTAGGCGTAAATGGCTTGTTAGGGAGATGGAGATGGTCGAGAAGGCCTATCAAATCTTGGAGCTGGTGGGGCTGGAGAAGCTTAGAGACCAGCCTGCAGGGAAGCTTAGCGGAGGCCAGATGAAGCTCCTCGAGCTTGGCCGCGTAGTCATGAGCGGAGCCAGAGTAATCTTGATGGATGAGCCGACAGCGGGGCTTAACCCCGTGATAGCCGAGTCAGTCCTATCCCATATACGCCGCCTTGTAACCGAGCTAGGCCTAGCCACCCTCCTAGTAGAGCATAGACTGGACCTGGCCATGAAGTATGCCGACAAGGTCTTCGCAATGTTTAATGGACGGTTGATCGGGGAGGGGTCGCCGGAGGAGGTTCTCACAATCCCCGACGTTGTCGAGAGTTATCTTGGTGAAAGGCTGGCATGATAACTGTTGAGGGTCTAGATGCAGGTTACGGCCGTCTCCAGATACTCTTTAATGTCTCTCTGAAGGCGCCGAGGGGTGAGATTACTGCCATACTAGGCCCCAATGGCAGTGGAAAGAGCACCCTGCTTAAGAGCATATTTGGTCAGACCAGCATCTTTAAAGGCTCCATCAACCTGGATGGAGTTGAGCTGGCTGGGCGTCCCCCTCATAAGATTGCACGCCTAGGTGTAGCCTATCTACCCCAGCTCAACAACCTTTTCACGGGTCTCACTGTAAAGGAGAACCTGTTGATGAGTGGCTATATGCTCTCAGAGGAAGAGAGAAGGGAGAGGTCGGAGGAAGTTCTGAGGTTCTTCCCCTTCCTCAGAGGCATGTTCAACAGGAAGGCCGCGACGCTAAGTGGTGGGGAGCGGCAGATGCTCTCGATAGGTATGGCATTGATGAGACGCCCACAAGTAATTATGCTGGATGAGCCTACAGCTAGTCTATCTCCGAAGATGGTCAATATGGTGCTTGACGTTATAAAGAAGCTGAAGGACGACTATGGATTCACCATCCTCCTCGCTGAGCAGAGCGTTATTAAAGCCCTCAAGCTCTCAGACCATGCAGCCCTGCTTGTTGGTGGAAGGGTCTTATTTGAGGGCGATCCATCCGAGCTACTAAATAATAGGGAGCTCGGCCGTATGTACTTGGGGCTGAGTGGCGCGTAATGCCAATCCAGTATAGGCAGTTGGGGAGGAGCGGGCTAAAGATTTCCTGTCTAGTCATGGGGACGTGGTATCTTCCAACACTTCCAGAGGTGAACTCCTATGGTGTCAGGAAGGTGAACGAAGAGGCGACGCTCAAGCTCTGGAGGATGGCAGTCGATATGGGAATAAACACTATAGACACGGCGAACCGTTATCATGGAGCCATCGCCCCAGTGCCGGTGACGCACGTAGGCTATGCTGAAAGGCTTCTCGGCAGATTCCTCCAGACAGTTGATAGAGAGTCTCTAGTCATCGCTACTAAGGTTAGGTTCCCAATGGGGACTGGCCCAAACGACGAGGGCCTCTCGAGGAAGCATATAATGAGGGCGGTCCGAGATAGCCTCTCAAGGCTCCAGACAGGCTATATCGACCTCTACCAGGCGCATGGCTTCGACCCAACCACGCCGCTTGAAGAGACTATGAAGGCTTTTAACCAGCTTGTCGAGTCTGGGCTGGTCCACTATATTGGCTGCTCAAACTTCCAAGCTTGGCAGATATCAGAGGCCCTTGCCATCTCAGAGAGGCTTGGTCTAGCGAAGTTTGTGAGCGTCCAGCCGCTCTACAATCTACTCCAGCGCGACGCTGAGAGGGAGCTCTTCCCACTGGTTAGGCATGCGGGCCTCGGCGTAATATGCTACTCGCCCCTCGCCCAAGGTCTACTGGCTGGGCGCTATCTCAGAGGAGTTGGTCCAGACGTGAGAGCCTCCTATAGCCCCACAGTCAATCCCCTCCTTACCGAGAGAAACCTCAAGATAGTTAATGAGCTAGCGTTGATGGCTAAGGAGAAGGGCGTGACGCTGGCCCAGGTCAGCCTAGCTTGGCTCCTTCACCAGCCTGAGGTCACCGCTCCGATAATCGGCTGCACTAGACCGGAGCAGCTTGAAGAGAATCTTCAGGCTGTGGATGTGAAGCTCTCCTCGGACGATATTAAAAGAATCGACGAGATTACTAGGCCGCAGGCTCCTGGATAAAAGCTGGAGAGGGTGACGTGTCTCTTGCGCGGCTCTCTATTCCACCCCGGCAAATCCTACGGTGTCCTTGAGAGGCTCTTCAAGGCTGGAGATTTCTCCCTATACTATTTCAGGGCTAAGAAGGGGGATGGGTTCACAGTAGACGCGGATGAGAATGAAAGGCTTGTCTTCTCAACTGATGGGGAAGTTGTAGTGAACGGCGAGACCCTCGGCGTAAAGGATATGATCTATGCTCCAAGGGGGGCTGGGCTGAGAGTTGTATCGATAAGCGAGTCGAGCATCTATCTCGCCGAGGCTCGAGGATTTACAGAGCGGAGGCAGTTTGTGAAGAGGTTTAACGAGTCCGTCAAGGTCGAGTCTGGCCAAGACTGCTATGCACGGGTCATCTTTCTGATGGTTAGTGAGAGTGACCATGTCGACCGATTTTTAGCTGGGTATACCGAGGGGGTGGGTGGGTCCTGGACTAGCTACCCTCCTCACAGGCACGATGGGAAACCTGAAGCCTATATCTTCTACGGGATGGCTCCTGGCTTTGGTGTGCAGCTCCTAATGGATGATGAGGGTGAGGATGCCTATATAGTCAGGGATGGGGATGTAGTGCTGATCGAGAGAGGCTACCACCCCAATGTTGGCACATCCTTAAGCGGCATAAAATATGCATGGGTCATCGCGGCTCCACCCGGGAAGAGAGACCTATCGGTAGAGATTCACCCGCTCTTCAGCTCGGTCCCGCTAAGGACAACACATCTGAAAGTTAAAGAAGGATAGATTGTGCCGAGGCTCCTCCTAGGAGTGCAGCGCAGCTACCTCTTTAGCTCCCGCTTCTTCCACCTCAGGTTCCTGCTTCTACACTTCCTGCATTTCTCAGCGTTTGGAGGGTTCCTCGCCCCACAATTTCTACAGATCTTATAATGTAGCCTCCTTCTCTGAGCCAGCTGAATCAGGAAAGTATCCGTGATGACCAACTCTGCAGACTATGATGTCCATTGCCAGCTATTAAATCTCACAGCTGTGTATAGACTATTTTAGGTAGGGGAGGCTTTTGACCCATGGGTACTCTGATAATAGGCGCTCTATAGACCTCTTCACAGCCTCCTCGGGGTATTCCCAGGGCTGAAGCTTCCCCTCAAAGAACTCCTGATAGGCCTGGAGATCAAAGTGCCCGTGGCCGCAGAGGTTGAATAATATAACCTTCTCCTCCCCTGTCCTTTTACACCTTAAGGCCTCATCAATCACATATTTTATGGTGTGGCTAGGCTCGGGTGCGGGGATTATGCCCTCGGTTCTTGCAAAGATTGTTGCCGCTTCAAAAACCTCCACCTGGTTATACGCCCTAGGCTCTATGTATCCCTCCTTCAAGAGTAGACAGAGTGTTGGTGCGTCTCCGTGGTATCGGAGTCCGCCTGCGTGGATGGGTGGTGGTATGAAGTCTGAGCCTAAAGTGTACATGGGTAGCATCGGCGTTAACCTCGCAGTGTCTCCAAAATCATAGGTGTAGATACCCTTCGTCATCGTGGGGCAGGCCGTAGGTTCCGTGCCGACGAATTTCACATTCTTCGGCGCCTTCTTTGTTACAAGATCATAATAGAAGGGCCAGAAAAGTCCAGAGAAGCTGCTGCCACCTCCAACGCATCCAGCCACAATGTCTGGATACTCGCCAATGCTTTCAAGCTGTTTCTTAGCTTCGAGCCCCTGGATTGTCTGATGCATTAAGACATGATTCGCAACACTTCCTATGCTGTACTTCACATTTTCGTGGCTTAGCGCATCCTCTATCGCCTCGCTAATCGCTATCCCGAGGCTTCCGGGATTGTTGGGGTCTGACTTCAATACTCGCCTGCCGAACTCTGTCCTCTCGCTCGGGCTGGCCAGTACCTCCGCCCCCCACGCATGCATTAATATCCTCCGGTAAGGCTTCTGGTCATAGCTGGCCCTGACCATATAGACCGTGGTCTTAAGCCCGAAGAGCATGCAGGCGAATGCCAGTGCACTTCCCCACTGTCCCGCGCCTGTCTCCGTAGTCACTCTCTCAACCCCCTCCTTCATGTAGTAGTATGCCTGAGCGACGGCTGTGTTGGGCTTGTGGGAGCCGGGCGGTGAGACGCCCTCGTATTTGTAGTAGATTCTTGACGGGGTCTTTAGAGCCTTCTCAAGCCTTACCGCCCGTATGAGCGGTGTAGGCCTCCAGAGCCTATAAGCCTCCCTAACATCCTCAGGAATCTTTATCCATCTCTCGTTACTCATCTCCTGATTAAGCTGCTCTTTCGTGAACAGTCTCGGGAGCACGCCAGGTCCCGGAGACCTTGTGGCAGGATCAATTGGAGGCGGAAGAGGCTTCGGAAGATCGGGCAAGATGTTATACCACTCGGTGGGAAGATCGTCATCACTGAGAACTATTTTTCGCGACATGAGTGAGAATCCAAAACAGAGGCTGCTACTTAAAACTTTTCCTGCGGGCCCAACAAGTTTTAAAAACCTTCAATACCCAAGTTCGGGGGTGTAGTTAGGTTGAAACTGTTCAGGAGGCGTAGGCCTCTGGGACCGACCATAAGCCTCGAAGAAGCGCTAAAGATGATTCCTGCTAGAAACCCAAACACCGAATCCTCCACCACCCCCTCAGGAGAGTTGAGTGTCAGGCTTAAAATGCCTCAGCCCCGCGGCCTCCTCCAGCGGCTTCTCCCCATCCCCGAGTACCGTACTTTCATACTCGATAAGGTCGGAGGGGTTGTATGGGAGAACATAGATGGTGAGAGAAGTGTCAGAGATATTGTAGATCTGTTGGTTAAGAGTTTCAAGATGACGCGGGAGGAAGCGGAGATAAGCCTCGTCAACTATCTTCAGATGCTCTACAGCCGAGGCCTCATCTACGTGAAGGTGAGGAAGGATAAGGAGGCGGGCCAACGCTTAAATCAATCTGGGTAGATGCGTTAAATGATGAGTAGTGGAGAGAGAAAATACGGTCGTGTCTCTTTCCCCCTCAGCGAGTTATTTAGGCTTGTCACACTCAACATTAGAAAGAGGTTGGGTCGCTCACTTCTGACGACACTTTCCGTCCTTCTAGCGATCGCCTTTATGACGGTAATCTTCACGCTCAGCTCAGTAAATCGTGCAGCTACGGGGGCTGAATTCGCAGCATATCAATTCTGGCTAATCTTCGTCGCACTTCTTGTGGCTGGCCTTGGGATATTCAACTCCCTGTTAATTTCGGTCGCTGAGCGTTACAGGGAGATAGCGACAATCAAGACGCTGGGGGCGGCAGACAGACACATACTACTCCTATACCTCATAGAGTCTCTTGTGATAGGAATCATTGGCGGCGCCCTCGGTGTAGTAATAGGCCTCGGAGTCAGCATAGGACTTCTAGCAGCCTACGGCAGGGCTGCGGATATCGGGCTAGTCCCCATCGTGGAGTACCTCTACATAATGGGTCAGGGACTACTATACGCAGCCATACTCTCGCTGGTCGCCACATCCTATCCCTCCTACCACGCCTCAAAGATGAGCCCCGCGGAGGCATTCCGCGTCGAGATATGAGAATCTCCCTAGAGCGGCTAATATTCATGCGAAGGCCTGTAGGAGAGTTCCTCGAACACGCTTGGAGGGCAGGTGTTGATGGTGTAGAGTTTGCTGAGTTCGAGCTTCAGAGGCTGATACAAGAGGGGAGATACGACCATTCAAGCCTCTACAAGGATGTGAAAAATAAGGGTCTAACAATATCGGGAATCTACTGGTCGGCCGAGTTTCACAAGAGCGAGGAACGTTCCAAGATACTATCCCAAGCGGCGGGGTTGGCGGAGGTTTATGGGAAGATTGAGTGCAGGAATGTTGTGATAGGGCCTCCGCGTGGGGGGCTGGGTGCAGGGCTCCCTCCTAGCCAGGTATATAGGCTTCTCGACCAGCTCGTAGAGACTTTGAGGGAAGCCTTAAAAATATTCGTAGACAACGGCATAACTCCCTCGCTCCACAACCACTACGACACACTGATCGAGACGGAGGCTGAGCTTGAGTACGTCTTATCTAGGATCGAGCCTGAGCTGCTGAAGTTTTGCCCCGACACGGCCCACCTGGCACTGGCCGGGATGGACCCTGTGCAAATGATTAGAAGGCATCTAGACAGGATAGTCTATGCTCACCTTAAGGACCTCAAAAGCTTCCAAGCCGAAGGTAAGCGTGTAGAGAGGTGGTATGAGCTTACGACGGAGCTAGGCAGTGGCGTGATAGACTTCCCCATGATAGTTAGACTGCTGAGATCTACGGGTAGGGTGGAGTGGCTGGTCGTGGAGCAGGACTTCACAGAGAAAACCCCTGAGGAGAGTGTGAGGATGAGCCTCAACTACCTAGCCCCTCTGGTTCGGGGAGACTGACGCCTAGAGTCTTTTTATTCCACTCTGCTGATTTTAGACTGTGCCACGAGCTGGTGTAAGATTCGGAATCTCCTTCCCCAACTTCTCGCTAGAATCTGCCGCCAAGATAGCGCGCGATGCTGAGAAGGCGGGGCTTGATAGCGTGTGGGTCAATGACGACATAGTTGGGGTCTTCCAGAAGGAGACCTTCGACGCCATTCTCTGTATGGCGGAGATGGCTAGGGCCACTCGTAGGATTAAGATCGGGAGTGCCGTCCTGGCAACATATAGGAGACACCCAGTCAATACTTCGATGTCGCTTGTATCCTTGGACCACATCTCCGGAGGAAGACTGATAGCTGGTCTAGGAAGCTGCTGCCCTAGCCCAGAGTGGGGATTTCCCCTATCAGGTGACGTGGCTGATAGATTCTTGGAATTCCTCAACGTCCTGAAGAGACTCCTAACCGGAGGAGCGGTGGAGTTTCAGGGCAGATTCTTCAGCCTAAAGAGCTCGGGCCTAACCGTTAGGCCTAGGCAGAGGCCCCACCCACCGATATGGGCCGCGGCAAATATAGATAGGACAATAAGGAAAATCGCACAAATAGCTGACGGATGGCTACCGATATGTGTCCCACCACAAATCTACACCACGGAGCTTCAGACCCTGCGTGATTCTGCCAAAAGCACAGGGAGAAGGCCGAGGGAGATAGAAGCGGGCCTGATGGCCTTCATTCTGGTGGAGAAGACGAGGAGTATGGCTCTCAAGAGGGCGATGCCCCTACTTGCTCAAACTGCACTATGGTTTAACGCAGCTAGGATAAGAAAGATGGGCTTCGGGGCAGTGGGCTCTGTGAGCGATGTAACTCCAGAGATGGTTCAAGCTCTCAACATAGTAGGAACTGTCGAGGAGGCTGCTCAGAGGATAGGGGAGTATATCGATGCAGGGGCTAGGCACTTAGTCCTACAGCCCCTACCGGTTAAGGAGGCTCGGGAGGCTATTCCACGAATAGTAGATTCGATAAGACAGGCTGTATAGTTTAGCGGAGCTGCTCCCACAGGCTAGTTGGCGTCGTCTCTAAAACTTCAGAATCCCTAATAATACATATTCTCTTGCTGAGTCGCTGGGCAGCGAGTAAGGCGATGGAGGAAAGGTAACCATCGTCAGATGAGATGCAGATTAGGTCGCAGTCCTTTGCCGCCTCTATCACAGCCTTGGCATCCGAGACCATCGATCCAGAGCTAGGTATCCTCACCACGACCACCCTGACCAGGTTCGCCTCCAGCATCTCAACCTCTCTCTTCAAGTCATCCTCTGAGGCCCCTCGCCAAACAACCCTGACCTCGCTCGGATTATAGACAGTGAGGAGCGGCTGGATATGAGCCAGGTCTCGGGAGAAGGGGACGAGTATCCTGATGGTTAAGGATGTGTACTCTATTATGAATTGGCGGATGAGCTGAACGATCTCTCTGACATACTGGTCGATGAACCTAGCATCCTGCGCCTCAATCTTCGACCGGAGTTTGACAAAACCCCATCCGTCCTGCTCATATACATCAAGTATGCATGAGGCCCTGAATGCTCTCTGCTCGGTAGATGAGTAGGTAAACCTGAGTCTATGCAGACCTGCCTCGGTATTTTCTTCAACACCATGAACCATAATATTCACGGTGGTGGTATAGCTATATTCGCTGAGCCTCGAGTTCATGTAGGTTATAAAGTGTTTAATCTTCGATACCTTAAGCTTGGCGGGTAGCTCGACTGTCCAATACCCCTCCTCATCTAAGGCCTTTGTCAGAACCCACTTCCATGTCTGCGCCGGCGTGGAGAGAATGATATTCCTTCGAACCGATAGTATGTGTGACGAAATGAAAATAACAGATGAGAGGGCGAAAACGCCCATGACGCTCTCCTGAGTTAGTTTGAAGTCAATTGGTATGGGGATGATTTTAGGGACTATGCTGAAGACCCCAAGAGTCACCAGGACTCCAAGGTATGAGGAGATTACTCCTAGGAATATAGCTTCCGCGACGCTTAGCAGTAAGATATGGGCTGGATTAAGACCCAGCGTCGACATTGTCAAAAACTCTCCCCTCCTCTCATAGTAATTCGCCAGTGACGCCACCAAAAGATTTAGAAAGGCGATGCCTGCAACCACCATAACCTCTCCACCCGATATACTGGCAAGACTAACAAGATTGAAGACGTAAACCTCCCCTCCAGGCCTGATTAGTCTCACCTTCAGATTGGTGTGAAGACTCATCGTCTCGGCAATCCTATCGATTTCTTCCACACCTCCCCCCGAGGCGTATATCTTGGTTGGCAGCGCACCTAGCTTCAGAGCCCCGTCAAATCCAGTAATTATGACATTCGACCATCCTGCCGGTGCAACTGGAGACATGGGAGGCATGACTAGCGTCGATAGGAAGTAGCCATCAATATCCTTAAGATAGGTAGGACAGTCTGTACTTAGTATTCCGTCTATCTGCAGGATCACGCCGTTTACTCTTATCCAAGACCCCACTGTTAAGCCGAGGTTTGCCGCCAAGTCACTCGAGACGATGGATGCTGAAGGATCTTGTCCAATCCGATTTATCTCCCCCTCGATGATGCATTGTGAGAGCTGCTTCGGTAGGAGGGTGCTACCCGATACACCAATAACACCCCTCAAGTTATAACTCTTATCGTTGATTATGTATTCGCGGCCCGATGGTGGAAAGATAGGAGTCTCAGCTCGGAGGCCCAAATCCAGGCCCAAACTTCTGAAGAACTCTACATAGCGGGTATCCACAGGCGCGAGGTTATCGAATCTGTATCCCCTATCATATACTATGATGTATGGTGTCTCTACTGGGTTAACCTTCTCCGTAGGGTTGGAGATGAATACCTCGCTCTCGACGCCTATGTTGACCAGCAGTAGGGTAGCTGAGACGGTGATCGTGGCCATGGCAACCATCATCCAGGTTCTGAGGGGCCTAGTTTTTAGAAACCTCTTCGCAACACTGAACGCGAGGGAGGAGGCTGCGAGGAGTGCGACTCCGCGCTGTGTCTTGACCTCGAGGCCTAGGGCTGGGATGCTCCAGACAAGGCCAACTATTACGAGTATGCTGTAGAGGAGGGCGGACCATCCCCACGCATCGCTAGGCAGGATTGAAGGATGAGAAGCAGCAATAAGGCTGAAAGTAAAGATACTTAGCAAGGACAGGCCAGCAGCTATACTAGACTTCTTCTCACCTAAGACTAGGTGGCTCAGGGAGAGCGCCCCCAAAACTAGGAACAATGGAAGTAGAATCCCACCACCCCATCTCACACTATAATCGTTTAATGCAGAGTTGATTCCTACAAGGTCGATGTAGGTTTTTCGGAGCAGTTGATACGCCTCACCCATGTTTCCCAGGAGATAATGCTCCCTCGAGGCTGCGAGACGCTCCTCAGCCTTTTTAAGCCTATCAAGCTGATAGCCAAGATAGATGCCAGACTGTGAAAGCCCTTGAAGCCTATAGCCGGTCACCTCGGTGAAATTCTGAACGGCGCCAAATGCTCTAGGGTAAATAGTGTGCAGCAGAGAGACGATTCGATTCTCGCCTATAAGGCCTGTAAGGTCTTCCATCCATCTAAGCCCTTCACCACCTACTACCGCAAACTCTCCATAAAGCCTATAGTCAATAGACTGTGGGACCAGAATTTCGCCATCTCCAAGACCTATCAACCTCTTCAGCACATCAATACTATGGCTCCAGTGGATCTCACTGGGATACCAAAGCCCTGCCCCCCACAGCTCAAGCCTATACCGGGCTGAGACGGGGCTGCCATCAATCCAGGGATACAGTCCAATAAACCTGACAATGGATGCCCTTTGAAGAACTATCGCCGGCTCTGAATCTAAATAGGGAAGGAGTTTGAGGATAGATATATCGACCGGAAGATATGTCCTTCCATCCTCAACTAACGGGCCCACAAGGCGAGAGCCCAGAACTACCGATGCTTCTAAACGCCCATCCCTAGTTTCTAAAAGTACCCGCTCGCCTGAAGGCTCCAACAAAATAAACTTCAGCCCGTCCTCCACCGGCATATAATCGTTATCTAATACAGTTATGACTATGGTGGTCGAGTTATCCCTAGCTGTATCCGTGTTTGCTGTAGCACATACTGTAAACAGCATAAAGATAACAGTCAGCGAGACAGGCGTCAAAGCTGCTAAACGGTAATCCAATCTACTCCTTGACTAGCTAGTGTGGTGTATAAATTTTATCCAATCCTCATCTATTAATTCTACGAAGCTTAATGACTAGGCCGGTTAATCGGAGATGAAGCTTGATGCAATTAACATTTTATACATTCTTACTTTGAGTGGTTTAATTTTAGCTGGTGCCACACTGCGCCTCTATAATTTGGATGCAGAGAGCGGATGGCACGATTATGATGAAGGAGTACACCTATCGGCGGCCTTGCTTCTATCCAGAGGCTACACACCGTATGTCGACTTCTTTTTCGCCCATCCTCCACTCTCCCTCCACATCCTAACATACACTGTGGGAGATGGTGGGAGTGAGGCGTATGCACGGTCAAGGTCTGTATCAGCGGTTCTAGGATCTTTAACTTTGATAGTTTTAGCGGCTGCTGCTCATCTCTCGGTTGGAAAGATAACTGCGCTCGCGGGAACAGCTTTTCTAGCCCTTGATGGCTTCGTTTCATACAATTCGAGGATGGTCATGCTAGAGCCCTATACCGACTTCTTCCTCTCACTATCTGTCATATGCTACGTCTTGCTTAAAAGATGTAGAAATTCTAGGCAGGAGATTCTATCCTCGACTGGCTCTGGAGTTGCTTTAGGCCTGTCTGTCTCCTCGAAAATGACCGGGCTATTCGGAGCCGCTGCAATTATACTCCACGCACTGGTGTTCAAGAGGACTCGCGCTTCTTTATTCATAATTGCCTCAGCTGCCCTGACTTATCTCTTGATAAGCGCGAAATACATCTTTGCAGACCCTGACGCATATCTTAAACAGACAGTCCTCTTCCATATCGTCAGGCCGCAAGATGGTATACCTCAGTCTGAGAGGCTTCACTGGTTACTAACATCTATCTTGGATTTAGGGGTGATGTGGGCTGGTTTTCCAGCCCTTGCCGCCGCCCTACTCATGGCTCCACATCTCTCCCGCTCAAAAGTAATCTCTCATGAATCCTACATATGGATAATGTGGAGTCTTTCATACTTGATAGCGTTCTCCATGACAAAAACCTTCTTTGGGCATTACGTCCAACATATTATAACCCCCCTCTCCTTCGTCCCTGGCATGGCATTGGAGTTCGGGTCAAAGTTTAGGCTTCCACCTTGGAGAGGATCTATAGTCCATGTATTCTCTACCAGAATCTTACCGGTCTGGATAATATTCATGGCTCTGACACAGGCCGGCATAATATCTGCGGTTAATCCACCCGCCACGAGAGATGACACGCCTGTAATGGTGTCCATGCGGCTCATAGATCTTGGAGCAGCCAGTTTCTCCATAATCGCTTTTGAGCCCATCTACACCTTTTTATCAAAAACAACTCCCTCAAACAGAGTCATAGATTCCTATGGGTACATGATGTATGAGGGCATGGGGTTAGGGCGCTTCGGATTCCTAGAAGCGCTCATGAAATATTTCTCTGGTGAGCTCTATAGCTCTTGGCCAATATATGAGGAGAGAATACAGGAAAAAATGGTGAGGGATATTCTCGTCAGCGACTACGTCATAATTGACTGGCGCGCGAGATGGCAGCTTACAAGACCCTCGCTCTATACAGTCTATCAACACATGACCTGCCTCAATAGAGTAAGGGATATTGAGATCTGTGGGGTCTCATAAGTTAAGAGCCCTGGACTCGAGTTCTCGGGTAAATTCTATAAGTTCCCCGGCGAGAAAGTCAAGAAGCTCATATATCCTTTTAACGATTGGCCCAAACCTCCATTCAGAGCCAGGTCCCTTAATGGCTGTTATGAGCCATCCAATCATCTTAGGAGACTCGTAGTGTTTTCTGAGAGCATCGTCGGGCGAGCTCGCGCCGGTTAGGTCAAAGTAAGTGTTTACGTGCAGCTCATCGACGACGGAGCGCTTAAGCAGTCTTAAGAGTTGATTGTTTCTGTTTAGCCTTATCATTAAATCATCTACGGGAGCCACATCTGGGAACACTTTGGATAAGAGCTCTGACGTTACCCACTCGTAAGAATACCTAAATATCCCCCGCCTCCTTATCTGGACCTCTCTACGCTTCATCTCCCTATATAGCTGCCCTCCACTATCATCCACCACTTCGCGGATAATTAGAGGTGTTACAAAATGCCACTCCCAGTCGAAAGATATCCCCACCAATCTTCGAGAAATCTTCAAGCTACGCAGCCTCGAGTCTTTGAGTAGAATCACCCATCCATCAAGGTCCCAAGAGGCACTATCCACATTTTTCCCGAGTGCTAGCTTGATAACCTCTAATTCGCTCAATTTTTACCCAAGATATTTAGAGGAAATAGGGGTGAAAAAAAGATTTAGGGTACGAACTGGGCCGAGAATCTCGGCAGCACTACTGCGAAGAACTCTATAAGCCCCGCCAGCAGTATTGGCGCGCCAAATCCTAGGGATATTCCGGCTGCGACAGGTATAACATACGACTCAAACCTCCTAATGCCTATGGTCCTAATCATTATCACCTTAATTATTAGTGCAACAAGCCCTGAAAGCCAGGTCCATATCAGGCCCACCGCCATACTCATGGTCAGCGAGGTTGGATCTATGAAGAACCATGCAAACCTCGATCTCAGGAACCAGACTACGGCAACGATTATGATTCCAATCAAGCCGTAGGTGAGCCCTGGAGCCCAGTCAACCGCGCCGACTGGTACATACGAGGTGCCTCCAATGAAGTTGCTGAACTTCATGCCCGCAGTCCAAGACCATGCATTAGAGTTTGCAAGCCCACCTGCATGGTTCAGAAGCCAAATCCTCCAGATGTATCCGAAGACAACGCCAATCGCGATAATCGTGGCTGCTGATACAAGTGCGTCACGGACGTTTGTGCCTGTATCTCTAGCGATCTTGTAGTAGGATACTGCTGCTCCAGGCCCGAAGCCATTAACCCTCAGCGTCCACGTGTTGTTGAAGGGAATAGTTAGTATTCCTGTCGCGAAGAGCCCTGAGTTTGTTGTGCCCGTTGTCGGTACTGTACCTGGCCAGTAACCAAGGGCAACACCTAGCGGGAAGATATATGTTCCAACCCCTCCATTGTTTGCGAAGTCGTCGACGTGCCACCACATGGTCGCAGTTACTCTGGCAAGCGCGCTCCAGTAGATATATGCGAAGACGACCATTGCTAGGGAGATGATAAACGGCACACCAGAGGCAGTGAAGAGCGCTAGAATGGCTATCGTGACAATAAGTCCAAACCAAGCTATGGATCTCGTAGATAGTCCATATTCGTCTTCAGACTTTCCTGTCAGGGCCCTAGCAAGGTCAACAAATCTTGACCTCAGAGTTATCAGGGTAATTATACCCAGTCCCACCATCATTCCTAGTATTCCAACGGTTCTGTAGGGGAATGGGAACCAGTTGGCGGGTATGTCCTCCCAATTCCATAGAAACTCCATTCCTGGGTTGTAGGGGAGTGACCCAGTTATGACGCCGATCCACTGATAGAGTAGGCCGAAGACAACATACGCTAGTACGGCTGTTATGAGCAGATTGTTTGGGAGGAGTAGCCACAGGGCCACTTGGTCGACTTGGAAGACACCCTTTGCCATTGCTCCTGGCATTATGGATGGAAGCCCAAAGATCAATATCGGCTGTTCTCCCCAAGCAAATGCCCCGAATACTGCTAGTGGTGGCACGATCTCGCCGAAAACAGGAATAAGCGACGCTATCAGCCCGATGAAGAATGCGACCCAGAAGACCCTAAGGGTTGGCTCCTGTATTCGGAACCATCGAGACTTGTTGGTGGTCGGGTCAATGTCGGAGGCATTTCTAACCATGTATACCATAGGGATTGAAAGAGGGAAGATTAGGCGCTCAACATCTACCCATCTTCTCCCCCAAACGCCGAAGCCCAGGAAGAGAGCCAAGTAGTACATGAGGATGGTATAGAGTGACCAGTAGATTATTGGCGGTAGGAACTCTCCCCAAAGGATTTGTTGCCCCGGTGTTAGCCCAGTCTGCCAGGCCGCAATCATTGTGGGGTCTTTCGGGAACATCCACGGCGGCGTCATCGCCCTCCAATAAGTCCCCGTAGTGGGGTCATTCATCCCCGCCCCAACCGATACAATCGTCTTCTCGATATAGCCAGAGAGAGCCTCACCACCGCTCAAGGCACCTTTAGGATAGTACTTTATACTATTCACAAGCGCAAGTGCCGGAAAGATACAAACAAGCTCCTGTGCGGTGAGCCTCAGCCTAGGGTTTGACCGGCCTATAAGCTCGTTCAGCAGCACGATGTAGATAAACGGAACCCAGAATGCATTGATAGTACCGGTCTTTGATGTGTATAGCCAAGTCATGTCGCCGATTGCTTGGGCGACGATAACCAAGATTGCGCCGATCAATATTGACCTTGTGGTCAATCCCCTTATAGAGGCTATTTGTGTGCTCATTCTCAGCTAAGCGTAAATTATGCCAGTATATAAATTTTTTAACACGACTCCTCGCACTTTAACTTCAAGCGTATAAACCTATAAAGCAGTCCGAATTAGTTGGGTTGCAACCGGTATGTCCACGGAGCTTGAGAAAACTTCACCGGTTGAATTACTTGAATATGGCATCTCGTGGAGGGTAATCCTAGCTATCTTGACTGCCGCTGTCCTTTTCATCCCCGTCTCACTATACCTCAACCTCATATCAGGGGCCCTCTCGCCCGCGATAGCTGTCACGATAATCGCTATACTCTTCGCAGAGCTGACCAGGTTCTTCGGAGCTCCACTAAGGAAACAGGAGCTGTTTGTAATATACAGTAGCGTTGCAGTTATGTCATCTACTCTACCACCCTATTACTGGCTAGTTTATAGAACATTTTATGTTACGACGCCGATTACCCAATACTTCTTAATTGATGGAACGCCCATCAATCAACTAGTCCCTACGTGGTTGGCACCACCTGCCTTTTCACCAGTCTATCAGCTGAGAACGCTTCTCCACCCCGACTGGACTTACGCATTAATCGTGACCGGATTATCATTCGCACTGCTAGCTATGGCGGAGATAGGCTTAGCCATCATGTTCACATACATATTTGTAAAAGAGGAGAAGCTGAATTATCCACTAGCGCATGTAGAAGCCTCCCTGATAAGCGTCCTTATAGAGAGGGAGGAACAGCACATGTCCATATACATTCTGGGCATAGTGACAGGTGTTGTCTACGCCTTCATGACTTATGCAGGCTTCCTACTCGGTGTGCCTCTTCTCCCGATACCCTGGTTCGATTTTGTCTGGATCACCGAGAAATATATTCCAGGAGCCCTGGTTGGTGTGGCGACAGACCCATTCACACTTGGGCTCGGAATGGTTCTCCCAGTCAAGGTCGCAGTATCAACACTGATAGGATCTATAGCAATATGGATCATCGCTAACACTATCTTCACCTCATCCCCCAACTTCTTCCCCCTCTGGTTCTCAGAATACTATAAAGGAATGACTATAGGCTCGATATATCAGCGGTCCTTCCAGAGAATCTGGATTAGTCCACAGTTCGGCTTCATAATCGGAATAGCAGTCGCCTTGATACTAGCGTTTCGAAAGACAATTCTACGGAGTTTTAGACTATTTGCATCGGCAATCGTTAGGCCAAGGGAGACAGAGCTCCCATTAAGGTTCGCACTAACTCTATTCCTAGTTGCATCGATTGGTTCTGTAATTCTCTTCCTGATATTGGTACCTGGGTTTCCCGCTTGGATTGCACTGGTTACTTCTCTTGTTTTGAGCTTCTTCATAGCGATGGTCGCTGCAAGATCTCTCGGAGAAGTAGGATACTTTCCAGCAATTCCATGGCCCTGGCAAGTTATTGTCTATTTCACTCCATATAATGGCTACGCTGGATGGGTTTATTCCCCCTACATAAACCTAGGATATACTGGCTACCTCTCACAACTTGGTAAGGTCAGCTACCTCACCTCAACGCGCCCAACCCACTATTTCATAGGAGTCGCAGGTGCATTCGCATTAATCGGCATAATTGGATTAATATCAATGGACTTCTTCTGGAGGCTATCACCTATACCCTCAAATGTCTACCCAATCACGATGATTTACTGGCCCATCTATGCGACTAACGATAGTCTATTCGCTACGCGCCAGATTGCCGTTATACCTGAACACATCGGCATAGGGGCTCTCTCGACTCTTGGAATAGTATCCTTGGAGGTCTTGTTCCGAAGGATTGGTCTGGCGTTCCCCACATTCCCAATAGTGCTGGGATTCTTCATACTTCCTCCATACGCTATAACTATACTAATAGGTTCACTGCTGGCGAATATTATCATTTCCAAGACGTTCGGGAAGGAAAGGTGGGAGGCCATAAAAAACTTCTTCATAGCTGGCTTCTTCTCCGGTCTAGGTATCACGGTTGGTGTCGGAATATCGTTTACGCTGCTTTCAAAGGCGTCCTGGATCTGGCCTTGGTGACTCAAACAATTATATTCCCGTCTCAAAGGTGAATAGGCGTGAAGCTCTCATGCCAGGATAATCTTGTACCGGGCAGCACCTTGACTGAGAAGCTTGAGAACTTGGAGAAGCTGGGATTCAGCGGAATAGAGCTTTGGGGTAGGCCTCACCTGGGCGAGAATCTTAGAGAGGTGAAGGATACGCTGGCATCTTTTAAAGTGAGCCCATCGGTCATCTGCGCAGGGTACAGTGGAGACCTCCTCAGTCCTGAGCCTAAGGCAAGAGCTGAAGCAGTTCAGGGGATAGTTCAGAGGCTTGAATGGGCCAGCGAGATTGGGGCCGTAGGCGTCATATTCGTCCCAACATTTGGTGGAGCCAAACTTCCTGATCTATCACCGCTCTATCAAAACGTCATCGAACTTGAAAAAAGATTGCTGGTAGCTGAGTGTAAGACTCTGGCTAAGAAGGGGGAGGAGCTGGGTGTATGCGCCATATTAGAGCCGCTCAACAGATACGAGACACATCTGATAAATACTCTCAAACAAGGATTAGAGATTATAAGGGAAGTAAACTATGAAGGTTTAAGGCTGATGGCCGATTTCTTTCACATGAACATAGAGGAGAGTAACATCGATGACGCTTTGTCAGAAGCGTCAGACTACTTGGTGCATGTGCACCTAGCCGACAGCAACAGATGCCTCCCAGGCTACGGGCACACTGATTTCACACCCATAAAGATACTTCTATCAAGAGGGTACAGCAAGTATTTCTCGCTGGAGTGCAGAATAATTGGCGACCCACTGGAGGAGCTGAGAAAATTTGTAAAATTTATTTCTAAATATGGTGATGTGAGATGAATCCGATAGGTATAGTTTTAATTGGCTGTGGCGGCATAATGAATGTCCATGCAAAGAGTCTAATGACGTTAAGGGATGGTGTCCGCGTTGTAGCTTGTGCTGACATTGTGAAGGAGAGGGCAGAAGAGTTTGCAAATAGGTTTGGATGCGCGGCCTATACGGATCCTGTGGAAGCTGTGTCCGAGACGCATCCTGACGTCGCAATAATAGCTGTCCCGCCAAATGCACATGGATTTGAGGAAGAGATAATCGAGCATGGAGTTCACCTCTTGATAGAAAAGCCTGTGGCAATAAATCTAGAAGTAGCCTCACGCATACTGCGTAAGATTGAGAAGGCCGGAGTTATCAATAGTGTAGGCTACATGTGGAGATATCTTGATGTTGTCCAGATAGCGAAGAAAGAGATCTCCAACCCCGCTGATATCGGGATGATTTATGGACAGTATGTTTGGGCAGCGAACTTTCCGCCTGGGCACTGGTGGTTGAGAAAATCCCAGAGCGGCGGGCAGATAGTCGAGCAAGTCACACATATGGTCGACCTAATAAGATACTTCGCGGGGGAGGCTTCTTCAGTCTATGCAAGGCTTGAAAAAAGGCTCTCGAAGGATGAGGCAATAGACGTTGAGGATTCCTCCGTAATCACTATCAGGCATAAAAGCGGCGTCACATCCACGATAGTGGCCACCTGGAAGAGTACAAACACAATGCAGGATACGTTCATACGGATATTTGCCAGAGACCTAGTGGCAGATATTGTTGGGCATCAGAGGAAAGCAACATTCTATAGGACCAATAAGGTTGAGGAACTGAGGAGTGCTGTTGACCCATATCTTGAGGAGCTACGGACATTTGTTGAGGCTGTACGAACCGGAGATCAGTCTAGAATACTTTCACCCTATTCGGACGCATACAAGACCCTCGAGTTGACCATCAAGGCGAATGAATCTCACAAGTTGGCCAGGATAATCGAGGTTTGAGTGGTCAGCAGCTAAACAAAAGGTACGCAGTCGCCCTTTGCGTGACCCTCCTCTCTTACTGGCTATTTAGCAGTGGGGTATTCTCATATCAATATGTGCCATTGACTTCCATGCCGGCGTACAAGCCCTATTTTCAGGATGTCACGAGTGATTCAGGTCTCTTAGTAAGAGTAGTCGATGACCGAGAGATGGTATGGATCCCGGGCGGTGGGAGCTGTTGGGGAGATTACGATAGGGATGGCGACCTAGACGTTTATGTCGTGGGCTGGAATGCAACTGGAAGGTTATTCAGGAATGATGGCGGCCTGTTTACGGATGTGACGCGTGAGTCTGGACTTCTTATCGAGGGTATTGTTGCCGGGAAGGGAATGGGCTGCTCTTGGGCCGACTATGATAACAGTGGATTTCCATCTCTGCTTGTAACCTTCTACGATTCTCCCTATGGCAATGTTCACCTGTTTAAAAACCTGGGCGATGGCTCGTTTAGGCTTGTAACAGATGAGGTGGGCCTCTCTCTTAATCATGGAAGATATGCCTCTGGGGTCGCCTGGGGAGATGTAAATAGGGACGGATGTCTTGACCTCTATATAGGCTACTACATCAACCTCCGACAGGTCAAAGAGGGCGCAATATTCAGCCAAGGCTCTGGAAATCAGCTCTTCATCAACAACTGTGACGGCTCCTTCAGAGAATCCGCTGAAATCTACGGTGTCGTTGACTATGGCTATACATTCCAACCCATTTTCATAGACTACGACCTAGACTTTTTCCCTGACCTTTTCCTGGCCAATGACTTCGGATACACGAGGCTGTATAGGAACGAGGAGGGTAGGCGTTTCATCCTATCCGCATCGTCTATAGGTGCTGAGAGAGTAGGACAGTGGATGGGGGTAGCGTATGGGGACTTAGACATGGATGGATACTGGGATATAATTGTGACAAATTACGACGACAACCTCCTCCTAAAATATACAGGTGCGTATTTTAACGATATCACGGCAAGGCTCAGGCTAACAGATCCCTACCAGGTCGGCTGGGGAGTATGCATCATCGACATAGACAATAATGGCCTTCTCGACATAATAGTGGCTAATGGTAAGATAGGCGTTAGGACTGACAAGCCAAGCAATCAAGTTAACAGGGTCTTCTATAATGCTGGGCCATTCTTCTATGATGCCACGTGGCATGCGGGGCTCATAAGACATGTCAACACACGTGGATTGTCATGCGTGGACATGGACAAAGACGGAGGCGTTGACCTACTATTCTATGACTTACTAGGGTATCCTATACTGTATAGAAACCTGATATCGAATTATACAGGCAATCGGTGGGTTCAGGTGAGGCTCGAGGGGGCTACCTGGCTCTGCGGCGCCTGCACCTACAGGACTAGCAGGGAGGCTGTAGGCGCTGTAGTGGAGGTGGAGTCTTTAGGTAAGATTTACCGTCAGACAGTTACAAAGGGTACTTCATTCATGTCAGATAATGGCCCCTGGCTGTACTTTGGCTTAGGGCGGGCCTCTCGTATTGAGAGATTGACAGTCTATTGGCCTAGTGGAATAGTAGAGAATTATAGAGACCTCCCGGTAAATAGTGTAATCTTGATCGTGGAGCAAGGGGGTTGCAGTGTGATCGGTGGATTGTCGGGGCATGAAGAGTGAGCCTACGCAGCCTGTTAGCGTGTCAAGCAGATTTCTCCTATTATTGAGCCGAGACAGTCTTCTAAACACTATTGTGCTAACAGCTTTTATTACGCAGACACTCCATATGATAGAGCATAGCGCCCAGATGTATCAGCACGTTGTCCTTGGCCTGCCAGCTAAGCTTTCTAACGGGCTCCTATTCTTCCTAGACCTAGAGTGGAATCACTTCCTCTTCAACACGCTCTATTTAACATTTCTAATCATAATATTTGCAAGGCTGAAACCCTGGTTAACCACTGGCCTAAGTGAGAAGGAGATGCTCCCAATACTCTTCACCACTGGGCTATTTATACAATCCTACCATGTTCTGGAACATACATACAGAATGTACGAGTTTCTAACAATAGGATGCACACCATGCTCAGGGATATTGGGAAGATTCTTTGACATGGTTCACTTTCACTTTTTCTTAAACCTAGCTGCCTACCCGTTAATTGCTGCCTTGTTTGTTAAAGCCGGGGGTTTAAGACAGCTGCTCAATCCATCACCGACAGACGAGACGCATGAGGCTCCTTGGCATAAGCTCGTCAAATCTCCTGCACCAGTATTGGGCATAGTTCTAGTTTATGGCCTTTATACTGGCTATTCTGTTGAAGCCTACCTGCTCGGCACAACAGTCTTTACAGCCATTGGTGTGGCACTATTTCTCTCCATTTTTGAAGGAGACCTGATACGAAACATTATGGACGCTATTGTTGTTGCGTTTTTGGCAGTTATGTGCATCACGTCGTATTTTAGTGCATTGGCTATAGTCTTGGTCAGCCTCTTCTCTGCTAGGGTTTTGCAAAGATCAAGGGCTCCGGCGCTGAATTATATAGCATTCTCATTCGCAGCGATTCTTACTCTTTCTATGCCTTCGCTTGTTGCCTCACGGTGGGGCAACTACAATCTCTACACCTTCTTCACATTGCTCCTTTTTCTCGGCCTCTCAATAAACGCCCTCTCTAAAACAACGGACATTGTTCTAGCTTATATCACTACATGGATAACACTATTTATCCCTTTTGAGTTGGCACGGCTAGCCGTTGCTCCCGGCGAGGCGCTTCTCCTACTCCCATCCCACGCCCTAAAAGTGTTTACCAATCCTATTTTGATCCTTATAGCCTTCTTCATCGTCCCGCTCCAGAATACTTTTCCACCAAAAAGGTGGCGTATAGTGTATCCAATAGGCTGTGTAACAATTTCTTTCTTACTATCCTACATCATTCCTATTGATGTAGCGGCCTTCTCTGGCATAGCACTAGCCAACATAGCATATATCGTTGTTGACTGGGCTCTCCACAGAGGATAAGAAGTGGCCTCTATCTACTGCTACGCCTGTTTTTCTCGGCTTTCCTCAACCTCTATCTCGCCGACCCTCACCTTCACCGCGACCCTCTCCTCCTCCCTCTCTATTTTTCCATCACGTATCCATAGAATCCTGTCAGATACATCTATCATCTTCAAGTCGTGGGTCGCTGCTATGACTGTAACTTTCCTATCCAAGTTAAGCTGTTTTAGCAGGTCTATAATTTGCCTGCCAGTCTTCAGGTCAAGGTTTCCGGTTGGCTCATCTGCCAGTATTATGCTTGGGTCATTGGCTAATGCCCTAGCTATCGCGACCCTCTGCTGCTGACCTCCGGAGAGTTCCATAGGTCTGTGATGGAGCCTGTCGCCAAGCCCAACTGTCTGGAGGAGTTCAGTAGCCTTTCTAAACCTATCCTCCCTGCTGACGCCTGCGAAAATCATGGGAAGCATCACATTCTCTAATGCCGTCAATGTTGGGATGAGATTAAAAGTTTGGAAGATGTACCCAATCTTTCTATTTCTGAGCCAAGCCAGCTCGTATGAGTCTAGCTTCGAGATATCGACGCCATCGACATAGACTGTACCCTCCGTGGGCTTGTCTAGTCCACCGATCATGTTGAATAGAGTAGTCTTGCCTGAGCCTGAGGGGCCCATAATAGAGATATACTCGCCGCGATAGATCTTGAGATCAACGCCGTCTAGGGCTACAACATCAACTTTTCCCAGCTTATAGATCTTTTTTAAACCCTCGGTCGCGACTACGACCTCTCTTGCCAACTCACTCGGAATATGTTGTTCGCTAAATAAAAATCTTATGGAGAGCTTTCATATTCACGCTCGGTTAATTCTGAGAACTTTCTTGGGTTATAGGTTGATGGGCCTGAAGCGGGTGGGGCTGTATTGAGTAGGAGCCCCCTCTCTAATACTTCCTCCCAGCTCAGTGTGTTAGTGGCGACTAATACCTCGATGGGTAGGAGCATTGGTTTTGGGAACCGTGCTTGGTCCTCAATGCTCAGCCGCGGGCAGGCAGTGTTGACGTAGGCATCGTAGGTGAAGTCAGCTAGGTTATTTACATCTATCTCGTCTGACATGATTATGCTTGCCTCTCGCCCGCTATCTATAATTATTTTTTTGAGCCTTTGTGCTAGCCCCATCATGTATTGGCCCGGCTTTCTGCTCACGAGTATCGCGACTCTCCGCGCCTCTCTGAATTTTTGAATCATGTAATACCTGGTGGCCAGTATTCTTTTGGCCCTCTCGCTCATCCATTCGACCCGTTGGGCGTGGGGGTCAACCATGAGCGTCGGTTTCTGGGATGTGAGGGCGATACCAAGAGCATGGAAGACTGAGCCCACGACAAGGAAGCTGTCAACCATCGATTCTATACTCTTCAACGATGTGTAGTCACATCCTAGGACCTGCCCCCTGTGAGCTAGGTGACCGCCGGGTTCACCTACCAAGACGGTGTATCCCATGGCTCTAAGATCGTTCGTGAACTGGGTTAGGTGGTTGAGCCACTGGACGCTAAGCCCCACGCCTACCTTCCTATACCCGTTTTTCTCCAACTCCGTCGATATTGACGAGATAAGGTCCCTTAGTGGCTTGTAGTCTCTGTAGCGCGCCTCGACGTAGAGTACTGGGAGCTCGGTGTGAGAGAGAAATGGCGCGTGTCCCACGTGTATGATGGCATCGGCCCCCACCCTCCTAGCCTCTTCAATAGCTATGTCGCATCCGCCCCACGTCGGGCTTGATGAGATGATGGCCTCAACTCCAGTCTGGCGTACCATCCTATCCAGCTGCTCAGCCATGCCTCTAAGGCCTAGAGGGGATTGAATAAGTACCCGGCGGGGAGACACCATCCTCAACCATTCGAAGATCTCCGCACTGTCGAGCTCTACAGACAGATTAACCACCCCTGTTAAACCATAGCTCAGACCACTTCGAGGCTCTTCACAATCTCCGCACTCGGCAAATTCATCATCGCCAAGATAAAATAGTATGGGGCAGCTATTATGTATTGCTTACGAGTAAAAATTGACCCCGTGTTTATTTGACTTGGCGTCTAATTACTGGCTGCTTGGCTGGGATGTTAGGGAGTGTAGCCACTATTCTGCTGTATATTGCGTAGGCTGGGAGTACACTTAGGAAGACGTGTAGGATGTTGAAGATGGATGTGAAAGCCACCATCACTGTTGCGAGGGTTAAGTCTGACTCCACTGAGATACCTATGCCTCCTAGCACCTTCCTCGAGAAGGGAAGATAGACGCTCGGGAATAGATAATAATATAGGATAAAGGTGGCTGCTGCCATGATAACAGTCCTCAGGAGAAGAGACAGGGAGACGCCGTTCAGCGCCGTCGAGCCTCCCTTAATGCGAGACGCTATCTCCAATCCAGCGATGGTGGTTAGAACAGCTAGGAGCTTCATGGTTGGCCCAACCAGCTGATGAAATGGTGTCCCGAAGTTTAGGGCAATCCAGTGGGCAATGGCCGCGACTAGTCCTCCGGAGAGGCCAAACAAGAGGTAGGCGAGAATGTCCGGTATCTCGGAGAAGTCGAACGACAGGAATGGCAGGAGAGGGAAGCGGATATGTAGCCTCATCAGCGAGAGGGCGTAGGCCAGGGCTGCCAAAGTCGCCACGCCTGCAACCCATTTTGTATTAACTCGCACCATAGCGTACTGATTAAAGAGAATAGAGTCTAATAAGTATGCAATTCATTGTCATATTCTTTGAGCATTAAATCACCAATAAATGAATCTCTATATCACTCACTTGTGATAATTCCCATCGAAGCTAAGGAATTATACAATGACTCTATGTTCAGCCCCTTCTTGACCGATACAACCCTGCTCCGTCCCACCTCGTAGATGTTTACCAGTCCAGCCTTGCGAAGGATAGCTATGTGCCTATAGACCGCCGAATACCTCTTCTTCAACAATCGCGCGTATGCTTTAATGTGGAGTGGCCTTTCGTTCTCAGCAGCTATGAGGAGTATTTTGAGCCTGGTCGTGTTTCCGAGGGCATTAAATATTCCACCCAATTCAGCCAACTTCTGCTCCGACAACATGTCAATTATATCTTAGATTAGTGTTTATAATAATTATTATTTTTGATACTCAGCCATGTGTTGCTACTCATGCTTTATAAGATGAGCCGGTATGGGGCACATAGAGGGGCGTTGCTTAAGAGTAGAGACTTTATGATAGGAGCTGTTTTTGGTGGTCTAGCCTTCACGATGGGGTTTCTGCCCCTCAGCTTCATGTTCCCTCCTCTTCCCTACCTAAAGTTCGACTTCGCAGAGATCCCTTCCTTTATAGCGATGCTGATGTTCGGTCCAGCTATAGGATTCATATCCGCCACAAGCCACTTTATCGCGCTGCTCATGTTCGGGGAATGGAGCCCCGTTGGCCCCATAATGAAATATCTAGCGGTCTCATCTAGCCTTTTAGGTTTCTGGATGGCTGCTCGCCTGACAGATGGGAGGGGAATTAGGGTCTGCTCTCTCTCGCTGGCCCTATTCGGGGCCGCCGTAAGAGTGGTACTCTTGGGCCTAGCTAACTATGTTCTACTGACCGTCCTCTTCCCCTTTTTCCTGGACTTCGGGGCCCAGTCTCTAGCAAGCGTTATGGGGCTTACAATACCCACGTTCGAGGAAAAGCTCTTCTTCGTGCTATTATTCACAGGCTTCTACAACGCGCTACATATTCCCCTCTCGATGATTCCAGCCCTACTCATCACGCGCTCCCTCGCGCCTGTCTCTCCCCTACTGGGCTCCTCATCACCTTGGATAACTACCGTTGCCCAGGCTAAGAGAAACAAGTAGAAGGCTGTAATGAGCTACATGACCCCTGGGGCGCGTCCCCGCTTATATAATCTCTCCAAAGCCCTCGCGGCTTTAATCTGCTCTATCTCTTCGTCAAGCCTCCTATAGTCGAGCGTGATGCCGAGTATCTTTGATAATACCTCTAACACAGCCTTAGCGGCGGCAGGCTGTCTAACATGTGGGTCGCCGATTTCACCAAGCAGGCATGCGCCTGTCAGCCCCCGCTCGCGTGCAATCCCTAGTAATAGACCGTTAAATCCTGTAATGTATCCTTCAGACTCCAGTGGTGCTGAGCCGAGACTTCTCAACTTCTCATCCATCAAGTCAGAGAGTGCGGCGTGAAAGACTCTCGGAGACTCTGTCAATGCGTCTTCGTAGTGTGCAGCACCGATTGTGTAGACCTCCTCTACACCAGCCTGCTGAGAAATATCAAGCACGTTCTCGCAGAGCTCGTATAGGAGACTTGGCTCTGAGGGTTGATGTGTTCCGGTCATGGTTATGAAGTTTAGCCCATCCCTAAAATAAAGCGTGTATCTCCCCCTCTCAAACTCTATCCTCCCGCGATTATGCATGACAAATGGAGGCCATGTGTCGACACATGTAGCGAATGCTTCGAGATGCAAGTCGTAGATTAGGTGTTCCATGGCTATACCAGCCACGTTCCCCATGTCCGGCAAACCCGCCACAAGTTTACTGACCCGTGTTGGAATCCTCGAGACTCTAAACTTCATAATCAATAGTTATACCGAGTGGGATAAAAGGATTGAATTATGTGTATTTTTTGTTAGGGGTGTTCGCTGCGAATATATAGATACTAGGTGATAAGTTGTTGGGAGATGGATGATAAGGGTTCCACGCAGAGTGGTTGACCAGCTGTCGAGTGACGTCTCACGTCGCTATCCTGAGGAAGCTTGCGGACTATTGATAGGGAGGCTGGACTCCGGTGTAAGGATAGTTACGCGACACATGCCTGTGAAGAACTCCTACATGGGTGAGAGGAACAGGAGGTATCTGATCGACCCTTTCGAATATATGCGGATTGAGGACGAGGCGGCCCAGATGGGTGAGATGGTTGTGGGTGTATATCACAGCCACCCAGATGCCCCTGCAATACCGAGTAGTTACGACCACCTCCAGGCCGTCCCCTTTCTAACCTATGTTATCATCTCCGTAAGCCGTGGAAAAGTTATTGAAATCTCAGCATGGTTTCTCAATGAAGTTACTTGGAAGCTTGAGCGCGAGTCGATGGAGGTTACAGAATAACTGCCTCCAGCCGCTTCACACCACTCTATAGTCTATGTAGCCGCGCCTCCTACCCAGCTTCTCGGAATGCGCATAGATAGCAAGCCCCGCTAGGAACCATGCGGCACTCAGCAAGGAGGCGGAGAATATCTCAGCAAGGTATAGGTTTAGGGGCCCAATTAGGGCGGCTCTTGCAGCTCTGATAATGTGTGTGAAGGGCAGTGACTCGGCTATTAATGGTAGAGGGTGGGGGAGGGATGAAGCTGGGAAGATTGCCTCGGAGAATATCATCAGAATCCCTGAGATGTAGACTGGTAGGCCCCACTCAAGCCTAGTCACAAATATCGCGTATGCCGCAAGCATTAGACCGA
>JAUQPU010000008.1 GCA_030550235.1 Thermoproteota archaeon
GTTGACAAAAATGTCTAGCAGGGAGGCGGAGAACAATTGACATCTTCCCTCGAGCTCTTGGAGCGGAAAAGGAGCCAGATTCTCGAAGAGGACTATATCCTCAGGGCCCTTTTCAACGGCTCATCACTTACTAGGAGGCAGCTTGAGGCTCTCCTTCTGGAGGCAGAGGACTACTCTATCGGTAGGCGCAGGACATTCGAGGAAAAGGCCAAGCTCATGGGTATTACGAGGGGAAGCTACGCCAAGATACTTGGACAGGCCCTCCGCAACATAACCCAGAGCCTCCACACCCTCCTGCTTCTGGGCTATATGGGGCTTCTCGGAGAGAGGCGGTTCAGCTGGCTCTTAGAGATTAGCCAGGCGCTTGAGGCAGGTGAGCTATACGATGCTCTAAAGATCTTGGAAGAGCTGGCGGAGAAGGCTACGCGCCACCCTCAATCTCCTCGGCCCGCGCCCTGAGAAGCTTATACCTGATATTGTTTAGCATGCCCCCCGCCCTCTCCAGAAACCCTCTCTCTGCCAGCCTCGAGAGATAAGTGGAGGCGGTGCTCAGGGACAGCTTCTCTCCATATTCGATCTCGTAGGCCTCGGCCACATCTCTCGATGTGAAATCGGTGTAGGGAAAACGCTTCTCAATCAGTCTCGCAAGCCGCGTCAGCTTGTTCTCCACAGCAGGCACCCTCTCAGCGGCGCCGCCGCCGTAGAGATCAACGAGGTCTGCCAGCTGCATAATCTTCTCCCTCGTGACCCTCCCTTCAAGGATAACGGTCAGTCTATCACCGTCATCGCCCACAACCTCGAGTCTAACCTTCCTCCTCGCAGGCAAAGCGCTACCGGCGCGGCCTCAACAAGCTCAAGCTATATCTCTTTTGATGTCCACGCTTCCGATGGAAGGGCCCGAATCATACGAGGAGCAGGCCAAAAAGCCTACCACAAGAGCATCACGGCATCAAAAACAAATGGCGAGACAGTAGAAAAAACATAACTACTATGATATTTGTCGATTATTACCAGAAAACTCTCGAGCGTTCACTGACTGGAGACTTATATATCATCTGCTCTAAAACTCGGGAGAAGGCTTGCGGAGCTTAAAGTCGGCGGCCCTTACCCTGCTGCTGGCGGCCCTCCTCGCCTCGTCGTATCCTCTCAGCACATACTCTGACCCCGCCTATGGCCTACTTCGAACCTTCAGTGACGAGTCGGGTGGATGGATCTTCAGGGCCTATGACATCGAGGTAGACGAGGAGGGGATATACATAGTGGGGGCAGCGAGTTCTGCCCGGGATGATAAGGCAGTTAGCGGCTGGACGCCCTTCCTCTTGGCTCTGGAACGGGACCACACGCTCAAGTGCAACCGGATGTTCGGATTTCTGTCTCAGGATCAGGAGTATCCGGACGGCGTCGCCGTAGCTGTCGAGACCAACGAAACACACGTCATCGTTGCAGGATACTTCATGCTTGGGGGGACAGTAACAAACCTCTTCGTGTCCGCATTCTCTAAGGAGGACTGCAGCCTGACGTCCACCTATGCGGTTATCGTAGCGTTACAGCAGAATGCTCGCTCCCTCATCGACCTATACGGCGAGGGGATAGACTTGGCCATGGACGAGACAGGGATATATGTCCTCACCGGGTTAACAATCTTCAAATTCGGAGGAGGCGAGAAAACCGCCGGATTTCTCCTCATCAGGCTCGACCCATACCTGGTGCTGAGGGACTACATGTATTACTTCGTGACAGACCCAAGCAGCGATTTCGCGACATCCCTAGCACTCGGAGCCGAGAGCATCTACATCCTCGGATTAACAGGGCTCAACTTAGAGGGCAGAGGTGTCAACGCGGACGGGCTCTTTATTCTAGAGGTTTCTAAAAACGATCTCCAGGGGAGGAATGTGACGCTTGTTCAGCCGATTGATGCGTTCGCTGTTAACTCGGAGATACTCGTTGATGAGGGCGGATACGTCTATGTCGTTGCGACGGAGGAGAAGCCCCGCGCGCGCGACAACGTGGCCGCCATCAAGCTCGATAGGGAAATGAATGTAGTCTGGTGGCAGCATTACGCGCTCTCCTTTTCCTATCCCGAAGCCCCAGCCTCCACTCCCGTAAACAAAGTCTCTATGTTCGACTATGCGTTCTCAGCAGCCCTTTCAGACTCCGAGCTCTTCATCGGCGGATACCTGTTTTTCGAATATCAAAGCGACAGAGGAGTCTATTACATTCCTCACGGAATCCTTCTCGCTGTGGACCGCTCTACCGGTGGAGCTCTCTATTCCTATAGGATTCAGGGTTTCGATGATGTGAGCCTGCCGGTGATGGTTTTTGGCGTTGATTCCTATGAGGGCTGCGCGTATCTGGCAGGCATGTCGCAGGGATATAGACTCGAATACGTCTTTCTTAACAGCCTAAATCTCAGCCTACAACTCCCCACATCAGGCACAACACCTAGCTATAACTACATTGGACTGCACAGCAAAGAATACGAGCCAAAGTATTTTGATTGGAGCCCGGTCTTCGACACCGACCAAGCCTCGCTGGGCACCAAAGGATACGGCTTCTACGGAGTCTTTTGCGGCTC
Source organism: Thermoproteota archaeon (assembly GCA_030550235.1). GTDB lineage: Archaea > Thermoproteota > Nitrososphaeria_A > Caldarchaeales > Calditenuaceae > HRBIN02. Next base: position 2,576 of record JAUQPU010000008.1, read on the forward strand.
ATCACTCATAGAGCGAACCACGACTACCTCCACAAGCTACACGACAGTCGCTGAGTATACGACAATCACGGAGACACGCATCAGTCGAACCACCTCAACCCGCATCATCAGGGTCACGGAGACCAGATTAACCACAGAATACATTACAAGTCTCCTCGAATCGACGGTCTACACAACTAGCCTTGTGCTGAGCACAGCGGTGGATAGGGTTGTCGTATCACTTATCCGCACCGAGACCGCTACGACCTATGTTACCGATACCTCGCCGCGCCTAGTCAGGACGACCACGACTGTGCTCCAGAACGTTACCCAGATGATAACTAAGACCGAGATGATAACCAAGACCGAGACCCCGAAGGCTGATGGCGGGTTCGTGGTCCTGCCTCCGTGGCTCTTCCCGCTATTCCTCTTGCCCATTCCTGTGCTGGCGCTCTTGGGGAGGAGGCGGAGATACAGGATAGTGATTAAGGAGGGTGTAGTGTCGCCGCCGGGCTGGAAGGAGGGAGACCCGCCAATCTTCAGCGACGCCTATCTTTATCCGAGCGTTCTGAGCCTGGCGAAGGGCTCGGTGGTCGAATTCGTCAACAACGACTCCGTCGAGCATGTGCTGGTCTCCTATGACGGGCCGTCCTCCGGCCGTTTCGTCTCGGAGCCGATAAAGCCGGGCTCGAAGTGGGCATACAAGTTCCGGGAGCCGGGAATCTACTTTGTGACCAGCCGCAGAAAGCCCTTCATCGGCGGCCTTATTAGGGTGGGAGAGTAGAGCGAGTTCAAGGACGTTTCATACAGCTCAGCAGATTCAGGGCCAATTCCATACCCTCTTCACCGCAGTGCCCGTAGTGAGCCTCTTCAAGGCGGCGCCAACAGCCAGGGCCAGGCTCATGACATAGTCGTCGTGTTGGCCTCGCGGCGCCTCGTATCTTATGCCGCCGGTCCCTGTCTCGACTCTTTGGAAGGTTCTGAGCTGGTTGATGAGCTCGCGGGAGTCGGCTGGTATGGCGATTCTCCTGCCCCTTATCATGCTTTGGAGCGTGGCTATGAGGGCCTCCTTGAAGTTGTGTGTGAATGTGACGCCCTCAACCCCTAGGGCTTTCCTCGAGAGTGACTCGTAGAGTGGTAGGCCGATTCCTGTTTTATCTATCGCGATGGATATTGGGTTGTGGGTCTTTGCGAGCTCCAGTATGATGCTCTCCTGTGACTGGAAGTCTAGGCCTCTAAGCTCCTGGATATGGAATACCCTGAGGGTGCCGTCATCAAGTCTCTCAAGCAGCGTGACGACTGTTGAGTCCCTGAGCCTCCCCACATCCACGCCCATGTAGGTCGGGTTGGTAGGCGGGCGGTCTGCTTCGTCGTAGAGGCACTGGAGTATGGTTTCGTAGGGGAAGACTGCGTTGGCTTCGTCGAGGAACTCGTGCTCCATCTCCTGCCGCCACTCTAGCTCAGTAAGAGTGGCTCTCAACCCTTGAAGCTCCGCGGAGGATATGTGCGCTGCCTCAGCATAGTGGGCCGTGTGCCGCGAGAAGACTCCTCCGCTCCAGGCCTCGTAGAACCAGCCCCTCCTCCCCTTAGGCGTCGAGACCAGGCTGAGCCTCCCAGTCCTCCCAACTATGCTGGGGACTATAGCCGACTTGATCTCGAAGTCGTTCCTAAACATTCCAGCCTCGTCAACATATACGTGGTCGGCTCTGAATCCCCTTATGGCGTCGGGGTTGTTTGGGAGCGAGATTATCCTGCTCCCAGATGAGAGCTCGATCTGTGTCTTAGACTCTGATGCGAGCCTGATGCTCCGGTAGGTCTCCCCACCCCAGGTAAGCGTGGCCCTCCCCAGCATCTCCAGCAGCCACTTTACCTTCCTGAAGAGCTCGAGGGACTGTCTCTGGCTGTAGCTGATGAGGAGTATGAGGCTCTCCTGCCTGAGGAGGGATTCCGTGAGGGCCTCGAGGGCGATTATGAACGAGCCTCCCACGCCCCGGGATTTGAGGAGGGCCCGGAAGAGGGACTCGTCGTCCAGCCACCTTCTCTGCCACTCGTAGAGCCTTATTCCCAACTCAGCCGCGTCTAGGAGAAGCTGGGCTAGAACGCTTCTCCTCAAACCCACCCACCATGCCGCCTACAACCTCAGCGAAATCTCTCAGCAACAGCTTAAGGTCGTCCTCAGTCCTCGCCTGGGCCTCGATTACTATGGTGCCGTCCCTCGCCCGCTTCACGACCAGCTTAACACCCCTCTCAACCTCAAGCAGGTCCTCAGACCCTCTCCCAAACAACCTGGCCGTCACATCGACGCAGGGGCTGGAACCGGTAATTAACGTGAAAACTATTATTTCGGCTTCTTTTCCAGCTCTGCCAGCCGCCTCTCAAGCTTTGCCACCTTATAGGCGAGGACTGCAACAAGCTCGTTTAGGCTGTATCCGCCCGGCCTCTGAAGTCTTGGGGGAAGCTCGTTTACTATGAAGCCGATGAACTCCTCTCCGCGGCCCTCGAGCATGTAGGCTTTTGGCCTGGGGAGTGGCAGGTCAAGCTCCTCCTCGCCAGGCTCTCGGATACTGATTTTCCGCTCCTCCGCCGATACGACTGTAACGTTCTCAGCCACCACGTTGGCGGCTGGATTCTCAGGCGTGCCCACGTTCACACCCGAGTCAGAGGGCTGTATTATCCCAGTCTTCTGCTCGAGCGCCTCAACCAGTGGCTTAATGCTTGAGATGTCCGCCTCCAGTTTAATGATTCTGGGCTTGATTTTCTCAGCCACTTCGAGCGGGAGCCCCGTCTCAGCGTCTATCCACCTCATCATGGCCTACTCATACCCCACAATCTCAACCTCACCTGATCCAGTAACCCACTCCAACTTACGGAACGGCAGCTTTTCCGTGAACGTGACGGAGGCTCCGCTATTGCCTGTTAGCATGGTGTCGGGGTTATCATCAATTATTAACGTAGTTCCATTTGCTAGGAACGTGACTTTTTGTATATATGCCTCCGAGAGGTTAAGCTCGTCTAGCATTATGCTCGTCTTGTTATAGTATAGGTAGCGTTGTATGCTGCTAGTGATAGACCAGTTGTGCCAGGTTCCCGCTGTCGTTGGGACTGAATAGTTATGCTGTATAGTGTATGACGTGGCCTGGGGGATATCGGTTATCTTAGCGAGCGAGGTGCCTATATTCACCCCATTCACAAGTATGCTATCTAGCGTCACGTTAGATGATTGTGTGACGGCAGCTTCTAGTCTCCTAGTCGCTACACCAAAATATTGGAAGTCGAGATTAACTATGAGAGGTGTGGGAATGTTTCCGAGGGTAATATCCATTACATGGTCATATTGGCTCGTAACCCATGAGCCTCCGCTATACCTTGCTCCAAGGTGGTCAGCATATACATCACTACTCCGACGCCAAAGATTTATATCATTACTACTATTAGGCGGCGTATACTCGAAAACTATCCAATATTTTGTCCCAGCGTTTATCGACGGAGGAGAAGCGGGGGTGAATGTTACATATGAAAATGAGGTGGGGATTGTGGATACGTCAACAGAGCCAATCGAGGCTATTACGGAGCCAGGTACGCCATTGTTATCACTATAGAGATTAACATAAGCGGTGCCAGTGGGGTTACCCACTCGACACATGTATATAGATACTCGTGACAGAATGGTTGAGGATGGTGGGCTGGCGAAAGAAAACTGCTGCCCCCGCTTAGTATTGTCAAACATCGGGTAGTTATAGCCAGCTCCGTAGGGTATTGAGAGAATATACATCGAGCCCGAGATGGAACCGCTCACGGCTGGTAGATACGTCTTGAATATTCCTCCACCTATCCATTTCATATACCGCATACGAGGACTTGACACTACTATTAGCTCAGTCAACCATAATCACCCTCCCGCCAGACAATCTTGACAAGCTTCACCTGTGGCGATGTCATATCTGCACTACCACGTGTTAAGGTGAACTTCAGCTTGAGAGTCTCCCTAGTCAAAGAGAGTAACGCATAATCACTATCTACTAGGAGGTTATAGGGCGAGCTTATGCTCAGCCAATTCATAGTAGTGGGATTGCCGTTTTTAGTGAATGTTGAGAGCACGGCCTCATACTTTGCCCAGGTGTCATGCTTAACCGTCAATTTTCCGCTCAAATAGTTGTTCGCGTCTTGATACAATCTTACGGTTATTGTGAAGTCCTCTGCGTGGTCTCCGTAGAGGTATAGTCTGAGGTATCGGGCGAAGCCGAGGCTAAGTCCCAGGTTCTTGGCCAAGGGATACCATATCTCCCCTGATACCCCCTGTGTCAGTGGGGTAAGCTTGAGGCAGTAATTGTTTAGTAAGCCCTGCTTGGCGTCTGTGACGGAGGCCCCGCTTGCCCCCCAACTCGAGGAGGTTCGAGTGGTTAGACCGCCAAAGCCCTTGGGCCATCGCGGAACATAAGCCACCCAAGTATCTTCCGCATTGTTAACTGTTAACACGCGCTGGGCGTCGGCGGTCAGAATATCAACGCTGACGTTTCCTTGATTCTTTCGTGCTATCCACTCGCATTTTATGAAGGTCGAGAAAAGTCTAGATTCGGGGAGTATGGAGTTTTCGAAACTGCCTTCAGTCGCGCCTGACGCTAAAGCCGCAAAGCCATTACTATCGACTATGACGTTAACGGGGCTGTACAAATTTAGGCGCGGCTTGTTGACATAGACTGGATAGCGTGTGCTCGCCATCATCTTAATCCCAGTGCTCACCTCTTCGACAGTCGTCATAGTTGAGCCCAGAAACTCGGGAACACTTACCATCTGACCAAACCTAGCCGCAACATCCCCGCCTACCGCCTCCTCGAAAAACTGTTCAAACAACTCCAGCTTTCCACCGAACGTTAAACTGTACTCGTGATTGTCTGGATGATACTCAATCTCCACGAGATACATGTTAGTATTGTTGAGGCCTAGGCTCGGTAGGTTTATAGCTGCTGTGTCGCCTAAGTCTAGGCTTAGGGACTCGAAGACAGCCTGGTTCATCACGATGTTGAGCTGTCTTCCATATTCCTTGTTTAATGCGAGTCTGATGTTGGCTCTCCGCTGAGCCTCTATAGCATCGGTTAAGAATGGATCGCTCACTACGAGCGGTGAATCGCCGGGAGGCTCGCTAACATCTGCCAAAACAATCCCATTCGCGCCGATGTAGATAACCCTGTTCTTTAACTTCCATCTATCCTCCGAATATTCTGCAGAAACGATTTTATCGGCTGTGAGCGTTGCTGTAGACGTCCCCACCTTTTTCTGTCTATAGTATATTTTTTTGCCAGGCTTCATGCGGAGCCAGAAGTTCGTACCACGGGCTATGTTCTGCATGATGTTCAGCGCTACTTCATTCTCTATAATCCAGGGTGAGTTTAGGCTGGGTCCATCTTCCACGTTAGTGGTGTCAACACCTGCCTCGAGGTTTGCGAGGTCTCGTATTATTGCTCCTGCTGTGGTTCCTGTGGCGTATGTGCGGAATACTATATGGCGGTCATATAGTATGAGGTTGTTGTAGGCTGTTATGCGGCTTTTCACAACATCACCAGCCCTATGGCTCCTCTCGCTCTCATATACTATACCCTCGAATACTATAGTGTCGTTTCGTCTGAGCCTAAGCTGTGTCCCCACATCCAGGGCCCCCGCTAGCTCCGCCTCGACTGACTCGAGGCTCTGGCTTGAGATTTTCCACCTGAGGCCTAGGCAGGAGGCTGTTTTATCAACCCATGCACCGTTTAGATAGGCCTCGAGTGTGAGGGGCATTTTACATCGCCCTCAGATTCTTCACGAGAACGCGAGAGATTAGGCTGGCAAGCTTATCAGCTTCGATGCTTCCGCCTGCGTTAACCTTAACGTTAACGTTAATGGTTCTAGTGGCTCCGCTCCTCCTAAACCACTCCGCTACTGGCCTCGGCAAGACCATCTCTCCGCGGTGGAGATGGGCGAGTGTATCGCGGGGGATGTTCCATGCGCCAGTCTGGAGTGGAATCGGGCCCATCCCCCTCCTCTCAGGAGGAATTACCGGCTCTGGGCTGAGTGTAGCTGATGGGCTGGTCCTCTCTCCTCCGGTAGGCCCGCCACCGGTCTCTTCGGTGACTATTATCTGGTGGTGGTAGTGGTATGTGTGGGCTGTCATGCCGTTGAGTTGGTTAATCGCATCCATGAATCCTTGGACTGCGTTCGTGTTCTCCTCGACCGCCGCCCTCACAGCATCGAGGCTTTGACGGAGAATACCATACAAGCTTCCTGCAACGTTTTGGCTATCAATTCCAAGTTGTTGTAGAATCTGACTAAACTCTTCATTTGTTACTATACCGTCCTCAACCGCGGATGTTAGTGTCGTCAGTGTATTCATTAATAAGTCGCCTGCTTCCTTCCCACCAAGCAGATACATCTGCATAGCCTGTTGAACCATGTTGAAGCTCTCTGTAATCATGCTCAGGAGCTGCGTCGTCGCTGAGAGCCTGGCCTTGCTCTGCTCCGCCTCCTCTGTGAGCTGCACTTCACGGCCCAGCGCCTGCTCAACAGCCACTACCACGTCATAATAGTTAGCGAACATGTCTGCAGCCTCTCGTATGATTCCGGCATCAGCCACAAAGTCCTTGATTCCTGCTGCGAGGCTCTGGATCTCGGCGCGTGACTGCGTGGCTGATGAGGCCATGCTGTCGAATGCGTCGACTAGTGGTCTTAGGGATTCAGGCATGTTCTCGCCCGTCTTCATCGCCTCCTCTAGCAGAGTCCTAAGCTCTGTCTTCGCGATTGTTGAGAGGCTGAGCATCGAGCCCGCAATCTGCAGGGCCTCCTCGCGAGTTATCCGGCCTGCCTCGACCCAGCTCATAATCCACTGGGCCGCCTCCTCCTCGCTGATTCTTCCCAGTATGTGGAGCTGTGTCTCGATGGCTGCGGATAGCTGCTGGAACTCGTCGCCCGTGAAGTATGCTATTATTCCCCGCCAAGGCGTGACTATAGAGTCGGCCACCTTCAGCATCATCGGGCCGACCATAGTGTATATTCCGGAGAGAGCCTCGCCTATGCTCCTCTGCCACCTGTCTATCTCGGCCCTCTGCCTCTCAAGCCTGCCCGTAGTTGAGTCCAGGGCCGCTGCGAAGGTCTCCATGGCCGAGCCTCCCTTCGAGACCTCGCCTCGAAGCTCCTCGAAGCTCTCTGTCATCTGGCTGAGCGTGAGGAGGGCCTTTAAGGCCCGCATGTCAACGCCCTTCAGCTGGTCCTGTAGTTGTGCTATGTTTCCACCCGCCCCCCTCACTGCCGCTACCACATCGAGTATGACCTCCTGCATATCGCGGAGCTTTCCGCTTGCATCTGTGAGCGGGACTCCCAGCTGCATGGCTATCTGGCGGAGATCCAGTAGGAATCTGTTGAGCGCTGTGCCTGCCTCGTCAGCTGAGCCCAGCCTCCTCTCCAGTACTACGAGCCAAGCTATAGTGTCCTCGAGGCTTAGGCCGAGGCTCTTAGCAGTCGCCGCCGCGTTTGCGAGGCCTTGGGCGTAGTCGTTTGCGGTGCCTATCCCGAGTCTCGAGGCGTTTGTTAGGGCGTCTACAACTCTTATGGCCTCGCCACCCTCCAGGCCGAATTGTGCAAGGACTTGGACAAGGTTGTTGCCAGCCTCCGCGAATGATGCGCCCTCATTCTTGGCGAGCATGATTGCTGCTCCGAGGGCGTTGATAGCGTCTACCCCGCTTAGTCCGGCTTTTATCAGGGCCTCCATGGCCGCGGCCGCCTCCTCAGCTGTTACCGCATATTCGCGGGATGCAGCTGAGGCTACTGTGCTGAATATGCTGGCTAGGGAGTGTATGTCTTGGCCTGCTCCCCTTGCGGCTGCCGCGAGCTGGAGTACTCTGTGCTCAAGCCTCGCGAAGGCTTCTACGCTCTCCCTGGCGAAGTCTATGGCCCTCTCAACCGCTGATGCGAGAGTGAAGCCTAGGGCAATCTCAGCAACCCTACCGGCAGCCTCCATCGCCGCGCTGAGTCTCCCCCCGCTCCTCTCACCGGTGGAGGCCAGTTCTCCGAGGCTATTCTGAATCCTCTCGACGTGGCTGCTAATCCTGTCCTCGGCCGTGAAGATGGCCTTGAGCGTAAACTCCGAGACCGTCAACCCTCCCACACCACTCCCGCAAACACTTTAGCAGCCTTCTTCACCGTCTCCCTATACGCCGGCCTCCAGTAGGGCCTCGGAGCAGAGCCGGGATGCCTCACTCTCCGCGCATAGATTACCCGCCCATCTATGCTAAACCGGAGTGCGCGGGATTTTGTGGGCTCTATGAGGTGGGATGTGGACCCGTACTCTACATAGCCGGCGTAGGGTGCGGTGGCCTCGACGACATATCTAATGGAGCCTTCACATCTGGTTTGGATGCTGCTTTTGAGGCGCCCGGTCTTCACGGGAACCCTCGAGGCGGCCTCCGACTGGAAGAGCTTGGACAGCTCCCTGATCCCCTCCTCGACCCCTGGGCCTGTCTGCGAGGCCATCCTCCTGAGCGCGGCAGCGAGCTTGTCGAGCCCGATAAACTCTATAACCAACTCTCCAGCCACCTACTTTCTCTTTGCCGCCCTCCGCGCAGCCCGCTCAGTCTCCCAATCAGCAAGCCTAGCCGCTGCTGCGTAATACATCGCCTCCGCAAGTGTCATCTCCATGATCTCACCGTGGCTCCAGCCGAACCTCTCAGCCAGAAGGTAGGGTAGGAGCTCCCTGTTCATCTTGACACCCGTGTAGACCGCGCTAAAGGGAGGTCCCAGAGGTGGAGTTTCTCAATCTCGGCGACTAGAAGCGAGATGGCTGCTGCGGGCAGCTCCTCGACTGGGTTCTCGAGGCGCGGCTCGACAACGACGCGGCGTAGGAGCTCAGACCATATCTCGACTATCTTCTCCTCCCTCGTCTTGGACTCGTCGGCGAGTATCTTGTCGCGGAGGGCTATCCACTCCAGCTCCTCCCTCAGCGTCATCCTCCTCAGCCTGAACTCAACCCCATCTACCTCGGCCCTGGACTCCCTGGCGAAGAGCCTTGACAGCCTCGTCCTCTCGGCGTACTCGGCCATGCATCCTCAGCCGCTTCAGTAGGCTGGCGTGCTGTCGACCGCCACTATCCTAAGGTTCTCTGCCCTCAGGCTGAGCTCCTGTATGGGCTCCTCCTCTGCGGAGAGCGGCGCCTCGACGCTGGCCACGCATCCTAGGAGCTGGAACTCTAGGGTGTCTGAGGCTCCGCGCGTGAATTTCGCTGTGACATCAAACCTCTGGCGGTTGAGCATTAGGTTGACTAGCGAAGGGTCCATGTAGTGGAGTGTTATTGTGGCCTCTATGTCTGTGGTGTTTGCTATGTGGCCTGTTGTGAAGCCGTCTGCTCCGCGGGGTAGTGGTGTGTGGTTGTTTGTTATCGATATGCTCCCTGATGTTGCGTAGCCGTATTGGGTGCCGTTGATAGTCACGGTGGCCATCTCTGCTCGGTATGGTGATTCAGCCTCGCCGGCAGGCTCTGGAAGACTTCCAACCTGCTCCACTCGGAGAGATGCGAGGTCAACGCTGCACTCCAGTGGCCCATCCCTCTCCCAGCTTGCCTCGAGGCTCTCCACAACACACCCAACATACCTGAAGCCGTGCGTGGCCTCTCCTATCCTATGCTCCACGATTGTCGTTGATGGTAGCCTGTGGCTAGGCGTTATTGTTATCTCATGGGTGTAGGGTGGGCTGGTGCCTGAGTCTGTGACGCTTCCCAGCGCGTATTTGAAGAACTGCCCACCTGTGGGTAGGAAGGTGATTGAGGGCGAGACGTCTACACCGTAGACGATTGTCCTCTTTTTTCTCGAGCCATCCATCACGCCGACCGTCTCATATGCCAGCTCGACTCCGCCGCTGAACCCCGTAACCCATCCCAACAGCCTGTTGGGATTACTTGCAGGGACTCCATAGCTGCTCTCCTCACCATATGTTATGAGGCGTCTAAACATCTCGCCCCACCATTGGGCTCGAACCTCTTTTATCCCTGAGAATCCCCGCTAGCCTCCGGAGGCGAGGCGGGAGGCCTCGGCTATAGTGTCGCCGGCGTTTAGTAGGCCCATCCCGACTATGTTTCTTGGGTCGGGCGAGAATGCTAGGGCCCTGAGTAGCCTGTGGAGGGAGGTCCTCGAGACGGTCTGGCCCCGGATGAATGAGAGGTTGAGGAGGGTGACGGGGATGGGCTGGGCTGTGAGCTGTAGGAGCCTCCTGACTATCATCGGCCTCGGGAGAATGCTGGCCGCCAGGGCCGCTGCAGAGGTGGCCAGGGGCGTGGAGAAGGATGTCCCTACAAGCCTCACGCCTAGGTCGTCGAGGTAATACCCCGTCGGTGCTACGATGTCGGGCTTAAACCTCCCATCAAGCGTGGGGCCCCGGCTGCTGCTGGACCAGGGCCTCAGCTTCATGTTTACTGCGCCAACTGCGAGAGTTTCTCGGGAGCATGCTGGTGAGCCGACGCTTAGGGGGCGTGGCCCCCCGTTACCAGCAGCACAAACCACCACAGAGACTGATGCAAGCCTGTCTGTGTAGATCGAGACAGGGTCTCCGCCGTCAGTCGCCATCTCGCTCCCCATGCTTATGTTGACTGCGTGGGGCCTCCATTTCATCGCCTCGTGGATTGCCGTGATGAAGAGATGGTCTGGAACCGGGTTGGGGACCTTGACGAGATAGATCTCGGCCTCTGGAAGGACTCTGTGGATTATCCTGTGGACGTATTCTCCATGCCCCTCCGTGTCTGTTATCGACTTGTTTGTGAGGTTTACATGGCCTCTGAGAGATGCGTCCTCAGCCGCTCCGGTGTCGATTATAGCCACCCTACAGCCCTCACCGCCTCCCGCCCTGTCCAAGAGCCTTACAGCGTCTAGCGCCTGTCTGAGCGACACCTTCTCCGCCTCCCCGCAGAGAGGCTTACAGACTTAACGATGTAAGCTCCGGGCTCAAGGCTCCCCAGGTCCAGCTCCGAGGCCCTGATTATCTTCAGCTCGGGCATTATCCAGAGCATATGGCTCTGTGTATCGTGTTTGATGAGCCTCTCCCAGAATGTGGGGCCGAAGGGACAGACTCCTCTGGTGCAGGCGAGGGGAGGCCTAGCTCCGCATACAAACCTGTCCTCCACCCTAATCCTGTAGATGCAGGGCACCACCCATCCACCTACCCTATCAGGGAGAAGCCGACCTCGACCGTCTTCCTATAGACCTCCTCGGACGGGACATCCCTCATCGACTCGACCCTGAAGCCCATGTAGCCCCGCGAATATGCCCACTCAGCGAGCCTAGCAGTGATGCGGGTGGCTAGCCTGTCGCACTCCTCCGCCGAGAAGTGCCAGATGTCTATCTGGAACCTGAGCCTATAGATGAAGCGTCTGGAGTCTAGGCTAGCCCACTCAACACCTGCGTCAAGCATGAGGAGGGTTATGAGGGGGTATGCGTCATGCTCGCTCCTCCATCCCACCCTAACACTCACGCCGGTCGCGCCCTCCAGCTCGCCGAGAAGGTCCTCAACAACCTGGGCCAGCTCTATCAAACCCTCCTCACCGGCTTTGGGAGAAGCTTTCTAAACCTCTCAATCTCCTCCCTCAGATACGCCAGCCTCTCACCCAGCCCCTCAGTAGACTTAACGACGAGAGCGACCTCGTCATAGCTCCTCTCAACCCGGAGCATCCTCTGAAACCTCAAGAGGACCTCATAGGTTGCCGCAAGGATTGTGTATTGCTTGATGTGCTCAGGCGTCTCGGGGTAGCCCGCCGTGTATGAGACCTCAACCTCGAGGATGTTGGGGAGGAAGAACGGGCCTGCTATGTCCCTGGCAGAGTATCTCTTCAGCCTCAGGACACCCTGCTCCGCATCCTCTACAACATACTCGGCCGAGTCGTCAACCAGTTCCCCGGCAGCATCATAGACCCGGACCCAGTCGACAGAGACTACCCTATCCCTGAGGCGGACCCTACTACCCTCCGTGAGGATTAGGCGCTCAACCGTCCTGTACCGCGCGAATCTACGCCCAGCGACTAGCTCAACCTCCGCAGAGGCCTTAGCGATGGCCAGCCTGATCTCAGCGTCGGAGATTGGGTGCCAGTAGTAGTTTACAGCGACCTGGGAGTTGGTGGATACTGGCTCCGAGAGTGCCACGAGTCCCCTCTCTGCGTCGACAGAGGCCACAGAGGCGGCTGCGCCATCGACATAGACCTCCACGTCGTCGAGCACGCTGTCGTCGAAGTCGTAGTCTACCACGGGCCTCTTGGAGAGCCTAAGGACCGTGGACCCTACACTCTCAGGCTGCTCAGCCTCCACCCTAATCGGCAGCCAATCATTATACACCCTGATCTCTCTGACAGACGCATACATCGGTGAGAGGGAAAAAGATGGATTAGTAATATTGGTGAGAGAGTTCTCGCCTTGCTACTGGGCTAGCGCGTCTCTAATCAGATATACCGCGTCTGGCTTGGCTATCCTCCAGGCGAACCTAGTGCTGGCTGCGACTATTGTCAACCCCCTCTCGATGTCCCTGTCCTTCTCGACCACCAGCCTCCTCCTCAACCCGCCGACGCCGGCCGCCTCCGGGTAACAGATAACAGCGTCGCTAACCTTTGTCTGATCTGTCCCACTATAGTCCCGCTTACCTAGGCCCGTGGTCAGATATATGGACTCGAGGCCGAAGAGCTCGTTGAACCTACCCGTCTTGAAGATGTCTGTGCTCACACCCTCAAGCCCCTTGCTTGCCAGGTCCCTCCTGAGGTGGTATGCGGCGCGCGGGTGTATGAAGAGGACGAGCCTATCCCTGTACCCCTTCTCCTCAAGCGTCGAGACGGCCTCGAGTATGTGGTCCGTAGTTATCGGCGCCTTGGCCAGGCCCTTAACATTCTCTGGAGGTGGTGTAGAGTTGACGAGGCCTGTGAAGAGGTTGTAGGCGTCTGAGCCACTCCCATCCCCCGTCAGGACATTCCTATCAATCGTCTCAGCCATCTTCCTACCGATATCCCTCACAGTCTCGGCGACAAGGTCTATCACGGCCTCCTCGGTGGCTGCGTCGCTGATCTTCGAGAGAACCCTGATCTCCCTCGCAATAAGCTCTATAGGCGTGCCGAAGATAAGCTTGGATTCTGGCGGGGCGTTCCCCTCGCTGGGCGCATAGACCTCCACCGTCTCAGACTTTACATAGACCCTCATGGTGTCGCTTGACATTGTCTTGAAGCTAAAGGCCTTCTGAGCCACGCTCTCCTCGATAAATATGTCTATGATGCTCCTCAGGACCTCGGGAGGTATCTCGGGGAAGTTTGTGTCGCTGCTTAGGAGGGCCTTGCCGAACTCTAGGTAGGACTTCTGGACAATCTCTCTGTCATAGATTGTTTCGCTCATACTCGCCGCCTAACCCTCCACTCTTTTTATAACCATGAGAGAGCCTTGCCCAGACCTGGTCGAAGACAGGCGTTATGAACTCTTCCACCCCTCTCCCGCTCCTCCTGCTGTAGAGGCCTGAGACCAGGGCCTTGGGCCTCCTCTCTGCCTGAGCGTCTGGCCTGTCTCCCAGCTGGGCAGATTTCCCGACTATGAGGGGCCCGATAAGCCTCCTAAGCTCGGCGAACTCAGCCTTAATCTGCGCTAAGACCTCGGCAAGCCCCTCATCACCACTGTAGACGCCGGTTATCACGCCCTCCTCAACCCTATAGCTCTTCCCGAATGCGTAGATAACCTGGGCGTCGGGGTTGACCCCTCGAGGCGTCAGCGAGACCTCAAGTATATCAGCATCCAGTATCACTCGCCCCCCACTTGGGAGTCTTCTAAACGTCCTGACCAGCCCTCCTACGCTCAGCGCCTTGAGAAACCCCTCCTTCACCCTCCTCCACACCTCCTCGAAGACCTTGTAGATCCCTGCCTTGATTCTCAGCATGCCGTCCACATACTTGGCCTCGAGTATTCTTCCAACTGGGACAGGCCCAACCTGGGGGTCCTTGCCGTGCAGAAGTAGTATTGGCTTATCCACGAGCCTCTCGGCATTCTTCTTCAAGACCTCCTCGCTGAACCTGTCGCCCTCTAGGTCGTAGGCCGGGGTGCTGGCTATACCCTCAAAATAGCCTATAAACTCTCCGTCGGCGTCGGTGCTCTTCTCAACCCTAACCTCTATTATCGCAGAAAAATTATCTTGACTCATCGGCTAGAGACCGGTGGGCCTGTGGCCCTTAAGCCTCAGAAGCAAGCGGCTCAGGCAGGTCCATCCTATCTCTTTTCCTCCAAACCAGGTAGACTGTGTGGAGGGGCCTCATCGCCACGACGCGGGCCATAGCCTCAAGGTCAAGACCTCTCCTAAGCCTCATCATGAGGCCTGACCTTGACTTGATGCGGGCGGCCTTAAGCCTCTCAAGCCTCTCGAGGCAGAGGCCCCTAACCTCGAGCAAGACGCGTCTTGGAAGTTTCTCAAGAATCCTCAAGGCGCTCATCCATGAGTGGACTGCCTCAGGGTTGACTCCGAGGGCCTCTAGCCTCTCGAAGAAGATGTCGCGCGGCGGGGGTGTGTCGACTCTAACCATCCCCGCCTTCTCGAAGAAGGGGTTGTACCGGGCCATGACTGCGAGTGTCTCAACGTAGGGTGTGCCTGCGAGTGGGAGTGTCTCTTTTACGAGCTTGACGCCCAGGCCGATGCTCCTGTATTTGGGATGGATGATGACCCTGGCTATCCTGGTGAAGAGGCTGTTGACTAGCCTAGCCCACTCGCCCATACTTCCCAGCTCTCTGAGCTTCTTGCGGAGGAATGGGAGGGCCTTGAACCTGGCTGAGAGCATAAGCAGAGGGGCCGAGTAGACTATGACGCCTGCCAAGTCCCCACGGATGCGGGCCCTATATACCGCCCTAACACCGAATATCTTTCCAGGCTTATAGTGAAGGTGCCTCAGAGTCCCGTAGTCCCTCATATCGCCCCTCTCAACCACAGCTTCCCCCAAGAGGCTGCAGGGCTTCGGCGAGGGGCTAAGATACTCGACGCTCACGGCTGGCCCGAACCCCTTACGGACTATCACGTCGGGATTCAGATCCTCGGCTATGTCCTCATGCGTGGTTGCGGCTAGCACGGTCACGCCCCTCCTCCTCGCAGCCTTCTGAAGACAGTAGGCCACGACCCTAGCCGTAGTCCTGTCAAGGACTGAGGTGAACTCGTCGAGGACCCATGTCCTAGCCCTCGAGTCCAGCAACCTAGCTATCCTATACCTGTACTTCTGCCCGTCGCTAAGCTCGTCGAACCTCCGGAGGAACAGGTAGGCCTCGTTGAGGCCCGCCATGCTTAGCTTCTCGATTGCGTCTGTTACGTCTTTCCCGAGGGTCTCGACTATGGGCCTCTCCTGCACAATCCTTATTCTCGAGGCGTCTGCAACCGGCCTAAACTCTTCAAGCCCCTCCATCTCAGCCGCTATCGCCCTCAGCAGGAGGCTCTTGCCCCCTCCTGACTCGCCGGTAATAAGCAGTATCTTCCCGGGCTCGATATCAAGCTGGAAGTCCTCGAAGACCGTGAAGACCCTCTCCTCGTCAATTCCTAGGCCGAAGGCCTCTGCGACCGCCTTGACACGCTCGGAGGGCCTGACAGCCGTCCGGAACCTCCTATCAACCCTAAAGAGCCTCTGAGCCGTATACCTTGGCCAGGGCCTAATCCACAGCCTCACCGGCTCCAGATCCTCCTGATTGGCGGGGAGTGCCAGACGGCCTCGCTCAGCTTCTTGACCAGGACAAGGAGTCCGAGGTCGAAGAGGATGTTCTCGGCGGTCTTCATGTCAACCCCCATCGCCCCGCTTACTAGGCCTACTAATCCACCCCAGAGCGCCGCCGAGAATAGCCCCTCAGGCCTCAGCCCAGCACCGCTGGCCGCCCGCGACTTAAGATAGCCCGAGAAGCCGTAGACGACGCCTGCAGCCACGCCCTCCAGAACCCTCAAAACCTGCTGAGCATCCACGAGACCAGCCTGCTCTTCTCAGGAAAATTAAACCTAAGAAGACTCCGCGGCGCGATGAGTCTCCTCAAAAGGCTCTTCCGCAAGTCGAATAGGCTTGAGGGGCCGAAGGCCCTCACCTCCACTCACATCGACGGTCTATGGGGAGAGCCGAGAGAGGTTGACTACCCGAGTCTCCTACGCCTCGCCCTCTCCGACGCCTCAGTAAGAATGTGCGTGGACGCCTACATCGCCGCAACCGCCTCGCCAGGCTTCAGAGTCGTCTCGAGCAGCGAAGAGGTCAGAGGGTTAGTCGAGTCATACTTGGCGGCCAGGGGCGTCGAGACTGTCCAGCTCATCAAGAGGCTCGTAAGCTCCCTAATGTTCTTCGACGAGGCGTTCATAGAGACTACCTCGGACTTCCCACGCCTCATAGCGCCCTGGACAATAGGGATCGTGAGGGACGAGTATGGGAGGGTGGGGCGGTACATACAGCTCGAGCCGCGAAGGGTTGAGCTGGAGCTTGGCGAGGTTGTCCACGTGGTCTCAACACCCTACCTCGACTTCGCCTACCCAGTCCCCAGGCTCCAAACACTCTACAGGCTCATAATGACGAAGAGGGAGGCGGAGCTATTCTACTACCAGGTCCTGATGAGGAAGGGTATTCCGGCGAAGGCCTTTATCTACAGAGGCCTCGACGCAGCGACATTCAACGAGGCTGTCAGGGCGGTTCAGGGCTCCAAGCCCGGCGACACGCTGGCTCTGATGGGGGACTGGGCAATCCAAGACCTCGGCAGCCCGGTGAAGGACCTGGAGCTCCACAAGACAATAGAGTCGATAGAGCAGAGGATATTCGCCCTATTCGGAGTCCCCCGAATCATCCTGGGATTCACAGAGGCGGCAACCCTCGAGACCTCCAGGAACCAGCTCGTAGTCTTCCAGCAGCGGGTCAGGGACCTACAAGACCTCGTCGCAGCAGCACTCACAGAGGCCTTCAAGAGGATACTGGGGGTCGAGGGCTTCTCGTTCAGGTTTAACGAGTGGACGAGTGCTGAGCAGCTGACGAGGCTCACGGCACAGAAGCTCGAGGCTGGGATCATCTCAATAAACGAGGCCCGCTCGCTCCTAGGTCTTCCGGAACTTGACGTCGGATACGCGAGGGCTCCGCTCCCGCCCGCCCTCTCGAGGGCGCTAGGCGAGAGGCTCTCAGAATATCTGGAGGAGCTGGTTGGCGGGCTATTCCAGAAGGGCTCTGGGGCTTGAGGCTTCGGGTTAAGCGTTGGCCTGAGGTTAGAATGCTGCTCATCCTCCTTCTGCTTCAGGTCTCTTTCTCAGTCTTCGCATCGCTTACGGCCTCGATGGGTGCGCTGACGTGGCTGACCCCTTGGAGCCTCAGGCTCGTTCTCCTCGCAATACTCTCAACGTTGACGCTCGCCGTCGGGGTGGAGGCTGGAAGGACGAGGCACAGAGACCTCGCAGCAACCACCGCCGCCATCGCAGCCGCCTCCCAGCTCCTCTACACGCTGGTGATACTCCAGTGAAGGCCCTAGCAGCCGTAGCCCTGACACTCCCACCAACAACGACTCTGCTCTACCTCTCAGGTCTGCTCGGGCTCGAAGCCTACATCACGGTAAACGCTGCCGCGCCAGCCGCGGCCACAACTATCTACGCCATGCTTTCTAGGAGGCGTGCTAGGAGGGTGCTGGGTGGCGTAGAAGCCTGCCCAGTCTGCAGACACGCGGAGAAGCTGAGGATTGAGGAGAGGGTTAGGGCCGGTGAGCGTGTGGATGCTGTCGCGAGGGAGTATGGGCTCGGCGAGGATGAAGTTGTATCACATGTCACACTACACGCTGGAGGCAGGGCCGATGGCTCCGTCCGTGTAGACGTAGAGACAGAGCTCTCGAGAATCTTGGAGGAGCTGAAGGCGATGCAGGAGGAGTTGAAGAGGATTGAAGGGCTCTTCGAGTCAGGCGAGTTCAGGGTCCAAGACTATATCAAGCTCCTCGCCGAGAGGAGGGCCCTGATGAGGGATATCCGATCACTTCTGCTGATCATCTCTAAGACTGGGGAACGGGGTGGAGGGGAGCGCGACATAAGCGCTCTCCTCAGAAGGCTCAGGGGCTCCTAGCTCCCTTTCTTCCCCAACCTCTTCGTCAGATACTCGAAGCTCCTCACAAAGTATTCTCGGGTTAGGACGACTATCAGGGATAATGCGAGTGCGAGTAGTGCCGCTCCGAGGGCCCCTGAGAGTGGGCTGCCCCTCAAGACGCTGAATCTTCTCTCCTCGCAGACAACCCTCCCACCTCCTCCTAGGGCGTCTCCCGGAACCTCCCTGCAGACCTCCATAGCATACTCCCCTAGGCCAACGGGCCAGTCGGAGAGGAGGACAACGCCAGCCACCACCAGCGCCAGAATCGCCGCCAGGAGGCCTAGCCTGTAGAGAAGGCTCACGAAGCCCTATCCAAAGCCGGTGATAATATCTCTCAGACCAGACTATTCCGTCCTTATCTCGCCGCGCCTAGCCTTCCTCGCCACCTCTGGGATACTGGTCAGGGCGTAGTAGATGTGGCCGCAGCTGTAGGCCCTGCAGTGCTCGCAGAAGAGCCTCCTATCCTCCATGAGTGTTAGGTCTACGGTCTGGTTGAGTAAGAAGTCCCAGAGCGTTATCGTCGTGTTCCGGAAGTTGAAGTGGAGGACCTTGTTGTATCCGTTCCTGTAGGCCCAGTCGAGGAGGATTGACTTTACGAGGTCGTTCTTGCTGACACCCCGCTTCTTAGCCTCCCTCTCCAGTATCTCGTCTATCTCCCGCCTAAGCCTGAGGGTCCAGACAGCGTCTCGAGGGGCTGCTGTAGTCCTCGGCACACTTTCACCAAACACTCTCTTAAGATATATATCTTCTCGCGAATTCAGGGGATGGTATCGACTGGTGGTGTTAGATTGTACAACCAATGTATGGTTCCGGACAATGGTGGTCCACACCTCTATGGTGGTGGGGAGGCGTGAAGAGAGCTTTAAGGGATAGCAGGGAGGTGCATGTAAGACTCCCAGCAGACCTCTACCAGGCCCTGGCTGAGAAGGCCTCTGCGGAGGGTGTGCCGCTCTCGGTACTTATAAGGAGGCTGCTGAGGCGCGGCCTAGGCCTCTAGCAGGGGTTGGGGTGTCTTGCCTCGCCTCAGGGATAAGAGGCTTGCCCTCAGGCTTGTCTGGAAGCTTGGCGACCTGCTGGCCGAGGAGCTCTCAAGCGTTAAGGGCAGGGACTTCGTTGTGGGCTCGGCGGAGTATAAGGCCCTCTACAGAAGGGTGATGCCCAACTCAAGGGCGAGAGACCTGACCTCCATGGCCCTTCAAAGCTTCTGCCAGCAGGTCATAGAGACTCCCCGGTGGGTCCTCGAGGTTCTCGACGATAAGAAACCACTCCTAAGGCTGAGAATAAAGAAGCCATGAAGATCTCCCTCGTCCCCGTCAGCCGGATTCGCAAGACCCCGATTAATCCTAGGCAGGTGGTGGATAGGGAGAGGTTTGAGGCCCTGGTCACTTCTATCCGTCAGGTTGGTGTGACTCAGCCCCTGGTCCTGTGGTGGAATGGCGGCCAAGGCTTGTATGAGGTCTTGGACGGCTCCCGTAGGCTGGAGGCAGCTAGGCTCCTGGGGCTCAGCGAGGTCCCAGCAATCATATACGAAGTCTCCGCTGAGGAGGCGATGAAAATTGCCTTCTCCATACACCTGAGCCAGGAGGACTTGACGCCAGAGGAGCTTCTAAACTATATCGACCTGATGGTCCAGAGGGAGGTCTTCAGGAGTGTTGAGGAGGCCTGTAGACACTTTGGGATTAGCAGGTCATGGTTTTATGAGTTGGAGAGGGCTGGTAGGGTTCGCGAAGAGGGGTTGAGTGTCAGCGTGAGGTCTGTCGTAGCCGGCTCAGACCTCCCTGAGGATGATAAGAGACGTATCCTCGAGCTTGCGCGGGAGAATGCGTTATCCTCTCGCGAGGTTAGGAGGCTGATAGACCTCTGCGGCTCCCTCGGGCTTGATGAGGCCCTGGTCAGGATTGTTGCGGCCAGGCCCCGGCTCATCTACTCGGACCCCCTGACGCGCGAGGAGGTCTACGAGTGTGTGGGCTCCACTGCCTTTAGGCTGAGGCTTGTGGAGGGCTATGCTGAGCTGGAGGTGGAGGGCTCTGGGAGGCTGAGGATACCCAGGCTGGATGTGCCCGTCGTCACGAATCTGCTCAGGTTCGCCGAGTCTGGACGGGGAGCCAGAAGGCAGAGCTAGACGAATCATACACGCGGCTTTTATCACGCGTATAGTCCCTAAATGATGAGGTCGTATGAGCTGGAAATTGAAGCTCTCGGTTGCACTCGCGCTGGGTATTGCCGGCCTACTGGCTGGAGCGGCTCTCCTCTACCAGCAGCCCTACGCCTATGCGCAGCCCATAGACGACGTTTATGGCCTCGGCTATCGGATGTCAGCGGCTGAGCGTCTCGTCGACCGCGCAGGGCCCGGAAACCAAATGATGCGCCATGGGGGTTGGAGGAGCGGCGGCCTAGGCAACTTCACCGCCTCCTCTGATGTGGTTCAGCTCTCGGGGAGACTTGTCGAGCTGGACCTACGTCGCCTAGTTGTAGACACTGGCGTGGAGCAGGTTAATGTGAGGACACCTATGTGGCTGTCGGTTAACAACGAGTCTGTGAATCTCGTAAGGCTAGCCTTCGAGGACAAGCTCAACATGGGTGATGAAGTCCAGCTGACAGCTCTTAAAGTAACTGTGACGCTGTCGGATGGTTCCCAGCGGACCTTCTACATTCTTAGGGAGCTTGTGGACTTGACCACCGGCTTGGAGGCCACTGCCCTTCACCTACGAGCACCACCTGCCCCCTGTCCTCTCAGCCAATCAACCCAGCCTCCTGCCAGCGCTTGAAGAGATGAGGCATCCAGTCCAGTTAGACTATAGATATTTTTTCTCCCAAGTTATGCGGGTTTAGTGGTTGCTGGGCCTGTTACCGCTCCTCAGGATTGAGGTCGTCTTCGAGGCCATTAGCCTAGTGATAGGGCTCTTCATAGCCTTCCAATCATTCAGGGCCTACAGCGTCCTCAGGTCCAGTAGCTTCTTCCTCCTGGGGGTGGGCTTCATCCTCATGTCCTTGGCCATGCTCTTCAGGACGACGGTCGTCGGGTTTGTCCTGACAACAGCCCAGCCTCTGGGCCGGATGCCTCTCCCGCCCCTAGGCCTGGTAGCCGTCGAGATAATCTACTCCGTGGTGAGGGTGTTGGCTTACGTCGTCTTCATAGCGGCCTATGCCTTGTCGAGGTCGCGTCAGCCACAGGCCATACAGCTCCTCTCCCCACTCCTCATCACGGTCTACAACCCGCTCTTCGAGATTGTCTCGGCAGGGCTCCTGGTCTATGTGGTCGTTGAGACTGAGCGGAACTGGGCTAGCGAGAGGGCTAGGGGGTCTGGAGGAATCTTCACAGGTTTCCTCATACTCCTCATAAGCCACATCCTATTCTTCCTCACGCCCCTGGGCTCGCTCTACTACCTCCTCGGCCACACGGCCCAGCTTGTGGCGCTGGCCATGATTCTGCTGGGCACCTACGAGGCGGGTGCCTCGGCGAGGCCCCCAGCAACCCCCGCGGCGCCGGCATAACTATGTATAATTGGGCTTGTGGTTTTCATGTTGGTCTGGATTGAGTAGGAGTGTTGGCGAGGTCTTCGGGGCCCGTGAGGGCGAGGAGGTGGAGCTGAAGGGCTGGGTCTGGAGGAAGAGAAGCCACGGCAGGCTCCTCTTCATAGACCTCAGGGACTCGACAGGCGTGATACAGGTGGCCATCAGCGCAGGCAGGGTCAGCCCCGACGGCTTCAACGAGGCCAGCAGGGTAGCCCGCGAATCATCAGTGGTCATCCGGGGAGTCGTTGCCCGCGACCCCCGCGCCCCAGGCGGCGTAGAGGTCCGATGCACATCCTTCAAGGTTGTCGGAGAGGCGCTTGACGATTTCCCGATTAGGAAAGGGGTCTCTGGCAGGGTCCTCTACGATAACAGGCACCTCTATCTCCGGAGCCCGAGGGTCACGGCTATTATGCGAGTTAGGTCGAACCTAGTCTGGGCTGTTCACGAGTTTTTCAGGTCCAGAGGGTTTGTCGAGGTTGACTGCCCAACATTCGTGACAGCGGCTGTCGAGGGCGGGGCCACGCTCTTTGAGGTCAACTACTTCGGCAAGAAGGCCTACCTGACCCAGAGCGTCCAGTTCTACCAGGAGGCCGCAATCTACGCCCTGGAAAAGGTCTACAGCATCCAGCCGAGCTTTAGGGCTGAGAAGAGCAGGACGACACGCCACCTAACCGAGTTCTGGCACGTGGAGGCTGAGATGGCCTACGCGGGGTTTGAGGATTTGTTGAGGACGATTGAGGAGCTGGTGAGATACATAGTCCTGAGGACTGCAGAGCTCTCGGCTCGCGAGCTGAAGGTTCTGGGGCGGAGTGTGAGGACTGATGAGGTTGAAGACCCTTTCCAAAGGATAACCTATGCTGAGGCCCTTGAAATATTGAGGAGGCGCGGGCTCAACGCCGAGTGGGGAACAGACATAGGTGCTGACGAGGAGAGAGTAATATCGAGCGAGTTCCAGACACCCGTATTCCTTACACACTTCCCGCGGAAGCTGAAGGCCTTCTACCACAAGCCGGACCCCTCAAACAGGGAGGTGACACTCAGCGCAGACCTCCTAGCGCCGCGCGGGAACGGTGAGATTGTGGGAAGCGGTGTCAGGATTGACGACTACGAGGAGCTCAGGAGCAGGATACTCGAGGAGGGGCTTAGGCCTGAGGACTACTCCTGGTATCTGGACCTGCGTAAATACGGCTCTGTCCCGCATGCTGGCTTTGGATTGGGCGTCGAGAGGGTCTTGAAGTGGATTCTGGACCTCCCCCACGTCAGGATGGCGGCCCTCTTCCCTAGAACATTGACGAGGGTTATGCCTTAGAGGCCTGTGGGGTTGTTTTGACGTGAACAGTATTTATACCGGGGGCCACGGGCAGTCCTAGGAATTAAAAGTTGGATAGTAATCTGCCTCTGCCAGACCTCCAGTCCGAGCCTGCCAGGTTGCCTCTAAGGGTTGGGGGGGTTGGCCTTGTAAAGATACGTGTCCCCTATGCAGGGGTCCATGTCGGAGACGGTGTAAGCCTTGTCCAGAGGCCCATCCTCACCGTCTATGTCGACCTTCCCAGGAGCCAGAGGGGAATCCACGCCAGCAGGAGCTACGAGTCAGTATTCAAGGTTGTAGGCCAGCTTTCATCCTCCAGGCAGAGGCTTGAAGATCTCTGCGCGAGGGTTGCGGAGGATCTCCTACTCAAGCACGAATACTCCAGCAGCTCCAGCTGCGAGCTACGGGGAGAGGTGTTCAGAATATCCAAGACGCCGACGAGCAGGGTTGAGGCCTACGAGCCGATTCCAGTCTGGGCCTACGCCTCCGCTGAGAGGGTTGACGGGAGGATAAGGACGAGGAGAGGGTTGGGCGTCTCGGTGAGCGGAATAACCGCGTGCCCCTGCGCGCAGCAAACGGTGAAGACTATTGCGGAGTGGGAGAGAAACTCTATGATAAGTGACGAAAATATAGTTGGGACTCATATGCAGAGGACTGTCGCTTCTGTGAGGCTCCTACTTGTTGACGGCGAGTCTGTAGACCTCTTGGAGCTTGCGGACTTGGTTAAGGGATGTATGAGCGCCCCGTCCTACGAGGTTTTGAAGCGGATTGATGAGGGCCGTGTTGTCTTGAAGGCTCTCAGCAACCCCCTCTTCGTCGAGGATGTAGCGAGGCTCATAGCAGCCACAGTATCCCAGAGGTTCAGCGGTCTCGACGATAAGACAAGGGTTCTGGTCCGTGTGAGGAGTATCGAGAGCATCCACAGCTACGACCTCGAGGCCAGGCTCACTGCAACCATAGGCGAGATTAGGGAGAGCCTGAGAGACAGGGTCTAGGATGTGGCCCGAGCCTCCTCCGGGCTGGATGGAATGGTATGAAAGGATACTGGAGGATTTTGGGTATTCGCGGGAGAGGGATGAGGAGGCCGCAGAGATTCTCGCCGGCTTCATGGCGGATAAAAAGTGTTTGAGGGAGGAGCTGGCCTCAAAGTTCAGAGGAGCTGGATGCGTTGTTGTGGCTGGGGCCTATGACACAGTGGCCGAGGAGGCGGCGACCCTCTCAGAGAACCTGGCCCCTGGCATCCTGGTGGTCTCAGCAGACACAGCCACCACCCCCCTACTCAGCGTAGGCGTAATCCCAGACATAGTTGTCACAGACCTGGACGGCGTCTTCGAGGACATCTACGAGTGCTGGAGGAGGGGGGCTGTCCTAGTGGTTCACGCACACGGCGATAACATCGAGAGGCTCAAGCTGTATCTTCCGAGGCTGGATGCGAGGATTGAGGCAACATGCCAATCCACCCCGCGGGGCCACATACACAACTTCGGAGGCTTCACAGACGGCGACAGGGCGGTATTCATGGCGGCGGCCCTCGGAGCCAGAAGGGTCGTGACAATAGGCATGTGCTTCACCTGCGGCGCGGGTAGGTATTCGGCAGCAGTGAAGGCGGCTAACCCGCAGTGGTTAGCTATGAAGAGGATGAAACTTGACTATGGCTACCGATTACTCTCTTGGCTAGCCGGGACGAAGCGGGATATAGAGTTTATAGACGCGACGTCGGCCGAGTGGCCTCTCCCCCAGGGCTTCAAGAAGAAGCCACTCAGAGAGGCTCTAAGCATCATGGAGCATTAAAGATTAAGGTATTTACACCTCAGCAAATTTTTCTCCGCCACATAATTCTGAAAATCATTTAAGCAGGTTACAACAATCTGAAACCATGCCTTTAAAGGCGCTGGAAAGCCTCCGCATATTGGCACACGCAACCATGATTGTGATGCTTTTCACACTGGTGGCCCTCACACCTCTTTCAGCGATCCAGTATGGTCAGCCTGATGGTAATGCACACCCATACATCGGCCTTGTTGTCTTCTATGACAAGAACAAGGTGCCGCTTTGGCGCTGCACAGGCGCGTTAATTTCAGAGAGAGTGTTACTCACGGCTGGACACTGTACGGGATATGATCCCGAATTAGGTCTGGCGCCATCCTATGCGCAGGTCTGGTTTGACCCTGGCCCAATCCCTTGGGGAAACTATCCTCTCTCTGTGCCAGAGCCAGCTCCGTCCTGTGTCGGGTATAAGGGCTATCCATGCACTGGTGGTTACTGGGGTACACCTCACCCGCATCCAGAATGGACCGGTTACCTAACAATCCCGAATACTCATGATATTGGCGTCGTCCTGCTCAATAAGCCCGTAACCAGACAAGGCTTCGGCAAGCTAGCACCAGCCGGATACCTTGACAACCTAGCAACGCGGCGCGGACTACAGAACGTACAGTTTACCGTTGTAGGCTATGGGCTCCAGCTGGTGAAGCCTTTCTTCATGGGCATACGTGAGAGATATAATGCGACGGTCATGCTCATCAATCTCCGCAGCGCCCTGACCGACGGATACAACCTCCAATACTCTAACGACCCTGGCCTAGGCACAGGCCCCGGCGGCACATGCTTCGGAGACTCCGGCGGCCCAGTCCTACACAAGACCGAGACCGGAGAGGAGTTGATAGTGGCTGTAAACAGCTTCGTACTGAACGCCTACTGCAAAGGCTCGGCCTTCGCCTACAGGACAGACATCCCATACTCGCTTAGCTTCCTCGCAAGCTACGGCGTGGCTCCCTAAACTCTCCTGTGAACGAGCAGGTCTCCAGGATGGTTATCAGCCGTTATCTTGGTCTTAAGGGTAGGCCGCTGAGGGCGGCTCTCCGGCTTATGTGATGTTTTCAGAGGAGTGCCTCGTCGAGGTAGTGGGCGCATCTGCATCCCCGGGTCTCGGGCAACATAGGTATGACGCGGGCGAGTAGTTTTTGGACCTTCTCGACGTTGCTCGCCATCGTCCTGACAACTTCCTCGGCTGTGACCCTCCATCCCTCCTTCCAGCAGTCGTAGTCTGTGACCATCGCGATTGTGAGGTAGCACATCCTCGCCTCCCTGGCAAGAGAGACTTCCGGGACAAGTGTCATGCCGATTATGTGGCCGCCCCATGCCCTGAACATGTTGGACTCTGCGCGGGTGGAGAACCTGGGGCCCTGGATGCAGACGTATGTGCCTCCCTTGTGTATTGGGAGGCCTAGTCTGGCTGCCTCATCGTAGACTATGTCTGTGAGCTCTGGGCAGAAGGGGTCTGCCATCGAGATGTGGGCTACCTGGCCTCCGTCATAGAAGGTTGAGGCCCTGCCGTGTGTCCTATCTATGAACTGGTCTGGGAGGACGAGCTCTCCCGGCCTATACTCCTCCTGCAGGCTCCCAACAGCGCTAGGAGCCAAGACCCTCTCCACACCCTGCTCCTTCAAGGCCCAGATATTCGCCCGGTAGTTGATCATGTGAGGGGGAATGCTGTGGCCAAGCCCATGTCTCGGGAGGAAGACGATGGTGTGTCTACCAACCTTCCCAATGGTCAGTGAGGCGCTCGGCGAGCCGTAGGGTGTGTAGGCCTTAACCTGCCTAGCCTCGCTGAGCATCTCCGCGCTATAGATTCCGGAGCCGCCAACAAGTCCTATGACAGCCATCAGGGTGGAGGCATGTTACGAGTCTTATAAAAGTGTCTCGGCCATCAAAGCAGGAAGAAGAGCTGAAGCCTCAACCCCCCTTAAAAACCACCACATATTACATTGATGCTGTTCAGGGTATTCTCTGAGAAATCGGTGTCTGACGACCGGCTTGTTAAAGCTTTTTTCTACTTGTTTGTTTGGGCTGGGGGTGGTTTTACTGTCGCGCGACAATAGTGGCGGGGACTCGATGGTCTTCGTCTCCTCGGGGGAGTTCGGTGAGCTGATAGCCGAGCTCAGGAGGCTAAACTTGGGGCCAGAATTCGTGCTAGCGGTTCTGAGGGAGCTTGAGAAGCATGGAGTATTGTCAAGCAGGGAGAAGGCCCTCGAGGTCCTGCAGGATGCCTTGGTGAAAAGAGCCGGTCGCCCCCAGCCAACCGAGCTCGGCGAGTCAATCGCCCGAGTAATCCTAAGCAGCAACATAAGCCCAGACGACCTGGAGAGCGCGGCCGAGGCCCTCCAAAACCTAGCAAGACTCTCGGTGGCTAAGGGAACGAGCGCGAGGGCGGCTGAGCGTGCTAGGGAGATCGTCGCTAGGGGGCTCCTCCCAGCCCTCCAGAACCATCTCGTCCCCAGGTGGGTTTACAGGTCTCTAGAGAGGACTACGGCCCAGCTTAAGGAGAGAGTCTCGATGCAGGAGCTTGAGCTTGAGAGGCTTAAGACGCTGCTTAAGAGGAGCGGAAGGGAGATTCCTGTCCAGCGCCTCTACATCGTCTCCGGCCTCTTGGAGGAGGATCCGCTCCCGATGGAGGGTGAGGTGACAAAGATACCCTGCACGGTCTGTAGGGAGCTGAACCACTTCCACCTGCCCCGCGAGGAGGTCTGCAGGATGGCCGACGCCAAACACCTACTCTTCAGGCTCCACTGCAGCTACTGTGGAAGGGTCATAGATATCGAGCCCCAGAGAATCTTACGGCTTCTCGAGGAGAAGATCAGCGAGGCTCGGATGGATTTAAGAAAATAGACACTTGACCCCCGCGCCCCCTATACGCTAAATAACTGGCTGTGCCTGTAAAGGGTCTTGGATGGTGCTGGACATTAAGACGAGGCTTAGGATTCGGGGGTTCTGGTCTCAGTCGACTAGCCGTGTTAGGGAGGAGATTGAGCCGGTCAGGATGGCTTCGAGGAAGCTGGGGCTCGTCGCTAAAAAGGAGCTGGAGAAGAGGCAGAACCTCAGCAGGGATGAGAGGAGGGGGCTTAAGACCGGGCTTATAAGAGCCAGCCAAGCCCACAGGCGCCACCTAAGGCTTCTAAGGTCCAGGATGAAGGAGATTTAAAGCCTGGGGTTCCCCGTGAAATGGCCCAATACGCCCGGGTCTTCAGCCGCGCAACAGCCCTAGCCCTCATCCTTACGCTCCCCCCGATTCTGGGCCTCCTATACCTCTGGAGTATGCGGCTCCAAAGGCCCCTGGAGATAACACTCTGGATAGTCTTCAGCCTGCTCTGGAACACGTTTATATTGATACTATTCGTGAGGGGTAAACTCCTCTCGAGATAGGGGGTCTGAAGCCTAGAAGGATAGGAGCTTGACGACCAGCGTGTCGTCCTCCCGCCTCATGACTATGGTCTTGGCCTTGTCAAACATGGGCCTTAGCCTTGTGGGCACGTAGATTCTCCCATGCCTGTCTAGGCTTACCTGCCACCTCTCCCCGCCCGCCTCTATGACTATGAACAAGGCCCCCTGGCTCAGCTCCCTCGGAACTCGGAGCCTCCAGTAGCGCTTGAGCGTCCTAGTAACCTTCACCTCCTTCACTGAGGCGAGGCCAGACAACACAACATAGTAATACCGGCGGATAATATAAACCCGTCTGCAAATACCTCTAAAAATGCATAATTTACTAATGTTAATCAAATCTTCGAATTAGGGGGATTCCACATATTTTTCCGGGGAAATTATAAACTACGCTCTGCACAGAGGATTTTATGGCCTACTGATTTTAGATAGCCTAAAATCTTAGGCTCTAGCAATTTCTCTCGTTAATGGCTCTGAAGATTGCTGAGATGCTCTGGAAGACCGCGCGTTTCATGTTTGAGGGGCTGGGGAGGGGTAACACTATCCGGGGGTTTGTCTTCGCCTCCATCACCTATCTCATCAGGTCTATTGCCCTCGGCCTGATGCTTCCGTTAATCTTGAGGGACGTTGTGGAGGCGCTGAGCGTCTCTCCACCCAACGCTAGGCTTCTCAACAACGGGCTCCTCTCCCTCGCGATAGTAGCTGTCTCTGTCTCGGCTAGTGAGTGGCTTCTAAAGCCCTTCTGGCAATACATGGCCAGGGGAATCGTCCAGATTAAGCGGGCTATAGTTGACAGGAGGACACCCATGGAGGGTGACTCTAAAGATGTCATAGGCCGTATTGTGAGCGATGTTGACTTTGTAATCTGGAACAACTCTACGAGCTTCAGTATAATCCTGCCCAACTTCCTGACCATGTTTGCATCTCTCGCGGCTATGATTCAGCTTAGCCCGCTGTTTGGCCTCATCTCCCTCTCCCTCATCCCACCACTCACAGCTACGACGGAGTATTATGTCAGGAAGGCGGAGGAGGCTAGGAACGTCGAGAGGAGCTTCTACAGCCAGAGCATACACTTCGCTGAGAGGTTTCTCAACGGTGGGAGGGACGAGCTGCTGGGCTTCCAGGCCTCCTTGGAGAGGTGGCTGAAAGGTATATCGAGGCTGATATTCTATGACAGGGTATTCTGGTTCACTGGGCTGATACTCAGCACCATCCTGCCTTTCATAATTCTCTGGGTTGGTCTGGGCGAGCTTGAAAAGGGTCTGCTGGCTGTCGGGTCACTTGCCGGATCACTCTACGCGAGCGTAAACTACTCAATGGCCCTGGTTAACGGATTCTGGGGCCTATGCGTACTCGGCCAGTCGCTCGCAGCTGTAAGGAGGGTTGAGGCCCTGAGCCGAGAGCGGATGGGGGCCGCCTAGCTGGGCTTAAAACCTTTTATCAGCCTAGACGATGAAGTTGTGCGTGAAGATGGGCCCTGTAAAGATAGGAATTTTGGGTTCCGGCTTCGTGGTCTCTTTCTTCCATCTACCATCCCTGATGGAGGTTCCGAAGGCTGAGGTCGTGGCGATTGGGAGCAGGAGACAGGCGCCGGTTGAGGAGCTGGCTAGGAAGTATGGCGTGAAGAAGGCATACTATGGAGGAGACTATCTGGAGAAACTCTGCAGAGACCCTGAGATAGACTCTGTGCTAATCTGCCTGCCAAACTTCCTCCACCTCCAAGCCACAATACACGCGGCGGAGAACGGTAAGAACGTAATCTGCGAGAAGCCCCTGGGGAGGAATGCAGAAGAGGCGAGGCAGATGCTTGACGTGGTTGAGAGGTATAAGGTCCTTCACGGATACGCCGAGAACCAGGTCTTTACGCCTCAGATCACGCGGGTTAAGGAGATGATTGATAACGGCGCACTGGGGCGTGTCTTCTGGGTTAGGACGAGGGAGGCCCACTTCGGGCCGCACTCCGACTGGTTCTGGAATCCAGAACTCTCAGGCGGGGGCTCCCTGCTAGACATGGGCTGCCACTCTGTTGAGGTTGCGCGCTACTTCATCGGTGATGAGCCGGTTGAGGTTATGGGCTGGGGAGCAACACTGGTTCATGGCTCTAGGACTAGGGCTGAGGACAACAGCCTCGCGTTTGTGAGGTATCGGGGTGGGCAGGTGGGTCAGTCTGAAAATAGCTGGGCGGCACATGGGGGGCTTGACTTGAGATACGAGGTCTACGGCTCTGAGGGCGCTGTGTTCATAGATACGACGAGAGAGACCGGTATCAGGGTTTTCACAGTGGCGCCTGAGGAGAGGGTTGGATACGTGGTCGAGAAGGCGGAGGTTGCGCGGGGATGGATGTACCCTATCTGGCGCGAGCACGAGCTCTACGGCTACCTACACGAGCTCCAACACTTCATCCAGGCCTTCTCCGAGGAAAAAATGCCCAGGGAGACCTACAGAGACGGCTACATAGTCAACAAGATACTAGACGCAGCATACAAGTCCATGAAGAGCGGCCGCTGGGAAAAGATACAGTAAGACATTCAGATATAAACTATCTTATTTTTTCCTAATCCGCATACTCCTCAGAGCCCCCCCACGTCACGGGGTCATCTATCACATAGAATCCGTCCCTTTTCTCAACAATAAACGCGTCAGATAAGGCCTTCAAAACATCGTTGAGAGTTTTATCATTAATATCTAATTCATTTTTAATACCAGGCCACCTGGCACCATGCAAAACTCTCCTCAACACCTTAGGCCGCAGCAAGTCTCCTCGCAACTCCTTTCATTCCTCCGGCTCCAGCAAGGTTAACATAGAGGCCACCCTTCTCATGGGCGAGGATCTTAGCTAGGCTGCTATTCTTTGGGCCTTAGGTCGAATAGCATAGCCTACCCAGATAAGTAATTAAGCTTGAGCCGCAGCTTCTCAGCCAATTTCTCGGCAACTATCTTCTCTTCTCCGTCTCTAAGACATTGGGGGTTGATGTAGATTCTCTCTCGTATTGAGTAGAGTTGGATTGGCGGGTCGTCCTCTCGCAGTGTCTTCAAGACCTCTTCAGCCATCTCGGGGCTAGAGAGTCTGACCTCGACTCTTGGGATGCATGAGGGCCTCGGATGCTCGAACCCTCCTCCCGGATAGATCTTCGCGACTGCGTCTACCCCGCGTCTCCTCAGCTCCGAGACCATGTAGTCTGTCTTCGCCTCCCAGCCTCTAAGCCTTGCCTCCTCGTCCATCTCGAGGTATCTCTTCAAGGCCGCAACCACTGCTAGGATATCTTCTTTGCTCGACTTCATAGGCCTGCCAATGAATACGCGCATCCTGCCGTTGGTTTTCTCATAGTTGTGGGGGCCGAGTCTGCGGCAGAGCTCGACAATCCTCCTCCTGCCGATGACTATCCCGGTGTCGTTGGGTGCGCCCATATCTTTTCCTGCGCTGAAGAGCACTGCGTCTGCGCCCAGCTCGTAGAACCTTCTCAGATTCTCTCGGGGTGGAAGCTCTGCCGCCGCGTCCACGATAACAGGCAAACCCCTACTATGCGCTATCTTCACCACCGTCTCAAGTGATAGTGTCCCGGGCTGGTGGTCGGAGGCGAAGTACATCACGGCGCAGGTCTCACCGTCTATGGCCTCCTCCAGCTCCGACTCAGTGGTTCCTGAGGGGCCTCCAACCTCAACCAGCTCAGCGCCAGCTATCCCCACTATGTAGTCGTAGATGTTTCTATGCCTCTTCTGAACTAGGACTTTGAAGCGGCGGCCTGTTCTTGGAAGCGTCACAATGACCTCGGGGCTTTGTAGTGCGATGCATGCGGAGATTGCGAGGACTATGCCTGCCCCGGCTCCTGAGGTTATGTAGGCATCCTCAACCCCGAGGAGCTTGGCTATGTATTCTCCGGCCTTTAGGTGGAGCATGTTCATGTCAAGGTATACCTGAGAGGCCTCCCTCATAGCCTCCAGGACCTCAGCCGAGAGTGTAGTCCCGCCTAGAAGCGTCATAGTCCCCACGCCGTTTATCACAGGCCTCAACCCCAGCTCCGCCAACAAACTCATAGTCCCGGGTTACCGGGGTATCCCAGGATTTTAAATGCTCCCTACAGACTGGGGGTAAGGCCGGCGGAGCGCCTGTCATATCTTAAAATAGAGAGATACGGAAGATAGTGTAAAGAGGGTAGTAGCATCTAGGCATGCGGGTGCTTATTCCGGATGAGCTAGTTATCACGTCTAGGCTTATGGAGAGGTGGATTTTGGAGAATGGTTTTGGCGGTAGGGTGCTAGTATACTCTGGGATTTTGAGAAGTTTGGAGGAGAAGCTTAGGCGTGGGGATGAGGCGGGCATTAATGCTTTTAAGAGTTTGAGGGAGGCGTGTGAGCGGGCTGGGGCCACCTTAGAGATAGTTGATGTTGAGGGCGACGCGGCGGATTTGAGGACCGCCTTGAGGATGCTTGCGAGGGATAGCGGCGGAGAGATAGTTACCTCAGACCCCGTCACCGCAAGGCTCTGCGAGGCCCTCTCAATCAAGTTTAGATACCTCGCCCCCAGCAAGATCCTAGACCTCGAAAAGATATTCCAAGGGGGCGTAATGTCTCTCCACCTTAAGGAGTCAGTACCTCCGAGGGTTAAGAAGGGTGTCCCGGGTGCGTGGATGTTTGAGGAGATCTCGAGCGAGCCAGTGAGCAGGGAGGAGCTCGAGCTCATCATAGCTCAGATAATGATGGAGGTCTACTCAACGCTTGGGAGGGAGTCGTTCATAGAGGTGGAGAAGGGCGACACAATGATTGTCCAGCTCCGCGACTTCAGAATCGTAATCACTAGGCCCCCGCTGAGTGACGGCTTAGAGGTTACGGTCGTTAGGCCGATAGTGAGGAAGAGCCTCGAGGACTATGAGTTGCATCCAAGCCTCATGGAGAGGCTCGTGGAGAGGGCTGAGGGCATACTCGTGGCGGGGCCGCCGGGGATGGGGAAGTCCACTTTCGCACAAGCCTTGGCGGAGCATTACAGGTCCCTCGGCATGGTCGTCAAGACGATAGAGAGCCCCCGCGACCTTCAGGTCTCAAGCGAGATTACACAGTACTCCAAGTCCGCGGCAACTCATGGTGAGCTCTATGATGTCCTACTGCTCAGCAGGCCAGACTACACGGTCTTCGACGAGATGAGGGACACGGACGACTTCAAGATATTCATCGACCTTAGGCTAGCTGGGATCGGGATGGTCGGGGTCATACACGCCACCACACCTATCGATGCAATCCAGAGGGTTGCACAGAGGCTTGACATCGGAGTAATCCCATCAGTAATAGACACTGTGATATTCATGGATAAGGGTATGGTCTCGAAGATATACACGCTTGAGGTTGTTGTGAAGGTTCCCAGGGGGTTGAAGAAGGCGGACCTGGCGAGGCCGACCGTCCTTGTCAAGGATTTTCTGACTGGTGATGTCGAGTACGAGCTATACGTCTTCGGCGAGAGAACATTCATAGTGCCTGCTGGTGAGGGCGGGGGAAGGCTTGAGGCTGAGACTGATAGCAGGGCCGCAGACATCGCCTCGACGATACTTGGAAAGTTCATCCGAGGGCATAGGGTTAGGATGGTGGGTGACCAGTTAAGGATTGAGATACCGCCCGAGTACATGAAGGTCTATGTCAAGAAGTGTCAGAAGAAGATCTACAGGCTCTGTAGAGAGATGAATGTCGGGCTGGACGTCGTGGTCATGGGGGAAGGATAGTGACAAAAAACCCTACGAATCTCTAATAAACGCACATCGATAAGCTTTAATATATACTATAATCCATCACCATCGTGCCTCACACCACCATTTATAGAGACCTTCTAGTAGTGAACTATTACCCTGGCAGGCATGTTGTCGGTCTGGGCGCGAGCATCTCGGAGCCAGGGAGGGGGCTTCAGACCGTCCTCGAGGCGCTGCTTAGGGTTGGTGTTAAGCCCATCTCCATTGAGGTTATGCCTAACCAGTCTAGAGAGGGCGAATCACTGCTCTGGATGGTTATTGACGTAGGCGATGTGGAGGAGGGAGCCCTGAAGAGTGCTATACTCGACTTAGAGTCATCAAAGACGCTCAGCTCAGTCCAGCTGCTTAGTCCAGTTGTCCCAGGGCTGATGACCGACGCGTTTTTCAACTATAAGGGTTTCCTCGGTAACCGTGCTGTAATAATTGGGACGCCGGCGTTGGATGGCTTTCTCAGGGGACTTTACGAGTCTTTCGGAGAGGCCGGGGCGGTCTTCCTCTACCACGTCGGAAAGAGTATAGGAGCTAGAGCCTCTAAGTTCTACAGAGAAGCACTGAACATCAGGGATTTGAGGCAATTGTACAGGGCTGCTGAGCTCTTCTTTCAAGCCCTCGGGTATGTGAGATCTCTAAACCTTACCAAGCTGGAAAAAGGCGTTATTACTGCCACCCTTACCGATAACCTAGAATGCCTACTCCTCAAGGATGTTAGGCTGCCCCCCACCAGCCACTGGGTTAGGGGGATGATCGAGGGGGTCGTTGAGGTCATTGAGGGAGAGAGATACGAGTCCGAGGAGGTTGACTGTATAAACAAGGGAAGCCCTGTCTGCAGAATAGTTTTAAGACCTGTCCTCAGCTAGTTCTGATCCTCTCACATTTTCACGCTGGTTGAAAGGTTAATATGAGGTTAGTGGAGAGATAGCTTAGATGGCATCACAGGAGCTTGAGAACATCCTCGACCACTATAGGAATCCGCGGAACTATGGCGAGCTAGCAGATGCCGATATCCGTGTGAAGGACTCTAACCCCCTCTGCGGCGACGTTGTCGAGATGCACATCAAGGTGAGGGATGGTGTAGTCGAGGACATCAGGTTTAAGGGGAAGGGATGTGCGATTAGCCAGGCCTCAGCCTCCATGTTGACCGAGAGAGTGCGGGGCAAGAGGCTTGAGGAGGTCAAGGACATCGATAGGCAATATATCCTCAATATGCTGGGGATTGAGCTCAGCCCTGTGAGGCTCAAGTGCGCCCTCCTGAGCCTGAAGGTCCTTAAGACGGGTGTATACACGTATCTGGGCGAGAAGCTGAAGCTCGAGGATTAACCGCAGACGAGAGCGGGCCTCACTCCAGCGATATGGGCAGGTCCGGGGAGTCAAGTAGGACCTTACCTTTCTCCAAGTGCATCTTGACCCCTCTTATCTCAACTCCCGCATCCCGGGCTTTTCTGAGTTTCTCGCAGAGGTGTGGGTCCACCTCGCAGCAGGGTCTAAAGAAGCTGCATCGTGGGTGGGCGGAGATGAATGTGATGACGGCCCTCAGCCCCTCCCTCCTCGCCGCGGCCAACGCGTCAACGTGCCTCCTCCCCCTTTCCGAGACCGTGTCAGGATACATGCATTCGCCTCTCTCAGAGAGATAGACGGCGGACTTAGCCTCCATCAAGCCCCTCTCGCCCCCAGGCCCCTCGAGCAGATAATCTATCCTAGAGCCCCGATACAGCGGCTCGCGCCCCGCTACTCTCCACCCCTTCAGCCAGCCAACCAGGCCTCTCCGCCAAGCCTCCTCAAACATCCGCACCTGAGTCAGAGGGTCTATCAGCGCGGCCCGCTCATCATCAACCGCGACGCCTATGATAACGCCCCGAGTCCTACCTCCACTCCGCGGCTCGAAGAAGAGCCTGGCACCAGGATAAACAAGGTCCAGCAGCCTCCCAGTATTTCTTATGTGGAGCAGCAAAACGCAGCCCCCAGCCTCCGCCTCCACGACAAACCTGTTCAGCCTCCGAAGAGCCACAGCCTCCTCAAACCTGAAGCTGCCAAGCACCTCACCAGTCAAGCCCCCCAACCACACCCAGAAGCGACGTTTATTTAGTGGCCTAAATGTTCTATCCACCGGTGGGTTGCCGGTCATAGGGTGGGGGAAACACCCGGTCCCATTCCGAACCCGGAAGTTAAGCCCCACCCGCTCGGCGAGTAGTGCTTTGCGGGAGCGGGCGCGAAAGTCGGGTGCTGGCAACCCATC
>JAUQPU010000009.1 GCA_030550235.1 Thermoproteota archaeon
TCATTCGAGCGACCCGCTCAAACCCAGCTACGATCCTCATCTTTTTAAATCCGTCGACAATCCATCCCACGGCTAAAACCGCAGACTTTCTTGTTGATCTCTCCTTGTAAATGAGTTTATGCTTTCTGCGGTGATTCTAGTATGTCCTCGCCTTCTTTGAAAAATGCTTGGCTTATTGCGATCATCCTGTTCCTCTTTCAATCCCTCCATAATGCTGACATCTACGTCATTTCTGTCGTTTTTCCACAGGTCTTGGACGAGTTCCAGATCACATACGTCTACGGTGGCGCATTGATTACAGCTACCACCGTCTTGTCTGTAGTGCTCTTTCCTGTCTGGGGATATCTCTTTGACAGATATTCAAGAAGACTACTCATAAGCGTTGCAGGCGTGATATGGGGATTCACAACGTGGCTTAATACACTGCCACGAAGCTTCCTCGGCTTCTTCGTAACTAGAATACTAACCGGGATAGACAATACCCCGCCATCCGGCATAGAGAGCCTGATAAGCGACTATTTTCCACCGAAAAAGAGGGGCAAACCCCTAGGGCTTATAGGGGCCACGGGGGCAACCGGGGCATTGATAGGAACTATCGTTGGTGTCGTGATAGGCTATGCATATGGCTGGCGATACCTCTTCCTGATAACGGGGGGCCTAGGTATATTGATGGCGGTTATTGTGTACCTTGCTGTAAAAGATGTTCCGAGGGGAAGCTCTGAGCCTGAGCTCTCAGGGCTGAAGATAAGAGAGGAGCTTTACAAGATAAGGTTTAGAGATATATTCGTTTTGGTGAAGAAGCCCTCAATGCTATTCCTAAGCCTGCAGGGATTCTTCGGAGTATTCCCATGGATGACGCTACAGACTTGGGTCTTCACATACATGCTTAGAGAGAGGATGTTCAGTGAGACGATGGCTCTTTTTGCGATGCTAATCTGGCTAATCACAATGGTCTTTGGGAACTTTGCAGGTGGGGCTATAGGTGACGCACTCTTCTCAAGGACTGTTAGGGGTCGTGCGATAGTCGGCGCGGTTGTTGTGTTTCTATCCGCGCTAACCATCTACATTACATTGTCGTGGCCTGTTGAGGATGTTGCTGGGTTCACAGTTCTGGGAACGGTCACATCTTTTATCCTTCCTATGGCCGGGCCAAACGTAGTCGCATCAATCATGGACACAGTCCAGCCTGAGGTGAGGAGCTCGGCAGCCTCCCTCCTCTCGATATTCGAGTCTGCTGGCTCGTCAACAGCACCTCTAATCGCAGGATACCTGGCAGACCTTTATGGTCTCGGGTTTGGAATGATGTACATCTCCACTTCTACATGGATTGTCTGCGGGGTCTTGTTCACAGTTCTTGCCGTGGTTATACCGCGCGACATCAGCGAGTTGAGGAGGATGATGAGGGAGAGGGCTGACCAACTCAAGGGAGGAGACACCATCTAAGCTTGCTGCTTTCTCGCTCAGATGCTTAGCTGGGCGCGCCTGTTCACAGCTCGCCACCTGATGCTGTATGGAAATGGAAGATTGGCAGGGACTATAATCCTATCCCACCTCTCTATCAGCTCCCTCTCCTTCTCGAGGGCTAGTCTGAGAGGCGTGGAGAGGTCGGAGCCGTCCCGAAACTCTCTGACAGCCTCGAGAACCATCTTCTGCACCTCATCCCTCTCCGCAGAGAATTGGGCTATGCGGTAGTAGTTGGTCTGGAATCTTCTGTGAAAGCGCTCAACACTCCACCAGTAGTTGTTGGGGTTGTATTTGTTGGTGGGATTCTCTCCCACGGGGGGTGGTTTTGTGTTGAAGTTTAGCGGCTTAAATATGCTTATGCAGGGAAGTGATGTTCCTGTGAACCAGTGTATGCCGTTCTCGCTTAGCTCCGAAACCTGAGATGAGGCTGTTTGGGAGGGCCTAGTCAAGCCGCCGTAGTGCATACAGATATCCCTCATCGACCCCTTATGGGGTAGGTAAGGCTCGGTGGAGTGAGACCTCAAAATGGACATCATGTATTCGATTGTTATTTCGCCTTCTTTCTCCCTTAGCCTCCCATAGGTATAGGCCCTCCTATCCCTTCCATGGGCGAAATACGTATAAAATCTGTCTGAGAAGTGTCTGGCGAAGCTAAAGCCACCCTTACTAGCAAGTTCTTCCACACCATCGGAGGCTATGTCCCAATCACCTTCGAGTATCAGTGCATTAGATATTGAGTATACACTTTCAATTCTCTTGGCAGCCCAGTGTCTGCCCGCCGTCTCCAGCACCCACGCCTCCCTTGGGTCGGCTATGATGAACGAGTTGCTGTAGATTAGCCTGTGCTCGTAGCTTCCGCTCCCGCCCTGATCATCTACGATACTTGTTATGAGTTTTAGAGCCTCTTCAGAGTTTCTAGAACGCTCCAAAGCCAGCCTAACAATATCCATGCCGAGAATCCCCTTATCTGGGAGCTTCTCTCTACTAAAGATGGCTGTGTTCCCTATAGCTAGGCCGAACTCGTTTACACCCATTTCAGCCCCCCAGGTCCACCAAGGGCGCGAAATAATTATCGAATACGTCTCCCCGACCTGTGGAAATTCAACATACGTTAGCTTAACTTCACCCTCCTCATGCTTCTTTCTAGGGATTAGCTCTAGGACTTGGGCCTCGTTAGGATCTCTGTCAGAGTTTTTGGCGAATAGCATCACCCTCTCCTTAGTCGCCCTTGGGGTTGCTACGAGAATATCACACATAACGACACCTTAGAGTGACAATCACATAGGCGCTTATAAGAGTAGTTGGCGTCCTCTTCCGCGCCTAGCGGAGCTTAGGCGGGGCTTCCTAGGATATTCGTTTCATCCTTGTGCTGGTTGGTTCAGATTTATTTTAACGCTTGGGACCAACTTCTCGGGTCTTGAAGCAGAGTCTCCGGTCTGCCCGCCTTATACTTATACCTGGAGTGGATTTGGCGACGGTTAGCAAGAGTAGTGTGAAGACGACTAGGAAGGGTGAGGTAAGTAGAGCAGAAGCAATACCGTACCCCATCCAGTGCCCAGCATCTCAGCCGCAAGGTGGACCGCACATATATTAGCCTTATCTTATTTCCCGACAATAGCCATCTTAGACTGAACATATTGTATGACGAGGAAGGAGATAGCCGTCGCTGTAAACGTGTAAATGCCACCCGCACCGTCTCGGTTTCGGGGCTTGAGGGGTTTGCGGGTTCTTTTCCGTGACAGGGTTGACGCAGGTTTGAGGCTTGCAGAGGTGTTGAGGGAGTATCTGGGGCCTGGATCGGTGGTTTATGGTATTGCTCGTGGCGGAGTCGTGGTCGCAGGCGTTGTGGCTCGGAGGCTCGGTTGCGCGCTTGATGTTATTGTTGTGAAGAAGATTGGGGCTCCCTTCAACCCTGAGCTAGCCGCTGCGGCGGTTACAGAGTTCGGTGACTTGGCTGTGGAAGACGAGGTTGTGGATTTCTATGGGATTTCGCGTGAGACGATAATGAAGAAGGCCGCAGACCAGGTGCCTGCCATGCGAGGGCGCGCTGAGAGTTACAGGAGTGGTAGAGGATTCATAGACGCGGCAGGGAAGACCGTGGCTGTCATCGATGACGGATTAGCCACTGGCACGACGATGCTAGCTGCTGTCCAGTCGATTAAGAAGATGAGGCCTTCAAAGCTGATAGCCTCAGCGCCTGTAGCATCCACTGCGGCTGCCTCTCGGCTTAGACCATTTGTAGACCAATTTGTCTGCCCATATATTGAGGAGGAGTTCTACGCGGTAGGCGAGTTCTATGAAAATTTTGCACAAGTAACCGACGCGGAGGTTATCGAATATCTAAGAGCGGGCGTGAACTTCTGTTAGGTGGTGTTTAGGGCCGCATACCCTTTCTTCTCAAGCTCCTCCGCCAGCTCAAAGCCCCCCGACATTATTATTCTTCCATCATGCATTACATGCACTACATCTGGTTTTAGATAGTTTAGTATCCGCGCATAGTGGGTGATTACTAGGAAGCCCGTGCCTCTCTTCTTGTTTATCTGCTTAATTGCATCAGCCACTATCTTAACGCTGTCTATATCAAGGCCTGAGTCGGTCTCGTCGAGTATTGAGATGCGCGGGTTAAGCGTTGCGAGCTGCACGATCTCGCTCCTCTTCTTCTCACCCCCCGAGAAACCCTCATTCAGATACCTCTTGGTGAAAGACTCATCCATCTGGAGGAGCTTGAAGTTTTCAACAAGCATCTTGTGGAACTCTGATACTGATAGTTTCTTGTTGCTTTCCCCGTGTGTTGAGAGGTAGGCGCGTCTGAGGAAGTTAGCCATTGTAACACCGCTTATTTCCACTGGGTACTGAAACGCTAGGAACAAGCCGCGCTTTGCCCTCTGGTCTGGTGAGAGCGCGAGTATGCTCTCGCCGTCTAGTAGTATGTCCCCCTTCTCGACGACGTATTTTGGGTGGCCCATTATTACTTGCGCTGTAGTGCTTTTTCCGCTCCCGTTCGGGCCCATGAGGGCGGCTATTTCACCTTCCTTAACAACTAGGTTCACTCCCTTCAGAATTATCTTGCCCTCTATGCTAGCCCAGACATCTCTCAGCTCGAGTATAGCCATATCCTGGAACTATTGTTTGCGTGGCACGATAAAAACCCAAAA
Organism: Thermoproteota archaeon; assembly: GCA_030550235.1. Classification (GTDB taxonomy): domain Archaea; phylum Thermoproteota; class Nitrososphaeria_A; order Caldarchaeales; family Calditenuaceae; genus HRBIN02. Next base: position 4,620 of record JAUQPU010000009.1, read on the forward strand.
CAGCATCCCACACCGCGTCATGTGAGGTATGCTCTCCGGAAGAGCATGAGCAGGGGGAAGAGGTAATGGAGGTTGACGCCACCCTCGCCAGGCGGCAGAGAGTGTGGATATATATCCGCGTCTTCGATTTTTTGACTGAATGGCCACCGTATATCCTTACTTCAAGCCGGGCCGAGGATTCGCCTACCCCGAATATACCTCAAAGTTCCACCCAAACTATGACTACCGCGTAAAGCATCTAAAGCTGGAGCTGTGGATTGACTTCGAGGGCGAGATTCTCAGGGGGGTGGAGGAGGTCGAGGTCGAGCATAACACTGGCGGCGGCTGGGTTGTTTTTGACGCCTGCGAGATGTGGATTGATAGTGTCAGGGTTGATGGTGGCGAGGCTGTCTGGAGGTATGATGGTGAGAAGCTGCGGGTTAAGATTGGTTCAGGGAGAGGCAGGATACAGGTAGCGTATAGGGCTAGGCCGAGGAAGGGGTTCCACTTCGTCAAGCCCGACAAGGCCAACCCGGAGAGGATGCCACAGGCCTGGAGCCAGGGTGAGACGGAGTACAACAGGTTCTGGCTCCCACTCGTTGACCACCCCTCACAGAAGCACACCTCAGAGGTCATAGCCTACGTCCCCCCAGGCTATGTCGCAGTATCCAACGGGGACCTGGTCTCAAGGGGTTCGAGGGATGGATGGGATTATTGGCACTGGAAGATGGACAAGCCCCACTCACCATACCTGATTAGCATCGCTGCTGGGGTGTTTGAAGAGTATGGCGAGGATTTCAATGGTGTGAAGCTGAGCTACTATGTTCCCCCAGGTTATGGTAGGGTCTACCGGCTCAGTTTTGAGAAGACGCCGAAAATACTGGATTTCTTCTCCAAATATCTCGACTATCCGTACCCCTATGGGAAGTATGCGCAGGTTGCTGTCCACGAGTTCATATTCGGGGGCATGGAGAATACAACCGCCACCACCCTGATAGACCTCACACTACATGACGAGAAGGCTCACATCGATTTTTCAAGCGACCCCCTGATAGCCCACGAGGCAGCCCATCAATGGTTCGGCGACCTAGTCACTTGTAGGGACTGGCCCCATATCTGGCTGAACGAAAGCTTCGCAACATTCCTCGAGAACCTGTTTGTGAGGCATGATAAAGGTGAGGACGAGTTCGTCTACGAGCTCATAAGAGATATGGACGCCTATCTAGCCGAGTATAGGGACTATTATGCGAGGCCGATAGTCACGCGTGTCTACAAGTATGCAGCAGAGCTCTTCGACGCACATACATATCCGAAGGGTGGTGTCATACTCAACATGCTCCGCGCCCTCCTCGGCGAGGAGACCTTCAGGAGGGGGCTGAACCTCTTTCTTAAGAGATACGCGTATTCTGTCGCGGATACGGAGGATTTCAGGAAAGTCATGGAGGAGGTCTCTGGGAGGAGCCTGGAGGAGTTTTTCGAGCAGTTCTTCTACAACGCAGGCCACCCCGCTGTTAGGGTTGAGGAGGAGTGGAAGGAGAGCAGCAAGCAGCTTGTTCTGAGGTTCAAACAGACGCAGGGCGATGACTCCCTACCTGTCTACCACGTCAACATACCAGTCCTAGTCAAGACAAGGTCTGGAGAGAAGGCGTTCACGGTCGAGCTTACGGAGAGGGAGGCCACCCACGTGATTAGCCTAGAGGAGGAGCCTGAAAATGTCTGCATCGACCCCCGCTTTGAGGTCTTTAAGACTTTGGAGCTAGCACGGGGTGTTGAGAAGCATGTTAAGGTCTTAGAATCTGATGAGCACGTCTACTGTAGAGTGTTAGCTGCGAGGGCTCTGGGGAGACTTGGTGGAGCGAAGGCGGTTGAGGCTCTAAAGAAGTGCGTGGTTGGTGATGGTTTTTGGGGAGTCTCGGCCGAGGCGGCCAGGGCCCTTAGCGAGATACGGAGCGAGGGGGCTAAGAAGGCCCTGCTGGAGGCGCTGGAGGTTGTCACGAATGCAAAGATTCGGAGGCCCATCTGCGAGGCCCTGGGAAACTATAGGGGGCGTGAAGTGGCTGAGGCTCTCTCTAGAGTCCTATCCAATAATGAGGAGAGCTACTATGTGAGGCAGGCCGCCGCCATTAGCCTTGGCCGGACCAGGGAGGAGGGCGTCCATGATATCCTCCTCAAACATATCGATACACCGTCCCACGCCTCCGCAATTACCGCAGGTGTCTTGAGAGGGCTCGCCGAGCTGGGTGGTGAAGAGGCCTTGAAGATTATTCTGAAGTATTCTGAGGATGATAGGCCGAGCACTGTAAGGGCTGCTGCGGTTGCTTCTCTCGGCAAGTTCCCTGGGAGGCGGGAGGTTGTCGAGGCGCTTCGACGCTACTCGCGCGACCCGAGCCTTAGGGTTAGGCGCTCGGTTGTAGCCGCCTGTAGAGAGTTGCTGAGTGGCGAGGTTTTGGGGATCCTTGAGGATATTGCGCAGAATGATGCTTATGAGATGGTTCGCAGGGTTGCGCGGGATGCTGCCGAGAGGGTTAGGAAGAGTCTGGAGAGGGGTGTTGAGTATAAGGAGCTGAGGGAGGAGCTTGAGAGGATTAAGGAGGAGAATAGGAAGCTTGTGGAGAGGGTCTCGATACTTGCTGGAGCCATAGAGGCTAAGGCTTAACTGGTATCCTCCTAACAGAGCCGCAGTTCCCACACGTCAAGACGATCATCAAACCTGCCCTCCCCCTCCTCACCCTAACCCTCGAACCATCAAACCTGTAGACCGTCATACACTTTCTACAGATCATCAAGCTGAGACGCCTAGGTATCCTGACCCTAAAGCTCCTAGACATCTCTACCGCCTGGGCCAAGGCCTCTCTTTTCAACACATCATCGTCTGTCGTGAGGGCCAGCTCTATCAGTCTCAGCACCTCATCCACTGCAGCCCCGCGCACCCCCTGCCTCAAAGTCCCCAGGTTATTTGATTAGTACATGCTTCTTATATTTCCCCAACCTTGGAGGGTGGATAACTCGCGTATAGGGTTTATATGTTAAGATAGTTGAGGATGATGCAGCGATGCTTTCAAAAATCACGCTAGGGCTCATACTCTCCGCCATTGGCATGATCATCTCACTGGCAACACCTCTTATACACATAGCCCTAGTCTCAAGCGGCGTTGAAAGCTTTTTAGCCCTCGAGTTGACGCCAGGGTTCCCGTTCCACCTCCTCCTCTCAATCGGAGGGGTTCCGATTGCACTCGTGGGGCTTTTCCTCTTTAGGAGGGGGATTAGGGAGGAGCTCTCCGCCGAGAGGATGCTCTCTATGTATCGCGAATCTGTTATCCAGAGCCTAGAAAATAGGGGGTTGCTGGAGAGAGAGGAGAGAGGGGTTCCAGAGGAAACAATAAAACCGTCTGGGGCGGAAGCTCTGAGACGGATAAGAGTGAAGAGCGCAGGCCTCTCTCTCATATGTCCTAAATGCGGCGCCGAGACTCCGCTAGGTGAGAGCAAATGTAGAAGCTGTGGGGAGAGGTTCGTCAAGAGCAGCGACCCAGTAAAGGCCTGCCCAATATGTGGCGGAGACCTATCAAACGCCCAGAGCCTCGGTGATGATACCTACGTGTGCGGCAACTGCTTCAGCGAGCTCGAGATAGACCAGCAAACTGCCCGGCGTATATTCACGTAGGAGAAAGCGATGAGTATAGAGCCGCTTCCGGAGGATATTGAGATAGACTCGGCCGAGACTCAGGGAAGGGTCAGCACATTCTCAGGCAGGTTCCTGCTAGGCAATCAAAGATACAGGTTCAACGGCATAGCAGTCATGACAATTGGCGGACCTACAGTCGGCGTCTCACTATCCAGCGAGGCTGAGGCAGAGCTACTCTCTAAGGGCATCTCAAGGGAGCAGCTTGAAAATATCATAGCCGAGCTTCAGAGACGGATTGTCGAGGGGGGCTTCAGGCTCGGAGGAGATATCCGATTTCTAGGCGACTAGAGAAGTGCTAGGTCTATATCGGGGGAGTGGATAAGCAGGTTCATGAGCAGCCCCGAAGAGCAGGAGGCGCTACAGACACTGACCGACTCATATGAAGTCATCAAGAATAAGGACCATAACAGACTGCTGGAACTTCACTCGGAGAGAGGATACACACTCTTCAACGACGCCCCACCTCACCACCTACTAGAAGGTGAAATGGGGCTCAAACTAAAGCTTAGCCTACTGAACCAGGTCCAAGACATCTCATACGAGATTCGAGGCCTCCACCTTGAAGTTCGTGGAGATGTGGCCTTCGCAGTGTATGAGCTTGAGATGAGCGGCATACTAGTCTACCAGTATAGATTTGAGGGGCAGAGATGGATGAGGAGGGCAAGGTGCACGACAGTCATGGTGCGCGAGGAGGGTTCTTGGAAAATAGTCCATGAGCACTTCTCGCCACTTAAGCCCTAGCTAGTCAGCCACTTTATGAGACCCTCAACGTCCTCTGTCTCGACCTCCAAGCTTATCTCCCCAACACCCGGCCTCTCGTCCTCGTCGAGGAGAGAAGCCATACCTACATATGCTGCATGTTTACTAAGTCTCGCCCTAACGACACCCGCACTCGAGGCCGATCTGAGAATCCTCCCTACAGCCGACCTAACCCTTCTCATCCTCCAGTTCTCCTTCAGATACTTGAGGGCTGAGAGCTCCGTGGCCTCTGCCTCCACAAAAACCCTACCACCCTCCTCCAAGACCCTGAACTCAAGAGTCGGAAAAATCCTCCTAACAGCCCTCAAAACCCGCTCCAAATCCTCAGTCGGAAAAACCTCAGCCCTAACACTTACCCTCACATGCATGTACCCGCCTATTAGAAGGAGTAGCCTCTGAATTAAACCATAACCGGGGCTAAAGCCTCCTACGCCAAGCATGCTCGCATTTAATATTTAGCGATTCACGTCGATTCTTGGCTCTTGAAAGACTCTACATTCATAGCCGTATGGGAGGGGACTGATGGCTCGGGGAAGACAACTCTATTGAAGAGGGTGGCGCGAATTCTGACTAAACGCGGATATCGCGTGGCTATGCACAAGACTCCCGGCTTGATGCGCAGCGGAAGGTTCGCAGCCTCATACGGCAACAGCCCCAAAATCTCCCCCCTAAGCCGGATGCTACTCTTCCTGGCAAACACAGTCGATGAGACAGTCGCTATGGTTAGGAAGGTTGAGCAGAAGAAACCACACTTCCTCTTCATAGACAGGTACTATCTCTGCTCCACAGTCTATGGCCTTGCCCTCATAAGACACAGGCAGAGACCCCGCGACCTCCCCAAGATAGACGAGATAGTGGATCTTCTGGAGAGGCTTGGCAAGGCCGACTATCTCCCCCCAGACATCTACTTGATAGTTGATGTGAACGAGGAGGAGAGGCTGAAGAGACTCCAGGGGAAACGGGGCCGCGAGACACTCCTAGAGAAAGACAGCGCATTTCAGAATATTGTTAGGGAGATCTATCAGGAGTTCAGCAGATATAGGCCAGAAAAGGTAATCAGGATAACGAATGAGCCTAGCATGCTCGAGGTGCTTGCTAAATCAATAGCGGATAAGCTGGTCGAGATGAGGGAGAGGGTCTTATCCTCCTAGTGTGTGGAAACCTTAATCTTTAGGCGGGCCTAAGGGATTTTCCGAAAGAGTGTAACAGACATGTCGTCCAGCCTCATAAGGAGCTTTGTAGCAGTTGACGTTTTTTCGCCTGAGATCGTCAGGGAGGTTAGAGCCATCCAGCAGGATCTGCTGTCGCTCGGGGTCTTGGGCAAGCCAGTAGATCCTGAGACCCTCCACATAACTCTCATCTTTCTGGGAGAGCTGGAGCCACCCCTGGTTGAGAGGGTTAGGGAGCGGCTGTTAGGGATTGAGGTGAGACCTATGCGCCTACTTCTCAAGGGTGTCGGATATTTTCCAGGCGGCTCAAGGATAAATGTCGTCTGGATAGGCGTCGAGGACCTAGATTCGAGACTCTCTACGACTCAGCAGGAGGTTGCCTCAAGACTCTCCGAGCTTGGATTCAAGCCCGATAAGGAGTTCAAGCCCCACATAACAGTACTAAGAGTGAAGGGTGTCAGAAACAAGTCAGAGGTATTATCAAGGCTGACACAGCTCTCATCCCATGTCCTGGGCGAGGTTATTGTGGATAGGGTTAAGCTCAAGAAGAGTATTCTTAGACCCGAGGGCCCAATATACGAGGATCTCCACATCTATGGGCCTACTCAGTCTGCTTAGTGGCGATCCTTATCTCCTCGCTCTTCTTCAATACAGTTAAGAGAGAGTCTATAGCCCTAGCAGTCTCCTCAATCTCGTCCAAGTCCACGGTTCCCGCAAGCCTGCCAGTGAGCTCGTCAATCTTCTCTACAACAACACCTTCGAGACTCGTCAAAACAATAGGAAGAAGAGCCTTACCCGACTCAACCTGATCCCTGATCACAACTACAGGCTTGTCGCATACCACGCAACGCATCTCTCCCTTAATCTCGAAGAGGGGGTTACCGCATACGGGGCAGGTCTGGGAGAGCATTTTACCCCCCGCCTTAAGCACCTCGCTCATCCTTCTAACCACGTCATCTTTATGCAGAGCCACCACCCGTAACTAGGCTTTAGTGTGCGGAGGATATAAACGCGATATAAGTAGAGGGGCATGAGGCTGCTGAGTTCTAGTCTTTAATCAGCTTCTCAATCAGCTCCAAAGCCTCGACGATATCACCTGCGTGTAGATCTGCCCATATGCTTTCCCTACCCCCCACCTTAACCGTGAACATTCCCATCATCTTAGCCGTTCTAAGCTCAGCCAAGGCCCTGTCACCCACGTATATGCACTGCTCCGCCCTACAACCCGCCGACAGCAGGAGAAGCTCATAGCCCTGCGGAGAGGGCTTCGGCTCCGCATCATCGCTAGTGACTATGAAGTCGAAGAGGCTGGGTTTTATGTCAAGTGCTGAGAGAACCTTCCTAGCCAGTGGTCTGCCGGCATTTGTGTGAAGGGCTATCTTGACACCGCACGCCTTTATTCTTCTCAGACGGTCTTCGAGCCCGGGTCTCGGCTTGATGTGGCTGGCCGGGTTGACCATCTGCGAGAGCCTCTCATAGAACTCTGAGCGCCTAATCCCAAGGAGCCCAAGGCTCGCACTGGTTGTCAGGGCCCTGGTCTTAGCCTCCATCAGCCTCCTCGCGGCGTCCTCCATACTCAGCCCAAGCATCTCAGCAACAAGTACCACAATGGCTCTTTCCAGCTCTTCCACATACCCCCGAGAGGAATAGAGCGTCCCATCCATGTCCAGAGCCACAAGCCTAAACCTCCTCCGCCCCCTCCCGGCCAAACACCCACTACCAGAAGACCAGACGGCATAAGCATATAAAAACCCCTAACCAATTAACATACGTGAGCACGAGTACCAGAATCTTATACCAATGCGTCAAATGCGGAAAAATCTTCGAGAAAGAAAAAATCTCCAAGGGCACAGGCATCAGATGCCCTTTCTGCGGCTTTCCAGTACTGAGAAAGGCAAAACCAGATACAGCCAAACTAATAAAAACTTCTAAACTCTCGGAGGAGCAGAAACTATTCTTCTAGAGCTTGGAGTAGATCTTGTCCCACTCCTCCTCGTCATCAACCTCGTCCTCCAGCAAATCCTCGAAGATCTCGTGAGTCACGTAGTCGGTGTCCTTATACTTCTCAACCATCTCATTGTAGAACTTGATTGCACAGGCCTCGCTCTTCAACACGTCCTCAACCACGCGCTTAAGATCTGTCGGGTCCTTAGGCGGAGCTATGTAGCCGCACCTCGAGGTAGCGAGCAGCCCCGAAAAGTCTAGGACCGGCTCACCGCCCAGCTGGATAATTCTCTGAGCAAGCTTCTCAGCATGCTTCAGCTCATCCTCCGACTGCTTGAGGAGAATCGGCCTAAGGGTATCCGCGTCAATACCCCTAATCCATTGGGCGGCGACCCAATACTGATAATGCGCCAGCCACTCGTCGGCGTAGGCCTTCAACAAGTCCGACAGGACCTCCTTAACATCAGCCTTAACTATAGAACGACCAGTCTTACCCAACCTACATCACACAGGCTATACATTGCCCCCTAATTAAAAAAGCCTCCGCTAAAACAACATAAAAAATACCTAAAGCTGCATAAAAAGCATAAGAGGGATACCGTAATATTTAGCCACGCGAAAATAGCAGTCGGAGAGGCGGGGGTCGCCAAGTCTGGTCAAAGGCGCAGGGCTGAGGCCCCTGTCCCGTAGGGGTTCGTGGGTTCAAATCCCACCCCCCGCACACACATTTTAGCGCGCCTACACATTAAAGGTCGACACAAATTTGTTCGCCAGCTCACCTTACTCGTCGTACATTTAGCCCATCATCTATGGGTTTTAACGACCTATGATTTCATGATTGATACGGACCATGGCGCAGTGCGAGATTAAAAAAGTAATCCACTAAAGGAGCAGAAAAAGGGCTGTCACACAATCTACATGTAATGAAATCTCCCAGTAAAAAATTTGGTGATCATGGCACCGCCGACATATTATGCTGTAATCACACATGAAGAACAAATATCTGTATCAACTCTTTTGTGTAGCCTTAGTGACTCTACGCTGTATACTGAGAACTGCCACTACAATAACTAACTGGATGATGATTAGCAAGTCGTATGTAATGACGAAGGGAGGGCAAAGAAATGGACAACTAAACTGAGGAGTGCTGGCTATAGGTGTTACGCCGAAGAGATATAGGGCAAAAGCCTCAATAGAAATTCCCACCATAGGCCCTGTGAGCGGGTTAAGTAAAAGAATTATAAGATATAGTAAAGACCAATAAAAAACGACTCTTATACCAATCCATGGTCTAGCGAACAACAAGACTAGAATCAAAACCTGGATAGCTGTGAAAGCAACTAACGCAGTCGCATGCCCATTTAACGGGTTGTCAAACCATAATAATCCATCAAAGGCAAGGATAATCAAACATACCACTATTGAGAGAGATAGTAAAAAGATTATCAGAAGCAATGATTTACCAGCAGCCATTCACGGTCTTTAAAATTCAGCTGGATATAATTCTTTCCCTAAATCTACAATCTTGGAAAAACAAAAACCCGTTAAGGATGAAGCACAAAACAGAACTACTTATAAGAACAATACTGTTACACTTGGGGAAAACCTTTTAAGTTATCTTATGCGACCTATTTAGAGTTGACTGACAACCCCATCAGGAGACTCCTTCTTTGGCTTTTATTAAGCACACGGGGCGGCCCTACACGCATGCTAATACTTATGCGTCTCCGAGATGGGCCAGCTAATACAAACGAGATAGCGAATTCCCTTCATCTCAATTATAAAACAGTTCAACATCACCTAGGGATTCTGTTAGAGAATAAGCTGGTCGAGATGGATGGGGTAAAATATGATGTAAAATACAGGCTCTCCCCCATAGTTATTGGAAACATGGATGTTTTAGAGTCGATAATGGATGAGATTTTCTCGCATAGACAAGTCAAGGTGAGCACTGCATGGAGCCGCTTTGGCTAACAAACATCATAATATCTGTGATGATTGTTATAGGTCTTTTATATTCTCTAAGAAATTATTTGTTGACAAGAAAGCTTGCCAGAACTAAATTTACGAATGCGCTTGTAGCCTTAACAGCTATCTTCTTGATGCAACACATTTACGCCGCTTATATGTTTTACGCGCTTTCTTGGCGCGGTGGCACTGAAATTGCATACCCTCTCCTTATGCTGAATCTTCTTGGGTTAGCCGGATTCGGCATCTTCGTTTACCTCTCACGCATGTGAAGACATATTTGACATAGGTTCTAATGGAATGCATTTCTTCAACCATTCTTGACATATTTTAACAAGCCTTCAGATCTATAGGTGCGGGGTATTTTGAAAAGCCTTGCTTGCACAATTGCACCTTGTCACTTAACACGGTATATTTACCCAGTTTCGATTGGTTATGTCGGTCGCTAGGATTTTGGGGAAAAGATTTACTTCAGATAAAAGGCTCGATGATAGATGTTTAATTACCTGATGAGGCGGGAGGTGCTTTGCTCAATTTTCCTCCAGGTAGGGCTCTCTTTCTTTTTAGCTCATGGATATGATTTTCGCGTGAATTATCTGGCCGGAAAGAACATTGTATCTGGTTTGTCGCCTTACGAGGGGGGATATATAGGGGGGCCGTTATCAGCTGGATATGACTCTTATGTGCAGGGTATAGGTGAGACGCCAATATGGGCGCTATTCACGGGCCTGGTATACCTAGTCTCATTTGGTGACATATTCCTTTTCAACATAATCCTAAAGATACCCATCATAATGGCGAACATTGCCCTTAGCTATCTCGTAATGAAGAGGGGTGGCGACTATTTGTTCTTCCTGTATAACCCATACCTACTCTTAGTATCCTCGATATGGGGAAAACCAGATAATGTAGCAGTTTTGCTTGCAATAATATCTATCGCCCCATTGGATAGATGGTATGGCTCTTTAACATTTGCTTCATCATTGATGATTAAGCCGCTAGCGATTTCAATCACACCATCGGTTTTTGCGGCTTGGTGGGAGAAGAGAAAGAGGATATTTTTTACTTTTGCCACAACGGCTTCAATGTTTTTGGCGCCTTTCATTCTGCTGGGATGGAAGTTAGAAACGGTCGTTTACGGGTTTCTAAACTGGTTTAAACCGGTAGGTGGAATATCGCCTTTCAACTTTGTCGAGGCTATTTATGGTGTATCAACTTTACCTCAATGGCTGGAGTTTGTCTCTTATCTCTCAGCAGTGGCCATAGTTGTTATGATTTTGCTGGCAGTTAAGCGTCCGCCAGCCAATGTTATTGGGGTTTTTAAGCTTGGGCTTGTATCAGCATCGCTCTTCCTCAGCCTCCGACCATGGGTTTCAGAGCAAAATTTACTCATTATCCTCTCACTTTTCATCATGGTTTGCGGCAGACTGCCTACCCGCATGCTTTGGATTGCTCCATTAGTCTTCGCAGGTTTCAATCTATCTATTCCCCAACAACTTTATCTGCTGTATCCACCAGTAATTGAGGGGCTTGCTGTTCTAAATCATCCTATCCGCCTCTGGCTTAAATTTGCAACTTCTATTACATGGCTTGCTGTCCTGTGGACTACCTTGATTAGGAAAGATTTGTGGAGGTGGTGGGTTTGAAAATAGTTGTCGTAGGATTGGCTGCAACGCATGCTTTTTGGGGCTTGTCTCTCCTTCTCGATCCTGGGAGGTATGTTTTTAAACCTATCATACCAATCTTGCTTGCACTTATACACTTGGTGATTTTCCTTTTGCTTCTGACTAAAGAGAGGTATGGGGCCTTATTAGGGTCGTCTTTACTGACCTACTATTGGTTCTTTGTTAAGCCTAGAGAGCCGATAGCTGAGCCGCAGACGGTGGGCATTCTCGGCATCACGCTCTCTCTTTTAACGGAATACCTCCCTAAAATCTCGTTAGAAAAAAGTAGATTGATGCGCGATGTTTTACTAAGGCTCGGCCTAGCTTATCCATTTATTGAGTGGGGCTTGGACGCATTCCGCAACCCACTCCATTTCAAATCTTATCTCTCCTCGAACTTTCTAACCTCGCATCTCATACCAGCTGGCTTGCTGGACTCAATCGTCTTGTGCCTAGCTTTCTTTGAAGTCGCGCTCGCATCTCTTATTCTGGCAGGTGTTGTAAGGCGGGCGGTATCATTTCTGACGTTTTTAGTGTTGGCTGTTTTTTCAGTGGTAGCAGGTTATCCTCTGGCGTTGCCGCAGAACATAGTCCTCATGGCTGTTGCATACATTTGGCTCAAGCCATCTTTTTGAATTTATGGTCGGTGTAGAATTCCCACGGTTTTAGGAATATATAAAATGGCCCGAGCTTTCTCCTCATCTTGGCCTGCGTAACTGCCTTCCACATTCCATACTTAAGTTTCTCTATACTAAATTCATGTTTGAAAAGTAGGCGATGGTCATATCCGTGAAGGGGTTTCTCCCACTCCTCTACAAGCATCTTATCTTTCACAGTCTCATAGAGTTTTGTGCCTGGGAGGGGATATGGAACAGTCATTGAGAAATAGTCGAGTGGGAGGCTTGATGCCATTTTTATCGTCTTTAACATTGATTCATTTGTCTCTCCGGGATACCCCAATATAAAAAATGCACCAACCTTTATACCGGCCTTAACAGCTGTGTAAACAGCATTTTTAGACTGTTTAACCTTCAGTTTCTTATTCATTAGCTGGAGCGTGTGATCATCACCTGCCTCAAGGCCGAAGATGATTTTGTGGCAGCCAGCTCGCTTCATAGCCTTTGCTAAATCAGCGTCCATTAGATCAGCCCGGGCTAGACACTCCCACATGATGTCTAACCTCCTATCTATTATCTCCTGACATAGTCTTAGGGTATGTCTTTTATTTGCTATGAATAGCTCATCAGCAAACCATATCCTTTCATAACCAAACTTATACTGTATCTCCTCCATCTCATCTACAATGTTTTCTGGACTTCTCACACGATAAACACGGCCATAGTCAGGACGCCAACAAAAGCCACATGAAAAAGGGCATCCTCGCGAAGCTATCATAGACGTCATCGTATATCCGTAATTTCTGCGGTAGTATTGCTTGTAAAGATTGTTATCATACAAGTCACGGGCAGGAAATGGTAGAATATCTAGATTTTTTATGAGAGACCGTTGTCCTGTGAAAAAATTGCCACATCCATTGGCAGATATGGTCTGAGCTGTCTTTTTTACAATTTTACTTGATAGGTGTAACCCCTTAACACGTTCAAAATGCATATCACCATCAAACTCCTTCATAATCTCTAACATGGTCTCCTCACCCTCACCTTGAACCACTATGTCGAATGTATCGATAAATTTGACTGGGTAAGCTGATGGCATAGGCCCTCCTGCGACAAGCAGCTCGACCTTCTCTTTCAAGGCAGAAGCTATATCCAACGCAGGCCTCACCATCGATAACATACTATATATGCCGACTACCTTCGAATGCGATGCTTCACTTATAACATCTTCTGGCTTTTTGAAGGTACAGTCAATAATTCTGACCTTGTAACCATGCATCATCAGGTATGAAGCTATATACCCGATTCCCAGCGGAGGGAACTTGAAGGACTTAGATCTACCATCATCAAAATATGGGAAAATCAGCGTTAAATCATACAACTCGCTTAAACACCACACGATAATGGAGCATATTTTCTCCCTTAGGTAGCTCGAAGCTTACTCCAGCCCAGTCAAGACGTCGGCCAAGTACTTCCCTACCAGCAAAAGTCACAACGTCGTCCGGCCTATCAAGAAGCATGGATAGCTTTAATGAAGGTGATACTAGCTCCACAACACCTTTGCCAAGACTCATCCAAGGCGACAGACGCTTCTTCACACCATTTAACTTAATGTATGTGAATAACCTACCTGAAAGTTCATTGGCAACGAGGACGCGCATGCTTTTCGGCGTGTTCCGCCTGACAGTAATATCGATCTCGCACCCGCTTAGCTTGTATTCTAAGTCTACTATACCGTATGTTTTATCTCGTACGTAGCGACTTTTTATACCCGCTAACGTACTTCCAGCCATGAGCATGAAGTACAGGGGTCTAAGAACATTGCTTTGGAGATAGAAAGGTGATAAAAGTGCTCTAAGCTTTTTGTAAGGCTTGTTGACGCATATGCTAGAAAGATACTTTACTGATAACCCATTTAACATTAATTTTCTAACTATACGGGTGATACCAATGTGCCATGTTTCCGCCTCAAGAGGGAATATTGTTCGCCTACCTAGGACACCTACTACTCCTCCCAACCCAATACCCTCACCGATCAAAGCTAAGCCATTTAAGACAGGCGCTAGGCCGCGCACAATTCCATTAATCTCATGAAGAGGATCTGGAGGAGTATTAAATGTAAAGGAGAGCCCTTTGATTGGTTTATTCATCTGGCTTGGGGGTTTAATTTTAGTAAATAATGTTTTTCCGAAATTTTGAGTTTGTAGAGTTTCACAGTGTTAAAAAGATAAACGTTGCTTCAATGCAGACAAATATAAGCATTGTGAGATTTGGGAAAACCCTTTTTTCCCTCCTCAATTTTTAAAGACAGCCATGGCTTTTTTACAGTCAATCATAACCATTGTTTTCTTAACTATCTCTGCTATTCTTCCCCTTTATCTCGTAGCATATATTCACTTGATGATTGCGTCACGGCGCTACACACAACCACCTTTAAAGACACTTCTGCAGTATCCCACTGTTTCCATTCATTTGCCCATTTTTAACGAGAAACATGTTGTAGCAAGGCTTTTAGATGCCGTCTGCAACTTCAACTATCCTCTGGACAGGTTTGAGGTTATAATTATCGACGACTCGGTAGATGAGACATCTGTTATGTGTGAAGAACTTGTACAAAAATATAGAGCTAGGGGGATCAACGTAGTTCATATTAGACGTGGTGATAGAAAGGGTTTCAAAGCAGGCGCACTACAGCATGCCCTCCAAATCTCTAACGGTGAATTTATAGCAATTTTTGATGCCGACTTCATACCTCAGCCAGATTTTCTAAAACAAATCCTTCCATACTTCACAGATAGAAAGGTGGGTTTGGTTCAAGCTAGATGGGGCCATGTCAATAGAGACTACTCTCCTCTAACAGCTGCACAGGCGCTAAGCCTAGACCTCCATTTTACCATAGAACAGAGTGGCCGCTCAACTTTGGGATGCTTTCTTAACTTTAATGGAACAGCAGGCGTTTGGAGAAGGGAATGTATCGAAGATGCTGGGGGATGGAGGGACTCACTGGCAGAAGATCTAGACCTAAGCTACAGGGCTCAGCTTAAGGGTTGGCGTATTGTCTATGTCGATGCGCTCGCTGTCCCAGCTGAGATTCCTGTACAGTTAAAGGCTGTCCGTAAACAACAGTACAGGTGGGCTTATGGGGCCATTCAAACAGCCCTGAGATACTTGTCTCAAATTATTTTATCACGGCTACCTAATAGCGTAAGAATACATGCCATAATTCATTTAACTAGACACATACCACAGCTCCTCCTGACAACACAGGTCCTTATGATTCCTATAGTCGCAGGCTCTGGGATAATGACACGTTTAGACGTAATGATCGCATGGATGACCCTGTACCCAATACTTTTAACTATTTCATTGCTTTTTGCAGCTAAAATGTTTCTCAAAAATACTTATAACAGCTTTCTGAAATTTGTTAAAGACGTTATATTATTGTTTTTATGGGGCATGGGTATGTCTGTTAATAACTCGTTAGCAGTTATTCACGCTCTTTTGAAAAAAGATTTAACTTTTGTAAGGACTCCCAAGTTCGGCATAGTAGGGAAAAAAGGGGATTGGCGAAGAAGTAGCTATGTTTTAGTAGGTGATACTTATATAGTGTTAGACTTAATAATTGGTATATATAGTGTCTACTCCTCATTATATTGTTTCTATACCGGAGCATACTTCTTCATTCCTCTCACAGCATTATATTCTGTTTCTCTGTTTTATACATCATTCATTTCGATAGCTCAGTCAATATCTCAAAATAAAGCCACACACAGTAAACCCCAAACCTACATCTTAGTTACCTTTTTTACACCCTTTTTTATTTTGATTGCCCTACACTCTTACTCAACGACAGTCTATCCATTAGAGATTGCTATCGCCTCATTGGAAAGGGCATCTTCCTCAATAGATAGCGCATATATGATTACACAGCTAGACAATGCTATTGCTAATCTCCCAACACAAGGTAACCCAGTGTGGTTTCTGCCAACAGCAGGAACAGATTACCAGCTCATAAGACATGACTTACTGTCTCTTAAATCGAGGCTTGCAAAAACAGACGAAACCAATTACGTAGCATATCATGCCGCCGTAGAGGATGCAAGATATGCCTTAAAAGAGGTAATTAGTCAGCTACGACGCCTACAACCATATGCATGGGTGAGCTCTGGAAACCTAGTTGCGTCGCTAATCCTTGCGTTCTCTCTATTTTATAGATTGGTGAGGGAAAGCTATGGCTAGGCGAAATCTGTTAATCCTTGTTTATTTTATTGTGGGCATCGCGATCGCCACGGCTGCCTATATTCAGGACGTTTATCCAATTGAGCGAGCCATCGGTTTTCTCAGTAGAGCTCAGTCCGCTGGATACTCAGATGACATGGCTCGTTACGCCGCTGAAGCCTTACTGCTAATTCCACGTGAAGGCAATCCTGTTTGGCTTTTCCCCACAATTAGAACAGACTTTAGCTTAATAAGAAATGACATCTCCTCGATAATCGATAGGTTGAGGAGTATCAGTAATGTTCCGCATGAGAGCGCGGCCTATGCACAGACTTTAAACGATTTAAGAGGAAAAATAGCTGTTCTTACTAATCAGCTCTATGAAGCAATGCCATACGTGATTTTTAAACCCATTAACATAGTGGCAGCTTTAGCTTACTTAATCAGTCCATTCATAGTGCGAAAAATAATTAACAGTGCTAAAAGAAAAAAGTGACTGAAGAGACGGAAGTCTCTAAACCTAGCTAAAGTCGTAAGGTCGGGATAAGATATAGTTGTTCTGAGACATCCATGGATGTGAGAGACAAATATAGAGCAATATTTCTTCAGGAGCACAACTGGGATTTATTTCTTCACGAGCACAACTGGAATTAATGCGAATAGAAGCCTAGTTGCAGAGTTAAGGTAGTAAGCCACGAAATCTCCAGAGTCTGGTAGTCTATAGCCAGTTATGACCCATGCTAAAAATACTAACATAGCTATTAAGAGGGCCACATATGCGGAGATTAGGTTCTTTCTTTTTACCCAGGGAGTGAGAGTACCTATATAGCTTACTTTGAGAAGAAACCAGTCCATATGTGCAAAATAATTCTCACCCCATGAGGGCCACCCATAAAATATGGTGCCAAGGCCTGTAAATGTGAACTCGTACATCTCAAATACCGCGAGAGTGGCGGCCCTCCCTACTAGTAGCCCTAGTAAAATTCCTCTAATACCTCTCACCATTCTCCATATATAGTAAGTTGTAGCAGAGACTCCTAGCACCGCTGCAGCCACAGTAAATGGATAGATAGGGGCGCCATCATAAGTAAAGACTATATTTCCGGCAGAGTCTTTAGAGATTCTATGAACTGCCGCGATAAAAGTTGAATCATACCAACTGAACACGACAACCGAGCTTAAGAGATATAACAGATACACTAACCACAGTCTTGCGGGATTCATGCTCGTTCCTCCACCCCTAACATAGACCTTGAAGCCTAGCTCGTTAGCCAGCCTCAAGACTCTAGAGCATTCCGAGTAGTCACCAACTTTCACCACCGCGAGGGGTAGGACTCCTTCCATGGGGCCGGCGTCACGAGTATAGGCAAGCAAGTCAACAGTAGATGAGGCAACGTTTTCTCTGCCCACTATCTTCTCCAGCCCTCTAATTATCTCAGCAGGGCTTACCTGAGACTTCTTCACCAAGCCACCGCAAGGAGACCGGCCCATTTTGATATAAGGGTTTGCTAATCATGAATGTTAGCGGTGGCATATTCGCTTTTCTTGCTGAAAGATCTTGGCTCGAGTATAGTCGCTATGGTCAGTGTCTTGAGGCTTCAGATGCCTATAGAGGGTAGATAGACTTCTCACCGCAAACGTCGAGTTTTTAACCCAAAAATCTAGATTCGCGAAAGGTGTCTAGCTTTCTCGGCGTCTTGAGAGATTGCTTTTCATCCTCATATTGGCTGTGAAGAGTCTTTCTGGGTGTTGGCTACGATGCCCCCAGAATGAAGAAGGCTATCGCGATGCCGTAGATGGCGAGAGCCTCTCCGAAGGCGGCAATGATGATGGCGATTGTCCTTACTTCCGGCCTCTCTGCTGAGGCTGCGAGCCCTGCTGAGCCTGCGCGGGAGATTGCGAAGCCTGATGCTAAAACTGCTGCGCTGAATGCTATGGCGGCGGCGAAGACCTTGCTGAAGATATCGGATACTGCCTCGACGGCTAGCGCTGCCGGCAGCAGAGAAACGGCTAGTAGCGCGGCATTGATTAGGTGTATTCTGGTGTACAAGGTGCTTCGGCTCTAAAGATAGGTGCTCACATATATATGTAGACTTGAGGCTTTCCCAGCTCGCCCCGCCATGTCTTGGTTAAAGGTTAGGTAGGATGGAAAGATAGAAATTATACAGCGTAGCGGTCTGATAACGTGCCTGTTAAAGTAGGTGATAGGGCTCCGGATTTTGTGTTGCTTGACCAGGACAGGGTGACTAGGAGGCTGACGGATTATCGCGGCAAGAAGGTGGTTTTGGCCTTTTTCCCAGGCGCCTTTACCTCTGTCTGCACTAGGGAGATGTGCACCTTCAGGGATAGCCTTTCTCAGCTTAACAGCCTCGACGCCGTAGTATTGGGTATAAGCGTCAATGACCCCTTTACGCTGAAGGCATTTGCCGAGCATAATAGGCTAGGTTTCCCGCTGCTCTCGGATTACTCGAGGGAGGTGTCTAAGGCTTATGGCGGTCTACACGAGGACTTTCTGGGCATGAAGGGATATTCTGTGGCCAAGAGGTCAGTCTTTGTCGTCGACAGGGAGGGCGTGGTGAGGTATGCATGGATTTCTGACGATCCAGGCAAGGAGCCGAACTACAAGGAGATAGAAGAAGCCCTAGCGAAGGTTAAGTAAGCATCACTGTCCCTCCATCTATTACTATTACCTGTCCGTTTACGTAGCTGAATAGGTCTGAGGCCAGCGCTAACGCCACGTTGGCCACCTCCCTAGGCTCGCCCCACCTCTTCATGGGCGACTCCTGCGCGAGCCTGCGCTTCTCTGAGGGCTTAAGTCGTCCATAAGTTGCCCTTGTCTTGATATTGCCGAGCGCCAAGACATACGCCCTTATCTGTAGCCTATCGTATTCAGCTGCTATCGCCTTCATCATCCCTATTACAGTGAGCTTGGCTAGGGAGTAGGCGGCGCCATACCTATACCATGTTAGCGCGGGTGTGGAGGAGGTGAAGATCATTACCCCTCCCCTCCTGCTCATTAGCGGTGTCGCTGCTTGCACTAGATTTAGAGCTGAGAAGAAGTCCGCGGCAAGTATCCCTCTGATGGTCTCGGGGCTTGTTTTGTCAATGCTTCTATACCATATTGCTGGGTCTAGCTTGGCGCCTACGTAACATACTAGTGTGTCGAGGCCGCCTAGTTTTTGGGCTGCCGTTTTTACCGCCCTCTCGGCCTCCCCGGGCTTGGTCAGATCCGCGGGTAGTGGTATAGCTTCTACTCCGTGAGCCCTTATCTCTGAGGCCAGTCTCCTCAGCAAGCCCCGCCTCCTCGCGATCAACCCCAACGCTGCTCCATGCTTTGCAAAGACCCTCGCCGTCTCCCATCCTATCTCGCTCGTGGCCCCTGCAATGATGGCTTTCCGCCCCTCGAGGAGCATAACTATCCTCACCTACTTTCTCCTGTTTAGCCTTATCGCGGTTAGATATCTCATCGCCTGAGGCTTCAAGCGAGACTTGGATGGGCCCACCGGCCCCTATCTCTTGGAAGACCCATCCTCGCCCTAGAAACCTGACGGCGAGGACTGGCTTAGGGTTGAACTCTCCTCCACAGTGGGGGCACTTGACTCTGAAGAGTTCTGTAAATTTTAGGAGCCTCTCAAGCTGGTCCGGCCTGACGTATATCGAGTCTCTATTGGTTGACTTCACCTCCAGAGCGTAGAGCTCTCCAGCCTCGACGACGAGCAGGTCTGGCTTGTATGTCTTTCCAGTTCCGCTCCCAGGAGTCCTCACAGCGTAGTAGCCGGGCGTGTCGAGGCCTGTGAACTTTTTCATCAGGTAGTATTCACCCTCGTAGCCTATCCTGAGTCTGTATGACCTCCTGAAGGTGGAGGATGGCCGCCGGGGCATGAATAATAGCCCTGGCGAGGAGGGCTATAAGGGGTTCACTCCTCTATCTGAAGGGGGATACGAGAGTCATAATCCTCATCAACTCCACCCGCGTATACTAAAAGCATATATACTGTACGCCTAGTCATATATTGTTATGTAGTATCATGCTATACTACTCCATACCTTATTAGAGGCTTTTCGCCTACCATGATTTGCCGGGGGGAGGAGAGGATTTGGCGTGCTTCCTCACACCACTGGCCGCCGCTATTATTCTCACTATACTGGATAGGGTCGTAACGAGATGGAGGAGGATAAGTATTCTAAACCTGCTGATGTGGGGTGGAGCCACCGGACTTATGGCGGACCACATTATTAACGGCGAGCTGGTTCCATGGCCACCATTCCTGACAGGTTGGAACCCAGCGGCTGGAATATACCCCCTCATAGAGGAGATCCTCTTTACAGGCGGTCTGATAACAGCTTCCATCACCGCCCTCTGGGGAACTATCCTGATAGCGTCTAAGCTCCGCGCAATACTCATCCCTGCCAAAACTCGCGCACTTTTTAGGGCGAGATAATCTTGGTGCGGGACATCGATGTTTTTATGGCGAGGCTTTGTAGATTGTCAATACGTTTAATAGTAGATTGTATCGTTTAGCGGTTAACAGGCATGGGCAGGGCCAGGCAACTCACTATACTATCACTAAGCCACTTCGTTAACGATTTATACGGCAGTGTCCTTCCACCATTATATCCACTGCTGGCGAGCATCTACAGCCTCACGTATGCGTCGGCCGGGCTATACACGGCTGCCTACCTCTTCTCCAGCGCTCTCCTTCAGCCAATATTCGGCTACCTATTCGACAGGTATAGGCTTGGATTCATGCTGCCTCTATCACTCGTCTTCGGCGCCGTGGGTATTGGGGCGGTCGGGTTCGTCGGAGGTTTTGAGGCTACACTCCTATGCGTCGCGGTTGCTGGGACAGGTTCTGCTATATTTCACCCAATAGCTTCGGCCTACTCCTCATACAGCTCGGCGAGGAGAGGGCTTCTCTTCTCAATCTTCATGATAGCCGGTAGGATAGGTGCTGCTGTGGCTCCTTTCCTAGCCCTGAGAGCTACAGGCGTGTGGGGGCTCTACGGCCTAGCCGCATTCGCGCTGCCAGCCCTCTTCATGCTATACTTCACAATCAGGATTGGAGAGTATGAAGGCGCCAATCCAAATGGCACGCCGTTAACGGAGAAGCGCGACAAGGTATTGCAGGCTAGGGGCAAGGTCTTGGTTCTAACAGCGCTTATCGGGCTTACAGGCATAGGCGCGCAGATAGCCGCCAACGGCGTGGTCAGCTTTATCCCTTTCTTAGCGGTCGCGAAGGGGCTTGGACAGGATTTTGGCGGCCTCCTCCTCACTGTCCACTTCATCGGAGCTATCGTCGGAGTCCCCATAACCAGCTACTTATCCGACCTGAAGGGTAGGTATCTAGTCGCGGTGGCCTTGCTCTCCGCAGCCTCTCTACTCCTCACGCCCCTGCCCATTCTCCAGCCTAGCCTTATGATTCTCGCATCTGCCGCCTTGGGAGCCTGCTTCATATCCCTCCACACACTCTTGATCCTGATCATGCATGAGGTTATGCCAGAACAGAAGGGTCTGGCTACCAGCGTGATATACGGGGTTGCCCTGGGTGGTGGCGGGCTCCTCACGCCGGCTGTTGGATATATGATAGATGTTGGCGGCTTCGAGACAGGCTATACTGCGCTATCACTAGTCGGACTCGCTGCCCTCCTCCCACTAGCTACTGTGTGGCGGCTAAGGAAGAAATCATCCACCTATTCCTCCCTTGAGTAGGGCTTACCCAAGGCGGCTGGTGCTGGAATTCTCCCCCTGCTGGCCAGCGAGATCAGAATCAAAGTTACTATGGTTATGATGTAGGGCAGCATCATTACAAGCTGCGGCGTCTCAGCACCGAAGCCCCGTAGCGGTATACGGAACTGTAGTGTCTCAACCCCGCCAAAGAGGAACGAAGCGGCTATGGCCCTGAGAGGGCTCCAGGAGGAGAGAATTACTAGGCTGAGGGCGATGAATCCGCGGCTCCTTGTCAGGTCCTCAACCCAGAAGGGCTGGTAGCCTATGAAGAGATATGCGCCAGCCACCCCAGCGAGCGATGAGCCGACTATAACTGCGAGATATCTGATTGCGAAGATGTTTATGCCGGCCGTGTCTGCGAGTGCGGGGTTCTCGCCCACGCTCCTCAGCGAGAGCCCCCACCGGGTCTTGAAGAGTATGAACCAGAGGACTAAGGCGGAGGCGAGGCCAAAATAGACGAGGGCGTTCTGGGAGAAGAGTGTCCTGCCTAGTAATGGGACATCTGAGAGGGGCTCCATCCTCATCTCAGGCAGCCTCGGGGCCTGCTTAAGCTCCGCGAGGTATTCGGGCACTGAAGGGTTTAGGGCCTTGAGCAGCCCCCTAGCTACCTCTGGAGCGCCCATGAATCCACTCAAACCCAGGCCAAGCCAGGTAATAGCTAGGCCCACAACTATCTGGTTAAGCCTGAGGGAGACCGAGAGGAGGGCGTGTAGAAGACCGAAGACCGCCCCCACCAGTGCGGCTCCAATTATCGCGACAAGATGGCCATAGGCAAGTGTGAGCAGGAAGGAGGTTATCGCGCCCATCGCCATAATCCCCTCTAGCCCGAGGTTAATCACCCCGGCCCTCTCAGTGATACACTCGCCCACCGATGCTATCAGGTAGATTGTCCCAGCTGACACTGCGCTTGAGAGTATCGCCTCAACGATGGAGAGAGACTCTACGGTCACATCCCCACACCTCTCGCAGAGCCCGAGAGCCTGAGCCTATATCTCTTCACGAACTCGGCAACTATAGTCGCCAAGAATATCATAGCCATCATTATCTCGACACCTGACTTGGGCATCTGGATGCTTGCTTGTAGTAGGTCGCCGCTTGTTAAGAGCATGCCGAAGAGGATTGAGGAAAAGAGGACTGCTACTGGGTAGAGGCCGCCGAGCATCGAGGCTATTATTGCGTGATAACCGTACCCGGGGGAGGCGCCAGGCCTAAGCCTACCTATCAGGCCGCTTACAACTATCAGCCCAGCTAGGCCTGCTAGAGCCCCGCTGATGAAGACCCCCCTAATCATTATGGAGTTTATGCCAAGCCCAGAATATCTCGAGGCATAGAGGTTTAGGCCTATGATCTTGGACTCGAAGCCAAAAACAGTGTACTTGAAGACGAGGTAAGTCAGGGCCGTCACGACGGCGGCTAGGGCTAGATATGCAATGGAGTCTGAGAGACCTGGGATAGATATCCTAGCGCTTGCTGGGAACTGGACCGTCTGGGCGAATCCGTAGCCGGCGGGGTCTTTCCATGCCCCATGGACCAGAAAGTCAGCGAGAAGTATGGCAGCGTAGTTTAGCATCAGGGTTGTTATTATCTCGTTTGCGCCGAACCTGAGCTTGAGGATTACGGGGATTAGGCCCCAAGCGCCCCCAGCTAGCAGCGACGCTGCCACCGCTGCTGGGAGGAGGAGCTGCTCCCCAGGGCCGTATCCAGCACTGTGTAGAACAACTACACCAGTCGCCGCTATCATCCCCATGTATAGCTGGCCCTCTGCGCCTATGTTCCAGAAACCCATTCTATAGGAGTAGCAGAGGCCTATCGCGGCTAGGATTATCGGGGTCGACTTCCTGAAAACCTCCTCAAGCATGATGGGGCTTAGAAGCGTAGTGAAGAAGGATCTGTAGATGTGGAGGGCGCTGAAGCCGAGGAGCTGGAATATGAGGCCAGAGGCTAGGAACGCGAAGAAGAGCATCCCGAGAGTTACTATTATTGAGAAGCGCGGAGTGGGTTCAGCCCTCCTTTCAATCCTCAGAGAGAGCTTGATGACTCCTGGGAGGCTACGGCGAAGCACCCGCACCGACCCCCCTCGACATCATTAAGCCGAGGAGCTCCGGAGTGGCCTCACTCCTCCTAACAACACCCACCACACGACCAGCATACATGACAACAATCCTATCGCTCAGCTCTAATATCTCGTCCAAATCCTCGCTCAGCATCAAAACCCCAACATTCTCAGCCCTCAGCCTCATAAGTATCCTCTTGACATGGTCGGTGGCAGCTATATCGAGCCCCTTGGTCGGGTATGCGGCTACCAGTAGTGAAGGCTTCGAGGTTGTGAGCTCCCTCCCGAGTATGAGCCTCTGAACATTTCCACCTGAGAGAGAACTCGCTCTAGCCTTTATGGAGGCAGTATCCACCTTAAACTCTGAGACAACTTTCTCCGACACCTCCATGATCCTTCTCCAGTTTATTACACCCATCCTCGAATAGGGCTCGTACCTGGCTATACGTAGAGCTATGTTCTCATAGATGCTTAGCTCCTGAACGATTCCCCACTTCTTGCCCTCCGGTGGGATATAGGTCAGGCCCAGCTCCATCAGCTTCCTAGGAGAGGCCCCAGTTACGTCTACACCGTTTAGGACGATTCTTCCTCTGAGCGGTTTTCTAAGCCCCACTATCGCCTCCACAAGCTCTATCTGGCCATTCCCACTAACCCCCGCCACGCCTACTATCTCGCCGCGATTCACCGACAAGTCTACATCCCTCACAGCGAGAACACCCTCATCACCTATCACCGAGAGCCCTGAGACCCGTAAGACAGGCGCGGAGTCCGCTGAACGTGTGCCAGCCTGCTCCTGCCCCAAACTATTAGCTATCTGAGTCCCCACCATCGCTGTCGACAACTCCTCTACGGTTGCCTCCCTTGTCGGCTTGGAGAGGACAACCCTACCACGCCTCATAACCGTGACCCTGTCGCTGACGCTCATCGCCTCGCTGAGCTTATGCGTTATGAGGACTATGCTCTTCCCCTCCTCAGCCATCCTCCTCATAGTCTTGAACAGCATCTTAGTCTCTATGGGTGTGAGCACGCTGGTAGGCTCGTCTAGGAGGAGTATGTCTGCGCCTCTTACGAGTAGTTTAAGGAGCTCGACCTGCTGCTTCTCACCAGGCGAGAGGTCTCCAACCCTAGCCCGCGGATTCAACCTCCAGCCATAGTTGGCCGCTATCTCCTCAAGCCGGGACTCCAGGGCCGACCACTTCGGAATAAAACCCAGACCGTCAAAGTTTAGGAAGACATTCTCGGTGACCGTATGGGCTTCTATCAGCCTAAAGTCCTGATGGACCATTCCTATCCCTAGCTTTATAGCGTCGCGCGGGCTCCTCAGCCTAACAGGAGATCCATTGATCCTAATTACGCCCGCGTCTGGGGTGTAGATTCCATATAGAATGTTCATGAGGGTTGTCTTTCCAGCCCCATTCTCTCCGAGGAGGGCGTGAACTTCCCCCACATAGATTGTAAAGTCCACATTGTCATTGGCCAAGACGCCTGGGAACCGCTTCACTATACCGCGCATCTCAATCTTAGGGATGGGTGAGGGGCTGGGGGACAGGTTCTGTAAAAGACCCTCAGTCATCGGCTCCATTATAATATGCGCTCCCCCAGCTCATAAATGGAGGTTTCCGAGTACTACTCAAATTTACATGAACATGAAAAGTTACACGCTCATGCATAATTTAGCCATGCCTGAAATTCACATTTTTAAACATCAAGGAAGGTGTGGGACGCGATGAGCAGGGAAAGAATCTCGAGGCGCAGATTTCTATCTGGTGCTTCTAGGGCTGCAGCGGTTGGTGGAGTTGCGGCAGGCCTAGTTGTAGGCGGCCTGGCCGGATATTTTGCAGGCCAGTCCACGGCTCCCGTCGTAACGCGGACACAGACTTTAGCTACAACAGTTACAGCAGAGCGTAAGGGAGTCAAGGCTGGCTACTTCTATCCAGGCCCGGCAAAGGATTATGGATGGTCCTTCGCACACGACATGGGCCGAAAAGCAGCCGACGCGGCTGTACCAGGCAGCAGCAGCTCATACATCGAGCTGGTCCCAGACCCCGAGGCCTCCTCAGCGATCAAAAGCCTCTTGGACCAGGGGGTTGACATAATCTTCGCATGCAGCTTCGGATTTATGGAGGCGATGGTTGAGGCAGCGCGTAACAACCCCGACAAATACTTCGTCCACATCTCAGGGTATAAGAGCGGCGCAGCACCACCCCCAGACACCACTACACCCAACATGAGCACAGCTTTCGCCGAGTTCTATCAGCTCTACTATCTCAACGGCCTCGCGGCAGGAGCCGTCACACAGACCGGTGTGGTAGGATACGTGGGAGCCTTCCCAATCCCCGAGGTCGTGAGGCACATAAACGCATTCGTCCTCGGCGCCAACGCGATGTATAAGAGAAGGACTGGAAAGAACATCAAGGCGTACGTCGTCTGGATAAACTCTTGGGTTGACCCGCCAAAGGCGCGGGAGGCGGCAATAGCTCTAATCGAGGACCAGAACGCCGACGTACTTGCATTCACCGAGGACACGCCAACAGTACTTCAAGTAGCCGAGGAGTACACGACTCAGAAGGGGAAGCGCGTCTGGAGCTTCAGCCACTACAGCGACATGACCAACTTTGGACCCAACGCCCATCTAACTGGACAGATTGTGAACTGGGGCCCGATCTACACCTACTTCTATAGGATGGTCGCCACCAATAGCTGGGAGCCTGTAGACATATGGACTAGGCTGGGAGACATGACGCCTTGGAGGTGGAGGAGGCCTGTAGAGCAGAGCCTCGCAGGCAAGCCCGAGGGCACGGTCTACCTCGCACCACTAAACCCCGCGATACCTGAAGAGGCCGTTAGAGAAATAAAGCAGAGATACGAGGAGATGAAAGAGCTTGTATTCGAGCCCTTCTCACCCGAGGGGAACCTTGGAGAGCCTATCAGAGACCAGGACGGAAACATCAGAATCGACAAGGGACAGAGGGCTGATAGAGAATTCCTCTGGAGCGACAAAACAATGAACTTCTTCGTCGAATACATAGAGTCTCCATTCCCGCGCGGCTAGAACTCCCACAAGCCCAATATCCCTTATTTTTCTTTCAACTCACCCTTAGCGCTGTATTTTCCCGATACCACTGACCTTTAAATAACAGGGCATCAATATCAAGAGATAATGGCAGTAAAGACCATCGTATTTCCACGCTGTACATCCTGCAACAGGCCAATCACACCAGACATGAAGGCAGTCCACTTCACATGCCCCAACTGCGCCAAGGTAACAATATGGCGGTGTAGGATCTGTAGGGAGCTTGCCAGGCTATACACCTGCCCCGCATGTGGCTTCGAGGGACCATAGGATGGCGCGCGTTTTACTTGCTGTGAGGATAATGCCTCAGGACTCTGAAATTGATTTAGACGCCTTAAGCAACGAGTTGAAGGAGAAGCTCCCCGCGGATTTCAAGATCCTCTCGGTTAGCAGGGAGGCTGTAGCCTTTGGTCTTGAGAGCCTCGTAGCATGGTTCTCAGTCCCCGAGGAGGAAGGCGTCACGGGGAGGCTCGAATCCTATCTAATGTCCATCAACGGTGTTGGAGAGTTTAGCGTGGAGGCCATGTCGAGGACAAGCGAGTAGGTATCTTGAGATAGCATCAACGCCTTCTCCGCCTACCACGCCTAGACCTGCCCAACCAAACAACCACTAGAACAGTTACTAGAATTATAAAGAAGGTCATCTCGACCGCAAAGGGGAATAGGCTAGATAAGTTAGAGGTGCCTTGGCTGGGTGGGGGGGTAGCCGTGGCCGGGCCCACGCCTGTAACCCTACCCCCCGAGACCTGATAACTAGCCACCTCCAGACGGGCCTCGTTTCCACCGGCATCCATCGCCTGAACATACACCTTTAAGACACCCTCACTTTTTGGCACGGCGAGATCAGCAGAGTACACGTCACCCACGAGGCTCATCTGCTGGATGGAGGTATCAGTCCCCAGCACACCAACCACCCTAGGATAACCCTCAGCCAAGTCACCATCCGGATCCGAAACCCTAGCGGTAACCCTGATGACCCCACCATCTCCCACAGGAGTGGCTGAGGCATCATAGATTGTAGGCTGCCTTGAAAAAGATGCAACTAGAATACTCTTCTCCGAGGCATCAGCCATGTATACCTCAGCGACGCCTTTCAAGGCCGCGAGCGTGAAGGAGTTTTGAAGCGCCTCCCGCGAGGCCTGGCCATCACTAATCTCAGTCACGACACCGTCTATCCTTGAGAGTATGACGAGCCTGTCGCCTGGTAGTGCGAAGCATGGGTCGCCCAGCATGACTTTAGAGCCCGTGTTCAGTCTCGCCTCAACCCCCCTAATCGAGAGGCGGGTCACACCTCCCTCTGAGTCAACGGCCCAGACCTTGCCATCCCGAGAGGCTAGAACGATAGGCTTCTTCTCCAGCCTATACTCCTTATAGCCTTCACGACCCAGCTCAATTAGGAGGAGATTACCCTCAACAGTTCTGAGCCAGACATATTTGCCAGACCCCGCAGCCGGCCTATACCGCTCCAGCTGCTTGTCAGAGATCTTACTCTCCCAGAGTATCTCTCCCCCAGGTGATACATGTACAAGCATGGTCATGGTGGGGAAATTCTTAACCAGCACAAAACCCCCATCAACCGGGACAATAGCGTCAACATACCCGGACTCAACTGACTTCGAGAGAACCCTACCAGACGCCGCGTCTATGAAAACAACGTCTGAAGAGCCGGCCTCGTAGGCCACCACTACACCATGCCCATAAGCCAAGTCAGAAACCCTAGCTTCGACATCGATTAAATTCACACCAACGCCAGGAACATACAGGGCCACAGCCCTCCCTTGAGGCATTGCAAACCAGATATGCCCAGAGTCGTCCACAACCATGCCACTCGGCTGATACTCAAGCGGGGGATAGTCTATTACAGCGGTATACCTGAACCCAAAAGCCGGGACCACAACTAGGAGGGACAAAACAACAATAATCAGCCAGGCCTCACAACTCCGCATACTAAAACACTCTCACCCCCACAATTATAAACCTGAAATAAGCGAGAAGTGGGAGGGATGGCTTAAATCCATCAAGCCATGGGGATTATACGTGAAGGCGGTTATCGTCGGCACCGAGGGGTTTGAGATAGTTAATTTAGAGGCCCCTCAGCCGGGCCCCGGCGAAGTCCTTGTCAAGATGCTCGCCTGCGGCTTATGCGGCACAGACGTTGAAAAGCTAGAGGGCAGGTACAAGGGGTCGAAGCCGATAATAGGCCATGAAGCCGCGGGAGTCGTGGAGAGGGTTGGCGAGGGAGTGGAGGGGCTTAAAGAGGGGGAGCCAATAGTACCACACCACCACGTCAACTGCGGCGCATGCTACTACTGTCTTAGAGACAGCCCAACCATGTGTCCAAGCTACAGGGAATATAACTTCACGCCAGGAGGCTTCTCCGAATACTTCATCGTCCCTAAATGGATCGTTGAGAGAGGCGGGATACATAAGCCACCGCCAGGGCTAACACCCATAGAGTCATGTCTCACAGAGCCCACAGCATGTGTCCTGAGGGCAATCAAGAGAATAACAGCCAAAGATCCTGAGTCCTACGCCGTTGTAGGATTGGGCGCGGTGGGGCTCACGTTCATTCAAGTCTTGAGGTGGACGGGGGCGACCCGGATCATCGGTATAGACATAAACCCCGCACGCCTAGCAGCCGCCGAGAGGTATGGGGCAGATGTCCTTAACCCTACGGAAGGTGATGTTGTCGAGATTGTGATGGGAATGACGGGTTGGAGAGGGGTAGATGTCGCAGTAGTCGCTGCAGGGCCACCACAGGCCTTATCAACCGCGATTAAACTAACTAGGAGGGGAGGGCAAGTTCTACTCTTTGCAGTCCCACCCCACGGTTCAACCCTCCCACATGATATAAGCGACCTACTGGTGAGGGAAGTCTCAATCATATCCAGCAACGC
>JAUQPU010000010.1 GCA_030550235.1 Thermoproteota archaeon
CCGCGTCAGGGCGGCGTCATACCGCTAGACCACGGCCCCATATTACATCAGACCAGATTAAGCATCCTTTATTTATTGTTAAAGCTTTTTCGCGTGGCAGTCTATGCTTATCTGTGGCAGCTCAGGAGGGGCTGTTTTCCTTCCAGGACGAATTGCCGTGAAGGCCCAGTATCTATCGTTGACATCGCACAGCCATACCTCCGTCATACCTACCGTTTTCCTCCTTATCGCCAGCCCCTTAGGATGTACTGGATAGGTCAGCGCCCCGTGCCCCGCCTCTTCTTTTTTGGCTCGCGGCTCAGAGCCTACGAAGACACCTAATCCTTCGAGCCTCTTCGCATGATACTTTTTAAGCCACTGCCGTATCTCCAGCCCCAGGGCTGCTGCGGGCCCCGCCCTCTCTATCAACACTACGTTGCCCTCGTCTTCGAGGGTTAGGGAGAATCTGCCTGTGGCAGAGTTAACGGAGCTTATCCAGAGCCTAGAGGGCACGAGTATCTGGAACTCATAGAGGCGTATGAGCATCATGCCGTCGCTCCTGTGGCATCTGAGGCTCCTGAAGACATCAGCCCAGTGTTCATCGCTTTGCTGAAGGTTTATTTTAAGGAACTTCAGCACGCCCGAGCAGGTCCACGCATAGGCGACGAATCTGCTACCCTCCGCGCGGCCCGTAACCCTAAGTGCCTTATGTCCAAAAATCTCCGCTTCAGACTTCTTGACATCCTCCCACTTACCTGCTTCTCTGCTCTTGACAACTCTTTCCACCCACTGGCTCAACACGGCGGCATCGTAGCGTGTAGATCTGTCGACTATCAGCTCAACCCTAGGAAACCCCCTATCAGAGAATATTGAGTAGGCGCTCCGCGGCCCAATTCTCTCAGCTGTGAGCCGCAGCGTCTCAGGTGCGAAAAACTCTACGCCACGCCAACCAACAAGAGTCTGGGTAGCTAAATCCGACATATCAGACGAGACCCATTAACGCCATGAGGGCGAAGGCTATGGCCCAAGCCAGCCCAGACCTAAGCCACCCCAACCCATAGACAACGTTAAGCGCGTAGGCTCCTAGACCGGCAACCCACAGCCAGGCCAAAGGCGATAATGCCCTCCTAACATAGACTAGGATCTGCTGGTCGCTCGACATATCCGACAGACCAATTATCGTCGCATCAATATACTTGTAGACCTCAGTCTCAGTGGAGCTCCAGTTCATGTACTTCGGAGTGACTTGGGAGATGTTGAAGGGGACGGCTATCCTCTCCACACCATCGATCACAGCCTCACTGAGCATTAGCCCTTGAATAGTTATTCTCTGGCGGCCCTTCTCAAGAACCTCTCTCTTCTCAGCATCACTCAGGCCAGTGAGATTTACCCTCATCCCCAACTCGTCTAAAACCTCCGCCCTCAGGATAGATGCGCGTGCGGAGGGGCTGTAAACAACGGAGCCATTAGAGATTATATCCTCTCTAACCCCTGCCGGAACCTCGATTCCTTCATAAACACCGGCAATAGAAAGGTCGCGAAAACCCACACCATCAGCTTCATAGCCATAAACAAGTATGGTAGAGGGTGGGAGGAGTAAGCTGATTAATGCGCCGAGAGCTATGAAGATGAAGAGTACGAGGAACCCATTAAATATGGATGAGAGGAGAGAGAGCAGGTTCCCACTCTTCTTCTTGAGGAAGAATGAAAAGATCCACAGCACCCCAGACAATACGCCGATAGCTAGGAAGAAGTAGGCCACCTGTCTCGCTATGACGAAACTGGTGTCTATGGTGGGCGTTGGAATCTTCTCCTCAAAGACGTTAACTATCTCGAGCCTAGGCAGTGATATGAGCAGGTCCAGGGTGATGCTTGAGGCGACTATGAGGAAGAATATGAGGACAGCTGCGGCTGTGCCTGGTCTCTCAGAGATCTCCGCGATAACCTTTCTGGGGCTGTATATTATTCTGATGGGCCGCGTGAGTAGGGAGGTGAAGGACATGGCAGCACCTTAATTTATCCTCTACTGCTCCTTGATAAGCCCTTTCGCGGCCTCTAGGTATTTGTTCCGCTCCTCGACGGTTATCGCCCTCCAGATTAGAACCTGCTTCCTAAGGTCGTCTGCGAAGAAGTAGGCTTGGGTCGCCCACATTGCGTCAGCCCCACTGGTCTTCGTTATGACCAGCTCGAAGGAATACCTCTTCGTAGACTCTTCATAAATCGAGGCGATCTCCACATGCTGGTTTATACCCTGCTCGTAGGGCGCGAGTGAGACATCCAGCTCCAGCCTAGTCTCCCCCTTATCATTCAGCACTGGAGGCGAGACCTCTCTAACAGTGTAGCTGGGCTTCTGCGCTCCAGCTCCAATGTAGTATTCATAGAGGAAGGCCATGAATGCTATCGCCTCATCTTTGTTGTCTATGCTTAGGGGGAGGGGGAGGCGCCAGACGCCTTGCTTTGGCCTGGTGGGTGGCTTCCACTTCCTCTCAAGAGAGGGTGTGACCAGCATAGCGGCTATTCTTGATGGGTAGATCGAAGCCATCATAGCGGCCAGTATCACGATGCCTAGGGAGAGCATTATGAATATGGAGGCGTAGTTAAGCGTGTAAGCCTGTGGCAGGAGGTTTAGGTCTATGAAAAGCCTGTTCAGCATGAATCCTATCAGGTATCCGACCAAGGCGCCGAGGCATGCGTATACGGCGGACTCGACGAGGAAGAGGAAGCTAGAGCCTAGAGGAGGCAGGCCTAGGACTGAGTATACCGCTATCTCCCTCTTCCTTTCCTCCACGCTCCCCATGAGGTTAATCACGGTGTTGAGCGCCCCGATGATTATTAGCGCAGGGACAATCTCCCATCCGACCGTCTTGAAGCTAGTGACGCGGGAGCCTCTATAGGTTGCTCCACCCTCGCCCATGTATATCGCGAGATCAGTGACCATGCTTAGATCCTTGGAGAGCTGGCGCATGGCATCTCTAGAGCCTCCCTCCGCCGGATAGATGTTGTAGGACGCGGTGTATCCTCCAAGACTGGCTACTAACCCGTAAGGGGCTATAATTAGCCTATCCCACGAGAGGGGCGGGGGAATCTGCTGTGCAGGCACAGTAGCACCGTAGGCTATGGACCCAACATAATAGGGGTTTATAGGCGCCATTGAGAATCCACTGATCTCATAAAGCCCCTCAGCAGCCTCAACCGAGTAGATACCCACCACCTTCATAGCCAGACCCAAGGCATAGACTTTATCACCAACCTTCAAACCGAGCATTTCAGCCATTATATCAGGAATGATTATCTCTTGAGCATATTCGCCACTGAAGGCACCACCCTCTTTCATCAGGCTTGCAATTGTCCGCTCGAGATCAGGTCTTGTTAGGCCGAGTATTGCGTGTATATTGTAGAAGTTTCCGGAGAGCGGGTCTTTGCTTAGCTGGAGTATAGGCCCCACTGCGGGATAAATTGAGGCTGGATAGTACCAGGCTCTAGGTGCTACAATCATCCCTTGGGCCTCGTAGGCCCTCAGCGCCTCAGTACCCTCAACCCCCATAACGCCTCCGACAGGAATGCCATAACCTATCCTCACAGAGACGCCATCCGTCGTTGCCTTCTGAGGTAGGGATGGAAAGGCGACATCAACTGATGGGGCTACTGAGGTGAAAATTGAGAGCCCAAGAGTCACACCTATAATTGAGCCTATTATCAGCGTTGTCCGCAGCCTTCTTCTCCTCATGTTCTCGAGGGCTGTGTTGTATGCGACGGCCATTATCCCAACCCGCCCAATCTCAAGGACATGTGAGCCGAGCATCCTGTATGATATGCTCCGCCTTACGCGTTCCACTTCATTACCCAGGACAGAAAGCACGATCATGTAAAGCACTATTGTGAGAAGGCCGAAAACCGCCATTAGTGCGGTACTCATTACGCTGAAAGCTGGGTGAACTTCTGTAAAGATTAGGAAGAGCACCGCGCCGGTAAACACTATTGATAGGAGTCTTTTTCTGCCTTCAACATGTAGAACTAGCCTCTCCGCAAAGACACTGCTCAAGACGATTAGACCGATGAAGAATAGGCTTGTGTTTGAGGAGTCATTGACTAGGCCCATAACCTCGTTGTAGGCTCTGTAGGCCCAGCCCCACGCAAGTAGCGAGTAGGACTGGAAGAGAGAGTATTTCTTATTGGCATAGGCCTCTTCGGCCAGTCTGAGGTATTGCTCCACCTGCCCCAGCTTCTGCTCGACGCTGAGGGTCTTAACACTCTTAGAGCTGAGAACGTCATACCGACTCTTAGAAATCCTATACATGTCTAGCGCAATTCTGTAGGCTGTATTGGGAATAACTAATTCGTGTTCAGACTTGAAGCCAACTCCTTCCATCTCGGTCATAGTAGTGTTCACGAGAGCTATGTACGGCACACGGGAGAGGGCGACACCAGCGCCGCCGAGCCGCCCTAAAATCATGAAAACCTCATCGGGCTGCGTGAAGACAACGCCTACAGGCTCATACATGTTAAAGTATTCCCCATAGAAGAGCAGGTCTCCGCGGATTCTGAAGTTAAGCGGTATTATTTGGGCGCCTGCCGTATGGTACCATCCTCCTCCAAGCCCAGCCTGTCCTCCCGTCGTCGGCGCAGCCCACCCTGCGACATGCGGATCAGGCATCAGGGCTGGTCTAAAGTTGGTTAGGTCTATGACGTCAAAGATGTAGGTTGGCACGGCTCTGAAAACGACGACCGAAACTTCATCATATGCCGAGAGGGGTGAGACTACTGGTAGAATTGACTTGGCGCCATAGATTCCCAGGTCCGGCGCGTATATTATCTCCCCAGTCTCCTCGTCGAATCCCCACGCCTCAACAAAGTATCTGTTGCCCGGGATGAATGGGTAGGGTACGAGGCCTTTAATTCTGAAGATTCCATTCTCATCCGCGAAGGCCATCATCTTGTTGAAGGGGTAGGGTAGAGGCCAGTATCCTGCGCTAAGACCAGCCCCTGCCGCCGCGCCTCCCGGCCCGTAGATTGCGGTGGCTGTGGGTGTGAAGCCAACATAGACCCTAACCAATAGCCTTGGAACGGGCCTATACCATCCAACCGTCGCGTTATAGGTTATCACCTTGCCCTTAAGCTCTATGAAGCCCGCATACTCAGCGAAGCCTCCAGGCTGAATGAAGATGCGTGACGGCGATACACTCGCCCAGTTAATCCCTATACTCCTCTCATTCAGGAAAGAGTCGATAATGTGGGCTATTGTATAGAATTGGGGGCGAAGGCGTTCAAGATCTACTAGAGAATAGTCGCTGATGGGAGTTCCGATCCATGCAAGTGATGTCTGGGAAGACTGGATGGTAAAGGCGATACCACGTGTCTGCTCTGCAGGCTCAGTATCAAGCATGCTCGGATACTGCTGTGAACCCCAGTACATTCCATTCGTGAAGAACTCCTTGACAAAAGAGTCAGGTTTTACAGCGGTCATACCCTCAAGATTCGAAACAAAGCCTGGGTCTTGGATATAGCTAGTGAATATTTGCCTCCTTATCCAGGCGTATCTTACTGTTATGCCTCCAGCGTTGCTGGTTGTTGCGTAGAGATTTAGTGCGCTCCCCCTCAGAAGGTCGAGCCCAGTTCCATACGGGTCGAGCTCGCCTATGCCAATCATTAGGATGGGCCTGAACTTGTTCTCACTGACCTCTTTAGAGAAGTAGAAGTTATCGACGAAGCTCCTCGGACCGGCAAGCCCCTGCCAGTGCCCGCTAAAGAAGACGAACCATGCATTCCAATACGGCTTGTTTACCGAGAAGTATCTCGCGATCTCTAAGAGGAGGGCTGGGGGGACGGCCTCCATGGCTCCAGGTGAGAGGGCTGGTACGGCGGACCAGCTGTCAAACCTCGCAGTGAAGAGCATCGTTGTTGGGTCTGCATCATTCACACCCTTTAGAACTCCAATCACATTATACGCAGTTGTCTCGACGTACCTCATATTCACATGAATAGTTACTGTCGCACCACTACTCGCGGCCTCTATCAGTTTCTCACCCACGGCTCTTGTCACATAGAGTCGGGGAAAGTTTAGCGGGGCGTCAACAAACTTTTTCAAGGAGTCTAGATAGTGAGGGACTGTTGGCGGCTCAGTAAAGATAACCCCACGCGCACCGAGCCTCGCAGCGTTCAGCCAGTTGGAGCCGCTGGTGTAGTCCATCAACACGATACTACCGGCAACATCCTTCCCATCGAAATCCTCCAGCCCCCCGCGTCCAACATATATTAGGTGTCCATTAACCCCACCACTTCTTGTCCTAGAGGTGTGAGGCCCGTTAGGCCAGATAGCGAAGGCCTCCAGCCTCGTCCTCTCACCACCCATTTCGAGCTCGATGACCGAGCCTTCATCGACTGGCACCACGACGCTGTAGTTTTGTATAACTACCTGAAGGCCCATCTCCCTGAGTTTATCGGCTATGTATTGTGCGGCCTTATAGTGCCCGGGATACCCTGTCACACGGCTTCCCAGGCCACTTAGATATTCTACGTGTTGCTTTATCATGGATGTGTTTAAGTCGTTTGGAGAGATCTTTTTAGTAGGCTGCTCCTGACCCTCGGCTGCGGGGAGACTATCTAGGAAAAAAAGGGTTGATGCCAAAAGCATCAAGGTTAGAGCCATGACGGCGCTTAATTTCACGCCCCTAACGCTAAGTTGAGAAAGCATCCTCGCCAAGGACCTACTTTTTGCACTCACTTATCAACCTTTCCATCGAAACCTAATTAAAAGGAGCACATCAACCTGCGACGCGCAGTAGTTAGAAGAATTTTTTAATTCCACGCCCAGCAATAAGAGATGCTGCGGGTGGATGGTTTTGAGGGAGATTAGGGTTGGGATTATAGGTTGTGGGGGGATTGCACAGAACGCTCACATCCCTGGATATCAGCGCCTTGAAAACGTGAAGGTTGTGGCGTGCTGCGATATCGTTGAATCGGTTGCGAAGACAGCTGCTGAGAAGTTCAGCATCCCACACTACTACACCGACTATGAGAAGATGCTTAAGAGTGAGAGGCTAGACGCTGTCAGTGTCTGCACACCTAACTCTCTACATAAGGAGCCCACGATAATGGCTCTGGAGAGCGGGGCCCATGTCCTGGTTGAGAAACCCATCGCGGCGAACGCTGAGGATGGGGCGGCGATGGTTCGTGCCGCGCGGAAGGCGGGTAGGATACTGATTGTTGGCTTCCAGGAGCGCTTCAATCCCTATGGTATGGTGATCAGGAAGTTTGTGGAGGGCGGGGACCTGGGCTGGATTTACTATAATAGGGCTGTTTATCTCAGGAGGAGGGGTGTGCCTACTTGGGGGGTCTTTCTAGACAGGAAGCTGCAGGGAGGTGGCGCCCTTATAGACATTGGCGTCCATGCTCTCGACCTAGCGATGTATCTTCAAGGATTCAAGAGGCCCGTTAGCGTATTAGGCAGGGCCTATACGCTCTTCGGCAAAAATAAAGAGGCAGCCGAAGCCAATGCGTGGGGGCCCTGGGATCCCGAGAAGTTCGAGGTAGACGATAACTCCTTCGCAGTAGTATCCATGGAGGATGGGTCATTCCTCGTTCTTGAGGCGTCCTGGGCAAGTCACATTAAATCGCAGCATATTTTTAACGTGTCTCTTAGAGGTACTCAGGGCGGGGCCCAGCTAGACCCCATAGAAATATATGCCGACAGGAATGGAGTTGCTGTTGACATGACCCCCATACTCTACACAAAGCCCGACTGGAGGGAGCAGTCATACATCAAGATCAAGAAGTTCATCGAGTCGATAATAGCTGAGAAGCCCCTCTACGCGCCGGGCGAGGAGGGGGTGGTCGTCCAGAGCATAATAGACGCAATCTACAGGTCCACTGAGACTGGCCGGGTCGAGCCTGTACATATTCCATTATAGCTGTGGGGAGGATGGGATAGCTGATGCAGTATGTTAACCTCGGCAAGGCGGGTGTCAAGGTCTCTAGGATATGTCTGGGAGCCTTGAACTTTGGTAACGAGCGCGAATGGATGGTTGATTATGACGGTGCTAAGAAGGTCTTCGAGAAGGCTTGGGACCTGGGCATCAACTTCTATGACACGGCTAATGTCTATTCGCGCGGTAGGTCTGAGGAGATTTTGGGGATGCTTCTCGAAGGGAGGAGGGAGGATGCTGTTGTGGCCACTAAGGTGTTTGGCAGGATGGGTGAGGGGCCGAATGACAGAGGACTCTCGAGGAAGCATATCATGTGGCAGGCGAGAGAGTCCCTTAGGAGGCTTAGAACAGACTACATAGACCTATACCAGATTCACAGGTGGGATTATGAGACACCAATAGAGGAGACGCTAGCAACGCTGACAGACCTGGTCAGGATGGGGAAGATCCTCTACATCGGCGCCTCGAGCATGTGGGCGTGGCAGTTCACAAAGGCGATATACATTAGCCGTATGAAGGGCTATGAGGAGTTCGTCAGCATGCAGAACGTATACAACCTCCTCTACAGGGAGGAGGAAAGGGAGATGATTCCCTTCTGCAAGAGTGAGGGTATAGCGATAATTCCCTGGAGCCCTCTGGCTGTGGGGGTCCTAAGCGGGAAATACCTCGTAAACAACAAGCTGGTCGTAACGGAGAAGGACCTTGAGAGGATAAGGCCTGGGACGAATGACTACAATGCCTACATCGCTCCCCCAGAGAATGCAGAGATTGTTAGGAGGGTGGTTGAGGTTGCATCGAATAAGGGTGTGAAGCCTTCACAGATTGCCTTGGCTTGGCTGTTCAAGAAGGGTGTGACCGCTCCCATCATAGGGACGAATAATCCAGCGCATGTTGAGGAGGCTGTCGAGGCCCTCGAGATTAATCTGAGCGACGACGAGGTTAAGTATCTGGAGGAGCCCTACAGACCCAAGCCGGTCTTCGGCCATAGATAGCTGCTTCTGCGTAGGGTCTCAGAGCATCGTCCCAGGATTCAGGATATTATTGGGGTCGAACAGCTCTTTTAGTCTCCTCATTATTTCAAGGGCCTCGTGGTGCTGCTCCCGCATAAACTCCTTCTTCTCTACGCCAACTCCGTGCTCGGCTGATAATGCCCCACCAACCTCAATCGCGTATCTAGTGAGCTCTGCATTAGCCTTCAGGGCCCTCTCCCACTCGTCTCTATTCCTCCTGTCAGTTAACCAGTTAGCGTGTATGTTCCCATCGCCTAGGTGCCCCATCACGCCAACCCTAACCTCATACTTCCTAGCGAGTTCGTAGGCCTTGTTCACTCCGTCGAGGAGCCGTGAAAGCGGGACGATTATGTCTCCTATGATAGGCGACCTGCAAGCCTTCAGGATAGATGGATAGGCTCCTCTCCTAGCCTCCCATATCCTCTCAGCCTCCTCCTCGTTCTTGGGGATGATGAGGTCGGCGGCACCGCCCTCCCTGAGCAGGCTGACCGCGTCCGCAACCTCCTCCTCAAGCCCAGCTCTTGAGTAGCTGTGGAACTCGAGGATTATCATGCACTCATAGTCGGGCAGGTTCAGGCCCGACCACTCTGATATGAGCCTCAGATGTGTCCTGTCGATGAACTCTATTGCGGCGGGCTCTATCCCCGAAAGTCTAATCCTTCCTATACATTTTACACCATCCTCGATCGAGTTGAAGTAGGCTGCTATTGTTTTACGGTTCCTCGGCAAAGTGCGGAGTTTGAGTGTCGCCTCAGTAATAACCCCTAGAGTCCCCTCAGACCCTACGAGCATCCTTGCCAAGTCATACCCTATCGAGTACTTGAAGACCCTCGAGCCTAGGTGGAGGTCTAAGCCTACTGGGAAGACAACCCGGAGAGCGAGTACATAGTCTCTGGTGGCGCCGTATCTCACTGCCTTGAGCCCTGAGGCGTTGTTGGCGATCATGCCGCCGATGGTACATGACTTCCCACTCGCAGGGTCAGGTGGGAAGAAGAGGCCTAGGGGCTCAAGCTCCCTGTTGAGCTGGTCATAGATTACGCCTGCCTCCACATCGACCTGCATGTCTAGCTGTCTGACCTCGAGTATTTTGCTCATCTTCATCATGTTCATTACTATGCCGCCTAGCCTGGGGGTGCAGGCGCCCGCGAGCCCCGTCCCCCCACCCCTCACAGTGACGGGTATCCGCCTCTCCGAGGCATATCTCAGAATCTCCAAGACCTCTAAGCTGCTCTCGGGCCAGACAACAGCCTCCGGAAGCACCGGCTCTCCTGGGAAGGCGTCTAAAGCATTGGTTACTAGGTCGTATTCCTCGCTGGATACATCTGATGGGCCTACGATTGTTGCGAGGGTCTTAAGGTCTTCTGGCCTGACCCTGTTATACTCCATCAGCACAGCCTCCAAGAGTTACTGGCTAAGGCCGATACTTATATGAGGCTAGCCGGTGTGCCACTTCTCCTCTATCGCTTTCCTGAGATCCTTTGTCTCCCCCTCTCTATGGACCATCAATTTCGTCTCCACCTGGACCCTGAGGCCGAGCCTTCTGAACAACATCAGCAGGTCCCCGGCGTCTATCGGCTCCTCAATCCTGCCTTCCCTCAGGGCCTTGAGGAGGGCTGCCGAGACCTTTCTTACAAGCTCAGGGTTCTCTGTGTACGCTGATGCTAAGACCTCATCTCCCCTCTCTGAGACGTGTTCCTTAAGCTCCTCCACAGGGTCGGGCTCGGTGGCAGGCTTCACGTCCTGCTCAGCACCCTCCTTGGCCCTTGCCATCTGAGCCATCCGCATCATCATCTTTCTCATCTTGATGAGTTTGAGGGTGATGTCCTCGTCCTCCATGTCTATTCTCTCTTAGGTGGATGTGGCTAAAAAACCTCCTCCACTATCCCGCTTTTCTTCTTCGTCATTTCGCCCTTCTATCTTTTTTCTCTGGGCCGCGCGTCTTGCTTCTCGGCGGTAGTATTGTATTGGGTTCTTGATGCCCGGGCAGAGTCGTCCCTCCTCGACGCAGAGGCCGTGGGTCTTCATTGTGCTGCAGGAGGGTGGGGTGTATTTGACCCTGCTCCCCTTCTGTCCCGCTATGTGTTCGGTCTGGTATCGCGCTATCTTCTCGTTAAAGTCGCTTCTCTGGGAGTACATGGCTATGACCTGTTCTTGTGTATAGCCTGCCGTTAGCATGAAGGCTGCTAGCGCGAAGTTGGCGAAGTGGCCGACGCTTAGGCCTGCGAGGAGCTCCTTCTTTATCTTGGCCATGCAGGGGGGCCAGTACTCTTCGCTAACCTGCCCCGCCTCCACCTCGAAGCTCCTCTTCTCAGCGAGCATCTCCCTAATCCTCTTGGCGACAGCTGTGAGTGAGTCGGGGAGCGGGGTCCCACGCGCATCTTCATACCGGCTTAGAATCCGCTTCTGAATTGCCTCAACCGCGATCCTCGCAAGCTCCTTTGGAGTCACATAGACCCAACCCCCCCTAACTACTCTATTTACCAGCTTCCACTCGAGAGAGTCTATCCTGGAAGTTAGTGTGAGATAGTGTGGGGCCCAGACCTTGTAGGCTCCGAGCCCGGATTCGCCTGGTGGTGAGGGCTCGACCTTGATGCCTAGCTCGGCTCTGAGCAGCTCAGCCACAATCTCCGGCTCCTCCTCCTCGAGAAACCTGCCACACCTAAGCGACTCCGCCAGGGCCCACCGCCTGGCTAACCAGCCATCGCCGATAGACGCCACAAACAGGAGGGCTATGGCGAAGCTGAGAACCTCAACCTCCTCATCTGGGTATAGGCCGATCTCGGCGTCCTCCCCCATCTTTAAAGCCTCAACAACTCGCTCATAGGCTCGCTCCACATCCCGCCCGAACCTTCCCGAGCCCAGCTCATCCAGCGCGATCCCTCTTCTCGAGAGGTAGTCTCTGGCTGCGGCTATGAATGGGTATTTGGCCAGCATCCTCTCGGAGCGGAGCATCGACAAGGGAGTGGCTACACCCTGCCACCATGAATGCATGGAGATTGCATAAATATGATTGCCTCGACGCCACCCTTGGAGTATTATCTTTCGGCGAGGTCTGGATAAACATTTTTAGACCCCGCCCAGGTCTGGAGGCTTAAGGGTAGCTAGAGGAGGGATGGGCTATCTGGCGCCGCTGGACCGGATAATTGGTCATTTCTGCAGCGAGGGCTACTCGGTCTCGGTGGTTGATGGGGTTCTCTGGCTGAGGCGGGATGGCTCTAGCGGCGCTGTCTGGATTGTTCCAGCAGATGGTGGCCTAGATGAGATACTGTGGGCGGTGATGGGTGCGACCGAGTACTCCAACAGGTTCGGAGCCTCCTATGTTGCCCTACCCAACCAGCTGGCCAAGAAGATAGATGAGAGCCACTTCTGGACATATGGCATAGGCCTAATCATATATGATGGAGAGGTGGTGAGAGAGGTTCTCAGGCCACGCCCACGGGCCGACCTGAATAAACAACCCACCACCCCCGCTACACACGATGAAGATGAGCAAAGAATGCGAGGGGATGAAAGAGCACTCGACAAGACTTTACTCGAGGAGCTGCTGAGGAGGGTTGAGAGGATTGAACTAGAGATTACGAGGATTGACGAGCTTGAACTTTTGGAGTCCAGGCTCGAGACTCTAGAGAGAAGGCTACGAGAGGAGAGTAGTCCGCATAGAGATAGACCTCCAATGGCTGTGACGCCGTCCACGCCCCAACAGGTGAGGGTGTCATCTAAAGCAGGCCGCGGTAGGCCGGATGACCAGCTCCCATCCTACCTGAGGGATAATCCCTGGATAGAGGTGCTGGCGGCTAAGAGATAGAGAGAAGAGACCTATCTTATCTCTATGTACTGGTAGGCCTCTGTCAGGTTGCTGAAGGCGTAGTGGACCTTGTTGTATTCCTTCCTGAATTCGGCTACTTCTCCCCTAACCCTCTTTGGATCCTCACCCTTAACGATCACCCTGGCGATGAAGCGCGCAATCTCTTTCATCTCGCTTGGCCCCATCCCGAGCCTCGTGACCTCCTGCACACCAATCCTGATGCCGCTTGGATTCCTGTAGTCGGTCTTCAACTCGTAGTCCTTTGGTATGAGATTTCTGTTCAGCACAATCCCAGCCTCCTCCAGCTTAACCTCAGCATCCCTACCACCCATGAACCTGCTCACGTCTATCAATAGCTGGTGGGACTCTGTGTATCCGAGGTTCGAGTAGAGCGGTGTTAGCCCCTCCTCGTGTAGGGCCTCTGCCAGAGCCTTGGCGTTTCTAACTATGGCGCGTGCATAGTCGTGGTAGAATGATAGGGCCTCTGCGAGCGCTATTGTGACGCCTGCGACCGCGTGGAGGTGGTGGTTGCTGTGAAGGGGAGGGAACATCACGCTCTTAAGACCCTCGGCGTATTTCTCATTGCTGACAACCATTCCATGCTGCGGCCCGGCGAGGGTTTTATGCGTGCTCATAGTCATCACGTCTGCACCCTCAGCCAGCGGCTGCTGAAAGACCCCGCCAGCTATCAGCCCCGCTACATGCGCGGCATCATAGACCACAGCCGCCCCGTATTCTGATGCAAGCTGCGCAACCTCCTTAACCGGGTGGGGGAACAAGAATACGCTTGCGCCGAGCATGAATATCTTGGGCTTGGCCACGCCCTCCTTCTCAAGCCTTCTACGGGTCCCTTCCACGTCTATATTGAACCGCTCATAGTCAAACTCGTATCTAACGATCTCGAGCCCCCTAACCTTTCCGGCAGTGCCATTCCAAGATTTTTTGCCATGGCTTATGTGGCCGCCGTGTGGCACTGCTAGAGCCACCATGATATCTCCCGGCTCGGCTAGGGCTGTGTAGGCAGCCAAATTAGCGACAACCCCTGAGATCGGCCTCAAATCGGCGAAAGACCCGCGGAAGATCTTCTTCGCAAGCTCAACACCCATTAGCTCCACCTCGTCTATCCATCTACAGCCTGCGTAGAGCCTCTCACCCGGATAACCCTCAGCATATCTGTTCCCGAAGTCGCTGGCTAGAGCCTCCCTAACCGCGGGACTCGGCACATTCTCGCTGGCAACCAGAGGGATGGCGCTACGGAAGAATTCGTGATGCTTCCTCAGGCACTCTAAGACCCTCCTAAAATACGTGTAGCCCTCCTCCATACTCTCCCTAGACTGCAGCTCCGACTCCCTCATTAGGAGAATGAGTCGAGGCCCATTATTTAAGGCTCTTATATCATCTATACACCATCTCATTTCCAGAGGTGCGAGGCTGCTTGGGCAGGTATGGGCGTGGAGATAGTGGTGAGACAGACCTCTTCGGTGGCGGGAGAGTTCTTAAGAGCGACCTGAGGGTTGAGTGCTACGGCGAGGTTGACGAGCTCTCATCGGTTATCGGCCTCTGCAGGGCATTGTTAGGTGGGAAACACTTTGATGTTGACCAGGTTCTGCATGGTGTTCAGGAGACCCTGTTCAGAGTAGCGGCGGAGCTGGCCGCTGAAGACCCGGCTAAACTCGGCCTAGAGCTCATCGGTGAGAAGGACATATCTGCACTTGACGAGCATGTCGCGAAGATAGAGGCTAGGCTTCCACAGCTAAGACACTTCATCTACCCTGGGGGCTCACTCCCCGGCAGCATGCTCCATGTGGCGAGGGCTGTCGCGCGTAGGGTTGAGAGAAAGGTCGTAGG
Organism: Thermoproteota archaeon; assembly: GCA_030550235.1. Classification (GTDB taxonomy): domain Archaea; phylum Thermoproteota; class Nitrososphaeria_A; order Caldarchaeales; family Calditenuaceae; genus HRBIN02. The sequence goes on from JAUQPU010000010.1 coordinate 14,565, forward strand.
GCTGAGCACGAGGGAGAGTATCAACCCTAACATCCTCCGCTACCTCAACAGGCTCTCAACACTCCTCTTCGCCCTGGCCAGGTATGTGAACACGTTGGAGGGTGTGTCAGAGGATACCTGGCCTGGAAGGGGTATACACTAGGTCGACTTACCCCCCCTCTTCCTCACCTTGATGAGCTCCGAGACTAGGTACTCGGCCGAGTCAACCGCCTCCTCAGCGGTGTAGATGCCAAGGAATGAGGAGCTGAACATTATATTGGCTGTAGGCTGCCTATAGATTCTCTCATCACCGACCCAAAGCTGGAGTAGAAGCCTAATCATTGGGAATAGGCTGAAAGAGTAGCTGAGGCCGCCGAACCTTTCCTTCTCACCGTCAATCGCCCTACAGGTCGCGTCGAACCCTACCGGGTCATAGCCGAAGTTCTCAATGAGTGGCCTGAAGGCCCTCCTCATCAAGTCGCCAACATATGACTGGCCTTCTGGGAACTTTTCCAGTGGAACCCACTCCCCCAACCTACCTCCCTGAAATTTGGCCAAGTATTTTATGAGTAGGTGGGCCAGCTTGGGCTGGGAGGGTTTATGCGTTACAGCATCTGATACGGTTCCTGACGCCAAGTCCAGGACGAAGGAGCCGTTTAGGACGTTTACAAGAAACCTCTCACCCTTCCCCTCCTTCGGTGGAAGATGCACCACGTGGCAGACCTTAACCACCTGCTCCGGAGGCCTCTGCTTTAACTCGGCTAGGAGGGTGTCCAACTCCTTCCCTTGCATAAATCATGGATTCTAGCCTACATAAATTAATTTTAGCCGTCTAACCAGACCGCCTATTTAGCTGCGCCCCTTCAGTCATGATGCATGTGTTCCTCCATTGTAGTGGTCTCGGTGGTCTCTAGGGTTTGCTCCTTCGCCTCGAAGTCCACGGTGGAGCCGCTGCTTAAAACCAGTCTAACCTTAATGGTGTGAACATTCTCGGGAATCCGCTGCGTCAGCATTACATGGTATCCATCACCCTCTACGCCTAGTGCTCTAACCTCGCCACGAGGCGGAATACAGATCTTCTCAACCATCTCCATCTTAGCTACATTATCCTCTATGACCGTCCGGTGAAGCTCAGCCCTAATCCCCACTGGCTCAAGAACCTCCACACCCACAATACAGGCCTCAGAGAGGCCATGATTATGCACTAGGAAGAAGACGCCTCCACCCATCGAGCTTCTCCTAAAGAATGCACCGTGAACCTCCACTTCCTCACTAACTTGCAACGATGACAAGAGAAAGAAAACACCAGCCACAACGCCGATAATTGCCAGCGAGGCGGCAACCAGCACTAGCCTGCTGAGACCTGACGAGCGATGGGTTGACATTCTGGTGCACAATAACGACTCAACGCTATTGCCAAATCCCGCTATATATATTAAATTAATGTGCTAGACGCTTAATCTGTGGAGATGGCTTTAAGGGTTGTCGGCATCGACCCCGGTACTAAGAGCTTCGACGTTTTCGGGCTTGAGGATGAGGAAGTCCTGGTTGATGCCTCTATACCGTCGGAGGAGATTGCCTCTAACCCCCGCATCCTCGCCGATATGCTCCATAGCCTAGAACCCTTGGACCTGGTTGTGGGCCCCTCAGGATACGGAATCCCGCTCAAACACATCTCAGAGATAAGCGATAGAGACCTATTCTATATGACGCTGGTGAGACCTGACGAGAGGGACATCCCAGTACTTGTCGGGCTGGCAAGAGTCGTCAAGGAACTGAGAAAACACAAGTTCAACACCTATTTCATACCCGGTGTTGCACATCTCCCAACAGTTCCGCCCCATAGGAAGGTTAACGCCATTGACCTTGGAACAGCGGATAAGCTATGTGTTGCTGCACTTGCGATTCACGACTACGCCAAGAGACATGGATTATCGTATCGGGATGTGTCGATACTGGTTGTGGAGGTTGGATACGGCTATAACGCTGTGATGGCGGTAGACCATGGAGTGATTGTTGATGGTGTGGGAGGCACAAGAGCGGGCCCGGGATTCCTCACAGCCGGTGGGCTTGATGGAGAGGTCGCATACCTGTTAGGGTCTCTAAGGAAGGAGATGCTCTTCAAGGGAGGTGTTAAGAGTATTATAGGCCGCGACTTGGCACCTGAAGACCTGCACAAACTGGCTCAGAGCAGTGAGGCAGCTAAAATCGCGTGGAACGCATTCGTGGAGGGGATCGAGAAGACGGTCTGGTCCCTCATCCCAGTCATGAGCAGGATAGACGCAATACAGCTCTCAGGCCGGCTAAGCAGGGTTGAGCCAATCTACAACGAGCTGTCTAGACGTCTAAGCCGCCTAGCACCTGTCGAGAGGATCAAGGGCTTTGGAGCCAAGTCAAAGGAGGCTGCACAGGGAGCAGCCCTAATAGCCAACGGACTCGCAGGAGGACCTGCAAAGGAGTTGGTCGAGCTTTTGAGGATAAGAGAGTCTGGGGGAACGGTGCTAGACTATGTCTTCATCGAAAATCTGAAGGAAAGGATGGCTAGTGACGGAGGATAGCTGCACAATCTTTAATTTAGATTGGGAGAAATGTTTAGACTCTTAAACACTCGCCAGTGAGGGTCTTTACATATATATCGTGGCTAACTTGCTTAAGCAACGAGGATAGAGTTGGCCAGAGTCTATCTCTTTCATGAGGCCAAGGGGTTGACGCGGTTCGAGCTTGGAGGTAAGGGCTATGGCCTCGTCGAGATGACCGCTGCTGGTCTTCCTGTGCCTCCTGGATTCACGATTCTGACGTCTGCATGTAAGGAATATTACGCGAATGGGGGAAACATTCCTGAGGGGCTGCTTGACGAGGTTCGTGAAAAGCTGAAGAAGCTTGAGGAGATGACCGGTAAGAGGTTCAACGACCCTGAGAGGCCACTCCTTGTCTCTGTTAGGTCTGGTGCTCCCTACTCCATGCCGGGTATGATGGACACCATACTCAACCTAGGCTTGAATGATAGGGTTGTCGAGGGTGTTGCAAGGCTGACGGGGGACCGGCGCTTCGCTTATGACGCATACCGCCGCTTCATCCAGATGTTCGCGAGGATAGCCATGGGCGTTAAGGGTGAGCTATTTGAGCAGGTTTTAGAGAGGACGAGGAACAGGCTGGGCGTCAAGCATGACTACGAGATTCCAGCGTCAGAGCTCGAAAAGATAGTCCAGGAGTTTAAACAGATTGTGAAGAGGGAGACAGGGAGGGAGTTTCCACAGGAGCCGTGGGAGCAGCTTGTCATGGCCATCGAGGCAGTCTTCAAGTCATGGAACAACCCCCGCGCAATAGAGTATAGACGCTATTACAAAATCGCGGATGACCTAGGCACAGCAGTCAACGTACAACTCATGGTCTTCGGCAATATGGGCATGGACTCTGGCTCAGGAGTCGGCTTCACTAGGAACCCATCCACCGGAGAGGCCAAACTCTACGGCGAATACCTACCCAACTCTCAGGGTGAGGACGTTGTCGCTGGGATAAGAACACCCATACCGATCGATAAGGTAGACTCACAGATCTATAGGCAGCTGGTCGAAATATCTCGGAAGCTTGAGAGGTATTTCAAAGATATGCAGGACTTCGAGTTCACAGTTGAGCGTGGGAAGCTCTACATGCTCCAGACCAGGAATGGGAAGAGGACAGCTCAGGCCGCTGTCAAGATTGCTGTGGACATGGTTAGGGAGGGGCTCATAACGAAGGAGGAGGCATTATCCAGGATTGAGCCCAACGAGCTTAATCAGCTGCTACACCGGAGGCTTGACCCGCGGGCTAAGATTGAGCCGATAGCCAAGGGGCTTAACGCATCACCCGGAGTGGCAACGGGCAAGGTAATCTTCGACACAGATGAGGCGGCTGAGCTCGGAGGGGAGGGCGAGAAGGTGATACTTGTGCGGCCTGAGACAACCCCTGAGGATATTAAGGGGGTTATCGCCGCCCAGGGCGTGCTTACAAGTAGAGGAGGGATGACAAGCCACGCCGCTGTTGTCGCGAGAGGCATGGGGAAGCCGGCTGTCGTCGGCTGCGAGAGCATCAAGATAAACATGGAGGAGGGCTACTTCGTAACTGACAAGGGCATCCGCGTCAATAAAGGCGACATAATAACAATCGACGGGACGACCGGCTCGGTCATCCTCGGAGAGGCGCCGACAATCGAGCCTGAACTGACTGAAGAGTTCAAGCTCCTGTTGTCTTGGGCTAATGAGATTAAGAGGCTGGGTGTTAGGGCTAATGCCGATACGCCTGAGGCGGCGGCGAAGGCTAGGGAATTCGGTGCAGAGGGCATAGGGCTCTGCAGGACTGAGAGGATGTTCAACGCTCCGGACAGGCTGCCTATCGTGAAGGAGATGATCATGGCTGAGACGGAGGAGGAGAGGAGGAGGGCGCTTGAAAAGCTCTTCCCGCTCCAGCTGGGCGACTTCATAGAGATATTCAAGATAATGAAGGGACTGCCGGTGACCGTGAGGCTTCTCGACCTACCGCTCCACGAGTTCCTACCCTCCGAAGCACAGCTACTCACAGAGATCTATGAGCTAAAGTCCAAGGGCGCGCCGCAGAAGGAGATAGACGAGAAGATGAAGATACTCCAGAAGGTCCGCCAGCTCCAAGAACATAACCCAATGATAGGGCATAGAGGCTGCAGACTCGCCATAAGATACCCTGAGATATATGAGATGCAGGTCAGGGCAATACTCACTGCGGCGATAAGGGTGTTGAAGTCCGAGGGTGAGACAGTCCACGTCCAGATAATGATTCCACTTGTCTCGGAAGCTTCTGAGCTAGCATACCTTAGGGAAATAATCGACAAGACGGCTGAGAAGGTCTTCCAAGAACAGGGGATAAGGGTACCGTACAAAGTCGGGACGATGATAGAGACGCCCAGAGCCGCGCTGACCGCCTCTAGCATAGCTAAGGTCGCAGACTTCTTTTCATTCGGGACCAACGACCTAACACAGACAACATTTGGATTTAGCAGGGACGACGTCGAGGCCAAGTTCATGGCAGACTATCTCGAGAAGAAGATTTTGAAGGAGAACCCCTTCGAAGTGCTTGACACAGAGGGTGTTGGGAGGCTTGTGAAGCTCGCGACCGAGGAGGGGAAGAGGGCTAATCCACACTTGGAGGTCGGAATCTGCGGCGAGCATGGCGGGGAACCGAACAGCGTCAAGTTCTTCCACTCAGCAGGCCTCGACTATGTCAGCTGCTCACCTTACAGGATACCGATAGCGAGAATAGCGGCGGCCCAGGCAGCAATAGCGATAAAGGAGAAGGCCCCAGTCACGGTTTAGAGACCTAGTAGCTTGTTTTAGTTTTACTGTTTATTATTGCTAGGTGGGATAGCTCGGAGTCTGGTGCAGCGCCGTGCCAATGCCTTTCACCAGCCGGTATTAGAACTATATCCCCCTCCCTGACCTCCTTTTCCTCGCGCTCATCACCCACAAATCCGCGGCCCCTGAGAATGAATAATATCTGCTCGTGGTCATGTGTATGGAGTTTAGTTCTTGCGCCTGGCGAGAAAGTCACAATGACGGCCATGAACTCTTTTGAGCCGTTTTCCTCGCTGATAAGAGTTTCCACGTTTACGGTCCCCTCGAATAGGCCGCCCTTCCGCTCCTCACCCCTGACACTCCCACTGCTAACGATTATCATCAAAACCTAAAAGGCTTATCCTGAAATCTAAATTTTTCTAGAGCTTTTTTTCGTCCGAGCTCTGGCTATGCCATTTTCGCTGACTTCTTCCCTAATCTTGAGAGTAGGCCCCCTATCGTGTGACTGGCTTCTGTCTTCCAAGCGTATCACCCACTTCCCTCCCCAATACCTAAGATAATCTAAGAGTGGCCTGAGATCAATTGCCATCTCAGTCAGTGAGTATTTTACACTGAAGGGATGAGTACTCACAATCTCCCGCGACACTAGCCCCGCCTCTTGCAGTGATTTCAGCGTTCTGGAAAGGGTCTTGGAGTTGATTCTGGGCACTGTCCTTAACAGCTCGTTGAAGCTTTTCGGGCCATCTAAGAGATAGCTGATAACGACTAGGGACCACATGCTCCTCAAGAGTTTTGACGCGGCAAGGACTGGACAAATCTTTACCCCATCGCCGTTTGAATTGTATCTACACTGCGAGTTAGTCATCTGGTGGCATATCTGCCCCCTACTATTTAAAATAGTGGCACTTTGCCATCTAGTGGCGTTAGGTGAGCGCTATAAATGGCAGTGTTCGGTTTCCTAGAGCAATACAGCGATGTCGCGTTCCTGATACTTAGAATAGCCCTAGGCTTCATGATGGTTGTCCACGGGTTTCCAAAGCTGTTCGGACCCGCTAGGCCTCAGATGAGGTCTGGCATGGCCCAGCTGGGGATTCCGCAGACCCTCTTCGACTTGGTTGGGCTATTAGAGTTTCTCGGAGGAATATTCTTGATAGCAGGGTTTCTTACCAGGATAGTCGCAATACTCTTCGCCTTAGAGATGGTGGGCACGATTGCTCTCTATTTATCAGTCCTCGGGAAGTTTACCCCGCCGCCTGAGATGTTGAGCCAGATGGTAGCTAACTCTAGAAGGGTTATGCGCGGGTTTGTATCCGGTGTGGGTGGATGGGAGTTAGACCTGCTAATATTGGCGGTGGCCCTCCTGCTCCTTATCACAGGCGCTGGCGCTCTCGCGATAGACTCCATATTGGGGATATAGAAGGGCCACCTCACATCTCTATCAAGTTTTCTAAGGACTAGAATACTAGTGTGAGTGCTTTACGACCTAGGCGAGCGCTTCATTCTGCTGACGCATAATCCTTCTCTCAGTGCTCCTGATTATTTCTAGAATCATACGCTTATATGACCAGCCCATGTAGCTACACGCCTTTCTCAAGTGGCCATCCCAAACCCAGCCAGGATTAGGATTCGCCTCCAAAAAACGCGGCACACCATCACTCCCCAGCCTCCAATCGAACCTTGCATAATCCCTGCACCCCAGCCTCCTAAAGAGCTGGACCGACCACTTCGTCAGCATTGACTTCACATTTTGAGGTAGGGCGGCTGGTATGGACTTGACAGCTCCGTAGCTACTCTCGGGTATCCATTTTGCTTGGTAGGTGCATATTCTGGGGAGCTCGGTTGGGACTCTGCTATAGTCCTCCGTCAGTATGGGGGGCATAATGTAGTCGTGAGGTGGATTCCCTATAATCGAGACTGTGAGGTCCTTGCCCTCAATATACTCCTCCACGAGAATCGGGCCGCTATACTTCCACTCAACGCGAAGCCTCTCGACGGCGCCCGCAAGCTCCGCAGGACTCCTTACAACACTTTTCTCAGTTATGCCCCAGCTATTGTCTCCGAAGTTTGGCTTGACTATCAGTGGAGGCTTCAGACCATCAATCTCCCTCCAAACTTCGCCGGGCTCCAATAACACGAATTTGGGTGTAGGAATTCCCATACTCAGCGCAATAATCTTTACGAGAGCCTTGTCATAGCATAATGTGAGGCATCGCAGGTCCGCTCCCGTATAGGGTATCCCCAACATCTCAAGAATCGCGGATATGTGTGGCTCCTTGTAGGGGTCGTTCTGGTAGCCGTCATCGCAGAGGTTCAATACAAGATGTATCCTCTTGGAGTTCTCCTCCAATATCCTAATCAATTCCGCGTGGTTGTCTATTATTTTGAATCTGTAGCCCTTTATGCCGTAGAGGGCGGATTTAAGCTCGTTTACCGCGTATAGGTCGTCCTCGTCAAACACCATGCCCGGCTTCACAGGGTTCGGCAGCCGGGGGTCTCCAAGCAATACAAAGACGTCTCTTCCTTGCTCTAGCTTCTCCTGCTCCTTTGAAGCAATTGCTGAGACGAGCATACGGGTAGCCATTAGGCCTGGGTCACCCTCCCCATTCTCCGAGCTCATGAGCATCTGGAGAGTCACGTTGACGAAGCCCACAGACTCGAGTATCTTCTTGAGCTCTGTGAAGGAGTAGAGCCTGACGGCGTAGACGTTATCCGCCTGGACACCCTTCTCAACATCAATCACAATTTCTCTAGTCAGGAGCCTCTCTCCATCTGACGACAACTCCCTCTCCCTCACAACTATAGTCCTGTCGTCAGCCCACTCCCAGCTTCTCCTCTCAAGGGTCCGCCTTACAGAGTCGCCATCGGCCACGTCCATGAGGAGCCTGCCATAGGGTCTCAAAACTCTGTGAATCTCCCTTAGGACTTTTATGTCGTCGCTCCTGCTTGTGAAGTATCCGAAGCTGTTGCCTAGCAATAATACGGCGTCGAATGCGTCGTTGGGGTATGGTGTCCTCCTCGCGTCGCCGATCCTGAAGAATGCTCTGAGACCCTGCCCCTGGGCCGTCCTCTGTGCAAGCCTGATTAGATACTCTGAGAGGTCCAGGCCCTCCACATTCCTAAAGCCCCTCCTCGCCAGCTCTATGGAGTGCCTCCCATTCCCACAGCAGAGGTCAAGTATTCTTTCGGAGGGCTCAAGCTCCAGCATCTTGACGATGAGGTCGACCTCCCTCTTCGTCAGCTCCTGATTCAGGGCTATATCGGCGTCGGTTTTTAGGTAGAATCCGTTGAAAATCATCGCCCACCAATCATGATCCAGCAGCTGCTCCAGTGAAGCCCCCGCACACCGGCCCCTAAATGGTCTAGGCGCAGCAGATGGGTGGGGTTGCCCCAACTGGCTCACCAGCTAGCATGGCTATACCCAACTGTTACGCATTGAGGTTGGGCGTTTATTAAGGCTTACGAGCGTATGTCGCTTAAAATCGAAATAGTGATTTATATAGATGCATCGGCTTTTTTCAACCTCTCTATATTAAGCCTCTCGCTCTCATCGATACTCTCAACGGAGAGCCACGCATCTATTATCTCCCTCGCAACCTCAGGGGTAGCCAGTCTCCCGCTCATGGCTAGGACGTTAGCGTCGTTCCAGAGACGCGCGCCTCTCGCCGTCTGGGCGTCAAAGCAGAGGGCAGCCCTAACCCCCCTAACTTTATTCGCGGCTATCGAGACGCCTGTTCCTGTGTAGCAGACGGCCACCCCCCAGTCTACTCTACCCTCAGCGACCATGCGCCCCACCTCAAACCCAACCTCGGGCCAAGGCTCAGGCTTCCCACTCTTCAGAGAGCCCACCTCAACAACCTCAAACCCTTTTTCCGCAAGATATCTAGCCGCCTCAAGAGCCGCAGCATACCGGTCGTCGGAGCCGACTGCTATCCGTTTCTTCACAAGTCTCACTATCCACGCCCAGCTTCTTAAAGTATTTAGCCCTGCTCAGTACAGCCCTGTTAAAGCAGACCGCCAAGTCCAGTGGTTGAGGGTTAAATGCCTCTGCTGCCGGTTGAGCCTCACAGGTTCAGGCTATACAAGGCCTTGCTAGTTGAGAGGTTTACGGCTGGTGCTGGGAAGGTTCTCGAGATTGGGTGCGGTTTGAGATGGTATGAGAGCCACTGTAGAGGAGCGGAGTACGTGGGGCTGGACATGGACTCAACCCTGAGGCCCAACGTCCTCGCACATGCGGAGAGCCTGCCATTCCACGACTCGTGCTTCGACGTGATTATTATGCTGGATGTCCTCGAGCATGTCGCTGATGCGGAGGCTGCCCTGAGAGAGTGTGTCCGCGTCCTCAAGAGCGGAGGTAAGCTAGTGATAACGACACCTAATACCCTGGGATTTGGCATCTACGACAGCTACGCTGATAGAACCCATCTACACCACTTCAGCTGGTCCAGCCTCGAGAGGATGCTTAGAGAGAATGGCCTGCGCGTTGAGAAGCGCATCCCATTGCACCTCCACATATTCTGGCCCCTACGCCTCCTATCCTCCCCCAAACTCATCAAATTACAGCAGTCTATCTGCGTGGTGGCAAGGAGATGAAAAAGGCTGGAGAGCTCCTTAAGAGACCCCTGGCCGGCATCATAGCCAGCATAGGCATAACGCTACTCATAGTCACCCTTTCAAGAATGCCGCTGGCAACGCTGCTCTCCATCCCTCTTCCCCTCATCCTGCTCTCCCTAGGCCTGTGCGCTTCGAGGCTCCTGGCTCAGGGATTAAGATTCCACATATTAGTGAGGCACCACTCGAGCGTGCGGATTGGTTTGGGAGAGGCTTTCATGGTCAGGGGTGTAAGCGAGTTTTTCGCACTCACCACCATCCCCTTCATAGCGGACGAGGTTGTCAGGGCTTGGATACTGACGGATAAGGGCGAGGAGACTGTCACAGCCACCCTGATAGCTTTCGCCGAGCTGATACTAGACGTGCTTGTCTCTGCCACGATGGCCTTCATAGCTGGAGTGGCGGCCCTAACCCGAGGTGAGATGGGCGTTGCAATGGTCCTGTTCACGATACCCGCGTCGCAGCTCGCATTGATTATCACATTGGCCCTGCAGACCAGGCACCACGGGCTCGAGCGGCTGCTCAGCCCAACAGGCTGGCTGAGGAGGCGAATACCCATAGGCGAGAGGCTGCTCAACATACTCCGACACGTGGGCACAGGCTCTTCAAAATTTCTCGAGGCACTGACCGTAGGGCGGGGTAAAGCAATCCTAGCAGCACTCCTAGCCGTGACTGTTGCCGTGATGTCCATACCCGCAGTCACACTCTACATCGTCCTCTCTAGGTATACTGTAATAAGCTTCATCGACGCCCTCTTTGCCTTCCACGCGGGAAATGTCCTCGGCGTCTTGCCCGTGACTGCCGGTGGCTCAGGCCTAACCGAGGCCGGCGCATACCTCTACTCCAGCAGAATCCTAGAAGTAGATTCGTGGGAGGCCGTCGTCCTATGGCGAATACTAACCTACTACCTAACGATACTGGTGACCGGCGTGATGTTTGCGTATTATTCCCAGAGGATGGTCAGGCAGAAGGCTTGAAAAGTGAGAGGAGACGACCGCTTAGTGTTGTCTGTTAGCTAGGGGCGCCAACTTTTCACGAGCCGCAAGGGTGTGTTAGAGGTTCGAGGACTAGCCCCTAGAGCCTTGGACTTTTTTAGCATAGGTGCGCTCAGCCTAGGCGTATACTTGTAGAGCCTGTGCCACTTTCCATCGCTGCTTGACCAAGCGTCCAAGACCACGACGGGCTGCCACCCCCGGATAGGATAGTTGTGCGTAACTATGACTGCGTCCGCCGGAGCTGTTAAGAGAATGTGCTCAATCTCCCTCAATGCGTTGCTGGTGAGGTATGCTACGACATGTGTGACCCCCTCCAGGCTGACAGTCCTCACATCCGCGTTGAGGAATGAGACATTGCTTAGCCCCAGCATCCTGGCCCTCTTATCCGCCAGCTCTACGAGTTGGGGGTTAAGCTCGACGCCAATAGAGGCGCAGCCATATCTCTTGGCAGCCTCGATAACCATCCTACCGTCGCCAGATCCTAGGTCAACGAGTACAGAGTTCTCGTCAGGCTCTGCAAAGTCTATGATCTTGCCAACCATATCCCAGCCTGTTGGGACAAAGGGGTCAAGTCTCGGATGCCTCTTCCCAAGCATCCAATCTCTAGGAGTTTACTATTTCTCCTCTTATCCTTATCCTCTCTACCCCGTCATTCTCACCCGATATATAGTCCCTAGGTTGAGTTATTGGTTGGTGGGTTGGGCAGGGAGAAGATAGTCCCGGATACGAGTGTCCTGATTAACCAGGTTCTCTCGTCTATGCTGGAGCGCGGAGAGTTGAGGGATGTGGAGATCGTTATTCCTATGGCGGCTTTGGATGAGCTTCAGGCGCAGGCCTCTCGGGGGAGGGCTGAGGGGTTTGTCGGCCTAAACGAGGTGAAGCGGGTTAGGGAGCTCGGGGCCTCGCATGGTGTCGAGGTTAGGTTTGCGGGTGAGAGGCCTAGCCTCGAGGACATAAGGCTAGCGCGGGGTGGGAGGATAGACGCGCTCATCAGGGATGTCGCCCGCATCGAGGGTGGAACACTCTACACCTCAGACTATGTACAATATCTCGTCGCGGAGGCTGAGGGAATAGCGGCTAGACACTTCAGGGTGGTGGAACAGAAGAGGGGGCCGCCCTTCCAGCAATACTTCACAGAAGACACGATGAGCCTCCACTTGAAGGTGGGAGCGCCTCCCATGGCGAAGAGGGGGAGGCCAGGAGGCTTCAGACTAGTCAAGCTGAGGGAGGAGCCCTTCACGAGGGAGGAGGCAGAGGCCTTGATCAACGATGTCATGTGGCTAACACATCATAGTGAGGACGCTTCGATAGAGATATCGAGGAGCGGGGCATCGGTGATACAGCTAGGCCAGTATCGGGTCTCGATAACTAGGCCGCCGTTCAGCGATGACATCGAGATAACTGTTGTGAGGCCTATCGCCAAGCTCACGATCTACGATTATCAACTCTCTGAGAAGCTGTTTCAACGCCTATCCACCAGGGCGGAGGGAATACTCATAGCTGGGCCGCCGGGCTCGGGTAAGACGACATTCGCCTCAAGCCTGGCCGAGTATTACTGGAGTCTGGGAAAGATTGTCAAGACATTTGAGTCACCTCGAGACCTGCAGGTAGGCCCAGAGATAACACAGTTCGGGCCACTGGAGGGTGATTTTGAGAAAAGCGCCGAGATCCTCCTCCTAATCAGGCCTGACTTCACGATATTCGACGAAATGAGGAAGCAGAGAGACTTCCAGGTCTACGTGGATATGAGGCTGGCGGGCGTTGGGATGGTTGGTGTGATACATGCCAGCGACCCCATAGACGCTATTCAGCGCTTCATCTCAAAGGTCGACCTGGGTCTACTCCCTTACATAGTCGACACGGTCATCTTCATTAGAGAAGGCAGGGTTGACAAGGTCTACGAATTGAGACAAACCGTCCGAGTACCCACAGGCATGACGGATAGTGACCTAGCTAGGCCAATAATTGAGGTCGTCGACCTCGAGACCTCAAAGCTCGAGTATGAGATCTATACCTTCGGGGAGCAAGTTACGGTTGTGAAACTTTCAGAGTATACAGGTAAGGCTGTTGACGTTAAGAGGACTGTAAACATTGTTTCACGAACTCTGGGGAGGTTCCTTAGGGATTTCCAGGTATCCCTGGAGGATGGGAAGATCGTGGTTAGGTGTGAGCGGGATGACTTGGCAAAGCTTCTCAGACACCACTCCGGGAGTATTAGGAGGCTCGAGAAGAGACTGGGTGTTGAGATCGAGTTGGCCCCCAAGCTTTTGACGCTGGGTGAAGAGATAGAGTGTAGCGTGAGCGAGGGTGGTGCCTCGGTTGAGCTCAAGCTGCCGGAGGGGAGGGAGGGTGAGAGGGTGGCGGTCTACGCTGGGGACCGGTTCATAACCATGGTCACGGTCGGCAAGGGAGGGAGAATAAGGCTCTCGAAGAGAGGTGAGGCTGGCGAGGAGATCATGAAGAGCTTCCTTAGAGGTGAGAAGATACGGGTATTTAGTGTGGGCCGGGGGGAGACATGATACATCTATGACACGGGTTAGCTAGGGATAAGGGGAGGTACACTGAGGGCTGCGGAGGTAAGGTGCTGGCTCCAGCATGGCGCCTGGTGAGGAAGGCCGTTCACGCGGGGGGAAGGAATACAGGTCGAGGCTCAGAATATACATTGATATCCTGGAGTCCGTCTCCTCACAGGGCACCGCACGGATAACAGTGATCATGAGAGACGCTAACCTATCATACGATAGGCTCGTGAAGTATTTGGACGAGCTTGTAAGCCGCGGCCTTCTCGAGAAGAGGGGCAACGGCCAGCCCCTCTATATTCTTACGGAGAAGGGGGCTAAGTTTATAGAAGAATTTAGACGATTCGAGGCACTGGCAAGGGCTTTCGGCATAAAGCTATAGTCCACGAGAAAAGCAGATCTCTTCCTGTGGAAATTTTTCTAGTATATGCTTAAATCCACGGTGATGTTACAAGTTGGTGGGTTTAGTTTTGCGTTCACCGGCGGGTGGGGGTCGGGAAGGCGACACCCCACTAGCCCTCAAAAATACCATCAGGGGGCGGGACATCATCAGTTGCCGGGACCTAAGCCGTGGAGATGCGGAGCTCATCTTCAGCCTAACAGAGGAGGTCGTCTCAGGAGCCGCAAGGCTGGAGAACACATTGGCGGAGAGAAAGATCGCCTTGATATTCGTCGAGCCCTCAACCAGGACTTTTCAGAGCTTCTACGTCGCGGCAAGATCTCTTGGCGCCGAGGTCCTCTCTATCCATGACCCAGAGGTCTCCTCGATAGCGAAGGGTGAGACCCTCTATGACACGATGAAGATGATTGAGGGCTATGGTGCGGACTGTATTGTTCTGAGGCATCCGGCTAGGGGTGCTGCGAGATTTGCGGCAGAGGTAGCATCTGTGCCCGTTATTAATGCGGGTAGCGGAAGCCAAGAACACCCTACACAGGCCCTCCTAGACGTCTTCACCATCAAATCTAAGCTTGGAAGCGTTGATGGCATCAGAGTAGGGATGCTGGGCGACCTCAGATTCTCAAGAACCATCCCCTCACTCTGCTACCTTCTCTCAAACTACAGCAACGTTAAGACCTACTTCATGGCTCCCCCACTACTCCAGGTGAGGCGGGAGATTGAGCTCTACCTGTCTGAGAGAGGCGTGGAGTATAGGAAGGTTGTGGAGGTGGATGAGATTAGGGAGGTGATGCCTGAGCTGGACGTCCTTTACGTGACGCGCATCCAGAAGGAGAGGTTCCCAGACCCCACCGAATATGAGAAGGTTAAGGGCTCATATGTGGTGGATGCTAGGCTCCTCTCCTACGGAAGGAGGGAGCTGGGCGTCATGCATCCGCTGCCCAGAGTAGACGAGCTCTCACCAGAGGTGGATAAGCTGCCTAACGCCTGGTATTTTGAGCAGGCGAGGAATGGGCTGCCACTGAGGAAGGCTCTCCTCTACCTTATTCTGGGTGAGGCTGGATGAGCGCCGAGTCCCTCCTAGTCAGGAAGATTGACTGGGGCACCGTCCTTGACCACATACCGGCCTGGAGGGCGGACCAGGTCGTAAGGCTCCTAAACCTCGAGTCTCTCAAGAGGGATGCCGACGTCTCCGTCATAGTCCTCTACAACGTCCCCAGCAGGAAGCTTGGGAGGAAGGACATAGTCAAGCTCTATCACTATATGGTGAGTGAGGAGGAAGCCAAGATACTTGCACTTGTCTTCCCCCAGATAACCATCAACTACATCAGGGACTGGAAGGTCGAGAAGCACAGCCCAGGCCTGCCGACGGAGATTGTAGGGAAGATTCGCTGCCCCGAGACCACCTGTATTACGAATGTAGAGAGGGAGCCCGCTACACCCCGCTACATAGTCATGAGGGAGCATGGCGTCATAGCCTGCGAATACTGCGATACGCTGCTTGAGATTGAGAGGATTCCCGACTTTCTCAGAGAATAGTGAGCTAGGCCTTGGCAGCTTGGAGATTCATAGACCCGCATGTACACTGTAGGGACTGGAGAGAGGCTTACAAGGCGACGATAAGGGAGGTCGTGGAGCTTGCGAGAAGTCAAGGAGTAGTCGCGATTCTCGACATGCCGAACACCGAGCCACCCATAACTAGCCTAGAGCTTGCGGAGAGGAGAGCTGAGACTGCGAGAAGCGAGGGCGTGGACAGCGGCTACTATCTATACGCAGCCGCGACTCCGGATGAGGCGCGGCTGGAGGAGGCGCTGGAGGCCGTCAAGAGACTGAGACAGGTGGTTGGCCTCAAGCTCTACACCGCTCCGATGAGGGGGCTGGAGGCCCGAGACCTAGAGAGTCAGCGCCTCGTATATAGGAGGCTGTCGGAGCTGGGCTACCGTGGAGTCTTGGCGGTCCACTGCGAGAAGACGAGCCTCTTCAGGGAGGAGCTCTGGGACCCTTCAAGGCCTTGGACCTGGAACCTCTGCAGACCGCCGGAGGCTGAGGTAGAGTCTGTCAGGGACCAGATATCCCTCGCAGTCGAGACAGGCTTCTCCGGGACACTCTACATCGTCCACATAAGCAACCCAGCCTCTATCAGATATGTCAAACAGGCCCGGGAGCAGGGCCTCAGGGTGGTCTGCGGAGTAACGCCACATCATCTTATGCTGAGCTCGGAGGACATGGCCAAGCCGGGCGGCGTGGCCCTCAAGGTGAATCCTCCCCTGAGGGAGAGGAGACTGGCTGAGGGTCTGCTGGAATGTGTCAAGGCGGGTGATGTCGATTTTCTTGAGACGGACCACGCCCCACACGCCTCTTGGGAGAAGTATGGGCCTCCATATCTATCGGGGATAAGGAGCCTCGAGAACTATTTGAGATGTCTAAGATGGCTGGCCGAGAACTCTGTCCCGGATAAAATCCTTCGAGACATGACCTACAATAATTCTAAACGCGTGTTCCCGATGATTGAGGAGTAGTTAACTGTCCCTGGTGATTGAGGCGGCCTTGAGAGAGTCGAGCATACACTGGTGCCTCTCGCAGAGTCTGCCGCTCTCTATCTGGGCCTCAATCAACTCCTCGTGTGTGTGGGCGTTGTATAGCCTGCAACTTGGACTGCCGCAGAAGGGATCCCCGAAGATGTAGTAGAATAGACCCATGAGCGTGTAGCCCTTCAAGACCTCTGTGAACCTCTCGTCATCAAAGCTCAAGACCCTCCTCCCAAGCCTCTGCCTCTCCTCCGCGACTATGAGCTGCTGCATGTCGGGGCCTCTGAAGAGCTGGGCCTTCACATAGACCTCGGCGGGTAGGGCTGGGGCCTCTACAAGCCCTGTCGTCGAGATTAGGACCGGGTTGCCCAGGATTATGGTCCTGGCGTGGCCCCTACCCTCACCAAGCTCCTTAGTGACCAGTAGCCTATGCGTCAGTATTGTGTGGAGGGTCCCGTATCTCCTCTCGGCTTTCGGGATAAGCGAGCTGAGGAGCCTCTGGAGAGCGTAGCCCTCATAGAGGATACCCCCCACCTTCCTACCAGGGTTGGTGATGGCCTTCTCCTCAAATGCCACCTCGCCGGGCAGAGGCTCACCCACCGGCTCACATCCTAGTACATCCACAACCCTCGTCGAGGCAATGGAGTATGCGACGGCCCTCAACTCCACGCCCCAATTCCTCTGCGCGTAGGCTAGGATCTCTTCCCTGACCTCTACTTTGAAGCGGGGGATTAGGCCTTGGAGATATTCTGCCAGCTCGTCGTATCTGATTGTCCGTGTTGATGGATCTTTGTAGATGTAGAGTTTGACGCCTCTGTAGGGCTTTAGGGTCAAGTAGTTTGCCGCGCTATACTGCTTCGGCCTCCAGCTTCTTAAGCTCCTCGAGCGCTATCTCGGCAGCCCTCCTCCCAGAAAGCAACATGGCGCCGAAGGTTGGCCCCATCCTCGGCAGCCCATAAGTCTCGACAACAGCCATCCCGGCAACAATAAGCCCAGGATAGACAACGCCAGTATACTCGACCACCGCGTCCTCAGACCTCTCCACCCACATCGCACCCATCCCCCTAACCTTAACCATACCCCTCGCCTCAAGCTTCTTCACAGCAACAGCGTCATGCCCAGAGGCATCAATCACAATCCTAGCCTCCAAGGCCACCGGGTCGACACATGTGATCTGTCTCGGAAGCCCCTCGACAGGAGTCCAGTTCACCACCACACCCCTCACAGCATTATCCCTAACGACCACGTCGTCGAGCTTCGTCAGATTGAGGAACCTTACTCCGGCATCGCAGGCGGAGGCTATGAGCTTGGAGCAGGCGTGTGGGCCGTGAGCGACGTAGAGCCCCTCGACATACTTCCTATAGGGGACTCCAAGCTCGTCGAGTATCTCTTGGGCTGGGGCCCTGAAAGTCACAGGATTCATTAGGTATCCGCCAATCCAGAAACCGCCGCCTAGATAGTTGTTCTGCTCGATGACAAGGACCCGCACACCATTCCTTGCCAACTCCCTCGCAGCCATCAAGCCCGCAGGCCCCGCGCCCACAACAACCACATCGCTCCTAGCATACTCGCTAAACATCTCCATAAAGGATGAGGCGATAGCCCTAGTAATGTCTGACTCCCTAACAGGGCTGAAGATCGTCACAAGCCGACAAAAAGGCACCTAGGCTTTAAACCAGGATATAAGCCAGTTATCACTAGTTCCCGGGTATAGAGGCTATAGGATTGGTCTGGGGCTGAAACTCAAATATTTTAAGCATGGCGGCAGCCGGTTATCGTGTGGAGTGGAAGCCATGTTTACTCTGAGGTTGCCTAACGCAGACTATGCCGCAGACCTCTTTAAAGCGGTTGCCGCCGTCGTTGATGAGGCCTCATTCAAGGTTACACAGGACTCCCTCCGGCTCGTCTCCATGGACCCGGCCCATGTAAGCCTCGTAGACTTTGAGTTGAGGAAGGAGGCGGCCGAGGAGTTCGTTGCCGATAAGGAGACGGAGCTGACCGTGAATCTGCAGGAGCTGTTGAAATTCCTACGGAGAGCCAAGAAGGGCGAATCCCTCACACTGGTCTACGACGAGGAGAAGAGAAAGCTGAACATAGTCTTGACAGATCCGACCAAGTCGAGGGAGAGGAGATATCAGCTCAACACCCTCGAGCCTGTCG
>JAUQPU010000004.1:0-63594 GCA_030550235.1 Thermoproteota archaeon
CCTGCTTTACCGACGTAAACACTAAACATGTCTACCACATTCTTTTTCACCAATTCAATTGCATCATGCGGTGTACGAATGCTTTCATCAACCATGAGCGGTGCATCCACCTGAGTAATCTGTTCCTATGGCTCATCTATTATCGAAGTTCCACATGAGTTGAAGGCTCCGCACACCTAAGTTGTAATAAAGCATAATTTCATCAACATCCTCTAACACTTACGCCCCCTCAAGCGCCAACAAAAATCCAATTCTCCCTCCATTTATTGATCTTTCCTAAGTATTATGAGTAAAGCCTGTGGATAGAGTTCTGCAAGACGATAGTAGACCTTTAGATGCTCCATACGGCCTGAACCTTTACCTCCCTACTAAAGCATCTTGAGATTAGATCCACAACATCCATACATAAAGAAAGAGAACAGACCTTTAAATACCCTCCTTATCCGGACACTACCAGCGTTTCTGAGGGAACTTTAATATACAAAGTCGCGCGACCGAAACATAATGAGCAGACAGCATCCAAGATGGATGGGGAAAATGCGTGGTCTGACTAAGGAGGAGTTGGCCCAATTTTTAGCGAAGGCGTATGTCGCTAGGATTGCGACTTTAAAGAAGGATGGATCTCCTTATATAGCTCCGGCATGGTTCCAGTACGAGGAGCCGTACTTCTATTTCGTGGCTCGTGCAAAATCGGTGTGGGTTGAGCACATCAAGAATGATCCGCGGGTGGCGGTCCAAATAGGTGGGGATGAGCCGCCTTATGCGCGGGTTCTCGTGGAGGGGCTTGCGGAGATAGTAGAGGGGCCTGTCGTTGGGGGTAGGTGGGTTGAGATCGCGCATAAAATGGCCTTACGATATCTGGGAGACAAGGGCCCAGAATACCTTACCCCAACACTGAATAGGCCGAGATATCTGATTAGGGTGACCCCGCGGAGTCTAATAAGCTGGGAAGGTGTAGAGTGGCACCCACGATACCTCTAGACTAGCATTCAGAAAACAGGTGATCTTCCCCGTCAATAGTGTGGATGATTGTGCTGCCATGCAGGAGGTATCCACGGCCCTTTAAGATTGTTTATAGCCGTATCGATGTGTTTTTGTCCGTCATTCAACGTGAAAAGAAAGTGTCCAGGGAAAAGACTTCTAATACCGAGGCCACCAAGCTTTCCAATATTCTTCCTATACTCGTCTAGGCTGCACCCAGGCCAGTTTCCAAGACCTATAGTGCCGCCGTGGAAAACAACATCGCCAGAGAAGAGAATATTCTCCTCTTTAATCAGGAAACAGGAAGAGCCCGGCGAGTGCCCAGGAACCTGAATCAATCTGAAGATTTTACCTCCAATCCTTATCTCTTCTCCGTCGACCAGCACCCTGTCCGGCTTACAATACATGAATCTATAGTCCATAGGATATATGGAGCCGCGAGCCATATTTAATCCAAGCTCTTCATCGCTCCCAGACGACATTAACTCAGCCTCGACCGAGGGAGCGAAAACCTCGACACCCAAATTCTCCTGAATGTATTTCGCACCCCCTGCATGATCAGAGTGGGCATGTGTTACGAATAGATACTGAACCTTGTCAAGACTTATGTCTTCGTTCGCTATATTGTCAAGGATACGTTGACCGTCTAATCCGACACCCGCATCTATCATGACATATACCGCGCCGCAATCTATCAGGTATATGCAGCAATCAAGCGGGTGGGATAGGCCCCGCTTTCCGTCACCTATCATGTATATTTCCCTAGTTATTCTCAACTCAGTCGAATCTAGACTATCTAGAAAATAAACTTTGTTCATATCCCAATATAGTTTTATAAAC
Source organism: Thermoproteota archaeon (assembly GCA_030550235.1). Taxonomy (GTDB): domain Archaea; phylum Thermoproteota; class Nitrososphaeria_A; order Caldarchaeales; family Calditenuaceae; genus HRBIN02. The sequence goes on from JAUQPU010000004.1 coordinate 1,822, forward strand.
CATAGTAAATCGCTGAGTAGTTTGTTGGGATGACCCTCTCCAAGCGATGGATTATCTTCTAGTTTTACGATGTTTAGAGCGTCACAGAGGATCCTGATAGGGCGGATTTTTCTCCTGCGAGTGCGATCTCGAGAGCTCTTCTCGCGTCTTCTGGCACTATGAGGTTTGGCTGGATCTCACTATGAACACATTGTAAGAAATATTCGATTTCGTCTCTTAGCGCTCCCTCCGCATGCAAGTTAAACTGTGGCCAATATGTCACGTCGGGCTTTGACAGGTATTTGTTGTGATAGACGGTGAAAAGTTCTCCAGGAGTGTATATGTGTATCGCCGCATTTTCCGACACAAGTTCAAAGAAAGAGTCTATGAAATGGGGGTATGTACTTGGGAGTACGAAGCCGCTCTCAACCACGCCTATCCTTTTATCTTCGAATTCCATAATAGTCCAATAGGCGTCTGGATATCTATACTCTCTAAACTTTACCGCCTTTGCATAAACCGTTTTTACCTCCCCTCCCAAGATCCACCTAATTATGTCTATATCGTGCACTCCGTGTTGGACTATCGGAGAGACTCTGTTGAGAAATCTATCGGCGGCAGCAGACGACCCTAGTCTTCTAGCGTAGACCGAGATAATTTCACCTAGTTCACCTCTTAGTCTCATCTCTCTTACCACCCTGTACCTTCTGTCAAACCGTAAGATGTGACCCACCATGAAGATCACACCTGTCCTCTTAGTAGTTGATATGATTTTATCAGCGTCTTCAAGTGTCGTAGCTATGGGCTTTTCGAGCAAAATATGTTTCCCAGCCTCGGCAGCTAGTATAGTGGGTTCTACATGGTCATCGTCAGCCGTAGCAATTGTTACAACGTCTACATCCTTGTCCTCGACAATCTTCCTTCTATCAGTATACCATCTTTTCACACCATACCCCTGTGCTATCTCTTTAGCCCTTCTCTCCGACCTAGAACATACCGCGACAAGTTCCGCATAGGGAATAGACTTAATAGCCTGCACGTGCCTTTCTCCAAAATCGCCAAGCCCGATTACTCCAACCCCAATCTTCCTCATATTAATCGTCAAGGATATGATGAGGGTAGGCTTTGAGATTTTTTGAACAGAAGGTCCTTATAAGCGAATACGGCTGGTACGCCCCCAGTATGTATAAAAACCACGTTCGAGTGGGCGTCAATCTGGCCCTGTTGTATCATGTCGATTAGGCCGGCCATGGCTTTCCCAGAGTATACGGGGTCGAGAATTATTCCTTCTAACCTTGCTGTTAATAGTATGGCGTCTATGACCTCCTTAGTGGCTTCACCATAATCTCCATACCCATCTAGTACATCTATGGTGCTAGGTAGTTTTTCCTTGTCTAAGTTGATAAGTTCGGCTCCTTTTTCAATAAAGCTGCGTATCCTAGATATGGTTGTGGCTCCGTCATACACTCCGGAATTTACTCCTATAACCTTGACCTCTTTGCCAGCTGCCGCGAATCCAAGGACTAGGCCAGCCTGCGTCGGCCCGCCACTCGTGGCGTGTACCACATAGTCAACCTCCATGCCTAGACGCGCTGACTGCTCGATTATCTCTTGTGAACAATCATAATATCCCATTACACCAATCACAGGCTCATCGGTTATTACGGCAGGGGTATGTCCACTAGCTCTATACTCGTCTGCGACCGCTTGCATCTCCCTTACAACATTATCTCTTATTGAGGCCTCGATTATGCGCACATCAGCCCCCATCAAATAGTCTAGAAGTAAGTTGCCAGTATAGTCAATACTTGTGCCCTTAAACTGAGCAGTTCTTAGAACTAGTACTGGCTTGATTCCAAGTATCCTTGCAGCCGCTGTGATTTGTCTAGCCCAGTTAGACTGTATACCAGATGTAGCAACCACTACATCGGCACCCATTCTTATAACATCTCCTAAAATGTACTCTATTATGCGGGTCTTATTCCCTCCTAGCGCAAGACCCGTTAAGTCATCTCTCTTCACATATATTCGTGGACCCTTAAGGTGGCGGGACAGGTTAGTCATCGGGTGGAGGGGTGTCGGATAAAACCCCAAATTTACCTTATTTACCTTCAAATCAATAACGTTCAGTAGAAGAGCTGTATTTAAGGAGTATAGCGTCAGGGTTGTGATTGGTTAACTAAGCTTGAAACTAACACTCAACAATATTTTAGCTAAATGTGTAGCATATAGTTTAAAGGCAAATCTGTCTTATGAGTTCTTCGTATATTGATTGTGCTTGGTGGAGCTGCTTTATTTCTACATACTCGTTGGGAATGTGGGCCTGCTTTACGCTTCCAGGTCCAAGTACTACTGTAGATATGTTCAGTCTTTGATATAATGGTCCCTCGGTGCCATATGGGGCGGTTTCGGACGGTTGACCAGTGATCTCTTCGCATAGCTTGACAAAAGGATGGGCTCGCGGCGTGTTAAGTGGGTCGTAGCTGAGTACCTCCTCTATAGTTAACTGGAGGGTGGGAAGTCTTTCTCTTATTCTTAATGCTAATTCTTCGAGCCGTGAGCGGATATATTCGCTGCTGTGGGCTGGGATTATGCGGCAGTCAACGACCACTTGACAGCTTTCGGGTATTACGTTCTCTTTTATCCCACCTTCAATAACTGTTGTGGAGAGAACCGTCGAACCAAGATCCGGGTCCTTTATCTCTCCTAGTCTTTCCCTCAAACCTATCAGCTCTACTATGAAATGCGCCGCATTCTCTATGGCGTTTATGCCTAGGTCGGGCATGCTTGAATGGGCGCTGCGCCCATGAGAAGTTATCTTGAATATTGCACCTCCCCTGTGGGCTCTGACTGCGCGGAGCTCGGTAGGCTCGCCTATAACCCCATAAAGCGCATCACCATCTTTCAGTTTACCGTCTCTAATGAGCGCTTTAAGTCCATCAAACCCCCTCTCCTCACCTGCTGTAGCTATGAAGATTATTCCACGCTTCAATTCTCTGTTCTTAAAGGTCTCGATGGCTTTAACCAGTGCAGCTACTCCACCCTTCATGTCAGCCGCCCCCCTTCCATAGAGTCTTCCCTCACGGATTCTAGGTTCAAAGGCTGGTGCGCTCCACATGTTTGGATCACCCGCAGGAACGACGTCAATGTGTCCGGAGAAGAGGAGCCCAGCCCTGCCTCGAGGACCTATACGCACAATAAGATTCGCCCTCTTCTCAGCAAACCTGTGTATTTCAATCTCGCACCTCTTTATATCTAGGTCGCGGAAATAGTCCCTAAGATATGCAGCGCACTCCTCCTCATTCCCCGGCGGCATCTCAGTGGGGAACGATATTAACTGGGCAGCTAATTCCTCAACCTTCATGGAGTTTTCACGCATTAGGAGGATATAAAAATAGAGAGATGAATACAGGTCACGCCCCCGCCAGAATAAGTGATTCGCTGGTTCTATAGATTTTCTACTGTATAGGCTTTCGCCTGAAGTTCTATTGGTGTTCTGCGTGGGCAGTATTTGAGACCCAGTAAGTATTTTTTCGTAAAAGGTTTTTAGCATACGGCCAGTTTTCCGGCTTTGATGGGAAGGACCCTTAACCTGATTCTATTTGCTGGCTCCACTGCATCGTTGATTGTAAACTGGATATGGGTCAATCTGCCCTTCTCTTCTATGGGTTTGAGAGGGCGCCAAGGTGTCCTATTCGGTGACTTCACCTTGCTCCAAACATTTCTCCTCCCCCACCCATATCTAGTTCTCTGGGTTACTGGATTTATATTACAGTCAGTTTCAACCGTCTTACTCCTACTGACTAGTGTAGGTCCAAAACGCTATGTAGGCATTCTATTGATGTCTTCTGGTGTAGTGACTACTATACTAGCTACTCTCATCATGTGGAGATGGCTATTCAGCTTCAACCTATTCGTGATGTATGCCTTAGGTCTACTGTCGGGCCTGACCCCAATAGCTCTAGGTTTTGTCCATTTAATATCTCCACGGAACTAGTTTTGATTGAACAAGGCAATTAGTGCCCAGTAGTAAAAATTTATATGCCGCTGCCGTCTTCACAACTCCGAATATGACTGAAAAACCAAAGTCGGATAGGCGTGCCTTTCTAGGAACCGTCGCAGGGACCGTTGGCGGATTAGTCGTCGGCGCTGCCTTGGGATCTTTAGCTTTCCCACAGAGGATCGTCCAAGAAGTAACAAAGGAGGTTGAGGTGCCTGTTGCCAAGAAAGGATGGGAGGGCAGACGCTGGATACCAATCGTGAATAAATATATGACCTTCAAGGAGGTCCAAGACGCACTAGTGAGCGAGGGAAAGCTCATAATGGCTAATTGGACATACTGGGGGTTGGTTGATACAGCCTTCGTCCAAGAGTTTAAGGACTATGTGGCTATGATGTACGATGTGAATATCGATATTGACATTCTGGGGACCCAAGAGGCTAAGGGCGGGTTCATGTTCCAGCTTTATTCAGCATACTCGGCAGGTCTTAAAGCACCATATGATATAATGCACATTGAGGAAAATTTCTTTGAAGAGGCTGTTTCAAAGGGCATAGCTGTGCCTTTCTTGCCATCACCCCTAGTGCCTAATACGGAAATGGTTGACTATTACTTCTTAAAGCTGCCGTACGGAATACAGTTTCAGCAGCATGGCCTCGCGAATTTCACTGTGAACACAAAGCAGGTAGGTGATTGGTTCAATTCCTGGCGTGCGCTGGCAGACAAGAGGCTTGAAGGGAAAATAACATTATGGGTGTTCGAGGACAATGGCTTCTGGGGATGGCTCGTCGTAATGGCACAAGAACTAGGCAAGAATTATAAGAATCCTGAAGAGATGAGGGAGGTGCTTAAATGGATAGCAGATAATATACATCCTAATGTGATAAAGTACACCAGCGATGAAGCCGAGTTAGATGAACTACTTGGCAGAGACATAAGTTGGGTTTCTGCATACTGGTGCGCCTTAGGAGAGGGATACTCTGTGACTAGGCCTGAACTTAAGGGAAGTCAAGTTTTACCTTGGAAGTTTAACAGCCAACACCCAAACCTGCCGGGCATTCTATGGATTCCGAAGGATGTTGAACATCCCCTCCTCGCACAGGTGGCTGCTGATTGGTTGATTAGTCCCCTGCACCAACTCCCCGACATAAACAAATACAAGCAATACACAAAAGAACTCTGGTTGAGGACAGAAGAGGGCCCCTTGGGCCCTGACTATGAGCAATATGTGCCCGATTGGGTTAACGCTCTTGGGCCCAAAGGCATATATGAAGTCTACCCAACGATTGAAGAAGCGCGAAAGTTTCCGAAGATCGATTGGCTATATGTAAACGAGCATGCCCCAGAATGGATTAATATCTATAAAGAATTGATAGGCGCCTGAGAAATATACTGAGGTGATGCTCCCTGTGGGACGTCGATGGGCAGCGCTTCCTCTGATAACTCCTGCTATAGCCCTCCAGTCCCTCTTTTTCTTTTTACCACTTTTCATGATCTTACTTGTGAGCTTTACAAGCAGAGACTCATTCTTTTTTTCGCCGCTTTATACTTTCGATAATTATGTCAAGATGTTTCGAATATATAGGATAGATTTTCAGAACACATTTTTCTTGGCTGGTATGGCTGGTCTAATAGATATAATAATAGGTTATCCCTTTGCCTATATACTTCTCCGCAAAGTCACGCGGTTTGCAGACGTATTCAGGGCGATACTGATCATACCGCTCTTCGGGGAGCTTTACATAGCTTATGGTCTCCTCTATCTAATCCTTCCCGGAGGACCCGTATCCCGCCTCCTTGACGCCCTCGGCATATCACCTCTAGATGTCCTATACTCAGCCCCTATGGCCATATTTGGAATGTCACTTTACACCCTACCATTCGTGGTATACAACATTGGTATATCTTTACAGGGGATAGACCGCTCTTACGAAGAGGCTGCAAGATGCTTAGGGGCTAGTAGGCTGAAGACATTTCTGAGAGTGACCTTACCGCTAAGTCTTCCTGGGATAATAACTGGCTGGCTGACAAGCTTCGGATGGAACCTTGGAACCTTTGCTATACCTGTACTTCTCGGCGGACCAATACTTGGAACCAGAGTCTTAGCCAACCAAATATGGACAACTAGCCTAGTTACGTCCGACTTCGGAATGGGGGCTGCTATTGGCGTCATGGTCGTAGCAATAACCATGGTTGTCTTCTATATTGTGGTAAAGTTAAGCCGAGGTGTTCTGGTCTGATGGGCAGAAGTATTTATGAAAGGCTCTCACCCATTCTATCCTATCTTTACCTTATCCTCGTCTGTACAGCGATACTCCTTCCTCTTTCCATAACTCTCTATAGAGCTATTGTCGTTTCAAAACCTGACGGTAGCATAACCATATCACTCCAATCCTATACAATGATATCTGAGGCATTTTGGGATAAGGTGCTCGTAAATATTTCAATATCGCTACTTACTGTGTTGATAGATGTGGCTGTGGCAGTCCCAGTAGCCTATGCACTCGTGAAATATGAATTTAAGGCTAAGAGACTAATCTTTACATATCTTAACGGCGTCTGGTACGTTCCAGGCATATCATATGGTCTAGCACTTGTACTTAGTTACTATTTTGTCTATAAATTTCTCTTAGGATTCTGGGGGTTTGTAGTTGCATACTCCACCGGCTTCATGCTTTTAGCTCTCCTAACTGCGATAGTGGCCTTCAGGAATCTTGACCCTGTTTATGAAGAGGCGGCTAGGTGTCTTGGGGCTGGAAGACTGAAGACCTTCTTCAAAGTAACGCTACCCCTGGTAGGCCCTGGCATAACCGCTGGTGTAGTCCTCATCCTCGTGTTATCGTTGAATGAATTTATCACTGCCCTGCTACTATCCGGCCCCACTAGGGTCAAGACTGCTCCGCTGCAGGTTTTCAGCGACATTAGACACGCGGGGATTCAGCCGTTCGTCGCCGCAGAGGCGACTGTCCTCCAACTAGTATCACTCGCTATCGTGATTCTCTATCTAAAATTCTTTGGCACAAAATATTTGAGGGGGGCCATAATGATTTAATCTAGGTGGAACTTGTGACGAGGGTAGAGGCCGTAGAGCTCGTCAAGAGATATGGCTCATTTGTTGCTGTAGACAAGGTTACCCTTAGGGCGCGAGAAGGGGAGTTAGTAACCATTCTTGGTCCAAGTGGTTGCGGCAAATCCACAACGCTGCGCATGCTCGCGGGCCTCATACCGCCGGATTGGGGGCGAATATTCTTTGATGAGAGAGATGTCACTTCTCTTCCTCCGGACAAGAGAAACATAGGATTCGTCTTTCAACGGGTAGCACTGTTCCCGCACATGAATGTATACAAGAATGTTGCGTTTGGATTGGAAATGAGGAAATTGCCGAAAAGAGTGATTCAGGAAAAAGTGAAAGAAGCTCTGCGGCTGGTACACATGGAAGGGTATGAGGATAGAATGCCCTCCCAGCTAAGTGGCGGTCAAGCTCAAAGGGTGGAAATCGCACGCGTTCTAGCCACTGATCCTGAGGTCCTCCTCTTTGACGAGCCGCTCAGCAATATAGACGCTAAGCTCAAGGATGAACTGAAGTATGAGATTAGAAGAATACAAAGAGAGACTAGGAAGACAATGATATACGTGACCCACGATCAGGCTGAGGCCTTCGCGATATCAGACAGGGTCTACGTCATGAACAATGGAAGAATCGAACAAGAAGGATCCCCACTCGAGATATACACGAACCCTAGAACTCCTTTTATCGCAGCATTCATAGGAACAACTAACTTCATAGAGACAAGTATAAAGGAATATGACGAGAAGGGCGGAATCGCAACACTAGAGGCCGCCGGACTAGAGATAAGAGTCAGGCATCCAAGCATATTAGACAAGCGGAAGAGATACTTCATCAGCATAAGACCCGAAGACATAAAAGTAATTAACCCTAATGATCAGAAAAGTTATCTGAACGCTTTTAAGGGCACTGTTGAGGACACCATTTTCATTGGAACAACTGTAAGGCTGAACATAAACATTAATGGGCTAGTACTAAAAGTTGATACTTACGGTGCTGAACGGTTCAACTTTCTAGACTCTAAGGGCAAGGAGATTGTTATTGGGTTTGACAGCCCCACCATACTAAACATGTAATTACCAAATATCTTTGCGTGTCTGCCTAAATAGCATGGGTCGTGGTAGGTTGTCCTCGCCTCTAACAGCGCATAGATTGATAGTTTTCCAGCATCCAAGAGCTCTGCAAGGTACTCTGTATAGTGGAGGGTTTCATATTCACCTCCATACTTAGGATAGATGTCCCGGAACATGGTGTAACAGTGGGGGGATATGGTCACTATTTTCCTGATACTTAACGAGTTGAATTTTGCTGTGTTTTCGTTGACCAGCTCTTCTAAGAAATCTGTCTCGCCCGCGTGGAATACCGGGTCTCCACAGCATTTCTCTTTGTCCCGAGGACTGTGAAATCAACCTCTGTTTTAAGCAGAGGTTTTATGATAGCGGTTGCTATCCTCTGATCTCTGGTTAATATCTTCAAGAGATTATTTGCGCCGGTTCTGAGGCTAGGGGAAGTGTAGGGCCTTATGATTTCATTCGGCAGCCTCGGTTCTTGCGATAAAGTGGTTTATCCCAAAACCTCTGGTACTATACTGTATGCCTTGGTTTCCATGGTGTCCATAATCGTAACAGGTTGATGCAAGCGATTGGTAAGAAAAAGGTTCCTTTAAAGATATAAAAAATTTATTTATAGATAGTTTCTCCACATGTTTTATAGGCCTTGCTTCTTTGGGAGCCTTCAACGGAAGTCATAGAAAAGGCCAACATGACTCGATTCATCGGGTATGTTGATGGAAAGAAAGGATTGGGAATAGACCCGCTCGAAAAATACGCGTATTTTAAGCTGTACGACTGGTCCATTAAAAATATCCCTGAATTCTGGGAGGCTGTCTGGAGCTTTGTCGAGATCAGGGCCTCTAAGCCCTATGACCAAGTTGTTGACGACTTGAATAAGTTTCCTGGAGCCTCATGGTTTATCGGTGCGAGGCTCAACTTCGCTGAAAACCTTCTCCGGGTAAGAGATGGAAAAACGGCTATCATAGCTGTTAGAGAAGATGGGTTCTCAAGAAGGATTTCCTACCTCGACCTATACCGCGAAGTGGTGGGGTTAGCCAGAGGCTTACAGGAGGTGGGGATTGGAGAAGGTGACATGGTCTGTGGATACATTCCTAACACGGTTGAGGCGTGCGTAGGCATGCTCGCTACGGCCTCGCTGGGAGGGACATGGTCATCAGCAGGCACAGAGATAGGGGTTGAGGCAGTGGTCGGCAGGTTTGGACAGGTTTCGCCAAAAGTACTCATCACAGTGGATGGATACTTTTACAAGGGCAAGAGATACAATATCTTAGAGAGGGTGAAGAAAATTGTTGAGAATATACCTTCTATAAAGAGTGTGGTTCTTGTCCCATATCTTGAAGAGAACCCTAAGATAGATGCTATAGAGAATGCAATCCTTTACAACGACTTCATCAAGCCTGGAGACGGATTCTCATTTAAGCAGGTTCCTTCCTCGACGCCCATATACACAATGTTTACCTCGGGGACCACGGGTAAGCCAAAATGCCTAGTCCAGTCTGTCGCAGGTATTCTTGTCAATCACTTGAAGGAGCTTGTCATACACACAGACCTAAAGCCGGCAGATACGATTACGTACATAACCTCTACAAGCTGGATGATGTGGAACTGGCTGATGACTTCACTAGCCACAGGTGCTACACTGCTGCTTTACGACGGCGACCCAAACTATCCTGACTGGAGAAGAATGTGGCATCTAATCGACGAGCATGGAGTCTCAATCTTCGGATGCAGTGCAAGCTACATCAACTATCTCAGGAGCCTTAATGCGTCACCGCGGAGAAGCTTCGACCTCGCAAAACTGCGGGAGATATCGCAGACCGGTTCTCCCCTCTCTGCTGATGGGTTTAAGTGGGTATATGAGGAGGTTAAGAGGGATCATCACTTCAACTCTATATCAGGTGGCACTGATATCAACGGCTGCTTTGCTATAGGTAGCCCGACGTTACCAGTCTATGCGGGACAACTCCAATCACCAGCTTTAGGCATGAAGATAAAGTGTTACGATGTACATGGTAACCCGGTCTACGACAGAGAAGGAGAGCTTGTGTGCGAGGCTCCAGCCCCTTCTATGCCACTTTACTTCCTTAACGACCCGAACAACGAGAAATATCTCGACGCATACTTCAGGTTCTATACTCACAAGAGGGTGTGGAGGCATGGTGACTACGTCATATTCCACAGCGATACGGGTGGAATTACCTTCCTAGGCAGATCTGATGCCGTGATTAAGCGGTCTGGAGTTAGGATTGGGACCGCCGAGATATACGGTGTGGTTGAGAAATTTAAGGAGATAGCTGATAGCCTAGCGGTTGGGCAGAACTGGAAGGGCGATCAAAGAATAATACTTTTCGTGAAAATGGCTGCAGGGTATTCTTTGACCGAGGAGCTGAAGGATATGATTAAAAAAGAGCTGAGGGAGAGGGTCTCACCGCGACATGTCCCCGACATTATTTTGGAGGCGCCTGACATACCGTATACCTTTAACATGAAGAAGGTGGAGATAGCGGTTTCAAACATAATAAACGGTAGAAAAGTTATTAACAGGGACTCGCTGATCAATCCTGAATCGCTTGACTACTTCGAAAAAATCTTGCCGATGCTACAGGGTGATTAATGCCGGTGTATGTTTTTGAGGAGTTTTTCCTAGATATGAGTCTGAGAAGACTGATTCATGATCCTTACAGACTGTTAAAAGTCATGAGGCTGGAGGAAGGACATATTCTATTGGACGTAGGTTGTGGGACGGGTTATCTTTCAATTCCCGCCGCATCGATAGTAGGTGATAATGGAATTGTTTATGCGGTGGACATTTCATACAAATACCTGTGGAAACTAGAGCTGAGGGCCGCTAAACTCGGTGTAAAAAACATACTAGCGGTTAGGACGGGGGCTGAAGAGCTGGATGGAATTCCCGACAATTCCGTCGACAGAGCTGTTTTCATGCTGAGCCTCCACCACATAGAGGGGAAGGAGCAGGCGCTTACTCAGGTTAGACGTAAGCTTAAGCAAGACAGCCTACTCATGGTTTATGAGCCGATAGCCTCAAGGATGTTTGGACACGGCACAGAACCGTCAGAAATCATACCTCTTCTCAGGCAGAAAGGCTTTGAGCCGCAGCTGTTGGAGAAAGGGCGGCTATTCTGGACCGCTCTATTTGCTCCCGTATAGACTGTCATGTACTTCATCCTCAAAATGAATTTGCTAATGGCGATGTTGTTTTAAAATGTTTAATTATCTCTAAGCCTTTCTAGTCGTATGCTCTCCGAAGAGGAGGCATTAATTCTTAAAACAGCTGAAAAAATAGGTACGATGGTTGGTCGGGATTATTGGCTGCGCTGTGCCCGTGAGAAGAAAAGTCCTGACATGTTGTGGGGGGAGCTTTTAAAGACAAACCTAACAAGCGCTGGTGTTGAGAGAGTTTCGGGCACAGGTCTCTTGGAAGCCGCGCTCGTTCAGGAGGGCCTTGCGAGGGCTGGGCTACCAGTTCTCCAATTTTTGACTACGCATCTCTCAAGGACAGTAATCGCCAAGTATGGGACTGGACAGCAGTTCGAGAGGTTTGTTAGACCTACATGTGAGCAGGGAAAAAAGATAAGTTTCTGCATTACGGAGTCTGAGGCCGGCTCCAATACTTGGCGAATAAGAACTTTTGCGAAGAAAAGGGACGGCGGCTACATTTTGAACGGGCAGAAAACATTCATCACAGGTGCACGCGAGTCAGACTATCTGCTGATAGTGGCGAGGACGAAAAGATACGAGGAGGTTGAGGATAAGAAGGATGGGATATCGTTGTTTGTTGTGGAGGCAAACAATAGTGGAATATCGTTCGAGGCGCTTAACATCGAGCTATATTCCCCAGAGACTCAGTATACTGTTTACTTTGATGGGGTTGAGTTGAGCGATGAGAATTTGATAGGGGAAGTGGATAGAGGTGTCAATTATCTTTTCGACTGTCTTAATGTGGAGAGGATATTGATAGCTGCTTGTAGTATAGGTCTAGGGGAGTATGTACTTAGGAGGGCTGTCGAGTATGCTAAGCAAAGGGTGGTATTCGATAAGCCGATAGGGTCTTACCAGGGTCTCCAGTTTAGGATGGCGCGTGCCAAGGCGCATTTAGAGGCTGCTAGGTCTCTAAACTACAATGCGGCCAGACTATTCGACGGTGGGGGAAAAGTAGGAGCCGAGGCAAACATGGCTAAGCTTGTTGCCTCTGAAGCCGGCTTGGAAGCCTTTGAGATAGCGATGCAGACCTTTGGAGGTAACGCCTACGACCTAGACACAGACATAATAACATTCTATCCAGTCATAAGACTTTTCATAACTGCACCAGTCACCAACGAGCTTGTGCTCAGCTACATCGGCCGACACGTTTTGGGTCTGCCAAAATCCTACTAGGGGATGTTATGATGGACATATGGGTTGCTGGTGTGGGTGAAATACCTTGTAGACCTATCTACGACGACATGGATTTTAGAGAGATGCTGTACAGAGCCGCGGTGAAAGCCTATTTTGACGCCGGGATTACACCTGCAGAGGTGGACGGAGTGGTTTCTAGCGGCATGGATTTCTATGAAGGTATGAGTATTACTGATTCTTACACGCCTGACCAAGTGGGTGGACGCCTGAAGTTCAACACCCTCGTCTCGAATGACGCCTTAAACGCAATTATACACGGGTGTATGCTTTTGAAGACGGGGCATTTTAGAACCATTTTAGTGACGGCCTATGCCAAGGCCTCAAATATTCTAAACTACTCCGAAATTGTTTTAAACTCTTTCGACCCACACGTTATCAGGCCACTCACCCCCCACTTCTATACTATCGCCGCGCTGGACGCACGTGCATATCTTACAAACTCTGGGTGCGAGGCGCGCGACCTTTCCCTAGTCGCCGCCAAGAATAAGAGGAATGCTCTCAGAAACCCTTCAGCGGCATTCGCTGAAAATACGTCTGTCGAGGAGGTTGAGAGCACGGAGGTTGTATCTGAGCCTCTGAGAAGAGGGCATGTCGCAGTGCCCTGCGACTATGCTGCGGCGGTCCTGCTGACCACGGAGAAGGAGCTTGGGAAGGTGCGGGTTGAGGCTTTCGGATATGCCGCAGGCAGCTATTCGCCAGACCTCTCCTTGAAGACGTGGGGCCAATCAGGCTGGGCTAGGGCCGCGTTAGACATTGCTTTTAAGCAGACAAGGCTCAGGCAGGTAGATTTCGTAGAAATTTCCGAGCCTTTCGCCCACAGCGAGCTTATGGCTTTGGATGCATTTGGCGTCATAAGGGAGAGTATATGCAAGACTCTACGGGATGGCGGTTTTAACATAGACGGTCATTTGCCGGTGAATCCTTCGGGCGGGTGTATCGGGATGGGTTATCCGTTAAACGCGGCAGGGCTCCAGAGGCTGGTTCAGTCAGTCAACCTGTTAAGAACTGGTAGGTGGAATTCGTGTCTAGTAGCCTCTCCTGACGGTGAGGTTGTAGATGGAGGCGCGGTTGTAGTGCTGCGCGTGGAGGCGTGATGGGTTGAGGAAAAGGGTAGCTATTGTTGGAGCTGGTATGACGTATTTTCGCTCAATGCTGCCGATGACGCCTCAAGAAATGGTATACGAGGCCGCTAGGAAGAGCCTGGATGATTGTGGACTAGAATTCAGAGATATTGACGCCGTGGTGTCTGGGTCAGCACCCGACGCATTCGACGGATACCATCATAAGGGGCTCGTAGGGGTTGAGCCGTCTGGCGGGTTTAGAAAACCCTATTCTAGAGTCTATGTGGGTGGCGGGACAGGTGTGGGTGTGGCTGTTGCGGGCTGGTGGCATGTTGCGTCAGGAGCCTTCAAAAAAGTTTTGGTCGTGGCATGGGAGAAGATGAGCCACCCATACCCACACTCTCAGCCCCTCTTCAAGACAATCTTCGACCCCGTTACAGAACAGCCCCTTGGCCCAAACCTGATATGGATATTCGCCTTAGAGATGCGCCGCTACATGGAAATGCATAAACTCTCTAAGGAGCTGATAGCGCGCGTCGCGGTCAAGAATAAGGGTAACGCGCTGGACCATCCCTACGCCCAGCTGGGAGCAAAAATAACAGTCGAGGATGTGTTGAGATCTCCAGTACTAGTATGGCCTGTACACAGACTTGACATTAGCCCATCGTCAGATGGCGCCGTTGCTCTGGTCTTCGCCTCTGAGGAAGAGGCTAAGAAGATAACCGACACGCCTGTTTGGATCGACGGAGTGGGCGCATGTCTGGACAGCCAGTTCTGGACCAACCGCGACCTTGCATATCCCTATTACGTTTACTTGGCGGCGCAGCAGGCCTACAAGATGGCCGGGATAGCCAACCCGCTCAAGGAGATCGATGTATTCGAGCCCTACGACCCCTTCACGTATAAAGAGCTACACCACCTAGACGCCCTGCTCGGGAAGCCCGGCCTCGCACCCAAGCTTTTGGAGGAGGGGCAGCTAGAGAGGGATGGGGATTATCCTACATGTCCGTCGGGCGGCCTCTTAGGCGTCGGAAACCCAATAGCTGCTGCAGGGCTTATGAAGGTTGCTGAGCTCTATTGGCAGCTCTCGGGGAGAGCGGGTAAAAGACAGGTCCCAAACGCGCGTGTCGGTGTGGCGCAGGCTTGGGGTGACTTGATGCAGGTCGCTCAAGTGGTGGTGTGCAGAGCGTGACAAGGGCCACACCCTCAAGATTCTCGCCAAACTATTTACAGCAACTACCAGAAGACTTGGCCAGGTACATACAGAGGCATGGGCTCGACAAAGAGTTCGGAAGACTGGAAAGCTGGGCCTCATCAATGGAGAAGAGATACATGGAGATAGGTGAGTGGCAGATAGACAATCTCGTCCTAACCTACTGGCACATCGCATGCATGTATAGACATACCGCAGGGGCTGCTTTTTCACGCTTTCTCAAGGGACTAAAAAACGGCAAAATACTTGGAACGAGGTGCGAAGGCTGCGGACGCGTATTGATACCTCCACGAACCTTCTGCGAATGGTGTTTCAAAGACATAGACACATGGGTCGAGCACCCGGGAGCCGGAATCATATCAACCTACTCGCTATCATATATTGGGACAGACCCTAGAGTCAGGTTTGAGAAGCCCGTAATCGTTGCTGTGGTTTGGTTTGACGGCACTGTGAAAAAGGCGAATTCGTCGAGAACAGTTCTACATGCCGCGGGAATACTACACAAGGTTCAAGGAGTTGGCCCGGAAGAGGTTCATGTCGGGATGCGTGTAAAACCTGTTTGGAGAAAGCCGGAGGAAAGGGTTGGCAGCATCTTGGACATAGAGTATTTCGCACCACTGGAGAGTGATGTGTGATGGGTATCGAGAGCTTTTATGAATATCCTGCAGGTATAGCCCTCTCAAGATTCCTGGAGGAGTTAAGGCTGGGCAGGCTGGTTGCAAGCAAATGCAGCTCATGCGGTCACATGACAATACCGCCTAGGGCCTATTGCGTGAAATGCTATAGGCCGATTAAAGAGTATCAAGTAATCGGAGGGGAGGGGCGGATAGTCACCTACACACGCTCCTTCATCAACATAGAGGGGAAGCCAGCTAACCCGCCAGTAACATGGGTCTTCGTAAAATTCGACGGAGTTGATGGCGGATTACTACATCTTCTCGACCCGTCGATAAACCCGCAGACGGGCATGAGGGTTAGGCCAGTTTTCAGAGAACAAAGGATCGGGAGTATACTGGATATTAAATGGTTTACTGCAGTTTAGCCGGGGGCTTGAGAACTTTTAAAACTGGGCCTATGATTCCATTATTTGTTGAATCCGCCGATGATTTTTTCCGGGCTCATCGTCCTCCTCACGGGGCTGGTACTCTTCGTTGTGGGTCTTCAGGCCTTCTGGATACTTGCCGCGGCGGGTGTGTTGATGGTTGCTGCGGGATTCTTCACCGAGAAGAGGGAGGAGGTGGTGCCGGAGAATCCTGGGATGAAGTTCTGCTGGTACTGTCTCAAGGAGATACCGGTTGAGGCTGAGGAGTGCATGTACTGTGGTCTTAAGCAGGAGCAGCATAGGAGGTAGGGCGTTTTTGAAGCCTAAACGCGGAGTATGTCGCTGACGAGATTATTAGCCAGGTAGCAATTCCTAGGAGGCCTAGGCCGCCTAACTCGCGTGGAGCGCGGGTCGTCAATATTGTTAGGCCCCAGATTGCGTTTATAGCTCCGTGAAGGGATGCGGCCGGTATAACGCTGGATGAGAAGCTCCTTACTGCCGCGAGGGGGTACGAGAGCATGGCTGTGAAGGCTATGAAGAGGATCACTCCGAGCGGCCTGTTCTCTGGATAGTTTTGGCCTAGAAGCAGTATCGCAGTGGCGTGCCACAGGCCCCAGATTAGACCCACAAGGAGGGCGGATCTTAGAGTGCTGTAGCCCGCAGCCTCTAGCTCCGTCTGTAGGTAGCCTCTCCATCCAATCTCCTCCCCCAGCGCGAAGAGAGTGTTTATCGTGATGGAGGATATGTAGCCGTTGATAATGGTAAGGACGAGTAGGGCCTCGGTTGTGAGACCGGGTGGAGCCATGGTTTGAAGAGGCTCGAGTGTTAGGAGGCCCATCGGTGTTATGATGATGTGGTAGAGGAGGACTGCGGAGAAGGCGATCAGCGGGGCGGCGAGATAAAGGATTAGTGCCTTCCCACCTAGACGGAGAGAGTCTCTAACTATCTTGCGCCCAGCCACTGCGAGGACAGATATTGTGGGGGCATACATTCTGAGGCCACCCCACAGCATCGCTAAGAGCGCATCCGCCAATCCACCTAACAGATAGAATACAGCGTCGACAAGCGCGGCCAGAAGTATGGAGAGAGTAGAGAAAGCTACGACTCTCACCCTATAGGAGTCCACGACCCTGTCTGTTATTCCGGCGATTTAAGTAAACCTGCTATCCACAATGAATTTAAGGCGGCCGAATAAATCCACTCAGCCACATCCATTATACTGAGCCCAGAGTAGCGGGCATGTAGCTACCAGAGATGTTGAGGGCTATCTAGATGATGTTCTGAAGACTTAATCCGCCCGTCTCTTCCACAACATTGATATATGTTCCTTTTTTATCTTTTAAAAATATGAAAGATGCGCGTTTTTAAGAACTCGAAATAGCGGAAAAACTATTACATCCTGTCCAGCTCGAAATGCCGATTAGCTGTCAGAGTTGCTCATGAAAATTCTACTGCGAGTTGTTGCCTCTGGCCACTGTCTCTGAATTTTACGTGCAGAAGTTTTTTAGACTCATCAAAGCTCCAACCTTGTTCAGATTTTAGCAGCTCGGCGTATGAATCTATCTCTGCGAGCGTGACGCCATTCAACAGGACTCTAGCAGGCTTTTTCTCAATTAGATGGAGGGTTATCACGAGGTGTCGCGGTAGAGGTGAGTATTTCCCCTCCCTATCCCCTATCTCGAATAACAGCTTGTCTCCCTCCATCTTGCAGAGTATGGGTGTCAGTAAATACACACCCTTTTCATAGTCTAGGCTTTCTCCATCATCTTCGTATAGGGTGAATGAGGAGGAGTCTGAGGGGTATACGTGTATGAAGAGCTTGTCTGCTGGTTTATTGTCTAGGTATAGTGTTTTTGGCTGCATGGGGATTATGGCTCCAGACTTGATAAAGATTGGTGCCCTGTCTATCGGTGCTTCAATCTCTATGTAGACGGGGCCTTGGATACTTGAGTCACTCCAGTAGTCTACCCATTTGCCGCGAGGGAGATAGACGAGACGGCGGTTAGAGTTTTCCTGGACTACTGGGGCAACGAGTATGAATTCGCCTACAAGGAATTCATCCTGTATAGTGTATGTGTTTGGGTCGTCTTGATATTCGAAGAGTAGTGGCCTGATTATGGGATGGCCTGTTTTTGAGGCTTGATAGAGGAGTGTATATAGATAGGGGATTAGCTGATATCTCAGCACTAGAAAAGTCCTGATTATCTCGAGGTATTTCTCTCCATAAACCCACGGCTCTTGGTCGTAGGACCCTAGAATTGTATGGTTTCTGCAGATAGGTATGAAGGCCCCTATCTGGTACCAGCGCGTCAAAAGCTCTGGTGTTGGTGAAGATGCAAACCCACCTATATCGTCTCCAACCATTGGGATGCCTGACAGTCCTAGGTTCAGTAGCATGGGTATTTGCAGGGCTAGATGCTCCCAGCTCGACGTATTGTCCCCCGTCCAAACAGCTGAGTACCTTTGTATGCCTGCATAGGCAGCCCTGGTGAGAATAAAGGGCCTCCTGCCAGGTCTCAGTCTCCTCAACCCCTCATAAGTGGCCATACACATTAGCATTCCATACACGTTGTGAATTTTTTCATGCGTGGAATTCAGTCCGCGGTCATAATGAATCACGTCGAGATCCATGGTTCTGCGCGTCATTAATTCAGTTGTGGGAGCTCCACGTCCTAGTAGAAGGTTCATATATGGCTCGAGTATTGAAGCAAGCTGCTTGGGGATGCTTCTCTCTACGAAGATAGCTGGCTCATTCATATCGTTCCAAATACCTTCAAAGCCCATCCTGACATATTCGGAGTGAAGGCTGCCCCACCAATCTCTCACATCATCTCTCGTAAAATCTGGAAAGGCGCAAGTCCCTGGCCAGACCTTTGCAAGATAGAGCTCACCTGTTGGGTATTTGCAGAAGTAGTCTTTCTGAACACCCTCAACGAAGATCTTATTTGATGGGTCTGCCTTGACTCCCGGATTTACTATGGGTATTAGCTTGAAGCCTCTAGCCCTCATTTCCGAGACAAGTTTCTCAGGCTCAGGAAATCTACTTCTGTTCCAGGTAAATGACTGATATCGGTCTTTGTAGTGTATGTCAAGGTAGAAGACGTCGCATGGAATACGAGTTTTCCTGAACTCGTCGGCCAGCAGAATCAGCCTCTCAGCCGGATAGTAGCTGTAGCGGCACTGTTGATGGCCAAGGGCCCATCGTGGATGGAGGAGGGGGCGACCGGTGAGCTCTGTATATCTCTCTAATACTTTCTTGACGCTGGGGCCGTAAATGAAGTAGTAGTTAAGCTCCCCTCCAAAGGCTTCGAAGCTGTAAAAGTCTTCTGCTGTGTGCCCCATGTCGAATACCGTTTTGTAGGTGTTGTCGAAGAAGATTCCATAAGCCTTCTTCTTCCTGATGCCGATGAAGAAGGGAATACTTTTGTATAATGGGTCTGTTTCAGGACCATATCCAAACGCATCCGTATTCCACATGACCATGATACTGCGTCTTTTATCGAGACGGCCTGTCTTTTCTCCAAATCCGTAAAAGTGCTCATCATACTCGAGACTTTTCCAGCATTTCACTCTACTTGCGCTCCATCCCATTCCATATGGGGGATAGTCTGAGTTGATAACTGAGCCGTCAGTGTCGAGAAACGATAACCTGCAGGGGGACTTTGTGACTTCTACCGCTAACTCCGCCGTCTTTATCCTGAGAGACCTGCCTGTGTCTTCAAGCTTAAAGTCTACCTTAGGCCAATCCTTCTTCACAACAGCCCAAGAATAGTCTGGCTCGAAGAGGCCATTGGGTGCAAGTCTAACCCTTACTAAATCGGGAGCGAGAATCTGTAGTTCTACTACAGATACGCCGCATACCAATATGACCTTGTTATCTTTTACCTCATAGGAGCTTAGATCGCCTAGAAAAACAAAATCCTCCTGCATAACTATGCAAAAATAACTTGGAGCAAGACATATTTAGCAATTTTATGGAGAATCCAAGCCCTCAGGGCAGGGAATACCTGTTTCTGGGGAAAGACTGTGAAGGTGACTCCCTCGATAGGGGATGGGGTTTGTCGCAGGTGAGACTACTGCCCATCTAGATTTTCTACGGGTTAAGTTAGAATGATTGAGGATTCGATATAGGTGGATCCCAAAAAATGAATACATGCGCCTATGTCTCTATGGCTGGTAATATAAGCTGTTAGGCCTGGCTCAGGCGAGCGACTGTAGAGTATATCCGCTCAGCAACCTCGGTTATCTTCATTCCATTGAAGCCGGGGATGTAGCTCTCAAGCCTATCGTTTAGTGGTTCGAGTCATGTCTTCCTGACTTGGTCTCCGAGCCCCTTGTATCCCTTCATGACGCCTATGATTGAGCCCACGGTTGCGCAGTTACAGTCTGTGTCTAGGCCGCAAGATACGGCCATCGCTATGGAGCTTGTATAGTCTCCCTCGCCCCAGCGGAGTGAGGCGGCGACTATTGCGGCGTTGGGTATCGTGTGTACTGGGTGGTAACTGTGTAGCTTTGACACCATGAGGCCCACCACCTCATCCCAGCCAACACCCCTCCGCCAAGCACTAACTACACTCTCAACAACCTCCCTAAGCCTACACCTCGCTGGAATTACTGATAGCCCAGCCTCAATGACTCTCTCCAAATAATCTTCAACAAAGGCCCAGAGATCATCGCCGCGACCAGCATCTCGCCATAGACGCCATTTTTTACGTGGCTTAGCGTGGCGTCCCGGTGGGCCAGCTCAGCCGCCCTCAGCGGGTCTCCTGGACAGATATAGCCCCAGAGATCGGCCCTGATCTGCGCGCCAATCCACTTCCTGTAGGGGTTCATGTAGAGAGCAGTCTCAGGAGGGGTTAGGCAGTTCACCAGGTTCCTGTATGCTGCCCTCTCAGCTGTGTAGACCCCTGCGTATGGTAGGTTTTCCAGCCACTCACGCCCCACGTCAATGCTGCTGAAGCTTAAGCCCTTCCTCTCAACTACTCTCAGGTTGATTAGAGTGTAGTCTATGTCGTCGTCTCTGAGGGTCCTATCAACATTGCCCGCCGTTGCCTTAAGGATGCCCATGTTTCGCAGCTCCTGCTCCGTGAAAAAGCCTGTAGAAAAATACCCATCAAGCTTTCTTATCCCCAGTCTCGACATCCTCTGCGAGACGCTCATCCACCCCTGAGAGATTCCTATCGACTCTACTGGCTTGCCGAGCATGTTTCCAGCACACCTGCCGAAGAATCCGCCGAGGACCTTGTCTCTGATCGTCTCTGGGGATGGTGTCTCAGCCTTCACCCAGCCCCTGGAACACTTTTCTATCTCGCTGAGCAGCGTTGGCTCCTCGTAGGGGTAATCCCTCCTCATGGGCAGCGTTCTCAATTCTTTGAAAACTTCCTCAGCAGCCTCGAGGTCTCCCTTCACCACCCTTCTAAAGATCTTCTCCTTCTCGATACTTTCCAGCTCCCTCCCCTCTTCCTCAAGCTGGACAAGCTCATACTCTAGGAGCTCCCAAGCCTCCGGACCCACCGCACATGTCCTAGGCCGCATATCTCCCAGCATCTCCAAAGCCCATATTTAGCAGAAGAGCAGGGCTATAATCGTGCATCTGGATGCAGTTCCTCCCCCACCCTTTAACCTTCGATGTGAATATTTGGTGAATCCGGTTGGCCTAGATGTCCGTCGCCCAAGATTCTCATGGACACTAAGGCATCCTGAGCGAGGTAGGCTCCAGTCTGCCTACCGCATTATAGTCTCCAGCAGCCTCGAGATGGTGGGGAAGTTTATCGGAGATGTCTGGGACAGCGGTAAGGTCGCATCAGACCAGTCGACAAACGTGGAATATGGCGGCGGAGAGCTGGAGAGTAGGCGCAGATACTATTGGAGGGTGAAGTGGTGGGACGATACTGGCCGCGAGAGTCCATTCAGCGAGATAGCATTCTTCGAAACAGGCATACTCAGCCAAGAGGAGTGGAGGGCCAAGTGGATTGGCGGCGGACGCCTACTTAGAAGAGAGTTTATGATAGACGGCGAGGTCAGGCGCGCCCGCGTATACATCTGCGGCCTTGGATACTATGAGCTTAGGGTTAACGGCGTGCGGGTTGGAGACAGGGTCTTAGACCCGCCCTGGACCGATTACGAAAAACTCGCACTCTACACAGTCTATGACGTGACAGACTACGTCAGGAAAGGGAATAACGCAGTTGCAGTCATGCTAGGGAACGGCAGATACTCGCCTAAGCATGAGTGGCAGATCAGAAACATCCAGGTCAAGAGGTATGATGATGCCCAGCCTAAGCTTAGCGCGGAGATACATGTTTGGCTGGATAATGGGGGTGAGGCCGTTGTGGTCACGGATGAGGAGTGGAGGGTCTCAGAGGGGCCAGTGGTTTATGACGACATTTACGGGGGCGAGGTCTACGATGCCAGACTTGAGGAGGATGGATTTGATCATCCGGGATACGACGATTCGGGTTGGAGAAGGGCAGTCGTAACATCACCCCCGTGCAGGCTTCTCAGATCATCAACTCCCTCCCCACCAATAAGGAGGATAAGACAAATACCCGCTAGGAGAATTCTGAATCCAAGTCCAGGCGTATATGTCTATGACTTTGGCCAGAATTTCTCGGGCTGGGTTAAGCTGAAGGTCCGTGGCGAGAGGGGAGCTGAGGTGAGGATGAAGTATGCTGAGCTGGTGGCTGAGGATGGGGAGCTGAACACAGCGCCTAACAGAGCTGCAAAGTCTACAGACGTCTATATACTGAGAGGAGGATGTGTGGAGGAGTATGAGCCCCACTTCACATACCACGGGTTTAGGTATGTAGAGTTGACAGGCTATCCAGGGACGCCAGGCCTTGACACCCTTACCGGAGTAGAGATCCACAGCGATGTCGAGCCTGTCGGAGGCTTCTCCTGCTCTGACCAGCTCCTAAACGATATCCACCGCATCATACTCTGGTCGATATTGAGTAACTTGATGGGCGTGCCTACAGACTGCCCCCAGAGGGACGAGAGACTGGGGTGGATGGGTGACGCACACCTAGTAGCGGAGTCAGCAATACTCAACTTCGACATGGCGGCCTTCTACAGCAAGTGGTTAAGAGATATGAGGCTAGCCCAGGCGGAGGATGGAAGTGTCCCAGACGTTGTGCCGCCCATCTGGCTCCTCTATCCAGCAGACCCTGCCTGGGGCTCGGCATGCGCGATAATCCCATGGCTACTCTACCTATACTACGGCGACCGGAGAGCCCTTGAAGAGAACTACGATATGATGAAACGGTGGATAGAGTATCTATCGTCCAGGGCTGAAAACCACATAGTGAGGCTGAGCAAGTATGGGGACTGGTGCAGGCCTGGCTTCATATCCTCGCCTGAGACGCCAGGCGAGCTAGTATCTACCTGGTTCTACTATTACTCAGTCAAGATACTCGCGGGGGCCGCGAAAGCGCTGGGAAGGATTGGTGACTGGAAGAGATACTCCGCGCTGGCCGAGGAGATAAGAGCCGCGTTTAACCGCGAATTTCTAAGCGAGGGGCGATACGGAGTTGTCAGACCCTCAAGCCAGACCATGCCGCTCA
The DNA here is from genome assembly GCA_030550235.1 of Thermoproteota archaeon. Lineage (GTDB taxonomy): Archaea > Thermoproteota > Nitrososphaeria_A > Caldarchaeales > Calditenuaceae > HRBIN02. The sequence goes on from JAUQPU010000004.1 coordinate 25,235, forward strand.
GCAGCCAAACATCCAACATACTCCCACTGTACCTAGACTTGGCCCCTGAAGCAGAGGTTCACCGCGTATTCGACAACCTCCTCGAAGACATAGTCGTGCGTAGAGATTATCACCTTGCCACGGGCATAATCGGAACGAGATACCTCCTCGAGACGCTGTCAAAATACGGGTATAGCGATGTGGCCTACAGGGTTGTTAGCCAGACAAGCTATCCAGGCTGGGGCTATATGATTCGGGAGGGAGCTACAACCCTCTGGGAGAGGTGGGAGCTTCTGACGGGGGGAGGAATGAACTCACATAACCACGCCATGTTCGGGGGTATCGACTCGTGGTTCTACAAGGTTTTAGCAGGAATCAACCCTTCAGCCGAGGAGCCAGGGTTTAAGAAGATAGTGATAAAACCACACATCATCGAGGAACTGAAGCACGTCTCAGCCTCCACATACACGCAGAGGGGCCTCATCTCCTCCGCATGGCACATAGTCGGGGGGAGACTCGCCCTAGAAGTCTCGATACCGGTTAACAGCACGGGGATAGTCTGGCTTCCGGTGAGAGAGGCTTCAAGGCCAGTTATTACTGAGGGTGGGAGGGTGATATGGCGTGAAGAGAACCCTGTCCCGGGCGTTGAGGGCGTTAAATCTGTTTGGAGGGAGGGCGATCACGTAGTCGTCGAGGTAGGCTCAGGAAACTACAGCTTCCAAATATCCACCAACGCAAGCGAGGACTAGAGAGACGATTCAACGACCTCTTGGTTCAGATTGGCTGTAACGACGACTACGGGGACCGTGGCCTTCTCTATTACTTTCTTAAGGATCCTACCGCCGCCCGGGTCTAGGAAGCCCCTGCCACCATAACCCATCACTATGATGGCGGCTAGTTTCTCGGCCTGCTCGAGTATAGTTCGGGCTGGGTCGCCTGTAAGGCTCAGCAGCTTCACATTCGCTCCACCTTCAATCAGCTCCGAGACAATCTCGTGGACAGCCCTCAATTCCTCGTTAAGCGTCCAGTCCTTAAGGGCGAGAATAGGCTCTGGCCCCGACTCCCCTGGGCTTGGCTTTCCAATACCCGGGATACTGGCTACAAGATGCTCACTAACGACATGCAGCAACACTAACCGGAGACCCAACCTCTCCGCTAGCTTATGCGCAACCATAGCAACCTTTCTACTCACAGGTGAGCCATCGATACTCGCCAGCACCGCCCTCATCATCAACTACAACACCCCACGAGCACTTAAATCCTCAGCTGAGACCATCAACACCCACTCTACTTTGTGAGCTGGTTGTGCAGCAGCCCGAAGATCAACCTCCCTATAAACGAGATCGTCAACGTAATTCTAAGAGCGGCCTCCAACCCAAGGCTCTGCTCAAGCTGCTGCACCAACTGGCCACCAACTAAGGAGCCGAAGAAGAAGGAGAGTCCTTGAAGAAGATTATAGACTGCAGTGAAAGTCCCCCTATCCTCGACGCTTGTTATCCTCGTAATATAGAGTAGAAGTGAGATGCTTATGCCGACGTTGGCTATGCCAGCGACTATATTGGCCATTAGGAAGGCCTCGAAGTATGGGAGAAAGGCGTACACAGCGGCTAGCGAGGCCAACGCTGCTCTACAATAGGCCAGTAAGCGCACATCCACAAGACTCTCGAAGAGACTGCGGCCAATGCTCGAGAATAGGAGGCCAGCAATGCCTGAGACAACGGAGAGGAGCGCTATCTGGAAGAAACTGAGGTTTGCGACCCTAGTCATGGTCAGGGTGAAACAGGGCCAGGCAATCGACATGTAAAATCCATAGATGTTGGAGATGATCACAAATCGGAGGAACTGCCGTGATGAGACGATATGCTGGATAACGTAGGTTACTGTCAGCTCTCCTGACATGACCTTAGGTTTTGGGGGGTCTTTCATCCCCCAGAAGACTAGGGCTGAGAGGATGCCCGCAACAGCCGCTAGGGCAAAGCCCAGCTGATAGCCGGGAATCCCAACAAGCGACACAACACCCAACGAGAGGGTCGAGGCAAACGAGCCCACCTGCCCCCAGAAATTCACAGTAGCTGTGACGAGGGGCCGTATGGCGAGGGGCACAACCTCCGCAATCAACGCAGTGTAAATAGGAGCTGAGACCGAGGCGACAATGAACTGCACGCCAACCAGGGAGATGTAAGCGGCAGGCTCATTTACCAGTAGTATTGGAATCCACAGGAGAGAAGAGACCAATGTGCTGTAGAGGATGGGCCTAACCCTGGCGCCCCTCTTATCGCTGAGGAACCCCCAGAGTGGCTGTAGACCATTTGCCGCCAGATTATTGACCGCATGGAGAAAACCAATTTGTATGGAGGAGGCCCCCAAAACCGCAGCATATACAGCTATGAATGGCTGCGAGGCCCCACTGGCGAGCGAGGACAATACAGACCTCGCGTAAAGCCTCCTAATCTGTCCACCCCCAACACCCAACTTTGTAGATGAGGACGCACGGCTCACAATTTAGACATTACAGCAGGGGGCAGTATGCAGAATCATAGTCAAATATCCAAGACCTTCTATGTTCGGAGGAAAGAATTTTTACCGCAGCCTGCAACACCTACATGGAAGGGAATGAGGATCGAGGCTCTGACGGGAATAATACTGATAGCGATAGGCGCCGTCCTATTATTGATAGGGGTAGCGCCGCGATTCCTAGAATCAGTTCCTAAGCTCCACCCGCTCATCTACACCCAAATCACCCTAGGGGAACTAGAGATAGGGACTTCGCCAATAGCCATAATCATCCTAATAATACTATACTTATTCATGGTGTTGAGGAGCTGACTATGTCTCAAATGCTATTAATCATTGTATGGTTGCATAAAAATGTGGGCTAAGGATTATTAGAAAATTCGAATGTTCTAAAGGTCGAGGTGTTTGAGTTGAAGGTAGCAGTTTCCGAGAAGGAGGAGCAGAAAACAGCTCAGAAACTCTGCATAATACTCTCGAAGGGCTCTCTCGACATGGTATACCCTGCACTGATACTGGCCACCACAGGCGCAGGCTTAGGGATGGAGGTTCATATATTCTTCACGTTCTGGGGCTTAAACGCGATAGTTAAGGGAAAGGTTGAGAATCTGAAGATTTCGGCCGTCGGAAACCCATCGCTTGGCCTACCCTCACTGATAGGCATGCTTCCCGGCATGAGCGCGATGGTAACCCGCATGATGATGAAGAAGTTCAAGGAGATGAAGGTACCAACGGTCTATGAACTCATCAAACAGGCGAAGGACCTGGACGTAAAGCTCCACGCCTGTTCAACAACAATGGCAGCGCTCGGCATTAAGGAGTCAGACCTTATACCTGAGGTTGATGATGTGGTCGGCGCCTCCACATTCCTTACAATCGCGGAGAACGGCCAAGTTATCTTCATATGAGGTGAGGATAGCTTGAGACATGTCGTGGATGCGAGAGGCAGCTTCTGCCCAGGACCAATAACAGAGCTCGTAAAGGTCTATAGGAAGGCGCAGGCCGGCGACCAGATAGAGCTATTGGTGACCGACCCCGCGGCCAAGAGCGACGTGGCGGCTTGGGCCTCCAAGAGCAAGAACGAGCTAGTCGAAGTCAAGGAAGAGCAGGGCTACATCAGAATACTAATACGCGTAACGTCTAAGGGCAGGTAGCCATGATCAGAATAGCCATAATCGGGGCTGGGACCGGCGGGACAATACTGGCAAACGCCTTATCCCGAGGCCTGAGCGATGAGCTGAGGACGGGCCGCGCGGAGATAGTTGTGTTTGAGGGTTCAGAGTCGCACGTATACCAGCCTGGCAACATAGACATAGCGTTTAGAGGCTCTGACCCACGGGTCTACAGGAGACCACCCGCAAAACTGCTTCGACGCGGCGTGAAGTTGGTTGAAAAGCCGGCCTCGCTCATCGACCTGAACAATAGAACCGTGACATATAACGGCGGGGAGAAGATGAGCTACACCTACCTAGTGGTCGCGACAGGCTCGGTCGCGGCCCCCGAGATTATCCCCGGGTTGGCTGAGGCATCCCTCAACTTCCATAGATCACAGGAAGACGCCAGGAAGATATGGGAGGAGCTATCCACATTCAAGCGCGGCAGAATAGTGGTATTGACTAATCTTCCCCACAAGTGTCCCCCCTCACCGGTCGAGGCCGTGTTTCTCATAGACGAGATGGCGAGGAAGAGGGGAATCAGGAGGGAGGTTGAGATCGTCTACGCGACGCCATATACCCGGGCCTACCCAGCCCATGCCATAGCAGACGTTGTAGAGCCTGAGATGGAGAAGAGGGGCATAACAACATACACATTATTCAACACCGATTACGTAGACCCGAGGGCCAAGAAGGTCTACTCTCTGGAGGGCGAGGAGCTGGCATACGACCTCCTAATAGCCATCCCCCCGCATAGGGGAGCTGAGTTGGTGATAAACTCGGGGATAGGCGGGGAGGAGGGCTGGATACCTACGGATAAACACACCCTAAAAATAAAAAACCACGACGACGCCTACGCTATAGGCGACGCAACCGACATCCCCATCTCAAAATCTGGTGTAGTCGCGCACCTTGAGGCGATAACTGCTGCTGAGTCTATAACCTCCCAAATCTATGGGACAGGCAAGGTGTACCTGTTTAATGGAAGGATAAACTGCCCCCTTGAGATGGGAGGCCACAGAGCGGTCTTCGTCTCGGGAACCTACACAAGGGAGCCTGAACGGCAGAGGCCATCGATCACCAAGTACCTGATGAAGAGGGTCTTCAACAGGCTATACTGGACAATGCTAAGCGGGAAACTGGAGCCAATATTTAACACATATTTAGGACCACCCTATGATATAAGATAGAGAGGCTGAAAAGAGTTGGCTAAAATCCGGGACATGACCCAACTCGAACTAATTTCAGACTTCTTCACAATATTCACGAACCCTAAGAGGATACAGATACTGCAGCTGCTCCGGGAGGGTGAGCTCACGGTATCAGAGCTCGCCGAGAGAACAGGCCTCTCCCAGCCAACAGTATCCCAACACCTCAAAACACTCCGCGACAAACACATAATCACTGCCAAAAGAATAGGCAACAAATGCTACTACACTGTAGAGGACAACAGAATATACCAAGTCTGCGACCTCATCAAAGGAATAATCTCCGCAAGGGTCGAAGAAATAAGAAAGGACATTGCCAGGCCATAGCCAGGCAACAGCCGCCAAACACCTTCTATATGGTATGAAAAATATACAACAAGTTAAAATCCCGCCAAGGCAAAATCTAGAAAACGCGATGACGGATGAACGTCGCGCGCAAACAGTACGCGTAGGAACGGGGGCTAAGTCAGACCAGAGATGCGGGGGTCGCCAAGCCTGGTCAAAGGCGCAGGGCTTAGGACCCTGTCCCGTAGGGGTTCGTGGGTTCAAATCCCACCCCCCGCATATTCTATGTATGAGAAAACTTAGACTGTTATTCGGCTAATAGCTGTAAGAGGTTGTTAAACAGTATTGTGGTTACGGGGTCTTCTGCGTAGTCGCTGAATTTGAACGTTGAGAGTATGAGCTGGCCCCTCCTAACCTCTTTCATGTATATAGTTGCTGCGTGCTCGTGTATCCAACCCTCAAAGTATCCAGCCAGTATGTTCTCCGACTCCATTGGAGAGATGTTTCTAATTACTAATTCAGGCATGGTGAGATAGTATGACCATCCCAGCGGATTCTCCACCGGTAGGTTCTTCACAACCCGCCTGTCTCTTATATAGTGGAAACCAGTTATCCACTCACCTTTACGATGTTCTACGATGTACTTCCTTCCATCCACATCCAAGTCCTGGAGGGAGTCTATCAGAATAAGCGCCCGCCCCCCGCTCCTGACATAATCCTCAACCTCGCCGTCGAGCCTGGCTGACACCATGATTGACGCGTCCCCCCTGATAGTTTTTGATGTGTAGGAGCTGTAGCCCAGGACACGAAGTTCGTCTGCAATCTTGGACAAGGTATTCTCCGGCGAGTAGAACAGGATGGGCCCATCTCTGCTTATTCTTGGATATTTGAGGCTTGGGGGCGAGACAACAATGTTGATCGAGTTTGACGAGACGAGGCTTTCACCAGAGTCCAGTAGCGAGGCTGTTAGCGCAAGTTTCACCGTGTCAGTAACAGGCGGGGCGGTAAACCTTATCTCCCCAAGATAGGACACCGCGAATGGCTCCACCGTTATCCCGGACATCTCACCACCCGCAAAATTCTCTAACCGCCAACGCAACTTAGCACCGGCTAGCTCCCCACCGCTCCATTTAGAGAAGTATATAGGTGCTGAGAAGCTCTCACCAGACCAGAGATTCAGCTTTACACCGGCACGGTCTATAATCAGTAGGTTATCATTATTTATTGCTGGGAGATGAGTCATGTAGACCTTGGGGTTGCGATAGAAGTCTAGCAGGCCGTTGCACTCCCAGTGCAGATCGTAGAATTCCGTAATTATGTATCCGACGATTTGTGGGTACTTTCTCATCTCCTCTATCATGAATTTCAGCGCCTCGAATTGATGCCATTGTGACGCAGCAGCAAACTCCTCCCAATCCTTCCACACCTCGTCTAGCCTCCAATCCCTGAACCTTTTTTCAGCATCTCGGGGAATGCCCGGCCCCCATCCCCTATCAAACCACCAGGGATCGCCGCTATAGCCCTCCCCCGCGTGGCCCTTCCTGACATTCTCTAGGCTTGGCAGCCCCCAAACCCCGAACTCTGAGACTACTAGAGGCTCTCCTCCCCTCTTGATAGGCTCATTCCCAAAAGTCCAGCTGGGGTCTGATGAAAACCTCCTGATAAAATCAATCCACTGCCTATAGCTCCCCGGTATAGTATTGTACCAGTGATAGTCGTCTATGTCTGTTATGATGTGGAAATTTGGTGGGTTTGGAGAGTTGTCCACTACGAGCCTAGTCGGGTCCAGTGACTTGGCTAGGTTATACATCCTGACTAGCCAGCCCCTCCCAGTGGGGGTGGCAGGGTCTACGCCCCAGGCCTCATTCGCTATCCCCCAAACGATTATTGATGGATGATTCCTATCCCTGAGTATCATTCCTCTGAGTGTTTCAGTCAGTCTCTCCTCAGCTTGGGGTGTGAATGAGTCAACGTTCGGGACCTCCTCCCATATCAAGATGCCGAGTCTATCGGCCCAGTCAAGGTATCGCTCGTCAGCGAGTTTTAGGTGAATTCTAATGAGGTTGATTCCCATATTTTTCGCTATTTCTATCTCTCTTCTGATGAAGTCATCGCCCGGCGGAGTGTATATTGTCTTGGGATAGAAGTCCTGGTTTAGGACGCCTCTCAGATATATGGGCTCGCCGTTCAGGCATATTTTACCGTCTTTCACCTCGACCTCCCTCAATCCAGTAGTTACTGACATCTCATCAACTGGACTACCGTCTTTTCTCAACACAGCAGTCACACTATAAAGTCTAGGATTTTCTAAGGTCCACAACAACAGCTTAGGCAGAATCAACTCAACCCTCATCTCACTCTTGTTTATGGAAAATTCCTCCTCAAACTCTTCACCCTCAGGCGACACAACCCGGAGGGTGAGATAGTATCCTTCAGGGTTTTCCGGAAGATTGTTCACCGACAACCAAACCCTAATCCTGGACTTCTTTATGTCTGGTATGATAAAGAGGTTAGACAGATAGGTGGTGGAGGTTATTTCGATGAATGTGCTCTGCCAGATACCGCCCACAAAGCAGTACCAGGTTTGCTTTCCGTGAGGATACTCCTTGATTAAAGAAGGGTCTGGATGGAATACCTTCAATGTTAGCAGATTGTCTGCACCGAACCTGATGTGCCTGCTCAGGTCTATCTCAAGCGGATAGTAACCTCCCTTGAATTCTCCTACTAGTGCACCGTTAACCCATATTTTTGGGTCGTAAATAACCGCCCCGATGTGTAGGGCCACCCGGCCGCCGCTGTATTCCTCCGCGATCTTGACTTTTTTCTGATACCATACGAAGCCATGATAGTCGAGTAGGTCGGGGAACTGGCTCTGCCAGCAGAATGGAACCTCAATCACACTGGCCCCGACGAGTTTCCCCCACGCATACCAGCCCTGAGCCTCGCCGATGTCTTGAGAGTCAGCCTTGAAATTCCAAGAACCGTCAAGAGGTATCCTTACCCTCGGATACACAACTCCCCCAGGCATATACGCCACTCCCAAGCCACCCACGCTAAAAAATATTAAGGGGCCTCAAAGCCCGATAACCCATCTTCAGCCTCTCCACCCGCCTGCCCCAATCTTTTAAATCACCTTAAACCATGGTGCAGGAATTGGAGAGAACGTCTATTAGAAGCTCCTATGCCTGTTTTGTATGGCGCCCCGGTAGCTCAGCTGGGAGAGCGCCCGGCTGAAGACCGGGAAGTCGCCGGTTCGAGTCCGGCCCGGGGCATATGTCATAGCTTTGGAATAATGATGGGCGATGCATCCGGCAGTAATTATGCTTAAATCTCGTTGCACATGAGTACCAGAGATACTACGGCTTTCCATCAAGACCGTGTATGAAGAGGCTCGCTATACGACTGCTATAGTGGGTGCGTTTATCAGTGCTACCATCTCGTAGTATACTGCTCTTCATGTTCATTTATTCTGGGTGAGGGTTGACAGGCCTTGAGGTGTTGGATTTGGGTTTAGATATTTTTGGTGGGCTTAGCTGGTTTGTCTGTGAGAGCTGGGCTTGAGATATCTTGAGTTGGGTCGGAGTGGTTTGAGGGTCTCCAAGATTGGGTTGGGGACTTGGCAGATTGGCTCTTCTGAGTGGGGGTGGGGTAGTGGGTATGGTGTCGAGGATGTTGTGAGGGCTATTGCGAGGGCTCACGAGCTCGGGGTCAACTTCATCGATACCGCAGAGATCTATGGCGGCGGCGTCTCTGAGGAGGTTGTGGGCAGGGCTGTCCGCGAATTTAGGGACGAGGTTGTCATCGCGACCAAGGTCTGGCCCACACACGCGACGTACAACGGCGTCTTGAAGGCCTGCGAGAGGAGCCTTAGACGCCTAGGAGTGGATGTGATAGATCTTTATCAGATCCACTGGCCTAACCCGCTTGTCCCCCTCTCCTCGACTATGAGGGCTATGGAGAGGCTTGTAGAGCTGGGCAAGGTTAGGGCTATTGGCGTGAGCAACTTTTCTCTATCCAGGCTGAAGAAGGCGCAGGAGTGTCTCAGGAGGGAGGAGATAGTCTCGGACCAGGTCAAGTATAACCTCGTCGAGAGGGGGGTTGAGAAGGGACTGCTACAATACTGTGAGAGGGAGGGGGTAGCGCTGATTGCGTATAGCCCCTTGGCCCAGGGATTCCTCACAGCCCGGTACAACGCCTCCAACAGGCCCCGCGACTTTGTGAGAAGGATTAACCCGCTCTTTGACCCAGCTGTGCTGAGGAGGGCTGAGCCCTTGATGAGGCTTCTGAGAGAGGTAGCGGCTAGTCATGACGCGGAGCCAGGACAAGTTGCGCTAGCCTGGCTGATCAAGTGGAGTAACGTTGTAGCCATCCCAGGAGCCAAGAGACCTGAGCAGGCAGAGTCTAACGCGAGGGCCGCCGAGCTTGAGCTCAGCGACGAGGAGTGGAGTATGCTCTCCGATGCCGCCTTAAAGATCTCTATAGGCCCGTGGCCTTTCCTCAAAACCCCCTTACGCCTCATAGGGATATAAACACCCTGACTGGTCTAATCCTAAAAGCCAGTAGAGGCGAGGATAAGTGTAGGATACCACGGCAGTGGTGTGGGAGATGCTAACCGAGGCCCATAATATCCAAATCAGCCCCCGCTCAACACTCATACTGAAGGGACCGGCCTCAGCGAGAGTGCTGCAGGGCGCGGTCTATGTCTATGGACATAGTCTTGGGCAGCGGGAGAGGGTGGTTGCTAGGCCTTGGAAGTCCCTGCCGCTATACTCTGAGGATGGCGCTGTGGTGGAGGTTCTATTAGGCGAAAATGGGGCTGCCGAGATTGTGGAGGGCTCTACCATACCCGAGGAATGGTCTGAAATCACTTCACGGATTGGTCACAGGTTTCGTGTCATGGTTATCGGCCGCGTGGACGTCGGCAAAACCTCCCTACTAACCTACCTCTACAACAGGCTCTCTCCGGGAGGAGAGACTATTGTTGTTGACTTGGATGTGGGGCAGTCGGAGCTCTGCCCTCCAACCACTATGGGCCTCGCCAAGGGCTCAAGACCAGCACCCCAACTCTCAGACCTCAAGCCAGAGGCTATATACCCCTACGGCTATACCTCGCCTTCCTACTCCATAAGAAACTCACTAAAAACAGCAAACGAGCTGGCATCAAGTATCAAAGGAGCTGGGAGAGTTCTCATTAACACTGACGGCTGGATAGATCATGAAAGCGCGAGATCATACAAAGCCCAGATAATCAGAATCTTCAGGCCGAGCCACGTCGTATTCATAGGGGTAGAAGAGGTGGGGGAGATGGGTGAGGCCTCAGACGAGGTTGGTTGCGAGGTCATAAGAATCAGCGAGCCGGGGGTGGTTATGAGTAGGGACCAAGAAGCAAGGAGGCAGATTAGGGAGATGAACTACACGAGGTTCCTCAGAGGGGCTAGGCTAATCTCCACGCCGAGAAGGTGGCTTAAGATAACTCCCCTACTCTCGGAGACGCTCCCAGCCGAAGACTATCTGAAGACAGTTATCAGGGAGATGGAGGACGCGGCTGTTGAGAGAACACCGCTCATAGATGGGCTAGACATGTCTGATGCAGGGCTAGGCATCCTCTCCTACGTAAATGTTCAAGATGGGAGAGCGCAGGGCCTCGCCCTATTCATGGGGATAGACAGGAAGGGCCTCACAAGAGTCTACACACCATATGAAGGACCAATACAGGCCATAGAGATAGGCGCACTAGTACTCTCGAGCGGCTTCAAAGAGGTGTTCATCTACCAGCCACCACTAGATTAAGCAACATATAAAATCATAAAATAGTGTAGAGAAGTCTAGAGTAAGGCTATATATAGAGTGCGTCGATCTATCCGTGAGTTATTTTGGCCCGCTTAGCAATAAATGGTGGACCCCCTATAGCTAGCGACCTGTTTAAGCTAGTGCCTCAGTGGCCTACTTATGGAGAGAAGGAGAAAGAGGCGCTTATCAGTGTTTTGGAGAGCAGAAGGTGGTGTAGAATCTATCCCGGCTCTATGGCCGAGCTCTTTGAGTCAACCTTCGCCGAGTATCACCACGCAAAGTACGGTATCGCTGTCGCAAATGGTACGGTGGCCTTGGAGCTAGCGTTGAAGACCGTAGGGGTTAAACAGGGCGACAAAGTAATAGTCCCGGCGGTTACTTTCATAGCCTCGGCCTCCGCCGCTACAGAGCTTGGAGCAATCCCTGTATTCGCCGATGTAGATCCAGAGACTGGAAACATCTCTCCAAGATCTGTCAGAGAGATTGTAGAGCGAGAGGAGGGGGTGAGAGCTGTGGTGGCTGTCCACTACGGCGGCAATCCAGTGAACTTCGACGAGTTGAAGCCATTCCTGAATAGAAGGGGGATAAAATTGATAGAGGATTGCGCGCATGCTCATGGCTCTGAGTGGAAGGGTAGACGCGTAGGGGCTATAGGCGATATGGGCGGGTTCTCGTTTCAAGAGAGTAAATCGCTAACCGCCGGGGAGGGCGGGATAGTCCTCACAGACAACGACGAGTACGCAAGCAAGGCCAGACTCATACACAACATAGGCAGGGTAGTGGGGAGGCCGGGATACGAGCACTACATCCTCAGCTCAAACTACAGGATGACAGAGTTTCAAGCAGCACTCCTCCTATCAAAGCTCGATGAGTTCAAGGAGCAGGTAGAGAAGAAGCATAGAAATGGGGATTATCTGGCAGAGCGTCTTAGAAGAATCGGTGGTGTAGAGCCTCAGAAGATGGAGGAAGGTGTTACTAAGAGAGGCTACTACTACTTCGTTTTCAGGTACGATGAGGAGGAGTTTGGAGGTGTCTCTAAGGAGAGGTTCATAGCGGCTTTGAAGGCTGAGGGTGTCCCAGCCGATGTAGGCTATGGGATGCCACTCTATAGACAGAAAGCCTTCAGCCGCGAGGCATTCCTCGAGGTCATGCCGCCAGGCACAAAATATCCGGGCTACGATAAAATGTACCTCCCCGGTGCCGAGGAGTTCACTAGGAGAGAGGTGACGCTTCTGCATCATATTCTGCTGGGGGAGATAGAGGCCCTAGATCTCATAGCCGCTGCAATCGAAAAGATAAAAGAGAATGCGCATGAGCTAGTAGAATAGGGGAGAGGAGAGTAGTGACTGAAGTTAGGCTGGAGAAGGTGAGTAAATACTTCGGCGAGACAAAGGCTGTAGACAATGTCGACCTCCAGGTTAACGATGGCGAGTTCATGGTGTTGCTTGGTCCGTCGGGATGCGGCAAGACCACGACTCTCAGACTTATTGCAGGACTTGAGAAGCCTACGAGTGGTCTGATATTATTTAATGGAGAAGTTGTAAATGAGCTTGAGCCTAAGGATAGGCGCATTGCTATGGTCTTCCAAGACTACGCACTCTACCCGCATATGAAAGTGTTTGACAACTTGGCGCTAAATCTTCAGGTACGTGGAGTGCCCCGGGATGAGATAAGAAAGAGGGTCTCGGAGACGGCTGAGCTGTTGGGGATTAAGCACCTCCTAGACAGGAAGCCTGGCCAGTTGAGCGGGGGTGAGCAGCAACGCGTAGCCTTGGGGCGCGCTATCATTAGGGAACCTTCTGTTTTCTTAATGGATGAGCCACTCTCAAACCTCGACGCAGCCCTTAGGGCTAGGATGAGGGGTGAGCTCAAGAAACTCCAAGAACGCCTGAAGACCACCACAATCTACGTTACCCACGACCAAGTAGAAGCAATGGTAATGGCTGACAGGATAGCTGTAATGAGAAATGGCAAGGTGCAGCAGATAGGATCGCCACAAGAAATATACAATAGGCCTGCCAACAAGTTTGTTGCCGAGTTCGTAGGGAGCCCTAAGATGAATGTATTCGACGCAACAGTGGTGAGCCGCGAGCATACGAAGCTCACTACGGGCGAATTTGATATCAACATACCCTCCTCGATGGCTCAGAGGATAGTGGAGAGTGGCTCAGGCCCTGAAGTGATGGTTGGCATTAGACCTGAAAATGTCGCAGTCTCTACAGCTTATCAAGAGGGCTTTTTGGAGGCGACAGTCTATCTCGTCGAGGATATTGGCAACCTCTCTTTTGTCACGCTTCAAGTTGGCGACATCTTAATCGTGGCCCAAGCCCCACCATCAGTTGGGCTGAGGGTGGGGGATAAGGCCTATTTTAGTCTACTAGTTGAGAAGCTGCACATATTTGATAAAAAAACTGAGAAATTGATAGTCTAGCGGCCGAATGCCATGAATGCAACACCTCTACGGATTCTTTCAGCGAAGACTATGTAAAGGACAATGGTCGGTATCGCCGATATTAACACTGCGGCGCTCTGGGCGACATAGTCATTTCCATATCTCCCTGTAGTGAAGTTCAGTAGGTTTATAGGCACAGTGAAGTTGCTCGGGGAACGCAGAAAGATGAACGCGAAAAGAAAGTCATTCCAAATACCGATGAACATGATTATGGCAACAGTCAGAATAGTTGGAAGAGCAAGCGGTAGCATTATTTTCCGATACATGGAGTATTTTGATAGGCCATCAACCCTTGCAGAGTCTTGTAGACTGCTAGGAATAGAGACGAAGAATGCCTTCATGAAAAGTATTGCAAATGGAAGATGCCAGCCTACGTAAGAGAGTATGAGCCCGACATGAGTGTCTACGAGCCCCATATCTCTTAAAAGTAGAAGCAGTGGAACGAGAACTGCGTGAGGAGCTATGAAGAATCCAGCAATAAGCAGGTTAGTCACAGCGCCTCTAAACCTGAACTCTACTCGAGAAGTCGCATAAGCAGCCATCGGAGCGATAACCGATATTATAGCTACAGAGCCCAGAGAGACTATGAGACTGTTAATCACGGCTGTACCCATATTGCCTCTATCCAGCGCCTTGAAGAAATTCTCAAATGTGGGGTTAGCGGGTAGACCCCAAGGGTCGAGAAATAGCTCTCTGTTGGTTTTAAAAGCGGTGACGAGAGTCCAGAATAGTGGATAGATCATTATGAGGGAGATTATTAGCAAGACCACAGCCAGCATGAAAAACCTAACACGCCTCTTCAAAACAATCCCTTCAGACATCTTCAAACCCATTTCACCTCGTTAATCTAGAGCGTGTAATCTTTATGAGAAGCTGGACGATAACGAAGCTGAAGATGAATATCGTAACACCTATCGCCGCACCGTAGCCTGGCTCGGAGGATCTGAAGGCAGCCCTATAGAGCCAAGTCGTGGTGACGTGTGTGCTATCGCTAGGTCCTCCCTGCGTCATAACCCAGATAAGGTCAAAGAACTTAAACGCGCCGGCAATATCTATTATCATAAGCACAACTATTAATTCCTTTAGAAGTGGTAGGGTTATTTTTCTAAACTCTTGGAAGCCAGAGAGCCCATCTATCCTAGCCGATTCGAATATACTCGGTGGAATGCTTTTCAAAGTGGCAATCGTCATCGTTGTTGTCAGTCCTATGTAAATCCAGTTAACTGTCCCGAATATCGCTATAAGCGCCGTGTTAATGTCACCTAGCCATGGACGTGCCAGAAAACCCAGGCCTACAGCCCGTAAGAAGACGTTAATCGAGCCGAAATACGGATTATACATCCAAGTCCAGATGAGTGAGACGGCAACTGATGAGATCACGTAGGGTAGGAATATTATTGCCCAGAATAGCCCTCCAATCCGTCTATATCTGAGAATAATCGTCGCCAAGGCCACTCCTATAGGAATCTGTATAGCGGAGGACTGTCCCGCAAGGAGGACCACGTTAAGCAGTGATCGCAGATATACTTGGTCATTGAGAAACATTCGTGTGAAGTTTTCAAGCCCTACAAAAACCATGTTAGGGTTTACGAAATTCCATCTAAAGGCGCTTAGATAGAACATCTGGACTAGTGGATAGTATATAAATAGTATGACGAAGACCAGCGCGGGTAGAGACAATATTAACCCTGCCTGCGAGTCCAGTAGGTTTTTTAACGATTTAAGCGTAAAAAATGTAGTTGTGTTTGATCTATATTTTGAGCTTGAACTAGACTTGCTCAAGTGGCAGTATCCCCTGTTCTGCGAGCTCTCGCGCTACTCGCTCCTGTGCTTCAGCCATTTGCTCCGGGGTCATGGTTCCAGCCGCAACAGCTGCTAGGGAGTCGAGGTGGACTTGCGCGAACTTGGGCGGAGAATACTCGTCATAGGCCATCTGAAGCCAGCTCGCCCTCGATGTAGACTCTATTACCTTAACAAGCACAGCAGGGTAGTTTTCTGTGGGAACAGCTACGTTTTGTGCCAGAGGTGCAGCGCTTAACTCCGCATATCTTATAACATTCTCCCTCTTAGAGATGAATCTCAGAAAGTCGTATGCAACTTTTTTAACATTGTCGGGTATGTTCTTAGCTATTGCGTAGTGGTGCTGAACTGCTCCTAGGAGCATAGTCGGGTCTCCCTTGCCTCCCGGTACTGTTGGGAAGTTGATAATGTCGATTGGGAAGTCTGGGAAAGAGGTGAAGAGGTCTCCAAGTATCCACGGCCCTTGTAGCCACATCGCGGCCTTTCCAGTGAAGAAGAGGTTCTGAGCCTCGTCATAGCTAGCCCCTATGAATCCCTCTTGGAAAGCACCCATGTCTACAAGCTCCTTGAATAGATATCCAGCTCTCACCCAGTGTTCGTCTGTGAAGCTGTAGCCTGGGGCCCTGTTTATTGTTTTTCTGAATGCATCGGAACCAGCCAACCTGTCCACCAGGTACATGTAGTAGAATGAGAGTTCCCACTTGTCCTTACCCCCAACAGCAATAGGAATTATCCCAGCCTCCTTGAATTTCCTGATAGCGGTTTTGAACTCTTCCCATGTCCAAGTGCTTGTTATAGGTGGTACTTGGACGCCGGCTTTTTCAAAAAGTTCCCTGTTGATGTAGAAGTGACCGGCCCATAAGTCGAAGGGTACTGCATAGTGTCGTCCGTTCCAAGTTGACTGTCTAAGCATGGTCCTTGGTATTTGGCTTACAGCCCACTCCTCATTCAATAAGTCAGTAAGATCTTCGACGTGTCCTCCGTCTACGTATGACTTGAGGATACCGCCACCAAGTGTTCTAAAAACCGCGGGGGGTTGACCAGCAGCTATGGCAGACTCGAACTTCGTCTTAAAATCCTCATCAGAGGCGAACTCGACGATAACTATCTCCACATCTGGATGAGCTTTTTCATAAGCTGCCTTCATCTCCTCAGCCCACTTTAACCGCGCCTCACCCCACTCATCCCACCACTCAATCCTAATCTTCTCAGCCGGCCTCTGCGTGGCCAATAAGAAGAACGCACCTACTGCGACAACCACTATAACCACAAGAACCAAACCCACGACCAATCTAGCCCTAGAGGGTCGCGGTTGGGACATTTTACATCGTAAAAAAGTTATTATCCCATTGAGATAAGCTTTTCTCCTGGGTGTTTACATCTATTTAGTGCTTATCTCCTCTTCGAGGACCTCTCTGTATGCCTTGTAGAGTCGGTCTACAAGCCTGTAGACTAGGTAGATTATTATGATTGCTGTGACTGGTGCGAGGGATTTGACTATGTATGGGCCTGCTATTGGGAGGGCGCTGAGGCTCCAGGAATAGGTCCAGAGGACTAGGGCGAAGAGAAGGTATGTCGTGTCGCTGATTGTCTCGCGGATTATTGTTGAAGTTAGCCGTAGCCTGCGTACAAGCTGGGAGGAGGCCTGTTCCGCCAGTATCCCGCTTGAGATTATTATTTTTGAGCCGAAATAGATTATCACCCCTATCTCCGCCAGAGGCAGAAGTGACGCAACCTCGAGGGCTACGGGTTTCTGCACTATCACTATGTCGGCAAAGGGTGTTAGTAGGAGCCTAGTTACTAGTAGGCCGATGGTGAGGCGGAAGGTGTTGACAATTACCGAGTGGACAACACCCCTAGTGGTCAGCTCGACGGCGAGGCGGGGCCAAGCTTCGCGCCCCTCCCTCCTGGGCATGGGCCACGGCCAAGTTAGAGACCCTCTGAAGAGAAGGGCCAGACCCGCAATGACGAAGATGGCGGAGGTAAAGGCGATGTAATATATCGAGTAGAGTGGGTAGCCTGCTGCCGCGCATATGAGGACACTGAAGAGCCGCACGTCCCGAGTTGCGGGGATCTTCCTCAGGTTATCCACTTCGATGTTTAGTCTTGAGAGCATGTGTGTGGTTTGGCTGACTAACGTCGCGCCGGCGGCGGCAACTATGGATAGAGTCGCATCCAGTGTAGAGAGGGGCCAGCTGGCCGCTACTATTCCGGCTATAACCGAGATGTCTGCAACCCTATCCAAAATGTTGTCGAAGACCTCCCCCTGAGAACTCGTAGCCTTGAAGAGGCGTGCGACCTCCCCGTCAACACCATCTAGGATGGATGCTATTTGTATAAGTAGACCGCCGATCAGAAAAAACCCGGCCGGGAGGGAGACCGCCCCCAGAATAGCTACAATGAATGAGATGAGAGAGATGATGTTGGGGTGGATGAAGAGCCCCCTCTTGTAGAGATGGAGTGAGATCCTCGTCGATATGCTTCTGTTTAGTAGCCTGCTCACTAAGCCGTCTGAGGGTTTTACAAGGTCTCTCCTCAATATTTCATAATAGACTTCTCTGGCAGCCTCTAGGTCGCTGGGTGTGTCGATGTCTTTCCATAGAAGGCCTGTAACATCAACAAAGTCTACGTCGTTGTTTGCGGCCGCTAGGTTGATTGCATCTTTGAGGGAGGCTGCCTTTCCATATTCCTCGACAGCCTTCTCCATGTATCGTAGGCTACGTGTCCCGCAAAATATTACGCCTGTATCAATCCCATAAATGGGTGTCAGCTCCTTCCCAGTCTCAACTACGCGATCCTCATTCAGTGAGAGTTTAAGTCCTTCCTCAGCCGTCTTCAATGACGGCTTCCTATCGAGGCACAGTATGAAGGCCTTCTGGCTATTTTTGGCGCGCTTAATCATTCTCCCGAGTATTCGCCTCTCCATTATGTGGTCAGACATCACGAGGAGGAGTGGTGGGTTAACCTCTTTGCAACCCATATATGCGCTGTATAGATTTCCGAAGGGGTCCTCATCCCGGATATGGACCATATGGAGACTTAGGCTAATCTTCTTGAAGATGTCTGCAAAATCCGGTCTAGTAACTACCGCTATATCTGATACCCCACTGCTTCTAAGCTGGTTGACCATGAATGAGAGTATTGAGACGCCTGGCTCAAGCTCCATCATGGACTTGGGTGTATGATGCGAGTAGGGCTGGAGACGAGTGCCCCTACCAGCCGCTAAGATAACTGCCCGCACGACCTAAATCTTAGCCCTGTTCCTCTGATATAACTTTTCACAGAGGATGGTTTTGTAGAGCCAGTCTGTCACATGTGCTGCGTGTCGGATACAGCCTTATAGTATGTGTGAAAACGTATATTATCATGTTTTGCGATTGTAAAAGACGTTGAGCGGTAGTGACCACAGCTGGATATTATTTGCTATGTTAGCGCTGCTTGTGTGGGGTGTTTGGGGATTCACAGCTAGGCTTGCAGCCGCGTCGATTGGCTGGCGTGAGATGACCGTTCTCGGCTCGATTGGAAGCGTATCTTCCATGATTATCTTCGCGCTGCTGACAAGACCAAATCTATCATATCCTCTCGGCGCATTCATGCTTGCTTTTGTTGTTGGTGTACTGGGTTTCCTGGGAGCGCCCATCTTTTACGTAGCCCTTGAGCGGAATCCCTCAGCCATAGTTGTCGTGGTAACCTCCCTATACCCCGTCGTGACGATGATACTCTCAACACTCATCCTCAAGGAGATCCCTACCACCAGACAGGTTGTCGGAATCATGCTGGCAATTGCGGCCCTAGTCCTCATATCGTCTAAGACTTGAGACTTTGGGAAGATGTATAAGCACGCTCTACCGGCCTCTATGTGAGGATTGAGAGAAGGACGGGTACGTGGGTTAGAGGATTCTTACAGGCAGGTCCACCTAGACTTTCACACCTCCCCACTAATACCCGATGTTGCGGCCGATTTTAATCCAGAGGAATTCGCTGATACTCTCTCACGCGCCTTTGTGAACTCCGTTACGGTCTTTGCCAAGTGCCATCACGGAATGTCTTATTATGATACGCGGATTGGGGTAAAGCATCCATCGCTGAGGATTGACCTTCTCAGGGAGATGGTGGATGCTTGTCACAGGAGGGGGATTAGGGTTGCTGCGTATTATTCAGTCTGCTGGGACTCGTATATAGGTGAAGAGCATCCAGAGTGGCTTCAAATAGATAGGAGCGGTGTTCCTGTTAGACCTAAGCCATTTGAGCGGCCATACTACAGCTGGGAGACGCTATGTCTCAACACGCCATACGTCGACTATGTTGAGACACAGGTTAGAGAGGTTCTGAGCGGCTACGACGTGGATGGAGTCTTTCTGGACATAGTGGTGCAGAGGAGACCTGGATGTCTCTGCCGATTCTGCAGATCTTCGATGGATAGGCTTGGAATGAATTATGCGGTTGAGGAAGACCTCCGGAGACATTCGAGGATGATAGAGGAGAGGTTTATGGCGAGGATGTGGAGGCTCGTCAGAGAGATACGGCCTAATGCAACTCTCTTCTTTAACGGCGCATCAAGCCTGAATATGGCGCGACTGGCAGAGAGGTATCTGACTCATTTTGAGATTGAGTCGCTCCCAACTGGGCCGTGGGGATACTACCACTTCCCACTCTATGCGCGTTATCTGAGAAACTTCGGCAAGCCTATCGTAGGGATGACTGGGAGGTTCCACCTCTCGTGGGGTGATTTTGGAGGGCTTAAACCGTCCGCCCAACTAGTCTATGAGGCTGCCCGGATAATGGCCCACGGGGCCGCCGTCTCCATAGGCGACCAGATGCACCCGAGGGGGAGGCTAGATGAGGCGGTCTACAACACCATAGGAGAGGCCTATAAGGTTGTGAGGAGAGTTGAGGGGCTTATGCACGGGTCTGAGCCAGTCTATGAGGCATCGATCCTGGCGCTGCCAAGGTCTAGAAGCGCCGACGCTTACGTCTTCCAAGAGGGCGGGTTTGGGATTGACGACTCGCTTGCCGGCGCCGTGAAGATTCTACTGGAGGATAAGATACAGTTCAACGTTATCGATAATCTCATGGATTTTGACAGGTATAGTCTCTTGATAATCCCCGACTTTGGGCTCCTTGATGATGATTCAAGGAAGAGAATCGCAGAATATCTCTCAGGCGGGGGGCGCGTGATCTTCAGCTACAAGGCTTGTTTGGAAGAAGGTGGATTCAAGCTCCCTGGAATCGACCTCACATTTATAGACTCGGAGAGGTTTGATGTGGATTTCATCCAAGTCGGCTCCAAGCTAAGTGAAGACATACCTCCAGGCTTCGACATAGCGATGTATGGCTCAGGGGTCTATACGGGCCTCAGTGATGGAGAGGTGCTTGCCTGGGTTAAGGAGCCATACTTCAAGAGGAGCTACAGGACGTATACATCTCACACCTACACCCCTGCGTGTAGAGTCTCGGGGAGCCCAGCCATAGCCCTCTCAAGAGACGGCAAGATAATGTACATCTACTCCCAGATATTCGCGGCCTACTTCAGGCATGGATACTGGCTCTACGGTAGAATACTTAGGAACTGTCTAGGCCTCATGCTTAGGGAGAGGCTTGTGCAACCCACACTTCCACCCACATCGGAGGTATACCTCTGGAGGAGGATGGGCTCTCTCATCCTCCACCTAATGAATTACCAGTCGATGAGGATTGGCAGACACCCAGAGTATATTACGGAATATACATCATACTCGACTTTGAGACCGAGGGTCAGGGTTCCTAGGGAGCCTAGGCGGGTCTACAATTATATGAGTGGGGAGGATCTACGCTACAGTTTCTCCGATGGGGTTGTGGAGCTTGTGCTCGAGGAGCCGGGAATCTACGAGGTGGCTGTCCTAGAGGATGTGTTCTAACGGATGAATATTTTCTCCGGCTTAATCCGCCAAATCAACCTACCCTCCCTAGGCCCCTCAAATCTGGTGACGCCAAGATACTTTTTCGCCATCTTATCAATGTGCTCCACCGCGCCTATAGTCGTCTTCTCAACCACGCGACCCCGGATCTCACAGTACTTGTAGGGGTTTGCTGAGTCGGCTATGGCGATTGAGACGCGCGGGTCTCTGTCAGTATTCCTGTCCTTCACCCTCCCCTTTACTGTGTTGACTAAGATGTAGTCGTCCTCGATGTCTATCCAGACAGGTGAGACTTGGGGCGAGCCATCAGGCATCAGCGTCGCGACGAATCCGAAGTTCCTACCCTCAACTAGCCTCCTCACCTCAGATGGTATGCGCGGCACGCGAATCGGTTGATTCCTCACTATTTTAGCCATTATCTAGGAGTGGGGCTAAATTTTTTATAAGGCCGGGACAATGTCAGGGCGAGCCTTGAGGTTCGAGATCAAGCATCGTCCATCCTACTCGCTTCTTGAGGTGGGGCTTGAGCAGGGTGAGGCGATTAGGGCTGAGGCTGGGGCTATGACATACATGTCCCCGAATATTCAGGTGAAGACTGTCATGCGTGAGGCGAGCTTCATACAGAGCCTCGGCCTCAAGATACTTGGAGGCCAGTCATTCTTCGTAAACGAGTATATGGCGAGTGGCGGTACTGGTTTGGTGGGACTGGTCTCGGCTCCTCTGGGGGACATAGCACGACTCGAGGTTAGGCCTGGGCTAGGCTATATTGTGCAGAAAGCGGCTTATGTGGCCTCTACCCCAAAAATCGATCTCGACATAAAGTGGCAGGGCTTCACTCGGGGGCTTTTTGGGCAGGGCCTATTCATGCTAAGGGCCACTGGAAGCGGAGACCTCTTCATCAACACCTTCGGAGCCCTCGAGAAGAAAACACTCGCAGCAGGCGAGGAGCTCATAGTAGATAACTTCCATCTGGCAGCATTCTCCGAGACATGCACCTACCAAGTCTCAAAGTTTGGAGGACTCAAATCCACACTACTTGGGGGCGAGGGGCTCGTGGTGAGGGTGAGAGGCCCAGGCGAGATATATATCCAGACAAAAAATCCCGCCGAGTTCGCCGAGTGGCTATGGAGCCTGCTAGCATACACCCAGTCAAGGTCAAGGTAATTTCGGAGAGAGAATTCCAGCTTTAGAGAACCTAGCTAGGTCAATTTTCATTGAACACCCTTCTCAAAATAAAGAAGAATTCTTCACAGGCTCGTTAGAAGAGCAGCCAATCGGTGGGCTTATTTTAAAGGCAGTTGTAGAAGGTGTAAGATGCCTCAAACCCAGTAGAACGCCGAGTGTTTAAGCCTTATTATGGCGATGCCCTCGCGGCTAAAAATAAATACCCTAAGACACCGCCGTTGATTAAAAATTTAAATAAAATTTTCGATCTGTTTCTCCATGCGACCTGGCGCTCCTCTTCTAATCCTCTTGGTACTGTTTTCGATTCTGACTATACCTCCAACCGCCTCACTTAGTAGGGAAAGCTCGCCGTTAACATATGACGAGCTACTCTTAGAGTTGTCCGATAGTATTCCAGGCCTTGCAGGGGTTTTCGTAGACGAGAATGGGAGGCTCACCTTATCGATAGCAGGGAACATGAGCGCTCAGGCATTTGAGCAGTTAGCCGCTGTGGTGTCAACATATCCACAGCTAAGGTCTGATGTGGCTGAAGCCCTCTCAACGGGAAGATACAGGATGGCCAGTGCGAACTTTGATTTTAGAACCCTTTGGAATTGGCGAGCAAGAATTCTGAATGAGAGAAGAATCGCTTCCGCGCTGAGCTTCATAGATATCGATGAAAGGGGGAATAGGCTTTTGATAGGTATCGGCACATCGGCTAACGCTTCTGAGGTTACCCGATTGGTATCCGAGCTAGGGATCCCTGAGGCAGGGTTCAACTTGGTGAGAGCGCAGATAAGACCTGTGGTTACTTTGCGAGATTATGTAAGACCTACCGTAGGGGGGCTCCAGATAGCCTTCAGTAACTATCTCTGCACACTAGGCTTCAACGCTTTCCGCTCAGGCACGCGCGGATACCTAGTGAACAGCCACTGCACAACGTCTCAGTGGCAGCCTGATGGAACAGCCCACTACCAACCATATGCAACATCCTCTTCTTATGCGATTGGTGTGGAGCAGGTTGATCCACCGTATTTCACCTCGCCACCTTGCCCATCAGGCTATCAGTGCAGATATAGCGACGCAGCCTTTGGAAGATACCTGTCAGGAGCTAGCTCCTCTCTCGGAAAGATAGCTAGAACTTCAGGGATAGGCTCAATAACTTTAGTGGGTGAATGGACGATAATCGGTGAGGTTGGATATCCTCTTGCAGGTGAGGCGCTAAACAAAGTTGGAAGGACGACCGGGTGGAGCCAGGGAGTGGTGACATATACCTGCGTAACCATATTTGTCTCTGGGACGAACTACGCGTTGATCTGTCAAGACCTCGTTAGAGCGAATGTTGGCGCTGGCGACAGTGGATCTCCGGTTTTCAAGATCGTTGATTCCTCCGCAGGTACTGTTCAGCTCTACGGCATACTGTGGGGTGGCGGCGACATAAACGGGGTGAGGCACTTCGCCTTCAGCAACATGGCCAATATTGAGAGGGAGCTGGGAGACCTTGTGACGTTCCAGACATCCCAGGTTACTCCGCGCATAAACGTTCTCTACCCCAACGGCGGGGAGACGCTAGTGATAGGCTCGGAAGTTCAGATACAGTGGACTACGCAGGCCGTCTCCGGTAACGTGAGGATTCTGCTTTCAAGGGACGGAGGCTCGACGTGGACTACGCTCTTCAGCGACACGGCTAATGATGGCTCAGAGCCATGGGTTGTCACAAGCCCGACTACCAACACAGCATTAATCAGGATAGAGAGCATAAGCAACCCCTCTATCTACGACACAAGCAACTCAACCTTTAGGATAGTGGAGCAGACCGGACAGCATATTACGGTAAGAGTCATCAGGCCTAACGGTGGAGAGACTCTTAGAGCCTATAGCTACTACTTCATCTACTGGTCAGTTTCAGGTGGGGCGGAGATCACTAGAACACAGATCTATTTCTCCCCGAACGGCGGTGCGAGCTGGTCCCTAATAGCAACCTTATCGGGAAACCCGCGATATTATATGTGGAGGGTGCCGAACATACCCACGAGCTCCGGCCTAATCAAAGTGGTTGTAACAGATAGCTTAGGGCAAACAGGGGAAGACACAAGCGACCGGACATTTAGGATAACGCGATAGCATCTATCTGTTAGTGTAATTGGAACGGGCCCGGCGGGACTCGAACCCGCGACCTCCGGCTCCGCAGGCCGGCGCCCTATCCATGCTAGGCCACGGGCCCGTCTGAATCTGTCAGAGGACTCTAATTTATGCTTGGAACGTTGGGAATGGGTTATAGCTGGCCGCATGTGTCTATTCTACAAGTGAAGTGTGGGGCTTGGGTCGGGCTTTGATTGAGGTTGCAGGGCTCTGGAAGAGTTTTAACGGTGAGCCGGTGGTCAGGGGGCTGAACCTGGTCGTCGGCGAGGGTAGAGTGCATGGCCTACTAGGGCTGAATGGGGCTGGTAAGACGACGACAATTAAGTGTGTGGTGGGGCTCTTGAGGCCTGAGAGGGGTGAGGTCTTAATCGCAGGCCGCTCAGTCCTCACCGACACGGCGTATAAGGATTTTCTCGGATATCTCCCGGAGAATCCTGCCCTTCCAGAGTACCTGACGACGGAGGAGTTCCTAATCTTCAACTCCAGGCTTAAGAGACTTGGAGAAGGGGAGCTGATGAGGCGGGTCTCAGAGAGCGTGGAGTTGTTTGGTCTAGGGCGGTATCTCGACAAGCTCATCTACGAGTTGTCGAAGGGTGTCAGGCAGAGGATAGCCTTCGCAGCGGCTATAGTCAATAACCCCAGGATTCTCATCCTTGATGAGCCTTTCAACGGGCTTGACCCTGAGGCACAGAGCGTCGCGAAGATGTTGATGAGGGAGACGGCGAGGAATGGTGGGGCTGTCCTCGTAAGCACCCACCTACTCGACTCTATTGAGAGGGTCTGCGACTCGGCGACGATTATTCACTTGGGCCGGGAGCTGGCCTCGGGGACGCTGGAGGAGCTTAGAGGCCTGGCAGGCCTGAGAGACCCGGCATCCCTCGAAGAGGCTTTCCTAAACATAGTCTCGAGGCAAAGGACTTGACGCGCCTAGCCCTCCTCCTCTTAACTGTCAAGCTTAAACAGTATCTGGGACAGCTGAGACACTCCCCCAGGAACATCCTCTCCCTAGCCGCCGTCTACCTCCTCTGGCTCCTCATAATCGGCCTAGTCTCACTCATGCTCCGATTCACAGGCATACTTGCGGGCGGTGGCCCTAGAGGATTCCTTAGCATTCTCTCTGAGGTCACCGTGACCATTATACTTGCTGTTGGGGTCTTCCTGGGTGTTAAGGGAGGGGTTACAGCCTTCCCATACGAGATAGACTATGTCCTCACATCCAGTGTGAAGCCACGTATCTATCTGCTGGTGGACCTGCTCTTCCAGCTCTTCCTGCTGGGCTTCTTCATAGTCCCACCGACCACCCTCATGCTGGCCATAATCACCTATCCCCACCATCTCAGCTACCTCGGCAGGGCTCTCCCCCTCTACATCTCTGCCACCGTCATGGCCATCCTGCTCTCCCATGTGCTGGGTGTTTCAAGGACGAGTATAGGTGAGAGGAGTGTGAAGCTGGTGGGCTGGGGCCTGATGGCTCTAGTTTTGACGCCTCTAGTCCTCTTGGCGCTTCGCATAGCTCCACCCGAGTTCCTAACACTACACCCCGCCGTCATCATCTCATCAGCGATAGAGGCCCCGGGCACTAGTCTACTACTGATTCCACCCTACCTCGCATTGCTGGTCCTCGCATACCTACACCTCTCCAAGTCCAACTTCTACCCCTCCATCACGCCTCTCCTACACTCGGTTCTGATGGAGCCCCCCAACAGGCTCTCAAAATACTTCAGGCTCCCCGGTGTTGGTAGATTCTTCGGGCTCAGCTCTGCCCGGGGCCACCTCTCCCTGATGTATAGGCTTCACCTTGTGAGGATTGTTAGGGAGGGCAGCCTCTGGACTGGTGTGATGGTGCTCGTCTTCCTGACGCTGGCAAACACCGCCCTGCCTAGGCTGGTGGGTGTGGCCCAGTTCCCCGAGCTGGCGGAGCTGACCATGATCACCCTCTACATCCCCCTCCTCCCGGCCCTGCTCGCGATAAACTGGAGTATATCAGAGAGACCTAACACATGGGTCATCAGCCTCTCACAGAATGGCGTGAGACACTATGTCTCAGGCCTCTACCTAGCGTATCTCACAGTAACATTCCTCTTCGCACTGCTTCTCTATGGCCTAGTCTCCATCGGCTCAGCCGAGGCTCCATTCCTCCTAGTCGACCTAGTTCTGCTCCTGGCCATGTCATGCTTCGGCTCGACCCTCTCAATCCTCGTCTCACTCATCACGAGGCTGGCACCCTCACCATTCTCCCTCGGCTCCTTCCTCTACATCCTGATACCCCTAGCGGGCTCAATCCTCCTCTCCCTCCCCATACTCATCGTCAGACTCTTCGAGCCGCTGGCAAGCTCACCGACCATATTCCTAATGGCCAACATGCTGGCGTACGTGGGGGTCTCCGCGACAATCCTCTATAAAATCCTCACAATAGGCGGCGCAAGATACCTTAACTAACCCTCCCCAAACCCTCGAGAACCGTAGAATAGGATCAGATTTTCAGCCTCAACGACTGTTAAGAACCCATTTATACCACAACCACAGGCACTGTATTGCAAAACTTTTATAATCCATATGGATTACTTATTTTTTAAGATTGGTTCAGGATGCTAAAAAAGAGGTAAAGGTCAAGGAGGAGAAAAAGAAGAAGGGAGAGAAGGAGATAGTTAAGCAGTGGAGAGGAATTGATGTAAAGCCTCTAAACCCCGCCTTCGAGATCCTAGACAGGTATGTTTTGACAGAGAAGTATGCCGAGGTCATTATAGCCTCACCACCTGGAAGGGTCGTTGAGCCGATATACTTCGTTGTTGAGAACCCCCTGACGCAGCAGGAGGAGACGGCGCTTGAGAAGATAAAGGATATTCTGACAAAAGAGCTTGACATCCCCAAGATCGGTGAGGAGGAAGAGACGAAAAAGATCATCCACGACACCGCCTTAAGGGTCATGAAGAAGTATAGGAGGGCGGTAGGTCTCCCCTCACTATCCGACGAGCTGGTGGAGAAGATCCTCTACTATATTGATAGGGACCTTATGGGTTTCGGGCCTCTCAACGTGATTATGGAGGATTACAAGGTGGAGGACATATCCTGCGACGGCCTCTACATTCCCATCTATGTCTGGCACAGGGACTTTGAGAGTATGCCAACTAACATATCCTTCACGGATAGGGAGGCTCTCGATGACTTCATCATACACCTAGCGCACAAGGCTGGAAAGCATGTCTCATCCGCCTTCCCAATCGTCGATGCCATGATCTATGGCAAGCACAGGCTCGCGGCTACTTTTAGGGAGGAGATATCACCCCGCGGAAGCACATTCACCATTAGGAAGTTTAGAGAGAGGCCTTTCAGCGTCACAGAGCTGATAGTCAGCAATGTTCTGAACAGCGAGATGGGAGCCTATTTCTGGCTTCTCATCGAGAACAAGGCCAGCCTGATGCTTATAGGCGCGACTGGCAGCGGCAAGACAACTCTGCTGAACGCGCTCACCACGTTCATTAAGCCGAGGATGAAGATAGTCACCTGCGAGGAGACCGCTGAGATCAACATTCCAAGGGATAACTGGGTCAGATTCGTGACTAGGGAGAGTTATGGTCTCGGCTCTACTGAGAGGGGCGCGGTCGAGCTTTTCGACCTGGTTAAGACGAGCCTGAGGTATAGGCCCGACTACCTGATAGTGGGTGAGGTTAGAGGTGAGGAGGCTTTCGTCCTCTTCCAGGCTATCGCGACTGGGCATGGAGGTTTGACTACTGTCCACGCCGAGGATGTTGAGAGCGCTGTTAAACGGCTTATGAGCCCGCCGATGAATATCCCCGAGACTCATATCTCGCTGCTTGACGCCATGGCTCTTATTCAGAGAGTGCAGCTCCGCGGGAAGACGCAGCTCTTCGGCAGACGTGTCAGATTCATCTGGGAGGTCGAGGACGCCCACAGGTATAGGAAGATAGCTGAGTGGGACCCGGTCACAGATACATTCAGGGTTAACTTCGCTAACAGCCTACAGATCGAGAATATCTCGCTTATGAATGGTGTTAGTAAGGAGGACTTGATGCTTGAGCTTTGGAGGCGGAAGGAGCTTCTCGAGTGGATGCGTGAGAATAAGATTACAGATAATGACAAGGTAGCTAGCATCATCCTGTCCTACTATTCTGATCCGGAGAAGCTGATTGCTGAGGCTGGGATTACTGTTAAGAGGCCTCCGACTCCTATGGCGAGGAGGGTGGAGGCTGTTGTCGCGCCCTCTCCCGCCTCTTCTGGTATTTCGGGCTCTCCTCAGATGGCTGTTCAGAACAAGAGTATGGAGGAGTTGGAGAAGGATATTAAGCCGGTAGCGGACTATATTGTTGAGGCCATTCTTAAGAGGGGTGGCCCCATTCCGTATTGGCAGGTATTTGTGAAGACTCCATATCCCAGAGACGTGATCATCAGGGCTATGCGCTATCTGAAAGAGAAGAGGCGTATCGATATTATCGGCGGCGTTGTTGAGCTTATGGAGTAGTCTGTAGTTCGAACAACCCCACAGATATACTTCCCGAGAGCCATATCGCGAGTAGCGATATTACAGCCATTATTACTGCGTGTTTGAATCCACCTGCTATTGTTGAGCTTGATACTTTCCCTGCTACTAGTCCGCTTATGACGGCGATGATTATGACGGGTGGGAGGAAGAAGTGAATGAACTCTGCGGAGGAGATGCTTAGACGTGCTAGCTTTAGTAGGCCCTTCATGAATGAGACTAGTATGATTACGACGACGATGAGTAGTACTGCTGTTAGGTATGGGATAATCATGAGCGGTTTGAGCGTTGCTCTTTTCTGTCTCTCGATCTCCTCTAGGTCCTCTGAGAAGGAGGCGAGGACTTCGAATGTCTCCGGTGCACCTCCGCCGACATCTATTGCGTCTATCAATATGAAGACACCGGCCCTCTCGAGCCAGCCGTAGGTGCGTTTGGCGAAGTCCTCGTAGATCTTTCTGAGAGGCATTCCCCAGCCTATCTGCCGGGCCATTATTTTGAGGTGTTTGGTGAAGGCGCCGTAGAGGTTTCTTGATAGGTCGATTATGCATCTCTCTGGGCTGAGGCCTGTTTTTCTGACTTCTGTGATGTCTCTGAGGAAGAGTGTGAGTCCGTGGACGACTGAGAAGTTCTCGCTTCCGTATCTCTGGTAGGCTATTGCGGCGGGTGTGAAGAGTATTATGGAGAAGAGGATGAGGGCGATGGAGGACTCGTAGCCCATCTCTATGCCCATTAGTTGCCGTATCTGTACTATGATGCTTGATGTTATGTTGAATGGTGGCATGTATTGGAGTTCCGTGAGGAAGAATGGTACGGCGAAGAGTGCGAGGAACGTGAAGGCTGCAGGCATAGTGAGGTATAGGACTCTCATGGGTCTAGGATCTGTGATGGGGTATTTTGGCTGGCTTATGTCCGCGAGGTAGAGGAAGAGAACAGACATGAGTGGGAGGAAGAGGTAGGCTATCATGGCGAATTGCTCGGAGGGCATGATGAGGAATTCTGTGGGTAGGGCTCTCGAGACTATGTATATTGTGAAGAGGACCAGTGAGAGCATCATGGTTATGGCTGCGTAACCCTCCATCAACATGCCCATCCTCTCACCGACTATCCGCATCTTCCCCATCCTCGAGGTGAAGATCTGCTCCGTCTTTCTGATGAGGAAGTGGACGACGTCCCCGCCGCTCCTTATAGTTGAGGCGTATCCCATTAGCAGGTCGCGGTACTCTTTGCTGGGAAGGCCTTTGGCCATTTTCTCGATTGCTGTGACGGGGTCTAGTCCGCCAACCTTGACGTTTAGGTCTGCGAGTCTGGCTGCTTTGGCTATGTTGGGCATGAGCTGGCTCTGGGCGAGCCTAGCTAGGCTCTTGTATGGTGGGATTCCGCCTGTGGACATGACTGCTAGGTAGGCTGCGGCGTAGGGGACCTCGCTCTCGAATAGTGTCGCCGCGGAGGTGGCCGCCATGTACGGCCAAGCGAGACCTAAGCCTAGGGCTATTAGGGGTATTCCGCCTAAGAGCCCCAGGGCTATTAGGCTGCCTGTGAATAGGTAGGTTAGGACCGCTATAGGTATGGCTATTACGGCCGTTATCACTGTTACTGCAGCCACTATGGATGTGAATACTTCGGGGTAGATGCGTTTTCCGGCGCTCTCGAGCTTTGAGGGTATGCCTGGAGCGATTTTTAGGAGCTGAGTTCCTAGCCCTCTAAAGTTTGAGTATGAGAAGCTTGTGAAGGATTCTGAAAACCCCATGACTAGTGGTTTCTATGCTCCATTATATTTAAGAATATTGTTGTGATAGTAATCGGGTGGGGTTCCACTGGAAATGCCTCGCCACAAAATATATATCAGAGCCGGTATTGTTTGGGATTATGATGGTGCGTAGAAGGGCGGGGATAAGCCCTGTAGTTGCTACGGTCATCCTTGTGGCAGTAGCGATAGTCATAGCCATTGCTGTTGCTTTCTGGGCCTCAGGGCTTGTTGGAGTCTTCACTAGGTTCGAGAAGATAGAGATACAGACAGCCTACTGGGACGGTACTAGAGTCATAGTGATTGCTAAGAACACAGGCTCAAGCCCAGCAGTAGTCGACATGGTACTAGTAAACGGCCTACCCTGCATTACAGCGACTAACATTCCTCTCTCCGTAGGAGGAACAGTCCAGCTGTCTGTAACGGCTGGCGCTACCTGCGTTCGGACAGGCGGTATAACTAACGAGATAGCTCTCCACACGACAAGCGGCAAGACATATCCAGTAGCGGTACTCGTACCATAAACCCATCCCTTATCGAGGATTTTTTACGGTCCTACCAATACATGTATAGCTTCCTCTGCGGCTCTAAACGTTTATGAGCCATAAAGGCCGATCAACCCTCAGGGATTGCCTATAGACGGAGACGAAGGCAAACACCTCCGAGCGCTGGTCGTCATCTGCGCCTACAATGAGGAGGGCAGCATCGCTACACCAATCTCAAGGGCAACTGGGGAAGGATTCAAGGTTCTAGTTGTAGATGACGGAAGCGAAGATAGAACATCAGACATCGCCAAGGCGTATGGGGCCCATGTGATCAGGAATCCAGAGAGAGCCGGTAAAGCGGCGGCCCTGAACAGGGCAATATCCTACGCGAAGGCACAGGAATACGACGCAATAATAGAGCTAGGTGCAGACGCAATACCAACGCCGGGAAGCATAACCAAACTATACCACTACCTCACACTTCCAACGATAGGGGCGGTATCAGCGCGCCAGATACCCATAGGCAGCGGCCTAGCATACAAAATAGACGAACTCATGTGGGAGATATTGGCGACTGGAAAATCACTACAAAAACGCCTAAACCGCCCAGTCCACCTAGGAGCAGTAATGTACGGAGTAAAACTAGCACACATCCAAAAGGTCATAAAGGTCATAAATGACGATGAGTTCATAGGAATACTTGTACGCAGGGACGGCAAGCTAAACTACTTCGCAGAAGACTGCGTAGCCTACTTCGACGCGTCAGCATCGATAAGACACCTCTTCAATAGAAGGAAACGCATGATAATGGGACACCTACAACTAAGAAAATCCACAGCCCCCAGCATGCAACCCGACATACTTGCACTGGCAACACTCCTCGCAATAATCAAAAAACCTTCACGAATAACATGGCTAATACCGGCTATGACGATCGAAACAGCTGCACGCCTTTCAGCACTGAGAGACTCACGGAAAACACAAAAACTCCAAGAATACACAAAATGGCACACACACGGGTTGAAAAAACCAATACAAACCCAAGCAATATGAACACACTACACACACTCTCATACATCATTGATAGGCTCGCCACATACAGTACTATACTTTACCTAACAATGATTACTCCCCACAAATACTTAAAGAATTGGACAGCACTTTACTTAACTGCACTTTTAGGAAGAAAAGGCACATTCATAGCCAAAGATGGAGCACTAAGTGCAAAAATATCAGCACGTAAACTATTTAAATGCTTAGTCGCCACCGAATACATCTACAGAAGGTCAAAAGTTCCTCAATACGTTAGGAAAATCTCCTTCAACAATACATGGATGAAAATCTACTGCCTGAATGGCAGCTGCGAGTTAAAAGTCCAGCCTGAGAAGATTCTCATAGTAAGCATTCCAGAAGTTTTCAACGAGATCTATAATGTTAACGTTAGGGGCATGGTAGTCTTAGATATCGGCGCATATGTGGGAGACTCGGCACTATACTGGCTCTATAAAGGTGCGAGAAAGGTTATAGCAGTAGAGCCTGTTCCAGAACACTATGAGTCTCTCTTAGAGAATGCTAAAGGAAAACCCATTATAGCGATTAACGCTTCTGTGGGTCAAAAGATCCCCCTATTACCTAATCAGGTCGGTCTTGACACGTATGGACTCACATCTTCAGAAAAAACGACAATGCAGCATTTAGATGTACCGGTGTATAAATTACTTGAATTAGTAGAGACTTGGAAGCCCGATATAGTTAAAATGAATTGTGAGGGCTGCGAATATGCCGTGATTGATGAGATCGTCCAACTACCTAGTTATGGAGTCAAGATCATAATCGTCCAATTTCACCAAAAGAAAGAACACTCAATGCATAGAGCCCTCTTATACGCACAAAAATACCTAGGCCCACCCAAACTAACCGAGTCAATATTTACGAAAAACCCAAGGATAACCTGCATTTGGACGACCCAGATGTGAAAAGAAAACGGCTTAAAATCTGCCTATCAATAGGGCGCCTGTGATTATTAGCGCTATGCCGATCCACTGCTCAATAGAGACAACCTCTCTAAGGAGGAAATACCCCACAACAACTATAGAGACTATGGACATCGAGAGGAAGAATCTCCCAAGCATGACACCCATAGCGCTGTAGACCCAGTAGCTCAGGACCGCTACTGTGAAGCCTGTAACCATGGCAAGGATGAACCACCTGTTGAAGAAGAGATTAATCAGGAACCTCACCGAGACATCCGGCTGGCCCACCTCCCTAACCGCCATCCCCCAGAAAAACGTGTTCAAACCCACCAATCCGGCAACAATCAGCCCAACATACCAGTGATTCAACACCAACTTCCCATCCACCACGCTCCAAGAACAACCACACCATAGAAACCAAATATAACCCTTCAAATATCCCAACCGAGGCAACATACCAAGGAATTAATACAGCAATCCAGCATCAAGATTCAGAAAGTAGAATGGGGGAAATTAAAAACGGCAGAAAGACCGTGGCTCTACTGGCTCTGATAGTGGCTTTAGGGTTCGCGATACGCTTCACCATCTGGATATATCCAGCCTATGGGAACCAAGGCCTGACGATTTTTGACCCCGGCACATATACCGTCTTCGGTTTATCGTACATCCAGGCCATCACGTCGATGAACATGACGGCGCTCAGCAGTATAAACCCTGGAGTCCCGCCCTTCGGCATGCTCCTCACAGGCCTGTCAGCTCACGCGCTTGGCCAATTCATCGGCATTTTTCAGGCAGGGCTCCTAGCACCGATAACCGCATCCGCACTAACAGCCATCCCAGCCTACATGATAGCAAATAAAACGTCACAAAAGCTAGCGCTAGTGGCTCCGGCCCTAGTGGCCCTCGACCCATTTCTCATCCAATACTCAACCTCCTACCTCGACTCAATAGGCACACTCTTCGCAACAACATCCGCATTCTACATCATCAATCAACAGAATAGAAGAGCTCTAATCCTAGCCATAATCTTCGCCAGTCTCGCAATACTTACAAAGCTATCATTCGCCATCTTCACATCACTGCTGGCACTCCTCCTACTCTACACCAAGAAGACCACAGCTAAGAGCGCCGCCCTCTACCTGCTTGCTCCACCCCTCACGCTCCTCTTAAGCCCAGCCATATGGAGGCCAAGCAACATCGGAGTAATAGTCCAAGGACACCTACAGTTCAATAACCTACCCCTCGCACCATTACTCGCACCGTTCACCATAAACGTCCCACTCTCCCTCCCATGGCACATCCTATCATATCTAGGAATGGGGCAAGTCTCCTGGGGAACCCTGCCACACATAACCCCGCTAATACTATTCATACTCCTATCCTATAGGACGGCTCAAAACAGACTCCACATCCCAAGCCACGTAGTGGTACCTGCCTCAGCGATGGTCCTAGCAATCTTCCTCCTACCACGGAGCTATTGGACCTACAGCTGGGGCGCAGGCTACATACAGGGAGTCCTGGTACGACATTTCTATCCCTATTACTTCTACCCAGCCTCGCCACTCCTCGCAGCCCTATCAGCCTCCATACTAGCCCCCAGAACCATAGACAACCACCAGCGAAGGATAGCAGCATACCCCGCCCTATTGACCGCACTCCTATCACCATTAGTATTTATAATGAATCTAGGCATGCCCTACTGGGACTTCCTCTTCAACCTCATCTACAGCGCCTCCCAAGGATACTGGGTAACAGAAGGCCTAGTGGCCACAGGAATCACCACAGCAATCTTGGCCACAGTGCTTGCAGCAGCCGAAATAATCTATAAAAAGGCCAAACCACCAGCAGTCGAGTGTTTGACACAGCGAAATGCTAATCAGGAGGTCTAGAAAGCAAAATATAAATATAACAAATAATAAAAGTTTATATGCAAGGGCAAAACTGTTAATCAGTTGGCATAGCTGATGAGCAGGAGGGTAAAAAACCGGGCCAGGCGGGGAGACTCTATACTCCTAAGCGAGCTGTTACTCTTCGCAGGCGTTGTCTCGCTTGGAATCGCCCTCTGGGGCATATCTATAGGCTATGTGACCAGCCACTCAGCCAAGATAACACAGGACTATGATAAGATGATCTCGCAGCAGAGGTCGCTGTTCATAGTAGAAGCTGTCTCGCTCCAGAGTAATGTGGTCTGGGTGTCAAACCACGGATTAAACGATGTGAAAGTCATAAGCTGCACAATATATCCCAAGTCCCAACCCTCACCAGGAATAAGGCACAACATAGCCGGCGTCACCGTCCCCGCAGAAACCTATGACCTGGCGCCGCTTAGGGGTTGCGAGAGATATCCTGGCTCCCCACCCTACATAGTAGAGGTCTGGTACATTCCTTCTCACCTCTACGACCCCAGCTATCCTGAGAAAAACGCTATGTGGGCCCTTGTGGCGAGGTATGAGGCGAGGTAGACATCAAGGAGTCTCAACGATGGTCGGCATGGCGATAGTTGTGGCTATATTCTTCACCACATTAGTCCCACTCTACCTCTACATGTCCAACCTCTACAACCTCTTCTCTAACGAGCTAAACTCGCGAAGAATAAGAGACATAGACAGGGCCACTGAGGAATTAAAGCTACTGGTCGAGGGCAGAACTGAGATAAACCCAGCCGGCCCAAGCATCAGCCTGACCCT
Source organism: Thermoproteota archaeon (assembly GCA_030550235.1). GTDB lineage: Archaea > Thermoproteota > Nitrososphaeria_A > Caldarchaeales > Calditenuaceae > HRBIN02. The sequence continues at coordinate 61,004 of JAUQPU010000004.1, forward strand.
CAAAAACACTTCACCACTCATGATAAGGGTTGAGAGAATCTGGGCTATGGACGTTAACTTAGGCACACCGGTAAATGACACGCCATGCATTGATAGTCCAATCGACATCCCCGCAGGCATGAACATCACGGTCCAAGTCAGCAGCTGCTTAGAAGGCTTCACAGGCAAGGTACAGTTCATAGCAGTGACTGAGAGGGGCAGACTCTTCGGCTCAGCTCCAGTAGACATTATCCGGGGAAGACTAGTCGCAGGCCTATACCCCTACACACTGACAGTCTCGGTAGTCAACATGGAAAGGGGGAAGGAATACACCATAGATATCCTGCCGCTAGGTGATGCCGACACGCAGCCAAGATCTATAAAATATAAGGCAACTGCCTCGAACGAGAACATCTCACTCTCATTCGGAGCCACCGCTGGAACATTCCTGGTCTATTTAGCCGAGAACGGGATATTAGTCAGTAGCACGAGACTATTAGCCCCTGCTAGAAACCCCATGAGTGTCACACTACCAGACTACTGGAACGTCGTATTCATCCTCAACAGGGACGGAGTATCATCGGTTGTAACTATTGACTTAGAGATCGTGGCGCCGAGCAGCGTTCTAGAGGGACAGGCCTTCGCATTCGACATCCTCCTAACCCTGCCAGATCAAGCTGAGGAGAACGTCCAAGCCGACGCTATAGCCATCATGAACGCATTAAAGCTACAAGGAGACTATGACCGGCAGTCTCTTTCCTGCACACCTTCCAGCTCGATACTCAGCGCGGGCTCAACAATAACAGTGCTGAGCTGCTTCGCCAGAGCCAGCGAGCTACAGGGCAATAGGAACTATGGCTCAATCACCATAACTGTAGACCCAGTGACGGCTGCAGGAATTGGTGTAGACTCAGGGCAGCAATACCCCAGCGACGGTGACTCCGTTACAATCCAGGTCGTGAGGCAAAGGGGTGGGAGATAACCCCTTTAGGGACCGCCTGAGGCGCTGGGAGCCCTGCAAGACGTCCTGACATTAGCCCCTTCAAGCCACCATTTACAAACATAAACTACGCCACTGAGCTCAGCTATCTTGAAGTCGAGACTAGAGTACGATGTCCGAGTTATGACACCCTCCGCGCTAACCACTCTGATCCTGTAGACAAAGTAGCCGCCGAAGTCTTTCTTCTGATTGCCAGTATCAGAGACCTCGAGTGTGAAGAGGCCTATGTAGGAGGTGCCGGGTGACAGGAGTCTGACAGACTGTTCAAGCGTGAAGCCGACTGTTGGGCTAGTTAGATTGTCCATGGATAGTACCTCCATCTGTATTACCACGTTTCTGAGAGGCTCGGTTATGTTCCCCAGCGTTACTATGTATGGTATGGTGATGTTCGCCTCCTGGTCGGTTTCGCTCAGGAGTACCATCTGGTTCTGTTGAAGCGGGCTCACCTGTAGTGGGAGTGGGCGCGGCACACCCAGGTTTGTCCGCACATCTATGTGGACAACAACGTGGCTGTTCGCTTCAACCCTCACTGGGCTTGGAGCTATGTTGGCGCAACTACCGGACGAGTATGGACATTGATTTACCCGAACCTCATAAACTCCAGGGGCGATGTTGAATGTAAAGACGTCTGAGAGGTCCTCCACCCTCGAGACAAACCTCTCTGACCTAGCGCTCCCCCTGCAGCCGGTTGAGAACTCTTCACTCCTCAGAGAGATGCACCCTCGGGTCATGTTTATGTTGACATCAGACACGACCGAGACCTCAACTTCATATCTGTAGCCAAGGCTGACATTGCTTAGCTGCACAATCAGCAGGAATGGTAGCTTGTTGGGGCCTATCGGGTTGCCGGACACGAAGCTGTTGCCCCTCATGGTTGGCGATCTCAAAACGACCTCTTCTCCGGGCTCTACATAATAGTTGAGCGGCTGCATGATAATCGCTCCAGGCGGCAACTTATACTGCTCTTCAAGGTGGGAGAGACCTATCCGGCTGCTCTCTATGTATAGCCTTGGCACAGTTATCTCTATCGGCCCCTTATTCATCATTATCAAGTATAGTGACCTCCTGCCAAACGGGTTGATGTCGGGGGGCTGCATGGTGAGGGTTATTTCAAGCTCCTCGTTCAGCTTCTCAACCTCAAACTGGAGTCTTCTTGATACTTCATCCATGAAGAGTGTCTGGAGCTGCTGAAGGTAGAGCCACATAGGAATCATCACGGTGAAGAAGATCATGACAGCAATTGCAGTGCCTACAACAGCTGAGACTCCCGAGGATGACTTTCTCCTCAAATCAGTTTGCACCACCCGTCTTAGTTTGCGTCGTCGTAGTTATGATTGTAGTGGTTGATGTGGATGTGATTATGGTTGTCGTTGACGTTGTTGTTGTTCTTGCGTCAGACAAAGTAGTCGTCGTAGTAATACTAGTGGTGGTGGGATTGGTTACTGTGGTGGTGACATAGATGTAAGTCGTGGTTGTTGTCCTGGTCACTGTGTATTGTGTGACCCACTGCGTCCGAGTGGTTGTGGTTATCATGCTTGAAGTTCTAGTAGTAGTGGTAGTGGTAATAGTTGTTCTCATCCCGCTTGTGAGGGTTGTCGTCGTATATCTGAGA
>JAUQPU010000004.1:63694-96664 GCA_030550235.1 Thermoproteota archaeon
TGCTGGTCAGAGTTATAGTTATTCTCCTCGTGGATGTGAGCGTGGTTGTATAAACATACGTGGTACGTGTTACTACAATGGTTGCTGATGATATAACAACCGTGGTTGTGCTAGTTAATGTTCTGGTTGATGTGGTTGTGGTTGACGGCGTTGTACTGGTGCGTGTGGATGTTGTGGTGCGCGTAGTAGTTGTGGTCCTCTGAGGAATCGTGGTTGTGGTTGTGGTCGTAGTGGTCCTTATGATCGTCTCTGTAACCGTCTCAGTAATGGTGGTGGTAGTGACGGGGGTTACGTCCGTGGTTCGTATCTCTACGCGCCATATGTTGAAAATGTTGACAGGCGAGCTGAGGACTACGCTGTACTGGTCGATGTAGAGGGCCAGGTCGCCCAGCTCGATTGATACCCTAAGAACCCCTCTAGCAATCAAAACATTGTTACAGTCGTATATGTCGACTGTAATCTCGTAGTCGCCATCCTCCCAGAACCCGACTGAGAGTATAACCTCGTCCACCCTGCCGCTCTCGAGGTCTATACGCATCTTCGAGTAGTCGATATAGTTTCCGAAGCTGTTAGGGAAGCCCCAAGTCATCGGGAAAATCGTGAAGTCGGGCATGAGGGAAGTGAACCATACATAAAGCGGTGGCTGGAGGCCTGACTTGTCAAGCTGCACATAAACCTCCTGTGGAAGGGCACCCGACACACTGGCTGTCCCCGTAGCCTCGTTTCCAAGCCCGTCTTTGACGTGGACTTGGAAGATGTAGGAGTCGCGCGCATCGCTGGCGTTAAGTACCCTGATTTTAATGTAGTCGGTTGTGGAGCCGTAGATGTTATCCTCCTTAGGGTCTATCACTTCAACCATAAGCCAGTTCTCTGTCGGGAGAGTACAGCCGCCGGAGAGGCCGTAGTGCGGCTTTGAGGCCTCGAATGTGGCTATCTTAAAGAGGAGCGTCTCGCTGTCAGGCTTGGAGAGGGCTGGGTTATTGGGGTCGTAGAGTTGCTCAGGGATGTAGTGCACCTGTACTAGGATTCTGTCGTTCTCGGAGCAGACACCACTTGGGCATCTAAACGTTAAGACTGACCTCTCATTTACAGGTATCCTTGCAAGGTCATACACACCTGTATCATAGACAACGGTTCCATTTTTTATGGTGAGGATTCTGAAGACGACTATTGGTTCTCTGCCCGTATTTCTCAGCATAATAACGCCCCTGTCGGCGGAGCCGAACATGGTGTCCGGGAAAAAGGCATACTCGGCGCCTATGTTTGATCGCAGTATGAGGGCTTGGTCACCCAGCTTTCTGACCTCCCCCTGTCTCCAGATACCTGCGTAGCTGCTCAGAAATAACCAGATGCCTATGCCTGCAGACAACACGATTGCAAGTATCATTACCGTTGCGAGAATATCGCTGTAGCCCACTCTTCCTCGCAACTCCTTACACCTCCTCTACAATCACTTCCACTGTAGCGATGTCCGTCAAAGATGTTGAGGGAATATCAATGAATACGGAGTCCGTAAATACTCCACGCGGGATGGTGGATGTCACAGACCTAGACGCTATAAGGTCGCCATTACAGTCGCGAAGTATCACAGTTATCCTGAGACTCAAGTCCACAAGGTCGTTTTTACCCAGCTCAACCTCAACCACATTTACGACCCGCTCAGCATTCGACCACAGCGTCACACCTGATGCGTGGGCCTTGTTGGGTATTCCGCCAAATACCCATCTTCTCTGAAGGACATTGAAACCGGCGGCAGCAATATTCACCTCTAGCGGGACCTGAAAGCCGCTAAAAGACCCGGTGAATGCCTGCATCTCATTGCTGATACTGGGTACCGTGTTAGATGCGAATCCCAATTCACCAGACGCGTTCCTCACCTGTAAGTCGACCGGGACTATTACGTTAGAGGAGGCGTAGGGGAAACGTGCATAGATCTTGTTGTTTGGTGGAGGTGGTATCTTGCCAAGGTCGAAGTAGGTTACCGGGTCCACGACGTCCACAGTCATCCAGTTGGATGGCAGTGGGCACCTAGGCCCCACACCACCGGGCGGATAGGTGAATACTGTTTCAACATACCTCATCTCGTCTGCAGAGATCTCCGGGTTATCCTTGTTATATAGGCTTGAAGCAATATACCAGACCCTCAGCCTCAGGGTCTCTTGGGGCAGGCAAGACCCGCAGATAGGGACAACATCATCCCCGAGCACTGCGCTTCCACCCGGAGCCAGCCCAGTTATATTAGTGAATGCACCTGAGGGGTAGGAGGCCTTTAATGCCCCTTCCGGCGTCACAATCTCTATCCTCGTAACAGTAATAGGCACTTCTGCGATGTTCCGCAATGTTATATTTCTCGTATGCTTGGTATAGTTTACGGCCTCAAAGGAGAGCTGCGCCGAAGTTTTGACCAGGAGGATAGCTCTGTTAGCCTCGCCGGTTGAGGACTGAAGCGAGGCACCCAGCCACCCCGAGGCCACCCCCAAGATAAATATACCGACGCCGACAGTGAGGGCTGCCAGTAATACAGCCCCTATTACAGTATCTCCGCTCTTCTTTCTGCGACGCCCACCGCCGCCCAATTTAAGTCACTACTGGCGTTATACGTTGGAACCTATATAGTCCTTTCCTGTTGAAGTATGGCGTCTTGGTGTTAAATTGATAATCACATTTACCGATTCGGTAAACCGGTCCGGCATGTTTTAGGCCTTTTTTTAACGGTTGGCCATATAGACTGTATTGGGATTAAATGGTTAAACATGATTACTTATATTTAGCCGATAAAGCCATGTTATAGACAGAGACATGCGAGGTTTAACCTCAGTTACACGTCTGCTGGTTTCAATAGCTATAGTTTTTGCATTATCCTTTGTGTCTTGGTTTATTGGCGGTGAGCCTCTCAGGGTTTTGGCAGAGTCTATCCTATCTTTTGGAGAGCCTGCAGGAGTCTTCATTGCGTACGCTCTTACAGGTCTTTTAATCGGTGCTGTAAATGGTCTCGTACTGTATAGGCTCATCAAGGCTTGGTTTGTTCTGTTGGTGGGCGCTGCCGCAGGCTGGGGGCTAGCATTTGCATTGATTATGTTCAGCGGGCCTATAGTCTCGATACTTGGCTGGGCCACAGGCCTCGCAGTGTTCGCCGCAATTCTTGTCGGATTCGTGAGGCTCCTGGGAGGCGGTGGAGTAAAGATCCCACCACCAATGCCAAGCCAGATAGACAGAGAGACCGCCCAGACGCCTCAACCTCCTCAAACAATAGAGTCTAAACCTATGGTGAAGGTTCAGGAGACTCCAGCCCCGACACTTACTGAGACAGGATCGACGCCTCCGCCCACACAGGCCACTACACCATCTCCCCAGACAGAGACTGAGATGACACCTCCCCCAACGGCCACACAGACAGAGACAGCTCCACCCACCCCAATGGCTATTCCACCACCCCCACCGGAGCCGTCACTGAGCATCGAAGATCTTGAGGAGACACTGGTAGAGATTATGGTGGAGGAGGAGATTACCGAGATTGTGCCTCTTCCTAACAACACCTCACCCGAGGGCGGCTCCTACCCCGACTTGGAGTCGAGGCTCGGCATAGACACAACCACGCTTCTCAAAGTCATAAAGAGGCTTATCGACAAGAACATAGTCAAGGTATCAGGGGTTGAGTTTAAGAAGGTTATGTGCCCCCACTGCCAGAGTGCTCTAAATATCCTGACCCTCAGCTGTAGAGCGTGTGGCTCAACTAACATAGGCAGGCAGAGGATTTTGCAGCATGAAGCTTGTGGGTATCTTGGGCCCGAGGACAGCTTTACCGCGGGGGGACGCCCACTATGCCCGCGCTGTGGTAGTAGCGTGAAGATATTGAGAGGGCCGATTGAGGATGAACAGGAGCAGGTACTCAAGGTCCACTCAAGCTTCTTCATGTGCTATGACTGCAACGAGGTCAGCCCCGACCCCTACATATCCTTCAGATGCCTCACATGCGGACTAGACTATGACCTAAGCAGCTTCGAGTTCAAAACCTTTTACAAATACGCAATCAACCCCGAGATGATAAGCGAGCTGCAGAGGCAGAAGAGGCCGCTTAAACTAATCGCAGAGGAGCTCAAGAAGCAGGGATACGAGGTCCAGCTTGGAGCCCGTATTCTGGGCTCTTCTAAAGTCAGGCACAAGATTGACCTGCTTTACAGCCGCCTAGGACAGGTCAGGGGAGCTGTCTTTCTATTCAGCGATAAGGGAGGAGCAAAGATTCACGAGATAATGAAGATAATAGTCATGAAGGCCGATACTAGGATAGATAACATCAAGATACTATGTCTCGGACAGCTGGACAATGACTCAAAGAGGCTTGCCGAGCTCTACAATATTGTCGTGATGGAGAATTTAGCAACGAAGGATTTAGGAACTGAGGTTGTGCCGCGCCTAATATAGGGTAGGGGTTTAAGGGCTTATTCATGGGTTAGGATTTTCCTAAGCTCGTAGCATCTTATCTCCTCGAAGAATAGGCGCCTCGACTCGAGGCACATTACATCCAGGCCCTTAGCCTCTGCGTGTCTGGTGACTGCCTCCACGTCTCCGAGTGTAGAGGCTATTAAAACAAGCCTAGCTCCAGTAGCCATGAATTCTTCCGCCTCGTCGATTAGGTCTATTGTGAACTCGGCCCCACTCTCCCCGCCTTCTGTCGCTGTGTCTGATGTGTTTTCTTTGGGCAGGTAAGGTGGGTTTGAGGCTATTAGGCCTATCTTCACACTTGGGCGTAGGGCCTTGAGCCTATCACCAACTATTATGTGGACTCGACCTAGTAGCTGTGAGCAGTTTAGGCGGGTGCTTCTAGCTGCTGCCTCGCTTATGTCTATGGCTAAGACCTCGAAGCCTCTCTCTGCGATGAATCTTGAGACCACACCGCTCCCACTACCCACCTCAACAACCAATCCCCTATACGTCGCCTTTGATAGGCAGTCGATTAGTAGCCAGGTATCCTCGGCAGGCCTATAGACTTGGGACGAGTCATCCACACCCATCTCCTATCCTCCACTACTTGTTGTGGTTGGGAGATTGGCTTTGAGTTTTACGGGCCTAGAGGGGGCGATGCGTAAAAATTATAAACACGCCTGGAGAGTAATTATCAAACTATGAAGGTGATGTGTGGCCGTGTATCCTCGAAAGTTTAGCTATGTAGCGCCAAATAGAGTTGAAGAGGTCTTGACGCTGCTTAGAAAATACAGGGATGAGGCTAAGCTCCTGGCAGGAGGGCACAGCCTCCTCCCAATGATGAAGCTCAGAATAATCGGGCCCCGCTTGGTCATTGACTTGAAGAACTTGAGGGATAGGCTTGCGTATATTAGGGATGGTGCGAGGGTGGTTAGGATAGGCGCCCTTACGACGCATGCGGACATCGAGCTGTCTAGGACACTCATGCGCGATATACCCCTACTCCCCGAGACGGCCAGGTGGATTGGAGATATGCAGGTGAGGAACATGGGGACTGTTGGGGGCTCACTCGCCCACTCGGACCCCGCCGGCGACTGGCCAGTCGCCATGCTAGCCCTTGACGCATCAGTCACGATACAGGGAGCCAGAAAGAGAACTATCCCCCTCTCAAGGTTCTTGAAGGGCCCGTTCACTACAGCCCTCAAGCCCACGGAGATTCTCACCGAGATAGTCGTCCCCAAGCCGCCTAAAGGCCATGGCTGGTCTTGGAAGAAGTTTGAGAGGAGGGCTGGAGACTTCGCGACTGTAAACGTGGCTGCGATAGTTGTTCCAGACGGCAGGGGGCGGGTTAAGAACGTCTCCATAGCAATAGGCTCTGTGAACCCCACACCATACAGGGCTGTGAACGCCGAGAGGATTCTACGCGGCAAGAGGCCTGATGCAGGGCTGTTGGATAAGGCTGCGGAGATGGCGGCTGAGAAGGCCCAGCCTAGCAGCGACCTGAGAGGCTCAGCCGAGTACAAGAAGTGGCTGACGCGCGTGATGGTTAGGAGGGCTCTCGAGGAGGCTTTAAGTAGAGCTGGAATCACACTCGAGATGACCCAGCATGCCTAGGCGGATGACACGCAGGGCTAGGCCAAGGGCAACGGCTGAGGCGCCGCAGGAGACTGTCCCAGTGAGGGTGAAGATAAACGGCGTCGAGTACTCGCACAATGTCGAGCCAAGGCTTCTTCTGGTCAACTATATCAGGGATGTCGTAGGCCTCACGGGCACACATGTAGGCTGCGACACGACTCACTGCGGCGCATGTACTGTGCTGGTCAAGGGCCTTCGGGGTGATAGCTGGGTGGCAGTCAAGTCATGCACCCTACTTACCACACAGGTCGATGGGAAGGAGGTTTTGACTATTGAGGGCCTCGCCAAGAATGGCGAGCTTCATCCACTCCAGAAGGCTTTCTGGGAGAACCACGGCCTGCAGTGCGGCTTCTGCACACCAGGCATGATCATGTCCGCGTTGGGGCTCTTGCTGAGAAACCCCAACCCATCCAGGGAGGAGATCAAGTGGGGGATAACTGGGAACCTCTGCCGATGCACAGGATACATCAACATAGTCAAGTCGATAGAGGCAGCAGCCAAGGAGATGCGAGAAAAGGGAATAACGATATAGCCACCAAGCCCTACACCTGCACTTGAGCCATTAACCCCAATTACCCTCCGCCCTGAATATTTACAATACTTCATTGTAGCCGATACATGTATAAAAATTCGACAGGTGCTGAGTATCTGAGCATCCGGGAATGGCTATTTTTACCGACCTCCTCTCCTTGACCAAGCCGAAGATTACTCTGCTCAACATAGGCTCGGCGGTCTCATGCTATCTTCTCGCGGGTGGCGGCGTCTGGGGCACCGCCCCCCTCTTCCTTACTGGATATCTCGCGTCGGGTGGGTCGAGCATGCTGAACAACTATCTCGACAGAGATATTGACGGTTTGATGAAGAGGACTGCGAAGAGGCCAATTCCAAGCGGCCGGGTCCCAGCTAAGGTTGTCTTCACCCTGGGCCTAATTCTCTCCGCGGTTTCGATAGTCTCGGCATGGGCGCTGTTCAACCCATTAACAGCCCTCATGATCGCTTCTGGGATACTCGCATATGTTGTTGTTTATACGATTCTGTTGAAGAGGAGGACGGACTGGAACATAGTGATTGGCGGTGTTGCAGGCTCTTTTCCACCCCTGGCAGGCTGGGCGGCCGCCACAAACACGATAGGCCTCGAAGCGGTTTTGGTGGCTCTGCTGATATTCCTCTGGACGCCGGGGCATTTCTGGGCCCTATCCCTCAGGGCTGAGAACGACTACAGGTCTGCCAGCCTCCCCATGCTGCCGGTCACTAGAGGGGTGGACCAAGCTGTAACCGCCATCGCATTATCGAACGCACTAATGCTGGGAGGCTGGGCCGCACTATCTCTAACAATAAACCCGTCCACAATCTTCCTACTCGTCACAGCCCCGATAACACTCTTAATAGCCTACTACACGGCAGCCCTACTCAAATATAGGAGAAGAGAAGATTCCTGGAGGCTCTTCAAGGCCTCAAGCCCCTGGCTCCTCTTCGTGCAGCTAGGCCTGGCGCTTGCCAGGATCGTCTAAGATCTACTTCTGTTCGCTGCTCTCCATAGACTCGCTCACAGCCTTGGCGCGCTCCTCACGCTTGGGCCCGGCCTCCAACGTGCGGGGAGCCTCCTGCTTCAGCTTCAGCTCGACAAAGACCTCGTCCTTCCCATAACTTATCTCAAATCCCATCTTCCTACAGAGCCTGATCATCTTCGTATTCTCCGGGAGCACTATCCCGTAGATTGAGTCCAGTCCCTTCTCCTGCGCGATCTCGATGACCATGTCTGTCAGCTTGGTTCCAAGGCCCTTTCCCTGGAAGTCGTCTGCAACGAGGACAGCGAATTCTCCTCTCTTCGCGTCGCGGTCAATGATTAGCCTGCCAACCCCCACATTCCTCTTCCTGCCACCCTCGTTATACTCTGCTATGATAGCTATCTCTCTGTCATAGTCTATGTTGCAGAACCTCACCAGCATCTCGTGCGTAACCTCCCTAATTACCTGGAAGAACCTGAACCTGCTCGACTCCTCCGAGAGCCCCTTGATTAGCTCATACTCTAGCGGCTCGTCTTCAGGCCTGATTGGGCGGAGCAAGACCTCCCTACCATCCTTAAGTCTCCAAGGCCTAACGTATTTCGTGGGATAGGGTGTTATGACTAGGTGGCTATAGGGCTCGCCACTGTCTACGTACTTATCATCAAGCACAATCCTACAGTCAACGGCATATGCTTGCTCGCCGGCAACTATCAACGGGTTAATCTCAGCCTCTTTAATCTCGGGGAAGTCAACAATCATGTTGGAGAAGCGCACTATTATCTCCTCCAGCTTCTTCAAATCGGCTGGCTGCTTATTCCTAAACCCATGCACAAGAAGCTCGTAGATTTTTGTCTCCTCCATCAGCCGTCTCGCAAGGACTTGATTAAGCGGTGGCAGGCCTATCGAGTAATCCTTCAGGAACTCCGCAGCGGTTCCTCCAGCCCCAAATAAAATAATGGCCCCGAAGTCAGGGTCTCTAGCTGAGCCGACTATGAGCTCATAATTGACGGGTTTAACCATCTTCTGGACATAAATCCCCTTAACGCGTGCGTCAGGCATCGCTGACCTAACCGAGTCCACAAGATTGAGGTATGCCTCCCTCAGCTCATCTTCTGAGGCAATATTCAAGGCCACACCGTTAAAATCAGTCTTATGCGCAATGTCCGGCGATATAATCTTCAACGCAACAGGGTAGCCCAGCCTCGAAGCTATGGCAAGCGCCTCATTCAGAGACGTAGCCAGCTCACCCCTCGCCCTCGGAATCCCATAAGCGTCGAGGAAACGGTCACACTCGTCCAGCGTCAGTATAGTATTGCGGTTCAACAGAGCCCTCCTAATAACGATCTTTAAGAAGTTCTTTGGCGGTGAGGGATCTATGAGTAGGTCTTCAGGGGTCTCATAGAGGAGCTCGAGGTTCCGCTTATACTTGTACATGTAGGTGTAGGTTTTGACAGCCTCCTCCGGGGTGCTGTAGGTTGGGATGTCGTTGCGATAGAATAGGCTCCTCGCCTCTAAAACCTCATCACCACCCATCCAAACCGTCAGAACAGGCTTCACTCTCCCACTCTCTTCAACTATCTCCGCCACCCTCTTTGCGAGGTCAACAGGCTTAGCAGCACCCTGCGGCGTATAGATCATCACGATGCCGTCAACATTGGGGTCGGAGAGACACGCATTAAGAGCAACAGAATACCTGTTAACATCCGCATCCCCCAGAACGTCTATTGGGTTTCCACGACTCCAGTAGTTGGGCAGAACCCTATCGAGAAGCTCAACAGTCTTGTTGGAGAGCTGGGCCAGTGTTCCGCCATTCTCAACAACAGCGTCAGCCGCTATTACCCCTGGGCCACCGGCGTTCGTTATTATCGCTAGCCTGGGGCCGGCTGGCAGGCGCCTAGAGTCTAAGACGCTTGCGCAGTTGAAGAGGTCCTGTATCTCATCCACCCTCACAGCCCCTGCTCTACGGAAGGCGGATCTATACACCTCGAAGCTCCCAGCCATGGCGCCTGTATGAGACCGTACGGCCCTAGCACCCGCAGGGTATTTCCCCGCCTTCATGATTATTATCGGCTTGTTCCTCGCAAACCCTCGAGCGGCGCTGATGAACTTCTTAGCGTTGCCTACATTCTCCATGTAGATTAGTATACTCCTAGTGTAGGGGTCTCTGCCGAGGAAGTCGATTAAGTCGCCGAAGTCGATGTCTATCATCGAGCCCAGCGAGACGAACATGCTGAAGCCGACGTGCGCGCTGACAGCCCAGTCGAGTATGGCCGAGCCTAGAGCGCCACTCTGGGAGATGAAGGCTATCTGCCCAGGCTCCGGGTCTTTGAGGAGGAAGGTTGAGTTTAACCCGATTGGAGGCCTGATAAATCCGAGACAGTTCGGCCCGAGGATTCTAAGACCATATTGATGCCCCAGCCTCTTAATCTCCTCTTCAAGCTTTTTACCCTCCTCGCCGGTCTCCTTAAAACCGGCGGAGACTATGACTACACCCTCAACACCCGCCTCCCCACACTCCTCCACAATCCCCGGAACAGTCTTGGCGGGCGTCGCAATAACCGCCAAGTCGATGTGCTCTGGAACAGCGCCTATTGAGGGATAGCACTCGATGCCTAGAACACTCTCCCTATTCGGGTTAACTGAATAGATGTGTCTGTCAAGGCTTGACTTGAAAAGATTCTGGAGAAGGGCTAGGCCAACACTGCCCTCTCTATCCGTCGCTCCAATCAAAGCAACAGCACGGGGGTTAAACATCCTCTCTAAACTACCCAAACCGCCCCTCCAATACCAAAAATATCGACACATTTAATATATCTTGGCTTGTAAATGCAGCAAGTCTACTCTATGAAGACCTATGCAAATTAAAGCAAGGCCTATCAGATAAATAAAAACCACTAGCATCGATCGGTCTTAATATTTGACGGCTCAAGTCTCCTCGTTGCTGGGTTTGGTTTAAGCTCAAATATCTCGAGCGCTGTGTAGCCTATCAGAGGGGGCTCTTCTTCACTTCCTATAGCGATGTGGATGATTCCTCTGACACCTTCTAACTCGGCTTCCGCAAAGCCCACACCCCTCGAAACTATTGGCCAGTAGAGAGTTGCTCTAGCGTCTCACGCATTACAGACAGACCGATCTTCTCTGCATCGCTTCTAGATATCTTAGTGAATGTGGCTCCAGCGTCTACTAGCGCCCGTACCTCAACCATACCTTTGGGGCCATAGATCCTGACCGTAGCATAAAGGTCTCCCATCTATGGCTAAACTAGAGATGAATTCTATATTAAACATCCAGCCTATCAGGAAATCGTGTAATGTGTTGTCTGGTAAATGTGTGCTCCGGCCGGGATTTGAACCCGGGTCTCCGGCTTTCTCCGCGCTCTGGGCCCGAAAGGCCGGCATACTTGTCCGGGCTATACTACCGGAGCTCTACCTAGGTTTAGAAGAGTGGGTAGTGTTTAATAGACTTATATGTGTGGAGAAAAATGATGTGGCCTAGAAGATTTGAAGCTTAGTCGAATTCAGGTGTCTCTGACTCTTTCTTGCCCTTCTCCTCCTTCTTCTTGGAGGCGGCTACTACGTCGTCGATTCTCAATATCATTGCTGCTGCCTCGAAGCTTGATTTCAAGGCCTGGGCCTTGACCTTGTAGGGCTCGATAATGCCGAGGCTTATTGCGTCATCGACCTTTCCGCTGAACACGTTGATTCCATACCTGTAGCCCCCGTCTACATGTCTGCTTCTCAGCGCCGACATGATGTCGACTGGGTCTAGGCCGGCGTTCTCAGCCAACGTCTTAGGAATCACCTCTAGGGCGTCAGCGAAGGCTGACATGGCCAGCTGCTCTTTGCCGGAATACTTCGAGGCGTTTGCCCTGACGTATTGGGCTAGCTCAGTCTCAACTGCGCCTCCGCCTGGAACAAACCTGTTGTCGTCCACGATGGTTATCATGTTCATTAGGGCGTCGTTCAGTGAGCGCTCAGCCTCGTCCAGCTGCCGCTCAAGCCCCGCCCTCAGGAGTATCGAGACCGCCTTCGGGTTCTTGCAGCCCTCCACGAAGACCATCCTGTCCTCGCCTATCTTCCTCTCCTCAACCAGGTCAGCCGCGCCGAGGTCCTTCGGCGAGAGGTCCTCAAAGTTAGTCACTATCCTTCCTCCCGTGGCCTTCTCCAGCTTCTCCATGTCGCTCCTCTTAACACGCCTGACAGCGAGTATCCCGGCTTTAGCTAGGAAGAATTGTGCAGCGTCGTCAATACCCTTCTGGCAGAAGACGACGTTAGCGCCGACCTCAACAACCTTATCAACCATCTCTTTCAAAATCCTTGCCTCCTCGTCTAGGAACTCCTTAATCTTCAGCGGGTCCCTAATCCTTATCTCTGCGCTGAACTCCGTCTTCTCGATTTCGAATGGGGCGTCGATAATCGCTATCTTGGCATTCTTGACGCGCTTGGGCATACCTGGGTGGACTACCTCCTTGTCGATGACGACTCCCTTTATGAGCTGGGACTCGATAATGCTCTTGCCCATCTTCTTCACGATCTGTATGTCGTCTTTGTCGGCTCTCCATTTCCCGTTATACTCCTTGACTATGCTGAGGACCGCGTCGATTGCAAGATTTGCTATATGCTCCATCCCGAAGCCCAGAGACTTGCTCCCCAGGCTGGTCCGCACTATCTTGCCCAGCGTCTCCTTGTCTTCCAGCTTCACCTCAGTAGCTATCTCGCCGAGCCTCTTAAGAGCCAAGTCTAGGGCCTTCTTGTAGCCCATGATTATCGTGCTTGGGTGTATCTTCTGCTCTATCAGCTCCTCAGCCTTCGCCAGCAGCTCTCCAGCTATGAGCACCGCGCTCGTTGTTCCATCCCCCACCGACTTGTCCTGCGTCTTGGCAACCTCAATTATCATCTTCGCCGCCGGGTGCTCTACATCCATCTTCTCCAGGATAGTCGCGCCGTCGTTGGTAACTATGACGTCTCCGATTGTGTCGACGAGTAGTTTGTCCATCCCCTTCGGACCTAGTGTCGACTTCACCATCTCGGAGATTATCCTAGCGGCTGTGATGTTGTTACGCTGGGCTGACCTGCCTCTCGTCCGCGCTGTTCCCTCCTTAAGAATCAGAACTGGCTGACCGCTTAGAGCCATGTCATATACACCAGACTCTACAGTCTATGCCCGAAATTTAAATCTAAACCCAATCCAATTTAATAGGTGGGCGTTATCGACCCCTCTAACTCTTTAGCGGGGGTAAAGGCTTAAACATTTGTTGTTTCTCGACAATTCATAGGATATGGTGCTGCTTGGTGCTCATGTCTCGATATCTGGCTCGATTGCTCTCTCGGTTGATAGGGCGAGGGAGCTCGGCTGCACCACCTTCCAGATATTCACCAGGAATCCTCGGGGCTGGATTTCTAAGAGGCTGAAGGATGAGGAGGTTGAGGAGTTCGTCAGGAAGAGGAGGGAGGCTGGATACGAGGTTGTCGTTGCGCATATGCCCTATCTTCCAAACATAGCCAGCCCCGAACCCCTTAGCTGGAGGCGCTCGGTGAAAAGCTTATCTGAGGAGCTTGAGAGGAGCGAGACCTTGGGGCTTAACTATCTAGTCTGCCATATTGGGAGCCACATGGGTAAGGGGGTTGAGAAGGGGGTCGCACAGGTGGCGAGGGCCGTCAACAACACCCTGTCTAAGGTCGAGTCCAGATGCATGATACTCTTGGAGAACATGGCTGGCCAGAGGAATAGCGTGGGCGCCTACTTCCCCCAGATAGGAGACATTCTAGACAAGGTTGGCGATGAGAGAAGGGTTGGGGTTTGTCTAGACACCTGCCATCTCTACGCCGCCGGATACGACATAGCTACGGAGGAGGGGGTTGAGAAGACCCTCTCAGACTTCGATGCTAGTGTGGGGCTCAAGAAGCTTAAGGTCCTCCACCTGAATGACTCGAAGGGGAAGCTTGGAAGCCACCTAGACAGACACGAGCACATTGGGCGGGGATACATTGGCGAGAAGGGGTTCCAACTCATAGTTAATCACAAGAAGCTCAGAGACCTCCCTATGATTCTAGAGACGCCTCAAGACGAGTATGGCGACTATGAGGTGGACCTGGAGACAGTTAGGAGGCTGCTAAGGCATGGATAGCAGGCTTCTCGAGACAATAAACACTCTCATCAAGATAAGCTTCTCCAAGCTGGCGTTGAAGTTTGTCGCTGTGGGTGTGGCGTGCCTAGTCCTCGCCGAGGCCATCCTCTACCTACTCGTGGACTATCTGAGGATAGACTCGCTCATCGCAGGTGCTGCAGCCATCGAGATATCCGTAGTCGCCAACTTCATAATCAACGACGTGTGGACCTTTAGGGAAAACAGGTCCTCCGGCGGTTTCTTCGTGAGGATGCTGAAGTTCCACTTGACGCGGGTTGCGAGCATAGCGGTGAACTACGGCACCTATAGCTTGCTGGTGGTTTTTCTCGGGGTCAACCACCTGGTCGCGTACTTTGTGGCGACTGTCTTGGCCTTCTCCATCAACTTTCTGACAAGCGTGGCCTGGGTCTGGCGTGGTGTTCTGGGAGGCTACACCCAGGCGCCTCAGGAAAAGGCGGCCTTCTCAACCATCAACACCTCGGCCTCCCCGTATCCAAGCGTCCTCAAGCCGCGGATTACCAGTGAGAGATAGGGGCGCGAGGGGGCTACGTGCTTTCTGGGGTTGGATGAGATGTATGTATAGGCCTCCTCAACCCCTGTCTCGGTCTTGACGCGTATCTTTATCCTACTCCTGGTGTTTGGGGCTCCTTGGTATCTGTCGAGGAGTGGGAAGTCCTCGCTCTCTATCGTGTAGAGGGCGCCGACGACGTGGCTTCCGCTGGCCTCTTCTAAACCCGCTATCCCTCCCTTCCAGGCCGCGGAGTATGTGTCGAAGACGAGCCTGTACCCCTCTAGGATAGCCCTCCTCGGCCCCTGCCACCTGCTCAGAATCCTCCTCATTACGTCTGGGTTGATGGTGACGTCGTATGCGAAGTAGTTGACCATCATCTGGAGCCCCTGGCCTGAGACTTGCACTAGGTTTATTTTAGGAGTTGCTAGGTTGTTGGTGGCGTGGCTGTTAGGGTTGTTGCGCCTGCGAGACTCCATCTCGGCTTCGCCTCTACTGGCTGGCTGATGGCGCGCTGGGCTGGTATTGGCCTGGCGGTGGTGGAGCCGGCGACTGTCGTCGAGGCGGAGTGGGCTGGTGGGCCCGGATTGAGCGTCTCTGGGCTGAGGAGCGAGGAGGCCATGGAGGCGGCGAGACTCTCCACAGAGGGGCTGGGTCTGGAAAGGGGCGTCCAGGTAAGGATTCTCGAGGCCCCTCCGAGGCATGTAGGCCTAGGAGCGGGCACGCAGCTGTATCTCTCGGTCCTCGAGGCTGTCTCGAGGCTTGCAGGGGTTGAGCCGAGGCTGGAGATGCTTGTTGAGGCGGGGCTGGTGGGCAGCTTCTCCTGGGTTGGCGTCGCAGCCTTCAGGTCAGGTGGGTTCATCCTCGACCTAGGGGCAGGGCCTGCGCGGAGAAGACAATACATCTCGCTCAGGTTTCCCGAGGATTGGTTTGTGGTTCTTGCGAGGCCGCCGGGCAGGTATGGGCACCCTAGGACCGGTGAGGCTGAGAAGCTGGAGAATATGAGCTATAATAGGGAGGCCGAGCAGAGGCTGGTCGAGCTTCTCACCAAGAAGATAATCCCAGGGGTCTTGGACCGCGACTTGGAGCTCTTTGGAAGCGGCCTAGCCGAGTATCAAAGGCGCGTGGGCGCGGAGTTCAGCGAGTATCAGCGTGGAGTCTATAACCAGGACTCGGCTCCCATCGTTTCCGCCATGGAGGGCTTGGGGCTTCTAGGCGTCGGCCAGTCGAGCTGGGGCCCGACTGTCTATGGATTCACCGGGTCAAGGAGAAGGGCTGAGGAGGTTGCGCGTCTCCTCGTAGAGGAGAGGGGCTGCATCGCCACAGTGACCGTGGCCAATAACTCCGGGGCGAGAGTCACGGAGAATACCGCCTAGAGACGGGGGTAGTCTCTCGCCGGGGCCTCTGAGCAATAGGCTTAAAACCGCTCCCCAGTAGTGTAGACATTGGGGAAAGGGGGTTGGACTTCTCACGCCTCGTCAGCTTCTACGAGAGGCTTGAGGCCACGACCAAACGGCTTGAGATGCGGGATATTCTAGTTGAGCTTTTCAGGGAGTGTGAGCCGGGCGAGGCTGAGAAGATAGCCTATCTGACGCTCGGAGAGCTCTACCCAGCCCATGTGGGTGTTGAGCTTGGGATGGCTGAGAAGCTGGCGATAAGGGCTCTCAGACTGGTGACCGGTTTGGATGAGAAGAGGATAGAGGAGATGCTTAGGAAGACTGGCGACCTTGGGCTTGTCGCGGAGCAGCTACTATCCTCGAAGAGGAGCCAGATGACTCTGAGCCTCGAGGAGCTGACGGTTGAGAATGTCTACAGCCAGCTTGAGAAGATCGCCAAGTTCTCAGGCGAGGGCGCGATGGACATGAAGGTTAAGGCCCTCTCAGGCCTGCTAGCCCAAGCCACGCCCAAGGAGGCCAAATACATCATCAGGCTCGTCACAGGGAAAATGAGGCTGGGAGTCGCCGACATGACGATAATAGACGCGCTCGCCGCCATGAGCGGCGGAGGGAAGGAGGAGATTGAGCGGGCCTACAACCTCTGCTCCGACATCGGGCTCGTTGCCTCCACCGTGAAGTCTTCAGGCCTTCAGGGCGTCAGCAGCATAGGCATGAGACTTGGGGTACCAGTCAGGCCCATGCTGGCTGAGAGGCTCACATCGGCCGAGGAGATACTTGAGAAGCTCAGCAACCAAGGCTTCGCAGAATACAAATACGACGGCGAGAGGATGCAGATACACAAGTTCGATTCCCAGGTCCTAATCTTCTCCAGGAGGCAGGAGAACATAACATCCCAATTCCCAGACGTTGTCGAGATGTGTAAGAAGGGTTTGAAGGCGCGCTCAGCTATCGTTGAGTGTGAGGCCGTAGCCTACGACCCTGACACAGGCGATATGCTACCCTTCCAAGAGCTAATGCACAGGAGGAGGAAATACGAGATCGAGAAGGCAGCCCAGCTCTACCCCGTAAGCCTCTTCTTCTTCGACGCCCTCTACATAGACGGTGAACCCCTCATCGACCTACCCCTCCAGGAGAGGAGGGAGAGGCTCTCCCGCATACTTGAGACATCTGAAAACTTCACACTCACAGAGGGAATAACAGTCTCGGACCCTGAGACGCTGGACAAGTTCATGTTGAAGGCGGTTGAGGCCGGATGTGAGGGGGTTATAGTCAAGGACATCTCGCCCAAGTCAATCTACAGGGCTGGAGCGAGGGGCTGGCTCTGGATAAAGTATAAGCGGAGCTACGTCTCCAAGCTCACTGACACGCTCGACCTAGTCGTTGTGGGTGCCTTCTACGGGAAGGGGAAGAGGAGCGGGCGTATAGGAACACTTCTAATGGCCGCTTATGACGAGGAGTCAGACGTCTTCAAGACGGCCTGCAAAGTTGGGACAGGCTTCAAGGACGAGGACCTCGAAAACCTGACGCAGAGGCTCACACCCATGGCCCAGAGCCAGAAGCCCGCCCGCGTCGACTCCATAATGGAGCCAGACATCTGGATTAGGCCAGAGATGGTGCTGGAGATCATTGGCGACGAGATAACCTTAAGCCCAATCCACACATGCGGCTGGGGAGTCTTGAGGAAGGATGCGGGATTGGCGGTTAGGTTCCCAAGATTCACCGGGAGGTATAGGGATGATAAGTCTCCAGAGGATGCAACGACCGTAGGTGAGATAATAGAGATGTATAAGTCCCAGCTTAAGACCATTGTTACTGGAGAGGAGAGTGAGCCTATCTGAGCGGTGAGGAGTCTCAGGAGAAGGCGAGGCAACTGGCCGAGATAAAGGCCTGGATTGAGCGGAGAGTTATCGAGCTTAACCAGGAGCTCGACATGCTTAAGAGGGTGGGGAGCTATGTTGACGAGCTCCTGTCTCAGATGAGCTTCAGGAAGGCCGACACGCTGGCCAAGAGAGTGGAGCAGCCGCCTCCACCGCAGGCACCCGCAGAGAAGCCAATAGTCCGCTCAGTCAGAAGCAGGACAGGAGCCAACCTAGCAACAGTAAGCTACACCAAGGACGAGGTCAGATTCCAGCTGAGCCCGGGAGTAGAGCTCAGAAGCGACGACAAACCCTTCACATCCTTCCTACTCAGAAAAGTGCTTGACCAGATGGTTGAGGAGGATAGGAGGAGGGTCGAGTCTGGCGAGATAGACGCCGAGAAAGTCCTGAACTACGAGATCGTATATGACGGCGAGAGGGTCAAGGAGATTCTTGTGAGGAATTATAGGGAGGATTCACGGCTGAGGGAGCTGATAAGCTCGGTCAGATGGACCCTCGAAACCGTATCAGCCAAATAGCATGCCTAACAACGGGCATGCTGTGAAGGGTTTAGCCACCTGTAGAGTGTGTTTAGGAATAATTAAGTATCAGGGGCGATACTTCTGCTCTTCGACCCCAGACCAAAAGAGCGCTTGGGGGAGCTTTTTGACAGGGAGGAGGCGAGGCTGCTCAGGAAGGCTATCGCCACTCCAGTAACGCTCCTCCATCCACCGAAGAATATTGGGTGTATATCCCGTGCATCGAGTTGTACTCCTTGATGTGATTGTCCTTGTCAGTAATCAACATCGTCTTCCTTGAAGGTTTTGAGTAGACATCCCATGAGCCATACGGTCCATACTCCCATCTGAAGGAAAAAACGGGAGGCGAGTTAGAAGGCAGCCAACCCCCTAAAAGGGGGGTTTTAGGCCACACCAGATCGAGTGACCTAGAACCCTCATAATACTTGCCCCAAATTGAGGGTAACACTTATCAGAGCCCAATATATATTGCTGGGTCAGAGCGCAGCAAATGAGGGTAATACTCCTGACCTGTATAGTGGCACTGGCAGCCCTAACATTCATACTTCTCCAGACACCTACAGCCGAAGCCGCATTAGGGACAATAACAGTCACTGTCCAAGACTATCATGGAAACCCCCTACCAAACGCCTACGTCTGCCTCAGAAATGAGACAGGATGCTACCAGGCCCAGACAAACTCCAACGGCGTAGCAACATTTAACAACATGTATACCAACAAAACATATGCCTTAAACGTCACGTATAGGGGGATAATGGTCAGAGAATTTACAGGCTGGAACTTCAGTAATCCTAACCACCCAAAAACTTTCAGGACTGGAGTATTTGACGTGAAGATATGCGTTAAGTCGAGTGGCAGTGTTCAGAGTGTAGCGGGGGCGGTTGTTGAGGTTAGGACAGACCAGACAGAGCCGGATCTGAATACGGAGCAGCAGACAGGAAGCGATGGCTGCGCAACCTTCATAAGACTACCGGGAAACAACACTCAATACATCTACAACGTCACCTACAATCACCAAGTCTTCTCAATCCGGGTTGAGAGCAGCGAGGCTGCAGTAAATATCAACGACTCAAACTACAACAACATAGTCGTAGAGCTTCCTCTCTACCGGCTCCGCCTGACGCTGCAGGATAGGGAGGGGAGGGCTGTCCAGGGCCTCAGAGTCAATCTCTGGCGGGGTGAGAAGAGCGGCCAGCCGCAATTGACTGCTACGAGCGACTCAAACGGCCTAGCAGTCTTCAGCCTACTCCCCGCGGGTAGCTACGTCTACGAGGTCGTCTACAAGGACGAGGCAATATACTCTGTGAGCTCGCCTGAGAATATTAACGCCAACAGGGATAGGGGGCCTATCACCCTCCCGCTGACCCAGCTAAGGGTGGAGGTATACGACCTCAAGAACAAGCCACTCTCCGCCTACGCCACAGCATACGAGCTTGTTGCAAGGCTCTACGCAGACTCAAGGCTCTACACCGAGGCGACAGGCAGCGGCGGTGTAATCAGCCTCGGATACATCTACGACGCGAGGGACTACCGACTGATACTCCTATTCCAGGGGCTGGAGGTCGCTGAGGCTACGTTAAGGTCTGATGATGTGCAGAGTGGCGCGGTAAGGATCAGGGCCAGGTTCGGAGACTTCACGGTAGTGCTGGACAGCTCAGGCTTCTTCGGAGCCCTACCGGAAATCATCTCAAAGAGGTCTAGCATCAGGCTCGAGGCCGGCGGCTACCAGCTGACAGAATCCTTCGGAAGCGCGGGCTCGGTTACTTTCCGCGATAGGCCAATCGTGGAATACAACTACTCGATAATACTCGAGGGCGTGGAGATCGGGAAGGGCGAGCTGATACCTGCACATGGGGAGTCAAGACAGGTCAGGCCCAGCTCCTACACAGTCTCAATCCGCGCACTCTCCCTCGACGAGAGGCCTGTCGCTGGGACGGTCAGGATATCCTACGGCGGACAGGCACTCGGGACCCTCGAGATAGGGCGAGAGGGGGGTAAGATAGAGGGTCTAGCCAGGCTCCCCTACAGATACTTCTTCACATATATGGATGTTGAGGTTGCGTCTGGAGAGTTGAGCTTGGCGGATGTGGAGGCTGGGAATCTGACTGTTAGGGCCGCGGTTGCCGATGTCCAGGCCAGGATCCTCGACAACGCCGGGGAGGAGATCCTCTCAGGTGCTGTAGCAATCTTCTCGGCTGGGCGCTACAAGCAAGAGTCGGTGGTAGATGAGGAGGGCTGGGCTCTCTTCCCAGACGCGCCGCTAACTACAGGCATGCTCACAGTCAATTACCAGGGCGTAAAGGTCTATTCAAGCCCAGTAACATACTCTCCTGAACAGAGGCTACTCGAGATACGGGGCACAGGCGTCTACACCATAGATTTCAGAGTACTCGACGGCGAGCGGAATCCGCTCAGAGACGCGGAGTTCAAGCTATCAGTCGGGACGCTATCCATAGCAGAGACACTCAACGAGACCGGCCAGCTCACGCTCAAGCTGATTCCAAACGGGACACTCTCAATTTCCGTCAACTACTTGGGCGTAAACGTGTTCACCGGCTCCCACCGCCCAACCCGGAACGGAGAGACCGTGGAGGTTGTCGCCAAGGTCTATGGGCTTCAGGTCGAGGTTTATGCGAAGGCGATGGAGGGAAAGGTGGCTCTTAGGGGCGCCCAGCTACTTTTAGACAGGGAGGATAGGAGGCTTGCCGAGGTTAGCACCGACTCCGGGGCCGCCTCTCTCAGGCTACCTGCCGGAAACTACATAATCCAAGTCAACTACAAGGGGCTCCCCGTGGCCGACAGAGTATTAACACTCAGCGGCAGTCAGAAGATAATCATCGAGGCCTCAGTATACGAGTTCGCTGTGAAGGTCTTTAGACTTGAGGGGTCTCCAGCCCCAAACCTCACTGTCAGATTCTTGAGGGAGGGCTTGGATGAGCCGATAGAGGAGCTGGAAACAAGTAGTGAGGGCTTAGCTTCGACGATTCTCCCGGAGGGTGTCTATACTGTGGTCTACGGGGATGGAAAAACCACCAACATGGTTAAACTCCCAGTCAAGTCAGCCTCAACACAGATACTCCTATACGGAGACCCGCGCGCATACAGCTTCTACCCGCTCATAGCCGCCCCAGCCCTAGCCGCATTATCTATATATGGTCTATACAACTCCTTCAGGATAAAATCAAAGGCAAGAGGCCCTAGACCTCAAGCCCAGGAGAGAGGCGGGGTGGCGGATTGGGCGCGGAGGAGCCGGGAGCGGTTAAGAAGGAAGAACGTCTAGGCAGAGGCCGTAGGCTAGCCAGGTCCCTAGTCCCTATAATCCTCGCGGTAGGGCTGGCGCTCCTCGGCTATTTCTCTCTGGGGGTTGTTATGGGAACGGATACCCCACTGGTTGTGGTTCCGAGCGGGAGCATGAGGCCCACGATAAGCGTTGGAGACATACTCTTGATTCAGGGTGTGAAGCCTGAGGAGATCGTCGCGGACCCTGTCAAGGGGGATGTGATAGTATTCTGGCAGCCTGGTGAGAGTGTGAGGATTGTCCACAGGGCGGTAGGCAAGACAGAGTACGGCGTAATAACTAAGGGAGACGCAAACGCCTACCCCGACTTTTTCTCACCCGTACCTTACAGCCTGATCGTGGGGAAGTGGACTGGGGTTAAGATACCTGCGTGGACCGGCCTAGGCTATCTGGCCCTCATATTGAGGGGAGAGCTTTACGCACCCCTCGGCCAGATAATCTGGGCTGCAATAATCCTCATCAACATACTTTTGATAGCTAGGGAGATATTCTTCTCTCCACGGAGTAGAGCCTCTCCCTGACAGCGTCTACGATTGATGCCAGAGACCCCCCACCCGCAAGCCTAGCAGAGGACTCCAACAGGCTCCGCGCCTCAGACAAAAACCTGAGGGCCTCCTCACGCCTACCCATAGAGAGGAAGGGCTCAACCCTAGAGAGCCTCACAGCTGCCTCAACCAGCAGGGAGGAAGAGCGCGAGTATGGCCTCATCGCCGAGAGCCTATATCTGAGGGCTACAGGCCTGCAGCGGACCTGGAGCCAGACATCATCCACCGTGAAATCCTCTGCGATGAACTCGACGACGGCGTAAGCCTCGCAGAGGACTGGGGCCTCTACAGCCTCACCCACACCAAAACTCAGAGCCAGGACACCGAGGTCCAGAGCCGCCTCAACGATATACTCTGGAGAAGCCACATTCACAGCGCCGCACCTGCTCCTCTGTATGTTCCGCGCTGTCTGGGAGGAGGCGTGGGGCCTCAGGAGTATGGTGGGTGGCTGGCGGAGGACCCTGCACCCCATCGCGGCGGCGTGGGGCTCTCCACCTCCGCCGAAGGTAGTCACAACCACCTCGTAATGGACGCCCTCCTCAAGCCCCAAGGCCTCAAAGAGGGCTGAGGGCTGAGAACTAATCCAGCCTGAGCCGCATGGAGTATCCAAGCCCGAGGAACAGCCAATAGAAAACGCCTTAAGGGGATCAGATAAATCAATCTGAACAACGATTTAATAGACAGTGCAGAGTGCTAGGATTCGTGGAGCCGGGCGAACGCGTCTACCACATAACCACGGGGGCCCAAGACCTAGAGAGAATCCTACTGACAGACGACACAGCCTCAAGGGCCAACATAATGCTGAAGGATGCAAAGCTGCTAGTGGGCCGCGAGGGCTATTACATCAGGATAGTTGGGACTGAGGAGCAGCTGAAACGGGTTGATGAGCTCTTGAAGGATAAGGCGAGGCTTGTGGAGGGCGAGGAGCTGAAGGAGGTCCTCGCGAAGATTAGGGAGGAGGACGAGCGGGCCCTCTCCGGCTTCGGCGGCATCTTCACCGAGTAGACGCCAAGAATTAAATCCACCCAGCCCCAACCCATATATACGGGCGGCGCGCGGGGGTAGCCAAGCCTGGCCAAAGGCGGCGGCCTCAAGATCCCACCATCATAAAGGAGAAAGCCGCTCCCGAAGGGGTTCGTGGGTTCGAATCCCACCCCCCGCACACATATTTGTAGATTGGAGAGAAACAACACAAAAAGGAGTCATGTATTCCATGCATCACTCACTAATTAGCTCAATACTGCACAAAATATGCTGTGAAGAATTAGTTCTGGCTTAAACGCAAATAGTTTAAATAGAGTAGAGATTCCAAAAGCTGACAATGCGTAGAGAATACATATTTATGGTTATTGCTGGATTTCTTTGGGGCTCCGGGCATCCAGTAATAAGGAGCATACTTACGAGCCCTACACCGCATATGGATTCTATACAAATAGCATTCTTAAGCACATTAATCAGTTGCATCATCCTGCTATCATTTATTCCCGTCCTAAAAATTAGAACAACAGGCATACATAGACAAGCCGGCTTACTCTCCATGTCTGGACTGGCAGGAAGCCTACAATTCGGTATATTCCCACTGCTCTCCTACACGGCCCTAGCCTATATTCCACCATCAACCAATGCAATGCTCATAAATACAGCCCCTATCCTCGTCGCACTCCTATCAATACCAACTATCAAGGAAATGCTAAGCAACATTGGGTATCTTGGCATAGGCATAGCATTTATAGGAATAGTTCTCTTATTGCAAGGACTAAGCATCACAACTCCGTCAGGGATCTATCCTGGAGCAATATTCTCAATTTTCGGCGCATTAGTAACATCAACCTACTCAATACTTGGTAGAAATTTAATGAAGAATCACGAGCCAATACTTGCAACAGCAACATGCTCGGTCTTCGGCGCTCTTGTTCTCATGTTGATTACACTCATAACTTCAAGACTCAATAATCTCATCTGGATAAATATGACCCATCTCTGGCTTGTTATTTACTGGGCGGCAGCACAAGCATTCGCTTCTCTACTCTTCTTCATCGCGATGCGCCGCCTTGAAGCTCCGCGAGCCTCCGCTTTCATGTTTATGAGCCCTTTGACTGCGACACTAATATCGGTAGTATTCCTCGGCGATGAGTTAACACTTCAATTCTTGCTGGGCTCATTACTCATCATAACTGGAATTGTGCTTTCACAGAAAAAAGCAAAATTACTGCAAACTTGATGCTGACAAGATCTTCGGAAGAGAGACTGGGAAGGTGGAGAAATGTGAGACCGGCCTCCATCACGGTGGCAGCTATTCTATTCTTTATCTTTGGAGCCTTATGGGTAATAGCAGGTCTGATTGTTTCGGCTCTTACAGGCGTAGCAGCTTCATTTACAAGCGTGCCCTCTATTGGCCCCTTCGCAGGAGTAACGGCCGCGGGCGTACTTCTCATAGGACTGATAACTCTTGTTTTTGGAGCACTGTATTTGGTTGCTGGGAGCTAGCTTTGGAACGGTTTACGAGAGGGCGGCGGCTTGGGAATCGCGCTATCCATAATCAGCATTCTTGTCTCCATATCATTCATTTTGGGACCCTTGTCTGGTTTGAGCATAATCATCGACATATTGTTGATAGTTTTGATAGCTGTTGGTTGGAGTTCACTCAGGTAAGTCGCATAGGGTTTCTGGAGTGGTGCTACTGGAGGGTTGGTTTATGGTTTTTATGCCTCATTATTTGTTGGGAGTTGGGTTGAGGGTTTATAGTCCTTATGTGGGGTGGGTTGAGTATCCTGATGGGCCGTCGAGGATTGTGAGTCTGTGTCCGTCTGTCACGGAGACGCTCTTTATGCTGTGTGTGGGTGGGAGGGTTGTGGGTGTTTCGAGCTGGTGTCACAGGCCGCGGGAAGCACTCGAGAGGCCGAAGGTGGGGAGCTACACCGAGATACTTAGGGACAGGATTCGGGAGCTCAGGCCCGAGCTAGTGTTTACGACTGTTGGTGCGCAGCGGAGGGCGCTCGAGGAGCTATTATCCCTTGGCTATCCGACGTATCCGTTTCCACTACCCAAGGATGTCTACGCCATCTTGTCCATGGTAGTTGAGGTGGGTGGGCTGGTTGGGGAGCCGGAGGCCGCC
This sequence comes from Thermoproteota archaeon, assembly GCA_030550235.1. GTDB lineage: Archaea > Thermoproteota > Nitrososphaeria_A > Caldarchaeales > Calditenuaceae > HRBIN02. Next base: position 88,645 of record JAUQPU010000004.1, read on the forward strand.
CTCAGCTTGTCTGAGAGGCTGGCAAGACGCCTAGAGGGTTTGAGGGCCTTGAAGCGCGGAGACAGGGTGCCTAGGGTCTACATCGAGATTGATCTGGGAGGACCCACGGTGCCTGCCTACTTCAACCACATAAACTCTGCGCTTCACTTGGCTGGGATAGCCAACATATTCGGCGACGAACCCAGTGAATACTTGTATGGTATGAGGGTGGGCGACTACCCCGTGCTGGATGTCGCAGGCGAGCTGGCGAGGAGGGACCCCGACGTGATAGTCTACGAGTCGAAGAGCTTTCACCCATCACCAGACGAGGGTCTGAGAGTGATGAAAGAAAGGGGGCTGGAGGCGTTAAGGGCCGTCAAGACAGGCAGCGTCCTGACACTCCCAGCAGACACCCTTGCGCATTACGGCCCCTCATTCCTAGAGGAGGTCGTAAAGGTCTGCGATAGGGTTTGGGAAATGTTTCATACACACACCTGACCCGACGGTTACCTGCGTCTACTGGAGGTTCTCCTCCGAGGTTGTTTTGGGGGCGGAGGGTTTTTGACTGGGGCGCACCTTCTCTGTGCAGGTGTCTGGTGTGGAGAGGTGGGAGGGGTATAGCGGTTTTCTCTTGGAGATGATTAGGGCTACTGGTGCTGAGATTGGTGATGAGGTTGTTGTTGAGAGACCTGACGGCTCGCGGTTTAGGGGCCTGCTGATGTTCAAGGGTGAGCTCTCCGCCGAGAATGTTTTGGTGCTCAAGCTGAGCAACGGCTACAACATCGGAGTGGCGGTTGACCCGTCCTGCAGGATTGAGAGGGTTGCGGCTGGGCGGAGACCAGCATTCACACACCCACCACCACCTCCCCAGAAGAGCGGCCTGCCCCGCGTCAAGGTTATTGGGACTGGAGGCACGATAGCGAGCCGCGTCGACTATAGGACCGGCGCGGTGAGGCCGGCCATATCCTCCGAGGACTTGGTCTCCCTCGTCCCAGAGCTCTCTGAACTCGCCTTAATCGATGCTGAGGTTCTCTTCTCGCTGTATAGCGAGGACCTTACCGTGAGGGAGTGGGAGGCGATCGCTGAGAGGGTGAAGCGGGTCATAGAGGAGGGGTTTGACGGCGTTGTCTTGACGCATGGGACAGACACGATGCACTACACGGCTGCAGCCCTCAGCTTCACCCTCCAGAACCCCCCTGTTCCGATAGTTTTGGTTGGCTCGCAGCGGAGCAGCGACAGGCCCTCGAGCGACGCTGCGTTCAACTTGATGGGGGCTGTTTGGGTTGCTGCGAGGGCGCCCTTCGGCGAAGTCGTGGTCGCGATGCATGCGTGGCACTCCGACGAGGCAGTAGCAGTACACCGCGGAACCAGAGTAGTCAAAATGCATACGAGCAGCAGGGACGCCTTCAAGAGCGTCAACGCCACCCCGCTGGCACTACTGAGCGGCGGGTCGCTCAAGATGCTAGACAGCTACTATCACGCGAGGGGTGGTGATGGATTCGCATATGCGCCCGGCTTCAGTGACAGAGCAGCACTGGTCAAGTTCTATCCGGGGATGGGGCCTGAGGTGTTGGAGTATCTCAATGAGCGCGGGTTCCGCGGCGTCGTCCTTGAGGGGACGGGTCTGGGCCACGTAGCTAGGAGCTGGATACCTGTAATTAAGCGCCTGACAGAGTCTGGATTTTTCGTCGGGATGACCTCACAGTGCAGGTTTGGGAGGGTGAACATGAGGGTATACAACACTGGGCGTGACCTCCTGAACGCAGGCGTGGTGGAGCTAGATGATATGCTCGCGGAGGTTGCGCTCGTCAAGCTAATGTGGGCGTTAAGGAGGACGAGTAGTCTGGAGGAGCTTGCGAAGTTGATGCTGACGCCGGTTGCGCGGGAGGTTGGCGCTAGGGTTCTGCCACAGGGTGTGGGTGGTGTATGAGCTACGAGGAGCTGGGCCTCAAGGTGGGGCTGGAGATCCATAGGCAGCTGGACACGAGGCATAAGCTCTTCTGCAAGTGCGGCACCTCCCCGCCCGCGCAGGAGAACCCGAGGCTCAAGATAGTCAGGTATCTCAGGGAGACCCAGAGCGAGCTCGGCGAGGTGGACCAGGCCGCCCGCTTCGAGTCCAAGAGAATGAGGAGGATAGTCTACGAGTATGACCCAGCCTCAGCATGCCTGGTCGAGCTGGATGAGGAGCCACCACACCCGATCAACGCTGAGGCGGTACGCATAGCCCTGACCGTCGCTCTCATGATTAGGGCGAGGCCCGTCGACGAGATACATGTGATGAGGAAGATAGTTATTGATGGGAGCAACACCTCAGGCTTCCAGAGGACCTGCACGATAGCCCTTGGCGGAGAAGTCGTAGTCGACGGCCAGCCCATCCCCATCCAGACCATCACTCTGGAGGAGGATGCAGCCCGCATAGTTAGGGCCGAGGCTGAGGAGGTCTTCTACGACCTGTCGAGGCTTGGGATACCCTTGATAGAGGTCTCAACGGGCCCTGTCCTCTATACGCCGGCCATGGCCGCCAGGGCCGCTGAGGCTATTGGTAGAATCCTCAGAGCTACACGGGGTGTCAAGAGAGGTCTGGGCACTGTGAGGCAGGACCTGAACATCTCGATCCGGGGGAGCGGCTTGATGGAGGTTAAGGGCGTCCAAGAACTCGAGCTAATACCGCGGGTCATAGAGTATGAGACAAGGCGGCTCAAACACCTCCGAGACCTAGTCGAGAGGCTTAGGGAGAGGTGTGTTAGGCCCGAGGCCGTGGAGGCCCAGCCCATAGTAGACCTGACCGACGCCTTTAGGGAGAGTGGGAGCCGTGTGATACGTCGCAAGATCAGTGAGGGCGGCGTTGTTCTGGGGGTTAGGCTCCCAGGCTTTGCAGGCCTCCTGCGCGGCGAGGGTGATGTGAGACTGGGGAGGGAGCTCTCCGAGTACGCGAAGGCTTGGGGCGGCGTCGAGGGTATCTTCCACTCCGACGAGCTTCCAGGCTACGGCATAGGCGAGGACGAGGTGGGGGAGACGCGGAGACTGCTGGGGGCTGGAGACTCGGATGCCTTCGTACTCGTGGCAGGGCGCGAGGCTAGGGCGAGGGAGGCGTTGGAGGCTGTGAGGATGAGGGCCGCACAGGCATGTACACATATACCTGATGAGACGCGCGCAGCCCTCCCAGACGGCACAACAGTCTACATGCGGCCCCGCCCAGGCTCAGCGCGAATGTATCCCGAGACCGATATACCGCCCTTCAGAGTCTCACCAGAACTCCTAGCCGAGATCGAGAGAAATCTCCCCCCACCCCTCGAGAAGGTCGCGGAGGAGCTTGTCAAGCGGTTCAGGCTCAGCAACCAGCTTGCCTGGGAGCTCATAGACACGGAGATGGTTGAGGAGTTCGAGAGGGTTGTAGGACTTGGCGTGGCGCCCAGCGTCGTCGCAAGCCTCCTAACTGAGGGGTTGAAGCAGCTCAAGAGAGAGGGCCACAAAATCGAGAACATCTCGCCAAACCACATCTACGACTACTTCAGGCTCGTCAGCCTCGGCGTAACTGCAAAAGAGTCAGCACTCCAAGTCCTAGCAGAGATAGCCAGGGACCCATCCCTCACAGCCGAGCAGGCGGTGGACAGGCTCGGGCTCAGGGCTCCACCCATAGAGGAGGTGAACAGCTTCATCGAGGAGCTGGTCTCGAGCGTCCCACCCGGCGAGAGGAAGTCGGCGACAGGCCGGCTGATGGGAGAGCTGATGAGGAGGTATAGGGGGAGGGTGGACGGTGGCCTACTCAACAAACTCCTAATGGAGAGGCTCCGGGCCCAGTAGTTCTCTACGCCTCCTCGACTCCGGCCTCTGTCTTGGTGAGCCTGAGGGTGGTGTAGGCTGCTAGGAGGGCTGTGGGCGCCGCCAGCTCTGTTGGAAGAGTCATCGCGGGTGCCAAGTCTATCACGAGGTCTGCGACCCTGTAGATTCCCTTCGGAATCCCCTCCCTCGAGCCGAAGAGAAAGTTAATGCGCTTGGCGGAGCTGTAGAGCTCCGCGAGCCGCTCAGAGGCCCTTGAGAGCTCCACGCCCTCAGGCTCGAAGACTATTATCGGCTCACCCCTCCTCGCCCTGACGAGCTGGTAGAGGTCTTGGACGGTTACGCTGACCCTTCTGGGCTTACGCGCATAGGCCCTGAGCTGGACCTCAAACCTGCTCTCAAGCCCCTCAAAGACACCTAGAAGGAACTCTGCGAGAGAACGCGCATCAACCGGCTCCGAGGGAGCGACCACGAGCTCACCCACCTCGAAGGCCTGGACAGCCCTCCCAATCCTCGCACCTATCTCTCTACAAGACTTCGGCGGTCCAACATACGGCATCTGGACCACACTAATCTTGTTGAAGAACCAGCGGGCCTCCTTCTTCCCCGGCCCCATCTTCACCCACTCCCGCCCACCATCATAGACCGAGAGATACGCCACATCGTCAATAATCTCGACGCGGACAACCACGTCCGGATGGTCCAGGTCAACAAGTGCAGAGTATTCGCGCTGTATCGCCGCGCCTACAGCGACGTTCACGTCTAGGCTTGTGAAGCTGTGGCGCCCCCTCCTCACAGTCCTCACGGCGAAGGACTTCTCAGGGCCAAGCAGGCCTCCGGCCGCCTTCACAGCAGCGTCAGACATCTTCTCAAGGCGCGCCTCTGCGACCGCCTTGACACGGTAGACGCTCTCCGCCTCAAGAATCTCTGAAGATATCCTCGAGTATAGGCCGTCGGGGTCGCTGCACCGCACCACTCCTACGAGCCCCTCATAGCCTCCTGGCTTGACCACGACCTCAGCATCTGGGTCCAGCTCGGCGACCCGGGCCGCGCAAATCTCTTCAAGACCGAGAGGAGTCTTCACGAGAATCTCCAAAACCTATCCAATAGCCAAACGTATTCCCGCCTCCAATAAACATTCTTCTCAAGAAAAGACTCGCAGAGATGAACCGAGTAAACTTAGCCCCCAGGCAGGAGGAAGTGGACTTGCGTTTTTGCTAATAGGTCTTCGAACAGTTCTACACTCGCTCTTTTACTATCCCACCCATCTGTCCTCACAGCCCCGACTCAAAAAGACATGAAGCCTCGCCACTAGATAGGGTGTCAGTATTTTTGTCAGGGACGCTCCCTGGGCCTAGTTTTGAGGTATTGATTGACTTGTTAGCCAAAAACCCTCCTAAGAGTTTTTCTTGCTGCTTCTTCTTGCTTCCACCACCTTACTCCTTATTCTGGAGAAATAATCTTTGTTCCTCTGTATAAGTTCCTCATAGTAGTTCGCTAAGAGTTCTGCTAGAGAGGGTTCAAGAGACGTTATTGCAGATATCATTACGGGATAGGTCCTTAAGCGATAATCCTTCTCCGTTAACTCATTCTCTACGCATCTCTCCATCTCCCGCGCTAACGCAGACCTCACCTCTCTTAATGTGTTGCTGGAGACTTCAGGCATCTTTCTTTTCGTTTCTCTATTGTTAGATTTCTGGAGAAAGAAGATGAAATCGAAGGGGAGGGCGTTAACTTGCATTGCGTGGAATGTTGTTTCATACCCTTTAAGATACGGTTGGTATGATACCCCTATGTAATTAAATCCGCTGATCTTTAACGCTGAAAGGAAGGCAGCAACTACTCTGAGGTCTTTGCTATTAAAGGTGGATATGAATAGCCCGTCTTCTTTGAGCACTCTGTGACACTCCATGAAAACCATCTCGAGTCCTTTCCCGTAATCTTCAAGCGTGAACCCTCGAGTCCTGTTAATCACTATCTCTCTATCTTTTGGTGAGAGCTCTGAGTCCCACCAAAGGAAATAATCTGATAGCTCGGCGTAGTTTACGTTACCTCCATATGGAGGGTCCGTTATTACTGCATCAATCCCGCCATCAGGTATGGGTAGCTCCCTAGCATCGGTATTGAGTATCATGTATGTGGCCTCCCCATTTCTCAGCTCTTCGAAAGACCCGCCCTCAACAGCATAACCGTTGATGTGCTTGTTGGTGTATTCTTTTCCACGAATTATCGCATCCGCTCTCCTCAAGAATTGATGCCACACATTTATCTCCAGATATTTGGGGTATATCCAATAGGCATGCATCGCCCAGCCCTCTATAATCTCCCCTCTTCTGTGGCTCATCTTCGAAGCCCATTTTAGAGTGCTGCTCAACGTAAATGAGAGGAAACTCTTGACGCTCTCGGATGTTTCACAGCATTTTATCGCCTCCCTCAGATACTGAACGGCTACCAAGTTTCTAGTGGTGAAAAGCTCGTCAAAATACTGGTAACCGTTTCCTAACAGGTCGCTGGTCTTATCTCCGGCCGGTATCTTCACTCTGCGAGTCAAATCCATTTTTGGTGAGGTGGGCAGGTCACCGGGCTCTGGCCTTTTTCTGCCTCTATGTCCTTCAGGGCATTTAAACTGGACGGTGAGGGCCTCGTTAGATTCCCGGTCATATTCGGCCCACTCCGCCACCCCGCAACGATTGCAGATGGGGCATCTAACAGCGTAGAGTTTATCTAACGTTTCACCGACTTTTTTCTTTATCGACTCAAGAGCACTAATGAATTCGGCGACATCCAGGGGAGCCACCTCGTGGCGCATTATTTTTGCCGCAAGCGGGTTCAAATCCACGGCTATTACTTTTCTTCGGGCGATTAGGCCTTCGACTAACGTCACACCGCCGCCCGCGAAGGGGTCCAAGATTATATCGCCCTCGCTTGTAAACCTCTCGATCAATGTTTTGAAGACTTTCCAGGGTCTTCTGGCCCAGAACTTATGCATCATGTATACAGGCGTGTGTGTTGAGGCCGTTATAGGCTCAAGATTCTCTATCTCTTCTTTGATGCCTTTGTTCTCATGACGGGTTGGCGGTCTTATCGGTGTCAAGTCTTCATCTTCAAATCTTAGTTTAACAGTTTTGCGACATATACTTTCAGCGCTGATTACGACTTAATCTCGCGATTCGGTGAGGGATGAAGAGTCTAGTGCTAGAGGTTCTGTCTCTCAACATTCTCGAGGAGCAGTTCAGCGCCCCTTCTCACAGCCTTGTCGTCGAGCCTGGCTGGGCCATAGAAGCGTAATCTATGATTGACTGCGGCGAGTGCGAGGGCTAGAGCGTAGGCCCTATCTCCGGTCTCTAGAAGGCCGACCAAGTAGGCTCCACCTACGACGTCGCCCGCGCCCACCGTGTCTACGACCTCATCAGCCCTAGCCATGCCTCTCAGAACTACTCCACCACTACAGACCCAGAGGCCATGTGTGATAGACGAGACTAGGACGTCGCATCCCAGCGCCTCCGAGATTTTTACTGCGGCCTCCCGCGGACTTGAATAGCCGAAGACGCTATACTCCTCTTCGGAGAGCCTGAGCAGGCTGAGGCCTCTTAGCGTGTCGAGGCTTATCGGCTTCAGCTTGACCTGGTTATCTGGGCCCAGAGACCTCATCAAGCCCTGAGGGTCGAGGGCGACGACCCTGAACATCTTCACGGCCTTTGCGATGAGCTCTGCTGAGATCTCGCCTATGACCGGCCCGAGATAGAGTGCTTCTGCGTCAATCTCCATCTGCTCTTGGGAAATGTCGCCGCATCTTGAAGGAACCCACATCCTCCTCTCCACATCAAGCCTCTCAATCCTGAAGCGCGTGGTCTGGGAACCCTCCAAGACCCTGATATGCTTGGTCTCGACGCCAAGCCTCCTAAGCTCCTCGAGCAGCCAGACACCGTCGGGCCCAACGTTGGAGACGGCTAAAGCCGTGTGGCCTAGCGAGGCGATGGTTAGACCCGTGTAGGTCGGCACGCCGCCTGGTGAGACCCTCCTACCCAGACGCGAGACAACCTCGTCGATAACCACGTGGCCTACGACTCCAACCCTCATCATCCAGGTTACACGGGATATGAGGCCTGCTCAGCACAATAAATCTATGGTGCAGATGGGTTGCCAGCACCCGACTTTCGCGCCCGCTCCCGCAAAGCACTACTCGCCGAGCGGGTGGGGCTTAACTTCCGGGTTCGGAATGGGACCGGGTGTTTCCCCCACCCTATGACCGGCAACCCAC
>JAUQPU010000002.1 GCA_030550235.1 Thermoproteota archaeon
TCCAACCACCAAAAACCCCACCCCCCTAATTAAACACTAACCCCACAAACCACGGGCCCGGCGGGACTCGAACCCGCGACCTCCGGCTTAGAAGGCCGGCGCTCTATCCATGCTGAGCTACGGGCCCTTGTTTGCTCAGGCTTTCTTTGTTGTTTATAGATTTTTCCTTCTTGTTTGACCTCATCACTATTATTGTTGTCTTTGGTTTTTGATAAGGGTTTATTTGGGGGTGTTTGTTGGGTGTTGTCTAATTAGTGAGGGGTGTCTTTATTGTAGGGCTATGGAGGCGTATCGTTCGATTAGGTCTTCGTAGACGAAGTATTTTGGTGTGGATGTTGCGGGGACTTCGAATGCTACGTAGCCCCTCATTGTTTCGCCTGGTTTTAGGGTGCCTCCTCGGAAATAGCCCGTAATGCCCACGGAGGCCATTGAAGAGCCATATCGCTTCCCTTCTCCATCCACGACATACATGAATACCGTGCCTACCGACTTTTCTTCGGGATAGACATTCTTTACCTCAATATCGATGACTATGAACTTGTTTCCAGATTGAGGCTCGAAAATTCCGAGCTTCCACTTCTCTTCGAAGCCATAGATCTTGAAGACCAGGCCTTTCTCTCCGACCTCATCTCCAATCTTTCCCTCAGGTGAGAACTTCGGCCACACCGTGGCGGTTAATGTGACAGTGGACGTGACTCGCTGAGTCTCAGTAACGGTAGATAACTGGGCAACAGGGGATAAAGTTGTTGTAATCGTAGACGTGGTGGTCTCATACTTAGTCGTTGTGGTCGTGCTCGTGAACGCTACCCCACCAACTCCAAGTCCGATAATCAAGCCGACGACCAAAAACACAACAAATAAAGCACGTGGGTTCATCACTCATGAGAAGCGGGAAAAAATATAAAAAGTTTTTGGTAAGTTTTAATGAAATGACTCCCCCGCCGGACTCTAGGCTACATTAAGCTTCATGTAGGAGTTTTTGTCTAGTATTTTAATAAGATGTTATTTTTTGGTTGGGGCGGTGTCTTTGTGGGCATGAAGTTTTATTTATGGATGGTTTTTTATTAATGGGGCGGATTTTATGGCTGTTAAGAGGAAGAGGATTATGCAGGCTGTTTATGAGGCATTGTCTTCTTCTGGTGAAGCTCTTCATACGAGTAAGATTTTTGATATGGTTAAAGGGATGGCTCCTGATCTTTGTGATGATTCTGTAGTTCCCTGCCCCTATGATGGTCAAAATCATCCTAAGTGGAAGCATGACGCTCATTGGGCGCTACAGGATTTAAAGATGAGGGGTCTCGTAGAGCGGGTGGGGAGGGGTTTATGGCGGATCGCTAAGCCTATTCAGCCCCAGCCTCAACCATTTTTAGAGAGACGTGTCATTGAGACAGGAGAGCATGAAAGGTTGAAGATGCTGATTAAGGATATTGGTGAAATTTTGGGTAAATATGTGGAGTTGGAGTATCGTGACCGTCCATACGTCTATGACGTGGTTTGGAAAGAGATTGATGCTTTGCCTCCGAGCCATGTCTTTGAGATTCAGGACAGGGGTAACGTTGATGCGGCTCTAGCTAAGCTTCAACATGCGAGAGATATCTGGAAATGTAAGCTATTCTTAGTCGTGACTGGTGAGCGTGACAGAACCAAAGTTAAACAACTCCTAGAGCCATACTGGAGAGGAGCATTCCATAGACTCGCTAGATACATATCAGTTCTAAATCCACAAGAAGTAGAAGAGATCCATAACGTCTTCACATTTTATAGAGAAGTTATTAAAAGTTTCTTAGAAGAGTAGCCAAAAACGTTTTATAAAAAAATTGATGTAATGATTATATTCCTGGCTCTATAGATTTGGATATGTGGAAGAACCACGTATACAATCAATAATTTCTCGTTTAGAATCAATTAAGAGTGAGGCGGAAAAACTTCTTAAACAAGAGATAAGGGCGGCTATTGGGCCATTCATTATACAAAAGATCCATGGTCTTGTTTATGCATATAATAGAGTAGTGTATGATTTTACGGGAATTCAGGATTACTACTTACAATCATCTTTATCTCTGCCATTAATAGGTGATAAAGAAGTAAATGAAGGTCCTTTGGCAGTATTGACACTGATTCATAAAGAGTGTATTGGTGGTATTGCTTTTTTAAAGCAGTATCTTTATAAGTTGTCTTCGGAGACGCTTGACAAGTTACAGAGTCTGCGGGTCAGGATTAAGGAAGATATTGAACCATTTGACTTGAATTTGTCTCGTCATCTCAATGAGGCGATAGATGAGTATGAGAAAGGATTTTATTTAGGATCGTCTTTGATTTCTGCAAAAGTCATTGATTATGTCATTGACCTGTTCCCGGGGAAGGAGATAGAGGATAAAATAGATGCCTTAGTTAGAGAAAGAATCATTCCCGCTAACAAAAAATTAGTGACTTCCCTAGTAAATACTGCTAAGTATGCAAGAAACTATTTCAGTCATGACATTAGATTGATTGCTGATGCTGCTAATTCTCTTGCATTATTGAACCATGCAGTAGAATTCGCAGATTATTTAACGAAATTAAGTCAAAAACCTAAGGCTTCATAGTGTATTTTTCCAGAATCCTGTGTGTATTTTTGTTTGGTGTGGTGTTTTCTTTATTGCTGTGTAGCATGCTAGTGCTAGGCTCATTACGTAGTCGTCGTGTTTGTCTTCTGGCGCTGAGTATTTTTCTCCTATTCTCTGGAATTGTCGGAGCTGGTTTATGAGCTGGGTGGCGTCGGCCGGGATCGTTATTTTCTTGTTGCTGAATAGGTTTACGAGTGTATGTATCATGGCTTCCTTGATGCTGCTCGTGAAGGTTATGCCCTCGAGCTGTGGCAGTCTCTTGGATAATAAGTCATAGATGGGTATCCCCATGCCTGTCTTATCTATCGCTATGCTTACTGGGCCGAGTAGGTCTGCGAGTCTCAGGATGAACTCTATCTGTGTATTGAAGTCTGTTTTTTGGAATTCGTGGATGAGGATGACCCTCAACTTTTCATCGCTTTTCTCGAGTGCAGTTATGACTGTGCTATCCCTATACCGGCCGAAGTCTATGCCGAGATAGACGTGATTCTCGGTCTTCCTGATTCCTGTCTCATAGTCCTCTACGCATTGCAGAATCAATTCGTATGGGAATACAGCGTTTAACTCGTCGAGGAACCTCATCTCCATCTCCTGCTCCCATTCTAATGGATTCATGCTGGCCCGCATACCCTCAAGGTCTTGAGAAGTTATGTGCGGGGCCTCCGTGTAGTGGACTTGATGCTTAGAAAAAGTATCCGAAGTCCAGGCCTCGTAGAACCATCCACGCTTACCCTTAGGCGTGCTTATCAGGCTTAGGCGACTCAGTAGATACTTAATCGAGTTGTACGCGCTTCTCCGGTTATAGCTAAATATTCTTCCCTCGCCCGGCATTATTTCTTTCAGCTTACTCACAAGCTCGGCCGTCAATGGAACCTCCCTCGGCAGATTAGTCTTAGCCGAGATTATTTTTAGGATTGGTGGCTCGGCATTGAAGTCAAAGTTTTCAACCCTGAGCCTCAAGGCCTCCGAGAGCCTCAGGCCAGTCGTAGCCAAGAGGTGAATAAAGACTGATAACTGCTTGCTCTGGGCCGCGATAACCATGGTCTTTACCTCGCCTATACTCGGGGCCCTATCAATCCGCACGTTAGCCTTTTTAGGCCTCTCAAGCGCCCTCAGACTCTCAGAATCAATCCTCACGCGGGCAAAACGGAAGAAGCGCTTAAGCCAAGAAACATATCACTCAACCGTCTTAGGCGCAAGACCCCAGCCACAAGCCGATCAACCACGCCCTGAAAAACATCAACAACATCAACCCTCCCACACCTAACACCCTCAACCACAGCATTAACATCACCCAAAAGACCAAACAACCTAACCAACGCAGCCCGCCTATCAGGAAAACGACCAAGAAACTCACCAGCCCAATCCCGCACACCAAAACCCACACCTGACGACACAAAAACCTGAGAAATCCATCCATGCTGAGCTACGGGCCCAACATCTCACCAACACTCCGACGGGGAGTGGCTATATCTATTATCACGGCTAGATGACTGCATTAGGATGTATTTAGAGTATTATCAGGGCTTTGTCCAGGAGAGGCAGCATTATTCTCTTGTTAAGGTTTTAGTTTTTTGAGGAAAGAATTTAAGGCTTCAAGCATAGTAGATGCCTTGAAGAATGACGTTAGGAATAGAAACATAACTCTAGCTCTCCAAAGCATCTTACGTCTCTAAGCTTAGTGAACTTCCTTTAAGACCACTTGGAATAAATGTGGCTAGCGCGCCCCTTTCTCTACACGCATCCTATAAAGTATGTCTCTAATTTCGTTAACTCTCTCGGCTCCTAACGGATAATACTTAATGGAAACTAGGAAGCATGCTAAAGCGATGACAAGTATCGTCGATGTCAACACCCTCATGCTTAATATAACGTTGGCGGGTTGAGGTGTGTTTGGAGTGAATCCGCTTACGCTGAAAATTAATACAGTGCTTATCCCAGTAAGCCCGAGTGCGAATCTATCAATAAATGTATTTACTCCAAGATATATTCCCTCTCTTCTAAACCCTGTTTTCACCTCATCTTCATCTATAACGTCTGGTATGAGAATCTCTCGTACCAGACTTACGCCCGAATTCATAATGCCGTAAAAAATCATTATCACGGTAGCCCCTATGATATTATCAGCTATCAGCACAAACAACAGCATAAATGTCGCCTCCAGAGTGTATGAGATGATGAGTGTTCTCTTTGTTCCATATCTAGTCCCTACCTTTCTCCATATTGGATAGAAAATTATCCCCATCAATAGGATAGGGACGCTTATGAAAGTTATATCGGCGATTGTTCCCTTGAAGATATATTCAACATAAAAAGGGCTTATTGCTGAGAGTAAACTCCAAGACCAGCTTATCATTAAAATGCAAGTAGCGGCTGTAATGAATGACCTGTTAGTAAATGTGATTCTGAATGCTGAAGTGATGGGAAGTGTTCCTGCCGTACTGAATTCTCTTTTTTCTACACTTCCAAGCAATGATATCATGAATGATATACCTGAGACGCAGCCCAGAATCAATCCCGTTAATCCCCATCCATTTATAGCGCCGAACTCTCTCGTAAAGTAATATATTATCTGCGGCGTTATGACAAAGCCTATTATTAATCCTATTATAGCGGCAACCTGTCTATAAACAGATACCTCGAGCCTCTCCTTAAGTTCTTGGAACATCTCTGGAAATAATGCATTCCACCCAATAGTCACGAAAGTGTATAGGAGCTCGAAAACTCCTATAACTGTAATAAAATAAATGAAGAGTGCGAGATTGTCTCGGCTTGGTATTAAAGTCTCTATAATTGATGGAAACCATATTAGAAAAAAGAGTATAACCATCGGCGGTGTGCAGAAAAGGACGTATGGTATTCTACGCCCCCACCTTGTCCTTGTCCTATCAGAGATGTACCCTGCTAATGGGTCATTTATAGAATTCCAAGCACCATAAGCGACTGAAAAACCAATCCCAACCAGAGCGGGGTCGAGCCCTACTATATCTACATAATAGTATATCAAGTAGGTTCCCAACAAGTGATAAATTAATGCTTGGCCCAAATTACCAAGACTATAAGACATCTTTCCCGCCCTACCCCTTAATCTGCCGATAATCATGTCAGCTTGTAGTTTTTTGGCGTATAAATATTAAGGGTGGGGTGTGGTCTATTCTAGCTTTTCTTTTTCTCTAACTTTTTGCCAGTATTGGTTGATGTTTTCCTGTATTGTTTTGATTACCTTTTCTTGTCTTCGCGGGTGGAAGAGGTGTTTGTATCTCTCTTGGGTTTTGAGGTATTCTTCCACGGGTTTTAGGACTTTGGGGATAAAGGTGTGTCTGACTTCTCCATATATTGCCTCTTTTAGGGGCCATACTCCTGTCTCGACTGCGAGTTTAGATATTCTTACAGTCTCTGATGTGTCGGAGCCCCAGCCAGGGGGGCATGGTGAGAAGGCTATGAAGAGCTTTGGTCCTCTGTATTTTAATGCTCTCTCGATTTTTCTGAGCATGTCGACGATATGGGAGGGCGCTATGGTCGCGATGTATGGTGGTTTATGGCTTCTCCAGATCTCGAAGAGGTCTTTCTTAACTCCTTCATGGCCTATTGGGTTTAGTGTTGTTGGTTGGCTTGTCTTTGTTGATGTGGCGAATGGTGTTGCGCCGCTTGTCTGGAACCCTGTATTACTGTAGGCCTCGTTGTCGTAGACCAGGTAGTAGAAGTCGAGCCCTCTTGCGATGGCTCCTGAGGCGGCATGTAGCCCTATATCATATGCAGCTCCGTCGCCAGTGAACGTGACTACCTTGAGATCCTCCTTTGGAGTGATCTTTCCCTTCTCGATGAGTATGTCTAGCGCGTCTCTAATTCCTTGGGCGCCAGCCGGTGCGCTAGCAAATGCCGTGTACATCCAGTTAAGCTTTAATGGTGTGTAGGGGTAGACGTTTAAGAGTGTTAGGCAGCCGGCTGCGTTGACGAGGACTGCGTCTCCGCCGAGAGCCTTGAGAAATATCCTCAGCACGAGTTGTGCGCCGCAGCCCGCACACTCGGGGGAGCCTGGTAAGAGGTATTCCTCAGCCGGCACGTCTCTAAGTGTTTTATACCTTGTCTCGCTCACCTCACACCACCCCTGCCAGTTTGATGGTATTTTCAACGGCTCTCAGCTCATCCTTCCTAAACAGGAATACTGGCTTGCCTGGCTCAATCTTTTCTGGATGTTGGAGAAGGTTGAAGATGTATTCGAACTCCTCCATTGTTATGTACTTGCCTCCAAGGCCGCCTATAACCGAAATTAGTGTTTCCGGTCTTTTTCTCTCGTTATATAGCGCTCCTGCGACTTCACTGTAGATTATTCCACCGAGCCCTAGTGAGAGGTTTTGGTCGAAAACAGCTACCGCCCTCCTGTTTTTGAGGAGTCTAGCCAGCTGGGCTGCTGGGAAGGGCCTCAGCATGACTAGCTTGACTAGTCCAGCCGGCACACCTTTCTCCCTAAGCCTCAGCACAGCCTTCTTCCCAATCGTCGTGAAAGAGTTACTCATCACCAGGACATACTCAGCATCGTCTAGATAGAACCCTTCCACAGGCTTGTGTGGCCTCCCCGTTAACTCCTCAAAGTGTCTCGAAGCCTCGTCAATGACCTCAGACGCCCTAATCATGGATTCGTGCATGTTGTGTTTGAAGTATGTGTAGAGGGAACCAGATAGTACCGATGCGCCTTTTACAACTGGTCTGCTGGGACAGAAGGGTAGGGTCGGTGTGTATGGTGGGAGGAACTCTCCAACTATTTCTTTGCTCGGTATTCTGACCGGCTCTCTGGTGAAGGAGAGATAGAAGCCATCCATGTTTACGATGGATGGCAATCTTACCCGTTTATCCTCAGATACGCGGTATGCGAGTAAAATCAGGTCAAGGACGTCTTGGCAGTTCTCTGCGTGGAGCTGTATGAAGCCACTGTCTCTTGCGGAGAGTACGTCGTTATGATCTGGCTCAAGTGTCAGTGGGGCTGCGACTCCGCGTGATACGTTTACTAGGACGAGTGGGGCTCTCCAGCCTGATATGCTGTAGAGCATTTCAAAGCCGTAGAGTAGTCCTTGACTTGATGATGCTGTGAAGACTCTTGCGCCTGCTAGAGACGCTGTGCCCGCGGCAGTTAGCATGGAGTGCTCCGACTCAAACTGGACTAGCTTAGCCTTCATTAGACCCTCACCTATCCACTTGGCTAGTGTCTCGATAATCTCGGTTTGGGGAGTTATGGGGAATGCTGGTATGTAGTCCACGTCTGCTAGTCGGGCAGCCCACGCAGCCGCTGTGTTACCTGTCATCATCTCGACTTCACGCATAAATCTTCACCTCCCTAACCGCAGTGATGGCGTGCAGTGGGCACTCCTTCACGCAGATTAAACAACCCTTACAATTTTCGTAGTCGATGATTGGCTTGTTTTTCGCGTCTAGAGATATTACGGAGTCGGGGCAATAAACAAAGCATAGCATGCATCCTGTACACTTCTGATAGTCTACAATTGGTTTGAATATCCGCCAGTTTCCTACGCGTCTCAGAGAGGCGTTGCCTACGTTGACTATGTCCTCGTAGATTACTCCCTTATATTCGAGCTGTATGACTTCCCTCGGTGTTGTCTCGCCGTTGAGGATTTTCAATTGGGGGGTTGGGATGGTGTCGAAGACCTCGCTAACCAGCCGGAGGTTTCTCTCCAGGGCCTCTTCAGCCAGGCCGAGCTCTGATAGCTCATCGATCGTGGCCTGTATGATGGACTCTTTTGAGATTATCCCGGTTATCTTTGCAGCTGCTGCGGCTGAGGGGGAGCTTACTATGGGTTTGCCGATAACTCTCAGTGCTGCATCGGTTATGCTATATTTTATAAAGAGTTTGTCGTCGACGTTTTCGACTTGAGCCTGCTCGGACTGCGTGTTTACAAAAACTATTCCGCCGCTTTTGACCCCGTCAAGTGGCCGGGCACGCTCGTCATCTAGTAGCGTCTCATCGACCACAATGACGATGTCTGGATCAAAGATGTAGCCCCTCTCCAGGATTGGCTCTCTGGAGATGCGTGTAAATGCTACAACAGGGGCCCCGCGTCTCTCAGCCCCATAAATCGGTGAGTCTTGGGCAATATATCCATCGAGAAAGGCAGCCCGGCCGAGAATCCGGCTGCTTGTTTTAACTCCCTGGCCTCCTCGGCCGTGAAATCTGATTTTAAGCATGGGGCTCCATGCCCCCTCATATATAGATGCCTAAAACCTCATATAAGCTTTGATTATAGACACGCCTCTAATTGGTGCTTTATATAAACATTCTACGAGTCTTATCTACATACACAGGTCTCCCTTAAAAGTCTGGTCAACATTTTCTGGGTGTAAGGAGTTGGGTGCGTTGAGGGGCCTCGAAGCTTTCTTCAATCCACGCTCGATAGCAGTTCTGGGGGTGTCTCGCCACCCGGATAAAATCGGCCGGGTGATCTTCGACCGGCTTTTGAACAATAAGAGGATGGGCATTTTGAGAGCTGAGTTATACCCAGTTAATCCTGAGCTGAGGGAGCTCTATGGCCAACCTGTCTATGCAAGCCTATCGGAGATAGGTGGGTATGTGGACCTGGTTGTTATAGCTCTCCCGGCTCCTTATGTGCCGCGGGCGGTTTTGGAGGCTGGGAAAAACGGCGCTAAGGCGGCCATAGTTGTGAGTGGCGGCTTCTCCGAGGTGGGTAATGATCCACTTACAGAGAGCTTGAAAGAGGCCATTAGGCAGGCTGGCATTAGAGTCCTAGGCCCTAACACTGTCGGCGTCTTCGACCCATATACGGGGGTTAACACATTCTTTACAAAAGATGTTAAGCCCTTCTCAGACGGGAGGGTCGCGCAGAGCTTCATTTTCCCCGGCAGGGGGAGTATAGTGGTCATCTCTCAAAGCGGGGCTCTCGCCCACTACATCCTCGAGTCGCTTGCTGAGAGGGGTGTGGGGGTGAGGGCGGTGGCCTGTGTGGGGAATCAAATCGACATCAACATATCTGAGCTTCTCTCTTACTTCACTGGAGACCGGCTAGCCTCTGTCGTGGCGATTTACATCGAGGGTGTTGTTGAAGGGAGAGAGCTGCTTAACAAGCTTCTAGAACTGAGGCGTAGTGGGAAGTATGTTGTCGTACTTAAGGCTGGGAGGACCCCTGCGGGTAGAAGGGCAGCATACACGCATACGGCCAGCATGGTGGGTGAGTGGGAGGTCTATGCCGGAGCCCTAAAACAGGTTGGGGCAGTAGTTGTAGATAATGTTAAGGAATTGGCAGATGTGTCTCTGGCCCTGAGTCTGCAGAGGCCTCCGAAGGGGAGGCGCCTCGCTATATTGACCAACGCAGGAGGCTTCTCCGTTATGGTATCTGACTTAGCCCAGGCAAACGGCCTAGAGATTACATCTCTTCCAAGCGAGTATATTGGGAGACTGGAGCGCTTAAAAAGTGAGGGAAAGATACCTCTAGTATCTGTCACCTCCAATCCCATAGACCTCAGCGGTAGCGCCGACTCAGCGGCCTTTGAGGAGGCCTATAGGATCGTCTCCGAGGCCGGAGTATTCGACATCCACCTCCTGATGCCTTTTCATGTTCCCCCTCTAATGGATGAGAGTGTTGTGGCTAGGCTTGCAAATATAGCTAGGAGCTCTAATGCGACGGTTGTCGGATGCGACGGCGGCAATACGGAATGGTCTATAGCGATGAGAACCCTCATGATCAACAATGGAATCCCAGCATACAGGGAAGTCGAGGACGCAATCAAGGTCCTGACACTCATCAGCCGCGTCTACAACCCCTCGAAGCAGAGCTTCCCCAGCTTTGAGATAAGAGCTAACAAGGCCTCTAAACCCATCAGGAGGCCCGTCCTGCTCGAGCTTATGGAAAAGTACGGGATACCAGTTGCGATAGAGGAGGTTGTATATGGGGAGGTAGAGGCGGTCGAGGCTGCTGAAAGGATAGGATATCCAGTAGCTATGAAGATAGCCTCTGAGAAGATAGCCCATAAAACTGATGTCGGTGGAGTTTTGGTTGGCGTAGCTGGTAGGCATCAGGTTGTGGAGTCTTTCAGAAAACTGGCATGGGTCGCCGAGAGGCTGGGCGTCAGAGATGACGGTATAGCTGTCCAGCAGATGGTTAGTGGGCTTGAACTTATAGTCGGGTCTAAGATTGACGAAGTTTTCGGGCCCGTCGTAACTGTCGGCCTGGGCGGCATCCTGACAGAGGTGGTTCGAGACTTCATAACCTTCATAGCTCCGGTAGGAGAGGACGAGGTTGGCGAGATGCTTAGGAGTCTAAGGCTCGCAAGATTGCTCGAGGGATTTAGAGGGCTCCCACCGGTCAATAAGGAAAGACTACGCGAGATAATAGCCAGCTTCTCAAGGATAGCGTTTGAGAACCCATCGATAACCCAGATAGAAATAAACCCCCTAATGGTCTGCGGTGAGAAGATAGCGGCCGTGGACGTTAGGGGCTGGCAATCCGAAGCATAGAGGCTTAGATAATAATGCGTGGAGGTGGCGACATCGCCTTCTAAAAATAGGGCCTGTGAGCCCTGTTCGGCGGGCCTAAATCTATAAGATGAGGTGGGGCTTCCAAGCCAAATGTCCTCTCCTGTAAAAGAGAGACGAGTGTCATAGAATTACATAAAATTGTATGATTCTGAGCTAATCTTCACATCAAATTTCTAATTATGATGGAAACTATTGTGCGCATCCACGTTCTTTACACCCTCCGCTCTACCTTTTGATGATGTATCCACAGCTAGTTATTGAGGGTGTTTATTTCGCGATAATCTCGATAGTTATGGTCTTCATCATAGTGTTCTATATTCTTACGAGTAGGGCTCGTAGGAGTGTGGAATCTAGTAATGTACACTCAGAGGCAGGGGGGATGGAGAGGGGTGAGAGGAACTGGATGCTCTTTCTATTCTCTATTGCGTTGATTGGAAACATAGTCTTCCTATCTCCATTGTTACCCTCGGCGCGAAACACGCTCTATTCCCCTGAGCCAGCCTTGAGGGTGGAAATCCACGTGGAGGATTACAAGTTTCATCTCCCAGAGAAGACTATCAGGATTCCTGCAAAAACGCCTGTAGAGTTCGTCGTCGTGTCTGAGGACCTGGTTTATGGGTTTGGAATATTCAGGAAGGACGGCACTATTGTCTTCCAGATGCAGGTTGTCCCTAAGCCGTATGTGAACAGGATTATCTGGGTCTTCGAGGAGCCTGGGACCTATGATATCAGGTCGACAGAGTATAGTGGACCTCTCCACCCCTGGATGTTTGTTTCTGACGCCATAGTTGTTGAAGAGGTGGGCAAGTGATGAACGAGGATGAGAGAAAGATTCTCGCGCTGAGGTTTGCCCTTGTTGCACTGCTCTTTTTTGCACTAGCGGGCATCGAAGGCATATTGATGCGTCTAAGAATCTTAAACCAGCTTACAGCCTTCTTTGACGAGAGGCACTACTACTCCATGATGACTGCACACCCGTTCGTTGGTATCTACGGCTGGGCATACATGGCCGTGATGGGCGCGTTCTACTTCCTAGTCCCATATGTGATGAAGAGGGATATCTACAGTAAGCGGGCAGCCTATGCGAGTTTCTGGCTGATGATCATAGGGATAGCGATTATCTGGACAACAACATTCGTCACACACTACGCCCCCCTCTACACGCTTTACTGGCCTATTCCTATTGCGATTGAGCTGGCGGGTTGGCATCCCGCTGCTATATTCTCGTTCGGCATAGGCGTGACGCTGGTTCTAGCCGCGGTGCTAGTCTTCTTCTTCAACATGTTCGCGACGATTTTCCTTCCAGTGAGGGTTGAGTTGAACGGCGGTGAGAGGCTGGGGGCTGGATATGTCTTCAAGGAGCTTATGCTGACTGCATTTAACCTCGATAAGCTCTGGGCCAAGGTTAAGGGAATCCCGCACTACACCGCCAGAGTCTTCAACTATCCAGTCTTCGTAGTGGCAGTTTTTAGGGGATGCGTCGACACTACCTTGAACGCGTTCGTTATAGGTGGTGTGGGGCTGCTCCTCGCCTCCTTCGGCTTATATCATCTAATATCAGGCGACTCCCCTGGCTTCGCATTGATTGACCCGCTAGTCTATAAGAATGTCTTCTGGTGGGGCCTAGACCTGATCGCCGATGGCAACGTCTTGATATTTACTGCGGGGACTTGGTATCTCGTGGTGCCCCTTCTACTTAATAGGCGTCTCTACGGCGAACCTGTTGTGAGGGCAGTGATTCTTGCGGACTTAGTCGTATCGTTGTTTGTGTGGAACCACCACATGCTCGCAGATACGCCCCAGCCCCTGGCCCTCCAGATACAGGGCCAGCTCTTCACCTGGGGAGAGTTGATAACAATGGGTCTCACAATATTCGCGGTGCTTGCAACCATTTGGCATGCCAGGCCAGTCAAGTATTCGGCGCCGCTAAAATTCATTTTAGCCTCCATGACTGGATACGCTATAGGCGGCTTGGCAGGGATAATCCAGGCAAATTACGCAGCTAACAGGTATTTCCACAACACGCAGTGGGTAATCGGAATACATGGGCATATACAGTTGATTGTTGGGCTCTCCTTGACGATCTTCGCAGCAATCTATGCATTGTTCCCACTCCTTACTGGGAAGACTCTCAGCGAGAGGCTTGCCGATGCGCATCTCCTGTTGATGGCTGTTGGCGGAGTCGTCATGGGACTCGCCATGGGGATGGCCGGCACGCTCGGAATGCTGAGGAGGACGCTCTACCCGATGGGCCTCGGGGTATATAAGCCTTATATGATTGTCGCGGTAGCGGGTGCTTTAATGATGGCCACCGGCTTTGTCGTATTCTTAATAAACGTCATCAGGACAGTCGGTCTGTCAACACTCATCAAGCTATTCCTTCCCCAGAGATAGTCTATAGGCCCTGCCTAGGCTGGATGGTTTAATTCTGAAAGATTTTTGTCCTCGTTCGGCATATAATCCTTTGGATTGAGTGGCAGTATAGCTCCCTATCTATTTGAGAAGAAGAAGGTTGAGCAGGGGACTCCAATCATTGAGGGCCTCCCTGAGATTGGGCTGGTAGGCACTATTACGACGGCTTACATCTCCTCGGCCTTGAAGGGTTATGCTGTGGGATATATCGAGATCCCGGATGTCCCGCCGATAGTGACGGTCTTGGAGTCTAGGATATTGGAGCCCTGTAGGCTGTATAGTGTCTCTCTCGAACAGCGTCAGCTACTCCTGCTCTACTCTGATGTCCCTGTGCCTCCGAAGAGTATGTGGAGCATCGCCAACTCCATCACCGAGATAGCCTCTACGATTAAGTCGCCGATAATATCGGTGGGGGGAATTCCTGAGCCTGATAGGCTTGATATTGAGAAGCCCAAAGTCTATGTCCTCTCGAATGATGAGGAGTTGATTAAGATGGCGATGGCAACCGAGTATGTCCAGAGGTTTGAGAACGGTTATCTTACAGGGGTTAAGGCTGCGATTCTCAAGAGCGCTGCTAGGAGGGATGTGAAGGTACTTCTGGCCTTAGTTCAGAGTCACATGAATTACCCCGACCCTGGTGCGGCTGCCGAGGTTGTGACATTCCTCAACAAGCTATTAGGCATGAGTATCCCCATCGACCCCCTCCTGGAGCAGGCGGAGCAGCTCAAGATGCAGATGAGGGACCTTATGCGTAGGACAAGCACAAATCTCTCGATGATGCCGATCGGCCTCCAGCTCGAGTCTCCCCCAGGCTACATCAGGTGATGAGATATGTATCGGCGTAGAAGAAGTATCTTCGACATAATGAGGGAGATGGAAGAGGCGTTTGAGGAGGAGGTGGAGAGCATGCTGGTGCACCTAAAGGAGCTGGAGCTCTCGAGCCGCTGTCTCGAGCCCTTCTACGAGCTCTTCGAGAAGCCTGAGGAGTATATCTTGAGGGTGGATATCCCTGGGGCTGATAGAGGTAAGCTTGAGGTTAGGGCGAGAGGTAGGCTTGTCAGCATCTATGCTCCATGCAACTACTCTGTCCCCTATAGGGATGGTGTGAGGACATGCGCCACATGCTATAGGCTCGAGGTTGAGCTGCCTGCAGATGCCTCGTGGGAGGGTGTTAGGCAAAGGTATAGGGAGGGTGTATTGGAGCTCAGGATTCCTAGGAATGTTCGGGAGTACCGTATAAAAATAGAGTAGGCTGTGTTGTCATTCCTCTTCATGCCCTAGGGTGGCTAGGGCTGCTGCTATTGCGCCGTTCTCTGCATCCTGGAGGTTATTGGCTCCCGAGATTATTATTACATCTCCCTCCACAGGCTTTATCTCCTCAACTATCCTGCCGGCAAAGTCAGGATGCTCACCTGTCACATCACTTATACCAGGCATAAGCAGCCTGCCACCCTGATAGACAAGTGTGATTGCGCCGGACGCACCGGCCCTAACCGCCGCGTCGCGCTGCTCCAGGCCCATCTTCACAAGGCCCGCTGCACCCTTAACAGCAATCCCCACACTGTAGGGGTATGGCCAGGTGTCTCTAATGTTGAGGCGATACGGCCTACTTATCCTGGCGGTCAGCTCCCTATAGAGTGCTTTGGCATAATCTGTAAGGAAGCATCCCGCCCTATCCGTCTCGACAAGGCCCTCCGACTTGAGCCGCGAGAGGAGCGTTCTGGCCACCCCCTCCCCAAGCCCCAGGGTCGCTGCCAGCCTCTTCCTCCCAATCCCCGGGTTCTCCGCGACAAGATAGATGGCCCTCAGGATGTGGATATGGCTGAATGTGGGCAGGGGACCGGGCTGACCCTGACCCGACGCCCTCCTAATAACCTCTAATACCCTCAACCACCTACCCACGAATCAGCATCCGCCCGGAATAAAAACCATAGTGAATTAATTATATCACTTCCCCCCAGCAAGTTATCACCTGTAGTTGCCGGGCGGAAGGGGTGGTGGAGGGCTTGGGGAGGAGTGGGAGGGTGTTCTCAGGGCTATCGAGGCGCTGGGCCCCAAGTATCCGGCTGTTAACCGCGTTATCTCTCTGGGCCTGGATCGCCTGGTTAGGAGACTTGGGATAGGGCTCTCGGATGTGAGGGGTGGCAGGATACTCGACGCTGGTGCAGGTGATGGCTCCCTATCAACACTCATACAGGAGAGGCTCGGTGAGCGGAGGTGCTTCATAGTGATGCTTGACCCCTCTGAGAAGATGCTGAGACTGGCGAAGGGGAGAGTGAAGCGGATGGGCTCCGATGCGGTGGTCGGCGTGCTGGAATACGCCCCCTTCCGCAACTCATCACTCAACTCAGCCTTCATGGCCTTTGCGCTTAGGGACGTATATAGCCTGCCAGACTCCCTCAACCGTCTCGCCTCCATACTAATGCCCGGCGCCGTCTTCACAGTCATAGACCTGGCAAAGCCCGACAGCCCCCTCCAACAAGCAATGCTGAAAATCTACTGGCGTATAGTGGCTCCACTCCTAACCGCCATATCCTTCCTCAACGTTTGGAGGGAGATCGGCAAGATCTACCCCACATATCTTCTACTCCCCACGGAACACGAACTTATCCAGAGGCTGAACCGGCATTTCAAACTCGCCAAGATACGGAGGATACTCTTCGGCGGCGTCCATGTCCTGGTCCTCCAGAGGCTTGATGCCTGATTTTGGGTGAAAAGAAAAATAGCCGGCAGTGGAGCATAAGGGCTTGGCTGTAGGGTCTTGAGGAATACGGGAGAGGTTCTACGGGAGCTGGGTTATGAGTTCTACACCCTGGTGGAGGAGCCGGTTAAGCCCGAGCTGACAGATGTCACCTTCTCGCAACTCGTCCCAGGTTTTCGCTCTGCCGGGCTCGAGATTTCGGATAAGAAGCTCTACAGACACCAGCTAGAGGCCTACAATATCCTGGCGGCCGGTAAGAATCTGATACTTCGCTCGGGTACTGGCTCGGGGAAGACTGAGGCGTGGTTCGCATATGCGGCTGTCCACGGAGCGAGTGTCCTGGCGGTCTACCCAACTCTCGCTCTCTCGAACGACCAGGTCAACCGTCTGAGCACCTACTGTGAAGCGCTCGGATTAAAGGCTTCCATCATTGATGCGCCGACGAGAACTAGGCTGGCCTCGAGCATAGGGGTGAGGGGCTTGAGGAGAGACCTGGCGTCCTCCAACCTCGTAGTCACTAACCCGGCCTATCTGCTCTCAGAGGTGAAGAAGTTTGGGAGCGACCGGCCCCCGCTGTTGAGGGAGTTCCTCTCGAGACTCGACCTCCTCGTCCTCGATGACATCGACTTCTACTCCCCCCGGAGCCTCGCGATTCTCCTAGCCATCTGCGAGATATTGAGGGAGAGGGTCTCAACCCGTCTAAGATTCGCGGTCTTGACGGCGATGCTTGAGAATCCCGAGGAGCTGGCAAGATACCTGAAAGAAGTCAACGGCGTAGAGACAGAGATAGTGGATGGCAGGCCCTTCCACCCCAAAAACACGTGCTACGTCGTCTTAGGGCGGGACCTACGCAACGTCTGGCAGAAGATAAGGGCGAGGAGGGAGGAGATTCTCCGCCTTGGAGCGGGGAGGGATGTCGCAGAGGCCCTCGAGAGCTACGACGTTTTCGTCAAAAATGTTTACAAGGTCGTGGAGGCGGCCATTGCGTCTGGACTCGACCCGGCCGGGCTTAACCTCCATCCAGACCCATCCGACTTGCTGGCGAGATACGCAAAAGACGACGGCGTGACGATAGCATTCACCCAGAGCATTGCCAGGGCGGAGGAGCTGAGGAGGCGGGTGGCCGAGATTGTTGGCGGAGAGACAGTAGCCGCGCACCATCACCTGATAGACAAGGAGACTAGGCGCCTTGTGGAGGAGAAGGCCCGCACCGGCGGACTGAAGCTTCTCATATCTCCCCGCACCCTCTCTCAGGGGATAGATATCGGGAATGTGGTTAGGATTGTCCACATCGGCCTACCCGACAGTCTCAGGGAGTTTCTCCAGAAGGAGGGTAGGAAGGGGAGAAGGGAGGAGGTGGAATTTACCGAGTCTGTAATTGTCCCGAGCTCGTCCTGGGACTACAACCTCCTCAAGAGGGGCACCGACGCGCTGGTCAAGTGGCTTTCTCTCGGGCGCGAACACGTAGTAATCAACCCCCAGAACAAATACATCACACTCACCAAGGCGCTGTTTAAGGCGACAAGGCCCGGCGGTGTCCGAGACCTGACCCCCGAAGAGTCTAAGCTACTAGAAAGCCTCGGCATGCTTCGCGACTACTCTTTGACCCCTATCGGCAAGCGCGCATGGATTAAGCTTAACTTCTACGAGTTCGCGCCCAGCCTAGGAGTTAAGAGGATTAGGCGTAGGAGGGACGGCTCTGAGAGCTACCTCGAAGACATAGCGCACGTCGATTTAGTCGAGAGATTCCAGATCGGGTGCATCGACTACAGCTCGGACGGCATGGTGACCAGGCATTTTAGGAGCCCGGAGGCCGGAAGGCTAGTCACCTCGATAATCGTTGAGGACATCTCGGAGCATGTCTTGAGGAGGTATGAGTCTCTCGCGTTGGCGCTCGAGGAGTATGAGGCTGTCAAGAGGAGATGGGGGGAGGCTTCCTCAGTAGCCTCGGACTATTATGCGGGTAGACTACACACCGAGGTTGACTGCCTCGTGAAGCCGCCTGAGGGCTTCGGACTCTACGTCAAGCTACCCAACCACATCAACTGGATACTAAGGAGCACTAAGCTGGATGTTTACGTGGTGAATGGTCGGACTATAGTAACGCCCAAACGCAGGGTCATTCCGGTCCCCACACCCACCGACGGAGCCTATACAGACTACACGTATGGCACGCTAGTTGAGGCAGACCCGACAGACGACCCATCAATGCTCAGGCTGGGGATGGCCCTCACAGAGATAGTGATGAGGAGGAGGCTCGGAATACCGTTTGAGACGATAAAATACGACGTCATAGTGGTGGGTGATAGGAAGTTTGTCTCGATACATGAGCCGGAGGCTGCTGGCCTCTTAGAGCGTCTCGACTGGCTGGGACTCAGGCGGATTGTCGAGGAGTATTTCCCAGACGAGCTTGACGAGTGTCTCTTAGAGGCCATCAACGAGATGGCCTACGCGGCCCTGATGAGCAGGGGGTTCGACTGGTCCCCGGCTAAACACTACGCCGCGAAGATCTTGGACAGGCTTGTCTTGAGGGACAGGCTGAGGCTCCAGCTCCCAATGGGTGAGGTCTCAGTGCCCAGGCCGAGCAAGGCCCTAAAACTATGCGCTGTCTCCGGGAACTACTTCGCCCTAGACGATAGGGCATCATTCC
Organism: Thermoproteota archaeon; assembly: GCA_030550235.1. Classification (GTDB taxonomy): domain Archaea; phylum Thermoproteota; class Nitrososphaeria_A; order Caldarchaeales; family Calditenuaceae; genus HRBIN02. The sequence continues at coordinate 18,873 of JAUQPU010000002.1, forward strand.
TAGTCTACTGCATCGGCGTTTTTGATGGCGAGTCGGTAAAGGGCTCGGCAGGCCTCAAGACCCCCGAGGGCCCAGACAACTCTTACATAGAGGCCTCGTCTATAATCTCAGGCCTCCTAGACGCCGGCTTCAAGATAATCCTATATGACTCGCAGGAGTTCCTCAGGCTGCTTGACAATCTAGGCATGCGCTCTCTCAAAGCCAAGCTGATGGGGGCAACAGCGCTTGGGCTTGTCGATGATGTCTCAGATAGCTCGGCGAAGATAGTGGGTGAAAGGCTCCCCCTACTCGAGGCCTGCAGAGCCTTCGGGCTTGAGAGGAGCACCCAGCCTATCGAGGTTGCGGCGAGAGCCTCGAGGACTGATGCGAAGCCCTCCAACCCCTATTGGCTGAGGGAGGCGCTTGAGAAGATTGGGCCTGAGGTAGAGCGGGTAACAGCCGAAGACCTCAGATCCATCTACATGCTTAGGCTGGTTCTCGAGGAGCTTCAAAAGAGCCTCAAGAGGATTCAGGCTTCTGGAGGCTCAGACCGGAGAGAGCCGACATGACGCTGGCTATGTAGCTATCAACTCTCTCATAGGGGATGCCGGAGCGCTTCAGCTCCTCCTTAATATAGCGCTCAACAAGCCTATAGTTCTTGAAGAGCTCGTTTACGCTCCTCCACTTAACATCCTTGAGAGCCCTGCCAATCTCCTCATCATAGGGAAGCAGGCCCTTAACCATCATGAATGCGAGGATAGGGTAGCCAATGTAGTTCCTAAACCTTGTACCGTTGTCATCCGAGTCCGCAACACCCCTAGACACGTCTAGGAAGACCCTATAGGTCCTATCACCCTCAGAGGCCCTGACCTCCGCCTCCAACTCGCCTAAGACGCGAACCCTCTCCCCAGCGACTGCGCCCACAGCCTCAAGAACCTTCACACGCGGTGGACTGGAAAGCAGCATCACAACCACACCCCACAAGCTCCTAAAAAATCTTAGACTACACTATGGCCTACAGGCGGAGGCTAACTCTATATCCCCCGACCAGGGGTCTAAGCCATGTATGTATAGAGGTGCAGGCAGTCCACCTCGCTTCAGCCATAAGGACATGTTCAACTTCTGCCGAAATTGCTTCATCAGGGTTGGGGTCCCTGAGTCTGAGGCGGAGCTTGTCTCAGATCACCTTGTCATGGCTAGTCTCAGGGGTGTGGACTCGCATGGGGTTGTTAGGGTGCCCTACTATGTTGATGGGATAGAGAGGGGGTATCTTAGACCTATGAGCGAAATTAGGGTGCTGCGGGAGGGGCCTAGCTGGGCCCTGATAGACTGCGGGATGGGCCTCGGGATCGTGGGGGCTGTCAGAGCCTTGGAGATGGCTGTTGAGAAGTCTCTCAGCGCAGGCGTGGCCGTCATCGGAGCAGTAAACCTCGGACACGTGGGCATGCTGGCCTACTATACACGAATGATCGCAGATAAGGGGCTGATAGGTATAGCCATGGTGAACGGCGTGGCGGAGATGGCTCCCTGGGGAGGCCTCGACAAGGTCTTCGGCACCAACCCCATAAGCATGGGGATACCCAGAAGAGACGCACCTCCCATACTAATAGACATGGCCACATCAGCCGTCGCCAAGTTCAAAATCCACCTAGCAGCGGCTCAGGGGCAGCAGTTGCCTGAGGGCGTCGCCCTTGACGCTACGGGTAGGCCGACCAGAGACCCCGTCGAGGCGCTCAAGGGCTGCCTACTACCCTTTGGAGGATACAAGGGATACGCCCTAGCACTATTCATAGAGCTAATGGCCTCCCCGCTCATTGGCGCGCCCAGAAGCGTCGAGGTCAGAGACCATCCCTCACAGCAGGGAGGGCTCCTAATAGCCTCAATAAACCCAGAGATATTTGGGGAGAGGGCCCAGTTTCTGTCGAGGGTCGAGGAGGTTGTAAAGACTGTGAAGTCTGCGAAGCGTGTCGGCGGTGTCGATGAGATACTCCTGCCAGGCGAGCCTGAGGAGAGGGTCTATAGGGAGAGGCTGGAGAAGGGTGTGCCAATAGACGAGAATACCATTAGGAGGTTGAAGGGGCTGGGAGAGCGTCTGGGCGTCCCCTTCCCAGAGCCGCTAGCTTAGGTCTCTTCAACGAAGTCAGAAATCTTGGGCAACTGCAGAGGCATCCCCTTCCTCTTCCTAATCGCCATAATCACATCCTCTTTAATCGACTCAGGCACAGGCTTCCATGCGTGGAACTCCGTCCCCCAGAATGCCTTACCCATAGTCGCGCCTCTCATAAGCTCTGCCAAGTCTGAGGCCTCAGCCGCAGGAATCTCACCCGAGACAACAGAGATATACTCCGACTGGGCCACGTCTATTATCCTGCCTCTCCTAGAGCTTATGACGGAGGTTACGGCGCCGATGAAGTCCGGTGGGACCTTTACCTCAATCTTTAGTATCGGCTCGAGTAGTGTGGGGTTTGCTGTGAGTATGCTCGCGTAGAGCGAGCGCCATGTGGCTGGTGCAATCTGGGCATAACCCCTGTGAACTGGGTCCTCGTGGAGGTCAACATTCACCAGAACTGCCTTAAGCCCCCTCATCCTCTCACCAGCAAGCGGCCCCTCTTGGACAACCCTCTGGAACCCGCCAATAATCATCATCTTGCTCTCATGGAGATACTGGGCACCCTTCGTCATATCAACTAAGATGTTCCCACCAGAGTCAATCATCCAGACACTCCTAGCCTCGTCAGCATCCCACCCGTGTTCCCTGAGGATCTTCGCAACCTGCTTCCTATCCATCTCATCGAAAAGCTCGCCGCGCCTAATAAGGTCCACAATCTCATCCTCAAGCTTCTCCACATAGAAGTATATCTTGTTGTGGCGGTTAGGTGACTTGCCCTCAAAGACCCGTCCCCTCTGGTCCACAGACTCTCTGTAGAGGATTATCGGGTTGCCGGCCACAACCTCAAGCCCAGCCTTCTGAATCCAGGTGAGTGCTATTTCGAGGTGGAGCGTGCCCATACCGCTAATCAGATACTCACCCGTCTCAGGCCTAACAACGGTCACAAGGGTAGGGTCCTCAATCGTCAGCTTGTTCAGGAAGTCGATAAGTTTGGGGAGGTCCTTGCTATGTCTCGGCTCAATGGCTACTGTTACAACCGGCTCCGAGACGTATCTGAGCGTCTCAAAGGGCACCATCTCAACGCCCGCAAGCGTATCACCAGCCCTGGCATCCTCTATTCCAAGGAGGGCAGGGATGTTGCCGGCTGGAAGCGTGTTAACTATCTCCCTGCTCGGCCCCATGTAAACCGCAACCTGCTGAACCCTAGACTCGATATTCCTGCCAACTATTAGGAGGGGGTCACCATCGGATATAGTCCCGCTGAAGAGCCTACCGGTCACGACAACACCAGCGGCGGGGTCAACCTTAACATCGGTAACAGCCATGACAGGTATCCCCTTCTCGTCACACTCCAACATGTCTTGCCCCACTTCCGAGTCAATCGGGCCCTTCCAGATCTTGGGAATCCTATACTTCTGGGCCTTGTGGGGTGGTGGGTGATGGTGTATTACCATCTCTAGAATTGCCTCGTGTAGAGGGAAGTTCTCCCTTAGCCAGTCGATGTTGGAGTCTGCAAAAGCCTTCAATACGTCGCTGAACTTAATACCCTTCTTCTGGGCCTGCTGGACAGTGAATCCCCACCTATCCTTAGCCGATCCAAGGGCGATGCTTCCTCCCTGAAAACTAACCTTCCACTCCTCACGCATCCAGGGCTCGCCATACATGTCTATAAGACGGTTAACATCCGTCGCTATCCTGGCAAGCGTCTCCTGGATCTTTTCAGGGGTCAGCTTAAGCTCCTTTATCAGCCTGTCAACCTTGTTTATGTAGAGGACTGGCTTTACCCGCTCTGATAAGGCCTGTCTAATGACGGTCTCGGTCTGGGTCATCACACCTTCCACAGCATCGACAACAACCACCGCGCCGTCAATGGCCCTCAGGGCCCTTGTAACCCTGCCGCTAAAGTCAACGTGACCGGGCGTATCTATCATGTTGATAATATAGGGCTTGTCCAGCTCGTAGTAGAGGCTCACGTTAGCCGCTTTTATCGTCATCTGCCTCTGCTGCTCCTCCTCGAGATAGTCAAGGGCGAGAGCCCTCCCCGCGAGTGATGGGCTTAGGAGACCGGCCGCCGCCAGGAGGCTATCGGTTGTTGTCGTTTTACCGTGGTCTACATGGGCAATTATACCAATATTCCTAATGCTATCCTTCTGTCGGAGTATCTCCAGTACCTCGCCGATTCTTTTGACTCTACCCAACTTCAGCTTCGACATTAGCAGTTGGCATATTTAAGTTAAAGTCCATCGGCTGAAACCAAGCTGTAGGAACAGTATTATACTAGAGGGTGCTGAGTAGGTTTTGGGCTTGTCAACGGACTTAAGGGTAAGAGTAGCCGAGGCGCGGGATAGGGAAAAGATTATAGACCTGATGATTAGGGCTAAGAGGCTGAACGAGGAGTTTGACCCACTACTGAGGCTTTCCCCCACGCTTCAAGAAACAGTGACCAGCTATGTGGAGGAGTCTCTAACCTCACCCAACTCTCTCCTACTAGTGGCGGAGCATGGTGGGAGGCTAGTAGGAGTGCTCAAGGCAGAGGTTGTCGACAGGGTCTTTTACGACCCACCATTAGAGGGCCTCATCAGGGAATTGTATATTCTGCCCGAGTATAGGCGGAAGGGTGTAGCGAAGATACTCGTTACAGAGGCATCTAAGATCCTGCAGGGCCGTGGTGCAGGCCTAATAACTGCAGAGTTCCCCTCCCTCCATAAGATCGCCATGGAGTTCTATGAGAAGATGGGGTTCAGGCCCGTCTTCAGCAAATATGCCATAGAGATTGACAAGACAATCGAAGAGTAGGTGGAGGGTCGGTGAGCCGTATTGAAGGCTATAGCCTGTGAGGGGCTGAGAAAGCATTATAGGGTCAAGGTTAGGAGAGGTTTCTTTAATCATGAATACTCGGTCATCAAGGCGCTAGATGATGTAAGCCTTGAGGTGGAGAGGGGGGTTATCTTCAGCCTTGTTGGCCCCAACGGCGCGGGAAAGACCACGATGGTTAAGGTTCTGTCAACGCTTCTCATACCTGACGCGGGGAGGGCTGAGGTTGGAGGATATGATGTTGTCAGACAGGCCAACAGGGTGAGAGAGATCATCGGGCTTGTCCTTGCGCCTGACAAGGGCTTCTACGCCAGGCTCACGGGGCTTGAGAACCTGATATACTACGGCAGGCTTTACGGCCTCTCAAAAGAGGAATCCACGAGGAGGGCCAAGGAGCTGCTGGATCTAACGGGGCTGGGGGAGGATGGGATGAGGCTGTTTGAAGAATATAGTCTGGGTATGCGAGCTAAGCTGAGCATAGCGAAAGCCCTCATAAACAAACCGGAGATAGTCTTCCTCGATGAGCCCACGATAGGGCTCGACCCACTCTCAGCCCGTAGAATCAGGCAGCTAATCAAGGACCTAGCAGCCAAGGGGATGACAGTCTTCATGACAAGCCACAACATGTGGGAGGTGGAGAACCTAAGCAATACTGTGACAGTCATAAAGAGTGGGAGAATTGTGGCTGTAGGCTCACCCTCAGAGTTGAAGGAGAGGCTGAAGCTGAGCTACAGGATCGAGGTAGAGATTATAGCTGATAAAGCACCGGACATGAATCAGCCAGTTAGCATAGGCGAGAGAGGTTATCCAGTAGTGACTATGACAACTAACAAGCCCAGCGAAGACCTAGTCAGGGTTATAGACGAGATAAGAGGCATGGGCTACTTAATCGGGATGGTACGGGTGCAGGAGCCGAGCCTTGAGGAGGTGCTCACGCAGGTATTGTCTCGTTGAGGGTCCTAAACCAGCTTATAGGCATAATTGAGGCGGAGCTTAAAGTCCTCCTCAGAGAGTCCGGCGTCTTCATATTCGTATTATTCTTCCCATTCATGTTCTCCCTCCTTACCTACGGGGCCGGCCAGGCCTTAACGGGGGGTGAGGCCCCTCTGACACAGTGGTTCTACCAGCTGATAGGCTTCACAATCATGACAATAGCCCTCACAATGAGCAGCTCATCCGCATGGTATTTTAGGAGGGGGATGATGACGGGCAGGTTGGAATACATCCTCGCTGCACCGATAAGCCCACTGACAGCAGTGCTCTCCTCAGCCGTCACAAACATCGTCCTCAACATAGCCATCTTCGTAGTAGTGGCCTCAATCGGCGTAGTAACTGTCTACGGCCTTTCCAACCTACTTAATGTCATAGGCGTCATCCTATTTCTAGCCCTCGCCCTTTTACCGGCTGTAGGCTTCAACCTCTTGGTTGGCATAGCCACAGTAGTGTTCCGCGAGCCTGAGCCAGTATCTAACGTAATCAACGCCATAGTCTCATCGGTCTCCGGCTTCACCTACCCGATAATCATGCTCCCCAGCTTTCTCCAAGCCCTTGGACAGGCAATGCCTTACTCATACATCGTAAATGGTGCCAGAGATATACTCGCAGGCTCATTCGAATATGTCCAGCTCTCACCCCACCTATTCCTCCTCGCATACTTACTGCTTGGGCTAATATTCTTCAGAATCGGTGAGGTAAACTATGTTAGGAAGAGCGGCGTTCATTGGTAGAGCATTAGCAGAAGTGGAGAAGGGCCTAACGATCTATGCGAGGTACAAGGTCTGGCTCTTCTCAGACCTCATCTCTTGGCCATTCTGGACAATCTTCTTCTTCCTCTCATTTCTCATGTATTCGCCCTCACTTCTCGGCTCACAGTATCACCTGAACGCGTTCACGTGGTGTTTCTTCACCTTCATACTCGTATCCTCGTTCATGTGGTCCTCTAATTTCCTCGCAACCTCCGCGCAGGAGGGGATACTCGAGTATGTCCTCATGACTGGGAGCAGTATCAGGCAGCACATGCTCGGGAGGTCGATAATCTCCTTCCTTGACTTGGCGGTTGGAGGGCCCCTCTTACTTCTTATCTCCGCAGCTGGATTTGGAACCAACCTACATGTAGCCTACCCCTACCTAATGCCCATCGCCATCCTATTGGCCTCAGCCTTCTTCTACTTCTTCTCATCCATACTGGCAGTACTCCTAGTCTCCCTAAGATCACCATGGATAATCATTAACGTGGCCCAGTTCGTCATACCTTTCACAAGCGGAGCTATCCCAGTTGAGGTGCTTCCACCGGAGATACAGGCAGGAATAATATACTCTCCATTCTTCTACGTGATTCATCCATTGGTAGCCTCGGCGACGGGCAACTACTTTATACCCCCTGAGATTGTCTTATCTGTTGCAGGTGGTCTCTGCATACTCGTCTACTTCTTGAGTAGATTTCTTGAGGACGTGCTCCTAAGGAGTGCCCTGAAGCGCGGGAAATTCACTCTCTTCTAGCTACATCTTGCGGAGCGCAATGTTTGAGAGGTATATTCCTAGAAACGTAGCCGCTGAGGCGAATGCTGCCAAGATGGAGAGGTGCCACAGCATCTCCTGGCTGTAATAGACTGAGCCCAGCAATAGGGCCTGTCTCAGTAGCTCTATGCCGTGGGTAAGTGGGTTGAAGACTGCTACTGCCTTCAACCACTCGGGCATAAGTGTGACTGGGTATAGTGCGCTGCTGGTAAACATGATCGGGAGCGTCAGAAGGTTATTGAGGGCTATGTGAGACTCCCAGGACTTCAGCCTAATTGTCATGGATATAATGAGGGAGGAGAACGAGGCCCCTAGCAGAATCAGCGTCAGCAGAGCCACTAGAAACTCGGCTGTTCCTGCAATTCTCAACTTCATCCCCAATGCAAGCCCAATAAGCATGACTAGCAAAGACTGTGTAACACCGCGGACAACAGATGAGATAACTTTTCCGAGGATTATGGAACTCCTACTTATGGGTGCTACGAGGAGCTTGTTTAGGAAACCTAGCCTCCTATCCCAGGCTATCGACATTCCGCTAGAGATTGATGTGAAGAGTAGTATAACACCCATCATCCCTACTGCGATGTATGAGAAAAAGTCTATGTCGCTTGAGCCGAAGAATCTCGCGAGAATCTCGTTTGCGATTGCGGCGAATCTAGCAGTAGTATCTGGGGGGAGCTGTTTGAGTATTTCTTCAGGTATTCTGAATAGTCCTGTGAGGTTGAAGGCTTTTCCATAGAGGCTCATCCAGATGAGGGGCTGGATAGTTGTCATGAATAGTAGGATTGGTGAGCGATACCATTTTTTAATCTCTCGAGAGGCTATAGCTCCTATCTCAGAGGCACGGCTAATCATGATCGCACCCTACGGATGGCTATTCTCATCCTAGCTGTCTCTTCCTTGCTTCCCTCTGTATCCCTGAGCTTCCTTCCAGTGAGGCTTAGAAACACCTCCTCGAGGCTCGGCTTCTTCATCTCAACTCTCCTAATACCTACACCCATCTTCAGGAGCTCAGAGATTATCATGGGCAGAGCCTCCTCACCTCTCATGACTTTCACCAGAACCTGCTCATTGTTTAAAGCAACGTCGACAACACCGGCCACCGTTCTTAGCCTTTCTTCGGAGCAGCCATTTGGCTCCGAGACCTCCAGCTCAATCAAGTCACCACCTATGGAGGATTTTAGATTGCCTGGCGTGTCGATCGCCTTGATTTTACCATGGTCTATGATTGCGACCCTGTCGCAGAGGTTGTCAGCCTCGTCCATATAGTGTGTCGTCATGAAGATTGTTACACCCTTATTCTTGACGAGCATTCTTATGTAGTTCCAGATTGCTGCGCGGGTTTGAACATCGAGTCCTAGTGTAGGCTCGTCTAGGAATAATATTCTTGGCTCGTGTATGAGTGTGCATCCTATCTCAAGCCTCTTCTTCATTCCACCTGAATAAGACTCGACTTTCTTGTGTGCAAACTTGTCCAGCTCGAGGAGCTCAAGTATCTCTTTTGATTTCCGCCTCGCCTCCTCCCTAGGCACGTGATAGAGTGCCGCCTGTAGCATCATGTTCTCATACCCGCTAAGCTCATCGTCCACTGTTAGCTCCTGAGGTACGAGGCCGATAACCTCCCGCACCCTGTCGGGCTCGGAATCTATGTCATAACCCCATACTGTGGCTGTTCCTGCAGTGGGTTTTAGCAGGGTCGTCAGTATATTTATCGTCGTTGTCTTGCCAGCGCCGTTAGGTCCGAGGAACCCGAAGATCTCCCCTTCCTCCACCGTGAATGAGACATTGTCCACGGCGACTACCTCGCCGAATACTCTTCTAAGTCCTGAAGCCTCTACAGCTCTCAATCCAACCCCTCCTCACCTAATCTTAGAATCCTTCTCCTCGCCTCATCAAGAATCTTGGTTACCTCGCTAAACCTCTCTCTCGGATACTGGATGTATGCGTGGATGACCGCGATGCCTAGCCTCTTCGCAGCATCTAGGAGCTCCAGCCCCTCAACCGAGGTAGCCCGCCTACACTTCTCACGGAATTCAGCGAGCTGCTCCTCCTTCTCGCTGAGGAACTTAAGGCCGGTCTCTGTTATCCTGTAAATCCTCTTCCCATCGCTAGAAGTCTCTGACTCCACAAGGCCCTCATCCTCTAGCCACTGGAGCGTAGGGTAGACAGCCCCAGGGCTGGGCGTATACCAGCCTCCAAACATCTCCCTAATACTCTTTATGACCTCGTACCCGCGTTTAGGCCCTGTTTTAAGCGTCTCCAGAACTATGAGCCTTATATCTCCCTTTCCCATCCATCTTAGGCCTATTAATAGTGGAGGCGGGAGCCGACCCCATCCCCTCATATCTAGATATATCGTGAAAACTCGCGAAATATTAACTATTGCTAAGGAGCCGGAAGCTGAAACCAACACCCTGACAGCCTATCTTAACGCCAAAGCCTCCGAGCTCCGAGACCGTAAACTTAGCGCCAGTGAGGCTTCCTACAACCTCTATGCCTGTCGATGTATGGCTAGTGAGGGTGCTTGTCCTAATCGTTGACTCGCCGCTAGCAAGGGCCATCCAGATGATAAGCTGGTCTGCTAGGTGCTTGTCTATAGGCGCGCCTGTTGAGAGCTGATGAAGGGCCTCATCAATCGTTCTACGGGCCACCTCCTCCGCCGGCACACCTCTCTCGCCTAGCGCGTCGAAGCCCATTGAGAGGCCGTTGGAAAGCCGCGCTAAGATTAGGATTCCTGTACCAGGGTCTAGAGCATTCTTAGGGTCTTGCTGGCCCAGCGCCTCTGTCCTCACTAAGATGTCTGTGTAGCCCGCCTTCCGCAAGAGGGTCTCGGCTGTCCCAGCCATTCGCCTAACTATGTGGTCGGGAAGGTTGCAGCTGTAGGCGTAGACTTCTATCTGCCTAACCTCCGCGTCTAGGGCCTTGATTGGCTGGAGCTGCTTGACGGGCTCAGACCTAACCCTGACCAACCCATGGCCACGAGGGTAGAACCCCCTCTTCACCAGCGTTACCTCCACATGCACACCCATCCTTCTCAGAGCAGGGATAAGCACCTCCTGGATATAGTCGACAGGTGGGGCTAGGGGGTTGTTTGTCCCGCCGCTGATCTCGACCTCGCATGGGCCGTCTGCAAAGCACAGGACTGGTAGAAGGGATTGGAGGACGAGTGAGACGCTCCCAGCTGTTCCGGTGTCGAAGAAGTATCTCCCAGCACGGGGCTTCGATGGTTTAAACACGATGCTGGAGGAGCCTATCCTCAGCCCTTCGACGGTTCCGCCGCACACCTCCGCCACAGCCTTTATCGCTGTTATGTGCTGTGGCCTAAGCCCTGGTGGGCGGCGCTTTGCTCTAATGTTGTAAATTCTCAGATCCTCTCCTAGGAGGGCGGAGGTTGAGATAGCGTATCTGAGGACTTGGCCGCCACCCTCACCCACGGAGCCGTCAACTATCTTAACCATGCCTCGAGAACCTAACTTACAGTAACATGGCTGAAGCTATAAACCGTTTAGCACTCTATGCAGGGAGCCCGAGGAGCCTCAGCAGCGCCATATGCTCTTCACTCCTCACGGGGTAGTAGATGAAGAACCACGCGAACTGTGCTCCGAGGACAATCCAGGTAACGTAGCTGGGCATATCCCTCTTTGCGAGTATATCCGCTATAACTATGGCGAGGACTGGCAGAGTGAAATAAAAGTAGAAGGGGTAGACCCATCGGCTTAGGAGATACGCCAATGGATAATAGACGAGATAGTTGAAAACTGTCCATATCGTGAAGAATGTGTCAACTGCCCCCCGCCCCTCACGCTCTATATCCCTCACGCCCCTCAGGTGCTGCACTATGTTTCTAATCCCCCAGGGGAGGGAGTAGATTGCGGCTATCCAGAAGAGCCACCAGAGTGGGCTCTGAATGCCATAGTAGAGTATGGGGTGCTGCTCTCTGCTGTCGATCTGGACCGTAACCACGTAGAATCCCATCGGATTGAAGCCTCCGACAGGCAGAACCCAGTTTAGCGGCAAGTCCACCACAGTATTTCCGCCGCTATCCTTGTGGATGCAGTAGAGAGGGAGATGGGGCTCAGAGCAGTTGAACCTGAGGCCTGAGTGGTAGCTTAGGATAAAGTCGATGTGGGCGAAAGGATGGGGAAAGGCCTGAAACTGCACATCATATATTGATAGGCCAACAGTCATAAGGGCTAATAGAACCAAGCTATAGACCACGACATGTCTCAAAGAATTGGAAACGCGAGTAGCTGCATCCCGCTCAGACCTGCTTATAACCAGCGCGTCGTAGAAAATGACTCCCAACGCAGTGAATATCGCCGATGTCTTTGATAAAATGGCGGCAGCCATAGCTACTGTGCCAAGGTAGCGCCGGCCCGTTATGAAGAGGTATGAGCCGGCCAGCGCGAAGAAGAGTGAAGGAGCGTCTAGGATTGCTATTGAAGAGATGTTGAAGCTGGTTACGTCTAGGGCGAATAGGACGACGGCTAAAAGTGCAGCTTTCTCGTCCCAAATTAATCTTCGGGCCAGAAGATACAAGACTGGGAGCGTCAGAGCTCCCATCACTATAGATGGTAGCCTCCAGGCTAGAGGTGTGTCTCCGAGAGCTAGTATGGAGTACATTATGAGGTATTTTGCGAGTGGTGGATGCTCGTTATTCGCGGCCTCGCCGTTAATCATCTTCCTCACAGCCCTGAGATAATGCGCTTCGTCGAAGACGAATCCACACCCAGCAGTCTGCTCAATACACTCTGAGGGAGGTCTCTCAGGCGAAGGCGTATTAATTATAGATAACTTCAAAATGATGTAAACCACGGTAAGCACAATCACCATGGTCTTAGGTTGAGTCAACCTAGAAAGCCAAGGGCGCATACTCCCACACTACCGCCTCAAGGTTATCTCAATAAAGCTGACGTTCCGCTGCTTATCATCCACAATGATAGTCTCAGTGCCGATGTTTATACTCTCAACCTGGAGATCTGTTAAAAATCCACGCCTCAAAGTATTTACCACGTCTACGCACGAGCTTATCCTCCGTCCCCTCGCCCTCAAGACAACCCTATCACTTCCTCTATTAAACGTCGTGAGGCAGGCTGTCACATACCGCAAGATCGGCTTCTTACCGATTATTACTTGGGGAATCAACCGGCTTGTAATACTTAATCCCCCTCGAGATATATAATTTCCCCACGGCCAAGAGAGCCGTTAAATGAGTGAAGTTACGATGAAGGCCGCTACAGCTGAGCCTATGAGCCCTGATAGATATATTGTTGCGTGATATTTTACGCGGGTGGCCAGCTTTTCGAAGAGCTCGCCTGTGAAGAGCCTAACGCCCCTATGCCTTATTCTCACGTAGGCGGCCTCTACTTCCTCTTGTGTTTTGGCGGCCACAGCTGACAGTCTCTCAAAGATGCTGACAATCTCTTCGCGCGATGTGTTCTCTCCGACTGGGTAGTATCCACGGCCTCCCAACACCACCCCATTTACCGAGTGTGTGTCCGTTGTCAGCAATTCTACTTTGTGCCAGCCCATGTCCTTGAGGCTCTTTCTCAATGTCTCGGTGACCCAGGGCAGGGCGTTGTTGCCGTCTATGATACATAGGGCCGCTCTTTCCCCATCTACTGTGAGGGTGACTAGTGAGTAGCCGCATGGGCCTATACCCTTGCGTGGGTCATGGCCCCCGAATCCTGTCTTTTGTATAGAGAGTCTGGGTCTGCCGCGTGCAAGCTCGTTAGTGTTGGTTAGTTCTTTAAGGAGGTTTTGGATGTTTTTCAAGCTCTCGGGGCTGAGCCTCTTGAACCCTGGGTGGAATGAGTTATGGGGGTCGATTATGGAGATGTTTAGCTCGTCTGCGGAGGGCGCTATCTCCTCTGGTATATCCTCCATGGGCTCGGGGTGGAGGCTAACTATCGCAACCCTCCTCCCGGATAATTCGAACATGAAGCCATCCGCATCCCCTACCCTCATCCCCGCCCACAAACATGCAACATCGCTCCAACCCTCCTTGACATTACATATGCCCGTGACCACTTCCTCCGCAACCCTCTCCGCGTCGCGGCCTGCAATGATGTCTGATTCATGTGTGGTGCATCCCTTCACTGCGATAGCTGTGACACCCTTGGCAGCAGCCCTCGACTCTATCAGCCAGTTAAGCATTGAGCTCCCCATCCTCCTAAACGGCCCCATGTGGAAAGGCAGGATAACTAGGGCTGAGAGCCTGCCACTGTTCTTGCCTCGAAAAACGAAGGCCTCTGTAGACCGCTCCTCAACTCGTCCAAGCCCATAAAGCGCATCCTCAAGAATCGCGGGGTTCCCCTCGAGCAGAAGGTGTGTAAGACCTCTTGAGAGCCTTATCGACGAGACGCCGTCTCTATCAGGTATACCGAGATAGGATAGCGTCAGCGCAGTTGCAACAGTGCCAAATAATGGGCCGGCCAAGAACATGTTTGGAAGCTTTGCCTCGAGTGTGAGAGAGAGGAATGTGGCGGCGAGGAAAGGCTCAATCAGCGTCCAGGCCGCCACCGTTAGACCCCTCTCACCATCTATCACCCAAGTAATCGTAAGTCTGATGTAGGTGACTAGGGCAAGAGTGGCTGAGAGTAGTGGAACTAGTATGTTTGAGCCGAGGCTCCAAGAGAGGTATCCTAGCATTATCGCTGTTATTATGGAGTAGTTTGAGAGGAGTGTTAGCTGGCATAGACGCCTGAAAGTTGAGTGCAGTGGGAGGCCACGGAAAATCCCGACTGAGACAGCTCCAAGGAGAAGGGGAATAGCTGCGAATCCGGCCAAACTATAAAGAATTGATTGGAGATGTTTCCCGCTAACTTGGCCAGCTAAAAGACCTAACACGGCCGCCGACGCAAACACTAGGATGGAGGGACGCTGGGCTCCAGGGACCCTGAATAGATACTTATATTTCGAGGCAAGGTAGTCGGCGGGGTCCTCCATCTCATGCTGAAAAGGCAATGGCTTCATAAATACCCTGTCATCACAGTCAGGGTTGTATCTCCTCGATGCTCTGAGCTCCTAATTCCCTGAGTAGTTTGGCTAAATCGGTCGTAATCTCCCTGACTAGGCCTGGTCCTCGGTAAACTATCGCGGTGTAGACCTGTATCGTAGATGCGCCTAGTCTGAAGGCTTGGAGGGCGTCTTCGGCAGTGAAGATGCCGCCCACGGCGTTTATCTCGCAGCCTTCACCGACGATGTTGCGGAGCTCTCTCAGGGTCTCGAGCATGTAGGCGTTTAGCGGCCTGCCGCTGAGGCCTCCAAAGCCAGTTGAGAGCCGGGGCTCGTCAATGGGCAGGGTGTTGACAGCGGTTATGGCCTCGAAGCCATGATCAGCCCAGATCTTTACAGCCTTCACAACATGGCTTTTCAGCTCCTCCCTCGCTAGGGGTGGTATCTTAAGGGACACTGGCCCCCACTTCACGCTGGCCAGCATCTCAGCCAGCTGTCCAAACGTCTCCTCACTCCATATTGCTGCGGCGTCCCTTAGGCTTGGGGAGCTCAAATTAATCTCCACTCCCGATACTACGCCTTTAAGCCTCTCATAACAAGCAATAACCTCCTGTGACTCTGAACCAGCCACGCTAGCGACTACTGGGACGCCAGCCCGCAGCGCGCTCCGCAAAAGATTCTCAACAAACCTTTCTATACCCGGATTCGGCAGCCCCATCGCGTTGACTAGGGCCTCACCACTCCTTCTCACAACTCTAGGCCTCCTGTTACCCGGCTTGGGATATAGCGTGACAGAGCCGGCCACCAAGTATCCGAACCCGAGTCTCGCTAAGTAGGCAACACTCTCACCCGTCTTATCGAACCCTGCAGCCAGGCCTATAGGCGGGGAGAGCCTACCCAGCCAGGTCTTGAGCTGAAGGGCCTCAGGTGGCTCAGGCCTGCCTGCTTTGAAAAACCTAACCAGCTTCAAGCCAGCCTTGTGAGCTTCCTCAGGCGGGAGAAGCCTCAGCAGCCTGTGAATTAGACTGGGCAGTATTTGTACCGGCAAGCCGCGATGTATTGACTCGTCGGGGATATTATTTATTCGGGACTCCTGCCTGGAGCTCCGCAGGGTTGTCGGCCTCAGCTACTATTCTCCCGCTCCAGGGGCAGTAACTCTTGACTGTATCAATCCAGTAATCGAGTTCGCTCTCTACATAGCTTGGACGTCCGTCGCAGAGCTCTATCGAAAACTCAACCATCCTGACCGTGTCAGGGCGGAGATGCCAGCTCCAAGGCCTATTAAAGCCCCCATCGCCCCGCTCAAGCTCACCCATCGGAAATAGATTATTCAACCCCTTCATATTATCTCGGGCCAACTTTATCGTCTCCTCATCCGTCACGTTGATAATAAAACGCTCACCAGAGACATCAACCAGAAAATATTTCCCACCACCAGGCCCAGCACCACCAAACAGGTGGGTCGCCAGCAGAAACAACGCTAAAATCGAGACGACTGCAGATGCAATAAATGCAGATATGAATACTCGACGCAACTTAGCATAGAGAAGGCTCGGAGATTACTTATAATTTTGCCAGATAGCGGGCTAGTACACTCTATCCCACTCCTTCACCGTGCACCTTCTCAGCCCGAGCTTCACGTATGGGTCTGACTCCGCGATCGACCTTGCCTCTCCGGCATCCTTCGCCTCCAGTATGTAGAGCCCTCCGCTCCCATCTTTGAACCTCCCGGAAACAAGTAGTATTCCGCGAGACTTAAGCGAAGCCAAGTGGTTGAGATGCGACTGCCTCTGCTCCTGCGTAGGCTCCACGCCAGGGACGGTCTCAAGCATGACAACGAAGTACGGCATCTTCTCAGCCTCAAGGATGCATGGATGGGGCGAATTTAAACACTACCCGATAATCAGTGTCCTGGCCTAGAGCTCGAGGAATAGTGTTACCGAGTCACCGTCTTTCGCATAAATTCGTAGCGGGCCGGTCCTATGGTCTCCCATCCCAGGCGACCCCTCAGGCATCCCTGGCAGGGCTATGCCATCTATACTTGGCCGCTCTGCTAGAAGCTTATAGATAGCCTCCAACGGTACGTGGCCTTCAACAAAATAGCCATCCACGATTGATGTGTGGCAGCTGAAGAGCTTGCTGGGTATCCCAAGCCTCTGCTTTAATGCCAGCAGCTCCTGCTGGTCAATTATTTTCACCTCCACCTCGACGCTCCTGCTTCTCAGATACTTCTCGTATTCGCCACAGCAGCTACAGGTCGGAGCCTTGTACAGGGTAATTACCATTGGGTGGGTCGTGGGGTGGGTCATGATGGTTTTTCCCTCTGGTTGAGTGCTGTTTGTGTTTTGGCTTAGGATGGTGATCATTACTAGCAGTAGCGTTATTGAGGCGGCGATAGAGGCGTTAGTTAGTATTTGCCTTCTTCTTTTCCTCATCTCTCAGCCCCTCACCGCCGGTTTCCAGCCTATCGTTAGAATACCACCGACTATCCCGAGTAATGATCCCACCACGAATCCCCCAAGACCTAAGAGGCTCACCAGTGAGAATATGAGTATTAGCGCTCCCCAGAGCTGGGAGAGCTGCGGATTGCTATAGACCGCTAGAGCACCTATGATGATGACCACTCCTGAAACTATGCCTATTATCGACGGAATCCACCAGACCCATCCCGCCCACCACATCATCATCGGCATCATCATACCCCGCCAACTCATCCAGCTGGGATAGTACATCCACGCGAGCAAGACCACACCTCCCACCAGCACCAATACCCCAGCGGCCAGGGAGAGTATGAAGGCTGCCACAGGCTTCTCCTCCTGACTCAATGCTCATCACCTCCGAGTTCCAGTTCCCTGATAAATCCCCCATGCCATGAGTGATACCATAAATCCCCAGTGTAGCCGTTTACGCTTAGCATCCCATGCACCTCTCCGTTAAGCTTGTAGTCCATGGTGTAGTAGCCGTAAAACGTTGTAGGCTCTAAGACCTCCACAGCCCCGCTATATCTTCGGGATAGGTAGTCTTTCGCTAGCCTCTTAGCCTCATCTGGACCAATAGGCATGTCAGCTGAAGGCTCTACACTACGCCCCATCATTGAGTAATGCATCCCATACTTCCTGTTCCACATCATGTTCGGCCCTGGCTCAGGAGAAACAACACCCGCATAGGGGTCGACGAGCAGTTCAAAAGCGCCAACACCAGAATCACTCTCAATAACGATGGCGTAGAAGTTGTTCTCAAACTCCATTATCTCATGTATTCTAAATCCTAGGCCGAATCTAGTGGAGACATAGTCCTCGACCAGCTCGAGCGCCCGCTCTATACTTATCCTAGCCCCTCCTGCATATTGTGTGGGCCCCCACATACACGGGCATCCACCCATCATCCAACCACCCATGCCGTAACTAGGAGGCTCCACATTCTGCGGATACGTTGTTATTGGCCCACTTCTCCAGAAATCATATACGGCTAGGGCGCTAACTATAGCCCCTGCGATAACGACAACTAAAGCTACGGTGATTAAAACCGGCCTTACCATGAACAGACACCTACCACATCATATATTGGTAGGAGTGGGAAATAGGGGTATCTTGAAACGGTCTTGAAACGGTGAAACCCTTAATAAGTGATTGGGGGTGTCGGCATGGAATGCTTAAATAGGGTGTTGCGAGAGTTAAGCTGTATTGGATTTTAGCCACCACGGCAGAGTTTTAGCCCTTACTATGGCCACCCTTGGCGTATTCCTACTCATCATCACACTCACCAGTCTCTGGCAGCATAACAATATCATGAGCGAGGTTATGGAGGGCATAACCGGCATGCCGACGCATGAGTCGATGATGTTCTGGATTAGCGCCCCGGCGATCGCGGCGTCTCTCATGCTTATCATAGCCGCCATCACAATCTTTCTAGTGCAGCGGAACAGGAGGAATATCAATGTGGTGGGGCTGAATGATAAAGAGAGCATGGTTGTTGAATATCTGATAGAGCGCGGAGGAGTAGCGGAGCAGAGGGAGATAGCCAAGGGGCTTGGACTCACGCGTCTCCAAACTTACAGGATAGTCTCATCGCTGAAAAACAGAAACATTGTAGATGTGGAGCGCTATGGCAGAACAAATAAGGTAAGGCTTAAAGCCGACAAGATAAACCAGCTAGGTGAACACTCCTCTTAATTAAATCATTTAGACTTAGCCCGATCAACGAAGGAGGCTATCCTCTCAGCTGCCTCAACGAGCTTCTCGGAGCTCGCTGAGAGAGTAACCCTGAAGTGCCCCTCGCCACCCTTCCCAAACGCCTTCCCCGGTATAGCAACCACCCCCTCTTCTTTTGCGAGGCGGTTGCAGAAGGTTTCCGAATCTAGGGGAAGGGGTATGCGGGGGAACAGGTAAATCCCACCCTTAGGAAGGTGTGCAGGAACCCCACGGGAGTTTAACTCCTTGTGCAGGACGTCTCGCCGTCTCCAGCATTCTAATACTCTTTCATCTATCATTTTCTGCACCTCGCTGGATTTGAGGGCGTAGAGGGCGACATACTGGGCGACGCTCGGCGGGCAAGCGTTGATATATGCCTGAAGCCTGATGATGCTGGGTCTCAGATGCTCTGGCACTATCATATAGCCCAGCCTCCACCCGGTCATCGCTAGGGTCTTTGAGAAGCTGTTAACTATAATTATCCTATCATAGTCTCTCAAATACTTCGCCGCGCTGACATAGTCAACACCGTAGACAAACCTCTCATAAACCTCGTCAGATATCAGATAGGCGCCATTCGCTCTACACTGTTCTACTACCCTTGAGAAGTTACTCTCATCAATAATGGTACCTGTAGGGTTTGTAGGGCTGTTAATTATAACTGCCTTCGCCCCCTGTCTAAGCACGGCCTCTACTCCGTCTATATCAATCTGGAAGTCGCTCTCCGGAAGGGGCTCTACCTCAACCACTCTGCCTCTTAAAATCTTCGTAAGAGAGATGAAGGATGGAAAAGAGGGTGTAGGGATAACAACCCCATCCTCAGGATGGATTATAGAGGCTAGGCTCATGAAAAGCGCGTTTGAGGCTCCAGGTGTCACAATCACACTATCAGGATTTACGCTGACACCCCACCTCCTGCTGTAATATTCTGCTATGGCCTCTCTCAACTCAGGCACTCCGGCTGTCTGGGTATATTTGTTCAGCCCCCGTCTAATTACGCGCTCAGCCTCGGCCTTAAGTGGCTCAAACAGGTCAAAGTCAGGCTCACCAATCCCCAAGTCTATCAAATTCCGCGGATCATCGATATTCTCAAAATATTTTATAACCCAGGAATCATCCTCGCTAAGCTCCATCTCCTCGGCAAACCCCCAGATTTTACCCCAATACCTCCCTTTTACCCTTCCTACACCCACCCACCTAAAACACTGATGACTTATTAGCAGGGCAGTCTATTGTGGCTAGTGGCGTAAGTCTTGAGGATTGCTGCGATCCAATTAGCGCTGAGGGAGGAGCCGGAGGAAGTAATTAAGGATGTTGAGGGTTTGCTCAATATTGTTAATAAACGCGAGCCAGACATAGCTTTGCTGCCGGAGGCTTGGATTAGCCGAGACCCGCTCAATAACCTCGATAGGGCTGTTGTTGGGAGCGAAGTGGCGTTGGAGAGGCTTCGGAGACTGGCAGTAGAGCATGGGGTCGTAATACTTGGCGGGGGCCTATATATCCCCCGGGAAGGTAAGGTCAGCGTCTCATGCCCAGTGATAGATACTAGTGGGGAGATTGTTGGCTCGCAGGAGAAAGTGCATCTTTTCAGAGGCGAGAACAAAGTTCTACAGAAGGGAGAGTCTCTCAAAACCTTCACTGTTAAAGGTGTGGAGATAGGAGTGTTGATCTGCCACGACATAGTCTATCCCGAAGCGGCTAGGACGCTCGTCCTAGCCGGCGCCCAGATACTCTTCAACCCAGCGAGGATAGTTTCTCATGGAAGAGAAGCATGGCAGCTATACCTTAAAGTTAGGAGCCTCGAGAACCGGATACCAATATACGCGGCAAACATCTGGTCGCCGCCAAAGTATACGGGCGGAACATGCGCTGTGAAACCAGTCAAATACCTAGACGAGGTATATCTCCCAGAGTTGATAGAGGCCCGGCAAGGATTATCTGCTATTGTTGACGAGGTGGATATAGAGGCGTTAAGCGGCGCGAGGCGTGAGAGACTGGTTGGAAGGATGCCGCACACCTATCTCGACTCACAAAGTGGAGAGGTGGCTGGTGACCTATCTTGGGTGAGGAAGGAGAGAGGCTATACAGGAAACTAAGCCGGGCCGAGGCTCTGGCCGACATAAAGAATAGAATGCTCGAGAAGGACCGCTCACTAGATGCCTCTGCGTTCGAGGAGGTATTCGATAAGGCCACCCTCCAGTCCGTATACGAGCTGATGCGGCGGGGAATCTTCGAGGACTTTTATGGAGTTGTCAGCGCAGGCAAAGAGTCCAGAATCTACTATGCGAGGAATAAGAATGGCGAGGAACTAGCTGTCAAGATATACCTAGTTAACAACACGGAGTTCAGGAAGACGCGTATGCTGTATGTGGCCGGAGACCATAACTTTGAGAGGCCCGGGATGAGTTTGAGGAAATTCATAGACGCTTGGGCGAGAAGGGAATTTAGGAACTTGAAGACTGCTTTCGACTCCGGCGTCCCGGTCCCAAAGCCCTATACAGTTCATCGAAACATTCTCGTCATGTCTTTTCTCGGCTCGGACGGTCTGCGATACCCTCTGCTCCGAGAGACAAGATACAGTAGGGAGGAGTACTTGGTTACCTATGGAAAAGTTATCGATTGCGTCGCAAGGCTATACCGGGGTGCCGGAATCGTCCACAGCGACCTGAGCGAGTTCAACATAATGGCTCCCAACCCTGAGATAGTCTACTTCATAGACCTATCCCAGGCCGTCTCACTCACGAACAGGTATGCACAAATTTTCTTGATGAGGGATTTGAGAAACGTTAACCGCTTCTTCTCCTCAGTCGGAATCGATGTTCAGGATGAGGAATCCATATTTAGGGAGCTGACAGGGGGAGAACCGCCACCGGAGCTTACACCTATATAGCTGTGCAATAACCTATCCTCAGTAGCATGACCAAGTGGCACACAGACATTCACAAGCGTAAGAAGAGCGGTGGAAAAAAGGGGGCTCACAGGAAGAAAAGAAGGCATGAACGAGGCAGGGACATGATATACTGCGTATTGGGTGAGCCTGAGCGAGTAACTATCAGGATACGTGGGGGGGCATCGAAACAAATCCTCAAATCAGATAGGTTCGCCAACGTCTACGACCCCTCCAATAGAAGAGTTATCCGGACGGAAATATTGGGAGTAAGATCTAACCCAGCGAACAGTGACTTTGAGAGGAGGGGGGTGCTTACAAGGGGGGCAATAATTGAGACCAAGCTGGGCGACGCCCGCGTCACTTCAAGGCCCGGGTCGGACGGCGTTATAAACGCCGTGCTGATCAGTGCCGCAGCATCCAGCCCAGTATGATCCGACGAGAGGGCTATATCATCTGGACAACATATTTTGAATCAGGCTTAAGCAGGGCTGAGGGTAGGCGGGTCCCATTAAAGCTCGCGGTCAAAAACCCCTCCCAAGAGATGCTGCTCAAATCCCTTCAAAAACTGGGATGGCAATATGAGCTCCTAGCTAAAAGCCATCCAAGAGCATGGTGGAAAAAGAATTCCTCAATCCTTATCAAGCCGCCTAAAGATGTTAAGAAGTCTCAAGCCCTAAAGCTGATTGCACAGAACCTATGGGATAGGCGTTGACTCCAACGGAACTAGTACCACTAGGCGAGGTCTTCAGAATACTCCAACGATTAGCCGTTCTGAAAGGAGGTACTTTGCCGGAGCTGAGTGAGACTGTCTATACAGGTGACGGTAGAGCTATAGGCTATGTTTCAGATATCTTCGGCAAGATAGATAGCTTCTATATTGTTGTCCGGTTAACAAGCGATGACGTGGAAGTCAAGCTAGGAGAGAGGCTCTATCTTAAGGGAAAAACAGGCCTACCTTCGAATCTAGTCACAAGCTAGGCGGCGGATGTTATCTTTCTAAGATTGTTGACCAGCTCCTGCACCTTAGACTTCGCGACATCTTGAATGATTCTCGCTCCAATACTAGCCGCAGCCCCGCCCACAGTCACGTCTGAGACCCACTTGACCTCAGACGCTCTTTCTCCCTTGCTATTAATATCCAAGTCTATTTTCAGAT
Organism: Thermoproteota archaeon; assembly: GCA_030550235.1. GTDB lineage: Archaea > Thermoproteota > Nitrososphaeria_A > Caldarchaeales > Calditenuaceae > HRBIN02. The sequence continues at coordinate 41,486 of JAUQPU010000002.1, forward strand.
CGACAGTCGACTGCATACCAGACCCCTTCCCAACAAGCGTTACATGGCTCGGTTCTCTCAAATCAACATACGTGAAATCCATCTTTACCGTTCCGCTCAAGATGCCAAGCTTCATCTTAAACTCAGCATTGAAGTTCTTGTCAGACTTGACTTCAAGTTTTTTCAGGTCGGGTATTGCCTTACTAATCTGACGTGGATTAGTAACAAGTTGCCAAATTTTCTGTGGGGGGGCAGGGACCTCAAAGGACCCCTCAAGCCTCATCAATTCTTATCTGTTTTCAACCCCTAAATAAATCTACCGAGAATATAGGGTGAGGGCAAAGTTTTATTAATTCAATTAACATAACTGCTTTGGATGGTGTACCAATAGGTTGTCGAAGTCGGAGATACTTGAAAAATTGACTATAGATGCCTTGATTGAAAGGCTTGAAGAGCATCTTTATGTTGCTGATAGAAGCCTCGCGACAGCCCTCTACCTAGCTATTAAGATGAATAAACCCCTCCTAATCGAGGGTGAGCCTGGGTGTGGGAAGACAGAGATTGCGAAGGTCCTTGCAGAGGTCCTTCAGACCGATTTAATCAGGCTTCAATGCTATGAGGGGCTTGACGCCTCTGACGCGATATATGAATGGAACTATCCAAAACAACTCCTCTACATCAGGCTGCTGGAAAATAAAGGTGACTTGCGGGATGTTGAGGCAGAGATCTTCAGTGAGAAGTTTCTTCTTAAACGTCCTCTCCTCGCGGCTGTGCTGCATGAGGGTGAGATTCCCCCGGTTCTCTTGATAGATGAGATTGATAGGGCTGATGAGGAGTTTGAGGGGTTCCTATTAGAGTTTCTCGCCGAGTTTCAGGTGACAATCCCCGAGATTGGTACAATTAAGTGTAGAAAGCAGCCGATAGTTGTTCTTACGTCAAATAGGACGCGGGAGATAGGTGATGGCTTGAAGAGGCGTTGCCTCTATTATTACCAGTCTTATCCAAGTAGGGAGAAGGAGTTGAAGATATTGAAACTCAAGGTAAAGGGGTTGGATGACTCTGTCATGGCTAAGATAGTGGATTTTGTTAATGTGGTGAGACAGAGGCCCGAAGTGTCCAAAAAACCAGGAATCTCAGAATCACTTGACTGGGCAAATGCGTTAGCTAGGCTATCTGCAAAAGACCTAAATAGAGAAACCGTATTGGCTACCCTCTCCTGCATAGTTAAGACTCAGGAAGACTTAATGAGAATAGACGTAGACTCTATCCTCTCAATAATAGGGGGGAAAAGCAGCTAGGGATGCAGCTGTATGACTTCGTCTGCGGGCTTGCGAGGAGTTTAAGGAGGCAAGGCCTGAAAGTCGGGGTTTCAGAGTCTATTGACGCCTGCCAGGCCATAAGCCTAGTCATTGATAGGGGTGTAGAGGACATACTGACAGCAATACGTGTCACCATGGTGAAGGATCCTTCAAAATATCATTTGATCGAGCAGGTTTTAGAGGAGGTTGCCACCGGAGGGGGAGGAGCTGGTGAGGGAGAGAGCGGTGAGGGTGGCAGTGGGGAGTCTGAATACCTAATGCAGCCGATGGGTATGTCGAAAGGCTCGGGGAAAGACCAGAGCAGCCCCTCAACTCAATATGTCATGTATAGTCCCGCGGAGTCGCTACACAGGAGGAGTCTAAGACCGGTAGACACACATGCCCTGAAGGTCGGGAAGAGAATAATAAAGAGGATGCGCCGGAGACTTGCCGTCCTTCCAGGCAGACGCTCATCCCAGTCGAATAAGGGGGAGTTAGAGTTTGCGAGGACTATTAGGCATAGTTTTAGAACCTTTGGAGAGATCATGGAGCTGCGAAAATCCGCTAAGATCCTTTCACGCGCCAGGCTAGCGGCTCTGATAGACATAAGCGGGTCAATGGACACATATACTGACTGGCTTGTCAGGGCGATGTATCTGTTCAGTAGGTTTACTAGGCGTGTGGAGGTTTTCGTGTTCAGTACTAGGCTGAGACGCATAACAGACCTCCTCTCTATAACCGATTTTGACGAGATTAGGAGGAGATTGTCTAGCGAGGTTGACCTGTGGGGGAGTGGAACGCGTATAGGTTACAGCTTGAGAAACTTCATAGATAATTATGGCAACATGCTTAACAGGACTTGGATCGCTGTTATCGTGAGTGACGGATGGGATACGGGCGAACCTGAACTTCTCAGATTAAGTATGAGCGAGCTTAGGCAGAGGGTTGGTAGGATTATATGGTTGAACCCACATACGGATAAGCCCAACTTCAGACCCCTCACAATCGGGATGCTCACGGCCCTCCCATACATCGATATACTGGCGGGAATGAGCGTCCTAGAAGACTATAGCTCTTTTCTAAGATTCTTCGGGAAGTCCATCAAACCGTTGAAACGCGGTGAGAGTCTTGTCAGACACCAGCTTGAGAGGCCGGCGATATAAGAAAATATCCGAGTTCAGAGAGGTTGAAGAAGTTCTAGCCGAGGTTATACCGCGCATAAGGGTCAAGCCAGCTGTGGTGACTAAGAGGACTAGGTCTGCTGTGGGCTGTATCCTTGCTAGTAATGTCTATGCGAGGAGGGATCTGCCGCCCTTACCAATGTCGCATGTTGATGGATTTGCCGCCAGGAGTATAGATCTCAGGAATGCCTCTGAGGACGCTCCTGTAGGCCTTTTGGTTGAGGGGAGTGTTGGGCCTGGAGAGTCTGGAATGAAGATAGGGCCTGGAAGGGTCTTCAGGATTCATACCGGTGGCTATCTACCCGAGGGTGCCGATACTGTTATCCCCCAGGAGGACGTCTTTACCGATGGGTCGAGGATTTATGTCACACGCCCCTACACTCCTTCTGAGAACGTAGTCCCAGCCGGCAGCGATGTGCGCCGTGGCCAGTTAATGGCTGGGAAGGGAGAGGCCCTGTCGCCTGCCAAGGCCTCGCTCCTTGAAACACTAGGAGTTTATGAAGTCAGTGTACGTGAGGGGTTGCGCGTCTCTATACTCTCTTTTGGGGATGAGCTTACAGATAACCCCGCGGAGGCTGAGAGGGGGAAGATATTGAATACGCACGCTGTGCTTGTTTCTGAGATGGCGCGCGCACTTTGCTGTGATATTGTTAGGGCCCAGATAGTTCCTGATAGGCCTGAGGCCGTTGTGGCTGCAATAGAGGAAGGTATAGAGACTTCTCACCTCGTCCTTACTATAGGAGGGTCAAGCGTAGGTGACATCGACCTTGTTGGAGCGGAGCTAGATAGGCGGTCAGAGCTCTTCATACAGGGGCTCAAACTGCAGCCTGGTAGGGTTGGGGGAATAGCCTTGATTGATGGCAAGCCAGTAGTAGTGCTTCCAGGGCTTATACATTCCACGGTCAATGTATTCAACTATCTTGCAGCTCCAGTAATAGCACACATGCTTGAAACAAGCCTAGAGCAGTTTATCATAACGGTTAGTGCGCGTATGGCTGAGCCGGTGGAGCTCCGGCGTTGGCTAGACTTTAAGAGGATTGTATGGGTTACGCTAAAAAGGATAGATGGTGGGGGGTATGAGGCTAATCCTAACGTCGCCGACGCCTCTAACGTATCATCAATCGCGCATTCGCACGGATTCATCGAAGTTCCGCCCAACAAACCCCTCATCACGCGGGGAGACAATGTGGCTGTGAGGATTCCGCTCTGGATCACCCGCGGAATCGTAGGATGGTCTAGAAGCTTCATCTATTCTTCAAAGCAAGATCCCTAATTTTGCTTCGAAAGGAGAATACTCCTTATTAAGGCGTGAGGGCATTTCTAATATGTGGCCAGCTATAACCCCGAGTATAGGATTGAGAAGGACACGATGGGTGAGATGCGTGTCCCCGTAACCGCATATTACGGTGCACAGACGGCTAGGGCGCTTGAGAACTTCAAGTTCTCCGAGCTCACGATGCCACGTCAGTTCATTAGGGCTTTAGGCCTAATTAAGGCTGGTGCAGCCAGGGCTAATATGGAGCTTGGGCTGTTGCCGCAACATATTGGTGATGCGATCTATAGGGCGGCCCTTGAGGTTGCAGATGGCTTGCATGACGACCAGTTCGTTGTTGATGTCTTCCAGACCGGCTCCGGCACCTCCACCAACATGAATGCAAATGAGGTCATAGCCAATAGAGCGACAGAACTGCTTGGCGGTAAGAGAGGGGACAAAACCCTTGTCCACCCAAACGACCATGTTAACATGGGCCAGTCGACCAACGACGTCATACCAACCGCCATCAGGGTCGCGGCCGCGTCCCTAATCTATGAGAAGCTTTTAAAAAGGCTTGACCTATTGGCGAGCACCCTAGAGCTTAAGGCCCAAGAATTCAGGCACATAGTCAAGAGCGGTAGGACACACCTCCAGGATGCTGTTCCCATGACGTTGGGGCAGGAGTTTAGCGGGTATGCAGAGATGATGAGGAAGGCAGTCTACAGGGTTAGGAGAGCTTCTGAGGCGCTTTTAGAGCTTCCCATCGGGGGGACGGCAGTGGGCACAGGTTTGAACGCGCATCCCGAGTTCGCCCCGCGCGTCGTGAAGTTTCTGTCAGAGACCCTTGGCGTCCAATTCGTCACCGCTAGGAACAGATTTGAGGCTATGGGGAGTCAGGACGCGTGTGTAGAGGTCAGCGGTGCCCTGAGAGGCGTGGCTGGCAGCATACTAAAGATATGCGATGACCTGCGACTCTTATCATCTGGCCCAGTTACAGGGTTCGGAGAGATCGAGATACCCGCTGTCCAGCCTGGCTCCTCGATAATGCCTGGCAAAGTCAACCCTGTGATTGTTGAGGCGTCGATGCTTGCAGCATGCATGGTAATAGGCTATGATGCCGCTATCTTTGAGGCTTCTCGCGTGGGAGAGCTTGAACTCAACATGGGAAATCCCCTCATCGCCTACTGCTTGATAAACTCGATCGAGCTTCTTGGAAGAACCGCCCAGCACTTAGCCGATAAAGTCATCCCAGGCATAACAGCGAACGAGGAGAGGTGTAGGCTCTACGCTGAGAGCAGCCCAGCTACCATAACTGTGCTGGCACCTATAATCGGGTATGATAAGGCCGCCGAGGTGGCTAGGAGAGCGTTGAGGGAGAGGCGCTCCATCAAGGATATCGTGGTTGAGATGGGTTTGATGCGTAGGGAGGAAATTGACCGGGTCTTTGACGTAAGGAGGATGGCTGAGGGCGGCATACCGGCTCTTAAGAAATAGCGTTAGGGATAGAGTAGAGGCATAGGATCTATCTCACCCAGTTCCCTGATTTTTTCAAGTCTCGACATCAAGTAGTCGCGCGCTCCCCTAGCGCTGGGCAGCTCACCGACAATCTCCCCCTTCAATATGAGAGGCTTTAACAGCTCCTCAACTGGCCCTCCGCACTTTGGGCATCTCTCAAGCCTCTTCTGCCTCTGCACAATCGTGTCGTGGAATGCGTCACACCTGTAAACCTGCTTTGAAGAGGGCAGCTTACCCCTTTTAGACACGGGTCTCCCCTCAACCTCCACAATGTCGAGGGCCAGGTCAATAGATGGTGGGAAAGCTATCGATGTCCCCACACCGAAGCCGTCAGCGACATCGTAGAGCTCCACAACGTCATCCTCATCGACGCCACCGCTCACGTAGATCTTAACACCTCTATACCCGTTTACCTCTAGCGTCCACTTAACCTCCTCAATGATGCGCCTCATATTCCCCCGCCGCGAGGATGGGGTATCAAGCCTCACACCGTGGAGCCTGTTGCCCAACGTCTTTGCTGCGAGGAGGGCCTCCTCCCTCTCATCTGAGAAAGTGTCACAGAGAGCTATTCTAGGAACCTCCTCCGATACGGTCTCGTCGAAGGATTTCCAGGCATCTTCTTGCTTCCCCGAGACTATTATCAGGGCGTGGGGCATGGTCCCTACCGGTTTTTCACCGATCAGCTCCGCGCCTAGGACGCCGGAGACCGCGTCGCAGCCGCCTATGAAGGCAGATCTATCCACCGCAGGAGCCACTGCAGGGTGGACGCATCTGATTCCGAAAAAGATAAGCATCTTCCCCCAGCTCTTCAGCCTGATTCTAGCGGCCTTTGTAGCCACGCTGGAGCCGTGCCGCAGCAAACCAAGTATCGAGGACTCGTAGACCCCGAACTCGCCATAGGGCCCTGAGACCTCCAAGACAGGCTCAAGCGGCCTGAAGACCTCGCCCTCCTTCATCGAGTAGACATCGATGCTTCTACCTCTCAAGACGGCGGCGACTTCTTCCAAACCAGCCAGCACAGCCCACCCATACCCGCTCGGGAGACTGTAGGCGTGAACATCTGCAACGACCCTCTTATCCAGAACCCTCTTAATTGAGAGTACCTCCCGGGTCCTCACAAAGTAGATGTCGGTAACTCTACCACCCTTCACGTCGTCAACTGAGGCGGCGTAGATCTTCGGCTCCCTCAAAACACATCAGGCATCCACTAAGTAGGGGATGATAAAAACCCTTAAAGGAGATTGTGAGGACGTTCTCTCCCCTCTACCGCCATCCAGGGTGAAGGCCTTATAAACACCTGAAATAAAGGGGCATTAAAGGAATGCCGCGGTTTAAGCTCCAGCTAAACAGGCCCTATGGACAAGTCAGCGTAGAGGCTGAGAACATCGAGGAGATAATTGCCTCCATCAAAAAATTGATAGAGCTATCAGGGGCCGTGGAGAGGAGTCTCGGGTTAGGCACCCCATCCAGCCAGCAGACAGCAGCTCTACCCAGGAAGGCTAGGCCGAGGAGGGGCCGCTCCGAGGCAGTCCTAGCCCTCGAAACCATAGAGACGAGGCTCCTCGGAACAGGCTTCTTCCACACGCCGCGCTCAACATCCGAGGTGAGGCAGAAGATCCACGAACTCACCGGCTTAAAGCTTCAGAGCAGAAAAGTCAGCCAGGCTTTGGGCATACTGTTTGACGCGGGGAAGATTATGAGGGTTGGGAGGAGGGGAGGTTATAGATGGTTTGAGAAATAGATGTGTGGATTGTTTATGCGAGGTAGGCGTAGGCTAGCCTGTCCAAGTGTTTGATACGTTTCGCGGGGTGGGGGTGTGTGCTGAAGAGGTCGCTCAATGGACCCGCTTTAGCCCGCCTCAGCTCCTCAATAGCCCTCTCCACGTCGACGTAAGGATCGATTGCGTGCTCGGGGTCTGAGATGAAGAACATCTTAAGCTGCTCGGTCCTCGCCCTCATCTCCGGCCTAATTCTCCCAGAGAGCGTCATAATCCTGACTAAAGCCCTCTGCAGCTTCCTCGCTCCATCGCTCACAACCATAGCCGCGTGGCTGTCGGCATAATACTCTCGCAGCCTGCTCATCAGGAAAACGAACAGGTTGAATATGAAGCTCAAGACTATCAGGCCGATGCCTATCAGGACTGGTGCTGCTCCCCCGCCGTTCCTCCTACCTCCTCCGAAGAGCCCAGACATGTATAGCGTATAGCCAATATAATATATTATTGCGGGTATCAGGCTTATCATCAGCATGACCACGACGTCCCTGTGCTTCAGGTGGCCAACCTCGTGGGCTATCACCGCCTCGAGCTCCTCGCGTGGAATCCGACCCAATAAGCCGCTAGTGACTGCCACCATAGGCCCTGTCAGGGGGCTTCCATAGGCGAAGGCGTTCGGCACGCCTATGTCAGCTATCATCACCTTCGGCCTATCACGCAAACCACTCTTCGAAGCCACCTCATCGACCATCTGGTAAAGCCACTGATACGATGCTGCATCTGCCTCACGGACCCTATAGACCGCGTTAATCAGATAGGGGCCGAGGAGCCATTGGAGGATGTTTAAAATCACTACAAACCCTATTACGCCATAGATGTAGAACGTTGGCAGTCCCAAGTACAGAATGAGCGCTGTTAATAGGAGCGTGGCTGTCCCAACAACTACAAGCCAGATAGTGATCATGCTGACCCGTAATCCGAGTAGCGAGGTTCTAACCTGCTCCACGCCTCAAAACCCCCTCTTATACGATATAAGCAATAGGCAAGTATTAAATCTAATCCAATATAAAAGAGACGTTACACAACCTAGTCTTAAAGAGAGAAGTAAATTGCTTTTCAAAAGAAGGGTCCCTATATTGGATGAGGCAGTTAGTCCCCAACTGGTGTTTGGGGAACTGTGTTGAGCTAAGACCGTAATATGCTATGTTACGTAGTTAATTGAGATAGGGAAAAGGCGTTATCGTTTTCTTTGGTGATTAGATTATCTCTCTAACCTTCCTCTCCTCTCTCGGCCGAACCTTCAGCACGCCATAGTGTATGGCACAGGATATACAGAGATTCTCTGTTACGATGTTCTGGGAGATGTATGCGCCTGCCTTTTTCAGCTCTCTGAAGAGGTCTCCACGAACTAGTGACACGCGTCTTGTGACGCGTTGTATCTTGCTTCTTGGGACAAGAGCACCGCAGTTGTCACACTGAATCATAGGCTCAGAGCCCTTCTGCCCCTTTGCCCTACCCCTGTTCTTCCGCTTTACAGGCATGTTGTCCGGTGATAGATTATAAGGGGGGTGATTTAAACCCTCTATCGACCAATTATAGGGGCTTCAAAGCGTCTCCGCGCCCTTTAGCTGTGTAGGCGACTATTTTGTGCCTTTTTTCTTAGCCTTTAAAAAAGTCTCAAACGCCCTTAGCGCCTCCTCTTGGACTGGGTCAACAGAGCCTGGCCTAATTTTTCTAATCCAGTTGAGCGCCTCCTCACTCCCCATCCCCTTACTGTACATCATGTAGGCGGCGGCTATGGAGCCTGACCTTCCTTGACCGGCTGCACAGTGTACTAGCACCCTCCTTCCCTGTCTCCTCATCTCGTCGATGAATTTGACTGATTTCAATATGACCTCGAGCGGTGGCGGGTCATGGTCGGCCGTCGGCAGATGCTCGTAGATAATGTTGAAGCCCTCTAGGAATATGGGTGGAATCCTATCTTCGGTTAGGGAGAGGATTGAGCTTATACCGTTCTCGTGGAGCCACTCTATCTGGCTTCTTGTGACTGGACGGCCTGAAACCGCCAGTCCCTCGTCAACCCAGCCAAAATTGAAGGGCACGTCTGTGAACATCGCCCTGATCCGCCTTGAAATATCCCCTAGATTACCCACGAATTAGATAACGCGTAGGCTGCTATAAGACTCTTGAGCGGGTAGGGGATATAAATCCGGGGATAATAACTAGTCTCGGAGATGGTTAGCGGGGTTTCGGTGGTAGCTGGGCCTGCATCGACCGAGTTGGGGGTTAAGATTGCTGAGGCGATGGGGGTTAGAGTTCTGAGGCTCCAGCATAAAGTCTTCCCTGACGGCGAGTCCTATTTTCGATTCCTAGAAAAATCCGATTCCACAGTCATCCTCGTGCAGGGTACACACCCACCACAGGACAAACACCTCATCCAGCTGCTCCTCATGTCCAAATCTCTCAGAGAGTTGGGGGCATCGCGCATAGTTGCAGTCATCCCCTATCTAGCCTATGCGCGGCAAGACAAGGCCTTTTTGGAGGGGGAGGCAGTGAGTCTGAGAATAGTCCTTTACCTAATGACATCCTGCGGGATTGACGAGCTCGTCACAGTAAATCCCCACGCGCCCTGGGCCTTAAAGGAGTCTCAGCTCATGGGGCACTCCATCAGTGTCGCTAAGACTCTAGCCTTTGATGTGAAGAGACGCGGCTGGCAGGTCTCCTATGTCGTCTCGCCTGGGAAGAAGGGTATGGAGCTTGCAACGGAGGCCTCTGCGGAGCTAGGCGCGGAGCCTGTGAAGGCTGAGTCTTGGAGAGACCCAACAACAGGTGAAGTCAAGGTGGAGTTAGAGGATAGCGAGGTCTTCAGCAATAAAGGCGTGCTGGTTATTGACGATGTCGTGAGCTCTGGGGGGACGATGAGTAAGCTCGTCAGGAAACTCAAATCTGCAAAAGCCTCAAAGGTCTATGCGTGCTGTATCCACGGCCTATTCATCGGCGGCTCAGACCAGAAAATTCTAGAAGCAGGGGCAGAAGCGATCATAGCCACTAACACCATCCCGAACAAATACGCCACTGTCGATATATCACGCGAGATAGCCAATTATCTGGCGGCCCTAGTCTCTTGAAGCGTATACTAGCGCTACTCTCAGGTGATGCACCGAAGCTCGCGCTAAGCGAGCTAAGGTCAATCCTCTATATCCTAAGTGGCAGCGACTATGTTGAAAGGCTTACAGATAGGCTCGTCCAGCTCGACTCTAGTATTGGTGATGCCCGCATCATAACCTGCCGCTCAGCATACGTGAAGGAGCTGATAGAGCCAATCCTGTACCATTCGGAGCTTTATGTGGGTTGTGAGGTCGATGTAGGCGAGTCTGAGACATTGAAGACGGCCCGTAGCTTCGCAGTGAGAGCTGTAAGGCTCGGCGGCGTAAAGTTTGATAGTGTCGCTGTTGAGAGGTGGATTGGCGGGCTTGTCAAGTCTAGCTACCCCCATCTTAGAGTTGATTTATCCAAACCCGATGTACTGGTCCACGCATTTATCACCGAGAAAGGATTATACGCTGGGCCACTCCTAGCACGGCTAAACTATAGAGTACTAGAGTCTAGGAGGCCTAAGATGAGGCCTTTCCGCCACCCCTCAGCCCTGATGCCGAGGCTCGCGAGATGTATGGTCAACCTGACACGGGCTAGGCCTGGGGGATGGATAATAGACCCGTTCGCCGGTACAGGCTCAATCCCTATCGAAGCGGCTGACATGGGCTATAAGGTCCTTGCGATAGAGCTGAAGGGATGGATAGCGCGCGGCTGTCTCCTGAACCTGAAGTGGAGTGGCCATGCTGATAAGGTGGGGCTAGTATGCGGCGACGCAGTTAAACCACCTCTGCGGGGTGTCTTCCATGGAGTGGCGACTGACCCACCCTACGGCCGCTCAACACAGCTAGGCGGCAGAGACATCCAGCAACTATATCTAGATGCCTTCTCATCGACTGCGAATCTTCTCGAAGCCGGTAGCAGGATCGTGGCGGCGATTCCGCAGCAGCGCATTGACCCAACACTGCTTGAGGAGATTGGCCTCCGTCTCTTGGAGCAATACCCCATAAGGATTCACTCCGGTCTAACTAGGGTCGTCTGTATCTATAGCGTGGGGTCTTGAGCGTTGTATCCGTCATTTGGCTAACTTTATGGCTTGTCTGGTGGACGGGTTAACTAAATAATAGATGTCTGAAAGACGCAAATAAATGATATTGACTGTTAATATTACGCTAACATGACCTTACTCATGTAAGAATGCTTATTAATGAGTGTTGACGTTATAATTCGTAACTTATGGAGACTGAAGTCAGTTTGGAGCTTCAGAGGCTATCTCAGCAGCTCCAACAGAGCTGGAAGATTGTTAGAACGCCTCGCATGAAGGCTATACTCAAGATACAGGACATAGCTTGCGACGCCATGAGAAGTTATCTGAGGTCTGAGGGCTTCATAGAGCTCCTCCCACCAATCATCGGTCCAGTCACAGACCCGGGGATAAGGGGCGCGAAGCAGGTCACCTTCGATTACTATGGAAGAGAGTACAAGGTGATGAGTAGTGCCATACTCTATAAGCAGGCGGCGATGAGCGGGCTTGGAAAAATTTTCTTTATGTCGCCTAACGTGAGGCTTGAGCCCATCGACTCGGCCTTCACAGGCAGGCATCTAGTAGAGTTCGTTCAGCTTGACCTCGAGATAGCTGAGGCAACCTATTTCGACGCCATGTCCGTGGCTGAGAGGCTCCTATGCGAAGCGGTAAACACGGTGAGGGACACATGTCAGAGCGAATTGGAGTATCTCAATAGAAACCTGCCTCGTCTCACGCCCCCATTTAAGAAGCTCACCTATGATGAAACCCTGGAATATCTCAGAGTGAATGGTGTGAAGATGCGGTATGGGATCGAGATTCCCTGGGATGCCGAACAGCTCCTGTCAAAGCTAGTTGGCGAGCCATTCTTCATCATAGACTATCCAAGGGGAGCGCGCGGTTTCTATGACAGGGAGGATGAGAAGCGGCCCGGAATTCTTAGGGATTTCGACCTCATTTATCCGGAGGGCTATGGTGAATGTGCCTCCGGAGCTGAGCGGGAGCATCGATATGAGAAGGTGTTGGCGCGGATGAAGGAGACCGGTGAGGACCCGAGGAAGTATTCATGGTATCTTGAGATGCTTAGGGAGGGGATCCCCCCAAGTGCAGGGTTCGGGATAGGCATAGAGAGGCTTACGCGCTATCTATGTGGACTTGAGTATGTTTGGGAGGCGAGGCTCTGCCCCAAGCTGGCTGGAATACACTCACCATAAAAATGCAGGGAGGTGGTACACCTTATCGTGCAAATCTCAAACTTCATTCTCAAGCTCTTTCTAGCCCTTCATAGAGTCTACTCAGTATACTCAGACTTAGCCGAGATCTGGAGGAGTTATCCATTTAGAGAGATTATCGAGCGCGCCCGTAATGGCGTTGATGCGATATATCCTCGTGATGTCCTGAAGCCCTCAATCATGTTGCTCAAGGGCGCCAACATATACAAGACGCCGACAAGATACGCGACGCTTGATGAGCTTCTCATACTCCCTCCAGCCTTTACCCCCCTGAGGCTTAAGAGAATGTCAGAGCTACTGCGCGAGCCCATATTCAGCGATGTGGATCTGAGGCATAGAATTGGTGGCTTCGATGTGGGCATGCCTGTGATGGTTGCTTCTATGGGTTCTGTGCAGGTGGCGAATAAGGTTTCGCTGGAGGTTGCACGGGGTGCTGCGCGTATGGGTGTCCCGATGGGTGTTGGTGAGAACGTCGCAACTACTTGGGGATATTCGAAGAGGATTAGGAGTAGCCAGCCTTGCTTCAAGGAGAGGGTCTTGACATACTTCGAGCATATGAATGATGGTCTAGGCGGAGTGACGATACAGCAGAGTGTCGAGGACGCATACGGCGAGCTATGGAACAGGGTCTACTCAGACCCTGACATCGAGCCGTACATCCAGAAGGGGCTAGTAGGGTTTGAGATTAAGGTTGGTCAGGGCTCGAAGCCTGGGCTGGGGGGTGAGGTGAGGCTTTCAAGGGAGGAGGCTGAACGTCTCAGGGACAAATATCACTTCACCGAGGACCCGGAGAGTTCTTTGAGAGGCTCTATCGAGAGGCACTCGGCTCCTGGGACATATGTGCCGGAGATACTTCGGAGCATGCTCAGGCTGATGAGGAATAATTATCCCAGGTGTAGGATCTGGGTGAAGCTAGGCCCGTTTAGAGATTTGCCTGAGGTTCTCGATGTCTTGCTCTCAGAGGGTGTGGACGCTGTCTGGATTGACGGGAAGGAAGGTGGGACAGGCATGAGCCCTTACGTCTCTATGAGGCATCTGGGCCTCCCCCTTATAGCTGCCCTATGCAGTGTTTCTGGGCGGCTGGGGGTCGGGAATGGCTCCTCCTCGGTCATAGTCTCTGGGAGGCTCTATGACGGTGGTCATCTCGTCAAATGCCTATGCCTCGGCCTAGATGGTGTGGCGTTTGGACGTCCAGTCGCTGTTGCGGGATGGGTGGCAGGACATAGAGGGGTTGAGAACTATCTCAAGACCGTTGAGATTGAGGCTAAGATGCTTATCTCGGCGCTAGGCAAATACAGTGTTAGGGATCTTTCACGTGAGGACTTGGGCTGTCTGGATAGGGACATTGCCGAGAGGCTTGGCTTAAGATACGTATACGGTTAGCTCTAGGTGATGGCTATTACCTCCCGGCTAGCGGTCTAGTTCTGTGGCGCGACGATGACCCAGATGCTTGTATGCTTCCTAGGAACGAGCGGTGGAATGCCTACGCCCCATAGGGCCCTCCCCTGTGTGGCTGTGAGGTTTGCAGGTACGCTCATGCTCTTCGACTGCGGAGAGTCAACACAGAGGCAGCTCCTAGCATCAGGCCTCGGCCTTCCGAGGGAGCTGAAAATCTTCATCACTCACCGACACGCCGACCACCTACTAGGCATACCGGGAGTCCTATACACCCTCAGCATGATGGGAAGGGAGGACCCGGTAGAAATCTATGGCCACGCATCGTCATGCGAGGTCGTGAATAGGCTGCTGGAGGCCCTGGAAACTGAGGTTGGGTTCGGCGTGGAGGTCAAGGCCGTAGGGCCAGGCCTTGTTTATCGGGGTAGAGAGTTTAGGGTTGAGGCCCAAGAGTCAGACCACTCCACTGAGTCGCTCTGCTACAGTGTTCTCGAGGATGAGCGGCCTGGGAGGATGAGGGTCGAGTATCTGGAGGAGCTTGGGATTCCACGGGGGCCTCTCTGGGGTAGGCTGCAGAGGGGTGAACCAATCACTTTTCAGGGAAGGATGGTTAGGCCGGAGGAGGCTGTAGACCCTCCTAGGAGGGGCAGAAAGATAGTCTATACAGGAGACACTAGATTCTCCGAGAAGATAGTTAGGTTTGCAGACCAGGCCGACCTCCTGATACACGACGCCACCTTCGACCAGAGCCTCTCGGACCGCGCGAGGGAGGAGGGGCATAGCACAGCCTCAGAGGCCGCCACCGCTGCCCTACAGGCCAAAGCCAGACTATTGGCACTCTTCCACATAAGCCCCCGATATCATGGGAAGGAAGAGGTGCTGCTAAGCGAGGCTAGGAGAATCTTTCCAAACACCATCCTCCCAAGCGACTTAGACAGGATCGAGATACCCTATCCTGAATGACGTTTCAGAGTAAAAAGGCGTGGAGGCCATTCAGCCAGGTCTATCCAGCCCGTAAGCGCCTCATCTAGCTGGAAACTCTTAACCGACTCTGGCTCTCCCCCATCCAACCTCCTACGCAGCCTGTAATCGCTATCCACGATAAACTCGTCCTCGCCCTCATGTGGTGTCTCTATCTTCACCACGTCGCCAGGCTTAGCGGCCACGGCCGTAACATCAGGCGGTATCCCCCCCACACCTCGCCAAAGCACTACAATCCACCTCGCATCGCCAGGCTCCAAGAGATCCAGAAGCCCCTCTGTCGAAGTCACGATGCCTGGGCCTCGGAGCCCCACCTTCGTCGCACCACACCTCCTACACCTCCAAGCCTCAACAATCTTCACCACCTCCTCACCCTGCATAACATTCAAGGCACCCGCGTATCTTAGATCGTGGACGCATCTGGTGGTTGACATCGAAGGACCCTACCCCTCGGGCTCCAGTATCTCTACCCTACACTTTGCCCTTCTCTTAAACTCCTCCGCCTCCTTCCTTGAGCCTACTATAGAGCCATAATGCATTGGGATTGCGACATCAGGCGCGATAGTGTTTGCGGCCTCTGCCGCCTCCTGTGCCGTCATGACATAGACGCCGCTCACAGGGAGGAATGCCACATCGATTTTGCCCAGTCCCCTCATCTCAGGGATAAAATCGGTGTCGCCTGGGTGGTAAATCCTTACACCGAAGAACTCGACGATGAACCCGACACCTCCATACTCTCTAGGGTGGTATACGACGCCAGGGGACCTGAACTTATTCACATTATAGGCAGGTACCACGGTATATCTGACTTCTCCGGCCTCTCCTCGGTCCCCAGCCGTGACCAATACCTTAGATTTGCAGGCGACACCCTCCAGCCTCGCCATACAGTTTTTCGAGGCCAATATGGTTGTCTTTTCAGGCGCGGAGACCCTTTTCAGGTCGTTAACCGAGAGATGGTCAAAGTGGTCATGGGTGATGAATACTATGTCTGCCTCTCTCCTAGTCTTTATTTGGTAGGGGTCAAATACTATTTCTCGGCCTCCCCCGCGGACGCTGAAGCCTGCATGGCCAAGCCATCTTATCTCAAGCCCCCTATACTCCAGCATCAAAAGAACTATCTAAGCCCCACCGATATATATCAATAACAGCCCATCCACCATCCCTGAGGCAAACCTAATGAACAGGCATAGAACTCTTGAGGAATGGATTGGCTTTACAAGAGACTATACCGTGGATTGAGAAGTACCGACCCAGAAGCCTCTCCCAAATAATTAACCAAGAAGCCATCATAAACAGTCTCAAAACAATACTCTCCACACACGCTGTCCCGCATATGCTCTTTACAGGTCCTCCTGGCGTGGGGAAGACCGCAACAGCTCATGCCTTCGCCTGCGACCTCTATGGCGAGAGATACCTCGAGGATGGCCATTTTCTTGAGATTAACGCAAGCGATGAGCGTGGGATAGACGTGATTAGAGAGAAGGTTAAGGGGTTCGCTAGGACCATACCTATAGGTGGTATCGGGTTTAAGATACTCCTGCTCGATGAGGCGGACCAGCTAACCTCTGATGCCCAGCACGCCTTTAGAAGGGTCATGGAGCAGTTCTCCACAACCTGCAGATTCATCCTTGCCGCAAACTATGCAAACAGGATAATCGAGCCCATACAGTCGAGATGCGCCGTCTTCAGGTTCAAGCCGATAGAGCTGGAGCAGATGAAGAAGGCTGTCGCGAGGATTGCCTCCAACGAGGACTTGGAGGTGACGGCTAGGGCGATTGAGGCACTTTACGAGGTTACGGAGGGAGACCTTAGAAGATGCATAAACCTCCTCCAGACGGCATCAACTTATAGCAAGAGGATAGATGAGAACCTTGTCTACCAGGTTGCGGGGCTGGCCTGGGGTGGTGAGGTAAGACGGCTACTGGAACTGGCCGCTGCTGGCAAGATAGAGGATGTGAGGAAACATTTAAGGACCATACTCTATGTGAACGGGGCTTCTGAGAGGGACCTAATCACCCAGATATATCGAGATCTCTTCTACCTCTCTCTCCCGGAGAAGAAGAAGCTTGAGCTGATATCGCTCTTGGGGGAGGTTGACTTCAGGGTCTCTCAAGGCGCTAACCCGGAGCTTCAGCTTATGATGTTTCTGACAAACCTTTACTCAGCCTCACAGGTGGGCAAGTAGATTCTTGAGCCTGCCTTGGACCGAAAAATACAGGCCCAGACGCGTCTCCGAGGTTATCGGGAATGAGGAGGCTAAGAAGCAGTTTGAAGAGTGGATGAGGAGCTGGGAGAAGGGCCACCCATCGTCTAAAGCTGCCCTCCTTGCGGGGCCCCCGGGTACTGGTAAGACATCTCTAGTCCTTGCCTACGCCGCCGAGCATGGATACGATGTCGTGGAGGTGAACGCAAGCGATGAGAGGAGCTCGGAGAAGCTGAAGGCGATTGTAGGAGAGTCTGCGCGCCAGACTACACTGGCTGGAACTAGGAAGAGGATTATCCTACTCGACGAGGTTGATGGAATAGCTGGAAAGGAAGCGGCTGGAGGCATAGCAACCCTAACATCAATAATAAAGTCATCGAGGACTCCTATAGTCATGGTTGCAAACGACCCCTGGAGCCCAAGGCTAGCTCCCCTCAGGGAGAATGCCTTAATGATAAAGTTCAACAAGCTCAGGCAGCGCGAAATAGTCGCCCACCTAAAGAAAATATTGACAGCAGAGAAAATCGAGCTTGATGAAGAGCTCATAGACGAGATAGCTAAGCGCTCCGAGGGAGATATGAGAAGCGCGATTAACGATACTCAGATAATTGTCTCCACACAAGACAGGAGCCTATCCCTACTAAATACAAGGGATAGGCAGAAGACGTCATTCGAGATTCTGGCCGAGATCTTTGGCTCGACCTCGGCAGCCTCGGGCCGGGCATCAGTCCAGGGCGCTGACATGGATGTTAGAGACATCATGACCTGGGTGTGCGACAACATCCTGAACCAGCTCCGGAGCCCGCAGGCCATTGCCGATGCCTTTAAGCTCTTGGCGGATGCGGACCTGCACTACGCTAGGGTGGAGAGGCTTCAGAGATGGGAGCTTCTCCGCTATGTAGCCCCACTGCTTGGCGCTGGGCCTGGAGTCGTGAAGCACATGTATGGCGAGAAGGGCATGAGGTTTGAATTCCCTTCAACGATCAGATTCATGATGCAGACTAGGGGACAGAGGACGCTGATCCACTCGGCGCTGGCTAAGGTTGCGGCCAAGTCTAAAATGAGTAGGGTTAAGGCGGCTAGTGAGATGACTCCGTTTTTGGCTGAGATGCTTAGGAGGGGTGAGGGGTGGGTTGCAGCTTACTATGGGCTGACGGACGAGGAGGTCGCAGCCATTAAAGAACTGGGCGGGAGGGTGCCGTCTGTTGCCGCGCCAGCGGCCAAGGCTGTGCGGCCGGGGAGGAGGGCTACTCGCCCTCGCCCGACTCGAGGAGTGCGGAGACCTCCCTAACCATTATCGAGGCAGGTATTCCCGGCAGGGTTACAAAGCTCTTTCTTCCACGCGTCTCACCCTTACCTATCTTTACCCTTATCAAGCCCAGGTCCTCCAGCCTCTGCATGTGCTCCCAAAACCTCGTATATGCCTTGGCCGCTGAGCCGAACTCCTCGCAGACGACCTTATAGGCTTGGTAGAGCTCGGTAGAGGAGATGTAAGACTTGCCACTGGTAAGGAGTTGGCGGGCTGCTGCAAGTAGGAGGAGTCTCTCATGTCTTGATATGTATGTGAGGGCTTCACGCCTGATTGAGGGGTATATACTTGCGGCCGCCTTCCGGACATGTTCTGGCACAACCCTTGCCGCCCCCTCATTTTCAGCGTATTTCCCAGCCCTCCAGAGCAGCTCCACGGCATACCTTGCATCACCCCGCTCAGAAGCCATGTCGACTACGAGGCTCTTAGCCTCCTCAC
Organism: Thermoproteota archaeon; assembly: GCA_030550235.1. Taxonomy (GTDB): domain Archaea; phylum Thermoproteota; class Nitrososphaeria_A; order Caldarchaeales; family Calditenuaceae; genus HRBIN02. The sequence continues at coordinate 60,103 of JAUQPU010000002.1, forward strand.
TCATGACTCCCGGGTAGAAAGCCTCAGAACATCTAAACTCCACGATGTCTGAGAACTGATTATAGTCATATTCTTCGAGATAGATTACACCTGCTTGAAACATTCCACGCGCGCCCTCATCCATCTCCTCTAGAACCTCAGCATTCCTGCTAATCGCTATGACTGATATCCTCGACTCCTTGGCGCTCTCCTCTCCTAGCCTGAGGAGGGTGTAGACCCCCTTCGGGTCAGAGCGTAGGAATCCATCAAACTCGTCCAGCCCCACGACCAAGAGCATCTTCTTCCGCTCCAGCAGATCAATTATCCTTGAGCCAAGCTCTTCGGGTGATAGTCCCCTCGCAGGGATTGGTGCTCCAAGCGTCTCAACTACCTTCTTGAGAATGGAGCTGAGGGTGGTGTGTATCCTGCAGTTTATGTGGATGTATCGGGCCATGTTGTTGGCCTCCTCCAGCTTCCGCCCGAATAGCTTACTCAGCACTGTTTTTCCAGTCCCGACGGAGCCGACTATCAGGGTTCTGACAGAGACTGCCGGTCTACCTGCCATATAGCTGGAGAAGAAGGTCTCTAAGAGGCCTAGCTCCCTCTCCCTATGAGGTAGCCTGGGTGGAACATACTCGGGTGAAAGCTTCTCCTCGCTCCTAAAAATCCTCAATCTCCGACTTAACAGCCTCACAAATCATTATTAAAATTTTGAAGAGCCTCGCCAATCCTCACTGCAACAAATCCTAACGTTTAAGGGGTTTGGAGGGCAGTTTCAGCAGACTCCCCTGCCCAAGGCCGGGTGGCAGCTCAGTTGATCCCCCCTCGCCGAAGGTAACCACCACAACTTCACCAGTAGCATCAACCACCCTCCCCCTCCAAAGAGTGCCGTTATAGTCCTCATAAAGCACCTCTTCGCCGACGTAGCCGGAGAGTAGGGAGGCCTCGATGGGGGAGGTCGGTGAAGCCAGTATTCTCTCCTCCTCATCAAACCCTACCACTATGGCGTCAACCCACTCGAGCTCTTCGTCAGACATACGCGCAAGAACGTTGGCAGCCCTCCCTTTTAAATCTGTTCAGAGACTCTGCCGCCCAGCCGTCAGGGAATACTTGTGGATGTGCTCGGTATGGGCTGTAGGGGAGAGTGAATAATGTTTTTTCTCTTTAATTTTTTGAGTAGGAGGACAAATATTATTAGAAGGTACACGCTGAGTTACCATTAACGTATATGGGGGTAGGAGTTGGTGAAGAGAAGTGTCTTAATAGGCGCGGTTGTAGTTATTGCAGTAGCCGCGATTGCTGGCTTCTACCTGGGCTTTACCTATCTAGTGCCGCAGCGTAGAGCGATTACACTCGATTTGAGGGAATGGGCCTTCAACGGCCTAGGCTACACAAACATTCAAGGCGGCCCAGTGATAAGAGTGAAGGCTGGAGAGACAATTCAGGTCACGGTAAACAATGTTGGCACGATGGACCATGAGTTCATGGTTATCTCGAAGAGTGATTTAGAGGATCTTTTAAAGAGGGAGATAACCCCAGGTGAGGAAGTACACGTTAGCGTAATATTCGAGGGTGCGGACGTGGATGTGGAGCCCGGGGAAAGTAAGACTATAACCTTTACCGTTAGCAACCCCGGAGAATACGTATACGCGTGTTTAGAGACAACACCTACACTACATGCGAAGAATGGCATGTGGGGTACATTCATAGTGGAGCCATAGAGCTTAACCATAAGAGAATCTTTATTCAATTGTGGGCGTGTTGGCTTAGAGCTAATCCTATATACCCGCGGCCTCCTCTTGGTGTTATGTGCGCGAAATTCTCCCTCGGTCACGAGTTCAAGTTTGGTTTTTCAACTGTTGGTGTTCAGCATGAGATGGGGATTCCGGGCTCGGAGTTCAGCTCAGACTGGGTTGCCTGGCTTCACGACCCTGAGAACATTCTTGCAGGGATAGTGAGTGGCGACTCTCCTGAGAATGGGCCTGGATACTGGAGGCTGTTTAGGGAGGACCATGAGAGGGCCCGGGGGATCGGAATGGATGCGGCCTGGATAACTATTGAATGGGCCAGAATCTTCCCCCGTGCGACCCTCGATGTAAAGGTTCCGGTGGAGAGGAGCGGCGGAGTCATTACAAGGGTCTTGGTTGAGGATAGGCACCTGAAGGAACTGGAAAAAATCGCGGATATGTCCGCCCTCAATCACTATAGGGAGATTTTATCCGACTGGAAAAGTAGGGGTGGCCTAGTCATCGCAAACCTGTTCCACTGGTCCCTACCACTCTGGCTTCACGACCCCCTTAAGGTGAGGAAGCTGGGGCCAGACCGGGCACCATCCGGCTGGGTCGATGAGAGATGCATAGTAGAGTTTGCAAAGCTAGCGGCACTCCTAGCCCGTCACCTAAGCGACGTAGTAGACATGTGGTATACTATGAATGAGCCTCTCGTAGTAGCTAACGCCGGATACCTCCAAGTGAACTCGGGCTTCCCCCCAGGCTATCTGGACCTCCAGACATACATGACGGTCATCAGGAACCTTGAGGTCGCGCATGCAGTAGCTTACGACTCTGTCAAGGCCTACTCTAGGAAGCCTGTCGGTGTGGTGGAGTCTGTGGCAGACTGGGTGCCACTCACCCCCGCTGACCAACCGGGTGCGGAGAGAGGATTCGAGCTCAACGTCTCTATATATGACAGTGCCGTTAAGGGCTCGATATGGGGGACAACAATCGATGAAATTAGAAACCGGCTTGACTGGATCGGCCTAAACTACTATTCAAGGATAGTTGTCAAGTCGGAGGATGGGCTACCATCAGGCTTTAGAATAGTGAGTGGGTATGGCTATGGCTGCGAACCCCGCTCCTTCTCGCTAGACAATAGGCCGACCAGCGACTTCGGATGGGAGGTCTATCCCGAGGGCCTCTATAACGTGCTCACCAAACTCTACAGCCGCTACAGGCTCCCAATCTACGTTACTGAGAACGGCTGCGCAGACCTTGAAGATCGACTGCGACCTCGCTTTATAGTTTCCCACCTCTATCAAGTCCATCGCGCCCAGAGGGAGGGCGTTGACTTGAGGGGCTACTTCCACTGGAACCTAATAGATAACCTGGAGTGGGCTAAGGGGTATAGCATGAGGTTTGGGCTCTTCGAGGTGGACATGTCTACTAAGAAGCGGTTTGCGAGGCCCAGTGCGCTAGTCTTCAGGGAGATTGCCAAGTCTAAGTCGATACCCGAAGAATTTGAGAACATGGTCGAGCCTCCCCGACGAGTCTCTCCCAGATAGAAAGCCTCACCGATGGGGGCTAGTCACTGGTCCACTCGTTCATCAATCTATCATACCAAGAGTCTTCCTCCTCGATCTCCTCGTAGAGCTTCTCTCTCTGCGCAATCTCGAAGGCCTCCAAGTGATAACATCTCGGCTTCTGCCTATGTAGTACCCTGAAGTAGAAGTCGTCACAGCTACAGTATGGCGCCTCCGGTAGGAGCAGGTAGTCCCTCTCCCTCCCCACTACTATCCACCTCACCCTACCGCTGGGCTTGAAGACGTATCGCTTAACCCGCCCACTCTCCGCCAACACGCGCGGAGCCTCAAGGCTACTGCCAGAATCCTCCCGACCTGACATACCACTCGACACTCCCCAGCCTCGACCCATCCAGCAACAAGATGCTCGCATCGCTCAGGCTGAATATACCGCTTCTAAGAAGAGGGCTTATTCCCCGGCCACCCTCTAGAAGCTGGGAAAGCTCCACACCTTGGAGAGCGTTGTTGAAGTGTGGGAGTACAAGTAGCCTCACTTCCCCCCTCGTAGACCTGTACTCGGCCTTTTTAGCTTCCCAGATTTTTCCGGCAAGACCTCTGACGAACCTGCTTCTACTTGTCTTCATCGCTAGGAATACCTTTCGCCTTGAACCCGGCCCCCGCGCCAGGCTAATCATGGGGTGGGTATGACCGATTATTATGAGCTTTGCATCTGCGGCCTGTGGAGGAGGCCAGCAATGGCCATGAAGCATCCAAACCTCTCCTATCCGAAATCCTCGGCCAGACACCACCCTAGCCATATTCCCTGCCAGGCTCATTATCCCGGCATCATGATTGCCGGGGGTGATTATTATTTCGTTTACATTGTTCTTCAGCTTCTGCAGCAGCTCCACTACCTGCCTAGACTCCCTCCAGCTAACACCAGCCACCCTATGCTTCACATCGCCCAGCAGAACCAATGTATCAACGCCATAATTTTCTAAGAGCTTTAAGACCCTCTCTAGAATGTTTGGAAGCTGGTTGGGGAAGTATATGCCCTCCCTTGCAAGCTCTACCTCGTATCCAAGGTGGAGGTCTGAGAGGATAAGAAACCTCCTACCCTCCGTCTCCAAGACTAGGGCAGCATCCTCTCCGATGAATTCTATCTTCACCCTCAAATGAGAGACCGTGAGCGCTGTTTATTCTTAGCGCTTCTGCAGCTCTGCAAGCCTCTCGGGAAGGAAATCCTTCACGATGAACTCCAACCCATACCTCGAGAAGGCCTCAAGCTCGGCCTTCCTCTTAATCTTGCCGAAATACTGGACCTCTCTCCTCCACGGGTCCACAGTGTACCTCGGATCCTGCTCCAGCTCTTTAAGCCTCTTGAAGTCCTGCTCCGTAAGCCTCATCGCGGGAAGTTTATATTTGGTGATGTCTGTAGCGTATACTCCTGACCAGACAGCATCTGGTACATTGATCTCTTTGATGTGTGCTGAGAGGGCTGAGCCGTGGATGAGCACGCTTGCGATGTGGACTCCATAGGGGTCTGCGTCTGTGAATATATACACAGGGAGGTTCAGCTCCTCTCTAAGCCTCCGTATAAGCTTCCTACAGTTCCTCGGAGACTGGCCTGCTGTGTGTATAAGTAGTGCCTTAAATTTCTTATCAGCCCTCTCCTCGACGAACCTGCTGAAGACCGCGCCCTTCTCTATGACGAAGACCTGCTCCGCGCCGCATCTCGCGAACTCAGCGGTTGTTAGTGCCGGCCCTATAGCGTAGCCGTCCGGGTGTGCTGAGAGGTCAATCCTCTGCCCCCTGAACCCGGGTATAGTGTATTCAATGACTAGGTCGCCGTAAATCGAGGCCCTTTCCTCGGGGAATATGTTCATGTCCTCCCTGGGCTGGTTGATGAGGCTCTCAACCTCCATTATTACTTCGTCACTCTCGTCCTGAGACTCAAAGTCTATACCCTCGCCTATAGCCACGTAGTATGTGTCCCTGAGTGTTGAGGTTTTCCCGGTTGTCAAGAGCTGCTTGGCAAACTTGGACACCCAGACAAGCTGGGCGAAGGGTCTAAGGTGTCTAATATTCCCTACGGTCCTCTCAGCCCTCTTCGGGCCTAGAACATACTGGCGGAGGCTAGGGTCATAGACTATGTTTTTAGTGCTCCTAACGGGGAGGTAGAGTGTCGGCCACTCACCACTGTTAAAGGCCTTAACGATCTCCTCGCCGGCCTTCTTCAGCTTACTAAGCACGATCTTCTTAATCTCATCTGACCTGTAGTGTTGTGTACGTCCTGCTTCGCCGCCAGGAGCCACGCCCTTCTTTCTCGGCATGACCACCTATTCCATGTATCGAGGTGCCTAATTAACGAGAGGCGGAGAGATGCCTGGAGTATTTCTACTTTGGAACAGAGGCTAGCTGGAAAACTATCGAGAGGAATGGCGAGGCATAGACGCCTATCAGGACGCAGAGGGCCGCTAAGACCAGAAGGGGGGCAAGCATCACCGGCCTAGCCTCGTGGCTTACAGACGATTTCCCAGTCTCAGGCTTCAGGAATAGAACCTGCACAACCCTCAAGTGATACATCGCGCCTATGATGACGTTTACTAGCATAATCGCGCCAGGCAGAAACTGGCCGGCCGAGAACGCCGCCAGGATTATGGCGTACTCGCTGACGAAGGAGTTTAACCCGGGAATCCCAGCGAGGCTAAAGGCACCTATAGAGTAGGTGGCCGCTGAGAGGGGCATCCTCCTACCTATCCCCGAGAGCTCGTCCAGATTTCTAGTCCCTGAAGCCTCTATGATACAGCCTGCGGAGAGGAAGAGGAGGGCCTTAGCGATCGCGTGGTTGAGTACATGGAGGAGGGCTCCAGCCAATGCCAGTGGAGTGTTAATGCTCAGAGCCAAGGCGATGTAGCCTATGTTAGCTATGCTACTGAAGGCCAGGAGCCTCTTAATATCGCTCTGAAAAACGGCCATAACATTGCCGATAGTCATTGTGAGTAGGGCCAGGGCCATCAGGCCAGCGGACCAGCCATACATCTCCGCGGGGTAGAGGAGAGTGAATACTCGGATCATGGCGAATACGCCAGTTTTGATCACGACGCCTGAAAGCATCGCGCTGATGGGGCTCGGAGCAGCTGGGTGTGCGTCTGGGAGCCAGTAATGGAAGGGCGACATAGCTATGTTGACGCCCAGCCCCCCGATGATTAAGACTAAGGCAGCTATGTTCCAGAGCTCAAACCTTGCGCTCTGACTGGCCAAGACGCTTGACAATTCACCGAACTCAAGAGTCCCTGATAGACCATAGAGGAGTGAAAGACCGAAGAGAATGGCTGCCGACCCCGTTGAACTCATTATCAAGTACTTCAGTGAGGCCTCAACTGACTCCCACTCCCTATAGTTGAAGGCTACGAGAAGGTAGGAGGAGATGCTCATGATTTCCCAGAAGATGAAGAATGTGACAAAGTCGCCTGAGAAGAAGACTCCAACCATGCCCAGAACCATGACAAGGAGTAGAGTGTAGAACTCCGCGCTCCTGTTTTTGATGTATCCAAGAGAATAAACTGCAGATAGTAGGCCTATGCCGAGGATTATTGAGGTGAAATAGTATGTTAGGTCGTCAGCCATGATTATTGAGCCTGGGGCCTGGCTGAATCTGGCCGTCAGAGTCCCCGGCCTCGCTGTGAGGCTCTGCCATAGGGCGTAGGCCAGGACCAGAGTCGCGTAAACCCCCACTATTTTAGGAGCCTTCAAAAACCTGGCCAGAATCATCAATATAGGAGAAACTAGCACAGCACCTAGCAGCAGAGTCAGAATCGGTATGCTCATGATCCCCGGAACTAGCTCAGCCATGCTTGGCACTATTCTCTGAGAACCGGAATTTATGGTTACCACACTGGCTAGCTTGATCTGGAGAAGAAGTCCATTCTCCCCCCATCTACAGAAATTATTTGACCGGTGATGAATCCGGCGCGGTCAGAGGCTAGGAAGGCCACTACCTCCGCAATGTCTATGGGCTCGCCTACCCTTCTCAAAGCCGTTATCGACTCTAGATGCTTAATGGTTGACTGCAGCTCCTCTGCCGGCCTATCCATTGTCATATCCGTTTTTGTGAAGCCGGGTGCGACGGCGTTGACGGTTATTCCATATTCTCCGAGCTCGAATGCAAGCCTTTTAGTCAGAGTTATTATCGCCCCCTTAGTCATGGCGTAGTAGGTTGTGTTGCGTGAGGTGGTTCCGAAGGCTGCTATCGAGGCTATGTTGATTATTCTGCCATATCGCTGCCGCATCATGTGCCTGAGACTCGCAGCTATGCAGTAGATGACCCCCTTGACGTTAACTTCAATCATCCGGTCAAGTATACCTATGTCGTCAAGTACCCCACCTCTGATGAGGATTCCCGCGTTATTGACGAGTATGTCCAGTTTGCCGAAGGTTTCAACGGTCTTCTCGACCATCGCCTCAACCTCCTCTTTTGACGCGACATCCGCCCTAATTGCTATCGCCTCCCCACCACTTTCCACGATCCGAGACACCACTTTACTCGCAGCAGCTTCACTCTTGCTATAATTACAAACAACCCTCGCACCGCTAACCCCAAGTCTAGTCGCAATAGCAGCACCTATCCCCCGCGAAGCACCAGTCACAAGGGCCACACGACCTCTCAGAGAATCGGAACCCATCAGAACACCCGTAAACACTCCACGATTTATGTAATACTATTTGTCTAAGCCTTCTATTTCTCTATCATGTGCGGTTCGGAATAGTGACTACAATCATTACACTCACCGCCTATGCTGTGCTGGGTTTGGCACTAGCCCCTACCGAAGGCAGGGAGGGGTTAGGATTAGTCCCGAGGGATGTGGCTTCATCTTTCCCTCACATCATAGCCGTAATAAATCTGTCTACAGTGGTGCTTCTCCAGCTGGGGTACCGCAGTATCCGGGGCAAGAGGGTATACCGGCACGCAGGCTTCATGGGCGCCTCCTTCACACTTATTGTAGCCTTCCTAGTCCTATACGTCTTGAAGGTTGCTACACTGGGTCCAGAGGTCTACAAGGGCCCAGACATCTTGCGAAGCCTAGTCTACCTCCCCGCCCTAACGATACATCTAGCGCTCTCAATCATCTCAGTTCCACTTGTTGTCTACAACGCTTTGACAGGGTTATGGCTTAGGACTCGGGCTGGAGTCTCGTATCATCGACGTGTGGGGAGAATAGCCTATCCTGCATGGACAGTCAGCCTAGTCCTCGGCCTACTCGTCTATACTATGCTCCGACTCCCGATTGGTGGGGGCTAGGCCACAGAAGTAGTTCCTCTCATGATCTCTTCTGCCCTGTGGCAGGCTACAAAGTGCCTCGGCATATACTCGATTAGCGCTGGCTTCTCAGTTCTGCACCTCTCAATAGCTACTGGACATCGTGTATGGAATTTACAGCCGCTAGGCGGATTCAAGGGGCTGGGCGGCTCCCCCTTAATTGCCAGTCTCCTTCTACGCCGGTTAGCAGGGTCAGGCTCAGGAACACTGTTTAGAAGCATAATGGTGTAAGGGTGGATGGGTGTCTTCAGGACGCTCGGCGTTAAACCAGTCTCGGCTATCTCGCCGAGATACATGACAGCAATTCTCTCAGCGACATATCTAGCCGTGGCTATGTCGTGCGTGATGTAGAGGACACCCATCTCCCTGCTATCCCTTATACTCTTCAAGAGTAGGAGGATCTCGGCTCTACTGGAGGCATCAATCATCGAGACCGGCTCATCAGCGACGATATACTCTGGGCCGAGAACTAGGGCCCTAGCTATGTTGACTCGTTGCCTCTGCCCGCCGCTGAGCTCGTGAGGATATCTGTTCACAAATTCCTCAGGCGGGACCAGCTTAACGTCCTCCAGAGCTCTATAAACGGTCTCCTTAATCTCCTCTCTATGATATCCATGTATCTCCAGCGGCTCGGCCACTATATCGCCAATCCTCATAAACGGGTTAAGGCTGGAGTATGGGTCTTGGAAGATTATCTGCATCTTCTTCCTAAAACTCTTCTCGCGAAGCTCATCCTCCTTCATCTTCGAGATGTCTTGGCCCTTGAAGAGTATTCTTCCACTAGTCAAGTCTAAAAGTCTGAGGGACACTCTCCCGAGAGTAGATTTTCCACACCCCGACTCGCCAACAACAGCCATTGTCTCCTTCTTCCAAATTGAGAGCGTCACGCCATCTAGGGCTTTTAGAATCTTTGAACCAAGCAGCCCTGATCTGACATCATAGTATTTTTTGACATTCTCGAGACGTATTACCTCCTCCATTCTTCATTCACCATGAAGCCAACATCTGGCTACGTGCCCCTCACCTACCTTAAAGAGCGGAGGCTCCTCCCTCATGCACCTGTCGAAGACATAAGGGCATCTCGGATGGAACCTGCAGCCTGGAGGCGGTGAGGCTAGGTCGGGTGGGCGGCCCGGAATGAACTCCGGTATAGTCTCGCCTCTGAGTCTCGGTATGCTTGCCAGTAGCTTCTCAGTGTACGGGTGCTTAGGCGCCTCACCTAGAACTCTTTCAGCCGATCCAAGCTCAACGACCTGCCCACCATACATCACCATTATCCTATCCGCAATATCGCTGGCCAGTGACACATCATGTGTTATGAAAATTACGCTGAGGCTAAACCTCTCGATAAGGTCTTTGACTAAGTTTATTATCTGGGCCTGGATTGTTACGTCGAGCGCCGAGGTCGGCTCATCAAGTATCAGAATCCTAGGATTCATGACTAGCGACATCGCGATAACTATTCTCTGCCTCATCCCACCGCTCAGCTCGTGGGGATATCTGTAGTAGAACTCGCGAGGCAGACCTACCAGCTCGATCATCTCCATGGCCCTTCTCCGAGCTTCCTCCCTCGAGGCCCCTCCATTATATATCAGGGGCTCTGCAATCTGCTCACCTACTTTAAGGACAGGGTTCAGGGAGTTCATCGCCCCTTGGAAAACCATTGCTATTACTCTCCAGCTATACCTCCTCCTGAAATCGGCTAGGTTTAGGGATAGAGTGTCCTCCCCGTCGATGTAGACGTGGCCGGAGATTATGGAGGCGTTGGTTGGAAGAGCCCTTATTAGGGTTAGACCCAGAGTAGACTTACCGCTACCAGACTCACCCACTATGGCGAGGCTCTCACCACGCGCTAGGCCGAAGGATACATCGTCAACTGCCCGCACAGCACCTCTCTCAGTCCGGTAGTAGACCCTCAGCCCCTCCACCACTAATGCCTCATTCATCTACGCTCTGGTCCTCCCCCTCACCCTCGGGTTGACGACAGGCTCAAGCCCCAGGGAAATCATCACAAATGTAAGCGAAGTAATTATTATTAGTATCCCGGGAGGGAGTATCCACCACCAGTAGCCTAGATATACTGCCGCGCTTCTGAACCCCAGCTCGAGTATCTGGCCCCAAGTCGGGAGGGAGGGGTCTCCGAGGCCGAGGAAGCTCAGCGCCGCCTCGAGGAGTATGAAACTGGGGGTGAAGAAGATAATTTGCGCGATTATGAAGGGTGCTATGTGTGGGAAGATGTGTCGCGCAAGTATTCTTAGTCTCGAGGCCCCCACGGCGCGGGCTGACTCTATGAACTGTGTCTCACGGAGCTGCAGGACGATTGACCTCGTAACTATTGTTAGACCTGGCCAGCCGAAGGCTACGAAGGCGAAGATGATTATCCATAGCTTAGCGCCGAAGCTGAAGACGAGGAATATTAGTATGGGTAGTAATGGGATGTTATTCATGAAGTCTGCCAACCTCTGAATCGTGTTATCTATCTTGCCACCCATGTATCCGCTCACCAGTCCGAGTGTGGCACCTATCCCGGTTACTATGACTGAGGTGATTACTCCTATGAATAGGGATATGGGGAAACCGAGTAGAAGCCCAGTGGCCAGGTCCCGCCCAATCACGTCAGTCCCCATCATGCCATACGCTTCGCCGCCGATCAATATTCTGACCCGCTCTATCCTAGTCTCACCTGTCCCCTGAATCGCCGTCAATGTGAACCTATAAACACCATTCAGAGGGATGGTTGAGCCGCCTCTCGGAGACCCCATCAAGTACCGCTGAAGCCCCTCTTGTATAATCCTGTAAGGCGAAACAGGCATGTCGAATCTATCCCCGTAGAGCTGCGCCAAGTTTCTCGCAAACTCATCACTAGAGGATATCAATACCCTCTCCGGGGCCTGTTCAAACCGCTGAATCGGCGGGCTCTCACCCGGCCTAGGAGGAGGAACCACTAGCCTCGCAGCCTCGACCGAGTAACCGTCAGGTCTCACGATGGTAAGGACTAAAACTGGAGGTGTACCTGTGTATCTGAGCTTTTCGACGGACAGGGTTATGTAAGCAGGGTATGAATCTCCCCTATAGTCATAGAGCATGTCTATTGACTTTGAGTTGCCTGAGAATTGAACGCCGCTCGCTGTTAGGGTGACAGTCTCAAGGAGCTTCTTTTCCGAGAAGATGTTAACCCAGACTGGAGGAGCGCTCTTAGGAAAGTCGACCCAATGCTGCGGGTCGTTCCATTGGCTAGATATTTCTGCTATCGGGAGGACCGTGATTGTGTAGAGGGAAACTCCTGTTAGGATGATTAGGAGTGCTAGACCAGCCCTCCCAGTCCAAGTAGACAAGAAAATTTTGAAACCGCCTTCAAGCTTGATGCTCATACCCTCACCCGCGGATCAACAATCATGTATAGAATCTCTAGAATAAATCTGGCCACCACGTAGACTAGTGTGAACATGTATACAAGCGATAGTATTAACGCCTCGTCAGACTGAACTATTGCTTCAAAAAACAATGTACCCATGCCCGGCCAGGTGAAGACTGTCTCGGTAAGTATTGCGCCACCGATAGAGCCTGCGAGGCCTAGTATTATGTTCGTCAAGATAGGTGGTGCGGCCACCCTCATGATATACCTTCTATTCACAAGGTTTTCAGGCAAGCCCTTAACTCGAGCCACCTGAACAAAATCCTCCTGGGCGATGTTCAAGACAATAGTCCTTGTCACATATATTGTTAAACCAACATTAACGATGACCAGGACTGATATTGGAAGAGTTGCGTGCCAGACGACATCCAGCGCCCGCATAAACGGTTCTGATGGTGGAGGGGAACTGTAGAGCCCTCCATATGGGAAGAACTTGAGATAGAAAGCGAATATCAGGATAAAGAGTATCCCGAGCCACCAAGTTGGTACCGCGTAGCTTATGGCTGAGAGGAATGAGGTGGCCTTGTCGAGCCTAGAGCCTGGCCGCGTAGCAATTCTTACACCGAGCAAGATGCCTATTAGGAAGTTAATAGCGATAGCTGTTGAGACAAGTATCACGGTGTTGGGGAGCCTCTCCATGATGATGTCTGAGATCAGGTTGCTTCCTGCGAATGTTTGGGCAAGCCTAGCTCTTCCCAGGTCTAGCGTTATGACTCTTAGCAGCATACTGGGCAACCGCTCGTACCATGGCCTGTCGAGACCATAGCTTCTCGTTAGCTCTATCCTGTATTTAGTAACCGCCTCCTCGAGGGCTTGTGGGTCGCGAATCTGACCCGCAACAGCCTGCCTATATAGCCTGACCTCCTCGTTTATGATTGAAGACAGCACCCTGTCTGAAAGCCCTGTAGCACCGAATATTACTACCACGAAGAGGAGAACACTAACTAGAACTACAGCGAGCGATAAGGCCTTAAAGGCGAGCTTAGCGTAGATCCCCAAGCTAAAAAATCAATACGCTGAGTCGTATTAATGCCTTAGCCTAACAACATATAATGGATATGAAAAAACAGCGGGATGGTTTGGTAAAAATTTATATCAGACAGTCATGGATTAAACTGCTGATGAAATCGTCACAGGGAAGGCTCTTTTTAGGCCTCTTCGCTGCGCTGATCGGTGTATTTCTGCTGCTATCTGACGTAGCTGTCCCGGTGTATGCGCAGTATGTGGCACCTCATACTGAGCCAGGTCCTGCCGTCGATTCAATCACCTTCAAGAGAGTGCCGTTAGACTTGGGCGCTGCCGCGGTAGAGGCTAAAGAAATCGATGCCTATATATTTGGATTAAGGCCGGCGCAGGCTAAGGCAGTGGCTGGGAAGCCAGGGCTCAAATTATACCCAGCGCCGAGCGGTCTTTACTCGATTGTTCTGAATCCCGCACCGGCTCCGGCTGGTGAGCTGAATCCGTTAGCCGATAGGGAGATCCGCTTTGCGTTGAACTACCTCATAAACAGGGATTTCATCGTTAGGGAGCTTTTCGCAGGATTCGGTGCCCCGATGGTGGTATATCTAACACCTTGGGACTACGACTACATCACAAACATCGACTTGATACTCAGATACGACTTCCGCTACGACCCTGCCTATGCCTCGCAGATAATAGATGAAAGGATGAGGGCTCTAGGCGCCGAGAAGATAGGGGGCAAGTGGTACTATGGGGGAAAGCCGGTGACGATAAAGTTCGTCATCAGGGTTGAGGACGAGAGGAGGCAGATAGGCGACGCAATAGCCTCAGACCTCGAAAAGGCTGGCTTCACGGTTGAGAGAATGTATATGGAATTCGGCCCAGCTATTGAGACTGTATATAATACCGATCCTGCCGAATTTAGATGGCAGATCTATACTGAGGGCTGGGGGAGGACGGGTATTCTGAAGTATGACAGTGATCCAGGTGCTTTCATAGCTCCTTGGGAGGGTAACATGCCCGGCTGGGCGGTGGAGGGTTGGTGGCAGTATCAGAACGCTGAACTTGATGAACTCACGCAGAAGCTGTACAGGGGCGAGTTTGCCTCTAGGGAGGAGAGGGACAGGATGATGAAGAGGGTTTTAGAGCTGGCGCTGCAGGACTCTGTCAGGTTATGGGTGGCAACTAGACTCGACTCCTATATCGCGAGGGAAGATCTTACGGGGATTAGCCAAGACATCGGGGCTGGGCTCCGGTCGCTACTCGTCTGGAGAAACGCCTATGTCCTGGGTAAATCCGACCTAACACTTGGTCATCTCTGGGTTTGGACAACAAGAACAACTTGGAACCCTATGCAAGTCGCGCTGGTGGGCGGTTTCGTTGACGTATACTCAGTCGACCAAGCCTATCTTACATCAGACCCAAGTACCTGGATTCACCCGTACACAGGCATACCGATCCCATTCCGCTCCAGCTGGGAGGTCAGGACTGCCGGGCCTACAGGCTCGATCAATGTTCCAGCAGACGCCTACATCTGGGATGCCGAGAATGACAGATGGGTCTCCGCCGGCGGTGCAACTGCGAAGAGTGTAGTAACCTTCGACTACTCACGATTCTTGCAGAGTAATTGGCACCACGGCATACAGATATCGCTTGCAGACCTACTCTACCATGTGGCGACACGCTTTGAGGTAGCCTTCGATAAGGAGAAATCGGCTCTTGAGCCTGCCATCTCAGGGACACTGTCTGAGTCGCTAAAAACTATTAAGGGCATAAGGATACTGCCCGATAATCGTGTGGAGGTCTATATAGATTACTGGTTCTTCGATAATGCATACATTGCACAGTTCGCTGAGCTCTGGCCGACACTCATGGTGCCTTGGGAAGTAATCGCGGCGAGTGACAGGCTCAACTATGTCGAGAAGAAGTACGCTTACGGTGGAGCCTCCTCAAGAGCTAGGGGAGTTAGCTGGTTAAACCTAGTCCTCGCAGAGCACGCCTCAGATGTGGTGGCAGAGCTTGACAAGATGCATACTGAAGGATTCTTCCCCGCTAGCTACTTCACTTTGGGCAACAGTGTCTTCGAGACGCCTGCAGGTGCTCAGGAGAGGTACTCCACTGCAATAGACTGGGGAAATGAGCATCGCCACATGTGGATAAGCAACGGGCCATTTTACCTCGACAGCTTCGATTCAGCCGCCCAGACCTCCGTTCTAAAGGCCTTCAGAGACCCAACTTATCCATTTAAGCCCGGAGACAACTTCTACCCATTCATCACGCCGGTCCAGATACTCAGAATAGGTAAAGGCACTGTTGTACCTGGCTCCTCTGCCCAGTTCCTAATCGACGCGGAGGGAGAGGGGGTATTGAAGTCTAGATACCTCATACGGGACGTTGCGACAGGCCAGATACTGGCTGTGGGCGACTCAGAGTCCGTTACGCCAAAGAGGATGCTCATCCGGTTATCCCCTGACTTCACGTCTAAGCTTACACCCGGCGCCCTCTACGAGCTAATAGTCGCCACCTACAGCGAGGACGCAGCGACAATCTCAGTCTCAAGAGACTTCTTCGACGTCCTAAGCTTAGCGCCTGTAGAGAGGGAGATCGAGGCGGTCTCAAAGGAGCTAACAGACAGGCTTAGGGCCGTCTCAGAAGATCTCGCAACCGCCATCTCTGGACTCAGTACTGCGGTATCCAACGTGGACAGCAAATTAGACAGAACGGCTGATAACATAAGGAGTGAGGTGAGGAGTAGTGTGGAGGATGTGAGGGCGCGGGTGGATGCAGCCACAAACACTCTGACTAACGATATAAGGAACCTCCAAGCAGTAGCTCAGAGCACGCTGACAGTAGCCCAGATAGTAATGGCACTCGCAGTAATCGCCATAGTCCTCTCAGTGGTCTCGGTAATAAGGCGTCCAAAGGCGGCAGCGACTGCGTAGAACACAACATAGCCTCCTCTTTTTTCTATTTGCCATATTCCACTCGACATACTAAATATTCTATTGATGAAAAAATCTATATTTTTTGACATTTTTTACAAATAATCTCTTTTTTGGCGAACATGTGACGACATATTTATATGGACGTACGGCGAGCCGATATACTTAAGTGAGTCTAGCATGGTGGACGCCGGTGATACAGCTTGGGTATTGGTCTCTGCCGGCCTAGTTATGTTGATGACCCCGGGCCTCGGCCTCTTCTACGCCGGGCTCTCAAGGAGGAAGAACGTTGTCGCCGTCCTAATGCAGTGCTTCATAGCCATAGCTACAATCTCTGTTATATGGGCGCTCTGGGGGTATAGCCTCGCCTTCGGCCCCAGCCGCGGAGGATTTATAGGAGGTCTGGAGTGGTTTGGCCTCACGGGAGTTGGAGGAGAGCCGAATCCAGACTACGCTGCGACAATACCACACTCAACATATATGCTATTCCAGGCAATGTTCGCAATAATAACACCTGCACTAATCGTCGGCGCATTCGCTGAACGTGTCAGATTCGGCCCATTCCTACTATTCCTCGCCCTTTGGTCGACACTAGTTTACGCACCTATAGCCCACTGGGTCTGGGGGGTTGGAGGCTGGCTGAGGAGCTTGGGCGCCCTTGACTTTGCAGGTGGGACGGTAGTCCACATAAGCTCTGGAGTCTCAGCCCTAGTGGCGGCAATAGTGATCGGAAAGCGCATAGGCTATGGTAGCTTCGCGATGGAGCCGAGCAGTCCTACGCTTGTTATACTGGGGGCGGGGCTCCTATGGTTTGGCTGGTTCGGCTTCAATGGTGGCAGCGCGCTAGCCTCAGGTGGCCTCGCCTCGAACGCTTTTATGGTCACGCACCTAGCAGCATCAGCAGCTGCTCTGACTTGGATGGTGGCGGGCTGGATACATAAAGGCAAGCCTAGCAGCATAGGAGCCGCAAGCGGAGCTGTGGCAGGTCTAGTAGCCATAACCCCAGCCTCAGGCTTTGTCGGGCCGCAGGCGGCGCTCGTTATAGGCGGAGTAGCTGGCATCCTGTGTTATATGGGTGTGAATATGCGGGCGATGCTTGGCGTTGACGACTCACTTGATGTCTGGGGTGTTCATGGTGTAGGGGGTACATGGGGCTCAATCGCAACGGGAATATTCGCGGATGTGTCGATAAACTCTATGGGAGCCAATGGGCTTCTTCTGGGAAACCCCTCACTACTAGGTGTGCAGCTGATAGGGGTCGCCGCAACCTGGGCCTACGCTGGAGCAATGACGTTTATCATTGTCAAGCTGGTGGACAAGCTGGTAGGGCTGCGGGTTAAGCCGATGGAGGAGATGATAGGGCTGGACATAACTCAGCATGGTGAATATGCGGTTGTGTGAGGAGGTGAGGGTTAGATGAAGATGGTGCATGCTATTATAAGGCCTGAACTCCTTGAGGAGGTAAAAAGGTCGCTCGAAAAAGAGGGATTCCATGGCCTCACAGTCTACGATGTGAGGGGACGCGGAAGACAAGACAGCTTCTCATGGAAAATCAGGGGGAACATCTACAAGATAGACCTGCTCCCGAAGCTGAAGATAGAGATAGTTGTAGAGGACGACCAGGCTCAAAGGGTTGCAGAGATAATACGGTCGGCCGCGTCCACAGGCGAGATAGGTGATGGAAAAATCTTCATAACCCACGTCGAGGAGGCTATCAGAATAAGGACAGGTGAGACTGGTCCAGAGGCTGTTAAATAGAGCCCTAGCCTACGCTCCCACTCATCTCAAGCTCTATAAGCCTGTTGAACTCTACCGCATACTCCATTGGGAGGGTCTTTGTGAAGCTCTCGAGGAACCCGAGGACAATCATGTTTAAGGCATCCTGCTCGGGAATACCCCTGCTCATCAGGTAGAAGATCTGGTCCTCACCAATTCTGCCTACTGTTGCCTCATGGGTAACTGTCGCGTCCTCCTCATGTATTTCATTATAGGGATAGGTATCTGTCCGGGACATGTCATCTAGTATAAGAGCATCACAACGTACGCTCGACTTTACACGCTTGGCTCCCTTCGATACATGCAGCAACCCCCTATAGGATGTCCTTCCACCATCCTTGCAGACTGACTTAGAAGTAATCCTGCTGGTTGTGTCAGGTGCGAGGTGGACGGCCTTCGCGCCCGTATCCTGGTGCTGGCCCCTCCCTGCAAAGGCAACCGAGAGAACCTCAGCCCTAGCTCCACGCCCGAGGAGATATACACTCGGATACTTCATGGTCGCCTTACTCCCAATGTTCGCGTCAACCCACTCAACAACAGCGTCCTCATAGGCGAAGGCCCTCTTAGTCACGAGGTTATAGACATCTGTACTCCAGTTCTGGAGCGTAGTATACCTGACATAAGCCCCCTTCATCGCTATAATCTCAACAACAGCTGAGTGGAGGCTCTCAGAGCTGTAGATGGGGGCAGTGCAGCCTTCAATATAGTGGACCTTACTCCCAGGCTCTGCAACTATCAATGTCCTCTCAAACTGGCCAACGTTAGCCGCGTTGATCCTAAAGTAGGCCTGGAGAGGAAACTCAACATGTACGCCCTCAGGAACATAGACGAAACTCCCTCCACTCCAGACGGCAGTGTTCAAGGAGGCGAATTTATTGTCATTCGGAGGAACAACAGTCCCGAAATACCTCTTTACAATAGAGGGATACTCTCGCAGAGCCGTATCCATATCGCAGAAGATGACGCCCTGCTTCTCAAGCTCTTTCCTCACGTTATGGTACACAACCTCTGAGTCGTACTGGGCCCCCACACCAGCTAAGAACTTTCTCTCAGCTTCAGGAATTCCAAGCCTGTCAAACGTCTTCTTTATATACTCGGGGACCTCCTCCCAGCTACTAAACTTCCTATCGGTCGGACTAACATAGTATCTAATCTTGTTGAAGTCGAGGCCGCTAAGGTCCACACCCCAAGTCGGCATATCCCTCTCAACGAAATATCGATACGCCTTAAGCCGCAGCGCAGTCATCCATTCCGGCTCATCCTTGAGCCTAGATATCTCCTCAACGACCCTCTCGGAGATTCCGGGCTGGAAGATGTGTTTGTAATCTACCTCGTCTCTGAAATTGTATTTGCTATAGTCGAAACTTATCTCGGTTGTCATAGTTCCCGTATAACAGTGTTATTCCTCTATATAAATTGGTGGTATTTACACCGCGAAAATATCTGCCCATCGTATTTACAACATATACGCACACGACCCGTTAATACGACACATTTAAATCAAGAGCAAACCTAACATAGACTGGCGATGGAAATGTTGGCAACAGAGCAGGAAAAAGGAATAATGGCGACGAATAGTAGGAAGATACTGGTATATTTGAATGGGTCTGAAGTGGATAGTAGAGTTCTGGAGTCTGCCGCAAAAATGGCCATAGAAGAGGGTGCTGAGTTAGTCATTATGACGGTTCTGAAGAGGGTTAAGAGTATTCCGGACGAATTTATACGATTCGTCAACTCTGAGAGGTTCGTTGACCCACCCCACTACCTATACTACAAGTATGTGGGTGAGGCCATCCTTGCTCCGCATCTTGAAAGGTTGAGGGCATTGGGAGTGCCTTACGAGGTCCAGATAGAGATTGGAGACAGGAATGAGAGGATTGAGGCTGTCGCCAGGTCCGTAAAGCCATACAGGCTGGTTCTGCCGCTGAATGGCTGGAGGCGGAAGCTCTTTCCGGGCCTGCCGTTTTTAAAGGCCTCAAACAACCTCAAGCTAGACTACCCCATAACGCTGATACCGTAGAAAGGTTCTAAAACCACTATTGTAATCTCCGATAAAACATCAAAACATATTCTTGTTTTTATGAAGTTTTTAGCCTGTATTCTTTGCCCTCACAGTCGACCACCCCTTGCACCCGCCTAATGAAAGACACGCAGTTATAGCATAGCAGGAATGGGACAGTCTGCTTAGCGACAGGGCACTCCACATATTCCTTCTTCATCTTCGCTATCATTTTACTGCTCAGCGATTTCTTCAGGCTATCCACGATTGTCTGATCAACCTTTAAACTCTTAGAAGAAATCTTCACCTCCACATGATGTTGCGGCGTCCTCAATCCTTATTCTAGAGGCAATTGTATGCTGGCTTACAAATATTTTGGCTTGGTCTATCTAGAAACTCGCCTCGTGAACCTGAAGCTCGTCGCGGTGTGGCTATTATCTTGCCGCTTATAGGTGGTGGATGTTTTGTTGAGGCTGAGGCTGCCAGGCTATCGACCCCTAGCCCTGTGGGTGGGGAGAGGTTGGTGTGCAAACATTTAAATATTGACGGAGCGCCTTCATAGACACAAGCGAAGGGTGGTAGTTATTGCTTGGGGCTATGAACTAAACCCACAAAGTCCTTGTGGCGCCGCCCATACTGATAACGCTCGTCTGCCCCTTCGCATCCTTCTTCTCTAAGTAGGAGGTCGAGAAGATGAGCTGGAAAAGCTTTTTGGAGGGGGTATATGCTCTTCCGAGTCGTGTCTTTTTCTTTGATACTACGCTGAGGGATGGTGAGCAGACGCCTGGAGTTGCTTTGCGTGTCGAGGAGAAGGTTATGATCGCTGAGGCTCTGGCTGATCTCGGGGTCGATGTGATTGAAGCGGGCTTTGCTGTCGTCTCTAAGGGTGAGTACGAGTCTGTTAAGAGGATAAGTGGGTTAGGATTAAGCGCCAAGATCTGCTCTCTAAGTAGGTGTGAGAAGAGAGACATAGACGCTGCTGTTGACACGGGGTGCGACTGGGTCCACTTATTCATCGCGACCTCGGAGCTCCATATGAAGTATAAGCTAGGCATGGAAAGAGAGCATGTTGTTGAGCGGGCTGTCGAGATGGTTGAGTATGCGAAGAGCAGGGGTATTGTGGTCCATTTCTCGGCCGAGGATGCAACTAGGAGCGACCCCGATTTCTTAATGCACATTTACAAAAGTGTAAGGGATGCGGGGGCTGATAGTCTAGATATCCCTGATACGGTTGGCATCGCTCTCCCACACGTAATGAGGTCTCTTGTTATGCGAACTAAGAGGGAGACTGGTTTGCCGGTGGCCGTGCATTGCCACGATGATATGGGCCTCGCTACTGCTAACACTTTAGCGGGAGTAGAGGGCGGAGCGGAGATAGTGCATGTAACTGTGAATGGCATTGGTGAGAGGGCTGGAAACACTAGTCTGGAGGAGGTGGCTGTTGCTCTAAAATTCCTCTACGGTGTGGAAACAGCCATAAATTATGAGAAGATAGCGAAGACCTCCAAGCTTGTCGCCAGATTAACAGGAATTCCCATTCCCAAGAACAAGGCGGTTGTAGGGGATAACGCTTTTTCCCATGAAAGCGGCATCCACGTACACGGCGTAATAAACAATCCTGCGACCTATGAGCCTATAATGCCTGAGCAAGTGGGGATGAGCAGGAGGATCATCATAGGCAAGCACTCGGGGCTACACTCTATCGACACTGTCCTGAGGCAGTATGGCTATGTCTTAGCTGCAAATGAGGTTAAAGAAGTCTTGAACAGGGTTAAGGAGATTGCAGACTCAGGGCATAAGCTAGGTGATCAAGAATTGTTGCAGATTGTTAATGAGCTATTGGGGTCTCGGATTATGAGGCCTGTGACTTTGAAAGGGTTCCAGCAAATAACCACTGAGAGTGGTGATAGGTGTTTGGCTGAGTTTGAGGTTAATGGGGAGATGCTTCGGGTGGAGGGTGTTGGAAATACTCCGTTGGAGTCGGCGATTGATGCCTCGTTGAAGGCATTCAACAATATTTTAGGCGATATCCAGCTAATTGGCTACTCGCTCTTCGCATCGCCCTACGAGGATAGACATCCTTACGAGGCCGAAGTCGTGATTAAGATCGATGGTAACACAATCGTCGGTAAAGGTATAGGGAAAACAAGCGGCCACACAATATTAAACGCTATGTCGAGTGCCGTGAATCAGTACTTGTCAATTTTGTCGAGGGGGATAGGGAGATGAAGGCTAGCGATTCACTGGTAAAAAAGATGGAAGAGCTTGGTGTTGAAATCGTCTTTGGTATCCCCGGTGGCGCCAACCTCCCACTATATGACTCCCTTTATGACTCTAATATCAGAAGTGTGCTTGTGAAGCATGAGCAACAGGCTGTTCACGCGGCTGAGGGGTATGCCCGCGTTAGGAAGAGGCCTGGAATAGCTCTGGCAACATCCGGCCCAGGAGCGACAAACCTAGTTACGGGCTTGGTGAACGCATCGATGGATAGCGCACCCCTAGTGGCGATAACGGGCCAGGTTGTAAGGTCCTTCATGGGTACAGACGCATTCCAAGAAGCCGATATAGTCGACATGGTTCTCCCGCATGTAAAGTATGCCTCAGTTGTCATCGAATCTTCCAAGCTTGTAAAAGAATTTGTAAACGCCTATCAATGTGCTATGAGCGGAAGGCCGGGTCCAGCTCTGATAGACATTCCAAGGGATGTTCAGCAGGAGGATGTTGGGGAGTATGAGCTGCTTAATGACGTCGTCGAGGAGAGATTTATTAAACCTGTCACCAACCTCGACGAGAGCAAGTTTAGGAGGGCCGCTGAGCTGCTCGCAGCCGCTCAGCGCGTCTGCATCCTGCTAGGCGGAGGAGTATACTTCAGTGATGCTACCAGAGAGGCATTAAGGATTGCCGAGATACTTAACGCCGCTGTTGTAGCCACTACCCCGGGTAAAACAGCCCTCGATGAAAACCACCCCAATGTCCTGGGTGTAGTAGGTATGCATGGCCGCTTTGAATCCAATCTAGCAGTCATAGACGCGGACCTAGTCCTATGCGTAGGCACTCGACTCTCTGACAGAGCAATCGGCCCAGCATCAGAGTTCAAGAAAAACAGAAAAGTAATCCACATAGACATAGACAGCAGCGAGATTGGGAAGAACGTCATCCCAGATATCGGAATAGTCTGCGATGCTAAGGTAGCACTGAATAAAATACTTGAGAATCTATCAGTAATGAGCTTTGCGCCTAAAGATCCGGGATGGGTTTTGGGCCTGAAAGAGATTGGGCGTAGCTTCGACGAATATATGTTTAATCAATCTGATGGAGCGAGCTTATCGTCCTGGAAGGTTGTCAAGGCTATAAGGGACGAGCTGCCGAAGAGTGCTATAGTGACTACAGGAGTGGGGCAGCATCAGATGTGGGCCCAGCTATTCTTCAAGGTTTTGGAGCCAGGCACCTTCCTAACAAGCGCGGGTCTCGGGACGATGGGTTTCGGCCTTCCAGCCGCTATGGGGGCTAAGGCAGCAGCCCCGGATAGGATCGTGCTAAATATGGATGGGGATGGAAGCTTCCTGATGACTTGCCAGACACTCGGTACCATAGTAGAGTATGACCTTCCAGTAATTACGGTGATCTTTGACAACCGCGCCCTCGGAATGGTTAGGCAGTGGCAGGACCTATTCTACAAGAAGAGGTTTAAGGACGTAGACATCGAGGATAGGACAAACCTAATCAAGCTCTCCGAGGCTTTTGGAGTGGAGGGAGTTTTCGTGGAGAGCTACGAGGAGCTCAAGACCACGCTAAGAAGAGCTATTAGAAACGATGAGCCGGTCGTCATAGACGTGCCGATAGGCAAGGACGAGAAGGTCTTCCCGATGGTCCCTCCTGGAAAGTGGCTTGCAGATGTTATCCTTCCCCCGGGGTTCAGCAACTATGTTGAGGAGAAGACTACTAGTGCGGCTAAGTAATTCCTACGAGGCTGTCATAAAGCTTCTCCTATTCGCGAAGCAGGGGAGGCTCTCGCTTAGAGAGGCCCACTTAAAGACAGAAAACGAGGAGATCTCGGCTGAGATAGTTGTTGAGGGCCCATCAGACAAGATTAACTGGTTCATGCAGAAGGCAAACGGCTCCCCCTATATCCGCGAATGTAGAAGCATCGATTAGAGTGAGCATGTCTGTGGGCCTGATGGTTCGGCTTCTGTTCACGGATCTTAAGGGCGCCCTCTCCGCAGCCCAGCTAGTCGGCGGGCTAGAGGGCGTCGAGGTTAGAGCTATATACATCGGCCGAGAAAAATTGGAGGAAATGTATGAGGTGTTGATGGAAATGTCGGGAGACTCTGTATCAGTTGATAGCTTCTTAAGATCTGCATCCTCGATTAATGGCTTTGTTGAAGCTACTGTTGAGGATCTGGATGCTGAGGTCATCTGGAAGGGGATTGGGTGAGGGTGTTTGGCCCGGGTCTATTACGACTCTGATGCTTCTCTTAACCCTCTCAGCGGAAAAAGGGTCGCGGTGATTGGCTATGGGAGTCAGGGCAGGGCTCAGGCACTAAACCTCAGGGACTCGGGTGTGGAGACCGTGGTAGGGCTTAGGGGGGAGGGTAAATCATATGATGCCGCGGTTAGGGATGGGTTCACACCCATGCCGATAGAGGAGGCCGTCCGGACCTCTGACGTAATATTGATGTTGATTCCAGACGTGCCCATGCCAGAGACCTACAGGGAGTACGTGGAGGGGAGCCTGACACCTGGTAAGACACTTGTCTTCGCCCATGGATACAATATACACTTCCGAAGAATTACTCCACCGCCCTATGTGAACGTGGTGCTTGTGGCTCCTAAGGGCCCCGGTCCACTTGTGAGGCAGAAGTATCTCGAGGGGCGTGGAGTTCCCAGTCTCATTGCAGTCCATCAGGACCCGACAGGCAGTGCGAAGGAGATAGCCTTGGCAATAGCTAAGGGAATAGGAGCCACCAGGGCAGGCGTCATAGAGACGACTTTCAGCGAGGAGACCGAGACGGATCTACTTGGAGAGCAGGCAGTTCTTGTAGGTGGGGCCATGGAGCTGATAAAGAAGGGGTTTGAGGTGCTTGTCGAGAATGGTTATCAGCCTGAGCTAGCCTACTATGAGGTCTGTAATGAGCTGAAGCTGATAGTCGACCTGATATACACTGGGGGGCTAATGCACATGCTTCGCTCAGTCTCCGACACGGCTAAGTTCGGAGGCCTAACAATCGGCCCCCAGATAATTGACGAGTCCGTAAAACAGAAAATGCAGGAGGCATTGAGGAGGATAAGGTCGGGCGAGTTTGAGAGACAGTGGACAGGAAATCCCGACTCATATAAGATCTTGGAGGAGCTGATGAAGAAGACAGAGCAACATCCCCTCGAGGTTGTTGGAAAACGCCTCAGAGAAATGGCACTAATATAACAACTACTCAGGCACATCCTTGCGCTATGAGCGTCGCGACTAATTTCAGATCAGCTTAGGCTATGTATTCTTCGAATAGTTTCTTGACAAAGTCATGTGTCTCCTTAGCCATTTTAAAGGCCTCCTCCGCCTCATCTTTAGTGAAGAGAAGGTCTGCCTGAGTCATTGAAATCTCATCGCCATATATCTCTGCCTCTAGTTTCTCTGATAGTTTCCTAGAGATTAATGCGAGTTTATCGACTGGAAGCCAATTGGAGGAATCTGTCTTTAAACTTAATCAATACCAGCCCTACATCGTGTTTCCTTTGGATACTCTATTCCTAGAAGTCGTAGGGCCGCCTTCACTCCCCAATATTTCTGCGACATAGTTTGAAGTGAACGTGTTTGACCCGAATTTTCGGTATAGCTTTGCGTATAGTGTCCCGAGTCTCCTGGAAAGCCACTCACCCATTCGTTACCAAATTTGTAACGCTTATATACAAGGGGCTATTCGAGGACCTTCTCAACCCTGCCCAGGAATTTCGCCTTACCTCCGGTAGGCAGGGCCAATGGCTCCCCACACACGTTGCAGACTACCCGCATCTTCGCTGTATCAGGGAAGATCTGCTTGTTGCCGCACTGGAGACATGTGACGAGGAGGAAGCGGCTTCTCGGCTTCGGGATTAGACGCTCAACAATCTGCTCCCGCGACAAGTCAGCTCACCTCACTATCTCAAGCTTCCTCAGCCTTATCCCCTCCCTCATAGACTTCCTTCCACACTTGGAGCACGTGAGGAGTAGTGTCTTCTTATCTGTCGTCTTGGCCTTGTTCCTCTGGATTGGATACTTCTGGCCGCCATACCCTTTGAGCTCCCTCTCATGCCTCCTCGCACCAATAGCCAGCCCCCTCTCCGGCCCCTTCTTATAGAGGGCGACTTGGTGCTCAGTGTGTGCATTGCATTTAGGGCAGTAGCTGTTAACTTTCGAGGGGATCTTCATGCTAAGTTGATGTGGACTTGACCAGCTTTTTAATATTAT
Source organism: Thermoproteota archaeon (assembly GCA_030550235.1). Classification (GTDB taxonomy): domain Archaea; phylum Thermoproteota; class Nitrososphaeria_A; order Caldarchaeales; family Calditenuaceae; genus HRBIN02. The sequence goes on from JAUQPU010000002.1 coordinate 86,171, forward strand.
GGAGCTTGGGTGGGAGAGTGTTGGTATACCTCAAGTGAGGGGGATTTAATACGTCAGATGTAATCTCGGCTGAGGTTATTTTTCTCTGGGGTGTTTTAAGGCTTTTAACTCCGTCAATATTCTTGACTCTTAGTGGCTGACGGTTGAGGCGGGTTGGTAGGACGGAGCTGCTGTTGGTGGAGGGCGGCGTACCCCACTATAGAGAGATGGTTATCCTAGGTAGGGAGATAGCCAGGCTCGTTGTGCGGGAGTATGGTGGCGATTTTCTTGTGGAGAGGCTTGCAGACCCCTTCTGGCTAAGCTGCCTCTCCTGTGTCCTCGGCTTTGAGTGGAACACATCGGGGCAGACCACAGTCACCGTCATGGCGTTGAAAGAAGCGCTTAGGGATGCCGGCCTAGGCGTCTTTATAGCTGGAGGGAAGGGAGGCCTCATGAGGGGGACATCCAACGAGCTTAGAGACTCTCTAAGAAGCATGGGGAGGGAGGACCTGGCCCCAGCCCTGCTGAAGGCCTCAACCCTCAGCTGCAAGGTAGACAACAACGCAATACAAGACTCCTACAATGTCTATTTCCACTCGGTCATAGTCTCGGAGTCCGGAGCCTCAGCAATAATAAACCAAGGGATGAACGTTGGGGTCAGGACTGCTAGAAGGTATCAGTGGCTTGGTGCAGATGTTGTGGTTGAGGAGCCCCATACAGCTATCTCCTCCGAGGCCAGGGAGGAGGTTGTGCTAGACCTTACTAGCAGGGACTCGAGAGAGAGTAGGGAATGTATCCTTGAGGTTGTGAGAGACTCGCCGCCCGCGGCTATACAGTCAGACCTTGCGATGGTCAGGAACGTGCTGGCGGGGCAGACGACGCTAGACGAGGTCCCGAGAACCATCTTATCAGCACCACCCCACCTAAAACCACCAAAGAAGCTTGATGAGGAAACTCTACGCATGGCTAAGGAGCATGCGGAGAGCTTCGAGTCCCTCCTACTCTGTGGGAGGGTTGGTCCCTCAACTATCCGCGGTCTAGCTTATATCTCGGAGCTAGTTTATGGTGCGAGGGCTTCTTGGAGAGACCCGGCACGGTTCGCCTACGCCTTCGGAACCAAGTCAGGTCATCCCTATCCTGTAAACAGGCGCGCTATGGTCGAGGCGGCTGAGACATTGAGGCAGGCCTTGGAGCCCTCGGGCTCTATTGCGTCGGGGCTTATGCTGAGGAGGCTGGAGGATTTCATGAGCCGTCTCGAGGTGTAGTCTGGAGTGTCTGGGAAGACGGTGTATGATGAGGTTGTGGAGGTCTGGAGCCTGGAGAAGACTTCAGAGGCTCCGGTCAAGATCTCTGAGGACTTGCTGAAGAGGCTTAAAGAATATGCGGAGGAGCTGAGGATTAGGCTGAGGCTGGCGGTCGACCGTGAGAGCATACACTCAAAGCTTTGCGAGAGGGAGCTTGAAGTGCTCACAACACTCGTCTCTGAGATCTTCAAGGCGAGGATGAAGAAGATTGTGAATGCGGCGATGAGTGGTGAGGCTCTTGAGAACCTCCTCCCAGTCGAGAATAGGCTCTACGAGAGCCTCCTAAAATCCCTCGCAGTCCACAGGGAGTATGTCGAGTATTGCTCCGAGACGCTTGACCTTACGAGGGAGCTCACCGAGACTTATGAGAAGGTGGTCGTTGTGTTTTTGAAGGATGCTCCTGCGATAGTCGACGCAGATGGTGTTGAGAGGGGGCCGTTTCGCGAGGGCGCCATCGCATCACTGGACCATAGGACAGCTGACTTACTTGAGAGGGGCGGCTACGTCAGGCGCCTCCCCCTCATTAGGGGCTCAGCACCGTAAGGTGGCGGAATTACGTATTTGTATTAGACTCGGCTAGACATTCCTTAGACCAGAGAATGCAGGGGGACGTGGACAGGGAGGTAAGGCTGGTTGAGGAGTTCGGCCTCAAGAGCATAACCGAGCAGGACCTAGGTATAGATCACTACTTTGTGAGGAGAGGGTTGATCTTCGCCTGCAGAGGCTATGAAGAGTTAAGAGAGGCGCTCCAGACCGGGGACTTCTACACGTTGACCGGAATCATGCCCTCCTCTGAACGGATTCATCTCGGCACGATGGCTGTGGTTGAGGCTGTGAAGTGCTTCTCGGAGAGGGGTAAGCAGACCATACTCCTAATAGCCGATTTGGAGTCGCTGGCAACTAGGGGAGTGGCGTTGGAGGAGGCTAAGAAAATAGCCTTCGATTTCCACATACCTACATACCTGGCCCTAGGGATAAACCCAGACAAATGTGTCTTCTACTTCCAGTCCGAGAATGAGGATATCCACAAGATAGCGGCCGACGCCTCTAGAGAGATCACGCTTCAAGAGTTCAGGGCTGTCTATGGGGTGCTGGAACCATCTAGGATAGTCTCTTCCCTCTACCAGATAGGAGATATCCTATTCCCTCAGCTGGTGCGGCCTATGATAGGTATCATCCCTGTTGGGTTGGACCAGGACCCCCACATTAGGCTCTGCCGCGACTACGTGAGGCGCTCAAGATTCTACAATTTCAGACAAGTAGTCGGTGTATACATTAGGGATGTGCCAAGCCTGAAGGGAGAGGGCAAAATGAGCAAGAGCGAACCTCACGCGGCAATCTTCTTACCGGAGGACGACCTCAAAGAGCTGAGGAGAAAAGTCTACAAGGCTTTCTCAGGCGGAGCAAACACGCTCGAGGAGCAGAAGAAATACGGAGCCGACCTCGAGAGGGATGTCCCCTACAAGATACTTCAATTCATCCTAAAAGACGATGGCGAGCTCCGCCAGATAGCGGAGAGCTACTCAAGCGGGAAGATGATAAGCGGGGAGATCAAGGAGCTCCTATACGAGAAGCTCGTATTGCTTATACAGGACCTCAAGGCCAAGATCGACTATTACAGGGAGGCTGTGAGGAGGAGGGAGATCACGATAATCAGCTCCGCAAGAGAACTGGCTGAATATCTCACCTAGCCCAGCTATACCAGAGGCTCTATCCGAAAGCGTTATAATATCTAGCCTGATCTCTAGTTTTTCGGGGCGGCGGGTAGGGCTGGGGGGCTAGCCCTCCCCTAAAACCTGAAACGGGCTTAAGCAGGGGCCAGAAACCGGGTGGAAGAGGTGCCTGGTCCCCTGCGCGGCCTAGATAAGATGGTATGAGGCCGCGTCCCACCGGAGAACGGTAGGGTGTGGCGCCGCGCGTAGGTGTGGCCTCCCACACCCTCATGCACCGAACCGCGTCAGGCCCGGGAGGGAGCAGCGCTAAGGTGCAGCCGAGCTGCTGGTGGGGGTGCGTGGCTGACCATCTCATCTAGACACGGCGGGGGTACCAGCCCTCGACCACCTCGGAGCCGCCGCCCCTTTAATAGAGTTTTAAATCGAGCAACACGCCACACTTATTTAGGGATGTCTAGCGAGGGTGGCGAGCCACTAGATGAGCTGAAGCGGCTTAGGGAGGAGAACCTCTACCTTAGGGCCGAGATTGAGAACCTCAAGAAACTGATGGCTAAAGAGGTGGAGGTGGTACGGCGCGCCGAGGCCGAGAAGCTGCTGCTAAACATGGTCCTGATCTATGAGGAGGTTGAGAGGGCGTATGAGAGCCTCCTTAGCAATTCAGATACGAAACAAGTTTTAGAGGGGATCAACATGCTGTTGAAGGAGATAAAGAAGCTCTTGGCTGAGCTTGGAGTTAATCCCATAGAGACGTTGGGGAAGAAGTTTGACCCATTCGTCCACGAAGCCGTAGGCTTCGTCGAGAGAAACGATGTCGAGGATGGGACGGTAGTCGCTGAGATAAGCAGAGGGTATGAATACACGGGGAAGATTCTGAAGCCCCCTAGAGTGATAGTGGCCCGGAGGAGCCAGACTTAAAACCCTATCCAGAGGATACATAGGCTTAATCAATACCACCTCCCAGAATATTACGGGGCCTGAAGAATGTGACGAGGGAGAGGTGGCTATCAGAGAGGCGGGCTGACCCCTGGTTCAACAGGGCCAAGAGGGAGGGCTATCCCTCAAGGGCTGCGTACAAGCTCAAACACATCCAAAAACTATACTCCATCATAACCCCAGGTGACGTTGTGGTCGAGCTGGGAGCTGCGCCTGGCGGGATGTTAAAGGTGGCCTCTGAGCTCGTGGGGGAGGAGGGGCTAGTGATAGGCGTTGACCTAAAGCCGATACAGTGTTCCGGCAGAAACATCAGAGCGTTGAGAATGGATATCTATGACCCCGCAACCCCGGAGGAGATCCTGAAGCTGACGGGCTATGAAGGGTGTGACGTCCTCATTTCAGACTCTTCCCCAAACTTGATAGGGGCGGCCGAGGTGGATACTCTTAGACAGCTTGACCTAGTCATAAGGTGCTGCGAAATCTCAGACAAGGTGCTGAAAGACAACGGCAACATCGTCCTCAAGGCCTTCGAATGCCCCGAGCTCCTAAGCGTGGAGAGGCCGCTACGCTACTGCTTCAGGAGCTACAGGAGGGTCACCACACCTCCGAGCCTGAGAAAACACAGCTCTGAGGTCTATCTAGTCGGGATAGGGAGATGGGAGGCACCGATAGCTCCTCTGCTTAGATCTGCACTCAAGTAGATGCGCCATGTCGAGTGAATGTTAATAGATGCAGAGAGCAGGGTGGAAGTCTTAATTCAACCCTCCCATTCACAGCCCTTACATCAACACCCTCTTTAGGCACAACCTTATGGGGCTACTCAAAGGTGTTCTGTCATCTGGCGAGGAGCTGGCCAAGTATCTATGTTCCACGGCCCCAAAGTCGAAGCCCTTGACCCGGATGCTATACTCGACAGGCTCGTCAGGCATCCCATTGGCGAGATGTAGGAACATCTTGTCTCCCTCGAGTGTCGCAACAGCGTCCATCGCCTGAACCGGCTCCTCAACCTCACTTGGATGCAGCGTAGGCCCTCCCACATTTGTCCAAGCCACAACACGGCCAGCGTTAGGCGAGTATAGTGCATACACATGGTATCGGGGGCTTAGGACAATCGCGCCATCATCCCTAGTCGAGATGAGTGGCAGGACATTAACGGTCTGTGCAAAACAAGCAATCGGCACCATCCTAGAAATCTTCTGAAGCTTGATCAGCACAAGGCCTGTAAACAAGGCATCCCCCATCGAGGTATTCTGTGCAAGCATCGGAGGAACCGCCTCCCTATACCAGACATTCCACTCATCGAAGGCGAGCCTGATCATTTTACCAATCGAGAACTTTCTGCACGCGTGTCCCACACTATCATATATCGAGGCTAGGTTACGCTCAATCTGAAGTGAAGCGGCAACTAGGTCTTCATGACGCTTAGGAGAGGAGAGATAGGTGTGGATGGAAAGGTAATCAATATAGCTGCCAGCCATCTTTATCATATCTATATTCCATTCAGGGTCGTTGTCGGCTCCGCAGCCAACTAGCTCGATACTCTTATCCACCCTCTTCACCAGGTTTGCAAACTCAATAGTCCTCCTTGCACACTCTTCGCCATCGAGGCAGAAGCCGAACTGCCAGCGGCCATAGAGCTCGTTCCCGATCCCCCAGAGCCTCACGTTAAAAGGCTCATACCACCCATCCCTCCGCCTAAGAGAAGCATAGTATGTATCGCGACTCGAGTTGCAATATTCTACCAAAGCTGCCGCCTCCTCAGGTGTGCCGCTCCCCGCATTTACTACAATAAAAGGCTCAGCACCCACAAGCCTACACCACTCAACAAACTCAACAGTCCCAAATTCGTTCGGCTCAACCCCCTCCCATGCAAGCTCAAACCTGCGTGGCCGTGAGAAGCGGGGCCCAATCCCATCAACCCAGTGGTATGCGGATGCGAAGTTCCCCCCAGGCCACCTCACGATAGGCGGCGTTATCATCTACACAGCATCTAGGACATCGGACCTGTACCCTCTCACGTTTGGAATGGCTGAGCTGTCTCCTACCCAGACCCCTCCGTAGATACACCGTCTAAGATGCTCGATGAACTGCCCGAAAACCGCCTATCAAGAGACCCGGCAAGAGAGAGGGCATCAACCCATACAACAGCGCTCTGGGCCACAAATGAGAGACATGACAGCGCCCATATATTTTTGGCTAAAACTCTACTTGAGTACGGACTCCAGTGCAGATAGATTCAGAGCCACTTCACATAGGTCGCTACCGTACTCCGCAATCCGGCGTATGTCTTGGGAGAGGGCGTGAACGGCGGTGTCAGTCTCCCACTTCGCCCCCTTTCTCCTCGTGAAATCCATCAGCATCAGCTCGAATGCCTCTATCCTCCTCATGGCTTGGCGCGCCTTTGATACACTCTTCTCCAACAGAGCAGTCTTAGCCTCTATGAAGAGGCTGCTCGCCTCATATCCCGCCTTTATCAGCTCCGGTGGAGGAGTCGTATTCTGTCTTTCACTGATTAAGAAGTTTGCGATTGACGCAGCATGGTCTGCCGCCCTCTCGATTGTTTTAGCCGCTATGATGAGGGAGAGGCACTCCTGTGGATTTTTGAGGCCGAGCGTTGCGAGCCTCCGCGGACTTGATATCCCTATGTTCAGCTGCCTAACTGCGAAGTGGTAAAACCTATCCACGTCGTAGTCTCTCTGGACTATATCCTGCGCCAGCCCCTCATCGTTGTTCTCTATCGCGAATAGCGCATCCCTCTGCATGCTCGCAGCCAGATCCGCCATCCTCTCAATAACCTTCACAGGAGGTAGGCTGTCATGGGTCGGCAGACATTGTGTTACTATCCCGTGAAGGGTCTCGCTGACTATCTCAACACCGACCAGCCACCTCCTCATCATCTCCTTCAACTCCTTCGTATGCCTATAGCCCGTCTCACCAAACTCCAGCCTAATCACGTTAAACCCGGCAATATACGCCGAGAGATAAAGGCGGAGTACATCCTCGGGTCCCGCATCGGCTGGAATCCTGACAGTGGTCTCCTCAACAACCTCGCGCTGATCAAGGGCCGCTGGCCAAAGTATAAGCCCACCGCCAGGCTCCTCCATCAAGTAGAGCTCGTCATGGGGCTTCAAACCCACATTCTTCACCCACTCCTGCGGGAGAGACACGATCAGGGTTGAGCCCCCTGTTTTCTGTATGCGGCGGGAGTAGACGGGCATGTGATGTCAACTATTTAGTGATAGAAGTTGAATATATAGACATCTCCATTCTTGGTTCTATATATAGAGAAGTGTATATAAAATATTGAATATAGGTTTAGATTAAATAGTCAATATAGTGGAGTTAAGGCCGAGATGATGGCAAACCCGAAAATGGTTGGTCTAATCTTGACATTCCTGCTAGTAGGCGGTGTTGTCGGATACATTACCGGCTGGTATATTGCGGGCTCCTCGATGACTGGTAGGGGATTAACAGTCACTGAGACGCGTTTCGTCGGTGAGGGCGCAAAAACCTCAACTATCACCGAAAGGGTAACTGTAACTGTCCATGGTCTGACTCAGACAACCGGGCCGCTAGCTGGTGACATCTTAATAGATGGGTCGAGCACAGTCTATCCAATAACCGAAGCTGTCGCTGAAGCCTTTATGAAGACTTATCCTGCAGTGAAGATATCGGTTGGAATATCTGGGACTGGAGGGGGCTTTAAGAGGTTCATAATGGGTGAGACAGATATCAACGATGCCTCCAGGCCTATTTTAATGAGTGAGGCACAAACAGCAGAGGCAAATGGTATCCGCTGGATTGAGATACCAGTTGCAATCGATGGCCTCGTAATAGTTGTTAATAGGGAGAATGATTGGGTAGAATGTTTAACGTTCTCGGAGCTTAAGAAGATCTGGGAGCCTGAAAGCACTGTGACAAAGTGGAGCGACATTAGAGAAGGATGGCCCGACGAACCAATCCGGCTCTATGGCCCTGGCCCTGACTCAGGGACATTCGACTACTTCACTGAGAGAGTAATAGGAAAGCTAAAGGCTAGTCGGACAGACTATATAGCCTCTGAAGACGACAATGTCCTTGTGGCAGGAGTTGAGGGAGAGAGATACGCGCTAGGATACTTTGGCTACGCCTACTATCCATACGCAGCCGATAAAATTAAAATAGTCGCCGTCAGGGATGACTCAATTCCAGACGCCAGCTGCGTAACACCCACGGATGAGACGGTATCCTCTTATAAGTACCCGCTTTCAAGACCACTCTTCCTCTATGTCAACAAGAGGTCTTGGGATGAGAAGCCATGGCTAAGAGAGTTTGTCTACTTCTATCTCGAGAATGGAGAGCGTTTCGTGAAGCAGGTCTCATATACGCCTCTTCCATCAAACTACTATAAAATGGCTGTAGCGACCCTAAAGGCAGGGATTACAGACGGACTATATTCCCTCTCACAAATATCTATGTGGAAGAACGCAGGGCCCCATTAATTGAGGATGGAGTAGAATCAAGGATGGTCCTGTCGGCTCGAGCAGAAGAGTTAAAGAAGTCGATTCAGAGGAGACGCACACTAGATAGGGTCTTTCATACAATTTTTTTGCTTGCTACTTCTGTCTCAACCGTAACTCTAGTAATAATATACCTCACATTGGGTCTCGAGTCTTTCAACTTCTTCTCTCAAGTCTCTATTATCGAGTTTTTGACAAGCACCAAATGGACCGTGCTATTCGCCGACAAGCACTTTGGAATTCTCCCATTACTCAACGCGACGATGCTGACCTCCCTAATAGCAATAGCTGTGGCGGCCCCCCTCGGCGTTATGATCGCGCTATACCTCAGCGAATACGCGTCGGCGACAACAAGGTCGATTGTTAAGCCATTGGTGGAGACGCTTGCCGGAATACCTACCGTTGTTTATGGATACTTCGCGCTCTATTTTCTCACGCCTTCCCTCCTAAAGCCACTTTTTACTGGGGTACAGAGCCATAACGCCCTCGCTGTAGGGCTGATGATAGGTGTGCTGATTATCCCAATAGTAGCCTCAATAAGCGATGACGCTATGAAGGTTGTTCCCGCCGACCTTAGACTCGCGGCCTATGCTATGGGTGCAAGGAAATCGGATGTTGCGTTGAGAGTTGTGCTGCCAGCCGCCCTCTCCGGCGTCTCCGCCTCAATAATTCTCGCCTTTTCTAGGGCGACTGGTGAGACGATGATAGCCGTCATCGCAGGCGGGTTTAGAAGCGTCTTATCATTCAACGTAGGCGACTCCATGGAGACGATGACAGCGTTCATCGCTCAAGTCGCGACTGGAGATGCCCCACACGGCACAATAGAGTATCAATCATTATTCGCAGTTGGATTATTCCTCCTACTCATCACTGCTGTCCTGAATTATATCGGAATAAAGGTGGTGAAGAGATGGGCAATCAGATATTAATCGGGACTGGGCGGCGAGGAGTAAAACTTAAGAAAATACTAGACAAGCTACTGCCATTTATTCTTAGCATCGCAGTCTTCATAGCAGTGGCAACGATAGTATCCCTCCTAATCACCTTAATAACGACCGGTGGTCATAGATTATCCTGGAACCTAATCTTGAACTATCCATCATCAAATCCTGAAGAGGCGGGGATGAGGTCCGCCATCCTTGGAAGCATATTCACGGTAGGCCTCTCAGCCCTAATATGCATCCCGCTAAGCATAGCCACAGCTATATTCCTCGTCGAATACTCGCGCGGAGGCAGGCTCGCGTCGATACTTAGCTATAACATCTCAAATCTAGCTGGCGTCCCCTCAGTAGTGTTTGGAGTGGTCGGGCTGGGCTTCTTGGCATATGGGCTTGGAATGGGGAGGACAGTAATCACAGGCGCATTTACACTGGCCGTCTTAACACTACCCCTAGTAACCGTTACATGCGTCGAGGCTCTTAAGACAGTCCCCGACGACCTGAGGCAAGGCGCATACGCTCTTGGCGCTACAACGGTGCAAGTGGTTAGGCGAGTAGTACTTCCTAGGGCTTTGCCTATGATGCTGACTGGTGGGATACTTGGGATAAGTAGGGCGTTGGGAGAGGCTGCCCCTATACTGGTTGTCAGCGGCCTCCTCTTCATCAGGGAGGATCCCGTATCACTCTTCAGCAAATTTACAGTTATGCCCCTACAGCTATACAACTGGATCAGTAGGCCTCAACCAGCCTTTGTGGAGCTATCCTCCGCAGGAATCATAATCCTCCTACTGATACTTCTAGCTCTCAACGCCCTAGCCATATCGCTCAGACAATTACTCGTTAGGAGGATGGAGCAGCTATGGAGATAGAGTCATATAATAAGCTCCAGAAAAGTTACGCGGAGCTCGGGAAGATGGAGATGATTGAGGAACCTGGGGAAGAAGTGGTGAGGGTGGAGAATCTCAGGGTAGCGTATGGTGAAAAAATAGCAATAGACGAGATCAACATATCAATCAAGAGGCGTTACATAACAGCCATAATAGGCCCCTCAGGCTGCGGCAAGTCCACCCTCCTAAGATCCATAAACAGGATGAACGACCTTGTCCCCGGGGCTAGGGTAAGCGGAAAAGTCTACTTCAACGGCGTAGACATCTATTCGCGGGATGTGGACCCTGTCTTTATCCGTTCGCGGATAGGTATGGTATTCCAGAGGCCAAACCCCTTTCCATTCAGCATATTTGATAATGTGGCCTTTGGTCTGAGGGTTAATGGCTTCAAGCTCTCGAAGGATGAGCTTTATGCGAAGGTGAAGGACGCATTAGTCAAGGCTGCGTTGTGGGATGAGGTGAAGGACCGGTTGGACAAGCATGCATATAGCTTATCGGGTGGTCAGCAGCAGAGGCTATGCATTGCGAGAGCCCTAGCCGTCGACCCTGAGGTACTCCTCCTTGACGAGCCCACGGTCTCCCTCGACCCCATATCCACTGCGCGGATAGAATCTCTCCTCCGCTCAATAAAGGATGAATACACGATAATAATAGTCACTCACAACATGCTCCAGGCGGCGCGCGTCTCAGATTACACGGCTGTAATGATGCCTGATGAGAAGATGGTGGGGAGAATTATAGAGTTTGGGGATACTAGGGAGATCTTCACTAACCCGCGAGACAAGAGGACTGAGGACTACATTAGTGGGCGTATAGGGTGAGGGAGAGGCTATGAGCAGGATACTGGATATAGGGCTCCAGCTGCTGTCTCAGCGCATAGAGGAGATGTTCAAGATGGGTATAGACTCTTTTGAAAAGAGTATTGAGGGCCTGCTAAACTATAAGGATTTTGAGAAGGAGGTGTATGGATATGCGAAGAGGCTTAGAGATCTCTACGAAGAGATTGGGGATATTGCGACCGAACTGATAGCTAGGTACCAGCCCGTCGCTAAAGACCTAAGGTACATTCGCTCATGCATGAACATCTCATACGATATTCTGAGGATGGGGAGGTATGCTCTCGAGATTACGAGGAGCAGTAGGATGCTTGGCTCACTCCTTGAATGCGACTTGACGCCTATATCAGAGGCCGGCGAGGTCGTAGGCCGAATGCTGCGAGACACACTTGACTCACTCCAGCGGCTTGATGTGGAGACTGCTAGGAAGGTGAAGGAGATGGATGAGCGGATAGACGAGATATATAGGGAGAGGATTAGGGTGATTACGCTTGAGAGGGATGGCTCGCGGGAGTGTGACGTGGCTATTGTCCTCACGCTCAGAAATCTTGAGCGGATTGCCGACCATGCGACCTACATCTGCGACGCTGTAGAGTACATTGTTTCGGGGCCTGTAAGGCACCGCGTATAGACTACTTGTCAGAGGCCTTGGATAGGAGTATGGAGGCTACCGCTGCGTCCTGAGCAGCTGTCCCAACCGTCTTGAAGACTGTGACCTCCTCCCAGCTTAAGCGTCCGGGCTTCCGACCAGCTATTATCTCACCAATTTCAGCGTACACATCCTCCCACCTCATCAAGCCTGCCTTAACAGCCTGTATTATCTCCCCTGCCTCCTCCTTAGCCGCTGCTAGGCTGTCTACGACAACCTTGCTTGATGCGAGTAGGCTTGGGTCTATCTCAGCCATCTCTGGGGTATAAGCGCCTATTGCTGAGATGTGTGTTCCAGGTCTCACCCATTCCTTCCTGACTACGGGGGTCTTACTCGTGGTCGCTGTTATGATTATGTCACATGACTTGACCAGCTCCTCGGGCGTGTAGCAGAGCTCAACTTTCCCACCTATTCTGCCGCCCATCTCCTCCGCAAACTTCTCCGCCCTGTCTCTATACATGTCGAAGGCATAGACCCTCTGTGGTCTCATGACCTGGCTGGTTATTAAGAGCTGCCAGCGGGCCTGGTAGCCGCACCCTATAATCCCTAGGTTTTTCGAGTCGCTTCTAGCTAGGTGTTTTACTGAGAGGGCTGTGGCCGCCGCTGTTCTCAGCCCTGTTAGGGCTCTCGCCTCTGCCACCAGTCTTGGGATACCGTTTTCAGGGTCAACAGCTACGACAACAGCGTTGGTGGTTGGCAGCCCCTTCTCCAGATTACCCGGATAGACGGAGACGATCTTTAGGGAGAAGACCTTAAGGCTCGGCGCCAGACAAGGCATCAACAATATATCGCCAGCCCCACTAACCCCTATCCTGCTGCGCGGCGGCATCAAGACCTCCCCCAGACTCAGGGCCCTAAAGGCCTCGGAAACAGCGCTCAACAGTTCATCAACGGAGACAAGGGCCTCGACATCTCTGTCAGTAAGTATCTTTACCATAACTCTCTGATAGCAAATCGAGGGTTAGATATATAGAATTTATGTATAGCGTCTATTGAGTTGGTCACCGACATGTGGGAAACTTTAAAAGTGGAGTTTTAGGGAATATAATGGTAGCCCTTGTCTGCGGACATTTCGCTGAAGATGCTTGCAAAGTCGCTTGGAGGTACGGTACTAGTTAAGCTGCGGAATGGCCGAGCCATTCGAGGTCAGCTCAAGGGGTATGACCAGCACATGAACCTTGTTCTCGAGGGAGCTGAAGAAATTAGGGGTGAAAACAACTCGGTTAAGCTTGGGCTCATAGTTGTGAGGGGTGATAATATAGTGATGATCTCCCCGTCACAGCTGAGGCAGGAGGAGGTTAGTGGTACATGAAAGGCACTCCCTCGATGGGTAAGTTCAAGACCCCGACACATGGGCGCTGCAGGAGATGCGGTAGAAGATCCTTCAACTATAGGCGTGGCAGGTGTGGCCACTGCGGATTTGGAGCTAAGAAGAAGTGGCGGAGTTATAGATGGATGCGTAGCCTAAAGGAACGCCTCTAAGACACTGGATTACAGTCTAGCTGCTCAGTGCTTCCGCCAGAATCTTCCTGACTATATAGGGTAGAATTCCACCGTGCCTATAGTACTCTATCTCTATCGGCGTGTCGAGTCGGAGGATTGCCTCAAAGACGATTGAGGTGCCGTCGCCTCTCCTAGCTGTTACCTTGACGCGTCTCCTCGGCTGTAGATTTCCAAGCTCGATATCGTAGGATTCTGAGCCGGTTAGGCCGAGGCTCCTCCAACTAGTCCCCTCCGGGAACTGCAGCGGCAGGACCCCCATACCCACCAAATTACTCCTATGTATCCTCTCAAAACTCTCGGCTATAACTGCCCTCACGCCTAGGAGCCTGGTCCCCTTGGCCGCCCAGTCCCTTGAGCTTCCGGCACCATACTGCTTGCCCGCGATAACTATCAGGGGGACACCCTCTTCACGATATCTCATAGCCGCGTCATAGACGGTCATCTTTGCCCCGTCAGGATAGTGTATCGTCCACCACCCCTCGCCGTCTGGGAGTAGATAGTTCCTGAGGCGGTGGTTTGCAAAGGTTCCGCGTATCATGACCTCATGGTTTCCCCGCCGCGAGCCGTAGGTGTTGAAATCCACAGGGTCGACTCCGAGGCTCCTCAAGTAGAGCCCGGCTGGGCTGTTCGGAGGTATGGCGCCGGCTGGTGAGATGTGGTCTGTTGTTACGCGATCTCCAAGGAGGACGAGGACCCTCGCATTCTTTATATCCTCAATGGGTGTGGGCTCCCTTTGAAACTCCTCGAAGTAGGGTGGTCTTCTGATGTAGGTGGAATCGGGGTCCCAGTTGTAGGTTGAGCTTGTAGGAGGCTTCAGCTCCTCCCATTCACCCACACCTGTGAATATCTCGTCATACCGTTTTCTATACATCTCGGTCTTGATTGCCGACTCAATTATCCTCCTAATCTCATTCTGGTCTGGCCAGACATCCTTGAGATAGACCGGTTTACCATCCCTCCCCACACCCAGTGGCTCTGTGTAGAAGTCGATATCTATCCTGCCTGCAATCGCATAGGCGACAACCAGTATTGGCGAAGCTAGGAAGCTCGCCTTGACTAGGGGGTGTATTCTACCTTCGAAGTTCCTGTTTCCGCTCAGCACAGCGACGGTGTATAGGTCCCTCCTCCTAATCTCGGTCTCAACATCGGGAGGTAAGGGGCCGCTGTTCCCTATGCATGTGGTACAGCCGTAGCCCACGATATCGAACCCCAGCTTTGAGAGGTAGGGTAGGAGGCCAGCCTCTTCGAGATAGTCTGCCACGACCGCGGAGCCCGGCGCGAGGCTTGTCTTCACGTAGGGCCTCCGGCTCAGCCCCCTCTGGACCGCGTTTCTGGCAAGGAGACCCGCTCCTATCATGACCGCCGGGTTTGAAGTGTTCGTACAGCTAGTGATGGCGGCTATCACCACAGCGCCGTCGGTGAGCTCGAGCTCCTCTCCACTAGACCTATCAACGGCCCCACTCTCAATTCGCCTATGGCTCACTGAGCCTCCCTCATAATGCCACACACCCACCCGGTTCTCAGAGGCAACTGTAACCGGTCTAACCTTCCTCAAAATGTCCAGAAACGCTCTCTTCACCTCTTTCAGCCTTATCCTGTCTTCCGGGTTTGCGGGGCCAGCTATGCTCGGCTCTATCGAGGATAGGTCGATCTCGACGACCTCTCCATACCTAGCCTCTCTCTCATAGTCTGTGACGAAGAGGCCTTGAAGCTCTGCATATTGTTTGACGAGCTGGATGTGCTCCTCCCCTCTCGCCGTCATTTTGAGGTAGTTGAGTGTGTGGTTGTCTATGGGGAAGAGGCCTACGGTTGCGCCGTATTCTGGGGCCATGTTGGATACCGTGGCCCTGTCAGGGACGTTTAGAGTAGACACGCCGGGGCCGAAGAACTCGACGAACCTCCCCACCACGCCCTTACGCCTCAGAGTCTCCGTCACAGTCAAAACTAGGTCGGTGGCTGTGGCCGGGGGCTTCAGCTCTCCAACCAGCCTGACACCCACGACATCGGGGATAGGCATGTAGTATGGAAGGCCAAGCATGACAGCCTCAGCCTCAATGCCGCCGACCCCCCAGCCTAGGACGCCAAGCCCGTTAACCATTGGGGTATGGGAGTCAGTCCCCAGAACCGTGTCGGGGAATGCCACAAGACCACCATCCCCCCTCCTAACATCCACGACCTTGGCCAGGTTCTCAAGATTTACCTGATGGACAATCCCCCGACCAGGCGGTATGACGTGAAAGTTCTTAAAAACACTCTGAGCCCACTTCAAGAGCACGTATCTCTCTCCATTCCTCGCAAACTCTAGGGAGAGGTTTCTCCAGTAGGCTTCTCTCGAAGCAAAATAGTCTACTTGGATAGAGTGGTCTACTACTAGGTGTGTGGGTATGAGTGGATTGACCTTCATCGGGTCGTAGCCGAGGTTGGAGACCACTTCTCGCATGGCGGCTAGGTCGACGACAAGTGGAACGCCAGTGAAGTCCTGTAGCAGGGCGCGGCTGGGCATAAACGGTATCTCGGTGCCGGCTCCCACCTTACCCTCGCCAACCGTCTTAACATCATCCAGCGATGCCACTCCAGCAGCGGCGCTTCTCACAACATTCTCAAGCAGAATCTTTAAGCTGAACGGCATCGAGTCCACATCCCTAGCCAGACCAGCCTCCTCAAGCATTTGCAAGCTGTAATAGTATGCCTCTCCGAGGGGTGTCAGTATCTTCTTCCTCACTCCTCTAAGCTCCCGATCCAGCTCCATCTATCTCTTCAGAAAATAGCGGCGGCCACCTGATTTTTAACCTTGGCTCAAAACACTGCCTCAGCTACGAGCAACATGCACCATGTGGGGCAGCTCCGGTCCTATTAGTTTGAGGGCTGTCTCCACCGCGTCGGGAGAGCCTGGGAGAGCAAGTACTATAGACCCACGGATAACTCCTGCTAGGCATCTTGAGAGCGCGGCGTGAAACCCTACCTTCCTATAGCTCTCTAACCTAAAGACCTCTCCAACCCCCTCGATCTCCTTCTCTAGGAGGGGGCGCAAGGCCTCCACTGTCACGTCCCTCCTCGAAATCCCTGTTCCTCCTATCACGGCTACCACGTCAAACCCCTCCACTAAAGCCCGTGATAACGTGGCCCTTATCCCCAACACATCGTCGCCAACTATTCCCATGTGGACAACATCGTGGCCAAGCTCCTCCAACATCCGCTTAGCAGTCTCTGAGGAGTCATCCTTGAAGGGCTCACCCCTAACCATGGCCTGGTAGCGGGAGGTGCTGGATCTGATGATGGCTACGCGTAGCCTTTTAGGCGCTGCTGATCTATGAGACTCCGCAGCGCTCAAGTCAAGATACTATCTCCTAATGCGATATTAAGGGTTGGGTTAAACCCAGTTTGGATCTCTGAGATGTAATTATTGAGGCTGAATTATGGTTTATATCTTACTTGAACTGAGATTGGGCAGGTGATCTGTGCTATCCGAGGCCCAAGTATTCCTGAGATGTAGGGAGTGCGGCAAACCTTTCGGCCACATACTCGCGTATGTGTGTGATGAGTGTTTTGGGGCCCTAGAAGCCTCGTATAATCCAGGCAGACTCTCTGTGAGTAGAAGTGTCATAGAGGCTAGGCCTCGTTCCATGTGGCGGTACTGGGAGTTTCTCCCGCTAATCGACCATTCCAAAAAGGTCGATATCGGCGCCGGCTACACCCAGCTTATAAAGGCTGACAGGTTAGCAAGAAAACTAGGAATCTCAAGGCTATACATCAAGAACGACACAGTCAACCCAACGTTCAGCTTTAAGGATAGGCCGTCGAGCCTGGCAGTATCGAAGGCTCTGGAGTTTGGCCTAAACTCTGTCGGATGCGCCTCTACCGGTAACCTCGCTGGAGCGACTGCAGCACACGCCGCCGCCGCAGGCCTCCCCTGCTATGTCTTCATGCCTAGTAGCGTGGAGAAGACTAAGATCAAACAAGCCGCACTGTACGGGGCTCAAATACTATTGGTTGAGGGGACATACGACGACGCCAACAGACTTGCAGCGCTCGCAGCCGATAGATTTGAAGTGGGGATTGTCAACGTCAACCTCAGACCCTATTATGTCGAGGGCTCGAAGACGATGGGCCTAGAGATTGTGGAGCAGCTGGGCTGGCGGACACCCGACAGGATAATAGTGCCGACGGCCAGCGGCGCCCTCCTCTCAGCCATATACAAAGGGATAACAGAGGCTGAGCATGCAGGCTTGATCAGCGACTGCTCCGTAGCGATTACCTGCGCCCAGCCACTTGGATGCTCACCCATAGTCAGAGCCTTCAGGGAGAATAGTGACCGCGTAGAGCCGGTAAGGCAGCCCGACACTATAGTGCAGAGCCTAGCCATCGGAGACCCGGGAGACGGTTACCAAGCTCTGAAAGTCGTTAGAGAGAGCGGTGGCACAGCGGTTGCGCTCACTGATGATGAGAGTCTCGAGGCAGTGGAGTTGCTTGCATCCACCGAGGGAATCTTAGCAGAGCCCGGAGGAGCTATCTCGGTAGCTGCCCTCAAGAAGCTCTTAGAAGCTGGCGAAGTTGGGAGGGATGAGGAGGTGGTATGCTGTGTAACGGGGTCAGGCTTGAAGACTGTCGAGCTCCATCCAGAGGCAGGAAATGTTAGAATCATTCCGCCAGCACTCGAGGCTGTAAGAAAGGCTCTCGACCTGCGCTAACCCTCTGAAACGGTTTATATGCTCCCCACAGGTGAGATTATTCAAAGATGTCACCAAGAGTAAAGGTAACCGTCACAGCCGTCCTCGCAAACTATCTCGGTGGCCAGAGGGACTTCATACTAGAGGCCGACTCGGTCAAAGATGTGATAGAGGAGCTGGCCAAGAAATATGGCTCTGAGATCAGGAGGAGGCTGCTTGACGAGGAGGGCCGCCTCAGAAGATACATCAACATATACGTGAACGACAGGGGCCTAAGTCATCAAGAGCTTAATCTGAAGCTCAAGGAGGGTGACGAGGTCCTAATTCTCCCCGCTGTAAGTGGTGGTCTAGTATGAGACTCAGGGCTATACTCCCCGTCCTCTTAGCTTTAGGTGTATTCGTCCAAATCCTAATCGGTGAGTCAGGGCTAGCTGGGGGTGTACTTAGGGACATTCACGCGACCATAGGCCTGATAGGCTTAGCCTTGACCGCCTATGCAATAGCAGCACCACGCGGCGGCCGCCCACTCCGCATCTATGTATCTGTCCTTTTCTTATTGGTTATACTTCAGGCCATACTTGGGCTGATTCTCTACGGGATATTCTATACCGATTTGGAGCTATTCGAGCTGGTGGAGGTGATCCATAGGTATAACGCCTATCTGATGCTTGTTGTGGGGCTGGTGGGAGGAGTCCTCGTGGGTAGGTTTAGGCGCGTTTCAGGCGAGGGAGTCGCGAAGAGCGGATAACTTAGATGCGAGGCTCGTAAGCAGCTCGTCTACAAATTGGTTCACAGCGTTGACGTACTGCTCATAACTTGGAGGTAGTGACTGGAGCCACTGTACTATTTGGTCGGCTGCTGCATTCTCACCTGGATAGCTGTCTATCCAGTTATAATAGTCGACCAATCCGTCTACATTATTTATTACCCTATCAACGGCAGGTGTGAGGGCGGGCTCAAACGATGAGACCAGCCCTTTAATATCAAGCCAATAGTTGAGCGTCGCGTTTCTGTCGGGGCCCAGTGCATTCACTCCCCTCAGCTGATTCAAGATTGGGATTGCCTGCGACACAACATTCACCTGCCCCTCCACGCGCCGCATCCTAGTCTCAATCTCGCTCAGCCGCCTAGAAAGCTCCGTGTTACTTCGCCTTAAATTCTCGAGCTCGCTTGAGAGGGATGCCTGAAGCCCAGCCACGCGCCCCTCACTCTCAGAGAGCAATCTCTTGGTCTCGCTCAGCAGAGCCTCTAGTCTATCCACATTATTTAGGGCAGAGTCTAACTCCAACTGTTTAGACGCCAGCTCACCTTCCAGCTGCCTAATCCTCTCCCTCTCACCAGCTAAGAGCTTCTCAGACTCGAGGGTAGCGGTGTATGAGCCGTAGTTCATGCCGGCCACAAAGAATGCAACGGCAACAACTGCAACGACGAGAGCTATGACTAGTCCTTCACCTACACGCATGCTAATACCCTATAGCTGCCGATTAATAAGTAATTATAAGACCTCCAACTCGTCTAAAGCAGCTAACCAGTGCCCCTCTCCTGCATCCTCAGCTCAAGAGTCTTTAGATCAAGACCAGACATTGCCTTTGTCTCATCCACCATCTTCTGGGCCTCCGCAACTATATCCGGCTTATCCCAATATGTTGTCGCGATGACTATGGCCTCCGCCCTCGCCCTCGGGTCTGAAGACTTGAATATACCTGAGCCTACAAATACGCCGTCGCATCCGAGGCTCATCATGAGGGCCGCATCTGCGGGTGTAGCTATCCCGCCTGCGGCAAAGTTGACTACTGGGAGCCTTCTAATCCTGGCAGTCTCAAGGACAAGCTCGTATGAGACCCTGAGATCACGGGCAGCCCTCACGAGCTCCTGCTCATCACCCTCCTCATAAAGCACGACTATCTTTCTGAGCTCGTTATTCAGAATCCTCATATGCTTCACGGCCTCAGCTACATTCCCAGTCCCAGGCTCACCCTTCGTCCTAATCATCGAGGCGCCCTCCTCAATCCTCCTTAAAGCCTCTCCCAGGTCGCGTGCACCGCAGACAAAAGGTGTCGTGAAGTCCCACTTCCATATGTGTCTCTCTTCATCTGCGGGGGTTAGGACTTCGGACTCGTCTATCATGTCCACGCCACTCTCTTCGAGGACCTTCGCCTCCCATGTGTGGCCGATTCTACATTTAGCCATCACAGGTATCGTCACGTGGTCTAGAACTTCCTCGATCACTTTGAGGCTGGCTGTTCTAGCGACGCCCCCTGCCTTCCTTACGTCGTATGGCAGCTTATCAAGCACCATCACGCCGACTGCGCCGGCATCCTCGGCTATCTGTGCCTGCTCCACGTTGGTGACATCCATTACAACACCATGCTTAAGCATGTGTGCAAACCCCCTCTTCACGAGGGTTGAGCCGCGCCTGGTCTGCAGACCTTCAATAATCTCTATCCGTAGACCCGGGGCCTCCCTTTGGCTGAGCGTGAGAGAGATCAAGTCCAGAGTAAACATCTCTGCACGGTATATAAACCAATCGCGTAGAGGGCGGGGGGTGAGATAGATTTTTCATGGAGGTGAGTGGCGGTTTTTGGTGGATGCGTTTAAGAAGGCTTAGGCTGTTAGCCCTGGTTTTTCTGTCCGGGTCCGCTGTGATGGTGATTGAGCTAGCGGGGAGCAGGCTTCTTACACCTATCTTCGGAAGCTCGGTGTTCGTTTGGGGGAGTATTATCGGTGTTGTGCTCACATCCCTCGCCATAGGCTATTATCTTGGAGGAAGGCTCTCAGACCTGAGGCCCGATCCCCGACTCCTCGATACTATAGTCTTTACAGGCGGTGTTCTTGCAGTATCTATACCCTTCTTCTCACCCGTAGGCATCGAGGTGGCGCTCTCCGCGGGTCTTGAGGAGCGCTGGGGAGCCTTGGTTGCATGTCTAGTCCTCTTGGCTCCAGCCAACCTGCTTCTTGGCATGGTCTCGCCGTTCGCAGTCAAGCTAGCTACCAAAGAGTTAAAAGAGCTTGGAACCAGCGCTGGCTACCTCTACGCCATCTCGACCTTGGGAAGCATATTCGGCACCTTCGGAACAGTATTCATCTTTATTCCCGCTGTGGATGTCCGGACGATATTCCTCGGTGTGGGTTTGGTGTTGATGGTGGCTTCATTGTTGCGCCTTGGCTCCGCCTCGAAGGCAACCTTTGCTTTGTTGCTGATCTTCCTTATCTCGCCGCTGGGGCTTATGAGCAACCAGGTTGTTGTCGCCTCAGGCGAGGTGGTTGAGTTGAGGGAGACACCCTACAACAGCCTCGTAGTGGCTAGGAACGGAGACCTCCAAATACTCTATCTAAACGGCCTCCCACATAGTGGGATGAGCCTAGAAGATCCCTACGATCTCGTCTTCAGGTATACCAAGCTCTTTGAGGTAGTTCTTGCCATAAACAGAGGCGGTGAGAGTGTGCTGTTCATAGGTGGGGGAGGCTTCTCAGGCCCCAAATACTTCCTCAAAAACTTCCCCAACATTATTGTCGAGGTGGTTGAGATAGACCCTGTCGTAATCGAGGCGGCTAAAAGCTACTTCAATGTCCCAGATGATCCGAGGCTCGTCATACACAACGATGATGGGAGAGTCTTCCTCCAGCGGGTCGATAGACAATTCGATGCCATAATCATAGACGCATACGCTAAGACATATGTTCCCTACCACATGCTGACACTCGAGTTTTTCAGGCTAGTGAGGGATAGGCTGGAGAGGGGCGGGGTGGTGGTAAGCAACATGATAGCCTCCGTCACGGGTGACACCTCCGAGATTCTATGGTCGACCGTTAAGACGATGAGCCTTGTCTTTCCCAAGATATATGTTGTGAAGGCCTCTGAGCAGGCAGCGCCCCTGGTCCAGAACATCATACTTGTAGCCTGCGTCGAGAAGGACTGCGACCTCCTAGGCTCACTGGAAGGTTGGGGGAACAAAGAGCTAGAGTCCTTGGTGGTTAATGGGCTTTGGAGCAGGATTCCAGACCTCAGCGAATACAAGGTCCTCACAGACAACTACTCGCCAGTTGAATCAATGATCAACCCTGTTACTGGGAGGCCCTACTCGGTTGAGCTGGAGAGGGGAGAATACAGTATACCCGCTCTACTAATGGGAGGAAGCAACTCCCTTGCCCTAGTTGTAATAGCTCTAGCCGCGGCCTACTGGGTTGGCTCTCTAATCACGGGTGCATCTGGCGCGGTGGCTTATAGGAGAGGAGGCTGAAAGGGTATGGACGGCTCGAAGGGGGTTGTTTCGGAGCCGGGCCCTAACCAACTGGACCGGCTTAGGCAGGCGGGCTCAATCGCAGCCTCTGTGCTGAGAGAGGCAGCCTTGAGGGTTAGGCCTGGCGTCAGGTCCCTCGCCCTCTGTGAGTGGGTTGAGGCTAGGATTAGGGAGCTAGGGGCTAGGCCAGCCTTCCCCTGCAACATAGGAATAGACTCTGTCGCAGCTCACTTCACTCCAACCGCTAGTGATGATGTTGAGATCACGGCTGGCTCGCTGGTGAAGATAGACATAGGAGTGGAGCTCGACGGATACATAACAGACACTGCTGTGACTCTGGATATGCGGAGTCCGCACGGCTACTTGGTGGATGTCGCGCGGGAGGCCCTAAGGAATGTCCTTGGCCTATTACGTGGTGGTTTAAGGGTGGCTGAGATCGGCGGCGTTGTCTACGAGACGGCCACCAGATATGGTTGTAAACCCATAGCCAACCTCTCGGGGCATGAGATCAAGAGGTATAATCTACACGCTGGGGTCTCAATACCTAATATACCGACCAGCGACTCTCAGAGGCTTGAGTCCTGCCACATATACGCCATCGAGCCTTTCATAACACTGCGCGACGCACCTGGCCTTGTGGTGAATAGTAAGATAGTGAACATATTCTCTGTTAGGGACATCTCCCTTAGAGCTAGGGGTCTAACCCCTGGGGAGCAGGATGCATTGAAGGAGATTATTGATGTCTCTCGGGGGCTCCCCTACACCCTCAGGTGGCTGAGCGAGCGGACAGCCATGATTCACCAGCATCTCTACAGGCGTGGGCTGGTCTTCGGATACCCTGTACTAGTTGAGAAGAGTGGGGCGCCGGTCTCACAGGCGGAACACACCGTAATAGTCTATGAGGATGGATGTGAAGTATTGACGACTGGCTAGGCCTTCTCGACTTGTAGTAGCTGGCTGTAGACCTCCAGTGTCTTCTCAGCCGCCCTCCTCCACGTGAACTCCTTAAGAACTCTCTTCCTACCGTTACGCCCCATCCTCCTCGCGCGGTCAGGGTCTCGCAGAACTTCCTTCACGCCCCACGCGATATCAAGCGGGTTCGACCCATCCACATGCATACCACACTGCTCCTCACCGGATGGGATCACCTGCTCCCTAAAGCCAACAACCCCCCTCGCACCAACAACCACGGGCCTCTCCATAGCCATCGCCTCCAAACTCACTATCCCGAATGGCTCGTATAGGGATGGGAAGACGCAGACATCTGAGGCAGCATAGTGGAGTATCCTCTCACGCTCCGATACAAACTCCGTCCTGAGAATAACCCTATCTTTTAAACCAAGGTCCCTGATAAGGTTCTGAAGCTCAGCCTCCATCTCACCCTTCCCCAGTATGATGAGCTTCGTCTTGGGGAACTCGCTCAGGATATGAGGCATGGCCTGGACGAGTTCTCCAGCACCCTTAACATGGACTAGACGACCTACGAATAGTATCATATTCTCATCAGGGCCTATGCCATATCGAGACCTGATGCTTTCCCTGTCCTGGTGGTTAACTCTCGAGGGGTCGTAGACCTCAGGGTCTACACCATTCCAGACCACCTGTATCTTGTCCGCCGGCCAGCCATGTGTTTGGAGGTCCTCCCTCATGGCTTGGCTGACTGTAATAATTATCGAGGCATACTCCGCGCCAAGCCTCTCAATCTCGGAGACAGTTCTGGAGCCTCTCCCAAGCGCCCTCCCCCACTCTGTCGAATGGACATGATAGACCGTCGGAATCTTACCTAGGCCGGCCAGAGAGATTCCTGAGAGGGCACATAGCCAGTCGTTGAAGGCCACGATATCAATACTAGACCCCAAAACCTTTGGGGCCAGCCTTGAAGCCGTAGCCGAGTTAAATGTGACGATGTTGCTGAAGAACTTGACCCCCTCACCCCACGCCCTCACCTCATCATTCAATGCGTGCCTCAGCCCAGCAGAGAGATCTGGCACCCTTACCCAGTTCAGCTCAACCTTCTCCACATCCATGGGAGGAGGCTGAAGGTTCGTGGGGAGGGGGGCATAGACCTCCACCTCATATCCCAGCCTAGACATCCACAGGGACATGTAGTAAGAATATGTGCCCAGGCCGCCTACAATCAGTGGAGGATATTCCCACGTGATGAATGCGATCCTCATCCAGATACCCACACTCTCTTTACTGTTTAAAGTAGATATCTCAGGAATGTCGCAGTGGTGTGTTAATAATACTCAAACTATGCTTAAGTATTATTAGCAGGTGATTATGATTGGTCTGCTCGGGCTTGGATAGGGACGAGTCAACCATGCTCCTGACATTTCTGCATAATATGGGCTATGTAGACGAGGAAAGGGCGGTGGATGTCGGAGAGCTTTCCACGGTACTTGAACTTGATAGGGCGAGGGTCGAGGAGATTCTGAGAAGCCTCGAGGCTGATGGATATGTTGCGAGCGTTAAGCGGAGAGGAGGTGGTGTAAGCTTCTACCTGACAGGCAAAGGTGTGATAAGGGTCTGCTCAATATACACATAGGGTCACAGACATGAAGGTGGTTTTTCTATCCTGGGAATATCCGCCTCGTATCGTTGGCGAATTGGCCTGGCTAGTCCAGTCACAGATTGAGGGGCTTAGAAGGAAGGGACTGGAGGTGGAGCTAGTTACTGTCAGCGACTCCGGCTTTTTCATCGAGGAGCCCGTACACGGACTTAGGATAACGAGGATATCAAGCCCTGTCTATCCACACTCAACTATCATAACATGGATTGCAGCCATTAATACAGAGGCAGCGAGGGTCGTTGCCGATATCTACCACTCCACAACCGACAAACTCATACTACACACCCACGACTGGCACTTCGCCCCCGCCACTTCATCGCTCAAGAAGGCCTTAAACATCCCGTGGGTAGTATCACTCTACAGCATTGAGCAGCAGAGATCCTTAAACCCCAACTCCCCCCTCAGCTCCTGCATAAGAACAATTGAGTGGCACATGGCGCGGGAGTGTGACACCCTCTTAGTAAGGAATGAGTGGATGCTATCCGAGGTTCGGAGGAGCTTACCTCTTGATAGGGTGGCTGTCATGGTCCTAGATCCGTCGTCTCCAAGCTGGGGCGATGAGGTGTTGCGTCTCTATAACTTGCTGGTGAAAAGCTAGATGAGCCTCTGTGTAGTGATGCTTAGCTGGGAGTTTCCCCCAAGAATCATAGGGGGACTTGCTGCTCACGTCCACGACCTCTCGATAGAGCTGAGTAGGAAGGGTGTTGAGGTTCATGTCCTAACACTCGACTTTCCGGGAGCCCCCGCGATGGAGGTGGTGAATGGTGTGCACATTTACCGTGTGGACTCCTATAAGTACCCATCGCCAGACTTCGCATCATGGATAGCTATGATGAATGTTAACATGCTAGACTATGCCTGCAGTATCCTCAAAAACCAGCTAAAGGGGGACTTCATAATACATGCTCACGACTGGCTTGTAGCAAATGCCGCCATCGCTCTCAAACACATCTTCAGAATGCCGCTAGTAGCCACCATACACTCTACAGAGTATGGTAGAAGGGGAGGAATACATGACGATTATCAGAGGATGATTGCGTCCACTGAGGCCTGGCTGACGAGGGAGGCTTGGAGGATAATCTGCTGTAGTAGGTACATGGCTGGGGAGGTGAACCGGGTTTTGGGGACGCCAATGGATAAGATTGACGTGATTCCCAATGGTGTCTATCTAGAGAACTTCTCCTCAATAGGTGGTGCAGAGCTCCGTTCAATGTTCGCCTCTCCTGATGAGAGGCTCGTCCTCTATGTTGGCAGGCTTGTCCACGAGAAGGGTGTACAGCTTCTTGTCGAGGCGATGCCGAGAATCCTCCAGAGCGTAAATGCGAAATTAGTCATTGTTGGTGAGGGGTACCTTAAGGAGTGGATTAAGAGGAGGGTGGAGGAGCTCGGTATCTCTCAGAAAGTATACGTCACAGGGTTCCTAGACATCAAGACCCTCAGAGGCCTCTACTCTATTGCAGACGTCCTTGTTATGCCCTCCCTTTACGAGCCCTTCGGGATAGTAGCCCTCGAGGCAGCCGCCTCCAGACTCCCAATAGTCTCAACATGCGCCGGTGGGATTGGAGAAATAGTGAGTCACATGCACAGCTGCGTGAGCGTCTACCCCAACCCCGACTCGATAGCTTGGGGTGTAATCCAAGTACTATCTAACCCATATCTGGCTGAGCATATCAAGAACAACGCCTACGAAAACGTCAAAAACAACTATGTCTGGGCTAAGATAGCCGAACAGACAGTGTCGGTCTATCAGCGTGTATTGAGTGAGTATCTCTCGTTAGGTGGCTGGAAGCCCCGTAGATAGTCTCTACACCTATTACCTAGAGAAGTTTATATCCTATCGAGGATGATAAATGGTTGTGGAGCGCCGTAGACCGGGCCCTCGGGGAGCCTCTAGAGGGCGCGGTACGGACATATTCGAGACGGTTGAGAGGATTGATTTTGTCGAGGGTTTTGGTGAGATTATCCGCTCAGCCCGCGAAAAGCTGGGTTTTACGCAGGAAGAGCTGGCGAGCCTCGTCCAGGAGAAGGTCTCAATAATAAAGAAGCTTGAGGCCGGCTCCTTTAGACCCCCCATAGAGCTGGCCAGGAACATCGAGAGGGTACTCAAAATTAAGATTGTCAGAGAGCTGAGGGACGAGGACATCCATATTACGCCCCCTCGAACATCCGGGCGGGGAGTCACACTGGGTGACATCCTCTCCTTAAAGTCTGAGAAAGGGGAGGAAAAATAGGCTCCTTTTTTGTTTGACAGCCTGAGTTGGGTGACAGGTTAAATACTCTGCCAGGCCCATTTTATATTAGAGCTGGGAAGGGTGGTGTGACTCGCGGGGCAGCGGGACTAAGGTCGCGATAGTTCACAGATACTTGCCTGGTGAGGAGCCTAACCTGGAGGAGCTGGCTGAGCTCTGTGAGACGGCGGGATACGAGGTTGTCTATCAGCTATCCCAGCAAAGACATCCCCACAGCCAGTACAACATCGGGCCTAGCAAGTTGAAGGAGCTTGCAGAAGCTGTTAAGAGGCTGGGAATAGAGAAGATAATCTTTGAGAACGAGCTGAAACCCCTCCAAGAGTATAACCTGGCCAAGGCGCTGGGCGTTGAGATGATTGACAGGACCCGGCTGATCTTGGAGATCTTTACACTCCATGCGTCGAGCCTAGAGGCTAAGCTTGAGATTAAATTGGCTGAGCTGAGGTATGAGCTGCCTAGGGCCAAGGAGAAGGTGAGGCTTGCGAAGAGGGGTGAGCAGCCGGGCTTCCATGGACTAGGCGCCTACGAGGCCGACGTATACTATGAGGAGATAAGTAGAAGGATTCAGAAGATTCAGAAGAAGCTCGACGAGATAAAGAGGAAGAAGGTCATCTCCATCAGGAGGACAAGGCTAGAGGGCATACCCACAATAGCGCTTGCAGGCTACACCAACTCCGGCAAATCAACACTCTTCAGGAGACTCACAGGATACCCCGCCGAGGTATCAAACAAGCTCTTCACAACACTATCAACCAAGAAGCGAATCACGAGGATCTTGGGAAAGCCCGTATACATCTCTGACACTGTAGGGTTCATCAAGAATGTCCCAGCTATGCTTGTCTCAGCCTTCATGTCGACTCTGATGGAGGTTGTTGAGTCAGACCTTGTGTTGCTGCTCGTCGACGGCGCCCTACCCATGCCTGAGGTTAGACAGAGGCTGAACGTCACCCTGTCAACGCTTAGGCAGATAGGTGTTGTGAACAAGCCCATCATACTGGTATTCAACAAGGCCGACCTAATAATGCCGGAGAAACGCGACAAGCTTATCGAGATGGTGAATGGTGCTTTCCCGGCAGTTGTTGTGTCTGCAAAGACTGGGGAGAACATAGACTTACTCGAGAAGACAATAGACTCCATGCTCTCCGGCTTCGTGAAATTCACCGCAAAGATACCCCTCGAAGAGGCTACCCCACTACTCCTAAGCCAGCTGCGGGAAAGAGGCATGGTGGAGTCAATGACTTATCATGACGGCTTCCTCGAGGTCACAGCCACGACACCAGCCCAGCTCGCAGAGAGAATAAAGGCCCTTACCTGGAACGGCGGAAGCTTCCAGCTGAGCGAGACTTAATATACGTGGCCCGCATAACTTGGACATGATGCTTAGAAGGGATGATCTAGGCATTAGAGGGCTGCAGGGGCCGAGCACAATCATGCCCTCAGATATTGAGCGCCTCGTCCGCGAAGTGATAATGCTGAAGGAGGAGGTTAAGAAGATACGGAAGGCGCTCGAGGATCATGGAATCAAAGTAGACTAGGCAGGTCCCTATATACGGCCATTATCAGTGGGATGAGCCTCCTCGTCAGGGCCTCAAGAGCGGCCACTTCAGCCCTGCACCTATCTACAGCTAGAGCGGCCTCCTTTCGGGATAACACAACTCTCCCGCTCTGTGTCTGAGAGGCTCTAGACGTCTTTAGTATGGGGCTGATGGGGACTCTAAAGAATTTACATATCTCGTAGAGGCTGTTGCTGCGTAGCCTCATATGCTCTGACGCCAGTCTCTCTAGGTCTATGTGTCTAGCGGAGTATAGTGGGGATGGGTCTATACCATGTACAAGCATTTTGGCTGTTAGGAATGGAACTAGAAGATTGGTGCCACCCCAGCTTACATAGATGTGGCTCCTCCTCAATACCTTTTCCACAGCTAGAATGGCCGCCTTCTCGCCACCTCTACACTCTATAACCCTGATACTCCTTCTCCCGCCCCCCAGCTCCATATATCCGGCGCAAATCAACCGCCCGGTGTCTGGGCTATGTGCTGTCGCCTGCAGGGTCAGGATATGGGTAATTGGTCTAAGCCTCAAGCCATAATTACTATAGCCTAATCCATTACTTTTAGCTTCGCGTAGGTATTCTGCGGGGCCATTCCTTTGAACTCTTCGGGGTGTATAATCTCCGCGAGTATGGAGATGCCTTTCATCACGCTGGGCCCGTGGCGGCTGAAGTAGATTGAGGCGCTGACGGCGTAGACCTCATCCTTCATGTAGGCTGGCGTCTCCCTAATCCAGTCTTGGGCTATAAGCTCTCCGGCATCCCGGTAAGCCTCGGAAAGACCGTATCCGCAGGGTCCGCATACTATTATCTCGGGTGAAAACCTCAGGATTTCCTCTGGCATGACGCGCCTGCTCGGCTTCCCCTTCTCTCCAAAGTCAATCCCCCCTGCAATCTCAACCATCTCAGGTACCCAGTGGCCTGAGCAATAGGGAGGATCGCACCATTCCATGAAGAAGGTCCTCTTCCTCTCTAACCCTCTAGCCTTCTCGGCAACCCGTCTTATCTCCGCTCTGAGACGCTCAACCAGCTCTCCAGCCTCCTCTCTCCTTCCGATAGCCTCGCCAACTCTCAGAACATCGCCCAGAACATCACCAATACTATGTGGATGGAGTGTCAAAACCTTAGAACCGGGGCGCAGCCTGCTAACTGCCTCCTCGACACTGCCCGGCATAACCGCACATACTTCACAGAGCCCTTGAGAGACGATGAGGTCGGGCCTAAGCCTGTATAAAAGTTCTGTGTCAATGATGTAGAGCTGCTCGCCTCTCCTGTAATGCTCTGATACAAGCCTATCAATCTCCCGCGAAACCAGCCCAGCCGTATTGATTTTGGGTTTGACTACGATGGGCTTTGTCTTGGCCTCGGGAGGATGGTCGCAGGCGTAAGTCACGCCTACCACCTCATCACCGGCACCTAGGGTGTAGAGAATCTCCGTGGCGCTCGGCACGAGAGAGACTATCCTCACGAACTAATTGGCATCAAAACTCCCTTTTATCCCTTTATAATTTATCCATTATTGCATAAAGCAGCATGTGGCGCGTTGAAATGACTTTAAATAAAACACCAATAGCAAATACTATGCGTGGATGCTGACGACTTTGAGCTGGAGCGTATTAAGGCGCGAAAGATGAGAGAGCTATTGTCAGGTGTCAAAAATCCTAAGCAGGGCGTCGCGGATAATGTCAATTTCCCGAGCATGCCGGTCGAGGTGAGTGACATGGATTTCGACCAGTTCGTAAACAAGTACCCCCTCGTCGTTGTGGACTTCTGGGCTGAGTGGTGTGCTCCATGTAGGTTCATGACGCCGGTGATAAAGGAGCTTGCCGCGGAGATGGCTGGAAAGGTTGTCTTCGGAAAACTTAACGTGGACTATAACCCCAGGACTGCAGCCAAGTATGGGATAATGAGCATACCCACCTTCATGGTGTTCAAGGATGGGAAACCGGTTGACGCCCTGGTGGGGGCGATGCCCAAGCAAAGGCTCAAGGCCCTAATTATGCAGTATGTATCGTAGGGTCGGCTGGCGGCACTAGCTTTATTATTGGACTATAAGGTTATCTTCATAGATTAGACTAATGGGGTTGTTATCCTATCGCGGAGCTGTCGCCGAGTATTTGGATTCGCGGAGGAGGGAGCTTGAGTCTTGGATCGATATGCGGGTTAGCCGAAGTCCCGATAGGCTGGTTTTGGAGAGGGCTATTTATGGCGGCAAGAGGCTGAGGCCTGTCTTTCTTCTCTTGGTCTTCGAGTCGCTGGGTGGGGGTGATAGAGAGTCGGCTCTCGATGTGGCTTTCGCATTAGAGCTGGCCCATGCAGCCAGCCTAGTACATGACGATATTATCGACTGGGATGATCTTAGGAGAGGGAAGCCGGCCCTCTGGAGGCAGGTGGGGATCAGTAGAGCAGTCGTTGAGGGCCATAGAATTATCAACTTGGCCTTCAAGACAGTTCTCGAGAAGGGGCTTGAGATCTCCCGAATCTTTCTCGAGGCTTGGGATAGGGCTTCGCTCGGCGTATTGGAGGAAATACTCTCAACAACTCCCCCCTCCAAGCTACTATATCTGAGAATCATCGAGAATAAGACCGCCTCCCTCTTCGCAGCTGCAGCCGAATCTGCAGCGATATTGGCCGGCGCGCCCGATAGTGTCCGCATGCTCGTTAAAGATTATGGTCGGTGTGTAGGCATCATATATCAGCTGGGGGATGATTATGGAGAGATGCTCTCAGGTAGTGGTCTTGTGAGGCTGATGCGTGGGCTCGGGAGGATCGAGGAGCTGATTAGGCAGGGATACTTCGCCCTCAAGAGCGGGCGCATCCGCGAGCTCATAAGTATCTGGAGAGCCCTCAGGGGCTTCCAAGGATATCTGCCGGAGATCCTAAAGGAGACTCTAAGCAAGATCGATAACCTTATAGAAAAGATGCCGGTCGAGGATCATTATAAGGAGATTTTGCGGGATTTTCCCAGATATTGTTTTCTCCAGATGGTCAGGCCAAATAGATAGGCCAGACAAGGATGTTGTGGGATAGGTGTATGGTTGTGCGGCTTATATGCTGCCGTGCCTTAGCTAGAGATGGATGGACACTGGGTCGAGAATGGTGTGCGCCCGCTGCGGGACGGGTGTGAAGCGCCTCAACATATATCGCGGAGAAATGCTCTGCGACGAATGTT
Source organism: Thermoproteota archaeon (assembly GCA_030550235.1). Classification (GTDB taxonomy): domain Archaea; phylum Thermoproteota; class Nitrososphaeria_A; order Caldarchaeales; family Calditenuaceae; genus HRBIN02. Next base: position 117,822 of record JAUQPU010000002.1, read on the forward strand.
ACTCGAAGATGGTTGGCGGCTCAGAGGAGAGTTGTAGACACTAGCTCCGGCGCCTACTAGGTAAACCATCTGTGTGGACGACCTTTTCAATCCGCATGAGTGGATAATCCAGCTCCTCAACCCAACTCATCCTCCCCCACACCCTACTCCCCCCATACCTAACTACTACGCTTACCTCAAGGCTTCTCGGGTCTATACGCCCATATCTATAAACCTGCTTCCCAATGCGCAGCCCTTTGACCCTCAACTCGACCTTCTCCCTAAAAGGCTGCGACGCCAACCCCCTACCCAGCTCGTCAAGTAGTCTATGGATTGACGCCCTCCTTCTTGGCAGGGGGAGGCCGAGGAGATAGTGGTAGGCTGTGGCTAGGGCTATTCCTGCCTCAAAGGCCGCTCTCTCCGAGTCGCTCAGCCCTCTATAGAAGTATTTCCTACCCGGGTCATTTACTCTTCTCAACTCAGCTCTATGGGTTATCCTGCACAGGTGTTAAAAGTCCTTCCCCCAACCCTCGTTGGGTAGACTATGAATAGGAGAGGAAGGCATTCATTAGCCTGTGGCAGGTATGGCTGTGGCTAAGGCCTACACGATGCAGGCCCTCGTAAAATATCACGGGCTTAGAGATTGGAGTCTGAGGCTCCCATTCCACGATAGCATATCCGTCAACACAGACGTCGCATATACGACTGCGAGGGTCTCATTCGGCCCCTACGGGAGGGATGCCGTGATCTCAGGAGGAGTTGAGCTTGAGGGACGTCCAAAGGAGCGCGTCATAGCTGTGATTAATAGGGTGAGGATGCTGGCAGGCATCGATGATAAGTGCTTAGTGGAGACAGAGAACCGGCCGAAGATAAGGGCTAAGGGGATGGGCTTCTCCTCCTCCGCAGGGGCAGCAATAGCGGCGGCAGCCTACAAGGCAGCCTCACTAGATAAAAAATTCGGATGGGACCTAAAGCTCCTTTCTAGGATTGCGAGGATCCTAGCTGGCTCTGCCTGCCGCTCGGTTGTAGGCGCATACGCAAAGTGGCTGGCTGGAACAAGCGATGAGGACAGCTACGCCGTCAGGATTGGAGACGCCTCAGACCTCGACATAAGATACGTCATCGTACCTCTCTGGCTAGACGTCTCAACAGAGACCGCGCATAGGGAGGCCGAGACCTCCCCATTCCTCCAAGCGAGAATAGAGTCGGCTAATAAGAGATGCTTAGAGCTGGAGAGGGCTATTAAGGATGGGGATTTCAAGAAGTTCGGCACGCTGGTGGAGAGAGACTCACTCGAGCTACACGCAGTAACAATGACTGGCGAATATGGGACAATACTTACAACGCCTGAATGCCTAAGAGTAATAGACATTGTCAAAAAGCTTCGAAGTAGAGGCGTACCTGCTTACTTCTCAATGCAGACTGGCCCAACAGTCTATGTAAACACTCTCCCAGAACATGTCGAGGTAGTTGAAGGAGAGCTGCGCAGCCAGGGCTTCCAAGTGCTGGTGTCGGGTATCGGTGGAGGAGTGGAGGTCTTAGAGTGAAAAGCATAGATTAAAAAGTAAATGTTATGCAGGAATGTATGATGGGCGAGGTAACTGTTAAGGAGGAAGACGTACCATTCTTTGCAGAAGTCACGGCGGGTGGTCGTATCACTATCCCAGAGGAGATCAGAAAGATCTTTGACATAAAGGACGGGGACTATCTTCTCTGCCGGATAAAGATTGTGAAGAGGAGGAGTAGAGACTAGCGAGCAGGGCATGTACAAGGTATTTCTCCACACCGTGGACAGCCTGCACTGTATCTCGAGAGAAACTCTCTCTGAAGGTCTATTCCCAAGACGTTGCATGTGCTGAGCATCCATGCCAGTAGGTCTGCAAACTCGGGTCCAAGGTTTTTAGAGTTTTTGATATATGCGTCCGCCACTTCTCCAGCCTCCGAGAGCATCCATAGGAGCGTCCTCTCAGGCCCACGGGCAGCATCCCTCTCGCCATATATCCTAGCCATAAGTCTCTGGCACTCTCTAAGCTCCAAACAATCCACCAGCGGGCCCCATATATGCCAACCACGTAAAAACCCTTCCACATAAAAGACAGTTCGCGTAAACCTTTTTCAACCCCAATCATTATAGAGGCTATATGTCGGCTGGAAGGCTCCTAAGAAGCCTCTTAAAGAGTAAGGAGCTGGTATTCACTGCCGGGGTCTATACACCGGTTCAGGCGCGCCTAGCCGAGATGGTAGGGCTCAAATGCATCTATGTCAGCGGATACTCATGCTCGATAGGGTATCTGTTAAAGCCTGACATAGGGTTCCTAAACCTCACAGATATGGTGAACTTCGCGGGAATGATAGCTCGGGCGGTCAGGGCTCCAGTAATCTCGGACGCTGACGACGCGTATGGAAACGCTGTGACCTCTACGAGGACGGTTGAGGAGTTTGCGAGGGTGGGGGTTGCTGGGATACATGTTGAGGACCAGAGATTCCCGAAGAGATGCGGCCACCTCGCAGGCAAGCTGGTCCTACCTTTCGAGGAGGCTCTGTTGAAGCTGAAATCTATTCTCAATGCGCGGGACCAGGTTGATAGAGACTTTGTCATCATCGCTAGGACAGACGTTCTGGGCTCGGAAGGGGGAACTGTGGAGGAGGCTGTTAGAAGGGGAATAGCATACGCCGACGCCGGAGCCGATGTAGTCTGGGCAGAGTTTAGATCACCGGACGACGAGGCGGCAAGGGTCTTCGCAGAGAAGGTTCTCAGCGAACATCCAGACACACCCCTCCTCTTCAACTATTCCTCATCATTCAGATGGTCTAAGAGCAGGTATAGGCTACGCTTCCGGGATATAGCCGGGATGGGCTATAGGCTCCTTTTAGTGAGTATGGGAGGTCTTCAGGCAGAGCTTGTCCATGTTTGGAGGTATCTTAAGGGGCTTGTGGAGGATATGGAGGAGGCCCACTGGCGGCTTGAATCCGAGCTGGAAAGCACACCCTTCGAGAACCTCCACGAGTTCGTCGGCATAAGCAGGTACGCCGAGCTTGAGAGACTCTACCTGCCCAGCAGCGAGCTAAGGGAGAGATATGGTTCAGGATAAGAATTATAGGCGTGTGGGGGAGGGTCTTAGTGGATTGCCCACCTATACAGGAGAAATAGTGGTTAGAACCCGTGGCGAGAATGATGTTGTGGACATAACTGATAAGGTCGAGAGCTATGTTGCCCGGTCGGGTGTGAAGAACGGTGTCGCCCACCTTTACGTCATCGGCTCAACAGCGGCATTAACGACGATGGAGTATGAGCCAGGCCTCATAGAGGATATCCGGAACGCCATGGAGAGGATAGCTCCTAGAAACGCCTACTACAAGCATCACGAGAGATGGGGAGACGATAATGGACACTCCCACATAAGGGCCTCAATAATCGGCCCATCCCTCTGCATCCCAATCAGAGAAGGCTCACTAACCACAGGTACTTGGCAACAACTCATCCTCCTCGAGCTAGACACTCGTGCAAGAGAGAGGAGAATTTTAGTGACAGTCATAGGGGACTAAGGGCCACGCGGACAACATGGAGCATAGCTATAGTCTAGGCTGTGTCCCCGAAAAATTAACTGGGGAGCTGGCCTCTACGGTGGTGTTATCTTTATCGCCTGTACGGGACAGGCAGACTCGCAGGCCATGCAGAAGATGCAGTCAGACTCTCTGATAGGCTCGGATTTATCCGTCCTATACTTCTCCCAGAGCTCCTTATCCTTCTCCGGTTCTATGATTTTGTCTTTCCCAGTCCCTGAGTAGCCGGGGTTCAGGGCCCACTCAAAGACATTGACGGGGCAAACATCCATACACGCGCCATCAGCGATACAGCTATCCCAGTCCACCGCCACGGCAGTCCCATGTATCCCAAGCCTAGTGGGGTACGGCTTCCCCTCACCATCGGGCCTCTCCAGGCCCTCACCCCATACAGCGTGACCATTATGTTCACCAGTCTTCGGCAGCTTCTTAGAGAAGTCAGGGTCGATTGGAGCTGATTTAAAATCAACTTGTCGGACCATCGCTATCGGAATCTTTAATCAAAGTCTACTATATCTACTTAACCCGTTTATACAGTTTCGAGTCTCAAGACTCTTGTAAAGCATGTGCGGGTGCCCTTATGGCATGCGGGGCCCTGGGGACTCACGAGGTAAATAACTGCGTCGCCGTCACAGTCTACTAGAATGTCGATGATTTTCATGTAGTTTCCGGAGGTCTCGCCCTTAAGCCATAGCCTCCCTCTGGACCTGCTGTAGAAGTATGCAAGCCCCTCGCGGAGGGACCTCTCAACCGCCTCTCTATTAGCGTGTGCAAACATCAGCACATCCTTTGTCTCATAGTCTTGGACAATGACGCTCACCAATCCTCCCAACTTCGAGAAATCCAGGCTTGATACTGTTACATTTTCTTGGCTGTTCATAATCTAACCTCAACCCCCTGAGAGATTAGATATTCTTTCACCTGCTTGATGGTGTAGATTCCATAGTGGAAGACTGAGGCTGCGAGGACAGCATCCGCGCCTCCCTGTTTGATGGCTTCTAAAAAGTGTCTAAGGTCTCCGGCTCCCCCACTCGCTATCACAGGGATTGTAACTATGCTTGATATGCGGCGTAATAGCTCGATGTCATATCCCGTCCTTCTCCCATCCTGGTCTATAGACGTCAGGAGTATCTCCCCGGCACCCAGCTCCTCACCCTTCTTGGCCCACCTCACGGCATCCAACCCCGTAGGCCTGGTTGCGCTGTGGCTGTATACTTGAAACCAGACCCGCCCCGAATCATACTCCCGCCTCGCATCGATAGCCAACACAGTACACTGTGCGCCGAATCTTTCAGATATCTGTGAGATGATTGAGGGGTTTTGAATTGCGGCGGTATTCACCGCAACCTTATCTGCGCCGTTTGCTAGTATCCTATAGGCGTCTTCTGCGCTTCTAACTCCTCCTCCCACGGTGAATGGTATGTTTATCTCTGAGGCCACCCTCCGTATGACATCTACAAAGGTCTCCCTACCCTCAATTGATGCGGAGATGTCGAGGAGGGCCAGCTCATCAGCCCCATCCTCCACATATTTAGAGGCTAATGCCACCGGGTCTCCAGCCGTCTGAAGCTCCCTGAAAGAGACACCTTTCACGACTACACCATGGTGAACATCAAGACAAGGTATGATCCTCTTAGCTATCACCCACCACACCTTTCGCAGCCTTGATATACTCTTTGAGTGGTGCAAGCCTTTCATAATAGGCTCTACCAAGCACTATCCCTCTATAGCCGATGCTTGATAATGTCTTCACCTCGCGAGGGGTTGTAATTCCTCCGCTCGCGTAGATTACTCCTCTCCTCTCTACAGGTATTTTTTCAAGAAATCGCAGGTCGGGGCCCTCGAGGGTCCCATCCCTCTCAACCGCTGTCATCAGAATGTACTTCAGGGAGAAGTCGTCGACTATTCTTAAGCCCTCCTCAATCCTCATCAGGCTTGTCATGCTCCATCCTTCATAGACTATGCCGTCCTTGTTGAAGTCGAGTGCAGCGACCAACCTCTCGGGGCCATAGTCTCTCACAAGCTCTTTTACCAGCTCCCTATTCTTAAATAAGATAGTGCCGATAATTATTCTCTCTGCTCCAATCTCAAAGACCTTCTCGACCCGTTCTCTAGATCGGAGTCCCCCACCAACTTGTACCGCCTTACCCTCAGCGTTCTTTATTATCTCCTTTATCACCTCTATGTTGTTCCCCTTGTTTAGGGCTGCGTCTACATCGACTATGTGGATGCCGTCTATCTCTGTAGAGGCCAGCTGTCTCGCTACGTATGCCGGGTTGTTGGAATAGACGAACATATTCCCTAAATCGCCCTTCATTAGCCTAACTACGCGGCCCTCCAGCAGATCAATCGCGACCCATATCTCCATGTATCCATGCATTGCTGGACAAGCCACCATAAATACGCATTCTTACCACTGCCTACACATTTATGCTAGGCCAGCTTTCCAGCGGCTGTGTTGAATTCAGAATGTGGGCTCCCATGTCTGCAAACCTCCTGAAGGCTATGTCTGCCTCCATTGAATAGTCAACGACGCCGGGGACAACGACGGGAGAAGTGCAGTCCTCGAGAAGATAGATTCTTGAGACGAGCTGCGGCCTCCTTTCCCTAACAGCCTCTATTAAGTCTGAGACTGTCCAAGCGACGCAGTGGCTCTTGGCCTCCCCCGCCACTATTATGGCATCATAAGAGAGGATATGATTAATCAGCATTTCATCCCTCTCACCTATAACCTCCCCGCCTGGTCCTCTCTTAACCTCAGGCCCTAGGGCTGAGTAGTGCTCCGTCAATGGCGAGTAACCTTTCATCCTAACTATAGGCTGGGATGACCTTGCCACGGCGTGGAAAAACACCGCCTCCTCCACGAGAGGAACTAGGGCGTGCCCGACTCCACCCAGCATAGCGTGAAATGGCCATATGGTTAGCTCATACTTCCCACCCTTCTCCAAACTCTCGACATAATGCCTAACATAGGCCTGCAGGTACTCGAGGCTTATCCCTAGAGTCTTGGCAGCCTCGGCGGAGACTCTCCATCTACCCTCCCTAACATCCTCGACAGAGATACGTGTGTAGGGATCTGGATGCCTACCCTCAGCATCCTCAAAAAAGAGGGAGTGGAAGATCTGATAGGCCTGGTGCGTATCCATTGTGGCGACAATCCTAGTTATCGATGAGAGGTTTCTGTAGATGAAGGATGCCAGCCTCTGGCTGTCCTCTACTGCGCCTCTTCCAGACTTTCCGGCCACGAAGAGCTCAAAGCCAGGTATACAGAAGGTGTTCTGGACGTCTATTAGCAGTAGGCAGACTTTGAACTCATCATTCGAGGATGGCTTGACGGAGTGCCTCCTACTCCACTCCAGCGCCTGGGCAGCCCTCTCCTGGTAGGGGACTCGCCAAACTTTGTCTGCTTGTAGTGGGTCGAAGTGTGGGGGGAGAGGAAGCTCCCTAAACATCATGAATATACATGTGTAGGCCTCATATTGGCTTTTCCCACTTTACCAAGATGATGCTAAACTGTTTGGCTTTCCGTCTGGGCCTGAGGAGGCTGCTCCGGAAGCGTGAAGAACGCAACTATCTGGAGTATAATCGACACCAATAGAATTACAAATCCAACCAGAATTATGGTGGTTGCGGCTCCGATAAGATATAGCAGGCCGGTGGTTGAGAAGAGGCCTGCACCGAGTTTCCTAGAGATGGAGCTATAGCTTCTTCTAAGAAAAATACCGGACGCTATACCGAATATCCAGATAATTATCAGGGCTACTAATATCGCTACAAGTAGGTCGAGAAATAGGTTTAAAACCTGTTGGTTAGTTAGCCTACCCGGGAGACCATCGACGAGTGATGAGATATTCAAGATCTGGAGAATGCTTTGGAAACCTAGAGCAAAGCCAACTGCAACCCCCGCAGCTCCACCCACGACAGTCAATATCACTGCAAGCAGCATGTTGTTAAAGATCGATTGGTCGCCAACCACGTCTGATATCCTCTTAATAGCAATGACGACGAGGATAAGCCCGACAATGTAGAGGATGAAGCCGACCTGCGGCGCTAATGCCAGTAGCATGAGTATCGAGCCGATTCCCCCGAGGTATTTCGCGTCGGTGAGGCTACTCATCCTACCTCCACACAATCTAGTCCTTTATAATCTTTAGTTTGTGATGCGTCAGTACCTGACACGCGGGTCGAGGATGAGGTAAAGTGTCTCGAGTAGGAGCCTAGCTGCGACGTAGATTAGCCCGTACATGTAGGTTAGGGCCACTATTACGGCCTCATCCCCCCTGACTACTGCGTCGTAGTAAAGCCTACCCATGCCGGGCCAGTTGAATATAGTCTCGGTGAGTATCGCGCCTCCTAGCGAGCCTGCGAGGCTGAAGACTACAATGGTTATGATGGGCGGTGCGGCAGCTCTCAAGATGTGTCTCCTGATGACGACGCCCTCTGGCAGGCCCCTGGCCTTTGCGGCTGTCACGAAGTCTTCTTGGGCCACGTTCAAAACTATTGTCCTCGCGGCGTAGACGGATGGTCCTATGCTCACTGCCACGAGAGTTGTGACAGGTAGTATTGAGTGCCAGAGTACGTCTAGAATTATGAGGTGTGGCTGAGTGGGCGGTGGAGAGCTCATCACACCGCCAGGAGGGAGCAGCCTCACATAATATACCAACAGGAGAAGGAGTATTATTCCTGTCCACCAGCTGGGGAGGCCGTTCGAGATTGCTGCTAGGTAGACTGCTACCCTGTCGGTCCTGCTTCCCGGGTTTAGAGCGAGCTTGAGACCGATGTAGATTCCCGCGATTGATGAGATGAGGACGGCTGATGTGACAAGCATAACTGTGAAGGGGAGCCGCTCCATTATTATATCGCTGATTTTCCTGCTCCCGCTGAACCCCTCAATCACCTTGGACTCGCCCAAGTCTAGCAGGACCACCCGCCTAACGATGTCGGGTAACCTGTAGTACCAGGGCTTGTTAAGACCATAGGACTCTATCAGCTCCTGCCTCCTCGCAGCGAGGGCATTTTCTAGTTCTGTCGGGTCTGTTATGCGCTGTGCAAGGCTCTGTCTCAGGTTTCTCAGCTCCTCGTTTATCGTGGCCATTACGACTCTCTCAGAGAACCCGCTTGCGCCTAATATGGCGACGAGTATGGCGATTACAACGAGAAGTACTAGGCCCAGAGTTGCGGCCCTGGCTGCCAGCGTCCTTACTGCGCCCACTACCTCCCCCTACGTCTAAGAAGAGCGGCCAGGATTAAAACAACAACTAAAGCCACGGCTACGCCAATGTAGAGGAGGGTTGGCTGCAGTGTCTCGGCTGCTCCAGCCTCTCTGGTAGTTGTCCGCTGGGTTTGAGTTGTAGTCTCCCCAGTGATTGTTGGCTTCCCAGTCACAACTCGGAGGTCACCCTCAATCTCCAGCACTATTCCGATCATATCAGGGTTGTAGGCGATGACTGAGAGTTTGTAGAGTCCTGGCCTCAGCTTAGACGCGGCCTCAGCCGAGACCCGGATCTCGTAGGAGTCCATGCCGGTGTGTGTTGCCTCGCCTGTGGCCACGACCATGCTCTGAGACGCGTCTTGTATAAGGTATCTGACACCGGTGCCGGGTGGTGCGTTGAGTCTGAAGGTTATTGTCCCGCCTGCCTGCGTGTTCAGCTCGCCTGAGATGGAAGATGTAATGGAGAGCTGTGGGGGTTTAGCGAACTCTGACCATCTGCCGGGGCTGAATGGGTAGGATGTATCTCTGAAGGCTACAAGCTCGGCCGTCTGGCTTGGGCCGTCAAACCTGACCAGCATAAAGGGCCCCTGACCGATAACGAGGTGTCTGTACTTTCTAAACCACTCGATGGAGGCGCGGTATCTGGCCTCTGCCTCACCCCAGCTCACCTGGTAACTGCCATCAATGCTAAGCACCTTCTCAGGCAGGTAACTAGAAGATAGGAACTCGCCCAAGACAACCTCCGCCAAGTATCTCGAGACGCGCTCCTTGACTAGGTTTATCCAGCCCAGCTCAGGGTTAAACCTCGCAGCCGCTGTATCCGTGTAGGCCGCCTGCCTCTTCTCAAAGACCAGGACATCCATGGCAAATAGAACCTCCCAAGGCATAGAGAGGGAGACTGGCAGAGCGTACTCGGCTACAACCTCAGGCTCGAAGTGCCAGTAATCAACATAGACCTCAAGTTTAGTTCCATCCACTATCCTAAATCCCTTGAATGTCTCGAGATAGGGTCTGGAGGTCACGGCTATAGCGGTCTCGATTCTGCTCTTCCGCTCATTGTAGGCTATGTCGAAGGCCTGGTAGATTGGGTAGAGTATGTCTGCCCAGGTGATTGGCTGTCCATGGTGCCACTTTGCACCGAGATACTTTGAGAAGTCATAGATAATCTTGCTCTTCGCAGTTACGCCTGACCCAACACTTCGCCAGCCACCCATCTGGGCATCCCAGATGAAGGCGTCTGCCGGCACTTGGACTGTGGGCTGGGGAGCCGAGGTCTCAACTCTGAAGTCGGCCCTGAAGGGTATAGGCTTCCCCGAGAACGGGTGCCTCGCGATTGGAGGGTCGACTATGTTGCGGTAGATGTCGACGCTATAGACGTCGCCGAAGCCTCCGACTGGGTTCCAGGCGCTCCTACCACCTGGGGGCTCAACCCATAGATGCCCGACAAGAAGCGTCTTGTCTCCACGCTTCACATTCAGGCTCTCTCTCAGCGTATAGATTGAGCGGGGGCCTCCCACGATGTCGAGGATTAATGGGGAGACAGCTGGGCTTGAGGGAAAAATGCTGATGGCTGTGGCAACCCAGATCCTAACTGACTCTTGGACGCAGAGGCTCGTCATTCTCCTGAAGAGCTCGTCGCGCTCCTCCCTGCTCCCGTAGTCGCCCCTGAAAAGCCTCTTGCCCAGCTCGTCTATGGTCGAGTTTTCATACTGCCAGAAACCCACCTCCCTCCAGCCAGGCATGTTGCCCAGCCACGGGGCGCAGAACTGGTTTATGCTGCCTGCCTCATACCGACCGGCGCCCCCTCTCCCCCAGCCCTCAGTATAGATGTGCCAGTCAAATGCTGCTGGATCCCTTGAATAGACCCGCTCAACGGCAGGCCCGAACTCCAGCAATATCGGCTCGACTCTAAATCCAAGCCTCTCCAACTCATTCCTAAGCATCTCGCCAATCTCCCTCCTCTCATCCTCCGACCTGTAAATCAGCTTCAGCGAAACTTCCCTCCCCCCATACCTCCAAACACCATCCACAAGCTCCGCCCCAGCCTTCCTCATCGCCTCGATCACAACTGACCGGGCATAATCCGGGTCGTAGCGTATCCCCAGCGACTTAACATCCTCGAAGACTGTGACGTAGTCTAGGTCGAAGGGGCTGACGAAAGTGTACATGGGCTGGGCCATCCCCTTAAAGATAACCGAGACTATCTCATCCCTGTTCACTATGTACTGCATTGCCTGCCTGATCTCCCTTATAGAGAACGGGTTGAGCTGGCCGCTTGGAGCAGGTGCCGGGTTCAGTATTATCGAATACATCGTCGCCGGGGCCTCGATGAGCTTGATTGAAGGATCGTCTCTTAGACGACGGGCGGTCTCAGTCTTCAGATTAAACAGGAAAATGTCTATCCTGCCTGCCTTGATTTCCCTATCCGCAATGTCCTGCGAGCCTATCCCCCTGAATATTATCCTCTCGGCTGCGGGTCCACGCAGCTCGGACTGACCATTAGACACTTCTATTAGGGACAGCTGGGTGACTGTTAGCAGTAGGGCGGAGATCAGTGCTATCAGGATGCGCATTCCAGGTCTGGAGAAAGTAATGAGGGCAAATAGATAAGTTTTGGGCATCCACCACTAGGAAATAGCCGAAACGTCTCGTACCGCAGGGCATTCTGACGCCTAGGTACTTGAGACTACCGCGTCTCCTCTCGGATACCTTCTCACGCTTGGCGCGTCATTTGGCCGTTCCGTCGAGCTCCTTGGAGCCTCCTAGCTAAGATCACTCCCACCCACAACCCTATCGCAACACCGGCAAGACCGGCCACCATCAACCATACAGCGTCTGGCCCAGTGGCTGGCTGCCCTACCTGCGGCGGTCCACTACCGGATTTCAGAGACTCTCCAATTCCGCGGACCTCTGTCAACAGGCTCTGCAGAATCTGCCTATCCGACTCGAGGACGTTGATCCGCTCTGCCAGGTTGTTGAACCCGAACTCGATGTAGAGACTTGCTACAGCGAAGTTTCCCGTCTGGTCATACGCCACCACCGTCTGCGTGCCCTCCGACGTCAGCGGTGTGAAGATCCGCGCAGTGAAGGACCCCTCCTCGTTCGTCTTAGTATATGCCACCACGCTCCCAGAGATCTCTATGTATATGTTGGAGTCGGGCTGAAAGTTTGTCCCGACTATCGTTATGTCGCGCCCCGCGACTCCACTGGGCGGGGAGACGAAGATCGAGGGGGCAGTCATGGCCCGCCTCCTTACGAATGCTATCTTCTGGTTCACACCGGTAAACTCTCCTAACCTACAGTCCGCCCACACCAGGTATACGTCATCGGCTGTCGCCTTTATCGAGAAGTAGTCGCCAATGAATCTGCCACCCGGGAACCCGAAGTTGGGGTTACTGTATGAGTCGGTGACCCTAGTGCTCCCAACCCTCTGGCCGAGCTCAGTTATCTCGAACCCCCACGTATCACCCTTGTCGCTGGACCTAGTATAGTAGATGTGGTATTTCGTCTCTACGGGGTCATCCCTCATATCACCCCACATCACATGGATTACGCCGTTCGGGTCTACCGTGATTGAGGGGAAGAACTGGAGCCTGCCGGTCTCGTCGTCGTTGAGTCTTTTCGGCTGGGACCAAGTTACTCCGCCGTCGAAGCTCCGGACAAAGTAGATGTCTCCGTCATCGAGCGGCTTGTCGGCTGGGCGTCCCGCAAAAACTATGTAGACCTCGCCACCCGGGCCAACCGCGAGCTGTGGGAATGAGGAGCCCCAGTTTCTGAATGCTGCATTTCTAGGTGTAAAGCTTACCTCGTTGAAGATCGCGGCCCTTATCGGGCCCCTCCAACTCCTGCCACCATCAGTGCTAACGGCTACGTGTATCTCTCCCAACCCCTTAGCGCTGTCATCATCCTGCGTGTCGAGCCATGCCACGTAAAGTGTGCCATCTGGTGCGACAGCCGGCTGTGAGCCCTGAACAACTCTCTTCTGCCTAGACTCCTCGCCATATCCCCTAATTACTACCGGGCTGACTTTGATAGGTGGAGTCATAACTGCGAAGTCTGTCGAGGACTTGACGAACTTGATAACCGACTCTATCCTTGGGTTCCCGAGAAAGACGAGCTCCTCCACATAGAATATGTCCCATACTACTGAGAACTCCGTATAAGTTACGTAGATGGCGTCGCGGCTAGGGTCGTTTTTGTCTGGTCCAACGGTCATCCATGGCTTGTCGAGGAAGGAGAAGGCTATGCTGCCCCGCAGCCTCCCCTTTTCATCGACTCCAATATCTCTGAAAGTGATTCCGCTCCTTGCGACAGAGACAGGCTCGGACCAGCTGAAGCCGCCATCCGGGCTCTTCGAAACCACTATGCTTGAGACAATTTCCTCAGAGACTGCCGAGCCTATCCTATACTCCTCAATCCCAATCGAGATTGAGGCGAAATAAGCATTCCCCTCTCTATCGAAGGCCACGACCGGGTCTCCGCCTGAACCCGCATCATCCTTCAAGTATCTGACCTGCCTAGGCCCACTCCATGTCTCTCCACCGTCGAGGCTGACGTAGGCGCTCACTCCTGCGAAGTTATAGTCAATAACGCCGACTAGCAGGTGGTTAGGGTTTTTCGGATTCACCGCGATATGGGGCTCCGTCTGAATAGGCGCTCTGCTGAAGTCGCGTGTTATTATGATGTTTCTGCTGAAGGCTGGTGCGGGGCTTCTGAAGGGAACCAGTATGCCTGCAGCCCCTGGCGCCTGTAGAGAGAATAGCCTCAGGCCAGCCCCCTCACCTCCAGCCTCCACTCTCTTTTCTCCAGGCTCCCCACCTGCCTCACCAAGCCTCATCACAGGGTCCTCGCCCCGCGCCACAACACCCAGCCTCCCTGTCAAGAGACTTGACAAAAACTTGGTCGACTGGAACTCAATCCTCAGTCCTCCACCGAGATTAGCCTCCTCAAGCGAATAGACGAGCGGGAGAACCATCATTAATGCAAGAAATGCTCCAAGGAAGGATACGGCTAACCTCTTCATGGTGAAAATATCTCCATTCACTGTTATTAACTTTTGGCCTCTACATTATTTTTAAGTATCCTTAATTGACCTATGCTTGAGGTCTGTGCCATGAGGGTGGTTAGGGTAGAGAGTCCGCGTGGTGGGGCAAGGCTAGGCGTGGTTGTTGATGATGAGGTGGCTTTACTGCCTGAGAAGAGGTATGGGTCGGGGAGAGGGTTTATAGCCCTTGTCCGAGAGGCGGCGAGAAGGCGAGTCTCAGCCGCCCAATACCTCCAGCAGAGGATTAGCAGCGATAGGCGTGTGAAGAGGATTCGATACTCAGAGCTTGGTGAAAGAGCTGTGAGAGGATTCCGCCTCCTCATGCCTATAGTCCCGCCGGAGGTCTGGGGAGCGGGCGTAACCTATCTTAGAAGCCGCGAGGCCCGCGAATATGAGACGAAGGCAAAGGGAATCTACGACTTGGTTTACGAGGCCGAAAGGCCTGAGATTTTCTTCAAGGCCACTCCCTCCCGCTGCGTCGGGCCTGAGGAGGTGGCATATATCAGGAGTGATACGAGATGGTCGGTGCCTGAGCCTGAGCTCGCCATAGTACTAGGTCCGAAGCAAGAGATAGTCGGTTACACGATAGGAAACGACTTATCAGCAAGGGATATTGAGGGAGAGAACCCCCTCTATCTCCCACAAGCCAAGATCTATAGAGGCTGCTGCGTCATCGGGCCGGCCATAGCCCTGCCAGAGACAATTGGAGACCCGAAAAACCTCCGGATTGAGATGAGAGTACTCCGCGAGGGGGCTGAGATCTTCAAGGGCTGGGTAAACACCTCAAACCTGAAGAGGGGCCTGGATGAGCTTGTAAGCTATTTGGCACGAGACAACGTCATCCCAGCCGGTACTGTGCTTCTAACAGGGACAGGAATTGTTCCACCAGACGACTTCTCTCTAAGGAGCGGCGACATAGTAGAAATCGAGATCGAGAAGATCGGCGTGCTCCGCAACAGGATTGAACAGCTCAGTAGCCGAGGTAAACGGTCTTAATCTTCGTGTAGAAGTCCAGAGCAGTCTCGCCTTGCTCTCTCATCATTCCAAAGCTTGATTTTTTGTATCCTCCGAACGGAACATGTGGCTCTAACCCCGTTGTTGGCTTGTTTATCTTGACTACTCCTGCCTGTACCCGATTGATGAACTCGAAGGCTCGTGGGAGGCTTCGGGTGAAGATGGAGGCAGAAAGGCCGTATTCAATTTTGTTGGCCAGCTCTATGGCCTCGTCAAAGCTATGTGCCCGCATTATTGCTAGGACGGGCCCGAATATCTCCTCCTGAGCTATCCTCATGTCTGGGTTGACATCTGTGAATATTGTGGGCTCGACAAAGTATCCTTTTGAATGTTCGGGGCCTGTGAGTCTCTTCCCGCCCAAGAGGAGTTTAGCACCCTCATTAACCCCGACCTGAATGTAGTCGAGGATCTTATTCATCTCCTTCTCACCCACTACGGGCCCCATCTCTACACCCTCCACTAGGCCGTTGCCAACCTTGATTCTCTTAACCCGCTCAACAAGCTTCTTCTCAAACTCGCCTGCTATGCTATCGAGGACTATTGCGCGGCTGGTGGCGGTGCATGCTTGGCCCGTTAGGCCGAAGGCCCCCCTCACGACCATTTCAACGGCCCTATCAATATCTGCGTCGTCAAGAACTACCGCTGGGTTTTTTCCGCCTAGCTCCAGCTGAATCCTGATATTCCTTGCACCTGCGGCCCTTTTAATCTCTTCCCCCACCTCCAGCGAGCCTGTGAAGGATATCGCGTCTATCTTCGGGCTGCTGATTAGCTCGGAGCCAACCGTTGAGCCTGGGCCTGTGATGAAGTTGAGGATGCCTGGCGGTAGCCCTGACCGTTGGAGAGCATCGACTATCCTGTAGGCTATCAAGGGCGTATAGCTGGCAGGCTTGAAGACGACTGCGTTTCCACAGATAAGCGCGGGTGCAATCTTCCAAGAAGGTATGGCTATCGGGAAATTCCAAGGTGTTATAATTGATACGACGCCGAGAGGTTCTCGGAGGGTGAATATGTGAGTATTTGGCTCTGCCGAGGGTGTGAACTCCCCTCTCAGCCTATAGCCCATGACCCCGTAGAATCTGAATATGCTGACAGCCCTCGCAACCTCTGCCCTACTCTCAGCAAGCGTCTTCCCCTCCTCCCTCGTCAGCAGCCTCGCCAGCTCGTCCGCCTCACCCTCCAAAATCTGTGCAGCTTTAACAAGGATTCTACCTCTCTCGGGGACAGGGGTCACCGCCCACTTCGCCTGTGCCTCCCTCGCGACATCAATAGCCCTGACGGCGTCCTGCCTAGACAGTAGCGGGAACTCCGCGACGATATCTCCCGTGTCAGCTGGATTAATGTCCTTGAACACTTTGCCGTCGGCTGATACTATCTTCTCGCCCCCAATTATGCAGGGATAAAGGCTCCCAGACAACTCGTATCTGAGAGGACATGGATGGATAAAAATCCTTCACGCATAAGTGGTATGGCGGACTGTTGGAGAAAACTCTTTAATACACGCTGGACACAGCATCTTGCGAGATGTCAGGTTCGAGGAAAGGAGCTGTTTATAGCACCGAAAGGTTCGCAGGAACGCTTAACGCTCCTCACAGATCTTTCCTCTGGTCTGTAGGTCTTGACCTCAGTGATATTGGCAAGCCACTGGCAGGTGTTGTAGTTGCTTGGAGCGAGTCAGGCCCTTGTAACTTCCATACTCTGAACCTGATTGGCTATGTCAAGCAGGGTCTACGCGACTCCGGCTGCGTGGGTCTTGCAATGCCTACAATCGTCGTGAACGACAACATCTCCATGGGAACTGCGGGAATGAGGTATAGCCTCGTGAGCAGAGAGGTTATCGCCGACAGTGTCGAGGCCCAGATAGTGGCCCACGCTTATGATGGTTTTGTAGCTGTAGGGGGGTGTGATAAGACCCAGCCCGGCCTGATGATGGCTATGGCGAGGATTAACAGGCCCTCGATATACATGTATGGGGGTTCAGCCGAGCCAGGTTTCATAGGCGAGAAGAAGTTCACTATAGAGGATGTCCACGAGTATGTAGGCGCCTACATCACTGGTAAAGTCTCGGAGCAGGAGCTGCTGCAGGTTGAGCTTATCGCCCACCCCACCTACGGTGCATGTGCAGGCCTCTTCACAGCCAACACAATGGCCCTCCTAAGCGAGGGGCTGGGCCTAGCACTACTAGGAAGCTCGAGCCCGACTGCAACCTCCGCGAGGAGGGCAATCTACGCTTACGAGACAGGGAAAGCCCTCGGCCAGCTCTTTGAAAACGATATAAAACCACGCGATATTCTAAAATACGAAACGTTTAGAAACGCAGCCACACTACTTATGGCCTCAGGTGGGTCTACAAATGGGATACTCCATCTCTTGGCGCTGGCCTATGAGGCAGGTGTCAAGTTCACCCTCGACGACATAGACGAGGTCTCGAGAAAAACACCCTATATACTAAACATGAGGCCTGCGGGTGAGTATGTGATGATGGACCTGGACAGGGTTGGAGGCGCCCCACTCCTACTGAAGAAGCTTCTGGATGCTGGTCTTCTTGAAGGCAGCGTATTAACAGTCTCGGGAAAGACATTGGCCCAGAGCCTGAGAGAGTATCGACTGCCCAACGTCCCACACGACTACATAGTCAAAGACCCATCCAGGCCGATTAAGAAGACTGGAGGAATCAGGATTCTTAGAGGGTCTCTGGCTCCCGAAGGAGCTGTCGTGAAGACCGCGGCCACAGGCGTTACTAGGTTTGAGGGGGCTGCTCGAGTCTTCGACGATGAGGAGCCGGCCTTTGAGGCGATTAGGAGAGGCGATGTAAGGGAAGGAGAGGTGTTGGTTATAAGGTATGTGGGGCCGAAGGGTGCGCCCGGAATGCCTGAGATGTTGAGGGTTACGGCCGCCCTCTCCGGCGCGGGGCTTGGAGAGTCTGTAGCCATGGTGACTGACGGTAGGTTCAGCGGCGCGACTAAGGGGATTATGGTGGGTCATGTCTCGCCTGAGGCCGTGGCTGGAGGGCCGATAGCGTTTGTTGAGGATGGCGACAGGATACTGATTGACACGGAGGCGGGGAGGCTAGACCTCCTCGTGCCGAAGGAGGAGCTGGAACGGAGAAAGAGTGTGTTAAGGCTGAAACCCCCGAAGGCTACTTCAGGGCTTCTCGCAAAGTATGCCTCCCTCGTCGCCTCCGCCTCGGTGGGGGCTGTAACCCTACCACGTCTCTAGCCAGAAGCATGTACAGGATATCTGTGATTCCCGGCGACGGAATAGGTCCAACAGTCACGCAACATACTAAGCGGCTACTTCTAGAGCTGAGCTCAGCTGCTGGATTCGGCTTAGAGTTTATTGAGGCTCCGGCTGGCGACAAGATTGCAGCCGAGACTGGTGAGGCCCTACCACGGGACTCGTTCCAAAAGATTGCCTCATCCGACGCCTGCCTAAAAGGGCCGGTGGGTGAGACAGCCCGAGACGTGATAGTTTTCCTAAGGCAGAAGCTTGACCTCTACGCCAACATCAGGCCGTTCAAGACCTATCGCGGCGTCAAGACCCACTGGAGCGGGGTCGACTTCGTGATAGTGCGTGAGAATACCGAGGACCTGTATAAGGGTGTAGAGGATGTGGGGCTTGACCACGCCGTCTCACTCCTCGTCATAACGCGCCGCGGCACCGAGCGTATTGCACGTGTCGCCCTGAACATGGCTAGGGAACGTCGTGGGAAAGTCACGGTAGTGCATAAGGGGAATGTTGTCTCCTCCTATAGGTTCTTCAGGAATGTTGCGATGGAGGTCCTAGGACAAGGGGGCGTCTCGGTGGATGAAATGTATGTTGATAATGCGGCGTATCAGATGGTTGTGAACCCCGCGGTATTTGATGTGGTATTGACACCCAACATGTTCGGAGACATCCTCTCCGACCTAGCAGCGGGGGTTACAGGCTCCATCGGGCTGGCAGGCTCAGCCAACATTGGTGAGAACATGGGCGTCTTCGAGCCAGTACACGGCTCTGCCCCTGGCCTTAATCCTGAATACGCTAACCCAGTAGCCACGATACTATCCTCCTCTTACATGCTTGGCTGGCTTGGAATGTCTAGGAGTGACGTGAGGCTGGCTCGTGTCTCGAAGGCGGTTGAGCGCGCTGTCACGCTGGTTCTCGACGAGGCTCGTGTCTTGACTCCGGATTTGGGCGGCCGCGCGAGGGGGAGCGAGGTGGCTGACGCTATCCTGAATAGGGCGCTCGAGCTCCTGTCTATAGAGTAGTGATGCGTCTCCTCTCCCTCTTCACGGGGGGAAAAGACTCTACACTCTCGGTGGAGCTGGCGCGGGAGGCTGGGCATGAGATAGCCCTGCTGGTTACGGTACGCTCCCTTGAGAGGGACTCTTGGATGTTCCATACAAGCTGCGTAGGTATCCAGCATCTCCAGGCAGAAGCCATGGGCATAGACCACGAGTACATTGATGTTAGCGGGAGAAAGGAGATCGAGGTTCAGGAGCTCTATACAGTCCTTAAAGGTCTGGTGAAGGAGTATGGCGTGGATGGGCTGCTGACCGGTGGACTGGCAAGCCAGTACCAGAAGAGCAGGGTTGAGTGGCTAGCCAAGAATCTAAGTATCCAGCACATTGCCCCCTGCTGGGGGATGGAGCCAGGTGAGGTTATGAGAACTGTCTTGAAAAGGGGATATGTCGTCTTGATGGTCGCGGTGAGTGCTTATGGTCTCGGGCCAGAGTGGCTGGGTAGGCGGCTCGACTCCAAAGCAGTGGAGGAACTCATAGGCCTCTCGGAGAGATATGGATTCAACCTGGCAGGTGAGGGTGGAGAGTATGAAACCCTAGTACAGGACACACCCTTCTTCAGATACACCTTGAGGGTTGAGGCTGAGCCTGTCTGGCTTGGCGACAGAGGGTATCTGAGGCTTAAAGAAGCCTCACTCACCTCGAAGATCCCTTAAAATCGAGTATGTAAGTCCCCAAACCACCACATCCCCCCAGATATAGGCGTCAACATTTAGAGCCCCTCTCGGAGTCTCCACAACCCTCCTCACCCTCTCCAGCCCGAAAAGGGGAGACCATCTATAATCCTCCAGCTCGTCTGAGAGCCTAATAACTGGTTTTCCATCAAGTAAAAAGACGAGGGGGTGGACACTTAGCTCAGGCCTATTTCTTGGGCTTCTAGGCTTCAGCCATCCTAAGAGTCTTAAAAGTCCAGACTCTATCCCCACCTCCTCCCAAACCTCCCTTAGGGCCGTGTCAAGTATGTTCTTGTCCAGGTCCTTCCAGAACCCGCCTGGAAGGGCCCAGTTCCCACTCCACGGGTCTCCAAGCCTATTACTCCTCCTAACCAGCAAAACTTCGCCGGTTTGCGTAAGTATAGCAGAGACGGCGCACACTCCCCGGCCGCCTTGTGGAGCCTGAGCATACCTAGTTAATGATATGCGAGTAATCCAGTCAACCACTCTGAATACTCCTAAAAGGAATAATATTTGAGGATGAGCCAACTACCTCCATAATAGCCTAGTTTTGAGGTCGGTCTACGTCTCGCTCTGCCCCAACTGCGAGGGAGCAATCACGGATGAGGAGCTGGCCGAGTGGGGAGTCTGCCAGCAGTGCATCCTCGAAGAGCCAAGGGGAGAGGGCAGGCCGGTGATAAAGCCGGGTAGATATGTCCAGGTGCTAGAAATGTTTGAGGGGTTTCGGGAGTTTGAGGAGTTCTTTGCAGGCCTTGTAGGTTCTCGCCCATGGTCTCTCCAGAGGACTTGGACTAGGAGGGTCCTCCTAGGTAGAAGCTTCCCAGTAATAGCGCCAACCGGGACTGGGAAGACCACATTCTGTCTTGTAATGGCCCTATACCAAGCTACCAAGGGTAAGAGATCATACATCATAGTCCCCACGAGCCTCCTCGTCCAGCACCTACTCGAGAGGGCCTCAGCATTGGCCTCCAAGCTCGGGGGAAACAAGCCGAGGATAGTTGGATACTATTCTGATATGAGGAAAAAAACGACCGGCCAAGTGCTTAAACAAATCGTCGAGAAAGACTTCGACATACTAATCACTACGGACAGATTTCTCTACAATAAATTTGAGCTACTAAAGGATACAAAATTCTCCTTCATATTTGTGGACGATGTTGACTCCTTCCTGAAGTCTCCGAGGAACATCGACAAAATCCTTCTCCTGATGGGGTTCACTCAAGAGGAGATTGAGAAGTATCTCAGATTGATCTCTGGAAAGGATGGGGACTCTGGAGATGGTGGTGAGGATGAGGCATCCTTGGCAACCAGTAGGCCGCTGGACTCTGTCCTGCTGGTTGCGGGTGCAACTATGAAGGGTAGGAGGAGCAAGAGGATGAGCCTGTTCAAGCTTGCGTTAAACTTCGAGCCCGGAAGCTCAATAGACCTAGTCAGGAACATCTCGAACATGTATCTCAGGCCTGGCACGAGCATCTTGGAGAGCGTCGGCGAACTTGTAAAAAGACATGGTGGGGGATGCCTCGTCTTTGTACCGCAGGTTGATGGAGTTGATGCTGCGAAGAAACTAGCGCAGTATCTTAACAGCATAGGAGTCAAAGCATATGCATATGAGAGGATGAATGTGAAGATGCTAGAGCGGTTTAGGTCCGGCGAATACGATGTATTAGTTGGCGTTGCAAGCATTAGAAGTCCTCTCGCAAGGGGAATCGACCTCCCTGAGCGGATAAGGTATGTTGTCTTCGCTGGTGTGCCGAGACGCGAGTTAACAGTGACCTGGAGTGAGCACCGGCCCTCCATGTTGCTGAGCGTTTTCAGGAGTCTGGCGCCAATTATCAGGGAGAAGAGGGAGGGAGAGCTCATACAGGTCATGGGCATGCTGAACAAGTGCGTGCCTACTCGGAGAGAAATACTGGAGATTGTGAAGCAGGGGATCGAGACTGGAAAGACCCCTGAAGGTTTCGCAGGCTATGTATACAATGCTGTTAAACGGGCCCACCAGCTCTTGAAATCCTCAATCGGTGAAGAGGAGATGAAAAGAATCGCTGAGATGCTGGATCTAAAGATTCGGGTTGATGAGAGGGGCCTCTCAATACTGATACCAGACATCGACGGTTACGTCCAGGCGTCCGGCCGCTCGTCGCGAATGTTTGCAGGAGGAATAACTAGGGGTATCTCCATATTGATTGTCGATGATGAGAAAGCTTTCAGAGGGATTTCAAGGGGGCTTGAAACACTCTATGAGGAGACCTTCCAAGAATATGAGCGAGGCCTAGCAGAGGAGGAGTTCAAGATATGTGATAGGGATAGGAGGCTTCTGCAGGCGATAAGCAGAGAGGAGGTAAGGCCTGAAGCGATTGATATTCTAAAATCTTCTCTAATTATTGTCGAGTCTCCGACAAAGGCCAGGACGCTGGCCTACTTCTTCGGTAAGCCGGCTAGGAGGAGTATTGATGGGTTAACAGTCTATGAGTCTGTGGGTGAGGGGTATGTTGCATGCCTCTCAGCCTCTCAAGGACATCTGGTAGACCTGACGACAGGGTATGGGTTCCATGGAGTATCAATCACAGACGGCGAGATAATACCAACATACATCGATATTAAAAGATGCTTGAGATGTGGAGAGCAGTTTACAGATGGCGAGTCCTGTCCAAACTGTGGCTCAAGGAGATTTTATAGCAAGAGAGACATAATCGAGTCTCTCCGAAAACTCGCACTTGAGTTTGATACGGTCTTTATAGCTACTGACCCAGACGCTGAGGGTGAAAAGATCGGCTACGACATATATAACAACATCAAGCCATTTAACAAATCAATTAGCCGCCTAGAGTTTCACGAGATTACTCGGAAGGCTCTGCGCGACGCTCTCAAATCCCCCCGAGGCCTCTCGCTGCCGCTGGTTGAGGCCCAGACCGTTAGGAGGATTGAGGATAGGTGGCTGGGTTTTGAGCTAAGCCGCCGTCTCTGGGAGCGCTTCGGTAAGAAGCATCTCTCGGCTGGGCGTGTCCAGACACCTGTCCTCGGCTGGATTATCCAGAGAATGGAGGAGTCTAAGAAGAGGAGGACCGTCGCGACGCTGATTCTCGACGACGGCTCAGAGATAGTTTTAGAGAATATCGAGAACCTCGAAGATGTCAGAAAGAACTATCGTGATGGGACGCTCCAGGTCGAGGTATTGGATGCAGGAGTTGTTGATGAGACTGTCCTCTCCCCGAAGCCCTACACCACAGACTCGCTCCTACGCGACGCCTCAGTTATGCTGAGGATGAGTACTGCCGAGGCTATGACGGTGGCTCAGAGACTCTTTGAATCCGGTCTAATAACGTATCACAGGACAGGCTCCACTTATGTCTCCACGACAGGAATATCTATAGCTAAGATCTACATCAGCGAAAACTATCCACAATATTTCGCTCCAAGGCACCATGGGGAGCCTGGAGCACACGAGTGCATCAGACCTACAAGACCGCTCAACAGGAGGCAGCTCGAACTCTACATCCAGTCGGGGATGCTCCGGATGCCCACGAGACTCGATAATAGAGACCTTGCGCTCTATGACCTGATCTTCCGTCGATTCATCGCTAGCCAGATGAGGGAGGCAATTGTCTTGAAGCAGAGTTATAGGGTGAGGGTTCTTGGCTCCGAGTATGGTGTGGAGAGGGTTGTAGGTGTTAAAGACCCGAGTTTCTTAGAGGTGTTCCAGACTGTCAGGGTTCTGAAGCCTCTTACGCCGGGGGTGCACAGGGTTGTTAACCTTGATGCTAGGAGGGTTCAGGCCGTCCCACTGCTCCGTGAGGGGGACATCATAGCGCTTATGCGGGAGAGAGGAATTGGGAGGCCGAGCACCTATGCCAGGATACTAAGCGTCCTCTACAAGAGGGGCTACATCTTCAACAACAGGGGTCGGGTCTTGGCGACGAGGCTTGGGAGAATAGTTTACGATTATCTAGCATCCAATTTCGGCATGCTTGTCTCCGAGGACCTGACGAGGAGGCTTGAGGAGCTTATGGAGAAGGTTGAGGCCGGCGAGGTCGGATACCAGGAGGTGCTTAAAGAGCTCTACCAGGAGGCCATGCTGATCTCTAAGCTGCCTGAGAAGGCTTAATATGGTGAGCCCTTGAGTGGGTTTAGGGGGTAGGGTGAATGTCGGCTAGCCAGTTCTTCGACATGCTATATACAAACGCCTATATACTCTTCCTAATCGGTCTCTCGATCTACGCGCTATACGTCATCTACACCAACATCAGGTCCGACTAGCTGTCTAGTCTCGCCTAAAATGTGGGAGACTAGGCCTTCGAGTTCGCACGACCTGCAGAGGCTCCTAGAGGTCGGCTCCCCGCAGACCTTGCAGTGTGTTAGGGCTCCCTCACGTGTCTCTATCCTCGACTCTATTGCTTTTAGCGCGGCGAAGAGGGAGCCGGGGTATCTTGCATCGAAGTGGGCTAGGAAGCTCCTGACGAGGTCGCGCTGAGAGTCCTGTGCGTTTGGGCAGGGCGTCTCCTGGAATGGTATCCTGCTCAGGTATGCGTATAGGACGACCTCCTCCTCCGGGATTAGCCTGAGCGGAGAGACGCGCGGGATTATCCCATCCCCCTCTCGTCTCAAGCCTATCGGAGCCTTCGGAAATTCTCCGCGCAGCATATCCATCAGGTAGGTCTGGACTATGTCGTCTAGTGTATGGGCGGTCGCGACCACTGTGGCCTTAAGCTCGCGGGCTGCGAGGCTGATGCTCTTTCTCCGCCAGACCCCGCAAAGGGTGCAGGGGCCCAATCCAAGCCTCTTCAAAACCCCGCTCTCCCTAGCATCCGTCAAACCGGCTCCAAAGAGCTCTTTAAAAGAGTAGACCCGATGCTCAACCCTCAGCCTCCTACAGAGCTCGGCCGCAAGTCTAAGCGCCTCATCCCTATAGCCCGGAATTCCCTCATCTATAGAGACTGCGACCAGGCTCGCCCTCGGGAAATCCCTCTCAATCCTGGCAAGTATCTTCAGTAGGCTTAGACTGTCCTTCCCTCCTGATACAGCGACTAGAATCCTGTCATCCTCCCTAAGTAGGCTATATCTCGAGATGGTCCTCCTCACACGCTTCTCGATGCTCTCTTTGAAGCATTCGGCGCAGAAGGAGACCCCAGAGTAGGCCTGTCTATAGACAGGTGGGGACTCTCTGCAGACATCGCACAGCTTTCCGCTCATCCTAAGCCAAAACTATCTAGCCCCACCTAGGTTATAGTCTTGGCGTGTACTGTTTAGAGGGCTTTGGCTGGGTGCTTCAGTATCCCCGCCTTGATGCTTCCGGGCCGGGTAGTATATGATGGGTATCCTATGGCTACGACGGTCATTACCTCGAGCCCGTCTGAACTGGGCGAGAAAAACTCTACACAGTCGTCATCGTAGAATGTGAGGCCGGTGGCGCCGAGCCCGACAGAGTAGGCGGATAGGTAGAGCCTTCCAAGCCTAATCCCGCCCTCTAGCTGGGCCGCCCTGTAGCCCCGCCCCCCAAGCACGTTTAAGACCTTGTCTAGGTCGGCCATGTTGAAGAATACTATGGATGCGTCCCTGCCCAGAGCCTGTTCTAGGCATAGGTAACCGGCGGCCTCCCTGAACTGTCCTTTCCTCAAAAGCCGCAGTTCGCCCGTAGACGGTATGTATCGGTAACAGCCGCTGGGCATGCCCTCTACCGCATTCACGATCAGGTATGGGCGAATTAGCGTGTCACGGGTGTCTGGTAGGAAATCCGCCCTCAGAGGGCCGAAACTGTATCTAAGTATGGCTGAGAGCTGGGAGGCTCCAATACTTCTTCTCGCAAACTTTCTGGTTGAGCCACGCTCGAGAATCACCTCCCAAATCCTCTTCTCCGTTGTCGCCGGCTGGGGGGCTTGGACTGGGAGCCCTGAATTTCCATCTCGATCTAACCCGTGTAGCAGGGCTGCAGACTTCTTCCAAGACGCCACCTCATCGCTAGAGCGGAGCATAGTCGAGGCATGTGTCTCAGAGATTAGAGAGTATTTCACAGGCCTGCCTCTCTGGGCGGCCGGTACACCTTCGATAGGGCCGGCCACTCTCTCCGGGGCTTCTGCCCCAGCTGCCTCCACACGCCCATCCACGGTTATTACCGCGAATACCGCCTCATCCTCTCCGTCAACGCCGAGAAGGCTGTTAACCTCGTCATCCACGAAGCCGGCGTGGACTTTGGCATCGAGGCCGAAAGAACAGGCAACAGCTAGGAGATTAGCTGCCATCGCGCCTCCATCCCAGAACCAGTGCCTATAGCTCCGCTCCCTGTATTTCCATGCATTCCTCCAACCACAGGCTGTGAGGATGACTAGGAGTCTAGCGCTGGCTGCGCCCTGGTCTTGGATTGTCTCAGCAATCCTCCGCCTGAAATCCCCACTCCTAAGCCTCGTCAGAACGAACTCGCCTGGATCGAAGTGATAGACACCGGCCTCCACATCCTCTACCCATCCTATAACCGGGTAGAGCTCGGTGCTGTATAGCGCCCCAGTCGCCGGAGCTACTCTGAAATAGATGTAGTGGTCTCCAACCCTCTCGACGCGGCTTATCCCCGCAGTAAAGTAGAGGAGAGAGGCTAGGTGGCTGATCGATAGGGTTTTCGGGGCCTCAATAGACAGGCTGCATGTTAGTGCATCGGTTGCGCGGCCTACTGGCCTCTCAAACTCGGCCGGGAGCTGCTTCTTCTCCCCGCTGATATAGTATTTGAATGGGTAGGGCTTGTTAGAGAAGTCAAGATACCCTGAGCCGACTCTGACACTGGCGTAGCTGTGTTTAGTCGCCTCATGATATCTACGGGCCTTGTCTGAGCCCCATTTACCGGATACATGTTCTGGGGACAAAAACATACACACCTTGGGTCAGGGTGAGCTGGTATCTTCACAGCTCAGCTGAGACAAATCTCATCATTCCTGCTGAACGTCTTGCCGGCCAGTAGATATATTTTTCCAAGGAGATAGGCTCACACCGTCGAAAACATAGACCTCTCCAAGCGTCTTAGACACAGTCTCCTCAAGTCCAAGCCTCAACCACTCCGCCTCCACATCCTCGAGCCTCGGCCGTGGAATGGGGTGCCGCGAGATAATCGAGCAGCAGTCCTTATACTCCTTGATTGAGAGCTCGTAGAGGCCGAGTCTCTGGGAGAGGCGGATAATCTCTTCCTTGTCAAACCCTATCAGCGGGCGAAGGACCAGCATTCCTAGGCTGTGAGTGGCGGCTATGAGGGACTCGAGTGTCTGGGAGGCAACCTGGGCCAAGGAATCTCCGCTGACTATTGCTTTGGCCCCTATGATGGATCCCAGCTCCTCTGCAAGTCTGAACATGAATCTCCTGAAGAGGGCTAGCTCGAGTCCCGGCTTGGCGGATAGGGAGCTGGCTAGAAAGTGGTGGTATGGGGCGAGATACAGCCTCGAGACTGGGCTTGTATCCTTCAGCCTTAGGTAAAGCTCCCCAATCTTGTCTGATATAGCGTCCTGCGGGGTGGGGAGGGCGTAGACGTGGAGCATATCTACGATGCATCCGCGCTTCATCATGAGCCATGCGGCAACTGGCGAGTCTATTCCACCTGAGAGAAGCGCGAGGACACGCCCCGAGGCCCCAACCGGCAGGCCACTCACTCCCTCAAACCTCCGCCAACCAAAGAGGAAGGCATCATCCAAGACGCTAACCCAGAAGACGGTCTCAGGATTTTTCAAATCCACAGTGGCCCCCGTCGCTTTCCTTATCCTCTCGCCCATCTCTCTCATGATTTCGAGCGAGGTTTTTGGGTAGGACTTGTCTGCCCGCGAGGCTTTGACCGCTATGCGTGAGGGGGTAAGCTCTCTAGCCTTTTCCTCGGCTACGCGCATCAGAAGCTCATAATCCCTAGGCATCATGTATCCTGTCCGGGTCCATCTAACCCCCGGAACCCTGCTTATCCGCTGAGCCAACTCAACAGCTTCCTTCTCGCCTCCGACCTCAACTATTATCCTTGCCTGCTTACGATGTAGGCATAGCCCATGCCCCCCAATAGACCTGGCTATGTTCCTGGCCAACATCCTCTCTAGCCTCGGCCTGTTACCGCCCTTCACCATTAACTCTGAAGCGGCGGCGATAACCACGTTTCTAAGCTGGCTGGCAGCCATCTCCCTCCTACAATCTCTAGCGCCCGCGCTCTACCTAAAAGTTATGGATACTGGCGGTGTGTTCTGTGGGAATCCTTGAATAAGCGGGCTGTTGTAACATTGTTGGAGTGGAGGGCTGGGCCTGGGCTGCTACTGGCAGCGTCGAGAAGAGTCTAGAGTCCCTCAACTGCCAGGTCTGCCGAGGAGTTGCGAAGAATTGTAGCCTAATGAGCTGCCCCTTCTACAGGGAGGCTGTAAAACAGGCTCTAGAGTCTCTTAGGAGCCGTGAGGTGTTGTTTGGCCCCACCCCCCCAACCGTACTAGTTGGTGAGTGGGGGTATCCAAGGGTCTACACAGGCACAGCCCTACTGCTCTCAACAGACATGGACCCTCGGATTCTAGAGTCGCCGAAGTCTTGGCTCAACTTATCCCTCGACGAGCTCCTCAACATGAGGCTGAGCCTCCTACTAGGTAGGACACGAGTGCACGTCGACTTGGCAAGGAGCCCCGCCAAGATAATCGATGTTGTACAGGGATCTTCGGCGTCTCAGAGGCCCGTCGACTTGGAGCTGAAGATATCGTCGGGGAGACTAAGCTTTGTCCCTGGCTTCGGAGTTAGGCACTCGCCCTACGGTCCGGCCGGTAGGGTCGAGTATCTCAAGCTCGTAGACAATCCCGCGATACCAAGGCAGGTCGACCGCATCATCAGCGACCCGTACACTCCGACAGTCGAGGCTGTAGAGAAGCTCACATACTCAGGCATCGACGAATACTACCTCACGAGGCTCCTCTCCTCTGGGCTACTGGGAAGGAGAATTGACAGGAAGCTAGTCCCGACAGAGTGGAGCATAACGGCGATAGACGATATGCTGGGAAAAACAGTCCTGAGGCGCGTCAAGCGGTTTAGGGTAATTGAGGAGTTCAGACTCTACACTTTCAGCGCCCACTTCAACACTGCATATGTGATGCTAACGCCGACTCCTTGGATGTTTGAGCTCCTGGAAGGCTGGGTGAGAAGCATGAAGGTCTACTCAGACTACGAGCTCACATGGAGTAGGTCAAATTACGCTGAGAATACTGGGGGCGCCTACTACGCCTGCAGGCTCCCAATCCTCAACTACTTAGACCGTCTAAGGGCCCAGGCTGGGGCAATAGTCTTCTTCGAAGTTGATAAGGGCTGGATCCCCCTCGGTGTCTGGAGGTTTAGAGAGATTGTCCGCGTGGCTCTCGAGAAGAATCCAACAAAGTTTGGAAGCCTCAGTGAAGCCTTGGGGTTCCTGGAGGGCAGGCTGAAGCTTGGGCTAAAGAAGTATCTGGCGACCAGCCATCTAATCCCGTTCCTCCATAAGCAGATAAGCCTTGTGTAAAGATCATTCACAATATTTAATAGAATGGGTAGTAAATTATCCATCAGCATGGAGTCAGATGGAGATTACGCCATAGTCCTCGAGGATGTCTGGAAGGTCTATAAGACGGGGAAGACCGAGTACCCAGCCCTAAGAGGATTAACGCTCTCTGTGAAGAGCGGCGAGATGGTCTCAATCATGGGCCCCAGTGGAAGCGGCAAATCTACACTACTACACATAGCCGGGACGCTCGATAGGCCTACAAAAGGCCGTGTCTCAATATACGGCATCGACACTTCTAGGCTAGACGACTCGAAGCTAAGCGAGATTAGAAACAGATTCATAGGATTCGTCTTCCAATCCTACAACCTGATCAATAGACTTTCAGCCCTAAACAACGTCTCCCTCCCCCTAGCCGTGAGGGGTGTTCCGCTCCAGGAGCGTCAGGCCGCTGCACTGGAGGCTTTAAAGCTTGTTGGGCTGGAGCATTTTGCGAACAAGAAGCCTACCGAGCTTAGTGGGGGGGAGCAGCAGAGGGTGGCAATAGCCCGCGGCCTAGTAGGCAGGCCTAGGATACTGTTGGCAGACGAGCCTACAGGTAACCTGGACACTAAGAACGCCGTGGCGATTATGGAGATTCTGAGAAACATCAATAAGACATTAGGCACCACCATCGTTATAGTAACACACAACCCTGAGATCGCAGAGAAGTGCGACAGGATTGTTAGGCTGAGAGATGGGAGGGTAGAATCGGAGGTGATACTTCATGCTTAGGCCTCTACTTCTAGCATCACTGCTCCTACTAGCTCTGGTCGCGCCGCTCTCAACCGTGAATGCGAGCACCAATACCGTCAGGTATCTCGGAGCCTACTGGGGCCAGAATAATCTTAGAGAGGAGGTTGCGCCTGGGGATAGTGGTGTACGGTTAACCATTGCACTCGGAAGCGACTACGAAGAGGACAGTATAACCGGGATTGTTGGTGAGTTGAGGCTTCCTCCCGTCATTAGGTCTCAGAGCCTCTCCACGCCAGATAAGGTCGAGGCCCACTTCCTTGGAGTCGTGCCTCCTGGAGGAGTCTTTGAATTAACATTCATAGTGAATATAGAGGAGTCCGCATTGGTCGGCGTAGATTATGATGGTACACTTATGCTTACGTATCGGGTGGTTGGCGGCTCAATGGTGATTCGATCTACCCCAGTCAAAATAAATATTCCCGGCAGGCCTGTGATAAAATTCACCCTAAATACAACCGAGATAGAACCAGGTAGGATAAACGCGTTGAATCTTGCCTTGGTGAATGTGGGGACTGCGAAGGCTACTGACATTCAGGTCCTCATCCAGCCCCCCGCCCAGTCTATGTATGGTTTGCTGCTTAGTGAACAGCCGTGGGTAGTTAAGGAGCTGCCTCCAGACGGCATGGTGAATCAGGTAGTATTGGTGTATGCGTCTCAGGTGGCGGGTGACTCGGTCATGCCTCTTACACTCTCAGCAAGATATAGGAATGCAGTGGGTCTCTACGTAGATGCTACATCTAGGCTCAGCATCTATGTTAAGAGACCTGCAGTAAGTGAGGCTAACGTAAGAATTTATGCGGAGCCGGTGAAGATGGAGCCCGGCTCAATTCAGCCAATATCTATAGTCCTGGAAAACGTAGGCCCTGTAGTGGTGAGTGACATCCGGGTATCCGCGGAATACTCGGGGCTACCAGTCTCGCTCACAGGCCTCGCATCATGGAGCCTTGAGCGCCTAGATCCTGGGCAGAAAGTGGTTATCGAGGCTCTTGTCTCGACGGCACAGATAGCTGCAAATGGTGTCTACCAAATACCGCTCCAGATATCCTTCAAGGACCCAATAGGCAATAGCCTATCCAAGCCAGCCGTGATCACCGTCTCGGTAGGCGATATCCCGCCAAAGGCCCCCAACCTTCTAATAGAGGCGGAGCCGCAGCTAGTCGCGGGAAAGACGCAGACAATCACACTCACTGTCAAGAACATCCATTCAAGCGCGCTCAGACGTGTTTCTATCACAGCTCAGTCAGCTGATCCGAGGCTCACAATCATAGGCTCCAACAACTGGCTGATAGAATCACTGGGTCCTGGAGAGGTGGGGGGAATCTCGATGATGCTCTATGCCGCGCCTGAGCTAGCAGGGACCTCCTCAACTATACAGGTATCCGCCACTTATATCATAAGCCAGACTGGCGAGCAAGCCTCGGAGGTGAGAGGGGTTGGATTTGTCGTCCAGGGCTACATCACACTGCGCATCTATGACGTCAAAGTCATCTTCGTCGGCGGTGAGCCCTATATCTCGGGGAACGTCCTGAATGAAGGAATATCAGACGCTCTCTTCTCAACCATACATCTAAACAGCGGTTCAGGAACCAAAACAAGCGTCTTCATAGGCGAGATCAACCCCAATGCACCAATTCCATTCAACCTCAGGCTTAACTCCAATGAAAATAGATTCAGGGGCGAGATAGTTGTGGAGTATAAGGATGTATTTCGCAGAAACTACTCTGATGTCTTCCAAGTCGATGTGGAGATTCCGCGTTTAAACAGTGAGACTAGGCAGGAGAGTGGGCCGGGGTGGTTGGTTCTGGGGCTGGTGGCTGGAGGGCTCCTTGCGATAGCTATAGCAGCTTATGCCTATGCTGGGAGGCGTAGGAGACGTGAACCCAGTTGACACCGTTAGGTATGCCCTCAGCGCTTTAAGGGAGAGGAGGGGGAGGAGCGTTCTCACAATCCTCGGGATAGCCGTCGGCTCAGGGCTCATAATCGCCCTAGTCTCCCTCGGTGAAGGATTAAACACCACAATCACAGACCGCCTCCTGACGCTTGGCGCAAACAACATAATAGTACTCCCCGCTCAGGGCTCAAACATCCAGTTCACAGACGCCGATGTCCAGAAGATAATGAGGATACCTGGCGTAGCTGTAGTGGCCCCTTTCTACTCGACTGTTGCAGAGTTCCAGGTGGGCGGCACAACGGTTAGTGGGAGGATTCTCGGTATAGACCCATTACAGCTACAAATAATCTTCCCAGGGATCAAGATACTTGAGGGCGAGACACCAACACCGACGAGCGCCACACAAGTCGCGGTAGGCTATAAGGTAGCCTTCCCGCCAGCAGCAGTTACATCCTCAAGACTCTATGTAGGGCAGCCGCTGACAATCGTTATACCAAACCCGTCCGGGCCCAAGACAACAAGCTACACTGTGACGGGAATATATGACAAGTTCGGGGCCTCAGTATTTTTCGACGCAGACACAGCCGTGGTCATGCCCATACCTGCAGCCAGGAGACTCCTAGGCGAGACCAGATACCAGGCAATACTAGTGAATACGGAGAGGGTAGAACTCGTCGAATACATAATCTCTGAGCTAGAGGCTATGTATGGTAGAAACGTCAACATAATAAGCCCCAGCACAATCCTCTCAACAGTACGGAGCATAATAGCCTCCTTCACAATCTTTTTAGGAATCATAGCATCCGTAAGCCTATTCGTGGCAGGCCTTGGAATAATGAATACAATGATAATGTCTGTGATGGAGAGGACTAGGGAGATAGGTGTTTTGAGGTCTATCGGTATGACGAGACGTGACATCCTTTATACCTTCCTCTTCGAGGCGATGCTCACTGGCCTGATTGGAGGTCTAATAGGAATTGGCATAGGTGTTGCACTCTCGATAGGGTTCGGAAGCTATTCGGGGAACTTCCTGAGATTCGGCCCAGGATTCGAGCCAATCACCATCATACCAGACATAACTCCTCAGCTCCTGTTAGGCACGCTTCTTTTCGCAGTCTTTGTCGGCTCGCTCTCTGGTCTATACCCCGCTAGGAGGGCGGCGTTGACGGACCCGGTTCGCGCCCTCAGGACCGAGTGACAAGCTCCTCATATAGGCTCATATACTGCTTCGTGACAACCCTGTAGTCGAGTTTCTCCACCAGCTCGTATCCGCGGGCAACGACTGAATCTCTGAGGCTGTCAAGTCTATTGTAAGCCTCGACATACGAGTCGGGGTTGGGGTCAGCCAGGATTAGCGCATCTCTGAACGGTGTGAAGGCTGGTATTCTAGGCGCAATAACTGGGCAGCCCGATGCCCACGCCTCGAGCAATACTGACGGCATTCCCTCCCAAATCGATGTAATCATCAAACACTCAGCCGACTTCATATACGATATCACCCTCTCCCAGCTGACAACCTGCTCTACACCAAAGGCCCTATATTTTCGCCCCAGCCTCTCCACCACCCTCCTAAATAGTGGGTAATTCTTTATAGGGTCATTCCGCCCGACGAAAAGGATAGCCGACTCGCCAGCAGGACTGATCTCTCTTATTGCATTGAGGTCGGTCATGTTTGGGACCCAGACCCATCCGTTTCTCTCCGCCTCCCACTTCATAACCGATGTCGCAATTCCGCCCATACGCATTAATGCAAGCATGATGCTGGTCGAGGCCTTACCAAGAGCGCCGTACTTTAGGCTGAACTCCACCATACCGCCGTGGACCGTGATGATGCATCTTGATGGTTTGGCCAAGGCAATGCCTACGAGCTTCGGGTTATGTATGTGAATCACGTCAGCATCTATGGCCTTAAGTAGTGAGCCGAGCGTGAAGCTCGGAGCTCTCAGCATTGGAAAATCAAGATACCACGTATTGCTGGAATCAACAACCATAACCTCCACACCATTCTCAATAAGCCCCTTCCTCAGGAGATAGACATGCCTTCCGCTCCCACTCACACCGCCAGAAGTGAAATTCACCAGCGCAACCCTCAAGCCCCAACCCCCTCTCCAACAATCCTTAAATGTAATAAAAGCTTCACACAAGCAAGAGCTAATATCTTGAGCATGGCAGATATTTGGTGGGGATGAGGCCCGCCGCTCCAGACTGAGTCGTGATGCAGGAAGAGCCGAGCCGACCCTATCCGACCTGTTAATCAGTTTGCAAGTGGATTAGTAAA
This sequence comes from Thermoproteota archaeon, assembly GCA_030550235.1. Classification (GTDB taxonomy): domain Archaea; phylum Thermoproteota; class Nitrososphaeria_A; order Caldarchaeales; family Calditenuaceae; genus HRBIN02. The sequence goes on from JAUQPU010000002.1 coordinate 152,004, forward strand.
AGAATATAAGGGTCTGCCCGTGCTAAACATAATTGCATGTCGAGGCAGGAAAAGATCTCAAGGAGGGTTGCATTAAGTACAGGAGCTAAGGTGGCGACAGCTGCGGTCGTTACTGGTGTTATAGGCGGAATCGCTGGATATCTTGCAGGGACATCCCAGCCGGGTAGGGAGGTTACGCGGACCCTGACACAGACAGTCACGCAACCGGGCGCAGGTGCCCAGACAGTCACACAGACAGTGACTAGGACTGCAACAGTCACGGCAACAGCACCAGCTGGAGAGGTGAAGCCTGAGTTGTCAATTACTTTCGCCTCGCCGGAGTGGTTGCCTGGTAGGCTGACAGGCCTCATAGCTCAGGACTTCCCGGCATGGTCTAAAGCTACCACCGGTAAGGCGGTCGAGGTAAAGATGGACCTGATCCCCTGGGACGCTATATTCGACAGGCTCTCCACCGTCCTGGCCGCTAAATCCAAGGAGCCTACACTGCTGATATCTGATAGCCAGTGGCTCGGACAGTTCTACGTGGGTGGCCACATAAAGAGGCTCAACGACATCATAGCGAGAGATCCAGAGCTCCAGCAATTACTCAACAGGTTTGACCCCGCGCTTGTCTACTTCTATATGACCTATCCCCAGGGAAATACAAACAACATAGTGGGCTTCGCGCATGAGGGCGACGTCCTATTATTCGTCTTCAGATACGACCTATTCTCCCACCCAACAGAGAGAGAAAACTTCAAGGCTGAGTATGGATATGATCTGCCGCTAAATTATGAGGATTGGTATCCCGCGCAGCTCGACTGGTATCAGATAAGAGACATAGCCAAATACTTCACTCGGAAAGCTGGAGACGAGCTGGCTGGCAAGCGTCTAGAGGAGGACTTCTATGGGATTGCCCTACACATGTCGAGGGCCTACGACGCAATTGCATGCCCCTTCGGCTCGATTCTTTACAGCCACGGCGAGTATTGGTGGGACCCTGAGACTGGCCAAGTAGACGGTTACATCAACAGTGCCAAAGCTAGACAAGCTCTCGAGTTCTACGCCTCCCTAGTACCCTATGCTCCGCCCAACGCCCTTGAAATATGGTTCGACGAGGCCAACGCGGTCATGCAGGCTGGTAAAGTGGCGATGATATATAACTGGGCTGGATTCCTCCCAAGCCTCTTCGACCCAGCCGCATCAAAAGTCTACAACCTGATTAAAGTCGTTCCGCCGCCAGGTCACAAAGGAGATGACGGAATCTTCAGAAGATACAGCGGAATAGGAGGACAGCCAATGTGCATAAACGCATATAGTGATTATGCAGAGGAGGCTCTAACTTTCATAAAGTTCTGGTTCCAGCCTCAGAACCAGCGAAAATGGGCTGAAGGCGGAGGCGGAGTCTGTATCAGGGATATCATCCAGACGGAATGGTTCAGAAACCTCACGCCATACAACAGGGCTTACGCCGACTCGATATCATTCCAAGTCGACTTCTGGAACGTTCCATTCTTCGCAGAGATGCTTACAGTTGTACAGGAGGAAATCCACGCTGCACTAGCTGGGACAATTAGTCCACAGACGGCACTAGATAACATGGCAAGGAGACACAAGGAGATAATTGAGAGGGAGAACTATCCCGCGGCGTTCGAGCGCTATGGTAAACCATTGAAGAATGTTGCCCAACTTATAAGACAAGGACTGCCAATCGGCTAAAACTGAAAAATAAACTAAAATACTGTAATTAAAAGTGTTTTTATGTGACGTCTCAACCAGATACAGGCAGCCGTATACTGAAAATCTTCCCAATCATACTCATATTCCCCGCAGTGGCTCTGGTAGTTTTCCTCGTAATATTTCCACTCATCTGGGCGCTCGGACTCAGCTTCTATTCATATAATGTTTTACGCGGAGAACCTCCTATCTTTGTAGGTGTTGAGAATTATTACAGGCTTCTAAATAGTTTGGATGTCTGGCGTAGATTCGTCTTAACGGGACAATTCGTCTTCTACTCGGTTAGTATCGAGTTCCTGCTAGGCTTCGGACTTGCACACCTATTCTACAACCAGTTCAGAGGGAGGCGATTGGCTATAACACTTGTAACCACACCCCTGCTAGTCGCTCCAGTGGCTGTAGGGATTTTTCACCGCTATCTTTTTGACGCAACATTCGGTATCTACAGCTACATAGCCCAACTTTTAACGGGCCAATCCGTGAGGATACTCTCACAGCATCCAATGTTCGCGATCGTCTTTATGGATGTCTGGCAATGGTCCCCCTTCATGATGCTCTTCATACTCGCAGGTCTAGAGGCGATACCTAAACACATGCTGGAGTCTTCAGAGATAGATAGACTATCACCATTAGCGAAATTCCGATACATTGTATGGCCTACTATCAAGCCGCTGGTTGCCCTAGCGCTTCTTTTCAGGACAATGGACGCCTTCAGGACCTTTGACACGATCTTCACACTAACCGGCGGTGGGCCAGGAACAGCCACAGAAGTGCTCTCCATCCAGATATACCGGACAGCCTTTCAGTTCTTCAGGACAGGAGAGGCCACAGCATTGGCGTTTATATTCTTAGTCATTATATTACTGCTAACGAATATCTATCTAAGGCTTGCAAGGAGGGAGTGATAAAGATGGCGAACCTGCAAAACAATAGGCGTGGTAGGCGCAAGATACTTAGAACAGTCCTAATTTACTTCGCAACTATTATTGCCGTCATATTCTTTATCTTTCCTATATATTGGCTAATAGCCACCTCTCTGAAAACCAGGGCACAGGCCTTCAGTACACCTCCCTTGTTCGTCTGGGAGCCGACGGTCCGTAACTTCATCGACATCTTCTTGAAGCGGCAGACTGAGATAGAAGCAATAACCGGCCAGGAGCTGGAACTAGCTACGGGAGCTGAGACCTTCTTCTACAACAGCTTCATAGTGACGTTTTCAAGCATTGCTATAGCGACTGTGATAGGTGTTCTAGCCGCTTATAGCTTCTCTAGATATCAACCTCACGGAACCAACACGCTGATGTTCTTCATTCTCTCCACAAGAATGCTCCCCGCCATAGTAGTTGCCATCCCAATATACTTCTTCTATAGAAGCCTTGGACTCTACAATACACACATCGGCCTAGTACTGCTTTACACAATGTTCAATCTCCCGTTTGCTGTCTGGATGATGAAGAGCTTCTTCGACGAGGTGCCACGTGATATAGAGCAAGCAGCGCTAGTAGATGGCTCAAACCCAATCAAAGTCTTCTATAAGATTGCCCTTCCACAAGTATTAGTAGGACTCGGCGCCACCATAGGATTCTTAATAATTAATGTGTGGAATGAGTTCTTGTTTGCGTTACTATTAACTGAGAGGGCAACTAGGACTGTTCCTGTGATGATTGCAGGGACTAGGGGAGAGGTTGGAATTAACTGGGGATTAATTGCTGCTATAGAGACGCTTTACATTCTCCCGGCGCTAGTCCTTATATTTGTTCTGCAGAGGTTCCTACTTAGGGGCATGACATTCGGTACTGTGCGGGGTGCAAAGTAGTTGACAAAGGTTGAGATACGTGGTTTAAGAAAGTCTTATGGGGCGGTTGAGGCACTTAAAGGGCTTGACCTAGTAGTTGAGTCTGGGGCGCTGGTGGCTCTTTTGGGGCCAACTGGAGCAGGTAAAACCACCACACTTAAATGTATAGCTGGCGTAGAAAAACCTGACAGCGGGGACATACTTTTTAATGGAGAGAGCATACTCGGAATTCCTGCCTGGAGACGGAACGTGGCAATGTTTTTCCAAACATACGCGCTCTATCCACACTTGAGCGTCTACCACAACATAGCCTATCCACTGAGGGAGCAAAAAATGAGTAAGGATGAGATAGACAGAGTTGTGAAGAGCGTTGCTAAAAAGCTTAGAATATCACATCTACTTGACAGGAAAGAACCATCAACCCTTAGTGGAGGCGAGATGCAGCGAGTAGCGCTTGCACGGACACTCGTCAGAAATCCATTAGTCTTCCTCCTCGATGAACCAATCTCTAACCTTGACGCAAAGTTAAGGGAGGAGATGAGGACAGAGTTCAAGAGGCTGCACAGGGAGCTTAAACAGACCATCATCTACGCTACACCAGACTATCTTGAGGCCTTTGCAGTCGCAGAGAAGGTCGCAGTAATAAAAGATGGGGTGATACTGCAGTATGACACACCCATAAACTTGTTGAAGAGGCCTAAGAACAGGTTTGTAGCGACCTTTATAGGAAGTCCCACCATAAACCTGCTTAGAGGCGTAGTTAGAAGAGGTGCTCGCGGATGGGAGTTCTCCACATCGGGCCTGAGGCTTGAGCTTGTTTCGGTTGGAGGAGCTTTCTCTAAAATTTATGATGGCTTGGAGGTTGAACTGGCTGTTAGACCGCATGATATAATATTGGGGGAGCAGCAGAACGGCAATACCTTCAAGGCTAAGGTTCTGGCCGCTGAGAGGCTTGGCCACGAGACGATCATAACCTTAAGCCTTGGGGAAGTTGAATTGAAGACTGTATCTAAGGGGATGAGGCTGTATAAGTATGGTGATGAAGTGTCGATAAGCATTCCGGGCGATAGGGTAATTCTTTTTGATGTGTCAAACGGGGAGGCGATACACTAGGTGAAGGCTAAAGTCTGGCTCGAGAGAGTTGGCCTCGCATTATCCTTCATAGGACTTGGACTCGTATTCCAGCCGCTTACCAGCGAGCTACTCTACTACGGCTTTATTCTCATAGGTATCGGAGGCTTCACATACACATACTCAACATACCTGCCTAACAAGCCCGGCGGCAACATAGGCCTCAAAACACTAGCAAGATGGCTGGCAACGCTAGTAGGCGTAGTAGTTTTCTTCGTGCTACTATCGATTTATCTCGTACCCTTCCTAGTGGTGTAGGGGGATGGCGAAAGTACGTGCTGAGAGAGTCACAAAGGTCTTCAAGACTCTAAAGGCACTCGATAACGTCTCAGTCACGATTGATCACGGCTTATTCTTCTGTCTTTTAGGGCCTAGCGGCTCAGGAAAGACGACCCTGATGCGGATCATATCGGGTCTAGAGACGCCTACAAGTGGCTCCATATTTTTCGACGACGAGGATGTCACTGGGTTATCGCCTTCTGAGAGGAACATAGCAATGGTTTTCCAGTTCCCCTCTATATATCCCAGCTTAAACATATACGACAATATAGCTCTGGCAATCAGGCGTGAGGTTAATAGTAAGCAGGAGGAGCGTGAGAGAGTTCAGTGGGCTGCGTCGCTCCTCCGGATTGAGGAGCATCTGAAGAAGAGATATCATGAGATTGACTTCGGTATACTGCAACGCGTATCCATCGCTAAAGCTATCGTGAGGAAGGCGCAGGTCTACATCTTTGATGAGCCTCTAAGTAATCTAGACACGAAGTTGAGGGAGTCTCTCAGGTCTGAGTTTCAGCATATACACAGAGAGGTTGGGGGAACATTTATCTATGTTACTCATGACCAGTTAGAGGCCATGGCAATAGCCGATAAGATCGGTATTCTTAGAGATGGGAGGCTTCAGCAGGTGGGGACTCCAGACGAGATCTATTATCACCCACTGAACAAGTTTGTAGCCTATTTCATCGGCTCCCCAACCATAAACTTCATTGATACAAAGCTAAAACTGGTGGAGGATAAGCCCTACGCATTTGTAGGCAACACGTACCTCCAGCTTGATGAGAAGTTTAAGCGTGCTCTACAATCAAGGATGGGTAAGCTGGAAAATCTACAGCTCGGCATTAGGCCACATGATATTAGCATTTCAACTACACCAGTCGCTGATTCTATCCCCTGCAATGTGAATTATATTGAGTCACTTGGAACTTCCTTGCTCGTAGAGTTAGTCAGCGGGCCAGCAGCATTCAAATGTCTCTGCGACGCCACGCTAAACATAAAGGAGGGAATGCAGGTATACGCGGTCTTCGATAAGGAGCACATTCATATAATAGACCCAGAGACTGAGGAGGTAATTATTTAAGCCAGCAACACAGGCCCGATATCTGAAGTATTTTGTCGGGGCTAGTACCGCCTTGGTGGCGCGTATACTGCGAGGCGGGGCCAGACTGGGTTATCGACGACTTTGGAGAGGTACTCTCTGAGCTGGAGAAGAGGCCGCCAAATAGACAGCTCCTAAGCCCAGTTGTAGGGAGCTTCTTAGCCGGGCTACTCCAGGCCTCCGGCGGCCTCGGCTATCTCAAAATATCTGAAAGCCCTGAGATCTATACCCCCTTCGTCATGTTCAGGTGTGATGAGGATACTGGTGAGTTTATTGTTAGGCAGGTAGGGGATGCCTGGGTTTTAAAGAGTAGACCGAGAATGGTGCTTTATGTGCTTGGGCTGAGGGCTGTGATTCTGCTTAAGATTATAGGCCCATATCTCCGCGGCGCGAAACATGCTGCTTATGAAGTGCTGGTGAAGTATGGCTATAAACTCGAGGGGAATAGACCCTGGGAGACTGCGCGCCTGCATGGAATGAGCATCCGCTCGTCAATAGCGATCTTGGAGGGGAAAAGCATGAAACAAATAATGTTTGAAGGGTTTAGAAGGCTGAAAAAGGAATCTATCGGACAGCGTATATCTTAAGTTTTAATCCATCAGGGCCTGCTACTCCCTCAGCAAGCCCTAACGTCCAGTTTAGATACCTGAGCTCTTGGATTCCTGTCTGGAAAAGCACGAAGGCCCTCACATTATACCCTTTATCGCCTGGCACAGCGTATCCACGTCTATATGCCGAGATGACTCCTTTATCCGTCTTTATGGTCTCATGTACGTGGACATAAACTGCGTCTCCGAGGTCGGTCTTGACTGTTGACCCGTAATCCACTCCCTCATATGTTCCATTTATTTTTCCTGAGACCTTCCCCTGCATGTGGTAGTCTGTCCTACCTACTGTTGCTCCACCGCCAATATCAACGGTTCTTACGATTTTGGCTTCCAACTCATAGAGTAGCTCAAAATTCATAGAACTCACCGCTCCACAAGCCAAGAAGCCTCCTCAACATATCTCAGGCTCTCCCCCGGGTTGAGGAAAATAAGCTTTGTTGAGGGAGACATGACGGAGACTGCCTGTCTGAGTTTCTCTTTATCAAGCCTTTGCCGCGGGAATGTGTCATAGTGGCATGGTATGGCAATCTTAGGCTTCAAGATTTTACACGCATAGGCGAACTCCCTAACGCCCATGTTATACTGGCCACCCGCAGTCATTAGGCATATCTCGGGGCTGTAGAGCTCTTGAATCATATGCATCTCCATGGATACGCCTGTATCCCCTGAGGCGTAAATGACAGGGCCCCCCTCAAACGATATTACATACCCAACGGCTCCATCCGGATACCTAACCTTGTTTTTCACATAGTCGTAGTGCATGATACTGCTTGAGTGGAATGCGGGCACCATCGTATATGTTACTCCTCTTATAGTGCAGCTTCCCCCAACGTTCAGCGGATACATCCAGTATTTCCGCCCTGCTTGAGGGTCTGGGTCTGAGTCGTATGGGATCCCGTGAATGTCTGCATACATCCCCACCTCGGGGCTGCATATCAAGCATGCCCCAGTCTTCTTCACAATCTCTATCGCATGCCCAATATGATCTATGTGGCCGTGAGTTACGAGAACAACCGTTGCCTCATTTATATCGTCGAGGCCAACAGGGCTTACAGGGCTGGTCCAGCCGCCGGCTATGCTTGGAGACTTAAGCCACGGGTCGAGATAGATCTTTTCATTCTTCCACTCAATGTAGAAGGATGCATGACCAATATATCGTATCTTAACCTCAGGCATATCGGTGTGAAAATATCGAGACAATATATAAGCCTTCTATGTTTGCACTGGGAACCCTATTGCTTCTCCCTGAGCGCCTTGAGTACTTTCTCAGGCGTTATTGGTAACTCGGTTATTTGTACACCTATGGCATCATAAACTGCGTTAACTATCGCAGGAGCGATGCCGTTAGCTACCATCTCGCCAACTCCCTTGGCTCCATAAGGCCCTGTCTCTGTGGGAGACTCTACTATCTTATAGACTATCTTTGGTGCGTCGCCCGCCGTAGGTAGAACATATTCGCGGAAGCTTGTAGCTTGGTGGGTCAGTTGAGGATATCGCGGATAGACGGTTTCTGTTAATGCTGCACCCAGACCCATGAGCATGCCACCTATTATCTGGCCCTCCACCAGCTTGGGATTTATCGCTCTGCCTACCTCATAGACGGTATATATCTGGAGAACAGTCACAATACCCGTTTCTGTATCAACCTCTACATCTGCAACAATACAGCCATGAGCCATCGTCGAGTGCGGGTCTGACTCGCCAGTATCAGGATCCACATCGCTCTTAGGCTTGACGTAATGACCTTTACCCACAACCGGGGTATTGTAGACAAACTGCGCCTGATTTACAACATGCTTCACGGTCAGAAACTTATCCGGCACGCCTTTAACCCATACCTTTCCATTTCCAATCTCTAGGTCCTGGGGCGAAACCTCGAGGATCTTAGACGCTACGTCTATAAGTATCTGCCTAATCTCCTGCCCCGCTTTGACTATTGCGTTTCCCATTCTATGGGTAGTTCTACTGGCGAATGTGCCCGTGTCGTGTGGGGCTGTCTGTGTATCGCCAAACCTAACCTCGACGTCCTCAACCGATGCTCCAATAGCTTCCGCCGCAATCTGGGCGAGGGCCGTTCTCAAACCCTGCCCCAGCTCAACGCTCGCGACATTGACGATGAATTTTCCATCAGGCTGAGCCACTATAACCGTCTGGCTTGGGTCTCCTCCAAGGTTCATTCCCGTTGGATAGCATATGGCAGCTATTCCCCGGCCCCTGAGCCTCGCCACACCCTTCACCCCCACGAACTCATTTGAAGCAAGTGTGGAGGCAGCTTCACACCAGCAAGCGATGCCGCCTCCTTCATGACTTCGACTAGGTAGGCGTCATCAATCGGTCGACCCGTCGCTGTGACTTGGCCATTCCTGTAAGCATTCTTAAATCTAAACTCCCAAGAATCAACACCAAGTGTTCGTGCATCTCTCTCCATCTGAAGCTCAACCGCATAGGAGACCTCGAAGACACCATACCCCCTCATAGCGCTTGAAGGCTGTCTATTGGTATAGACGCAGTATCCTTCATAGTACACATTGGGTATATGGTATGGCCCCGAGAGATTCACGGTCGATTTTATGACTCCATATGGCGAAGTTCTAGTGTAGGCTCCTGAGTCGTGTAGGAGTCTCGCCCGCCTTCCCAGGATTAAGCCATCCTTCGATAACGCGTCTTCCATCTCAACCTTTATGGCTGGACGAGTTGTGGATATCGTGAACTCCTCCTCCCTCGTCCACCTCCACTTTACTGGTCTGCCGACGCGCATAGCCGCCACTGCCACCTGCATCTCAAACTCGGGGTCTACCTTGCCTCCGAAGCCACCGCCTACAGCTGGTGCTATGACCCTTATGTTAGAGGCCGGTATATTGAGGATTGTGGCGACGTTGTCTCTCACAAAGTAGGGTGCCTGCGTTGTCGTGTAAATTGTAAGCTTGCCTCCAGGCTCCGGCTTAGCCACACATACATGTGGCTCTATAGGTGCGTGCTCTATGGGTGGAATGACGTAGCTGCCCTTAACCACTTTGTCTGCTTGTTTGAAGGCAGTTTCAACATCTCCTCTCCTCACGAGAAAGAAGGGCCTACCAGGCCTACCTGGCTTTGTGGCGCCATCCATTCCTGAGCCGTAGATGAAGGCGTTCACACCCCACTTAGTTATAACAGGCGCGTCAGGCTTCAGGGCCTCCTCCATGTCGAGGACCGGCGGCAGCTCCTCTATCTCCACCTCAACCAACTGGGCCGCCTTAAGCGCGGTCTCCTCATCCCTAGCAACTACGAGGCATATCGCCTCCCCCTTGTATTTCACCTCATCCTCAGGGAGAACCGGCTCGTCAGGTGGCCCTATCCCAATGCCAGCCATGTTAACATGAATGTTATTTGGCACATCCTTAGCAGTAATGATTTTAATGACACCCGGCACTTTCTCAGCACGCGAAGTATCAATCTTTCTTATTTTGCCGCGGGCAACAGGGCTGCGAACAGCCTTAATCCATAACATGCCTGGGAATGATATCTCGTCGACATACTGTGTGGTGCCTGTAACGTGTCCCAGCAACTGGACGTTCTTGATCGGAGCACCTACGGCTGCGAACTGGCCAGACATATTTTTCTCACCTTTTCTTAGAAAGGGACTTTATAGCGTTTATGATTGGGACATAGCCTGTACATCGGCAGAGGTTCCCAGCCAGGGCATCAAATATCTCCTCATCAGTCGGTGAGGGATTTCTATCGAGCAGAGCTTTCGCAGTCAAGATCATCCCAGGCGTGCAGTACCCACACTGTGCCGCGTCATTCTCAAGGAATGCCTTCTGTATCTCACTCAGCTCTCCATCATGGGCTAAACCCGCAACCGTCGTGACTTCTTTTCCATCGACATACCCAGCCAACGTTAGACAGGAATATCTCGGCCTCCCATTTACAAGCACTATGCAGGCCCCGCAAGTTCCCTCTCCACATCCGAAATGTACAGACCCAACGACCAGCTTATCCTTTAATATCTTCAAGAGAGTATCCGTATGCTTAGCATCAACTTCAACATACTCCCCATCAAGCTTGAATTTTATTCTCAACGCCTCTCCCTCCTCGTCAAATAAATCTGTTTAAAATCTTTTTGAACAAGACCTGCGCGATCACCTCTCTATACCATGATGATGCTAGCGCGTCATCGATGATGTCTACATTATCAACTAGGTGTTTAGCGGCTTCCTCTATAAGCTCGCTGGTCAGCTTCTTGCTTGTGAGAAGCCTCTCAGCCCTTTTAACGCGGTAGGGATGTGTTGTCAGACCACCTATCGCCACCATCACTCTACGCGCTTTTTTATTTTTATCCAGGTCCAAGCCTACAGAGACCGACGCAATTGTTGGGCCACTATATCTCCAAGGTGTCTGCTTGAGGAAGGATGAAAGCCTTGGCGGCCTCCTAATCCTGATTGCTGTTAATACTTCATCTGCTTTAATGTTATATTTGAGTGGGCCTCTGTAGAATTTAGAGAGGGGGACGGTTCTCACCCCCCTTGTCCCTCTTAGCACTAGTGTCGCGTCTAATGATAATAGTGCTGTGGCTATGTCTCCAGCTGGGGCTGGTGTGAAGATGTTACCTCCTACCGTAGCCATATCCTTGAGGGCAAGGCCGTGAATATTCTCGGCAGCCTCTCTTAACGCGGTGGGAAGACCCCGCGTCTCAAGTAGCCTACTTATGGGAGTTGTCGCACCTATCTCCACAACATTCCCCCGAATCTTCACGTAGTCGAGTGGAACCTTCTCAAGCGAGATTATCGCCTCAGGTTCGGCTATCATTTTACTGACAAGCTGCACCGCAGCCGTACCACCAGCCACAAAAAGCGCCTTTTCTCGAAGCCGCCTCTTTAAAGAAATAGCATCCCTCAAACTTGCTGGTGCGTAGTATCCACTGGCAACTTGACTCATATCAATTTACGCCTCGAAATCCTTTAGGAGCAGTTGCATTTAAACATTCTGACAACACAGATCCATAACGACTACGACACAGAGGTGATAAGAGTTTACGAGGCTCCTCAATACCCTTGAATTAGGGGATGCAACTTCTTACTCAGACAACTTTTGAACGAGAGATTATATGATTAAAAATCTATCGATGCTACGGCATTCAGCATCACACATCTCGAGGCCGCACAAGACATTGTGAAGCAGCAAAAAGATGGCGTCAAGCCTCCGGATGTCTAATCCCCCTGATTAATTGAGTATAAGAGGGATTCTAGTCCCTGATCCAAATCTAAAGTATGAACCTTCGTTAGTTAGGTTGCAAGTGTAAAAAAGAAGAGTAGGTAGTTTAATGTTTATTCTATGCCCCATCTCTTAGTGATTTTTACGATAAGGAAAGTGACGAAGGATACTATTATGAAGGTTATGATTGATACAAGGAAGTTTCCGATTCCGAAGAGTTGTCCTGTGCAGTTTGGGTCTAATGGGTTTCCTTGAGCGTCTAGTGCAGTAGGCGGGATGGCAAACCTGAGGGTGGATAGGTTTCCAAGGCCTGGGAGGGCTAACCCAATTATCGGCATTAGTATGTCTTTAACAAGAGACTGCACGACCTGGCCCACATATACACCCATGATGAAGGTTACAGCGAGGCCTAGCACCTTGTACCTTGATATGAAGTCGACTAACTCATTCTAAAAGCCTTTTGGCGGTGGTGGAGGCGGTTGTGTAGGCTTAGGCTCTAAGAGAGTCTTAAATATCCTTCAGAACTTTCAGAATTTCTTCGTTAACGTTTTCCTCTCTTTTTGACATTTCAATGCTTCACCTCGCTTTTAATTGGTTTTAACTCGTGTTTACATCGAATTCTCTCACGATATATTGTTTATGCTCCATGCGGATAAGATCTAGCCACTGGGTTATAAAATCAGAACTGGCGATGCCTATTCTTGAATGGATGAGTGTTTTTAGCCCTCATCAGTTTCTGGATGTTTTTAAAAGTTAGGTGGACCGGGCGGGATTCGAACCCGCGGCCTCCCGGGTGCAAACCGGGTGATCTGCCGCTGATCTACCGGCCCTCCAATATCTGAGTTGATAATTAGGGAAGATATAAAGTCTGGATTTGGATAGGAGTTTGGTGGTATGAGGGCTGTCGCTGTTGGTGGCAGGCTTTTTGTTGCCTCTTTCCGTGTTGCGGGTGTGGGAGGCGTTGTCGCTGAGGATTGGCGAGATGCTTTGAAGGTTATCCAAGAGCTCGCTAAAGACCCTGAGATAGGTTTGATTCTCGTGAGTGATGAGTTTGGCCCGGAGTTTGCGGGTAGGGTTGGTCAACTCAGTTCCAAGCTGTCTAAACCCATATTATATCTCCTTCCGCGGCCTGGCGAGAAGTCCTCGGAGGTTGACTACAGGGCAATGCTTCGTAGGATACTGGGTATTTAAGCATATTTTGGATATAAGAGGTTTAAATGACTTGGCTGGCGAAATAAAACCAAAAACCGCCTAAGGAGAAACGTAGTAAGAGAACCCACAATTATCAAAAAACCAGAATAACAAGGTGACTATCCTTAGAAACAAAACTTTCAAAAGAGGAAAAAAGGGGGAGAGTGTTGGCTGGGGGGTTCATAGCTGTAGCTTTAGTTTTCGCTGTACTGACTGCTGGGCTCTTGATCGGGGAAATCGTTCTTATGCTTAATGATTCGAAAGATATGATGTACAAAAAGGGAGAAAGAATAAACACTATATCCATATTTTTATGGAAACTATCACGAAAGAATGAATGTTTAATCTTTTTTGACTAAGTCCACAGATAATTCTTTGCTAGAAATTAAACGGTTTAAATGTTTCAAGCCGTATGCTCTGCCTCGCATAGGGGCTCATAGAGCGCTTACTATGGCGAAATTAGTGGGTTAGGTAAGCCAATAGGGGCGAGGGTAGTTCTTAAGGGGGGAGATAGTAAGGCTATTGGCGGGCAGAAGTCAAACTAGCCTACACACTCTATACCTATGCCAAACTACAGATATGAGGAGAAGGTTATGCAATAGCTTTAAATACTATCCTATCCCGAGACCATCTTCACGAGTAAGAATCCTTGAATAGTTGGTCTATCGTATATCTATTTAACGTGGCGGGCTGCGCGTTTGGTGGAATATGACTCCGATGAAGCTTGAGGATGTTTTGAAGAGTGTTATCGAGGATGCTCTGGTCGAGTTTAGGGCGAAGATTAGGGAGATTGAGGAGGAGAGTTTAAGACGGCTGAGGGAGGGGGGTGATGAGCTTTACAGGCAGGCTCTTGCCGCATCCCAGGCAATTCGAAGGGAGTCAGAGGCCCTTAGGATGAGGCTTATCAGCCAGGCCATGCTCGAGTCTAGGCGCGAATATCTCGAATCTGTTGAGGAGTGTGTCAATATCGTGGTTAAGGAGGCGGTGAGTAGGATACCCTCCCTAAGGAGAGGCGATGAATATCGGCAATCTCTTAAAGCCCTCTTGAGGGAGGCTGTAGAGTCTGTTGGTGGCGATGAGGTTGTGGTTGAGTGCTCGAGGGAGGACCAGCAACTTGTGAATGGGCTTGCCAAGGAGGTTGGAAAAGAGTTAGGTGTGAAGATTAGGTTGTCTGAAAAATTCTTGGATTGTGTCGGAGGTGTTAGGGTAATTAGGGGTGATGGGTCAGCGATATATGATAACACGGTTGAGGCTAGGCTTGAGAGGATGAGGGGCGAGATAAGGCAAGAAATAATCAAGCAGCTCCTTCCATCCTGACGCTGGTTCAAAGTTTTTTAGTTGGAAGAAGCCTGTCACGTGTAGTCATGTCTGTTAAGGGGAAAATCGCTTGGATAGCTGGCCCGACTGTTAAGGCTATGGGAATGATGGGGGCTAAGATGTATGAGATGGTCTATGTGGGCGAGGAGAAGCTTGTCGGCGAGGTCATAAGGCTGAGCGGCGATACAGCCTACATACAGGTCTATGAGAATACCTCAGGCATAGCCCCTGAGGAACCTGTGATAGGAACCGGCGGCCCTCTCTCCGTTGCACTGGGGCCTGGGGTTATAGGGAGTGTCTACGATGGTGTACAGAGGCCTCTCGACCGGATATCCCAGCTGGTTGGAGCCTTTGTGAAGAGAGGGGTCTCGGTTCCAAGCATCTCACTTGATAAGAAATGGAGATTCAAGCCCCTTGTTAAGCCTGGTGAGAGGGCTGAGCCTGGAACAGTAATCGGCGAGGTAGAGGAGACGCCTCTGATTAAGACTTCCATCATGATTCCTCCAGATGCTAAGCCTGGAACATTCAGGTACGTCGCGCCTGAGGGCGATTATACGGTTACAGAGACTGTGGCCGAGGTCGAGAATAAAGACGGTAAAGTGGCTTTATCGATGATGCATAGATGGCCTGTGAGGATACCCCGCCCAATAAAGAGGCGTCTCGACCCTCTAGTACCACTGATAACTGGGCAGCGCATCCTAGACACGCTCTTCCCCATGGCTAAGGGAGGTACAGGCTGTATACCCGGCGCTTTCGGGACTGGGAAGACAGTTACTCTACACCAGTTGGCGAAGTGGAGTGACGCGAAGGTCATACTACACATCGGCTGTGGCGAGAGGGGGAACGAGGAGGCTGAGGTTCTAAAGGAGTTCCCACATCTGACAGACCCATACACTGGTAGGCCACTGATGGAGAGAACGGTCTTGATCGCAAACACTAGCAACATGCCGGTCTCGGCTAGGGAGGCCAGCATCTACACAGGAGCGGCTATTGCAGAGTATTATCGGGACATGGGGTATGATGTTCTGCTGGTGGCCGACTCAACGAGTAGGTGGGCTGAGGCGCTTAGAGAGATTAGTGGTAGGCTTGAGGAGATGCCAGCGGAGGAGGGTTATCCCAGCTACCTCGGGAGCAGGCTGGCCGAGTTTTATGAGAGGGCTGGTAGGGTCGAGGTGCTAGGCGAGCCCAGCAGGGTCGGAAGCCTCACCATAGTTGGGGCCGTCTCGCCCCCAGGGGGAGACTTCACAGAGCCAGTCACAACACATACACTCAGGTTCGTCAGGGTCTTCTGGGCCCTAGACCCTAACCTGGCATACACGAGGCACTACCCGGCTGTAAATTGGATAATGAGCTACTCCGCCTACGTTGACACTGTTAAGGAGTGGTGGAGCAGGGTTGGCAAGGACTGGTACGAGGCGAGGGCTAAGCTATACAGTATCTTGAGGAGGGAGGAGGAGCTGCTGGAGCTTGTGAGGCTCCTCGGCCCTGAAGCGCTAGCTGATGAGGAGAACCTAATACTGGACGTCGCGAGAATGATTAGGGAGGGGTTCCTCCAGCAGAGCGCATATGATGAGGTGGACTCTTACTGCAGCCCAGAAAAACAATACAGGATGCTTAAGATGTTTGTCAACTTTTACGAGCACTCACTCGAGATTATAAAGAAGGGCGTGAAAATAGAGAACATTAGGGCTCTCAAGGTCATTGCCAATATGCTGAGGGCGAAATACATGATAAGAAACGAGGAGCTTGAGAAGTTCGACGAACTGGAGGCGGAGATTAAGTCAGAGATTGAGGCGTTAAGAGTCGAGATAGCCGCCTAGGTTAGGAGTGACTGAGTCAGGTTCTTATCAGGTCCCTCGAGGCTATCAGCACTTCTGTAGCCTTAATTATCGCTATGACCTCGCCTCCTTCTCGGATGTTCAGCCTCTCTAAGCTCTCTGTGGTCAGTAGGGCCTTTAGACTCTGGCTCGGCTCCAGCTCCATATCTAGCAGGCTCAATACCTCCGTCTTTTTGATGGATTTGACTCGGCATCGCAAGATGTTGCGGGCGCTGAGTAGGCTTTCAAGGAACGTTGTAATGAAGCCGGGCTTAGTCGCTGTCCTCGCCGAGTAGTATCTCTCGAGTAGCCTCTGGGCGTGCTGTGTCAACACGCTTCCACCACCTCCCCTTCCCCCCTTCCTAGGCTCCACAAGCCTAAAGCCGAGCCTAGACTCGAGAGACCTCACCCATCTCAGGCCTGTCTTGAGCGTCACTCCAACTTCGCGGCACGCCCCACTGAGGCTCCCATACCTCCTCACACCATCGAGTAGCTCAAAATAGGATATACCGACTTGGAAAGACTCCCCATTATCAAGCCTTAGGAAAACCTTACCACCACGCACCTCCAGAACCGACATGTACCGTTGAGTATCAACCAGCATTCCTTTAAATATTTTTAAGCAAAATAGGCCTCAGCTATGCGTAAAATTGCCATAATGGCAATTATGGCAATAATCGTTATGCTCGGCATAGCAGTAGCTTCGGACATCTTGGTGGGTAGGAGCCGTGTTGTTGTTTTCTCTGCTCCAACCCTGGCAGGTGTGGCGGAGGAGGCTGCAGCAACCTATGGCGCGGAGCTGGTCGATATACGCTCAGTAGGTAGCGTTCTCGGGGTGAGGATAATCCAGTCTGGTAATGTACCGGATGTATTCATGAGTGTGGATTGGGAACTTTTAAAATTTATCAAGCCTCGCAGAATCCTAGACCTGGGTAGGTTCCAACTAAAGATCGTCTGCAGGCAGGATTACTCCCTAACGGACATCGGGAGGGTCAGGCTAGGTGTAGCTAACCCAAACACAGCGCCGATAGGCTATAGAGCCTTGGCCGCGCTCTACTGGCTTGGAGTCAGATATGGTGTCGCCTCAGCCGAGGAGATAAGCAGGGGCCTCAACATAACATACATCTACGACTCCTCCAGCCGGACGGTGAGGATTGATGTACGGGGCTTCCAGGCTAGTGGCAGGTTTGTCGCCCGTGACGACCTAGCTGGTGTTGCGGCCTTGCTTGAAGGTGGAGCCGTCGACTGCATCTTCGCCCATTCCCCCTTCATTATATCGCGGGGGTATGAAAATCATTTCAAGGTCCTCGACGTCCCCGGAGACATAGATTTCACACAAGATCCACCTGTTAGCTTCACCGCCGAGACCCAAACCGGGCTGATTGAGGTGAAGGCTTTCCGCGCATTTGCCGCTTCATTCACTCAGAGCGGTGATGAATTCTTGAAAGCTCTGGAGGGTGTTCCGCTCACAAGATACGGTCTGCTGAAGGGGCTTGGATAGAATACTAATCGCGGCACTAGTAATATCCTTGTCATATTTCATCGTATTGTCCCTTCCAGCAGTTTTAGTTTTTGGCTCTGCTCCACGGCCAGACTTCATGGGTGCGGTGACTACGACAGCCATTTACTCGACGCTCGCCACACTCCTTGTGCTTCCAGCCTCCCTCCTGCTCGGCTATGCTTTCACATTCAGACCTACCGGCAGATACATCTCACCACTCATACTCTTCTCCACCGCCATCCCACATACAGCCATCGGGGTACTTCTCGCACCAATAATCTTCAGCCTCAACATCACAGACACTGGGCTGGCGATCGTGCTGGGGATGTTCATAGTCTCAACACCAATAGGTGTAGGGGTTATTCGGGCGGCCTATGCAGCCCAAGGCATCGAGCTTGAAGAGTACTTGAGAAGCATGGGTGTGAGGGGATTTAGGCTCCAATGGTTCTATCTAAAGGCCTCGCCGACTAGCATCCTACTCGCAGCCCTGCTCTCATGGTTCAGATCCTTCTCAGAGCTTGGAGTCTTCCTCATAATAGCACAGAGGCCCCAGACAGTTGGGATATATATCTTCGAGGAGTTCCTCAAGAGTGGCCCTGGCGTCGTCGTCTCTGCATCCCTCCTTCTCCTAGCGGTCGCACTTTCTCTAGCTTTCGCGGTGGTGGTGTTGGAGCATGGTCCTCGAGATTCGTGACCTCCTTGTCTATAGGGGAGGGCTCAGGCTAGAGGTTGGAGAGCTTGTTGTCCGGACTAAGACAGTCCTGCTTGGGAGAAATGGCACAGGCAAATCCACACTCCTCAAGAGTCTCACGGGCCTCATCAAACCCGTCAGGGGGGAGATACTAGTTAACGGGAGAGACATCACTGGCCTACCAGTCGAAGATAGGCCCCTTGGCTACATCCCCCAAAGGATTGTCAAGCTGCCCATGAATCCTCGAAGCCAGTTAGAGTACTTCTCAAAGCTGCACGGAAGAGACTACAGGCCCATTATCTCCAGTCTTAGGCTCGAGAGGCTTCTCGAGAAGAGGGGACTCTCTGTAGGCGAGTTGCAACTCCTCGCCATAGCCACTACCCTTCTGAAGGACCCTGAGATATTGCTGATGGATGAGCCATGCGCCAATCTGGACTGGCCAAACAAGAAGCTCGTACTACAGCTTGTGAGAACTCTGGAGATCCCGGTCCTCTACGTGACTCACGACCCACTCGAGGCCCTCTTCATCGCTCATGAAGTCGCACTACTCGAGGACGGTAGACTAGTGGGCATCTATCCCAACAAGGAGAAAGAGATTGTCGAGGAGGCGCTCAAACACTATGACCTCTACGAGAGGCTAAAAGCATCCAGGGCTTAAAACCGGGTGGGCGGCGACAAAACCCACCCCACTTAAATATCAGGGGCTCACAGAAGATGGTGGAGCCCATTGATCCACTGGGACAAGCGCGACTTCAAGAAACTCTTCCCCGCCCTATCAAACGAGCTGGATGAATCGAAGGTTGCTGAGGAATATGTAGAGTCTGAAGGAGGCGAGGAGCCTTTAAGAGGGTTCATGCCAGGTCCAGAAGACTACATTATGAGGTGTACGACGGACGAGGAGGCGATGAGGGTTGTAGAGTTTCTGCACCAGAGGGGGGAGATCTCTGATGAGGAATCTGAGAGGCTCAAGAGGCAGATTGGGGAGAGGGGTGTGAGGAGCTTCGGGCCACTGAGAGAAGAGGGCTACTATCTGAGGACATATCACAAGAGGCGCCACAATAGTGCCGCGGATACGCGGAGTCTGGACGAGAGGTGAATCTACTGGGGCTGTGGCTGCTGAGCCGCTACCCCCTCTACAGAGGCCTGAGGCTGTGGCTTTGCAAGGACCTTCGACTTAACAACCCCCACATGTCTTGGGAGGAGAATCTTCTTAACAGAGTTGTAGATATCTGAAGCGGTCTTCCCCAATACCATCTCCTGTGCGAACTGCCCCAGCTCAAGCGACTTTGCCGAGGTCTCAACAACCTCCTCCATGATGTGTCTTATCGAAGTCTTCTTACCAGACCTCACCCTATTATGGGTAAATACTGTGCATTGAACCCTCAGCTTGTATCCGTCCTTAGTCTCGACGTTGTAGAAGCCATCTATCCTGCTTGTCCCACGCCTAACCAGGCTCCTCAAAAACTCCCTATCATATTCATGCCCGTAGAAGATTGTCTCTGCGATATTTCCATTGACCTTCACGATCTGAAACTTAACTAGGATATACTGCTTAGTTGGGTCGTCCGTGAGTGTATATAGGCTGACCTTCACGGTCCTGTTTAATAGCTTGGATGGGTCGTCGCTCAGCGTCACTCCTATTGTTCTCTCAGCGAAGTAGGAGGGCGTCATGATGGTGTATTCGGACTTAGCTCCCTTCTCAGCTGGCTTCCTTGAGGACATCTCGACCCTCACTCTCTAACCCATACTCAACATTTTAAGGCTAACGCCAACCACGCTCTGCCTACTTCCTACCTTTTTCCCGGATCTCGCATATTATGGGCTCGACCAGTAGAAGTGCCTGTATTATGTCGTCGAGTGTTGAGAGGAGGGTTTGAGCTGGCCTGCCGGAGCATGCCACCTTATAAATCAGCTCCTCCCCCACCCTATCCACCTCCAGGCTCAGATATGGGGGCAGAGGCTTATTGTCCGGTGCAAGAGACCTCTCCGCCATCTTAGCCTCTTCCTGGCTGCAAAACCTCACACTAAAAACAGCCTCATGCCTCAATCATTATCATCCAGAGTTATCTGCGTTTTAACTCGGGACAAGGCCTCGCCGATAAGCCTATCGACCTCTAGGAGGAAGAGTGTAAGCCTGTCTGCAGGTATCTCGGCTCCAGCCGCTATCTTGTGCCCTCCACCTCGTCCGGCGAACTTCGAGGCCGCCTCCCTCATAACCGTGCCCAGGTTCACACCTACCATCACTAGTTTGGACGAAGTGCGGGCTGAGACCTTAACAACTCCAGCCTCTTGGCCCACAACTATCAAGGGCTTATCCGCAGGGATGAGCTTTGAGGAAGAGAGTATAGATGCTATAGAACTCACCTGTCGGACATCTATCTCCGGGCCTACTCG
The DNA here is from genome assembly GCA_030550235.1 of Thermoproteota archaeon. Lineage (GTDB taxonomy): Archaea > Thermoproteota > Nitrososphaeria_A > Caldarchaeales > Calditenuaceae > HRBIN02. Next base: position 172,730 of record JAUQPU010000002.1, read on the forward strand.
GAGGACCATTATGTTGTACATCTGCTCGAGATTCTTGGAGGCGAATTCTAGACTCTTCTTCAATATTGTCCTGTACTGTTCCATGACCCTCTGCGCCTCCTCTAATACCCAGCTCCTATACCCCATGGCAACAGAGACTCCAAGCCAGGAATTATTCGTCTTACCGCAGGCGTTCAGTAGCTGGGCATACTCCCTCGCATCCCTGAGGCCTGAGGAGACATCCTCATTCACCAACTCATACACAGTCCCAATCAGATCCTTAACAACCTCAGTAGGCTGGTTATTCTTCACCAAGTGAGAGACTATAGCATTGTAGAGCTTGGTCTTCTCCTCTTCAGTCAGATCCGCAATAGTCCTCCACTTGTCCCCATCACGAACCTCAATCTCTGCCTCAATTAGTAGAGAGAGGCATGAGGCCTCTTCCCCGCTTAGGCCTGGGAGGTATGGGCTCTGGGTACTCGCTAACGCCTGGTGTATGGGCTTCGAGCCTCTTCCGTAGAGGATGAAATCCTCATATACTTTGAGCATTCGTCCCTCGACTGCGTCCGAGACGATCTCCTCGTTCAGCCCGAAAAGTTTTCTCTTCTCCCCCCTATCTTGCAGGTCTCCGAGGCTACCGACCACTGCTATCGGGGCGTATATATGTGGGTTTGGCGTGATGTTCCTCATCACAAGGTATGCGACACCTGCTGCACTTACCTCTGATTCCCCATCTATCCCGAATAGGTGTGGATTGACATGTATCCAATTCTCCCCGATGTCTTCCGCCTCTGGCTGGTGGTGGTCGATAATGACGAACTTCCTATCGCCAAATACCTTTCTAAGCTCATGTATGCTGCCGCTGCCCATATCCACTAGGATAACCATCCCACCATCACGCTTGCCCATAAGATCGATAAACTCCTCAAGCCTGAAGACGCTCTTCGCGATAAACTTTGCGCCAAGGTCGAGCAGCCCACCCGTCACAATCCCGATTGAAGACAATCCATCAGCATCATTATGGCCTGCGACAAGAATCTCTGTGCCCCGCTCCGCCTCGTCTTGAATAAAGTCAGCCGCCTCCTTACATCTGGCTTGGAGCGCGGCTACGTCTCTGACAGAACCATCCATGATTCAGCACCGTTTATTGTTGGCCAGCTAAGATAAGAGGATTACCTGGGGGGTGTAATGTCTTTATTACGGGTAGTGGGGTGGGTCTATTGTGGCTTGGCGCTGGGTATAGAGGCCTCTCATGTTGGTGGAGCAATGCCTAGGTCGGAGGAGTTAATCCGGGCCTTTAGGAGAGTGGCTGAGGGGAGAGAGCCGTATAGTAGTGTTTTGGTCCTTGCGAAGAGTGAAGCCTCAAAGCTCATAGAGATGCAGAGGAGGCTGGGTTTGACCTATTTAGTCGAGGGCCAGCTACTCTGGCACGACATTCTAAGACCATTCACCGAACTATTAGAAGGCGTTAAAACAGGTCCACTAACCAGATGGTTTGACAACAACCTCTTCTACAAGAAACCAATAATAGTATCAAACATCCTGAGAACCACCAGCATCCTAGAAAAATACGTTTTCACAGACTTGCTGAGTGGGGTCAACTGGAAGCTAATCCTCCCCGAGCCCTACACATTCTACAGGCTCTCAGCCAACCAATCCTACAGTAGATGGGAAGACCTAGTATTGGACTTCGCAGGCATACTTGTTGAAGAGTTGAAGACCCTGGCAGGGACTGGGCCCGCCCTCCTCCAGCTGAGCGCCCCGTGTCTCGCCGAGAAGAAACTCGATACAGATCAAGTAGAGACTGTGAAAGAGTCCCTCAGAATAGTGAAGAATGGCTATAACGGCCTCCTAATGGTCCACCTCTTCTTCTACGATGCCTCTAACGCCTTTCCATGGATCCTAGACTCTCCGGCAGATGTCATCGGGATTGACCCCTTCGTCACAGCACCTGAACTTATTAGAGGCTACTCCTTCGAGCGATCTCTAGCCATCGGGTGCGTGGATGCGAGGAATAGCCATGTCGAGAGCGTCGAGGAGATTGGATACTTGTTTAACAGCTTCGCCGAGTGTGTCGAAGCGAGAGCATATCACCTGACGACTAATACTGATCTCGAGTATCTGCCTAGGCATGTAGCCGATGCCAAGATTGAGAGGCTTGCAGAAGCCTACAGAATTCTAGGTGGTGGTTTGTCTTGAAGCTCTTCCCAACCCAGGAAGTTGGAAGCCTCATGAGGGCTCCCTTCCTGCGTAAGCAGTTGGATGAGAGTGTCATCTCTGAGACAGAGTACTGGGGCAGGTTGCTGGGCGTGGAGAGGTATGAGGTGCTTGTGGATAAGCTCAGGAGAGAGGATTATACTGTAGAAGAGCTGCGCAACTGGGCTTCACTCTATGCTATACGTCTCCACGAGGCTGCGGGGTTAGACGTTGTGTGGGATGGAGAGCAGAAGAGGATAGAGATGTATGAGCATGCGCTCAGACAGGTTAAGGGCGTAGAATTCCTCGGCAAGGTAAAGGTATGGGATGCGGAGACATACAATAAGGCGGCCATAAAGTCCAAGCCTCAGCTGGCGGAGAACACTTATGTCCCCGAGTTCCAGTTCGCGAAAAGACACGCCAGAAGGGAGCTGAAAGTTCCTCTAACAGGTCCCTATACACTAGCAGAGTGGAGTTTCGACGAATACTACATTTCTAGACCAAGAACCACTGGTAGTTTGATTGAGAGGAGGAGAGAGGCGAAGAGGGAGATGGTCTTTGACCTGGCCCGTGAGGTGGTGAGGCCTGTTATACTCTCGCTCGTCGAGAACGGCGCCAATAGGATTCAGATCGATGAGCCCGCGGCGACAACCAAGCCGGATGAGGTCGGCCTATTTGTCGAGGCTTTTAATGAGATTGTAAAGGGTGTTAATGCCCGCTTCACAATCCACATCTGCTACAGCGACTATACCCTACTATTCCCCTATATACTAGAGGCGAAGGCACACGAGCTCTCTATCGAGTGTGCCAACAAGGATGCTGTGAGCCTAGGGCAGGACGAGAGGAGGGGCTACGAGATACTCAAACTCTTTAGGGAACATTCCGTGGACTTCGCGCTCGCACCAGGTGTGATAGACGTGCATACAGACTTCATAGAGCCTCCGGAGCTGGTGAGGGATAGGCTTCTCCACGCTGCCAAGATCTTCGGAGACCCTTCGCGGATCATAGCCTGCAATGATTGTGGTCTGCGGACTAGGAAGTGGGATGTCGCTTATAGGAAGGAGGTAAACTTGGTCCGCGGAGCTAGCATCGCGCGGGAGACCCTAGAATAGGGCTATGCTATTGGCTGCTTGACTCTTTTGCAGCTGCCTCCACAGCCCTCCTAACAACGCCGATAGGCCCGCTCTTCCTCCCGGTGGTCCTTGTCCTCTGACCCCTAACCTTCAGGCCTAGGGAGTGGCGCACTCCTCTCCAAGACTTTATACGCATCTCCCTCTGAATATCCTCCTTAATAGACAGGTCAAGATCGGCACCAATTAGGTGGAGGTCTTTGCCAGCCTGTATGTCGCGCCTCCTGTTATACATCCATGAGGGGATACCATATTTCTCAGGATTCCTGATACAGTCCTCAATCATCGCCAGCTGCTGGTCGGTAAGCTGCCCAAGCCTCAGCTCAGGGTCGATGTTCAATGCACGAGTAACCGCGTATCCAAATGGTATCCCAACACCTCTTATCCCTGCTAGGGCGTAGGGTATCTTCTTCCCACCGTCCAAGTCTACGTTGAGCAGTCTAACGATCAGTCTGAGCTCCTGCTGGGTCATCTGTTTAAGGTGTTATAGATGTGCTAAATAAACATGGCTCCCCGGGGCCCTAAGGCAGAGCGGGTGGCTGGAGAATGGTTAAAAGGTTGAATCGCCACTGGATAGTCATGCAGCAGGGCTACTATATCATCCCGGGAGCTACCACTGTAGGGATAAAGGGGGCTGATGGAGTAGTCTTGGCCTCGGAGAAGAGGCTGTCATATGGAAACTTCGTCGTCTCTAAAAATGCTAGGAAAGTCTTCCAGCTGACTAAGAACGCAGGGGCTGCCTGCGCCGGCCTGGTCTCGGACATGCAGGGCCTCATCAGGGAGGCGAAGGCGCTCATAAACATCTATATGCTGGAGCAAGGGAGGCTCCCGAGCGTAAACACAGTTGCGAAAGTCCTATCCACTTATCTATTTGGAAACCGCTTCTTCCCCTACTTCACCGAGACTGTCGTGGGAGGCGTCGACTCGACGGGTGCTCACATCTATGTCCTAGACCCGCTGGGCTCCATGATTGAGGACGACTATACGGCGGTTGGGAGCGGGGCCGAGATCGCGGCAGGCGTGCTGGAGACCTGGTTTAAACCGGGGCTATCATCCGACGAGATAACAGAGCTGGCGATAAAGGCTGTGAAGGCGGGTGCGACGCGCGACGCGGCGAGCGGGAATGGGATTGATATCCTTGTGATAGGCCGATCTGGGGTTGTCCGGCTGGAGACGATCCAGTTTTAACCCCCTCCTTTAATTAATTATCTAGATTGGCTAAGAGCCGCCTAAGTTTTGGATTGCGGGGCATCCCTAAAATCCTTTAAGTTTATTTGGTTGGGAATAGATTAATGAGGGAGTATAACGCCGTGATATTTGATGAATCTTAACAAGATGCAGCTCCGCCTCCTCCTATACCTCTACGAGAGGAACGGCTTCAGCAACGGAGTCCAGGTCACAACACCCGCCCTCGCAAAATTTCTAAACACCTCTCAGCAGTCAGCCTCCCGCATCATGATAAAGATGGAGAAGGAGGGGTTCATTGAGAGGCGAATAGTAGGTAGGGCGTGCTACGTGAGGTTGACTGAGAAATCCCTCAACGAGCTATCAGAGCTGTATGCGGAGTTGAAGAGGATAATTGAGAAGCCTGTAGAGGTGGTTCTTGAGGGGCGGGTCTTCAGCGGGATGGGGGAGGGCGCATACTATATCTCACTACCCTGGTATAGGGATCAGATAAAGAAGAAGCTTGGATTTGACCCTTACCCCGGTACACTCAACATAAATCTACTGTCTTGGGACTCGATACAGAATCGGAGGGTTGTCAGCAAGTATGCAGACATATTTATCGAAGGCTTCAAGGACAAGAACCGCACATATGGCGGCGCTAAGGCGATACTTGCATACTTTAACAACGCCGACCTCTGTGCGATACTATACATTGAGAGGACACATTATGGTGAGAATGTCATAGAGCTGGTCTCTCCTGTCTATCTTAGGGGGAAGTATGGGCTCTCAGATGGCGACAAGGTGAAAGTTACAGTCACACTCCCCACAGCCAACTTCACGGCTGGTGGGCAGTCACTCCAGCAGGGTAAAGGTCAAATTATGCCTGAATCCTGATTACTCGAGTTGTCGGAGGCCTTTAAGAAAGCATCCGAGTGGGTTCTCCAGCAGACGAGAGAGGGGAAAGACCTCGCAAGCATTCAGGCATCATTCCCCGTCTTCAGAGACGGAAACATAACAATAAACCGCGTCATATTCAACAACCCGCCGCTTCTCGGATTCTTCGACGAGAAGATTAAGCTGAAAATTAGTGACAAGGTAATTAGGGCCGCCACGCAAATCGCTAAACTTCATGGATTTGATGTCTTCTCCTCTCCGCCTGAGGTTAGAATTGTTAAAGATGGTGTACTCCATGCCTTGTTGAGAGAGGATGGCTTTGCAGCTAGTGAGCCACTCCTCTTTAGAGATATCTCGGCTAAGATTTATGGGGTGGGTGGCTCCATAGACCATGAGGTTCCTGTGAAAGATAGCTGGCTTGACTCTCTTGCTAGGCTGCTCTCGTATAGGGGTTTTGTAGAAACTGTCTTCTTCATAGCTCTCATAGTGTTGCTGCCTCCCACACTCGCATCGCTCTCCCTCCTACTAACCCCGTCTAGGGTTGTGCCAGATCCGCTTAGACTGGGTGTAGTCTTCGCAATCTTGGTGGCGGCCCTATATCTGGCGCGGCTATACATCAGGGAAAACATCCGTCAGAGGGCAGCAACCTAGCTCAGAGTAGTGGCCTTGGTTTATATATTCAGGTCTGGTGGCCTAGCTGCTGAGAGATAGTCCTCCCGTCTTGGGGTGAATATATCCAGAGCGATTGCATCTTCATCTCCAACGTTCTCGACCTCATGCGGCTCAAAGGACTTGATGAGATATGACTCACCTTCCCTAAGAACTCTCTCGCCACTCTCTGTTTTAAATAGCAGGGAGCCCTCCAACAAGATGCCAGCTTGCAGGTGTATGTGTTTGTGCATGGGCACGATTGCGCCGGGGGCCATCCGGACGAGCATGAGCATGATTGTAGGGTTGTGGGCTAGGATGCACCTGTAAACTCCGGGGAATAGCTCCTCCCAAAACTGATTAAGCCAGATGTCCACAGATTCTTGAGTGGAGGTTGACGAGTATTTCAGCTTAGCGCCCACGGAAGGGACTTAGTTATGGGCCAGCTCCTTCACAATCTTGGTCAGGATGTCTGAGGGGGCGTCCGTCTTTATTGCCGCTCGGTCGTAGTGGGTGGGGGCGGCACGGTAGCCCATCTCCCTCAGCCTATCAATCACCTGCATAACCTTTGGTGGTGAGGTGCGTGCGCGCCTAGAGACCTCCGCTAGCTGGAAGGACCATGGAACATCTTCAGGCTCCTCCGCAACTGCTCTAACAATTTTCACAGCCTCGGCATAATTTGGGTCTGAGGCAAATCTCGAGTTTAGGATCTTCTCGACTAGGTTTTTGTCGGCGAGTCTGCCGATCCAGAGAGGGCCTAGCAGCGTGTTGGGGCCTCCGCAGACGCTACACCTTTCTCTCCACTCTTGAGCCTCACCAATAACGGATGTGTTTAGACAGGCTTTGCAGTGGATTAGGTATCGGACCTGTAGCCTAGTTTGGTAGGCCTTGCTCTTACCCCTGTCCACCTTGAGGAAAACTCTGACAAAGTGTCTATAGGCTGCTGAAAATACGGGCTCTGCGCCCAGGCTCAGTCTTGAGGCGGTCATAACTGCGACGCCTGCTAATGCCCTGATGGCTGTCTCTCTATAGAAATTGGTCCTCACGAGTGTGAGGCCATACTTCCAGTATGCAGTCCTTCGCGAGGAGCCTGAGAGGGCTGCGAGGTCTGTTGCAGAAGACCCCAACAATCCTTGCCTCTCAGTGGCTCTGAACCCGTTTTCAAGGAACCTGACGGGAGAGCCAAAGGGGTCGATATCCACGTATCCAGCTCTCCCACTAACAGCCAGCTCAGAGAGTAGTAAGTTGGCGTCAGAGCGCTTAACCCTCAATCTGCCAGCCAGGCCATTCCGCTCAATATTGATCTCGATGAGCCTGACCGCCCATTCCGAGATATCACCCGCTATGCCCTCAGATACGACGCCTGACTCCAGTAGCAGCCTGATAATCCGGGCCCCCGTCCCAGCAAGCGGCTCGGCGGCCGAGCCGCAGTTTCTCTCCGAGAAATAAGCCCAAGTCACCATGACAGCTAGGTCTCTTGAGGCCTTTGAGAGGGGGTTATAGAAGGCGGGGAGCCTCGTTGTGGCTTGGGCCTCCCCAGTCTCGGGGACAACGAGCTCTGCCAACCCCTCCTTAACTATCCTTGTCGCGAATGGGAGTCTGGGCAGGGCCTCCAAGCCATCTCATCCTCTCTCCATAAAGAGCTTGGCAACCTCCCTAGCCAGGGCCCCAGCCTCTCCCCGCCTGAGAACTATTAGCCTAGTCACTATAGAATGCGCCTCTAAGAGCAGTGGGTCTCTTGAGCGATAATGCAGCGTGAGGATGGCTTCCCTGGCGTTTCTCAAGACTCTCTCCAGAACACTTCTAAACCTCTGGCTCATCAGTTCCATAGGCCCCACCTCGTCAACTATGACGATGCCTCCTCTCCCCAGAGCTCTATCTATCACGTCTGACGCATACCCATCCAGGTTCTCGACATAGACCCTGTATCTTCCTATTCTCGGGCCTGTCTCGCCAGACTCCCGCGCCAGCGGCACGGCCTGTAGAGTCTCTATGTCTATTATGTTGAACCCAATCCTCCTTCCACCCTCCCTAACCTCCCTCGTTATAATCCCAGCAACCACCTTCCCGTCACGCCTAAGAATGCTAGCCACCTGCTCCACCAGGGTCGTCTTACCACAGCCAGGCGGGCCCGTCACACCGATTAACAACCTATCATGCAAATTCATCATGCGGGAGGTGAGTTAGCCACCGCCCGTCCCTTCCAACCCCCTATACATGTCGTTGAAAATAATCTCCTCCAGCTCATCTATCTTGACCCTAACCTGCTGAGCATTGTCTCTATCCCTAACCGTCACCGTGTTGTCCTTTAGTGTCTGGAAGTCGATGGTTATGCAGAGGTTGGCTCCCGCCTCATCCGCTCTCGCGTATCTCCTTCCAATAGACCCCCTATCGTCATAGACCACGTAGATGGGCCTCCTACTCATCCTCAGGGCGGTGTAGACCTCCCAAGCCCTAGAAGTCAGGGCTTCGCGGTCAAGAAGCGGGAGGACTACCGCCTTTATAGGCGAGACTATCCGCGGCAGCATCAGTAGGGGCCACTCCCTAACCCCCTCCCTATACGAGTACTCGAGGATTGCGTAGAGGATTCTCTCCACACCAAAAGATGGCTCAACCACGTGTGGAACCACCTTTACGCCGTTATCGTCCATCGAGAGATCCTCGCCCGAGTGCCTGGAATGGACAGTGAGGTCATAGTCACGCCTATATGCGTTCCCCACAATCTCTTTCCAGCCAAAGGAGAACTTAACCTCTAGGTCAAAGTTTCCACCCGAGTAGTGTGGCGTCTCCTCAGGCAGTAGATGTCTAAACCTCATGTTCTCTGGCGGTATGCCGAGTGACTGGAAGAACCTGACCTCCCTCGCTAGATAATAGGCTAGGAATCTGTTCGGCACTATCCCCTCCTCAACCGCGTCCCTAGCCCTCAGCTCTACTGCCTCACCATTACCGCGCATCTGCTCCTCTCTCGTAAGGACACGTATCACAGTATCACCAACCTCCTCAAACCCTCTTGGGCCATCGGCTCGCAGAGGCGAAAAGAAAACCTCAACCTCCATCTGGCTAAACTCTCTCAGCCTGATGATAGACTGTCTCGGTGAAATCTCATTCCTGAACGACTTCCCTACCTGGGCCACAGCGAATGGAAGCTTAGCCCTCATAGAAAACGCTATCCTCTTGAAGTTTAGAAAGATGTTCTGTGCGGTTTCTGGGCGGAGGAACGCGGTCTCCTCTCCTCCTCCAACGGAGAGTTTGAACATTAGGTGGTGTTCCTTGAAGCCTGCCAGCTCGCCTCCGCAGTTTGGGCAGGAGACGCCATTTTTCCTTACAATCTCCTGCAACTCCTCAATGCTTTTTCCCTCCACCTTCAATCCAAGCACATCCTCAATCAGCTGATCCACTCGATGAGCCCTGCCACACTTTTTACACTCAGCCATGGGGTCGGTGAACTTATCCACATGACCTGAAGCCTTCAGCGCGTCGTATGGAAGTATTAGGGAACCGTCTATCAAGTATACGTCAAAGGATGTTTCCCTTTTCACGAATGTGTCTATCCAGTAGTTGATTAGGTTGTTTTTCATCAGTGCTCCGAGTGGTCCTAGGTCGTAGAATCCTGCCGATGCCCTGTATATCTCCGCTGTCGGGTTGAAGAACCCCCTCCTCAAGGCGAGCTGGACAATGCTCTCAGCGAGCTGCTCAGGCATTCCCCTCCAACCAACCGTCTTGCGCAATAAATAGCTGTTGAGCTAGGTTACAGGGCCTCGCGTTTCCTCGCCAGTTTAAATCAGCCTCTAAGCTCCCCGCCGCAGGAGGGGCACTTATTCCCTAGGTCCGCCCACACATTCAGGCAGTCTTTATGGAAGACGGCGCCACATGAGGAGCACTCTCCGAGTTCTCCGCCAGAGATTATGTCTCCGCATATTGGGCACTGGCCTCCAGCCGCTTCGGCAACCCTCTGCTCTCTCTCGGGGGGCTGCTCGTAAACCGTGGTCTGAGCCTCCGCGACGGGCTCTCTTATCTCAGTAAAGGCTTCAGCCTCCTCCCTCGCCGTAGCCCAGTAGGGTGGAGGAGTACTGTATGCCGCGACACGGGTCCTAAGACCGGCGATTAATGCGAGTACAGATGCACCGGCTATTGCTATGCCCGTAAAGAGAGAGGCGAAAAGCCCTATCTCTGGGATGAAGTTAAGCCCCTCAAAGCTTGAAAGCTTCACCAGGTAGGTGTATAGGGGTGAGAGGAGAGCTAGGCCTGAGGCCGTGAATGAGAGAAGTGGCGTGACAAGCCTTAGCTTGGTTAGGTCCCTGATATTGGAGGCCAATACCCCGGTGGCGCCAGCCGCCCCTCCCGCGGTCAGCGAAAGCAGCAGAGGCTCCATGAAAGTATACCCAGTGATTAAGGACCTGCCAACATTATCATAGTTTATTGAGAACCAGTTGAGGATTAGGCTTAGGGCGTGTGTAGCTCCGAGAAGCGAGATTAGGGCCCCGATCCTACTGAATCTTGCCAGAGCCTCGGTAACTTGGGTGAACATTGGCCTGCACTACAGTTGAGCAGCCTATATATAAATAAGTCTAGCCCACAGCACTTGGAACAATTGGCCAAGAGACAGGAGGATATAGATTTATATCCGAATCATAAAAGATAAAGAAGGATGGGCTCGATAATCGGGCGGCGTTCAGAGGAGCTGGAGGCCATCTCCCAAAATATAAGGAGCATCACGATGCAGCTCCAGAACATCGAATCCTCAATCTCGGGCAACATTATTAACCAGATTAAAGCAGTAGCCCAAGAACTCATCTCCCGTTTTGACGCCCTAGCCGCTAACCAGCCCGAATTCCTCATAAAAGAGTTCCTTGAGGGCGTGAACGTACTAAAATCCCTCACCTCCTATCTTATGATCTTTCAGGAGCAGCAGGAGGAGCTTGCGAGGATACTGGAGTTTCAGAGGGAGCAGGTGGAGGTTCTTGAGAAGGCTAGGCTAGCTATAGTCCAGGAGAGGGAGAGGCTGGAGCAGGAGAAGGGAGGTCTTGAGGTTCTTCGTCAAGAGCTGGTTCAACTTAAACAGGAGATTGAAGAGAAGGAGAGGTCTTTGAAGAGTTTTGAGAAGGAGGTTGCGGAGCTTGAGGAGAGGAAGACGTATCTTGAGGGAAAGATCAAAGAGCTCCAGGACTACTATGTCACGGCGCTCCAGTCAGCGGTTGATGGCATTGAGAAGACTGTGAAGGAGTTGGATAGGAGGTTTAAGGTGAGGGAGGCGAGGCTTGAGAGGCTTTCCAGGCTTGAGGAGAGGAAGAGGGAGGAGCTTGTGAGGCTTGAGGCGGCCAAGTCGATTGCTGAGGAGTATAACAAGCAGTTCTCCCAGCTTGCCGAGGAGGTTCGGAGGCTGGAAAAGAGGAAGACGCAGCTATCCCAGGAGATCTCTAGGCTTGAGTCGGAGAAGAGGGAGCTGGAGAAGATTAAACAGGAGCTCAGGGGAGGAATACTCCGCGGGTCCGGCTAGCCTTCTTGGGACCTTAGATAGCGCTCGACAATATCTGCCAGGTAGTCGAGGAGGTTTAGCCTTTCCTGAATCTCGCCGAGGTCATCCTCTATAATCTCAAGCCTCTTCTCAAGCTTAGATATGTCGTCCATAATCGCCTTCAGTGTTTCTTGGAGCTTCTGCAGCTCGCTGCTCGCTATTTGCCCACCAGCCAATCGGCTCGCAATCTCCCCAATCTTCTCGTCATGCTCCAATAGCCTAGAAGAGATCTTCTCGAGTGCACGGAAGGTGCTGTCAAACTCCGGTACCCGGCCCCTCGGCGTCTCTATGACATTGACGACTATCTCTTCCTCCTCGCCCGGCTCGGCCTCTTCTCCCTCCTCGTCACTGCTCATCTAGGCTCACCCTACATTTAGGGCATGCTGACTTAGTATTCTTAAGGTTTCTGTAGCAGTCTGTATGAAAGACTGCCCCACAATTACTACACTTGACAACCTCCGCCCCATCATCTATGTCTAGGAGGCAGGCGTCACAGCTAACGATGGTCCAGTCCCAAACCCCTAAAGACTCCCCAACCTTGAGTCTGAACAATCCACTCGGTAGTGGCCGGGCTCGAATATATAAAACCCCACTCCTCCGGTTCCATGCCTTCATGGGGTTTAGGCACTTTTAAGAGTATTTATGATGGAGGATAGAGTCTCTTAGAGGCGCGAAGGGCTGAAAAGACATGACTCTATACTCGCTGATGAATAAGCTCTGGAGGAGCCGGCCGGAGGAGCTGCGGAGCCTCCTTAGGGAGAGCAGGATTCTCTGGAGGAGGGAGCCCTCTGTTGTTCGTGTTGATAGACCTTTACGGCCTGACAGGGCTAGAGGCATTGGCTACAAGGCGAAGCAGGGATTCGTGGTATTGAGGGTTAGGGTGAGGAGGGGTGGCTTCAGTAGGCCGCGCCCCAACTCAGGAAGGAGACCAAGGGCCCTCGGTACAGTCCTCCACAAGGTCAATGTAACAATGCTTGAGGAAGCCATAAACAGGGCCAGGAAAAAGTACCCAAACCTACACCCAATAGGAGGCTACCTGTTAACCTACGACAGCATGTACAAGTGGTTCGAAGTCATAATGGTTGATCCCTACCACCCGACGGTTAGGAGCGACCCCGAGATCAAATTGCCTGACCCGCTGGTTAGAAGGGTGGAGAAAAAGCTTAAGGAGCAAGTAACATAGAAAACTGGATTTAATGGCCATAGTTTCAGCCATTGTGGCTAGGGACGAGATACGTCTCCACTCTCTATTAGACCGTGTTCTCAGATTGTCTTATCGGTGGCCTGTGGGTGAGGTCTATGTGGATGGTGTCCGCGTCTCGGCCCGCGGGTTGCCAGATGTAAGCGGTAGGGCTTGTCTAGTAGCTCATCATGCGGGTGTGGGCGTTGTGGAGGAGTTGGAGGATGGGCTGAGGGTACATCTGAAGCCCTCGAGGCTCTTGGGACTGGAGGAGCTGGACAACTCACCCTTCCAATCCCTTATCGAGCTCCGCCGCGGAATGATTATGCTGAGGACGGGACAGATTGGGTCTCCGCCTCTAAACTATTACGCGTCAGACCAGTTAATTGCGGCCTCTTGCCCATCCTACCTTCTGGGCCTCCGCGATGCTGGGGAAAAAATTACACCTCCAAACACTGAGATGATGCTTGGACTCGAGGGTGTAAGGTTCAAGGAGAGACCCACCAGGGCTAGTTTTGAACTAGCCTCGCCTCCACGTCTCTCCGACGCTTTAGAAACACTGCTTGAGGAGTTGTTCGCCGCTGTTAAACGGTCCGTGGCGAGGAGGTGCGCGCTTCTCTTCTCTGGCGGAATTGACAGCTCCCTACTAGCTTGGATATGCATGGCTCTCGGGCTAGAGCCCCTCGCAATCTCTGTAGGCCTCGAAGGGTCACACGATCTAACGTTCTCGAGTAGGGCCGCGAAGTTGTTGGGCGTAGACCACTTAAGCGTCGCGTTGACTGAACAGGAAGTGGCACAGAAGTGCAGCTACCTTTTGAAGAACATCCCCCTATCATCTATGATGGATAAGGCCCTTTCTGTAATGATCTATGAAGGCTCCAGACACGCTGCCTTGAATGGGAGGAGGCAGCTTGTAAGTGGTCAGGGAGCAGATGAGCTCTTCGGCGGGTACATGAAATATCTACGGCTGGTCGAGAGTGGCTCTTCCTCGGCTGCGGAGGCCGAGATGAGGCGTGACCTCGAGATGCTCTGGCTCACCAGTATACCGAGAGACTACGCCTCAGCAGCTTTGGCCGGCTCCCTACTAACCATGCCTTACCTAGATGAACGAATCATCTACAATGTATATAATTTGCCGCTAGAATTCAAGATTTCAAGAGGTGTCAGGAAAGTGTTGTTGAGGGCTGCTGCGAAGCATGCAGGAGTGCCTGAGGAGCTTGTAGCAAAGGAGAAGAAAGCTGCACAGTATGGAACAGGCATAGAGAGGGTTTTAAGACGTATCCAGAATTATGGAGGGTGACGATGGATGAGCAAGTTATCAACAGCCATCTCTATCGTCTCGCTTGTATTTGTCGCAATCCTCCTATTCCAAGTCATAAACTACCAACAAAGTCTAGGAAACCTCTCATCCAAGATTACAAGCCTAGAAGAAGAGCTAAGTTCTCTCAGGAGCGAGCTTGCAGCCGCGAGGGCAGATATCAACTTACTGCAAAACTCTTGGCCGACACAGACAATAGTGACAACCATTCAATACAATGTATCGCGGGTCTACGAGCTTGTAAAAGACTCTGTGGTTGAGATAAAGACGCTGTATAGATTTGGGGAAGCGGTTGGATCAGGATTTATCTATGACGACCGGGGGCACATCGTCACAAATAACCACGTGGTTGAAGACGGGGTAGAATACTATGTCTACTTCATCGATGGGAGCGCCTTCAGGGCCGTGCTCGTGGGTAGGGACCCTGACACAGACCTCGCAGTCTTGAAGATAGATACTCGTGGTGCGAATTTATCATTTAAGCCCTTGAGGTTGAGTGACTCGAGCGCTCTCCAGATAGGCGAGCAGATAATCGTGATCGGAAACCCATTCGAGCTAACTGGTAGTGTAACAACCGGCATCGTGAGTCAGAAGGGAAGACTTCTCCAGTCAACTAGAGGCTACCTAATTCCCGGGATAATCCAGATTGATGCGGCTGTAAATCCCGGTAACTCGGGAGGCCCCGTGCTGAATATGAGGGGAGAGGTTGTGGGGGTGGCCACGGCTATAGAGTCAATGACGGGGCAGTTCTCAGGAATTGGGTATGCAGTCTCTTCAAACGTCGTCAGGCGGATTGTTCCAGTCCTAATTACTAAAGGCTCGTATACCCACAGCTATCTAGGAATCTCTGGTGTTGAGATAAATGCGCTAGTGGCTAGGGAGCTCGGCCTCGATGTGAAGAAGGGATTGCTTGTAGAGAGTATTGTGCCTGGTGGGCCCGCGGATAGGGCTGGTATCAAGGGAGGGTCACGGACCATAATGGTGGCGGGGACTCAGTATAGAGTTGGCGGAGACATTATAATAGCGATTAACAACACCCCAGTCACAAGCATGGACGACCTGTTGACATATATGGTTGAGAAGACGAGCCCCGGCGATACTATAGTGTTGACTATCCTAAGGGATAGTGAGACATTAAATATCGAGGTTACGCTGGGGGAGAGGCCCTAGAGAGCTATTAGCCCCACCATGAAGAGGGGTATAAAGACCAGCGAGAGCGTGTTGAGCAGCTTTATCAGTATGTGGAGGCTTGGGGCGTAGGTATCCTTCATGGGGTCTCCTAAAGTATCGCCAACAACAGCTGCCTTGTGTGCATCTGTACCCTTCTTACCACCTATCTCGAGCAGTTTCTTCGCGTTATCCATAGCCGCGCCACCATAGAATCCCATAATCGCCAACGGTATCGCGGTGATTGTTGCGCCCAGCACTAGGGCCCCAACTGTCTTCCACCCCAAGACTATCCCCAGCAGAATCGGAGAAAGTGTAACTGTCAATGTAGGCGCGATCATTAGCCGCAGGGCTGTTGAGGTTGAGATATCCACGCACCTACCATAGTTAGGTCTCCCACTTCCATCCATTATCCCAGGTATTGTTGCGAACTGCCTCCTAACCTCCTCCACCATCTTGTAGGCGCCGCTAGCCACGGCGTTCATCGCCTGGCCCGAGAAGAGGAATGGAATCATGCCCCCGATGAAGAGTCCTATAACCACGGCGGGAGAGTTAAGCTGGAGACCGGAGGTGAGCTCCGCGACGCTTCTCAAGAGGCTCTCAGCCTCTGCTGGGCCTATCTTCCCAAGCTCATAGATACCGGCCATGTATCTAGCCACCTCGAGGAGGAAGGCCTGAAATAGAAGGAGGGCGGCCAGGGCGGCTGACCCCATTGCATATGATTTAGTCAGAGCCTTAGTAGTGTTGCCCAGTGCGTCAAGAGGCTCGAGCCTCTCTCTAATCGTCGGCTCAGCGTTGGCCATCTCCGCAATTCCTCCAGCATTATCCACAATTGGCCCCACACCGTCCATTGTCAGGATGAACCCGGCGGTTGAGAGCATGCCCATAGTGGCCATAGTTGTTCCATAGATGCCGCCCAAGAGCGGGTCGCCGATGCGAGAGAGGCTTGACCAGTAGCTACCAAGGATAAACGATAACGCCACCGCGACTACAACAGTTATGACTGGGAGCATCGAGGAGATCATGCCAGTCGATATCCCGGTCATAGTTGTCAGCGCTGGTCCTGATTGGGAGTTCTGCGCAATCAGCGAGACATATCTAGATTTAAGCCCCGTGTAGAACTCGCTGTAAAACATGATCAAGATGCCGCTGACGAGGCCGATAAGCATAGCAACATACAGCGGCAGGCCCTCAGGCCCGAATACGAGCCAGCTAGCCACGTACATCATGATAGCTGCTAAAACGCTCGTGAACAACAGCCCATCCCTTAGCGGCCCTATAGCTTCCTTGAAGCCCCGCCTCGAGATAGCCCAGAAGACCCCTGCAATCGTAGCAATCACACCGAGGGCCCTAATTATGAGCGGAGTCACGACGTACAGCTCGTTAACACCGTTAAACAACACTATAGACACTACAAGGGCTATTATCATGCCTCCAAGGTTCTCAGCCGTCACAGACTCGAAGAGGTCAGCCCCCCTCCCCGCCTCGTCGCCTACATTGTCCCCAACCAGGTCAGCAATCACCGCGGGGTTCCTCGGGTCATCCTCCGGAATTCCCGCCTCAATCTTACCGACAAGGTCGGCACCAATATCGGCGCTCTTAGTGTATATCCCCCCTCCAAGCTGGGCGAACAATGCAGCTAGACTAGCGCCAAACCCGAACCCGGCTAGAAGCCCGGGGTCCCTGAAAATCACGTACAGGATAGATAGTCCTAGGAGGCTCATCGCAATGACGGCAAGGCCCAGCGAGGCGCCGCCAAGCGTGGCAACCCTTAGAGCTTGTACGCTGCCTTGGGAAGCAGCATACGTCGTCCTTACATTCGCCCTCGTAGCCGCGTCCATGGCGATAAAAGCGGCGATGAGCGAGAAGCTTACACCAAGGAGGAAGCTGCCGGCCATAGCAACACCATAGCCAACACCACCAAGCTGGGAGAAGATGGAGAAGCTGCCCAAGATCAAAACCGCTATCGCGGCCGCAATAAAAGCGATCGTTCTAAATTGTCTCTTGAGATATGCGCTGGCCCCCTCCCTGATTGCGCGCCAGATAGTAATAAAGTCCTCAGATCCTTTAGGAAGTCTCTCCACATAGATTATCAAAAGAACAGAAGCCACAGCCCCAAGCAGTCCAACCACCATCGTGAAAATTAGCGGATCCATCACAGATAGCTTATCCATGAGGAATATATAGACTCAAGCTCGCCCAGGAACAGGGAAAAAAGGACCCTACTCCACTCATAATTATCAGGGGGGAAGTGAGAAATAACCCGCCTTAAATAAGAAAACTAAAATTATAGTGTTTTTGGCTTCCTATTTAAGAATTATGATGATGTATGCATATTTAATTTTCTGCATTTCTAAGAATACTAAAAAATAAATAGTACGACTGAAATGAGCTACTGTTGAAGGAGGTTTAAACTAGCATGCAAACAAGTAAATGGGCCTCTCGGTTTATTGGGGCTGCAATAATTCAAGGTGCCATAGCTACTCTGATTACCCTATACATCGTCATAGGGCAGATATTCTTCTTGAGGCCTGAGCCCAGTCGTGTCATAGCGTTCGGGTCTGCAGGCATGTGGTTCACAATGGGCTATGTGACGTATCTGATCGTCGGTGTGATGGGCGTCGCTGTGACTGCCCTCTTCTACCACTATATCGAGGCAGTCTTAGGGAAACCCTACACTGGCCTAAGTGACAAACTCGCCTGGGCCCACATAATCCTGATGAATATCGGGGTACTCGGCGCTACTGGTTTGATGATGCTGGGTGGATACCTAGGCGGCGCCTCGATGCTTCCACCCGATGTAGGTGGTAAAGGCTGGAACCCAGGACAAGTACATACAAACATCTTCTATGGCATACCGATGGGCTACCCATTCTGGATAACGATATTCATAGTCCTGCTAGGTCTCGGAGTGATCTTGGGCGGCCTCGGATATGTTATCAATTGGAGAAGCAAATAGTTTAGAGAAAGAACAGTCCTATCCTTTTTTATCAACAACTAATAGAAATTATATTCAAAAGCTCTCTGAGCATAGTGTATTTTGCACCTAATTAGATGCGAGTTTTAAATCCTGTCAAGCCATGTCTGTTTAATACTGTCTTCTTGTAATGGATTTTATTTTTTCTAGGATTTGTGGCTGTATTTCCTTGACCATTTGTATGATTTTTTCTTGATCGAGTGTGAGTGGCTGACTGTTCTTCATTATTATTTTACCGTCTACTATGAGGTCTGTGATGTCTTCACCTGTTGCGTAGAGTGGGAGGAGGTAGGGGTCATGGAGCGGTGTGAGGTGGGGTTTTTGCACATCTATTATAGCTATGTCTGCGAGATAGTCTTCTTGGAGCCGGCCTGCCTTAAATCCTAAAACCCGTGCTCCATTATAAGTGGCTGCTTTTAGAGCTGTTCTCGGCGTTATGACATTGAAGTCGTGGTAGGGCGTGCCATAGTACCCAGTGAGTCCACTTATCATGATGTTCATTTCCATGAACAGGTCTATGGGTCTATAACTCCCGCCATCACTGCCGAGGGCTATATTTACTCCTGCTGCGATTAGCTCAGGTATTCTTGGGAAATTCATGTAAAGCATTGCTATTGTGGGGCAGTGTATGATGTTGGTCCCTGACGATGAGAGTTGCCGTATCTCCTCGCCGGTGAGGAATGCACAATGTGCGGCTAATACATTATCGCCGAGGAATCCCTTAGAATAGAGATACTCCACAGGCCTCAACCCCCAGCGCGCGAGAGCGTGTTGAATCTCGGAAACCTCCTCGTTTAGATGCATATGAACCCTAACACCATCCGTCCTCGCGTATCTGAACGTCTCCTCTATCTGTTGGTCGCTAGATGTCATGATCTGTCTGATGGAGTAGCTGCCCCTTACTCGCCCATTCCTATATCTCTGGATTAGGTCTCTATTCATTTGGACTGTCCGCGTATAGTTTTCCGGCCCCCTATCCATCGTGGAGTGAGTTACGAGGGCTCGTAGACCCGACCTTAAAGCAGCTTCAGCCAGTATCTCAGGGTACGGGCCGCCGGCATCTGCGAAGGATGTAATTCCCTTCCTGATCATGTTTAGGCAAGAGAGCTCTACGCTTATTTCTGCCTCCTCCCTTGTTAGCTCCGCCTCGAATGGTATTAGTACGCGAAGCCATATTGGATGGACTTGTAGCTCTTTCATGGATAGGGCGCCCCTTAACAATATCTGGAAGGCATGTGTATGAGCGTCCACGAGGCCAGGTATAGCTATTTTGCCACCACCGTCGATCTCTTCTACCAAGTCGAATTTGAGTCGTTGGCCTATTTTCACAATTCTATTGTTCTTGACTGCGATATCTACTCCGTGGAGTATGGTGTCGCTCGCAGGGTCTAGCGCGGTTATGTTCTTAACCAGGATGTCGACTTCTTCTCTCAAGTTTCAGATGCGTACTCTACTATCCAGTCCATGTTCATAAGCATTGTGCGGTCCGCTCGCTCACCATTACCTATTATCTCGTTGCCCTTTGTATCTCGGATAGGTTCATCCATATTGCCCTCGCTGCTAATTGGCTCGAAGAGTCCCTCCTTCATCTCCTCATACCTCTTCTTGATGAGTAGCTGTGTCTCCTCCGGTATTACCGGGTTTAGCGGTGCCATGTAGACGGGACCCTCGGGCTTGCCTAGCGTGCTCTGCTCAGGTGGCTTAGCCCATCTAGAGGCTGTGAAGTCCCCTAACTTTGACCAGATGTCCACAGACTGCCAGGTCCCCGATAGTATCATTTTGTAGAACTCCAAGTAGAGTACTCCCCAGTTAACTATGTGCCCGGTCAGATGCGAGCTGGGGCCGAATCTGGTCATGTCTGTGTAATGGCTGAAACACCATGTCCGTCGCCCCTTCTGGGTGGTGTATTCTTCAGCTACTTGAAGCGCGGTGGGTGAATCTTCTGAAGACGATATCACATCAGCATCTATCGTGTCTATCAGTGAGATGACCGCGTCACGGGCCTTTACAGGGTCGAACCAGCTGTTCAGCCAGACAATTCTAGCCTTAATCTCTTTACCGGTCTTCTTCTTGTATGCGTATCGAGCTCCAAGTATGAAGGAGTTAACAAGTCTATTAATTACTGGTACTGGGAATGTGGCTACCACGCCAACCGCGCCTGTACTAGTTATAGCCCCAGCTGCTAGCCCCTCGAGATAATATATTTGATAGGTGTTTATGTCTGCTACCGACATGTTCTCTGGCGCGTTTCCCAGCGCTCCAGCCCTGAAACCGTTTATGTGGACAAAGTATTTCTCAGGATATTCCGCAGCCAGCTCAGCCATCGGGTCCATGTACCCGAAGCTCGTACCAACCACCAGGTCAACACCTTCAACCTCTATCAAGCTCTTCATCGCGCCTTTCACATCAGCATCGCTAACACCTTCGATGTACACACTCTCCACACCGCGAATCCTGCTGTCAGCCCACCTTCTCCCCTGGTCATGGGAGTATGACCAGCCATAGTCCTTGGCTGGGCCGATGTAGACATATCCAGCCTTAACATTCCTCCCGACCTCTCTTGTAATGGTCACCTCGCGCTCCAGAGTTGTCGTCCTTACCCCGCCTACAGACATGAAGGTGCCTAGCGAGCCAACGGCACCACCTAAAAGCAGCCCACCTATAAGCGCCTTATTCAGACTGCCTAGGAAACTTCTACGAGTTCTACTATCAGAGCCCACGTCATTGCTTTTGGGAGTTTAAATAAAAAGGAGTTGTTCAACCCTGTATAAAATTTACATAATCGAATAACTTGCCTGCTCAAGAAGGTAGCAGGTAGTGGGCTGTTACTGCGGAGGCCAGCGCGAGCGTAAGCGGTATCGTCAGGCCTGGCACAGTATTCCACTTCTTGAGGAGTTGTAGCGTGAGGTAGTATCCGGTTATGATTGCTATGTTTGATGCTATGGCTGAGGGTAGGGCCATCCTGAAGAAGGCTGTGGTTACTGTGATTGTGTAGAAGAGGAGGTCGCCTAGGCCAATGTTTATATCTCCCACCTCGACGACCAGGCCCCTGAGCTGGTGGATTCTCTCGCGGTATTGTTCGTGGCTTAGGAGTGAGAGGTATCCCTTCTTGACCATTATGAGGTCGAAGACTGCGAGAGAGGCTGTGAGGGCTATGAATGTGAATAGCGGTATCATGTATCCGATTAGTGTTCCGCCTGCGGCGGCGGTGATGCTTGCTGCGAGGAGGGCTGCTAGTCCAGAGGTCCTCCTAACTAGGAAGGCGAGGAGGGTTGATACAAGAAGGCAGACAACCAGTATCCCGCCAACCGGGAGAATCAGGGAGAGCTGCCCAACATATCCAAGGTGGACCAAGAGTGTCAGGAAGGTGACCAGCCAGAAGGCGCCTATCGAGATTAGTGAGACCAGCTTTGGGAATTTTCTGAAGATTAGGAAGAGAGTGAAGCCTGCGACTGCTATGAGGCTTAGGAGCGTTAGGGTGTTTAGGTAGGGGGCAGGCGAAGTGGCCGGAGCCTCGGCAGGCTCCTCAACAACCACAACGGGAGCAACAGGCTCTATCT
Source organism: Thermoproteota archaeon (assembly GCA_030550235.1). Classification (GTDB taxonomy): domain Archaea; phylum Thermoproteota; class Nitrososphaeria_A; order Caldarchaeales; family Calditenuaceae; genus HRBIN02. The sequence continues at coordinate 194,461 of JAUQPU010000002.1, forward strand.
CGACATAGTTCCTTGAAAGATTCAGGATGAAGAGCCAGAGAATTACTGTGAGAACTATGGGCGGCAGGGCCTCTAAACCGACTGTCCTCAGCTTCAACTCCTAAAAATATTCTTATAGGGGTGTAATTATACGTTTGGACAGTTGAAGTACAGGTTGATGGATATTCTCGCCTGCCCAATGTGCAGGAATTTTCCACTAAAGCTACATGTCTTCCAGAGTGAGTCGAGGTATAGTGTCGAGGAGGCCACAAGGTGTGAGCTATACTGCTCCTACCACGATGGATTGATTGATGAGTTGGAGGAGACTAGGTGCAGGGAATGCTACTCGGTCGAGATTACGGATGGTCTCCTGACCTGCCCAAAATGCGGGCGCTGGTATGCCATAATAGATGAGATTCCGATCATGCTGCCTGATAACCTCAGGGATAGGAAGAGGGAGTCAGAGTTCATCAATAAATGGAGCGGAAAGATTCCCCCTGACGTCCTGAAGATGGTGTCTAGGGAGTAGCGGGCTGGTCGCTGCTTTGGTTGACGTCCTAGTCCACGGCTCCGACCTCTCCGCCGCGCTGATCTGGTATGGATTAAGGCGTGGAGGGTTTGATGCCTTTCTAGTGCATGGCGCGATGAGGATGAGTGAGGGGTTGGCCTATCTGCCATTCACATCTGAGTGGATCAAGTATGTCCGTGGCATGGGTGTTGGCAGGTTCTCCGAGGAGTATGGGGTTTGGCTTAAGACCTCGGATAATATCGCCGGGAGATTCTATCCAGCTATCAAGGCTGGTGTAGGTGAGGCTAGGGGGATTGCTGAAGAGATTTTGTCAGCCTGTGAGGGTGGTGTGGAGCCCTGGTGTAGGAGCATTAGCTGGCGCCAAGTGAAGGATGGATTCCAGTACATTGTGGTGAGTAGGACTGGGAAGAAGCTCAGCGGAGCCGCCCAAATACTGATAGACACTAGTGCTGAGAAAATGGCTGGTGGGGGAGTTTTTGTCCACACCTCTCCGTCTGTGATGAGGGATGCTGTGCTGGACCTCTCCGGGCGATTCATCCGCCTAACAGTCCCTCACGGCAGGATTGAGACCAGCGTCCACGTGGGTGCCGAGGAGAGGCGGCGGGGCGTCATATGCAGAGTCACACTCCCACTCCGCGAAAGTATCGATTTAGGCACCATGCCCCTTCTCCACGCGGGTGTGAGGAGTGGGCTTGTGAGGCCACCCTGGCTAGGCGACTACTTCGCTGCCTCTTCGCTTGTTAGCGTGAAGATAGTTGAGAACTGGCTGGGCAGCGGAGACCTAAGCGAGAACCTGCTGGCCTATCTGACCGAGTTGAAGACCAGGTCTGAATTATGCCTCAGAGTCGTCAGAGATGTTACGACAGGTGTTGTGGGGGAGCTTGAGCTATCTTATATTTTCGAGGGCCTTAGGCCGCCGCCTACCCCTAGCTATAGACTTTGAAGCCTATCAGTGGCGCTACCTCGTTTATGCAGCGTCTACACAGGTAGAGCTTATATTTCCTGATAACGCCTACACTTGTGCCGCATCTTCTACATGTAGCGACACCCTTGCCAAACTTCCTCTTCTTAGGTGGTCTGATCTTCGCCACAAGCCCCAGATGGTGTGTGGCGATATTTATGGTTGAAAGCTCCTTTTAGGGCCGCGTGTCATGGGGTCTACCAGACACGCTCCCCAGCTATGGAAGGAGGCTCAATACTGCGTTTAAGGTGAGAGCTAGGGCGGCCAGCCTACGCGATAGTATTCCCCAATTTTTCGCCATAATCCTTGAGACATATAGGAGGGGGAGGGCGGGGATGACTAGAAGGATGATATTAATTGTGTTCATCCCGTATTCCATGGCTAAGGGTGCAAGTAGGAGAAGCCTGCACGCGAACGCCACCAGTTGCGGCGGTCTGAGACACTGGGCGTGGCCTTGTTTGATAGCGTCTCCCACTCCGCCATTGTATACTGCATGGGCTATGTTGTGCTTTTCCCTTCTGACGATATAGATTACGAGATAGCTAACTATTAGAGGGTTTAGAAGCGTCGTTAGGGGCTTCGCGTATGCGGGCAGATATCCTAACGTAGTTGCAGAGGCTAGCATGGTGGTTATAGGCGTGAACCATTTAAATGCCCCCCTCTCAACAAATTGCGGTGTCTCAGGGTTTCCTCTTGGGAGGAGACGGGAGCCAGAGTCGATTAGGATTTCTGAGAAGAGGAGTGTTGTGAGCCCCTCTCCCGCGCCGGCGCCTGCTGCTTGTAATGCTCTACGGGTTATGCCACCCCAGCCGAATCCTAAGAGGCCTACAACGAGACCTCCGAGGGCTCCTGCAAGCGGTATTGTGAGGTCTGGAGTGGCGGGTGATGCCATCCAGGTACATAGTGTAATGGGTGAGATATATTCTATTTTCTTCTATATAGGCTATATAGTAATAATCTAAGCTGGACGGCAAATTCCAACTTAAATAAAACAGTTACAACCTAGCGGCGGGAATCCTAATATGGTCACACATATGCCACTCCAAAAAATCAGTGAGGATGTTTGGCTCATACCGAGGTCCTATAGGAGTGACATGAGGGTCCCCACCTACATCTTTGCCTCGGAGAAGCTTTTACAGAAGATGCTGACCGATAGGACGCTTCTCCAGGCCGTGAATGTGGCTACTCTCCCAGGTGTTTTGAAGCATGTGGCTGTTCTCCCGGACGCCCATGAGGGTTATGGATTCCCTATAGGCGGCGTGGCTGCAATTGATGCCACGGAGGGTGTAATCTCGCCTGGAGGGGTCGGCTACGACATCAACTGTGGCGTCAGGCTCATGGTTACTAATCTGATGGAGAGCGATGTTAGGTCGAGGATCACAGAGCTTGTGAACGCAATCTTTAGGAACGTCCCCGCGGGGCTAGGCTCTCGTAGGAAGGACCTGGTTGTCACGCACTCAGACCTAGACAGAATAGCAGTCGAGGGGGCCAGATATATTGTTGAGAAATACGGCCTCGGCTGGAACGAGGACTATAAATACATCGAGGAGGAGGGAAAGTTTCCAAGATACCGTACAGGTAACATCCCTGACCCAGACCCCTCGGTGGTCTCACGGGAAGCGAAGAGCCGTGGAGAATCCCAGATAGGGACGCTTGGAAGCGGAAACCACTTCCTCGAGATACAGAGGGTTGAGAGGATATATGACAGAGAGGCCGCCAAGGCCATGGGGATCTTCAGCGAGGGCCAGATAACAATTCTGATTCACTGTGGAAGCAGGGGTTATGGTCACCAGATCTGCAGCGACTACCTCAAGGTGATGGAGAGGGCTGTCTCAAAATACAACATCAGACTTCCTGATAGGGAGCTGGCCTGCACCCCAGCAAGCAGCCCGGAGGCGACGCAGTATCTGAAGGCATTCGGGTGCGCCGTAAACTTCGCATTCGCAAACAGGCAAGCGATAAGCCACTGGGTTAGGCAGAGCTTTGAGCAGGTCTTCAAAAGGCCTGCGGAAGAGATGGACCTTAGAATAGTCTATGACGTCTGCCACAACATTGTAAAGCTTGAGAAACATAAGATCGACGGCGAAAGCAGAGACGTCTTTGTCCACAGGAAGGGAGCTACGAGGAGCTTCCCAGGCAACACTCCCTACTATTCAGACATGATCCCCGCGACCTACAAGAGCCTCGGCCAGCCTGTCTTTGTTCCCGGGAGCATGGGGACGGCTAGCTGGGTCCTCCTTGGTCAACCAGGCTCTCTCGAATTGACTTTTGGGAGCACGGCCCATGGTGCTGGGAGGCAGATGAGTAGAGCTGGTGCGAAGAGACAATATCGTGGAGACCAGGTGGTCCGGGCGCTCGAGAATAGGGGAATTTACGTTAAAGGCGACACCATGGACACTATTGTCGAGGAGGTCCCTGAGGCCTATAAGAATCCTGACGATGTTGTGGAGGTCGTGCATAACGTTGGGATTAGCTCGAAAGTTGCGAGGCTCGTGCCCATCGGAGTAGTTAAGGGCTAGTTTTCTTGGCCCGTTTATCAAGAAGGGGTTTCATTGGAGTGGCTCTTTTAGGAGTCTCCGCGGCCGCCACAGCATCCACAGTTGCAACATTGGACAATAGGGTTGAGATAACCCGTATTGATGCTGGCCTCGGGGCGAGGCTAGCTTTTCTTCCCGACATCCACTACCACGATCTTGGTGAGAGGCATGTGGAGATGGCTTTAGACGCGGTCGCGGAGGCTGACCCAGACATCGTAGTCCTTGGTGGCGATTTGGTTGATGAGGAGACGAGGGATTTTGACGGTCTAGAGAGGCTACTGAAAGAGGTTAGCCGCGGTGAGAATATCGCGGTTCTAGGTAATCATGAGTGGTGGAGCGGATACTCTGGCCGCGCAGCAACCCTGCTGAGGAGGAACGGTTTTAAGCTATTATCCAACGAGTATGGAGAGACCAGCATCGGAGGGATATATGGATACGACTGGGGCGAAAACAGGGCCTACCATGCCATAAAATTCAACGGGCTCGTCATATCCCACGATCCCAACGCGGCAGACAGCGTAAGTGGAGGAGCGCTGGTATTAGCTGGTCACACACACGGAGGCTTCAATCTTTTAGGCCTCACCATCTACTCCAACTCAAGGTATACCCGCGGGCTTTACAGCCTTCGTGGAGGGGTTAGGCTATATGTCTCGAGGGGTCTGGGGCAGATGTTTCTCCAGCCTAGAATCCACTCTAAGCCTGAGCTCCTTGTCATAGACTAGCAGCCTATTCAGCTTTTGGAAAGTGCTATAATCCTGTGCTGCTGCAGGAAGTTACGGCATGATGAAGGGTCCATTGATAGTTGCGCATAGGGGGCTCTCGTGTAGGTTCCCCGAGAATACCCTCAGGGCTGTTAAGGAGGCTTTGAGGCTGGGTGTTGACGGTGTCGAGGTTGATGTGAGGGTTTGTAGGGATGGAGTTGTTGTTTTGATGCATGACGAGTCGGTTGAGAGGACTACGAATGGGAGTGGGAGGGTTAGGGATTTGACTTGGGCTGAGATTAGGGGGCTTGATGCCGGCTCGTGGAAGGGGGAGGAGTTCGCCGGCGAGCGTGTGCCGCGGCTTGAGGATGTGCTCGCGGAGACCGCAGGTAGGGTTGTTCTGCACGTGGAGGTCAAGGAGCCTGGTAGCGAGGAGACTATCCTCAAGGTTGCGAGAGAGTGCGGAGCACTTGACTGGATACTAATTACGAGCTTCTATCCCGAGGTTATTAGGAAGGTCCACTCTCTTGAGCCGAGAGTGGGGAGAAGCCTAATAGTGGGGTGGCATAATGAAGCTGAGGATGTCAGGAGTGGGCTCCCAGTATTCTGGGCCCTTGAATGCGGAGCGAACGCGCTCGCACTCTACTGGGGCCGCGCATCTTGGGAGATTATCTACCATGCCCACCAGAGGCTCCTAGCCGTCGCAGTATGGACAGTCAACGAGAGAGAGGAGGCTGGAAAGCTGGCTGATATGGGGGCAGACGCCATAGTCACAGACCATCCAGACATCATGATTAACTATTTGAGAAGAGGATAGATTGGGTGAATGTTAGAGGGCCCGTGGCCTAGCATGGATAGGGCGCCGGCCTCCGGAGCCGGAAGTCGCGGGTTCGAGTCCCGCCGGGCCCGGATGGATTCTTTTATGAACGCGTTGTTGGGACGGGGGGTATGTGTAGGACGGGTTTAGGTCTGTAGGGCTCCTCCATGTATTTGATTTCATCGTCTGTAAGTTTGACTTCTAGGGAGCCTACTGCCTCTTCAAGGTGCTCGACTTTGCTCGTTCCTATGATGGCCGTTGTCACTCCCTTGTGGAAGAGCCATGCGAGGGAGACTTGGACTGGCGTGACTCCCTTATTCTTGGCTGTCTCTATAACCCTTCTCACGATCTCCGCGTTCTCCGGCGGCTCGATGTATGCTTTGTAGGCGTAGAATCCTGTTTCTGGTTTAAGGCGATCTGGGGCATCTGGCCCAATAACTAGCTTGCCGTCCTTGTAGAATCTTCCAGTGAGGACGCCGACAGCGGTGGGTGAATAGACCATGTAACCGATCTCGTGGGCCTTGCAGAAGGGTATCATCTCCCTCTCCTCCTCTCTGTAGAGTAGGTTGTAGGGAGTCTGCGTGCTTGTAAACTTCTCATATCCTTTAAATTCTGCGATGAAGAAGGCCTTAGCAAGTTGCCAGACCCACATGCTTGAGGCTCCAATATACCTTATAAGACCCTGACGCACCAAGTTGGTTAGGGTGCTAAGGGTCTCCTCTATGGGTGTCTCATAATCCCACCTATGTATTTGGTAAAGGTCGATATAGTCGGTCTTGAGCCTGCGGAGAGAGTCTCTCACCTGCTTCATTATATGTTTGCGGGAGAGGCCTCTGTCGTTCGGTTTGTCGCTTACTGGAAAGAAGACCTTAGTAGCGACTACAGCCTCCTCCCTCCTACCTTGGAGGAAGTCGCCTAGAATCTCCTCTGAGAGACCGGCTGAGTAGACGTTCGCTGTGTCGAAGAAGTTTATCCCAAGGTCCCAGGCCCTGTTCAGGACCTTGAAGGCCTCCTCCCTCCCCACTATCCATCCGCCGCCTCCAAACATCTGTCTTCTAGGGTCGCCAAACGACATGCAGCCGACGACTATCCTAGAGACCTTTAGACCCGACCATCCTAGACGTATATAGTCCATGTAAAACCGATCGATGAGGAGAAAAATAAACATAATATCATGCTCTGGCTCAATCGCCTGATTGTTGGATAGGCTTTATCATCTTCCGTTGTTCTCTTGTATCTGACTTGGATAAGGTTGGTTTCGCTGTTGTGGGTCTTGGGGTTATTGGGCAGGTTCATGCGAGTAACATCTCCTCGCTTGAGGAGTGTAGGCTTGTGGCTGTAGTTGACCAGGTGAGGGAGAGGGCTGAAGAGACCGGTCGAAGACTCGGGGCCACGCCCTACAACAGCATTGACGATGCCTTAAAGAACCCTGAGGTGGAGGCTGTGGTGATTGCGACGCCATCATACCTCCACGCTCCACAAGCACTCTACGCTCTACAGCATGGGAAGCATGTGCTGGTGGAGAAACCTATGGCAACTACGCTGAGAGGAGCACGCCTAATCGTCAGAACAGCTGAGAGGATGAGGCTAAGGCTAGGTGTTGTCTTTCAGGAGAGGTTCTTAGAGGCTGCAAGGCGGCTTAAGGAGGCTCTCTCGAACGGCTTGCTTGGCAGAGTCTACCTAATCGAGGCTGAGCTGAAATGGTGGAGAGGCGAAAGCGAGTATTATAGGAGTGACCCACTTGCCTGTAGCTGGAGGGGGTATTGGGAGACTGAGGGTGGGGGAGTTTTGATGAACCAGGCAATACACACGATCGACCTCATACTCTGGCTCGGAGGAGATGTTGAGAAGGTCTCAGGAATCACGGCAAACGCTCTACATCCCTCTATCGAGGTTGAGGATGTGGCCACTGCAGTGATAAAGTTCAAGAACGGCTCCCTCGGAGCAATCTCCGCCACAGTAAACACGCGCCCCACAACAAGACAATACAGAAAGATACGCGTCTACGGCGAGAAGGGTCATGCCGAGATCCACGACCTCTCCCTTAGTATGTGGCTTGATGATGGGGAGGTCAATGTGGATGGAAGCATGATTAGCTTTGGAGAGCTCCACCGAAAGCTTGCGGCGGAGTTCGCATCATGCATAAGGAGGGGTGACGAGTTCCCCGTGGAAGGGACTGAGGGGATTAAGAGCATCGAGTTGATCAAGGCCATCTACCTGAGCTCTGAACGGGGTGAGATTGTTAGCCTCCCGCTTATTGAGGGTGAGGATTCTCTATGAGGCTCTGCTTCACAACCCTAGCCTATCCCGAGCTTACACTCGGCGAGGTCCTGGAGAGGGCTGTGCGTATGGGGTTTGATGGTGTGGAGATTAGGGTGGCTGGGGACGGCGTCCATCTAAAACCTGAGGCTCCTCTCAACCCATCCCACCTTCAGCTCATCAGGTCCTACAGCCTGCCCATCCCAGTCCTCTCAAGCTACCTCAGACTCACCGACTTCTATGGGGGTGATAGAGAAGCTGCGACTCTGCTTGCATCCAACCTACTGAAACTAGCCTCTGAGCTTCAGGCCAAATTCATCAGAGTTTATGGTGGAGAGGCAAGCCAGGGTTTTGAGAGGATGGCGGAGGCATACAGATCCCTCGCAAGTATGGTGGAGGATTACGGTGTAGAATTGCTTGTCGAGACCCACGACGACCTCGCAATGCTCCCGAACATCGAGGGACTGCTCAGGCTCTCGGGGGACGTGAGATTTCTCTACGACCCAGCAAATATTATCTATGCAGGCTGGCCCCACGCCGAGGCCTTCAAGCTCTTGAGGGGAAAGATAATGCATGCCCACTTAAAGGACTTCATCATTAGCGGTGGTAGTAGGGTCTTTACAAAGCCCGGTGAGGGTGTCGTCCCGCTGCGTGAAATAGTCTATGACCTGAGGGAAGCTGGATATGGAGGGTTTATCTCCGTGGAGTGGGAGAGGTTCTGGCACAGAGACCTGCCCAGCGGGGATATAATGCTCCCAATCTACCGCGACTATTTGAGGGGGTTGATATGAAGCTCGGCATAATATCGGACGAGATCTCGCAAGACCCGGAGCACGCCTTCAAGATTGCCAAGCGGCTCGGTGCAACACACGTCGAGCTTAGGGATGTCTGGGGGAGAAATGTCTGTGAGCTAGGTGAAAGACAGGTCCTCGAGCTTAAACAGGCCGCCTCAAGACACGGCCTCCAGGTCTCCAACATAAACTCATACGCCTTTAAAGTCTACATGGATGATAGAGAGGGTATAGCCCGGAGCCTTAAGGCCCTGAAAAGGGCGGTGGAACTCACGAAGCTACTTGACCTGCGATTCACGAGGATATTTACTTTCTGGTGGCAGGGCGGTCTTTCAAAGAATCTTGAGAGGATAGTTGAGCTGATCTCACCCGCTGTCGACATGGCTTCTGATGAGGGAGTTGTTCTCGCTGTGGAGAACGAGTATAGCTGCATGGTTGGGACAGGTCGGGAGGCCAGGGTCTTTCTCGACGCTGTGAATAGTAGCTGGCTGAAGGTCCTCTGGGACCCGGGCAACGCCTTCTTCGCGAGGGAGGAGCCCTACCCCGAGGGGTACGAGCATGTGAGGGATAGGATTGTCCATGTGCATCTGAAGGATGCGGCGGTGGAGAACGGCTCATTCAGGTTTAAGCCTATAGGAGCGGGGATGATCGACTACTTTGGGCAGCTCCGAGAGCTGGATAGGAGCTTCGAGGGCGTCGTCTCCCTCGAAACGCACTACACCCCTCCAGGTGGGACTAGGGAGGAGGGGACGGCTGAGTCATTCAATGGCCTCCTAAACATACTCTCGAGGCTTAGGAGCACCTAGCGGCTATCTCCTAGAGAGCAGCTGTCCAAGCCGCTCGAGATAGGCCTGCCTATCCCCCCCAACACCACCGCTCATAGGCCTCCGGGCTGCATAGCAGGCCGCGCCTAGGGCGTAGATGGGCTCGACACCGCTCTCCAAGAAGATAGCTGAGAGTGAAGCGGCAACCCCCAAGACATATCCAGACTCTATAGGCGGCTCTATCCAATTCGACTTCAGGTAAACGCTGTCAGAGATAGAGTCCCATCCGCCAACTAGGTAGACTGGACTTTTAAGGGCCCTTGCGAGGCTCAGTGCATCCTCTCCACCACCCTCGTGGGCCCATCTAACCAGCGCGAAGCGGCCACCACCGGTCTCAACTACCCTATCAGAGACCGTAACACCCCCTGCCCTAACTGCCAACCAGCCGCCAGACGCCCCCACCCCCGCCTCCACCCCAATCATCCTCAGGGCCTCCAGCGCGCCCTCCGCCTCCACACCTTCACCCTCCACAATAGCTGTAGAAGGCCTCCTCAGCCTAGAAAGCGCGTGTACCAGGTCGCCGGGGCCGGCTATAGTCTCCGCGTCTGGCGGCGCACCAATAGGCTCTACATAGACTCGACCGATCAGCTCAGCAGGCATGTCCATGAATGATTTTGGGCCGTGCAGCGTGACAGTCACGTCAGGCCTGACCGCTATAGTGTGCCCTCCGGTGTCTGGGTCTAGGCCTGATGGAACGTCTATCGAGACCTTGAGGGCGCGGGCGGAGTTGATGAGGTTGATGGCTGTCCGGTAGGGCTCCCTGACCTCTCCCCTGATCCCAGTCCCGAATATCCCGTCCAATATTATGTCGGCCTCCTCGAAGAGCCTCCGCAGTGGTTGGAGCTCCTCAAGCGTGCCGGCTGGATGAAGCTCAACGCTCCGCCTCATTCTGGTGAGGGCCTCCCAGTTGGCTGAGGCCTCATGTGTCTTTATCTGCTCGGGCCTCGCAAGAAGGACAACGGAAACCCTAGCCGCCCTGGATGCTAGGTGGCGGGCTGCGACGAATGCGTCACCCCCATTATTCCCCGGACCGGCGACAACCAGTATCTTGGCAGTGGATAGGCTTGGAGCCTCCCTCTCCACCACTCTGGCCACGGCCGCCCCCGCGTTCTCCATGAGAATCCTCCGATCAACGCCGAGGTATGACGAGTTCTCGTCTATGACTCCGATCTCGAAGCTCCTGTAACGCCTGCTATGAGCTATTGTCCCCTCCCCCACGGATTCATCATAGTTCGATGCAGGCTCTAAATATTATCTAAGATAAGCCCGCGCAGGCTAATCCTGGCCCGTTGCACGGCTAGGGGCCTTGTTCCTCCTGAGGGAGAGTATCTCGGCGAGGTTTTCCAATACTGCTCTGACCCCGCCCTTCTCGAGGTGTTGAGCAAAGAGCTCCCAGTCAATCCTCAACATAACTATGGTAATCACAACTAGGACCGCGATTGATATGATAGAGGCGCCAGCCCCTCCGTTTAGGAGTATGTCCAGCACCTCCATGTATGTCCGCCCGAGGAATGCGACGAGGATCGCTAGGAGTATTTTCCCTGCGCTGCTGAATAGCATGAATTTTGCGAAGGAGTACCTCGTCATCCCTATGGGGATGTAGTAGATGTCGTCGGGGAGGGGTGTAAGTGCGAATATGAAAACTCCTATCGCTCCATACTTGCCGATAAGCCTGTTGAGGGCGTCCATGCTCCGCCTCCTCTCCTCCCCCAGGAACCTGTATCCCAGCCTACCGAGGAGATAGGAGGTGATCTTCCCTATCGCTCCACCTAGCCCCGAGACTAGACCGAGGAAGAGTGGGTCGAGAATGCCTGAGAGCACTACAACCACGAATAGGTAGGGGAGGGGTAGGAAGGGGATTGCGCTCCCGATAACCGAGAGTAGGAACACTCCAGGGTAGCCAGTCCTAACTGCGAAATACTCTAGGCTTCTGAAAAAATCGCTCAGACCTGAGGGGTCAGACACCCTTCTGAAGCACCTCAGAAATGACTCTCTCCGCAGTCTGCTTTAGCCGGTTGAGGCCTTCTATCGTCTTCGACTCCGCCGTATATTTTACCTGGGGCATGGTGTTTGACGGTCTAACCAATATCCAGCCATCCTCATAATACGCCTTCACCCCATCTATGTCTATTATCTTGGCTGCGCCCTGTCTAAGCTTCTCACCAACTTTCTCGACAACCCTCATTTTTATCTCGTCAGGAACCTCGACCACATGTATACTCGATGCATGGTATCTTGGGAGACTCTCTATTAGCTCGGAGAGGGGTCGGTCGATCCTCGAGACTAGTTCGGCCATCTTCGCGACCGCATATAGCCCATCATCAAACCCGTGAAGCTCCGAGAAGTATATGTGATTACTCTTCTCCCCTCCAATAACAGCGCCAACTTCCCTAACCTTACTCAGCATAAAGGCACGGCCTGTCCTGCTGAGCACAGGCTCAAATCCAAGCCTCCTCGCAACATCCTCCACAACGGAGCTGCAGCTCACATCATAAACCACCTTACCCCTCCCCTCTATGCCATGCATGAAGACGCTGAGTGTTAGGTCACCCTCGAGGAATCTGCCCTTATCATCGATGAATACTGAGCGGTCAGCATCCCCGTCCAGGCCTGAGCCGAGCTCCGCGTCTACCTCTTTCATTGCCTGGGCGAGTTGTGCGAGCGTCTCTGGTGTGGGCTCGGGTTGGTGGGCGGGGAAGCTACCGTCCGGCTCATCGTTAAGTGCGATGAGGTTGCATCCAATCTCCCTTAGGAGCCTTGGGCCGACGACACATCCAGCACCATTCGTGAAGTCGACTAGGAGCCTGACTTTTCTCCGTAGATTCACAAGAGCCTTTACCCTCTCGATATAATGTGTAATTATGTCGACCCTCTCCGCCTCATATTTTCTATAGTGATCTACCTTCGTATCTTGAAATATCTTCTTGAGTGTGCTCATGCCTCTCACCTCTGAGACTGTCTCGCCGTCTCCCATGACTAGTTTAAAGCCGTTCCACTCTGGCGGATTGTGGCTCGCGGTCACCTGGACTCCGCCCTTGTAGCCCAGCTCAACGACTCCCAAGTAGAGGATTGGTGTAGGCACAATGCCTGCATCCCGCACCTCGAGCCCGCCGTCTATGAGCCCCGCGGTTATCGCTTGGGAGAGGCTTGGGCCGCTCAGCCTCACGTCTCGCCCCACTAGGACCCTCCCCTCACCCCCCAGCATCTTAGCAAAGGAGAGGCCCACACGGTAAGCAACCCTCTCATCAAGGTCTGCTGGATATCTTCCACGGACGTCATAGGCTCTGAAGATATTCTGGCTCACACCTCTTCACTACAATACCTGCGGCCTCCTTCAGATATATGTAAACCTTATTCCAGCCCTGTCTGAGTTGTATTCCCTGTTCAGCCTTATCAGGAGAACAGTCAGCCTCTCAGTCACTCTCGAATACTTCAGCCCCCCTGCGTAGAATAGTCTAACACCATCGATTAACGATAGGACTTCCATGACGCGCTTGGATGCTTCCCTCTCCCCACATACCACTACGTCGCACTCGACTGGCTTATCCAGATCCTCGAGAGCGTGGGCAGGGATATAGGTTAGGGCAGAGACCACCTTCGCACTATCGCCCAGTATTGACTGGAGGGCCTCGGCCGCCGACCCGCTGGAGGGCTCAATATACTCGGGGCCTCCGCAGAGATCAGATTCAAGTGGAACCACACAGGAGACCACCACTGCCCCACTCTTCATGACTCCTCTAATACTCCTTGCTAGCTGGTAGAGCCCTGTAAAGGGTACTGCGAAAAAGATGAGGCCGGCTCTCTCGGCAACCCGCTCGTTTAAGTCACCGGAAGCAAGCTTCCTGCCTGTTATCCTGTTGACCTCCTCCGCAGCCTTCTCAGCCCTCCCTCTATCTCGAGAGCCTATCAATACTGGACACCCAGCCTTCACGAGCCTCAGAGCTAGAGCCCTGCCAAGCCCTGCAGTACCGCCTAGAATTGCTAAAGACCGCTCAAGACTCATTCCTAACTACTCAACCCGAGGGAGGTGAGAATATTTTGGACCTCCTCTGTGGGTAGCTTGGTAACATCGACAGAACCCTTCATCCATGGATGGGGAATACAGTGGTATGGATAGAGGCCGGGCTCCTTGAAGGAGTAGCTCCAGTTGAGACCCGGCCCAAAGAGGCCGGAGTCGAAGAGCCTGTTATTATGTGTCACCGTGTGTGCTACTTCAATAGTCTCGGCGTTAATCCATACTACGGTGTGGTTCACACCTAATATCACCTTAATGTTCTTCGGAACATAGTTGTCAGGTTGGTTCGGGTCCCAGGAGCCTGGGATGATTTTTACGATGACCTTTATGGGAGACTCTTGAACCACCTCCTCCGGCTTGATGAGCTTGAAGGGCCCTGTGTAGGTAACCGCCGAGATCGTGAGCCCCGCGGTGGAGATGAAGACGATGAGGCCTATAACCGCTAGTTGGAATGGCTTGACGCTTGGGAATCCACCCCGAACTAAACCACCCGCAAAAATTATGACGCCGGTGAAGAGTAGCAGGGAGGAAAGGGCCTGCATACCCAGCTCAAAGGTATGAGATATCCCGGAGTACGTGATGAATATCCCGGCTACTCCGAGGAGAATCATGACGGCGCCTATCCAGGTAGAGGTCGAATCCATCTAAAAACTGGGCTTGTGGGGCTCTATTTAAATTATTGAAGCATACTACGAGATGTAAGCCAGCATCTTCTTAAACTCCTTCAACGTCCTCTCATACTCTCCCTTGATATCTTCAGTTATGCTTGGTCCTACTTTCTGGAGTGCCTGGCTGAAGTGTCTCCACTCAACCTTTTCCGCATCTATGTTCTCCCTAGCCGCTGTGAGGGCTGCCTCCCTGCACACAGCCTCTAGATCAGCCCCGGTGTATCCCTCTGTGATGGCGGCAAGCTGGCTCAAGTCCACATCAGGAGCCAGCGGCATGTCGCGTGTATGTATCTTGAGGATCTCAAGCCTCGCGGCCCTGTCCGGCGGGGGTACGTAGATTATTCTGTCAAACCGGCCTGGTCTCAGGAGGGCTGGGTCGAGGATGTCGGGCCGGTTTGTTGCTCCTATCACCACAACCTCTTTCAGAGTCATCATCCCATCCATCTCTGTTAGAAGCTGGTTCACAAGCCTATCGGTAACACCTGAGTCTGTGTGTAGCCCTCTGCGTGGGGCAATCGAGTCCAGCTCGTCGAAGAAGATTATACAGGGGGCCGCCTCCCTCGCCCTCCTAAATATCTCCCTGATCGCCTTCTCAGACTCACCCACCCACTTGCTCAGGACTTCAGGCCCCTTGACGCTTATGAAGTTGGCCTGGCTCTCAGTTGCTACAGCCTTAGCGAGAAGCGTCTTACCGACACCAGGCGGCCCGTAGAGGAGGATTCCTCGAGGCGGCCTAATCCCAAGCCTCTTAAAGACGTTTGGATACTTGATAGGCCACTCGACAGCCTCCTTCAGCTGCTGTTTAACATCTTCGAGACCACCAACCATGTCCCAAGTGATATTGGGTATCTCCATTATGACCTCCCGCAGGGCTGAGGGCTGAACAGATGTCAGGGCCTCTGCAAAGTCCTCCCGGCTTACTTTTAGCTGCTCAAGAACCTCCGCAGGTACAACCTCCTTCTCTATATCTATCTTGGGTAGGAAGCGGCGCAGGGCGTTCATTGCTGCCTCGCGGCATAGGGCAGCTATGTCGGCGCCCGTAAAGCCGTGGGTTATCGCGGCCAGCTCGTCGAGGTTCACATCGGGTGCTAGGGGCATACGCCTAGTATGTATCTGAAGTATCTCCTTCCGCCCATTCTTGTCAGGGACCCCAATCCTAATCTCCCTGTCGAATCGGCCGGGCCTCCGTAGGGCTGGGTCAACAGCCTCTAGCCTGTTTGTCGCGCCAATCACAATAACCTGGCCCCTCGATTTAAGCCCGTCAAGAAGCGTGAGAAGCTGCGCGACTACGCGTCTCTCAACCTCCCCAGTCACCTCGCTTCTTTTGGGGGCGATGGCATCTAGCTCATCGATGAATATAATGCTCGGCGCCCTCTGCTCAGCCTCTTGGAAAACCTCCCTGAGCCTTGCCTCACTCTCGCCATAAAACTTGCTCATTATCTCCGGGCCATTGATGGTGAAGAAGGAGGCCCCTGTCTCGTTTGCTAAAGCCTTCGCTATAAGTGTCTTACCAGTTCCCGGAGGACCATGGAGGATTATCCCCTTCGGAGGCTCTATTCCGAGGTGGCGGAAGAGCTCGGGGTGCTTTAGGGGGAGCTCAACAATCTCCCTAATTTTTTGAAGCTCCTCCGAGAGGCCTCCGATGTCCTCGTATGTGACGCCCGTTAACTCCTCTCCTCTCTTAACCGGTGTGGTGCTAATCTCGATCAGCGTGTTCTCTGTAATCTTGACGATGTTTCCCGGGAATGTCTGAACGACCTTAAGCTCAACACCCATACCCAGTATGGGAACGATGACGATATCACCCCGAGCAATCGGAGCATTTAGTAGCTGAACCCTAACTATCCTTGCGAAGTCCCCCACGAAGGGGAGGTTCTCAAAGGGAGCCATGACAACCTTGCTCGCAGGGACTAGGTCAGCCTTAGTAATGGTGACGAGATCCCCCACGTTGACCCCAGCATTCCTCCTAATCTCGCTGTCTATTCTAATCAGCATCTGACCATCATCCTCACGATAGGGAGGCCAGACGATGGCGACTGTCGTTTTCTTCCCTATTATCTCTATCGCATCACCTGTCGCGAGGTTGAGCTCGCGGTACGCGTGTGTATCTATTCTCGCGAGCCTACGCCCAACATCCCTCTGCTTCGCCTCAGCCACTTTTAATTGAGTGCTCTTCTTTTCTGGCATGGCTTTCTATTATTCAATAGGGCTATCAACCATAAATCCTTTACCTCATTAACCACTCTGAATCGGCAAAACTTAATAATTGAGATGAATCCTAGAAACATTGCTGAAATGAGGGGTGGGAGCCGGGCTGGACACCCCGTTTATAATTCGAAGGGCGTGGGCAGGCACCTAATCGTAGACCTATATGGGTGCGACCCGCATATATTGAGCGATGAGAAACCACTCATACGAATTTTAACTGAAGCGGCTAATCATAGCGGCGCGACGATAGTGGGAAGGTATGCGGAGAAATTCGATAAAGGGGGCGGAGTCTCTGCTATAGTTGTCATAAAGGAGAGCCACATCTCACTCCATACGTGGCCCGAGCTAGGCTACGCCTCACTCGACATATTTACGTGTGGAGATAGTGTCGACCCTTGGAAGGCTTACGAGTACATAATCAGGAAGATTAGACCGTTTAAGGTGGGGGCCTTCGAGGTTATTCGCGGACAGAACGTCCTCATAGACTTGAGTTTAAGCCTTCATACCGAGGCGGAGGAGCAAAGGGGTGGATGAGCTGTCCCAATGGTATTCTGAGTGGATATCCGAGGATGTGGTCGAGGCCTTCAAGGTCGTTAGACCAATCTACAGGGGCCAGACAAGGTATCAGAGGCTCGAGATATTAGAGACGGTGCCCTACGGAGCCTGCCTCCTCCTAGACGGGAAGATGCAGTCCTCCCTCTTAGACGAGCACATCTACCACGAGACGCTTGTCCACCCTGCCATGTGCCTACATGGGGAGCCGAGGCGCGTCGTAATTATAGGCGGCGGGGAGGGCGCGACTCTGAGGGAGGTTCTCAGATGGCAGACTGTCGAGGAGGCCTTCCTGGTGGATTTGGATAGAGAAGTTGTCGAGACGTGTAGGAAGTATCTGCCCCAGCTCTCTTCAGGCGCTTTTGATGATCCTAGGGTGAGGCTGTTTTTTGAGGATGGGCGACGGTGGGTGGCCGAGAAGCTTGACGGCGTGGTTGATGTCTTCATAGTCGATGTCACGGACCCTTTTGAGAGGGGCCCCTCATACCTCCTCTACACCGAGGAGTTTTACAATCTTCTAAGGTCGAAGCTCTCCGAGGGAGGAGTCGTAGCTACACACGCCACATCACCAACCCACACACCACTGGCCTATCACTCTATAAAAAAGACAATGCAAACAGTCTTCAACAGTGTCTCAGAGCTTGCGACAATAGTTGTGTCTTTCTCCTCCGTATGGGGTTTTCTCTACGGCTCCAAGAAGGCAGGCCTCGAGTCGATGAGGCGCGAAGATGTTGATGAAAGGCTTAGTAGAGGAGGGGTCAGGGGCCTCAGGTTCTACACTGGAGCCATTCATGAGGCGCTTCGGGAATTAACGCGACGCTATGTTGGGCTGAAGGTTGTGGAGCCCCGCGTTATCAGGGATTCGGAGCCGCTTTTTATAACCTGAGCTGGAGAGCGCTGGAGATTACCCTTTTCGCCGTTGGCGTTATGTCATAGTTTTGGAGCTCGTGTATTGAGATCCATCTGGCATCCTCGGCATCCGTCCCCGGCCTCACGTCTCCACCGACATACCTGCCTTCGAAGCATGTGATGACGTAGTGGTATAGGACCTCTCCGCCCTCTCTGTAGATAACGTCAACCACATCTAGGACAGGGCCAGCCTCTATCTTGATGTTTGTCTCCTCCAGGACTTCCCTCACAACAGCCTCTCTAACCGGCTCACCCCACCTCACAGCCCCACCGGGCAGAGACCATTTCCCACGCGCAGGCATTCTCCCCCGCCTCACCAGCAGAACCATCCCACCTCTCTCTACAAACGCACTTGCTGCTGCGACAGCCCTTCTCTCCTCAGACAACCCAACCCACCCTCTAGAAGAGCTAAAGCGTGATGGAAAAGATTTTAGGGGGAGGATAAAAATGGATATATATGCTGTGGCTGCCGCCCTTTTAACTCGCCTTTGTTAAATTTTGGTCGCTGATCCTGTTTCGCTTATCTTTAGGGAGTCTGGAATCTCTGGGAAGGCTGTCTTCATCCTCTGGGCGGCGACCTCGGAAGCCTCTTGCAGTATCTTCTGAGCCTCACCATCGCTTACGGAGACGCTTGTGATGGAGCCTGTGACAGAGCCCGCCTCAATTATCAATCCCTCTAGCATCTCGTCGACATACCGGAGATTCTCCGCAACCTCAGGCACAACCCCAGCTAGGTCCGACTGGACATGCTTTATAATCGCAGTGGCCGGGCCGAGGACGTGCATCACGTCGCCAAACTCTTTGACAGTCTCGAGCCTCAGAATTACCTTTTCGAGCGATAGCTGGCTCCGCACCACAACCCTTGACATCTTCCTAAGCTGCGCTATCTCGTTGGCGTATATCGTGGCTCTTCCCATGTCTCCCTCCTGCTGAGCCCTTACACACTGCTCAAAAAGGTCCTTACCCCTGGCAATCAGCCTCTGAGCAGTCCTGTTCAGCTTCTCAGACTGAATCTTCAGCGAGGTAACTATCTCCAAATACCTGCTATCAGAAGCGATTATGCCTTTGCCCTGCCCAGCATCTCTCTTAAACGGGTTTTTCAACATGTATCAACTGGCAACTCCCCCGTCGTAGAGTATTTAGTTTTTGTGGCCACATAGTATTGACATTCTACGGGAATTACGCCAACAATCCCCTATTCTTCCCCAAATAATCTTAATATGGCCTGAGCCCCTGTGGATGATTGTTAGGGTGTTGACGTCTACGGCAGTAGTTTTGACGGATTTCAGGGAGATAGGCTGTGTCCAGAGGGGCCTATACAAACTCCTAGATAGGCCCATGATCGAGTATGTCTTGGACGCTCTCCCAGATGAGGTGGAAGAGCTCGTAATCTCGGTGAGGGATGAGGTGGTTAGGGATGCCTATGCAGCGACCGCCGAGAAGTATATAGCCAATATACACGTCAGCCAGGCCGGGCTGGGCGGCATATTGAAGGCCTATATGCCTCTCTCCAAATCAGACAGGTTCCTAATACTCCCCTGCGACGCCCCGCTCATCACACAGGAGTTCACCACCTTCATACTTGAGACCTGCAGGAAATTCTCGGCAGCCATCCTTAGGGACGCCGAGGGGAGGGTGGAGTATCTCTTCTCAGCCTACAGGAAGGCGCCGTTCCTCGAGGCGTGCAGCTCCTCCAGAAGCGAAGATATGGCTGAGATTATACGAAACATTAAGAACGCCCTATTCATATATACTGGGGCCCTGAAGGTTTTCGACCAGAAGATGAACATGCTTTTCAGAGTCACAAACAGCTCAGAAGCCAGGAGGGCTGAGAGGATAATCTCGGGGAGGATGAAGAAGCTGTAGGCCCGACGGCTCTATGGCTTAATGATGGAGAGCGTTTTAAATAAGGGCACCCCAGCTGGATTAGGCGTGGATAAAGCCTATGATGTAGTCGTTGTTGGAGGTGGCGTCGCGGGCGCCCACACAGCCATGGCCGTGGCGCGTTTCTCCAAGGGAAGGCTGAGCATCCTCCTAATCGATAGAAATAGCGCGGAAGAGTTCGGTAAGAAGACTAGGATGGGTTGGTCCTGCGGAGACGCCGTGAGTAAGAAGAGTATGGACTTCGTCTGCAGTAATCTAGGAATCTCTTACGGCCACCCTGAGATTGAGCATAAGGTTGACGGCGTCCTAGTATACTCCCCCGACCACGAGTCTAAGGTGCTATTTGACGGGGACGGATACATTCTGAATAGGAAGGTCTGGGCCTCACGCCAGCTTGAGTATCTGGAGAAGTTCGGCGTAGAGGTTAGGCATGGAGTAGATGCCCATTCTCTTATAGCCAGTGATGGCTACATCCGGGGGGTTCGCTGTAAAGACCTCTCGACTGGGGAGGATGTGGAGTTCTACGCAAAGGTAGTCGTCGACGCCTCCGGGTCAGCCTCAAAGCTCCGCACAAACCTGCCTATACAGAGCTACATCGAGAGGGAGATAGACAAGGAGAACGACGTGATAGGCACTGGGAGATATATTGTGGAGTTTGAGCGCGGTGAGGACGACCCCACCTGGTTTGATCCCCGATACTGCATCATCCACCTAGACCAGGTGATGGCCCCAGGCGGCTACTCCTGGGTCTTTCCAAAGGGAGAGAACAAAGCCAACATAGGTCTCGGAGTTCTTAGACGTCTCCTCAAACAGAGAAATGCGAGGCTTGGCGTTGATGAAAACCTCCAAGACCTTATCGAGAAGTATCTATCACTTAACAGGGCCGTGAGGAATCCTAGGCCCTCATCCTCACCTCTGGACGAGAATAACATATTCAATATCTGGCAGGTTCCTGTGAGGCGCCAGAACGACTGTCTAGTCGCCAATGGATTCGCGATTATTGGTGACGCGGCTTGGATGCCTAGGCCGATTGATGCGGGTGGAATCGGGCCTGCCCTCGAAGCTAGCATTATCCTGGGCAGGCATCTGGTGGAGGCTATCGAGATGGGGGATGTGAGTCAAGCTGGTCTCTGGAGATATAACGTCGAGTATGTGAGGAGGCGGGGTTACCAGATGGCGAGCTTCGAGGTTCTCAGACGTTATCTGCAGGGTCTCTCAAACGAGAGGATTAGCTTCGGCATGAAGTATTTCCTCTCTCAGGAGGATGTGGAGAGCATTAAGAGACGTGAGCATCCTAGGTTCCCACTGCTCACAAGCCTCATGCGGTATCTACTCGACGGGTCATTAAGGAGGAAGATTAGGGAGGACCCAGAGCTTGCGAAGGGTCTCAGACTGACAGCCGAGAAGAGCAGACGCCTGATCACCCTCTACGGGCAATATCCCGAGGAGCCCAGCGGGTTTGAGAAGTGGCACAAGCGCTTCCTAGCAGAGCTAAACGACGCATACAGGAGGCTATCGCCGCAGACTGTCTAGGATGGACCTCAGCGCGGCTAGAAATCTGTTATTTTGCCCCTTGGTACCCACCGTGACCCTGAGAGAATTTTTAATGTAGGGGTTCTGGGAGAAGTTTCTCACGACAATCCCTCGCCTCAGGAGCTCACTGTAGACTTGGCCCGCATCAAACTCTCTCAGCCGGATTAGGAGGAAGTTCGCTTGAGATGGATAAACTTCCAGGTAGCGAATCCTTGAGAGGATTCTATGGATTCTCTCCCGCTCAGCTACTATGCTCTCGACGGCCCTGTGCATGTAGTTTCGATGCCTCACAGCGTGGCGGGCGAGCTCGATGTTTATTATTCCGAGACTATTTGGCGGTCTCGCCTTGTTTAACAGCTTCACGGTCTCCTCGCAAGCGAGTATGTATCCTATCCTTGCACCCGCGAGCCCGAAGGCCTTAGACAATGTCCTGATTACAACGAGGTTGCTGTATTTCTGGAGCAGAGGCTGCGCTGAGACGCCACAGTACTCATAGTACGCCTCATCAACCACCACGCATGCCTCAGTCCCGGAGCAGAGACGCTCGATATCCTCCAGTGAGGTCAGGTTGCCAGTTGGGTTGTTAGGACTACAGATGAAGATAATGCCCGTGTTGCTGCCTACCCTTGAGAGTATGCCGTCGATATCGTCCCGAAATCCATCCAGTCGCGGAACACCAACATATTTGGCGCCCTGAAGCTCCGAGGCTATTCTAAAATAGCTATAAGTAGGTACAGAGGCTACAGCTTCCAGATCCTTCTCTAAGAATATCCTTGAGAGTATGTCTATGGCTTCGTCAGCACCGTTCGTAGGTATAATAGCTTCCGGGTCGTGGCCTGTGTATTCTGAGATCTCCTGCCTCAGTGAGGAGTAGCTTGTATCCGGGTAGAGGTTGATCTTGATTTTGGATAGTCTCTTTGAGACTGCTCTGAGAGAGGTGGTGGGTGATATGGGGGAGGTGTTGAGGTCAAGCCTGATAATTCTCTCTGGCTTGATGCCGAGGCCATAGGCTATCTGCTCGGTGGACGGCTCCCACCCATACGGCTCGAAAGAGTCCAGCATGCCTCTATATCTCAAAGCCAGCCTTCCCTGGGGAGATACGGTTATAGACTCGATGCCTTAAGGATTACCCTAGGGCTCGGTTGACGAGGTTGCTGCGTATAGGGATAGATGACACCGACTCTAAGCGTACAATGTGCACGACATACGTCGCGGCGCAGGCCCTGAGAGAGTTGGAGAAAAACGGGTATAGAGGCGCCGACCTACCCTGGCTCATAAGGCTCAACCCAAACTGCCCCTACAAGACGAGGGGAAACGCGGCAGTATGCCTCACAATCCAAGCCAAGCCCGAAGACCTAGGCAGGATAGAGGAGATTGTAGTCTCTGTTGTTAAAAAGTGGGCGGACCTAGAATCGGAAGGTACGGACCCAGGTATTGTCTATGCCTGGGCCGAGCAGGCGGAGCATCTGAGAGAGACCTATTGGCGGGCCCTCTGGGAGATTCTCGATCCCAAGGAGATTAGGAGTCGATGCGACTCGCTTGGCATCCGGTATGTCCAGATGAAGGAGGGGAGAGGGATTGTTGGAGCCGCTGCCGCTGTTGGTGCAGATCCTGAGTCGCTTAAGACCTTCGAGGCTATCGCTTATCGCGTCCCCGAGATGTGGGGGCGGGAGAGACTAGTGGATGAGCAGAGCGTGTTGGAGATGGATGGGTCTCTGGCCCTGTATACCTTCGACAACTACGACTACGAGAAGAGGGAGGTAAGAATAACACCCCATACCCCCTGCCCAGTATTGGCTGGAGTCCGGGCCATAACGCCTGAACACGCAGAGAAGGGCCTCGGGATGGTCCGCTTCTACGAGCCCATAGAATTCCACGTGGTCTTCAAGACAAACCAGGCGGGAGACCTACACTACATCCCAGCGCGAATATCTGACATGAAACCCAACACATCATACATCGTTACAGGTGTGGTCTCGTCGCCCCCAACAATCATACCTGGCGGGCACGTCTTCGTCAAGATCAGTGATGGGACAGGCGAGGTTACGCTCGCGGCCTATGAGCCGACCGGCAGCTTCAGGAGGGTTGTCCAGAACCTGGTTGTAGGAGACGAAGTTCTGGCCTACGGTGCCGTTAAGCTGAAGCCTTCGGGGCCGACGTTAAACCTCGAGAAGCTCGCCGTGACTAGGCTTGCCCGGGTAACGGTTAAAGCTGCACCCCCTTGCGACATCTGTGGCCGTAGGATGAAGAGTATGGGGCAGGGTAAGGGCTACAGGTGTGAAAAATGCGGCATCAAGAGACCTGACAAGGAGCCTTTAGTTGTTGATTTGGAGAGAAAGGTATCTGTCGGGGTTTATGAGGTTTGCGTCTCTGCGAGGAGGCACCTGGCGATGCCGTTGAAGCTCAAGTCATCCCTGAGACATTACCAGCATGGTCAATGTTGACCTTACCTTCTCTAGCCTCCTGATATTCCAGGAGACTGTCTCCTTTAGTTTATCCATAGACTCGGCCTCAACCTTCGCGACAATGTCGTAGACACCATAGACTAGATAGGCCTCCTTAACAGGCGGCATCTGCTTCAGCTGCTTCAAAACCTCCTCCTCCGCGCCAATCTCTGTATTGATTAACACGTATGCGAGCGGCAATCCGAGAGCTAAACTTATCCGCCCCTCCTATATATCTTTTAAGACCACGCATAAATGACTAAATGGTCTTCAATGGTGGTGATCTCATGGGCCACGCATCTAGCCTCAAAGTAATCATCGAGACTCCTTATGCCGAGACTATTCTAAAGGCTATAGAGCCGGAGCTCTCTTCACTGCCCTCGAGGAGGGTGAAGGCGTCTGCCCGGCTCCAAGACGGGGACTTGGCCCTCGAGATAGTGGCGGAAGACCTTGTGGCCTTGAGGGCGGGGATGAACGCTCTACTCCGCTGGGTTGTGGCGATAGACGAGTGCCTCCGGCTGGTAGACTCAAGGCAGTAGGGAGGACTCCCCTTAATCTAGTATAGTGAGTAGTAAATCATGGTCTAGCCCGGCTGCGTTAAGCGTTTAATAAGGCTTAGACGGTCTCTAGACCGGGGAAATGCCTCAGAGGGAGAGGGTAAGGGAGGGGGAGAGGAGGTTTAACGATATCTCCGACCTCCCAGGCGTAGGGCCGGCCACGGTTGAGAGGCTGAAGGAGATCGGCTACTCCACAATAGAGGCATTGGCAACAGCTACTGTGGCTGAGCTAGAGGCCGCGGGGATAGGTGAGAAGAGGGCGCTTGAGCTGATAGACCTAGCCAGGAAGTCGATCGAGATTGCTTGGGTGACGGCTAAGGAGCTCGCAGTCTTCAAGAGTAATGTTAAACACCTCACGACAGGTAGCAAGGCCCTAGATAATTTGATGGGTGGCGGGATTGAGACGCAGGCAATCACTGAGCTGTTCGGAGAGTTCGGCTCCGGTAAGAGCCAGATATGCCACCAGCTAGCCGTCAACGTGCAGCTCCCCCTAGAGAGAGGCGGCCTCGACGGAGCGGCCCTATACATCGACACCGAGAACACGTTTAGGATTGAACGTATAGAACAGATGGCAAGGCATCTCGGACTAGACTTCGACAAGGTTGCTGAAAAGATAATCTACGCTGAGGCATACAACTCCGACCACCAGATACTATTGCTCGAGAAGGCGGACAGGATAATCAAGGAGCATAATGTGAAGCTCGTGGTCATAGACTCCCTCACATCCCACTTCAGAAGTGAGTATATCGGAAGGGAGATGCTGGCGGAGCGTCAGCAAAAACTCAACAAGCATATGCACCGGCTCCTCAGACTCTCCCGCGCCTTCAACCTAGCAGCAGTCGTAACAAACCAGGTCATGGCTAGGCCAGACGAGTTCTTCTCCTACAACGCAGTCTCGCCAGTTGGGGGGCATATAGTCGGACACACAAGCCACATGAGGCTCTTTATAAGAAAGACAGCAGGCAAGAATGTGCGCATCGTGAGGCTAGTCTCTAGCCCTCACCTGCCCGAGGGAGAGGTACTTATAAAAATAACCGAGAATGGGGTTGAAGACGCTGAGGAGGCAGAGGTCAGGTCGAGGTAGAGAAATGATGAGCACCATAACACATATGGAGAAGAGTATACTTGGATTCATGAACTCTCTTCTCTCGGGGAGGTTCGCCGAGGCTGAGAGAAGCCTGGAGAGGATGGAGAAGAGGTTTAAGGCACCCGAGGAGAGGAGAGTAGTGTTTGCCCTAAGGGGTCTGCTCAACGCCTACCAGCTCGATGACCGTGACGCCCTCATACTCCACGTCTTCACTGACGGAGACCCCCCGAAAAAAGCTGTTGAGATTTTAGAGGCGCTTGAGCAGCATCTCAAAGAACTGCGCTCAGAGGCCGATCCATATTTCGATGCTTGGAGATACATTTTGAGGAACATTAAGAAGCTACCCACGCCTCACAGGCTGAAGGCTGAGGAAAAGGGAGACGGCGAGGAGGAGCCTAGCTAGAGATTGTTAGATTGTAGAAGAGGACCCAAACCATTAGCCAGGTGAATGCATAGGCCCCAATCCCGCTCGTAATGGCCGTCCTCCGCGACAGAAGACCTCCACCGCCGTATAGCACTACAACCAGAGGTATTGAGATGGCGTAGACCCCGACCCCAAGCATAATGGCGTAGGGCAAGTAGAGCGGTAGGCCTCCGCATACTAAGCCAACGATGACGCCCAGCAGAACACGTATCAGGTAGATAATCTCGTCAGGCTCCAAGTTTTCCATCGAGATTGAGAGATATCTAGCTTTTAGCTTTGTCTCACACCTAAATCGAGTAATCAGCTAGGGTTTAGGTCTTCTTCGCGGCGAATCTGGTTGATAGAAGGAGAGAGGCAAGACCAGCTGCAATAGCTGATACTGAGAGTGTAAGCTCAGTCTCGATAAACTCTCTCATGATCCCTGCGCCCATGCTTCCCAAGCTAGCTCCCAGGTCAATCGCCAGTGTCAAGAGGGCTATCCCCATAGTCAGAGAGGACTTCTCCACAAGTGACTGCACCATGAGAAGACTTGAGGGTATGAAGAGGCCTAAAGCAAGGCCATAGAGGGCCATACCCAAGTAGAGCGTTGGCGTGGATGAGTTCAGGAATAGCATGCCTGTTATCGTGATGAGTATTGGGCTTGCGATTATCCCGTGGACTGGAGACTTCAGAAAGGAGGACAGCGGCCTCCCAAGGACGTTAAACATGGAGGCCCAGGCGAAGAGTAGGGGCACCTCAGGCTCAGACATGATAGACTTCTCCACAAGGAAGACAGGAAGAACCGCTGTAATTGCACCAACCACATAGCTAATCAATAACCTAGAAGTAATGAGTCGAACCATGTGGCTACTTAGAAGCCGTGCAAGATCTCGCGTCTGTGTGGGCTCGCCGAGGTGGTGCTCCTCGCCTCTGGCGGGGGTGAAGAATGCAATTCCAGATAGGGCAGCGCTGGTCAGAAATGTTAAGATATAAAGCAGCGGATAGCCGAATCTCGCATTGAAGAAAGCCAAGAGTGATGAGGAGAGAAGAGGGCCCAAGCTCATGCCCATAGGTGGTGCAGTCATGACCCACCCGAGACGCTGGTTATTGCTTGAGAGCCTGACCGCCTCTGAAAGAGCCGGTGGGTGGAAGCTGGCGAAGCCAATACCTCTCAGCCCGCTAGCCAGATACATGTAGTTAATTGAGGGAGAGAAGGCGTAGGCTATCATGGAGGCAGAGTTGGCTAGTACCCCAACTCTAATCAGGAGTCTTGAGCCGAGCCTCCTCTGGAGAGAGGCGAGGGGCAGCCTAGTGAGTAAGGTGGTGAATGCTGCTAGACCGTATACTACTCCAATCTCGCTAGATGATGCGCCGAGCCTATGTGCATAAAGCCCTATAAGAGGCCCCGTCATGGAGGTGGACAATGTATAGCATAGGAAGGATACCCAGAGCCTAGCGGTCTGTCCTATCTGGAGTTGATACCTCGACACCCCAAAACTCCTCCATAATCCGCAGCATTTAACGTTAATGACATTAATTTTTTCTACAATGTTGATTGAGATGGGATAAATAGTGGCACAGTACTGGATTCAATAAGGGGTAAGTATTTGAGAATATCGACGATCAGCGAGACGATCAACATATACTTCAAGCTGACGAAGCCGAATGTATGGTGGCTTCTTGTCTTCGTGGGCCTCGCCGGATATTTTGCGGGCTCAAGAGGCTCTATAGCCCCCCTGACCCTTCTATCCTCTACTATTAGTCTGGTTTGTGGTTCTGCCGGGGCTGAGAGCCTCGCAAACTATCTGGAGAGGGATGTTGATGCGGTGATGGAGAGGACTAGGAGGCGCCCCCTCCCTAGGGGGCTGATCAAGCCGCCTGAAAAGGCCTTGATACTGGGCCTCGCACTAATAACCGTATCACTGATAATCTCAATCCTCCTAGTCAACTTCCCAGCATTCCTAGCCATGATCCTCGGGATACTGGACTATGTTCTTGTCTATGTTGTTTTGACAAAGAGGCGGACGGCCTGGAATATTGTTCTAGGGAGCCCAGCTGGTGCGGCCCCTGTCCTGGTTGGATATGCGGGGAGTAGCGGAGGCATAGACGCGACCGCCCTGGTTCTAGGGATGCTTGTGGTTCTATGGATTCCGAGCCACGTCTGGAGCCTCGCCCTCAAGTATAGAGAGGACTACATCAGGGCGGGTATCCCAATGTTGCCCACGGTCGTCCCCGAGAGTGTTGCCGTTAGATGCATAGCGGGCACTGCGATACTGCTGGTTTCCACCTCCCTCTTGCTGCCAATATTCAACGCAGTCTTCCTTAGACCAATATACCTGGCCACATCAATAATACTTGGCATCGTACTCCTAGCACTCTCGATTAAAGTCCTCCGCGAGCCAAACCCGAAAAATGCTTGGACCCTTTTCAAGTTCACAAGCCCCTACCTAGCCGTTCTCTTCAGCGTAATCATTATCGAGTCGGTCTTAGGGCTTCTTAACGCTTAGGGAGACCCCATCCTCAATATGTATGATTGCTGAGGAGAGTTTAGGATGCTTCATGATGGCTTCGCGGAACCTACGCAGCTCCGGCCGAAGAGCGTTGTCTGTGATAAGTACGCCGCCTGGCCTAAGTCTCAAGATACAGCTTTCGAGAAGGTCTAGATAGCGCGACTTCTCGATGTCCATGAAGATCATGTCATACTCGTAGGTATCCCTCTCGAGGAAACTTCCAGCCTCATCGACCACCACAGTAATCACATCCTCTAGCCCCGCCTTCCTAAAGTTGGCGAGGGCCACTCTGGCGTTCTCCTGGTCTTCATCAACCGTCACGATTCTCGACCCCGGCTCTAAAGCCCTCGCAATCTGGAGCCCAGAATAGCCTATCCCTGTTCCAAGCTCTAAGACCAGCCTAGGCCGGGCAAGTAGGGTGAAGGCGTAAAGGAGCTCCCCCTTCACAGGCCCGATAATCGGGAAGAAGTAACCCTTATTCACGCGCCTCTCAATCTCCGACAGGACAGAGGCTATCCTCTCACTATCCAACGACACCACCTAGCATGGGACTAGGTCCATGAATAGAAATCTTTTATCCCTCAGGACAAACTCCCCCCTTATAAACTGGATGGGTTCGGGGAAGAGGGGCCCATCGTAAACGAATGTGTGAAACTCTCCCCTCTCTCCGCAGGGGTCTACACTATCGGGAAGCTTCTCCAACAGCTCTAGACTGTACTCTCGGCCAATAAGCTCAGCTGGTGCCTGCTGCGTGTCGACGCAACATATTAAGGCCTTGAATCCGAGTTTTAGAAACTCCCTAGCAAGCTCCCACGTATCTCTGCCCCAGAGTGGGAAGACCCCTTTGAAACCTGCACGGGCGAGGTTTTCCTCCCTGTATCGCCTCACATCCTCGAGGAAGATGTCTCCGAAGACTACCTCTCCTACACCTTCCTCCTTTAAGCTCATGAGAGCCCGCATCATCCTCTCCTCGTATTTTTCATTGCTACAGTTGGGCGGTAGGGGGATTTTCATAAGTCTCGCCCCAAGCATCTCGGCCTGCCTCTCAATGAGCTCAAGCCTAACACCGTGCATGCTGACTCTATTGTTTGACTCGTTGTATGTTGTGAGTAGGCACTCTACATATAGATGCATTTTGCTTGATGCTATATAATGCGCCATTGCGGAGTCCTTGCCCCCGCTCCAGCTTTGAACTACCCTCTTCTTCACTGAGCCCAAAAAGGTAATGTAGATATTAATGGATATCGAATATTGTATTGTATGCGTAGCTGGGAGGACTTAAACGAGCCAGTTGAGAAATATATGGCAACGGACTTCCTCATGGTTGAGGCGGATGCTACTGTTAGGGAGGTTGCGGTCAATATGAAGTCGCACGGCCATACAAGCGTTCTAGTTGCCAAGGGGGGACAACCCATCGGTATAGTTACAGAGAGGGACATACTATACAGGGTCGTAGCTGAGGGCCGCGACCCAAACAACACAAAAGTAGGTGAGATCATGTCCTCGCCGCTCATAACTATTGGCCCAAATGCGAGGTTGAGCGAGGCAATAGCGATGATGGCATCTAGGCAGGTTAGGAGACTTGTGGTCGTGAGGGGGAGGAAGGTTTTAGGTGTTCTGACCCTTATGGCTCTCGTCGGCGGAGTAACGACCAGGACATCTATTCTGCCAGAGGTTGAGAGGGGCGCTGTCTCATGCCCCTACTGCGGCGCCAGATTCAAGACACCGCAAGAGTTGTCAAAACACATCGATAATGTCCACATAGGGGCAGAGATTCTTTCGAGAAGATCAATGGAGTGGTAAGAGGGCTAGAGTGCCAGTTCCCTTCCCTTTTTCCCATAATGCTCAGCCATCCCGCGGTTGAATTCGAGGCTCATAATGGCCTTCAACACAGCCTCCGCCTGCTCGGGGCTCTTAGTCCTCGGGTCGCTTAAAAGCTCCTCGATTAAGACATCCTTATCCCCTGTCAGGAAAGCCTCAAGACCGAGCTCCATCCTAAATATCCTCAGCTTAATCACCATCTCCATCACCCTCTTGGAAAGAGGTGTCACCTGCACAGGCCTGGCACCCTTCGCTGAAACGACAGCGGGAACCTCGACTACAACATTGTGGGGAATACCCGGTATAACCCCGTTGTTAGGCACATTTACCTGGTAGATGGCCTCCTTGTCGCTGTTTATCGAGTTTATCACCGGGACGACCGACTCGTCGCTAAGGACGGGCGGGACCTCCTCCGTGATGGATTTCTGCGGGTCTGACGCTATCTCCTCAAGCCGCTCTATACGTTTTTGGAGATATGAGAGATAGGTCTGCCATCCTATCTCGGAGTCAAACCCTCCTAGACGTCCATACCACCTCTTCTTGGTCTCTAGGTTGTAGTGGTATTTCCAGCCTCCGCTTCTCGTGGTATCACCTATTGGGAAGAGGCCGTATCTCTGATACATGTCTACGGCTGCTGGCGACATCTGTGTGTCCCAAAACTCAGGCTCCCAGCCCTTCCAGTACTCCTCCGCATACTTTTCAACCCACTCATCAATAAGCGGGTAGGCATTTTCACCATCATACCTGAAGTCGGTCAACCATATACAGTGGTTAAGGCCTGGAGCCTCAAATGTGACCCGCCTATAGTCAAGCCCTAGTGTAGAGGCGAGATCCCTATACAATAAGTGACCATGGCACAGGCCTATGATCTTTATCTTGGATACGCGGGTGCCAAGGGTGCAGAGCTCGAGGAGCGGGTTGGCTATATTTATGAGCCAGGCGTCTGGGCATAGCCTCTCCATGTCTAGGAGTATATCGGTGAATAGTTTGAACTGATTGTATCCTCCAAAGACGTGGTAGTCTGAGACCATGTTATGATCCACCGCGTCGATGCCCCTATAGTATCCATGCTTCTCCGCTACCTCTCTCTGAAGCTCGTAGTTGTGGTGGCCTCCTGCGAGGGCTGCGTTGATTACAAAATCAGCATCTCTTAGTGCCTCCTCCCTATTATCTGTAGCAACGAACTTGAACTCAGCTCCTGTCTCCTTAGCGTATCTCTTTGCAAGCTCATAGATTATGCCTAGCCTCCGTTTGTCAATATCCATCAAAACCACAGTGGAGCCCCAGAGATCCTTTGTGACGCAGAGGTCTCCTACGAGTCTGATGGACCAGACGGCGCTCCCAGCACCTATAACTCCTAACCTAATGGGAGCCATCAAGCTTTCCACATAGCCGACATTAATAAGGTTACTTGTTTCAGAGGTTCTGAGGTGCTCCGTAACACTTTTACGAGACCAGACCACACATATCCGCGATGTCTAGTGGAGCCAAGATAACCTATGTAACGTTGATGAGCGACCCCAGCATCCACCCAGCCTTCGAGGAGGCTTTGAAGAATGTGGAGGAGAAGCTTGGAAAAAGCTACCCGATGTATATCGGGGATGAGGAGGTATGGTCGGGGGCAGGAGAGTTTGAGGACAGGTCACCTATCGATACCTCAATACTAATCGGCAGGTTCCAGAGGGCTGAGAGGAAACATGTTACGAGGGCTATCGAGACGGCTGATAGCGCCTTTGCGGAGTGGTCGAGAACTAGTTGGCGTGAGAGGGTTGAGATCATGCGTAGGGCCGCCGAGATTATCGATAGGCGGAAGTTTGAGATAGCCGCCACCATATGCCTCGAGGTTGGCAAGAATAGGTTTGAGGCTTTGGCGGAGTGCTGGGAGGCTATCGACGCGCTGCGCTACTACGCCAACATCATGGAAGAGAGCCGCGGTTATGAGAGAGAGATGGGGCCGGGGGCGCCTGGAGAGCAGTGCAAAATGGTTGCTAAGCCCTACGGCGCCTGGGTAGTTATCTCTCCCTTCAACTTCCCGTTCATGCTGGCGAACGGCATGATACTCGGCGCACTCTTAACTGGAAACACAGTGGTCTTCAAGCCCACCAGCGAGGCGCCACTCTCAGGCCTCCATCTATACTCGGTCTTCAGGGAGGCAGGAGTCCCAGCCGGGGCCATCAACTACGTCACTGGCCCCGGAGACATCTTCGAGGAGGAGGTCACAGGGAACACCAAGGTCGCGGGCATAGCCTTCACCGGCTCGAGGGACGTGGGAATGAGACTTTATAGACGGTTCCTATCCAGCCAGCCCCACCCAAAGCCTATAGTCCTAGAGATGGGGAGCAAGAACCCCACAATCGTGACGGCGAAGGCTGATCTTGAGAAGGCTGTGACAGGCGTGATTAGGGCCGCCTTCGGATATGATGGTCAGAAGTGCTCTGCAACCTCGCGCCTCTACGTCGAGGAGTCTATCATGGACAGATTCTTGGAGAGGCTTGTTGCGGAGACGAGTAGGCTGAAGGTAGGTGACCCGCGGGAAAGGGACACGTTTATGGGCCCAGTAGTCAATAAACGAGCGGTCGAGAACTTCAGAAAATACGTCGAAGAGGCGAGGAGGAGTGGTGGAAGGATACTGTTTGGCGGTGAGGTTCTTTCAGGAGGCATATACGACCGTGGCTACTATGTCCAGCCCACCATAATAGCCGACTTACCTCTGGAAAACCATCTGTGGAGAGACGAGTTATTCCTCCCCATACTTCTTGTCGCCCCCTTCAAGACGCTTCAAGAAGCTCTGAAGATGGCGAATAATACCGAGTTTGGCCTGACGGCGGGCATATTCTCCGAGGACCCGGACGAGGTTAGATACTTCTTCGACACGATAGAGTTTGGTGTCTGCTATGCAAATAGACGAGGCGGCGCCACGACAGGTGCATGGCCTGGGGCGCAGACGTTTGTCGGCTGGAAGGCAAGCGGTGCAACAGGTAGAGGCGTCGGAGGACCACACTATCTGCTAAACTATCTCAGAGAGCAAGCCCAGACGGTGGTGGTCGAGAAACAATAAACGGCGAGTGGGCCTAACTCGACGAGCCGAGGAGCCTCATATGCTCCCGCATCATACACCTGTTCCAGACAGCCTTAATCCCATTAGCTGAGAGTAGCTTCGCAGCGGCCTCATTGTAGATTCCCTCCTGCATCCAGAATACCTTCGGTCTAATCTTGACAGCCTGTTCCGCCACTCCCAAGACCTCCTCCGAGGGCCTAAAGACATCAATCACGTCAACAACAGTATCGAGCTCTAACAAGCTTCTATAGGATTTCAATCCAAGGATCTCTGTGGCTGTGGGGTTCACTGGCACAATAATGTATCCCTTCGAGAGGAGGTATCTGGGGACATAGTTAGCTGGTTTCTGAGGGTCCCTCGACATGCCGACGACCGCTATCCTCTTTGAGTTTACGAGGATGTTCCGAATATCTTGGTCAGTTAGTCCATCACTGGGGATATTAGGACCACTCATGCATAATTCGTTGGATTCGAGAGTTTTAAGCTTAACGGCCTAGCGTATGAACCCGAGCGTGAGCCCCCTCACTAAATACTTCTGAATCCCTATCGCCACCACTATTACCGGGAGAGATATTATGACTGCGGCGGCGGAGAGTGGGCCCCATAGTATTCCGTACTGGTTTGAGAAGTATCCTGCGAATGCTGTGAGGGGCATGGCGCTCTCACTGGGAGCCAGCAGGAGGGGAATGAGGAACTCGGACCAGCTGAAGAGAAATGCGAATATCGCTGAGGTGGCCAGCCCTATAGAGGCCTGTGGTAGAGCTATCATGATAAATACCTGGAAGGGTGTGCAGCCATCTAGCATCGCCGCCTCCTCAGTCTCCCTTGGCACGCTCTTGAACGCGCCTATCATGAACCATGTAACGATGGGGAGTGTTATCACAGGATAGACGAATACTAGACCGCCGAGACTATTGTAGAGTCCAAGGACCTTTGTCAAGACTACCAGTGGATAGAGTATCACGACGGGAGGTATCATTCTGAGGCTTAGTATCCAATTTGCGAAGAAAGTGCCGCCTGCCCTGTATCTCAGGATTCCGTACGCGGTCAGGGAGCCCAGCAGGCTTGTCAGAATCGCAACACTCAAAGAGACCACTATGCTGTTAAATAGATACCTCACTATTGGCGGGAAGTGTCCCCTGACCCCATAGATGCCTCCCGTAATGAGGACCTCTAGATAGTTTCTCAATGTTGGGCTTTCTGGGATAAGTGATGGTAGTCCCCACTCGCCTATGGGTTTGAAGGATGTTCCAATCATCCATAGGAATGGCAGAAGGTAGATGACCCCTATCGCCCAAGACACCAACGTCACAACAATTCCTATTACCCTCTTATCCAAGGCCCAGACACCTCACTCCCAAACCACCTTCCTAACATTAAGAACCCTAGTCAATACAAGCAACACGAGGAAAGTCGAGATAAGTAGAAGGATGACTGCGAGGAGTGAGGCGTATCCGATATCTGCCTTGGCAGCTGTTAGAGTGAAACCAACCTTGTAGATGTAGAAGGGTAGTGTTGTAGTCAGGTTTCCGGGCCCTCCGAAAGTCAGCATGTAGATTATGTCGAAGATTTTCAAAGAGTCGATGAGTCTGAACAAGAGGACGATGATTATCACAGTCTTGCTGAGGGGGAAAACTATGTGTCTGATGACTTGGAGACGGCTAGCGCCATCCAGAGCTGCAGCCTCCTGTATGTATGGGGGTATACTCTCTATCCCCGCGGCAACCGCGAGTGTCACGAAGGGTGTCCACTGCCAAATATCCAGCACTGCCAGTACGAAGAACGTATTGAAGGTATTTCCGAATGGTGCGCTCAGCCAGGGCTGCGGCTCAAGCCCGACTGTACTTAGGAATGTATTCAGAGGCCCGTATGTGAAGAAGATCATCTTCCAGTTCAGACCCACAATCACAGCCGGTATGCTTAATGGGATTAGCATTATGGAGCGTAATAGTAGCCTACCACGAAGGTGTGGTGAGGTGAATAATATCGCTAAAAGCGAGCCGAGGGCGAGTTGGAGAGGGACGGTTATACCAGTTAACAAGAGCATGGCCATTATGGAGTATGCCGCGTCTGGGTCTTGCGCTAGTGTGTAGATGTTTTGTAAACCTGTGAATCTGGGGGTAACGTCGAAAAGAGGGTTCAGAGAGTTGAATATCATGTAGTATAGATACACTGTAGGATAGATGACGAGTATCGTGAGGTAGATGACTGCTGGGATTATGAACTGAAGGCCACGATTCACAGGCACCAAACTCACAGCCTATTTACATATTGGCAATATATAATGTCAACAACTTCCATATATAAATCACTATAGAAAAAGCTTATATGAGAACAGTACTACTTTAACTTTGAGAAAACTTGACCGACCTAAAAGAGATTATCAACAGGAGAGAAGCTCTCTCCACAGCTGCAAAGGTCGGTATTGGTGTAGCCATAGCCGCCGTGGCCGCGGGTGCTGGCCTATATGCCTGGAGCGCCCTTCAGCCTACTCAAAAGAAGATTAGAGTTGTAGCTATAGCGCACTCGGCGCCGGGCATGAAGGCGGTTGCAGAGGAGGATTTTAAGATCAAGTATCCGAACATTGAGGTTGAACTCCTTCTCTTCGACTGGGAGACAGGTAGAGATAGGCAGCTTCATGACTTCGCTACAAAGGCGGGCGAGTATGACGTTTATATGTGGGACTGTATCTATACAGGAGCCTTCGGCCCACATTGCTATCCAATCGACGAGTTGAGGAGCGAATACCCTGATGCGGAGATATTCAAGGAGTATGGAGACTTCCTCGAGACAATCGACCGGCGCTATATGCACTGGGAGGGTAAGAGGATTGGATATGTCATTACAGCCAATGTTATGGCTATGTTCTATAGAAGAGATCTTTGGGAGGACTCCGCGATAAAAAATATGTACAGCAGGTGGATAGACAGGAACCTCTCAGACCTCCAATCCATGGCCCCAGACTTGGGGCTAGACCCTAAGAAGATACCAACAAGCCTCGTCGTCCCCAAGACTCTTGAAGATGTATTCGCAATTGGCCGATTCTTCACCAAGAAGTATAACCCCGACTCACCTGTTGACGCTGGGAACACAATAATGGCTATGAGGACACACACCATCCACTGGGAGTATTGCTGGCTATTCGCCCAGTGGAGAAGGTCGCCTGAAGGGATGGCTAGGCTCGGCCAGCCTGTAGAGCCTTGGGGGGACCTCTTCACGCAGGATGGGAAGATAGCTTTTGACCCAGAGATAACTGATGCGGGTATCAAGGTGACGAGGCTGTTTAAGGAGCTCTGCAACTATGTGCCGAACGCTACCCAGACTGAGTGGTCTGAGTGCATGGAGCTGCTGGGTAGGGGCAGGGCTGCGATGTGGGCTGGCTCATGGGCCTCAACCTTCATAGACTTCATAGAGAAGGGTGCACAGAACTATCCTGAGACGGCTGGTAAAATCTGGGTCTCCCCGGCGCCTGGGGTCCCGATAGACGGAACCTGGCAGATAGGAGTTAGCAGATACTCAAAGAATCCTCGCGAGGCTTGGTTGTTCACGCAGTTCTTGGTCCTGCCAGACTCTGCAGTGAAGCAGTGGAATGTTGCGTCCTCCTTCCCCGGGAGGAAGAGTGTAATAGAGGCTCTAGCCCCAAAGTATCCTGGGATATTCAAGGAAGTCTTCTTGGACTCACTGCTTAGGGCAGGGTTCAGGAACTACGTGCCAGAGAATCCTATGCTTGAGGACTCGATAGCCAAGTGGATTACAGAGTATGTGGCAGGGAACGTTGACGAGGTAACCGCGACGACCGAGCTAACGAAGGAGTGGAAGAGTATTCTGAAGCTGAGCTATTAGCCCCACCATCAACATCCTTTTTTATTTTTTTGATAAAGCTAGTAGGGAGATGAACTCGTAGATTAGGTTGGCGGCTAGAACAGCTGTTATCTCTCCGTAGTCATAGGGTGGGGAGACCTCAACCAAGTCAAAGCCCACAAACTCTAGACTAGCGAGTCCGCGGAGGAGCTTGAGTGCTTCTCGGGAGGTGAGGCCGCCGACCTCGGGCGTCCCAGTTCCGGGAGCGTAGGCTGGGTCGCATGCATCTATGTCGAAAGATAGATATGTGGCTCCTTCGCCTACTTTCCTCCTGATCTCACCGCA
Organism: Thermoproteota archaeon; assembly: GCA_030550235.1. Lineage (GTDB taxonomy): Archaea > Thermoproteota > Nitrososphaeria_A > Caldarchaeales > Calditenuaceae > HRBIN02. The sequence goes on from JAUQPU010000002.1 coordinate 231,654, forward strand.
GACAGTCTCTATACCTCTCTTCTCGATGGAGTCCATAGTTATTACGTCGAATCCAAGAGACTCTGTCTCACTTATCTCGTCCTCTGAGAAGAGGCTGCCCCTAATCCCCACATGAACTGATCTGGAAGGGTCTATGAGGCCTTCTTCATAAGCCCTCCTAAACACTGTTCCATGGGTGTATTTCTGGGAGAAATGCTGGTCAACCATGTCCAGATGGGCGTCTATATGAATTAGGGCCAGTCTCCCATGCCTCCTCGAGACTTCTTTCAACACGGGAAGCGATATTGAGTGGTCGCCGCCACAGACAAGCGGTGTTACCCCACTATCTATTACTGTGCCTACTGTTTCAGAGATTTTCTGGTATGTAGATTCTATGCTGCTGGGCACCACGCTTATGTCTCCGAAATCGGCGACGTTTAGGATGTCGAAGGGCTTGACTTTGAGATATGGGTTGTAGAGGCGTAGGAGTAGGGAGGCCTGCCTCACCGCAGCGGGCCCAAACCTAGTGCCCGGCCTGAAGACAACGCCGCCGTCGAAGGGTATGCCGATGAAGAGGGTATCGACACCTTCTAAATCCCTAGAGTGTGGGAGCCTCGCGAAGGTGTAGGGGCCTGTAAACCTAGGCGATACTAGGGAGTCAGCCGGATAGAACTTCCTGAGACCACCGGAGCCCTTAGACACGAATCAAGACCGTGGAGGGTGTATAAAGCATTAATTTTAGAATTTCCATGGACGTAGCGGCTCCCTAGCTCCGGAGTAACAATTTTTAAGCCGCCTGAGGTAGAGGCTTTAGCCTCATGCCAGTATCTCGGATAGACATACCGAACATAAGGCTCGGAGAGGAATTCAGCTGCAGCTGCGGTAAGAGACACCGGGTAGCGACCCGGCAGCTATTCTTCGGCGACTCGCTGGAGACGCTCCTTACCTCCCTCGACGATATAACATCTAAAGGTGGTCACGCTGTGATAGTTACCGGGCCAAGGACGCGACTCATAGCTGGCGAGACTGTCAAGGGATACTTTGCCTCGAGGGGGTTTCGTACACTTGTCATTGAGGTTGAGAGGGCTGACCTAGCCACTGTCGCGGAGGTTGAGAAGCTTGCCTCGGGCTGCTCCCTAACAGTGGCTGTGGGTGGTGGGAATGTGATAGACTCTTGCAAATACGCGGCGCACACGCTAGGTGTGCCATTCATCTCAATACCTACAACGATATCCCACGATGGCATAGCCTCACCTGTCGCCTCGATCCTCCTCGGCTCGAGAAGGACAAGCATAATGGCCACGCCTCCTGTAAAGGTTGTTATCGCCGAGCCACTCATCAGAAGCTCACCAAAGAGGCTAATCGCATCAGGTTGTGCGGACATACTCGCAAAGTCCACAGCCTTAAGAGACTGGCTACTAGGCCACATCATAAAGGATGAGTACCTCTGCGAAAATACCTTAAACCTCACGGCCTCGGCCTTAAAAGATGTTAGAAGTTTTATCGACGGTGGAGGGAGAGATTTCCTACCTCTCGCTTCCGCCGCTGCGAAGTGTGGTGTAGCCATGGCGCTTGTCGGCTCCTCGAGGCCTTGCTCAGGGGCTGAACACCTCTTCTCGCACTACCTCGATATGGTCGGTGAAGGCTTAGGGCTTCACGGCGAGCAGGTGGGGCTCGGAGCTATACTCATGGCCGCCAGGTATGAGGACTCTGACGCACCCCCAGTGAAGGGGTTTGAGCTCTCAAGCCTAGATTTAAAAAACTATCTCTCAAGGGCAGGCGCGCCAACCAGCATAAGGGAGATTAACATCTCAACAGAGACGGCCGTAAGGGCGCTTCTAGAGTGTAAGAACCTCAGACCGGAGAGATACACCATACTACACCACGCACCGCTTACACAAACAGCCGCGCTCAAGCTCCTCAAGCAGACGGATATGCTCACCGAGACCCAGCAGCCCAAAGAATAGTTCAACCCCCTTGCAGCGGCGGGCTGCGATGTCTTTATCACCTAGTTGGATGGTAGCGTGGATGGATTGTATGTTATAGTGGTGTATAGAAGAGATAAGCAGGGGGCTGACAGGGGGGCTTTAGAAGTTGGAGAACTCCTCCGGACCTACGGATGCGAGTATGACCTCTACATGATGGATGAAAAAGGGATAAAGGAGCCTCTTGGATGCGACTACCTAATAGTCCTTGGCGGAGATGGCACCATACTGGCCTCCATCCACGCACTTGAGGAGCCTGAGACACCAGTTCTCGCCATCTCATATGGAAGGGGTGGATATCTCGCAGATGCCTCACCCCAGGAGGCTAGGCGCGCCGTATCCGCGCTGCTTAACGGGAACTTCAGGCTTGACAGGCTCATGAGGCTCGATATAACTATAGACGGAGAGCTAATATCCGACGTAGTCAACGAGGCCTACATCTCAAACTCCCTGGTAGGAAAGGTCGTAGAATTCGACCTAGAGGTCGAGAGGCTAAAGCTACAGAGCATAGTGGCCGACGGCATGGTCTTCTCAACACCGGTCGGCTCAACAGGATACAACACATCCCTAGGCGGCCCACTAGTCGACGAAGAGCTCGAACTAATCATAGCCACACCAGTCGCCCCCATAACAAGCCTCCGACCAATGGTCTTCTCGGCACTAAGGCGTATAGTCATGAAAGGGGTTAGGGGGCCATTCTGCGCAGTTATCGACGGCTTAATAAGGCATGAATTTGAGAAGGGCGAGATCGTAGTCACAAAGTCACGCCACAGCACCGTCCTAGTAAGGACCTCGGAGGTATCACTCTGTGAGAGAAGAATCAAGAAGAGACTCGGAATCTAGAGCCTACGTACTAGATACAAACGCGCTCCTCCTAGGATTCAGTGGAGTCAAAAACCTCTACACAACAGAAGCGGCCATTAAAGAGGTCAAATACGACGAACTCCAAGTAGCAAGGCTTGAGGCAATGCTAACATCCGGCGCATTAAAAATCGCTAGGCCAACAACAGAGGCCATAGAAAAAGTAAAAGAATCCGCAGGAAAACAACTCGACAAGCTCTCCCAAACAGACCTAACAATACTAGCAGCAGCACTCGACCTCACAAAAACCCATAAAAAAGTCATAATCGTAACCGACGACTACACCATACAACAACTCACAACAAAACTCCAACTAAACTTCATACCACTAAAACACAGTGGCATAAGAAAAACAAGATAAAAACCCGAGAACCAAACATCTGCAACCAGCCAATATCCACTGAAGTCTTTAACAAGTGTATCAATCGCACGACCGCACCCCTAATAGCAACGAGGTTCTTAGCAGGTTTCAACCTTTCCTTCTCCTTTTGAAGGAGTTGAGTTATTTATGCTCTGGAGAGTTTAATCTTTTGTGTTAGATGGGTATCGGGCGGCGTTTATATACCCTATAGATAATCATGATTAGCGCCGCTATAATTGTCCACCAGGTTACTATGCGTACCGCTGTTGCATTTACACTGTGAATGTTTATGTGGGTTGGGTCTTGTGTTAGGAAGACTGCACAGAACGTGAATATGGCGACTGTCAATGCACCTATTATGTCTATTATGTTTTCTTTTCTTTGACCTGTATTGGTAATCTGCTTGGGAATTGTTTTCTTGAATATTAGAGCTGCCACGCTAGCTACAGCTGCAATTGTAGCGTATGTCTCAATGGTAATTTTTGGGGCTTGTGGCAAGTTTAGTTGAATGCTTATACGATAAGTTAGCCCCACAAGGACAAGTATTAGTAGTAGGGTTATTTTCTGTTTTCTAGTTAGTAACCTGTGATTCCAGTCTCGCGGGAAAAAGCGTGTTGCAATATAGAAGGTTAGGACACCCTGAATCATCCCCCACCAGAAAATATTGACATAGAAAAAAACAGGCCAATTTATGCCTAATAATTGCGGCTCAGCGAACTGGGTTGCAGGCACAAATATTGTGAAGACTGTTCCGAAAAAGAAGCCTACGATGACGAGGTGATAGTCTCTCAGGTGATATTTTCTGATCAGGTCTTCTAACAATATAAAGTAAGGAAAGTATACCATGGATAGGAAAAGCGGCAGTAGAGGGTGAACTGTTAAGTCGTTTATACCTCTCATAGAGTATTCGAATAGTAAATTAAATGCTACAGCGGCAAGCACTATCTTCCAATGGCTCAATGTAATCTATACACTCATTATTTCTAACCTAGTTTTGCTTAAAAACTTTAAGGTAGATGCGAAGCGAACAACCATAATCACGTCTATTTAACTCGAGAATTATGTTTTATGAAATCATAAATGTGCTCGTGTAGAGGTGGTCGAGGGTTAGGTTTTATCCTTTTTTAGGATTCTCGTGCCTGAGGTGTAGCATATGTTTATAATCTATAAATGAGGTGGTCTGTGTGGCTGGTTATGTCTTATTCTGTGGATGAGTTTAGGTGTAGTGTTTGTGGGGCTCCGATTGATGTCTCTCCTTACTCGGTTGTGGTTGTTTGTGGTTATTGTGGGTGGAGCTCCTCTGTTGAGAGTGCTGGTTTGAAGCCTTTGGTCGTCCCGCCGGAGGATAGGGGCTTTCTCAGAGCATGGCTGGAGAAGATTGTCAGGTCAAAGGCTGGGAAAATAGCGACCGTTAGAGATGTCAGGTTTTTGATGGTGCCGGTCTGGGTCGTTTATGTAAACGCATCCACGCGATATAATGGGTATCGAACTGAAACTAGGTCGCGAAGAGTTGGGACAGGGAAATATGCCAGAATCCAGACGTACGACGTCTACGTCCCTGTTAAAGGTGTCATCGACGAGAAGCTTGCCATCGCTGTTTATGGGCGAAGGTTCGAGTCGACATTTGGGATTGGGACGGTGAAGTCGAGTGTCCTTGACAGGGTGCGGTCTGCTGTGGAGCTTGAGCCTTCCTTAACGAAGGGGTGGGATGTTCTTGGCTCAGAATTCTCACAGGAAGAGGTGTTAGAAGCAGCCAAGACACGCGTAGCTGATGAGCATCGTAGAAGGCTTGAGTCGATGACGACCAAGCTCTATGACTGCTACACCACTGCGGATGTAGCTGGGGCACGTCTCATCCTCTACCCAGTCTTAGAGGCTCGATACGAGTCTGGTGGAAAATCATATCGGATGATTATTGATGGGGTTAAGGGCTCTACGAGGGTTTTGAAGGCGGAGCTTCCCATTACTACCTCCGCGAGAATTATTAGAGGATTAGCTGCCGCCGCTGTGGTTTTTGCTGCAGCCTTGCTTGCGTCGTTGCTCCAGCCTCTAATAGGTACGGAGATCCCTGAGGAGCTACAGCTTGCGATGACTGTCGCTCCACCGGCGATAGCGGGGTTTGCAGGGTTCTTGGGCTCAATGATGGCTACAGCTGTGCAGAGAATATCTAAAACAGTTGAAGAAATAGATATACGGGTCTTGGGGTGAAGAAGATGTCTATCCACATATATCAGTGCCCGAACTGCGGGGCCCCGTACAAAGTCAGAGAGGGGGACGTGGCGATAAAATGCAGTTACTGCAATACCGTCTTCAGAACATTCGAGGATGAAAAACGATTCATCATTCCAGTCTACTATGACAGTAGTCGGGCCATTGAAAACTTTCTTCTCTGGGTGAAAAAACAGACGGGCTATGAGGAGTCACTTCCATTCAACATAAATCTTCTCGAGGTCAAACTGCATTTTTACCCATTCTGGGTTGTATCGCTTAATGCGAGGACAACCTTCACAGGAGTGGGGGAATACGCGGAATTCAGTAACCCCGACTCAGGAGGCTATAGGAATATCAGAGTCATGACAAGAGAAGAATCTGGTAGTTTTGAGAGATTCTTCGAGCTTGTGCTACCTGCTTCAAAAGATATCCCGTCAGAAGGTGAAGTCGTCGGCGTTTCAAGGATGAGAAAATTCTTCAGCCATGAATATGTCGAGCAGCAAGGTGGAGTTTTACACGGAGCCACAATTACGAGAGAGGATGCAAAAAGCATGGCCGAGCAGATAGCCGCAGCTGAGCTATCGAGACTTATCATGAGAGAAGTAGTGACAGTGAATACTCGAAACGATCAAATCCAGATCAAAGAGATCGCGCTCGTTTATATTCCGTTATGGCATGTGTCCTACGAGTTTAGGGGAGAGAAATATCGGGCATTTATTGATGCCTCGTCGAGCAGGATTATCTACGCGTCTTATCCACCTGATATCGCTGAGAAGACGGCTTACTTGGGTGTTGCGGCTCTTCATGTAGTACTAGGAGTTGTTTCAGCCTTTTTATTTTGGGGTTTTGGGTGGCTGCCAGTGGTCACCGTGTTCATCGGTTTTATTACAGCCGCTGTTGTTTATGCTTGGCGTGGTCTCTCTCCGACAAGGGCTAGAGAAATGGTTGATGAGAGAGACTTACTGAGGAAACAGGTCGAGACAGCAGCCAAGAAATGGTTGAGATAGACGGAGGTTTGAAGGAAACTATTATATTAGGGGATTCACAACGTTGGGCAAGATGAGCATAGAACGCGTCCGTAAAGAAATGGGACTCATGGAGAAAATCATGAGCTACATACCTGGATATAGGGGGTATAAGGAGAAGGAAATTAGAAGGGAGACAGACATTCTTGTGAGAAGAAAAATTAGCGGCATTCTCGCAGAGGCCCGGTCAATGCTAAACTCACCTCTGGGCCCGTCGGAGGCTAGAAAACTTGCCTATGATCAAGAGTCTAGGTTCGCTCTTGAAAATATTAGAACATCCCTCGACAAGGTGTCACAGCGGATAGATAAGGCCGTGGCTGGATATGCTGGGTTGTTTGACGCTGTCAAGATCCGGGAAGACAAGCTCGACGCCGTAATTAGTCATGACCTTTCTCTGATTGAGAAGGCCGAGTCGATTAAGGCAATAGTTTCAGATCTTTTTTCGAAAAACATTGGGACTCCTGAGTGGAAAAACACGCTTACGGGCTTGATTTCAGCGGTTAGGGAGTTAGATCAGTTGATTGATGAGAGAATCGAGTTGCTGGAGGGTCTGAGCGAGGTGTCTGGCTGATGCCTAAGGTCATTCAATGGGTCGGGGCTAGAGAGGGAGACATAGTCTGGCGGTATCCTATAGACGAAATTGAGTGGGGGAGCAACTTAATTGTTGAGGAGTCACAGGCTGCTGTATTTTTCCGAGATGGAAAAGCTTACGACGTGTTCAGGGCTGGTAGACATGTGATAACGACCGCAAATCTTCCACTTATCACAAAAGTTCTCTCAAGGATTGCGGGCTTTGACCGCGTACCCTTTAAGGCAATGGTTGTCTTTGTCTCTCTGAAACAGTTTCAAGGAAAGTTTGGGACACAGGGCCAGACAAGCGAGTTGGCTCCCCTTAAATTCTTTGGCAGCTTCTGGTTCAGAGTTGCTGAGCCCAACCTCTTCGTCCAAGAAGTGGTAGGCTCGCAGGGAACATATAGTACTGAGCAAATGCAAGATTTCCTCAGGGCATATTTTAACGAGGCGCTAATCGACGAGTTGAGCCGGCACAGCATCGTCGAGGTTTACGGCAAACTCGATGAGACAAGCTTCCTTGCCAGAAATGTTGTCGGTCAGGCTTTCGTCAGGATTGGTCTGGAGTTGATTGATGTGAAGTTTGAAGGCCTTGACACCACGCCCGAGTGGAGGGATAGAATCTTCTACCTGAGGCAGGGTGTTTCAGCAGCGGAGGTTCTTCGTATGCAGACAGTCGCTAAAACTGCTGAAGCTCTTTCCCAAAGCCAGGGCGCCGCTGTCGGAGCTGGTATCGCAGTCATACCTCCGCTTTTCCAGCAGCCTGTACAGCAGCCTCCCACTGTCGTGATCCTATGCCCCAGCTGTGGTTTCCAGAACCCCCAGGGTGCAAAGTTCTGCAGTAACTGTGGAAAGCCCCTCGGCCCGCCACCCACGCCACAGCAACCAGCCAACAAGTGTCCAAACGGCCACGATGTTCCTCCAGGCTCTAAATTCTGCCCCGAATGCGGAGCCAAGCTATCATGATCAGCTACGGGTCAGGAGCCCTAATCACCATAACATGCTCTCTAGGGATACTCCTTGTCCTAGGCGGAGCAGGGATAGTTCCAATCAACCTGCAGACAATAGCAGGCGTAGTGCTATCTATTTTCGGCATATACTCCATAGTATACAGCGTGTTTTCGAAAGATCTTTTCTACCACACACTTTGGGGTGGTGTATCAATAGCTATAGGAGCTGCATTACTTACCTCACCGGTAGTCAACCCAACCATAATGGTGGGAATAGCCCTCATTTTCATATCAATAGTAGGAGCTATAGCAGCACTTAAAAAAAGATAATACAGATTCTCATCCGCGTTCGTCAACAACTTGTGATATAGTGCATGAAGGCCCGGTAAAGAGTGTAGTTGTTCAAGTTATATCCAGCCGAGTCGTCGGAAGACCCAGAGCATTAGGATGGCTGTCCTCTATTGCCTCAAGCTCTTGCATAAGATTGTCCAGCATAGGGAACAAATCGTCCACCAACCTGTCCAATATTGTGTAAAGGATATAGGCCGGGCCTCTGCCCATAATGTCCTGTCGCCGGGCCGCATTGTCTCTGCACGTTTGGAAAAGCGCTGATAGGGGTTTTACATCTGACTGATTTACTGTGACGAGATAGTTTTTGCCGAGGAAGACTCCTATCTGAGCCAATGTTATCGTGCTTCTATGGCTGTCGGTTTGGGGGAAAGTGTAGGATAGCGAATATGTGGTTAGGGTATACGTCGATTTTCGGGAGCTGGACTTTTGAGATGCAATCTTCAAGATTTAACATGCTGAAGGGGAAATGACGGCCCAGCATGTCCATCTCTCTCTGACTGGGCTTATTCACATTCACCCAAACCACACCATCATGTCTCAGAAACTCTAAGCCGTCGAACTTCTCCACAACCCTAAACAGCATACTACACTCTAATAAATTTCAGGCCTCTTGGATACTATATCGTTGAGATTAACAGTCCTCCATAGACCTCCTATAGCTTCTCTATTTGGCAGAGAGCTGGGCTGAGACCTCAATTCTATTCGAGTTTCTATGGATGGTTATTTCGAGCATCCCCAATAGCCTACCCTCAACTGTGCTCGGTCCCCCGACGCTTATATTAGCTTCATCAGCAGTGACGGAGACAAATGTAACTTCTTCGCGTAGCCCCCTGTTTTTCAGCTCCTCCTTGATCCTGTTCGAAACCATAGAGTGGTCCTCTATTGGTGATGAGGATGTATATTCCGCTGTTATGATTAAAACGTCTTCAAATATTGTCTCCGTGTATTGGGTGAGCGTTATTTTACTCCCAGTAGCAGATGAAAGGACTGAAGCCATGAAGCTGTTAAATTTTTTACCAAACTCTGATGGTGGAGTTACTTCAGTAGTTCCACCAGTCTCTGTCCTACCTGTCATCATAGTGAATTCATGGGTTGTACTGAACGTCGTCAAGCCTGTCCTCGGAATGTAGGTGGAAAACAAGCCAATAATCAGGGCAGCCACAACCAGCAAGCCTATAACCAATAAGACCAAGGCCATCTTCATAATACACTGTTTGTCGAGATTTGGCAACCATATAAACATTTTTACCAAAGAAACCTCATGCGGCGCTTGAGGCAATATCGCCTCTATTTTTCTTATTTTCAAGAGAAAGACTATGCACAATTTTTAAATATTTCTCTAGTCGAAGTATCTGAACAAAATGATGTCCGATAAAATTAGATTGGCCTTGGTTGTAATAGTTATTTTGGTTATAGTAGTCGGAGTTTTTTCCGACGTTGCTGATGCAGCCCATACCCCTGCTTGGAGAAGAACTCGAACTAGAACTAGGACCACAACCTCGGCTCCAACATCGACAATCCAAACAACAACTACAACATCTTCTAACACAGGATACTCTGATACGTTTCCAGCCGTTAATCCGGCAATTCTTGGAACATGTCCGCCTGAGGTCCATGATAGATACTATGTCATCGGCCCTGATGGTAGAAAATACAGGACATGGCATCCTGTAACCGTGCCTATAGACCCGAATAACCCTGCAAAAGGCACATGCACGTTTGCTCATGAACACGGTGATAATCCGCAGCAGGGAAGCTTCACAGACCTTCCCGCATTTGGATACGCAGCGAAGGTCGCTGGAATGGTTGAGGAGATAGCAGCCCACGCAGGCTTCAAGGTCTTCTACAAGCCAAAGAGGGGCGATGGACTAGGCAACAACGCTGAGTGGAGAATAGTAGTCCATCAGGGCACTGCTGGTGCGCGACGGCTAGTTCAAAGCCTCCACAGCATCCAAATCAATATAGTCGATGGGGCTGGGAGAGTAACTAAGGTTAACCTAATGGCTTCAACAGGTAACCTCAACCCGAAATGCGGACCCCGCGTGGGCGACAGAATAATCCCCGACGAAGAATGCGTCTCCCGGGGGCTGTTCTACGAGGTCTGGTATTTCTCGGTGCGTGTAGGTGCTGGCAACATCAACGGAGCCAGGTTCTTCGCAGCGCCGGGAATCGCCGTCTACAACCCCATGACATACATGAAAGTAGGCGACCTCTCCAAAGTTTATCCAATATGCAGCGTGGTTGAGGGCCTGCCTTTCGGGGACCCGAGAAGTTTTTTCCTCGGCAACCAGAGAGCAGTTGAGCATCCAGACTTCGGCTGGGGCAACACAGGCTCCTCAACCTTCTGGACAGACGCATATGGCAATGAAGTCTCCACAAGCTGCGACCCCACCCGATGCATCAGACAGGTGGTTCCATCAGGATACTATGCCTGGTTCGACGATGACTCGGTCTTCGACTGGCCTTGGATAGACCTGCCACTGGGCGCACCAGGGGGCAACTAAAAACCATATTTTTGCAATTCAGAAAAACATTTTAAAGAGCAGGAGAACTGGCCGATAAGAATCCATTTCAAATAAAGCGCTCGAACTCTTGCATTCCGAGAGTCATATGTAGAAATAAGAAATTATGCTTAATTATCAAATCAATATCTGAATAATAATTAATACTTATTTTAGGGGCATGTTGGTAAGATTAACCTGAGGGTTGACCTTACATACTATCCTACGCCTGGTGATGCGATGATAAGAGAGGGTACATAGAACTGTAAGATTGTGGTGATAGCGTAAAAAGCCATGAGAAGTACTCCCTCGCGTCGTGTGAGGAGTTTGTCGACGAACAACGGTGTTGCCAACAGTGTGAGGACAGATGCCCAATAGGCTTGGAGGCTGAGTAAAACTCCAGATGGGATTGTCATCTCCAAACCATTTGACATTGTTGCTGCTAAAACCATTATTCCCAGCAGCAGTGAGTTATTGAGAATCTCGCTTCCGAGGATGTTTGCTATGGCTGTATCGACTCCCACGCCTGCAGGTTCTTCGAGGTATTTGACAAATGGCTCAGCGGCTAAAAATATGCCGGCACCGCGCAGTATGAAGAGTATGGATAAAAAAAGCATTGATGAGGGCGGCTTGTAGCTTTCTCGTTTAGAAGATACGTCTCCGTGTTTTTCGGCTTCGGATTAGCGAAGCTGCATGATACGAAAAACCCTAAACACCATGGAAAGCAAAGATGGTATATGCTATGAAAAACGTAGCAAATAGAACACCGTCAAGCGTTTGATATCCATCGATAAACAAGACGGTGCTGGCTATCGAGACAATGATGCTTAATCCCAGGCTCATTAATAATATGTTGCTACCCATAGCCGAGCCCAAAACCGTTCCATACAAGCCAATAGAGGCGGCGCTAGCAACCAGCACAATCTCTGGCAATATCGTGGTGATGCTAGGCAGTGTTCTGCCGACAAAACGGGCGCCAAATCTGTGAGCGACTACCTCTGCACCCCATGATGACAGTCAGCCAGGCAAGCAGCAAAATAACTGCGCTCATGGCATTCGTGATGACGTTACAGTCTTTCATGAAACAAAGCATGTCAAGTCATACAATGTGCCCTCTTTATCTCTTTGGGAAGCCAAAAAGGCTACGAAAATTTAGTTAAATGTAGTATAACTGTGTTTAATGGCTGCAGCCGCATGATGGACCGCAGTTCTCTTCTTTTCCGGGTCCGCCTTGGACGGTTTGTAGCGCCTTTAGCCCGCCGAAGCCGGCGGTTTTAGTTGAAGCCATAGGCACCGCACTCTGTTTTGCTGGCAGCTTACGCTTGTAGAAGTCATCAGACAGCTTTCTGCCCGTCCTTTTCTCCCACTCCTCTATAGAGATTCCATAGACCGCCTGAATCCGGTCCCTGTACCATGCCGGGACTACATTGAAGGAGCAGAACGGCACTATCCTCATATCTGGTGTAAGGTAGTGGATGTCACATCTTCTGAGGCGTTCCTCATCGTGGTTATAGGGGTCCATGAAATGCATCATGCCTAGGAATAGTGATCTGCGGTGCCAGTCGCCTACGCTTTTGTAGTCGTGTCTTACTATTATGTCGAAGATCATTCTTGCGAGGTTCATTCCTGGGGGTTGTTTTTCTTTCTTGATAAACTTGGATATATTTGCTAGAACTTTCATTCCGACCCAGACTCTGCTTCTACCCATCTCGACCTCCTCGGCCTTGTCTTGTAGATATTTTATGAGCCCCTCAACGTCTACGAACTCTGTTATTGGAAGCATCTTGTCGTCTTTCTTGAAGACGTAGGTTCCTGCGCCGCAGGCGAAGTGTATGCTCAGCTCATATTTTGGCGTCCTCGTCAGAGCCTCTATGAAGTTTGTGAGCGGTGTGCAGGCTGGTACGGGGAACCAGGCATCCCTTGTGATCTCGCCGTTTGTCTGTTCCTCAATTCTGATTATGCAGTCTGGTATCGTGATCCTATACTTCTCTCTCTCCTTCTTGGGCATCCTTCCGGTTAGGGAGACGGGCTGGAAGTTTACGGCCCTCACGACATCTATGTTCTTGAATCCGAATCGGATTATGTCGCCGAGCTCGTGGTCGTTTACGCTCTTAATGACCGTGGGGACTAGGACTATTCCCACACCCAGCTTCCTAGCGTTCTCAAGAACTCCGGGCACTTCCCAGTGGTTCTTTGGGTTGGTCCTAGGTGTGACGCCGTCGAAGCTCATGTAGAGGTTGCTGACGCCAGCCTCTTTTACCCGCTTGAAGTATTCGAAGTCCTTGGAAAGTCTTATCCCATTGGTGTTGAGCTGGATGTGGTCTACGCCTACTTCTTTGAGGATTTTTATGATTTCGGGGAGGTCGTCCCTAAGAGTGGGCTCTCCTCCGGTTATCTGGATGCTGTTGCCTGGTACTGGCCTCTCTGCCTTCAGGTTAAGGGCCATCTCCCTGATCTGGTCCAGCGTTGGCTCGTAGATGTAGCCGGCCTTCTCCGCGTAGAAGAAGCAATACCAGCAGTGCAGGTCGCATCTATTGGTTATGACTAGGTTTGCGAGGCCTGTGTGGCTGAGGTGTGAGCTGCAGAGCCCACAGTTGTAGGGGCAGACGCTGCGGGCCGACTCTACATCGGGGTTTCCCGTCCCCTTCCCATCCTTAAGCCAGCTTGCAAACCTGTAATACATCTCAGCGTCGCCGAAGTATAGCTCGTCAAACTCTCCATGCTTGGGACAGGTCTTTTTGATGTATATTTTCCCATCGATCTCTAGAACATCTGCTGGTAGGGATTGGTAGCACTCTGGGCAGATGCTCCGGGTCCTTGTAACCAGCTTCTCCTTTACCTCCGTCTTCTCTCTCTCCTGTACAAGTGTAGCCATCTATCTTCACCCGCCCCCGTCTTCCGGCCTATTTAAGACTTATCTGACAAAATTCACTGTGATAAAGGTAGAAGCCATGCCTCTCAAACTAGTTTAGCTAAATAAATCATATATACAGCCAGTAGCGTGGGATTATCAGGAGTCTTAAAAAGAGGCTGAGGAGATGCTGCTGCCATCTGAGATTGAGGCGAAGGTGATGCTTCCCGTCCTTAGGGCGGCGGTAGTGACTCTTCTCGTCAGAGAATATGGCTTTCAGCAGCGGCAGGTTGCTAAGGCCCTTGGGATAACACAGCCGGCTGTGAGCAATTATTTGAGAATGGCCCGGGGCAAGATGAGGGAGATTTGGGGGAACACTGCTATGAAAGAGGTTGCGGAGGGCATCGTCATGGCGATTCTAAACGGTAAGGATGAGATGGAGGTTAGGGAGCTTTTCCAGAAGGGGCTTGAGAGGCTTAGAAAAGAGAGGGTGCTCTGCCAGGCACATAAAACCCTGGAGCCGATACTTGATGTTGATTCATGCCACATCTGTGATTGAAACGCTTAAAAACATGTTAGGCAGCCTCTAATAGATGTGAAGGCTTTCATTCTCGGGTCTGTCGGAAAGAGGAGTGAGCTTATAGAATGTCTCCAGGCAACCCGGAGGAGCCAGTTCGTGGAGGAGGCCTACCTCATCTTCGGGACGGCAGATCTAATTGCTAAAGTAAATGTTAACAATGTGGAGCAGCTAAACTCGGTCCTCGACACGCTCTACCAAAACGGCATCGTCGACACAAACACGTTGATAGTAAATTCGGCGGGCCTAAACTTTGAGAGGCAGCCTCAACAGGCTAAGAAGAAGTGCGCCTACACTTTCATCAAGATCAGGAGACCGGCAGCGCCGAGGCTTTGGGATAGGTTTCTGCAGAGTATCGAATATGTGACTGAGGCATATGAGATATTCGGGGTATATGATGTGATCGTGGGCGTGAGTGAGGATGCGAGGAATGACTTCTTCAACTCCTACTTCAGGAGGCTCTGGCTACTCACAGAGATTAACATGAACTCCACGACTACGATGTTTACTGTGGATATCTAGGCCTTGAAGTATTTTAGGGCCTGTCTGAGGCCCTCGGCAAGCATGTGGATCTCTTCTCTCGTGTTGTATATGTAGAAGCTGGCTCTGGTGGTGGCTGTTAGGCCGAGCTTTGCGTGTAGGGGCATGGCGCAGTGGTGTCCTGCCCTGACTGCTATGTTGAAGGTCTTATCGAGATAGTCTGCTAGGTCGTGGGGGTGGATGTCGGCGAGTATGAATGAGACGAGGCCGCAACGGTCCTTCACAGACTCGGGCCCGATAATTCTTAGGTGTGGAATCTCGGAGAGTTCCTGGAGGGCTGTCTCTGTAAGCTCCTCCTCATGTCTCCTAACCCAGTCGAGGCCTATCCTCTTCAGATACTCTACCGCCGCTCCTAGACCCACTACGTCCCCCACGCTGGGCGTCCCCGCCTCAAATTTCCATGGAACTTCATTCCACTTTGAGCTACTTAGAGTCACCTCCCTAATCATCTCACCCCCTCCCATGAACGGGTCCATCGACTCCAGTAACTCCTCGCGGGCTATCAGACACCCGACACCCATGGGGCCGAGCATCTTGTGCCCGGAGAAGGCTAGGAAGTCGCATCCAATCTCTTTGAAGCTGACAGGCATGTGTGGGACGCTCTGGGCCGCATCCACAAGCACTGCGGCGCCATACTCTTTCGCGGTCTTCGTGAGCTTTTTGACCGGGTTTATCGTTCCCAGAACATTCGAGGCGTGGACTATTGCCAGCAGGTCAGCATCCTTCAGGAACCTATCTATCTGGCTCAGGTCTAGGTAGCCGTCGGCCGTTATTGGTATCGCCTCGAGCTTAAGGTCCTTCAGCCCAGAGATAAGTTGCCACGGGACTATGTTGCTGTGATGCTCCATCTCGGTGAAGACGATCTTCCCTCCCCTCTTTATTTTGCCTAGGGCGTAGGAGTATGCGACGAGGTTTATCGCCTCGGTCGTGTTTCTCGTGAAGACAACCTCACGCCAGCTGTGAGCATCAATGAACCCCGCTACCAGCCTTCTGACGCTCTCGTAGCGCTCAGTGGCCTCTATCGAGAGGTCGTAAACACCCCGGTGGACGTTTGCGTTTAACTCGGCATAGTACTTCTCCATGGCTTGCAGCACCTGTCTTGGCTTCTGAGAAGTGGCGGCGTTGTCGAGATAGACTAGTGGCTTAGAGCCTCTCCTGGCCGAGAGTATTGGGAAGTCTTCCCTAATCCTGTATGGCGACTTTGACGCGGCCTCTTGGCTCAAACTATGAAGCTAGTGGTGCGGGGCTGATATAAGTGTACACGTGCTTCTCCCATTTGGTTAATGGTTATATTTCTCGATAGCTGTGGTAACGATGCGCCTTGAAGTTCAGTGAGAGTGAAGTTCGCTTTCTAAAGAGAAACGAGCTCTGCCGCCTAGCTACTCTAGATAATGAGGGAGCGCCGCACCTGGTCCCCGTATGCTACATATTCAGTGACGGCTACTTCTACATCGTCTCCGACCTCGAGACATCGAAGGTCAGGAACATCAAGGGGGACAGAAGAGTTGCCGTCCTTGTGGACCAGTACCAGCCGAATAGGGCTGTCTTGGTAAGGGGGGAGGCAGAGATCCTGACGGAGGGTGGCGAGTTTAAGTCGGTTTCCGAGCTCTTCTTTAAGAAGTTCTCATGGGCCCGGCGGGACCCCTGGGGTGAGGGTGAGGTGGCGTTGATAAGGGTGAGGCCCCTAAAGAAGACTAGCTGGGGCCTTAAGTAGTGGCGCGGAGGTTTCTAGAAATACTTGAAGACTACTAGGAGGGCTTCATATATAATGGCGATCTCCGCTATTACCTTCATATCCTCGCTCTACATCTGGTTTCCATTCCTTGGGACCCGGGCGGCGCCTATGCAGCATTTCGGCAATGTGTTGGCTGGCGTGTTGATTGGTCCGCTCTGGGGTATTGCGGTACCCCTCATCGTCGGCTCGCTGAGGATAGTGTTGGGGGTTGGCACACTCTTCGCATATCCAGGAGGATTGCCGGGGGTCATCCTCGTCGGCCTATTCTACAGGCTGACCAGACGGTTTAAAAATCCGAGGGCCAGGTTCTTATGCTCCTTCGCAGAGCCTATTGGGACGGTCCTAATAGGTGGGACAGTCTCGCTACTACTCCTCGCCCCATTCCTCCCGGGCCTTTTCCCACTTTCATCTTCAATAATCATACTATTAGCCCGCAATGAATACCTCGTAGCCCTCCTGATATTCTGGTCCGGCTGGGCTGCCAGCTCGATTCCCGGCTCCGTCGCTGGTTACCTAGTCCTCCTGGCCCTCCACAGGGTGATGCCACAGCTATTCGAGATAGATTAGCCGCATGGCAACCTCCATCAAAGCACATGTCCTGGCAGGCAGTCGTACCCTAATAGTCGGCGAGACTGGAACTGGGAAGACTCGACTCCTGTATAGGTTCCTGTGGATGCTCTCAGATGCAGGCTACTCAGGAGAGATAACTGTCATAGACATGGCCCCGGGAGTGGCGTGGGGTGTAGGCGCGAAGCTGATGGAGGTTGGAGAGCTACCACGCAGCATCCGATATCTCACGAGCTGGGAGATAAGGCCGCCGAGACTAATCGGGAAGGACGCGGAGGAGGTCAAGAGGCTGGCTAGGCGGAACATGGAGCTCATAAACCCAATGATAGAAGAGTACATCGAGAGGCCCACAAAAATCCTCGCGATAAACGACTCAACAATCTTCATCCACGCCGGCGAGCCGGCCCGGCTTCTCATAGCCATCCAGCTCAGCAGGGCCTGGATGGTCACGGCCTACTCGGGGGCTAGGCTGGCTGATGATAAGGGTACAGGCATATCTGCGAGGGAGAGGGAGTTTGTCGCGGAGTTGCTGCAGGTAGCTGACATAATTATAAGAATGGCATAATGCTATTAGATGATATGGTCTCCAGCGTTCCTAGAGTTCTTACGGTCGCCGGCTCCGATTCAGGAGGCGGAGCCGGGATTCAGGCAGATCTAAAGACCATAGCGGCTCTAGGGGGGCACGGAATGTCAGCAATAACCTCACTCACGGCCCAGAACACCCGCGAGGTTACAAGGATCGTCGACCTTGACCCAGAATTCATCGCGGAGCAGATTAGGGTTTGCGTAAGCGACATAGGTGTTGACGCTGTTAAGACTGGGATGCTCCACACAACCGAGATCATCAGGGTTGTGGGCAGGGAGTTGAGGGGTCTTGACGTTCCGAAGGTCGTCGACCCGGTCATGGTTGCCAAGAGCGGCGCCAAGCTCTTACAGCCAGCCGCTGTCGACGAGCTTAAGAAGAGCCTCTTCCCCATCTCAACGGTCATCACACCAAACGCGAGCGAGGCAACGGTCCTAAGCGGTATCAGGATTACAGGTGAGGAGGACCAGAGAAGGGTTGCGAAGAGGCTTGCGGAGGAGTACGGCATACCTTCAGTGATTGTGAAGGGCGGTCATCTTCACGGCGACAGAGTTATAGACATACTATACTATGACGGCTCATACTATAGATATGAGGTTCCGAGAATTGCCACTAGGGCCACGCATGGGACTGGCTGTGTCTTCGCCTCAGCCATAGCCACCGAGCTTGCAAAAGGTTCAACAATCCCCGAGGCCGCTAAGAAGGCGCAGAGCTTCGTCTACGAGGCCATTATGGGTGGATTCCTAATCGGCCAGGGGGCTGGGCCTGTAAACCCCATGAGCCAGGTCTTCAAACGCTCAGCCCTACTCGAGGCGCTGGCTAATGTCCGAGAGGCGGTCCAAAGGATCGAGGCGGCCGAGCATGGGGGCGAGCTGGCCCCGGAGTCTGGGATTAACATAGCAGAGGCCCCGCTAGGCGCCACTAGTAGGGAGGAGGTGGTGGCGATACCGGGCAGGATCTCAAGGGTCTATAACAGGCTAAAGGTGGCCTCGCACCCTTGGATGGGAGGCTCAAGACATGTAGCAGACGCAGTCTTGACGATAATGCAGTACGACCATTCGAGGAGGGCGGCCATGAACATCAGATACTCTGAGGAGATACTTGCCGCGGCCCGGGAACTCGGGTTCTCTATCAGCTCATACGATAGGGCCCAGGAGCCCCCGGAGATCAAGTATGTCGAGGGCATGACGATTAAATGGGGGATTGCTAGAGCCTACGAGTCAGCCGGCAAAGTGACCGACATAATTTTCCACAGGGGAGATTGGGGTAAAGAGCCGATGATAACGATAACCGGTAGAAATAGCTTAGAGGTCGCAGATAAATTCTTCCTAATCCTCAAGAAATACCTTGAAAAAAGAAGGGGAAATTCTTAAAGATGGCGGCGGAACAGTGTCAGAATAACTCAATATTTAACCAAGACGTAATACAACATAAACTTCATGGCACTATATTGTCGGATGGACCAATAGAATTATAGTTTTCCCAGCCAAAAACAAAAATATAACATTTGGGCTTATATTTTGAGTAAATAATAATAAATTTCCGCTTAAATTTTAGGTTGAATAACTACAATATAATTTTCCTTATAAGTTGAGAAGTTTATAGCGTCGCACCCGATACTATAGAACCAGTCATGAGAGGCGTGGAGCTCGCTGTAGTCGGTGGAGGAGTGATAGGAGCATTTACAGCCTACTTCGCGGCAGAGAGGGGGTTTAGGGCTACACTCCTCGAGCAGGGTTACTTGGGAAGCGGGGCCAGCGGTAAATGCGCAGGAATCCACACAACACAGCTCGTACTACCCATCGACATAGAGCTTTCCAAGAGAAGCCAGGAGATCTATAGACGGGTGGCTCCCGAGTCTGTTGTGAGGACAGGGTTCCTCTCAATAGAGCCTGACTGGATGTCTAGATACTCGACAGAGCTCCTAAAAAGAGCAGGCATCAGGTACAGGGTTCTAAGTAACAGGGAGGTGATGGACTGGATTGACTGGGTTAGAATTAGGGATTATGAGGTTGGCGTCTATACCCCTGACGATGCGGTAATCGATGTGTCGGGCCTCTTCCCCTCTCTGAAGGAGAGGCTGGAGGGGCTAGGCGTCAAGATATATGAGATAACCGAGATCACGGGTCTGGACCCTGAGCGGAGGATTCTCTACCTGAGAGGTGGGGAAAACCTTCCTTTCGACTACGCCGTTTTTGCGGCGGGTGCGTGGAATAGGGGACTTCTTGGCAGAAGCGGCGTCTGGAATGTGCCTGTCCTCGTCTATGCCTGTCAGGTGTTGTCATTTAATGTGGAGAGTGAGGTGCAGGATGTACCCATCTTTATCGAGGAGAGCCACGTATACATGAGGAGATTCGGAAGGAGAAACTTGCTGGTTGGTAACGGCTACGCTATAAAGCTTACATCCCCCTCAGACTGTCCACCCCACCCTTCGAGAGAGTTTATAAACGAACTTGGACAAAAGCTCTACGAAAGAGTCAGCCGGCCCGAGAACTATCGTCTCTCAGGCGGCTGGACTGGTGTCTGTAGCTCCTCGCCAGACGGCCGGCCCATAGTTGGAGAAGTTCCAGGTCATCCATGTCTCTACATCATAGACGGGCTTGATGGCTACGGCCTAATGAGGGGTCCAGCAATAGGCCAAGACCTTGTCGAGCTCATATCGGGAAGAGAGACTCCTGAATCCATTCGAGCCTTCAACCCTGCGAGGTTCATCAACTATTCCGGGGAGCCTGAGACTGTCATAGAGCTCCACTCATGGGTCTGATAATCACTCCCTCCTCGCTGCCTTTGAGGTCTTTAGCTCTACGATCTTTCGCCTCGCCTCATCAGCTGAGCTGGCAGTGGCAACTACATAGTCGGCCTTTAGAGTAGTTGTGTTGCCGCAGCTAAAGCACTTAAAGGTTCGCTGGCCCTTGATAAGCCTGTAACTCCCACACCTCGGGCAGTGGACGATGAGGTACACTCTACTTCCCCCTAAAACCCTAGATTCGGTAGATAACTAATTAATAACCAAGGTGTGTTAAGGCCTTCTTGGGAGCAGAGTTATGGATGGTTTGCCGGCTAGGGAGAATTTCGTACTGATGCCTGCCGGGACTGAGATTCTAATCTATGTAGTCCTCACACCCTTTGCCCTCGTCTTTCTCTACGGCCTCTACATCAGATTAAGAGGCTATGACCTGGGCTATCTCTGGCGTGTCTTCAAAATGAACCCCAGCGGCTTCGTCAAGTCCATGATAGAGTTTGCCTGGGCTCAGAGGAGGATTCTCCGAGACGTTAGAGCCGGGCTAATGCATCTCCTCATTTCCTATGGGACCCTTGTACTCTTCATCGGGACAACACTTGTATTCATAGACCAGGACATATTGAAGCCACTAAGGACACGGCTACTTGTAGGGGACTTCTACCTTGTCTTCGAGATACTACTCGACGCATTTGGTGTGTTATTCCTAGCCGGCCTGGCATATGCTCTGGTTAGGAGGGGGTATACGAGGCCAAGCCGCCTCAGCTATAGGAGGGAGTATTCTGCTCTACTCTCCCTTCTCTTCTTCATAGGAGTTACAGGGTTTATCCTAGAGGGGATTAGGATATATCTGCGCAACCCCGCTTGGGGCCTCTACTCTCCGGTCGGAGCCCTCTTAGCCGTGTTCATGAATAGCCTGAGCCTTGATGCCGAGGCCGCTGCACTGGCGTATAGGGGTCTCTGGTGGGTGCACGCGGTCGTCTCATTCAGCGGCGTCGCAGCCCTGCCATATACCAACCTACTCCACATTCTAGCTGCTTCACTAAACGTTGCAGTGAATAAGCAGCATGCGAGGACGCCTGGTCTAATCGAGACACCATTCATACTCAGCAAGCTTGACCTCGAGTCGGGCCTTCCGCCGGTGGGTATTGAGAGTGTCTCAGACCTTAAGCCGCGCCAGATATTGCAGGTCGACGCGTGCACGGATTGTGGGAGGTGTGATGAGGTCTGCCCCGCGCTGATGGCTGGGACCCCCCTCTCTCCCCGCATGATCGTGCAGAAGCTGAGAGGGGCATGGTGGAATGGTGTGGCTGATAACTTATTCGAAAACAACACCTTCACACTCGAGGAGGTTTACGCGTGTACAACCTGCGGGGCCTGCGAGTACGCCTGCCCAGTCCTCATAAGTCCCATGGAGCTGATAATAGAGCTGAGGAGGGCGCTCGCACTCCGAGGGAATGTCACAAAGAAGGGCGTCGAGACCCTCTCGAACCTCGCTAGGACTAGGAACCCCTACGGGCTTGGTCAGGCCGAGAGGGCAAGGCTTCTCGAGGAGCTTGTACAGCTTGGTGCTAGGAGGGTTGAGGAGGTTGAGTCTGTCGAGATGGTATACTGGATTGGATGCGTGGGCGCCTATGACCCTAGGGCGAGGGAAGTGGTCAAACAGGTGGTCAAGCTCCTTATCTCCGCGGATGTCAGATTCGCCGTGATGTCAAGCGAGGAGGTGTGTAACGGAGACCCAGCTAGGAGGCTCGGAGAAGAGGGGAGGTTCCAGGAGCTTGCAGAAGAGGTGATCAGCCTCCTAGAATCCAAGGGAGTTAAGGTGATCATAACCCACTGCCCCCACTGCTTCGACATATTCTCCAGGCAGTACAGTGACCTGGGAGCTAAGTTCAAAGTCACAAGCCACATCAAACTCCTCCACAGCCTCTATAAGGAGGGGAAGGTCAAGCTAGCCCAGCAGGCTCGCCTCGCAATCCACGACTCATGCATATTTGCCCGTATGCACGGTGTCGTCTCTGAGCCCAGGGAGTTGCTGAGCGGGGCGGAGCTTAGGGAGCCTGGGAGGAGGGGTAGGGAGACGATGTGCTGCGGGGCGGGCGGCGGAAACTATTGGCTCGATATAAAGAGGACTAGACGCGAGAACCTGCTGAGGCTGGAAGAGCTTCTGAGGACAGGAGCGGAGACGGTTGTCACAGAATGTCCCTTCTGCCTGGCCATGCTCGAGGATGCTAGGAGGGTTCTGGGGGTGGAAGACCGTGTAAGTATTAGGGACATCTCCGAACTCCTTAAACCCGTCGAGAGGGATTGAGTGCGAGGGAGGAGAAGCAGAGGATAAGGGAGCGCGTCTGGGCACTGCTTTTAAGGGAGGGTGTCGCGCGTCCTCCATTCCCCATCCAGGGCAGGATACCGAACTTCCAGGGAGCAGAGGCAGCGGCACAGAGGCTACTCCAGCTGCACCATTTCAAATCTGCGCGGACCGTGAAGGTGAACCCAGACTCTCCGCAGCGCCACGTGAGGGAGCTGTGCCTGAGGAGTGGAAAGACACTTGTCATGCCGACTCCAAGGATACGCGGTGGGTTCCTCCTGCTCGAGCCCTCAAGAATCGACGCCTCAGAATACAGGCTTGCATCCACGATTAGGGGAGGGTTCATATATGGTGAGAGGGTTGAGCCTGAGAGTCTCGGGAGTGTTGACGTTATTGTGGCTGGCTCTGTCGCGGTCTCGCTAGCAGGGGCCAGGGTGGGGAAGGGCGAGGGTTACTCGGAGATAGAGTACGCTATATTGAGGATGCTTGGCAAGGTTCACGACGAGACACCAATTATAACAACAGTCCACACTATACAAATTGTGGATATAATCCCTCTGGAGGAGTTTGACGTCCCAGTCGACTACATAGCCACAGAGAAGAGCCTAATAGCTACTGGGACAACCATCCAAAAGCCAAGGGGCATCCTCTGGCATCTACTCGAGGAGAAGAAGATCGAGGAGATTCCTCTTCTTAAGAGGCTTAGAAGAGCTTGAATAACTCGGAGTAGGCTAAACATTTATAGGATTCGCCGCCAGATACTAATCAGACTGATGGCCACGCTCATAACATCTATAATCGACCCGCTAGTAATCCTGATCATCATGCTCACGAGTATCGTGCTCCCTGCCCTTCTACTTAGAAGGGAGAGGATGACTGGTGGTAGTGTTCCAAGGAACTACATCGAAGAGATAGATGCCTTCTTTAACGAGGCTGCGGACGAGAAGCCGGTTGACGCCGTAGAGACGCTCCTTATAGCATATGCTGATCTGGGTGTATTGAGGGGTTGGAGGGCTGGGCTCTGGAGGGTCCTCTTAGCAGGCCGGCTCACCAGGCTTCTCCCAGCCCGCATATACAGGTGGATCCTAGGCCGTCTAGTCAATAGGTAGGGGGTGAATAAGGTGTGGAGAAGCTGTCTTGGATAAGGGATTTGGCTGAGAGGGTTAGGGCGGAGATACATAAGTCGATTGTGGGGATGGACACGGCTATTGACTCGCTTCTAATCTCTCTCCTCGTCCAAGGTCATGTCCTGATTGAGGGTGTACCGGGTCTTGCAAAGACGTACCTAGCCAAGGCCTTCGCAAACACCCTCTCACTATCATTCAAGAGGATACAGTTCACAAACGACCTCCTGCCAAGTGACATAGTTGGTGGGATGATCTTTGACCGTCGTAGTGGGGAGTTTGTATTCAGGCCTGGGCCTATATTCGCAAACATAGTCCTCGCCGACGAGATTAACCGGGGGGCGCCGAGGACACAGTCCGCCCTCCTCGAGGCCATGCAGGAGTTCCAGGTGACTGTTGAGGGGAAGACATACCAACTCCCCCGACCATTCATGGTCATTGCAACTCAGAACCCCATTGAGCTTGAGGGAACATACCCACTCCCAGAGGCCGAGCTTGACAGATTCCTGGTCAGGGTTCTCGTCAACTATCCCAGCCGAGACGAGGAGATCGAGATTCTTAGGCTTAAGAATAGGCACGGCGAGGAGCTCAACATCTCCCCGGTCGCGGATGCTAGGCAAGTCTTGGAAGCTATTGACGCTGTGAAGACCGTGTATATTGACGACGACGTTCTAGGATATATTGTTGACATTGTGAGGGAGTCGAGAAGCTTGCCCGACGTAGTTATGGGGGCTAGCACGCGGGCTGAGACAGCCCTACTCTATGGCTCAAAGGCATATGCGGCAATGATGGGTAGAGACTACGTGATACCGGATGACGTGAAATACGTCACACCCCTAATACTCAACCATAGGATAATTCTGAGGAGGCAGGTCTCCTCTATTGGCAGGGAGGAGCATGAGACAATGCTCTTCGCCAGGAAAGTGCTTGAGAAGGTGGAGGCACCCAAGTAAATGCTTACAAGGGAGGGTGCCCTACTCCTAATCAGCCTCTCAGGCTGGATAATATTCATCTCCACACTACTTTACCATCCCTTCATCTTCCTAGCCTCCTTCTTCCTACAGACATTCTTCACTACCTACATCCTACTAGCTAATAGGAAGCTTCGGAGGCTAGACTTCAGTGGCCTCAAAGTCGAGCGGGCTGTTGAGCCCCAAAGAACTGGTGACAAGACCCGCTTGAAGGTGACGCTGGTAGTGAAGCTTGACGGCGAAGGCAGGCTCTACATACAGGCGATCGAGAGGCCGCCATATGGGACACATCTGATGGAGGGGTCGCTAAGACCTGAGGGCGCCGTGGGAGATGGACAGACTCTCAGCTCTTCATATGTTCTAGAGGTCTCACCCTCAATGGGACTTGTACGATTCGGAAAGATCACGCTACGAATACACGACCCGCTTAGGCTCTGCTACGTCTCCAGGGAAATGGAGGGTGAGCAGGAGGTATTCATCCCATTGGGGGAGCAGCTGGTTGGAGCCGTCTATGGCAGGCTCCGGGCATCGTGGATTAGGCCGCCCATGGGGCTGGGTTTTAGAGGGCTTGTCGGCTATGACGACGAGTTCTCAGGCGTCAAGTCCTACGAGCTGGGCGACAGGATCAGAGATATTCACTGGATGAGATATGCCCAGCAGGTCGACGAGGCGGAGATAGTGGCGAAGAAGTATGTCAAGAAGGGCGAGGTGACGCTCCACATAGTCGTCGACTGCTCACCATCCATAAACGCCGGGGAGGATGCCTCGCTCGTCACGGACATCTCCACGCTCCTCCGCCGGCTATGTCAGACAGCAGAAGAGGAGGGGAACCCTGTACAGTTCTGGCTGATAAACCCCGAGCTAAACCAGGCTGAGAAGGTCTCGCACCGCAGATTATTCTCAAGAGTGGCGATGGAGCAGTATATCGCGAGGGTCTTTCCATCTAGGGGGAAGGATGACGGAAAGATAGCAGAGGCCTTCTCTAGGGCTATCAAGGGCTCGAGCGTTGTCTTCTTTATCGTTAACCCGCCTTCGCCTAATGTGGAGGTGGTTGAGGATATGATTGAGACCTGTAGGGAGGCTGGTGCGAGATATGTCATATGCGTCCCCGACATGTCTAGCTACTTCTCAAGCCCCTCGGAACAGACCGACCGGCTCTTGGAGCTGGACAGGTTCTTCAAGGATAAGTGGGTCTCGAGGTTTAAGGATAGGGGCTCAGTCATCGAGATTAGGAAGGGGTTTGCGGTTGACATCACGAGGGAGGCTTTGAGGAGGGGGAGTGAATGAGGGCACGGCTAGTCGAGACGTCTTTGATGGCTGGAATCCTCCTCACGCCCCTACTCCTAAACCTGGACTATCTAGCCCGCATCTCCCTTACACCCTTCCTAATCCTCGGATGTCTCTCCCTCCTCTCGACCTATCTCCCAGCCAAATATCAACACCTGATAATCCCACTCATATATCTGCCAGCCATCACGAGCCTCGTAATACTTGTTCTGGAGAGGATTCCACAATATATAATAGACCTGGCCAGCGGATACTTGATCAGCATACCGTTTATATCCATGATCGGCCTTATCAAAAGCCCCAATCTCAGAACCACTGTTATAAGCTACATCACGAGCCTCACAAGCTCCTATCTAGTCTGGGTAATAGCGATAGAGTCTACAGAACACGGTGGACAGCTGTTCCTCTCCCTGATAAACGTGTTCATCAGCAGGGAGGCGTGGGAGAGGCCCCAACCCCCCCAGATCTTCGCGGCTCTAACCGCTTTCTCATCCATAGCACTGGTCATATACCTCTGGCGGTCTTATGGAGCTGTGTTTAGACGGGAGCAGGGAGATGCCCTCTTACTATCAGCCACAGCGGCAAGCCTCGCGGTGGCCTCGGTAGTTCTCTACTCCCTATTTTATGATGACTCGGTGGCATTGGGACTTATCATCGCGGCCTCCCTAACCCTAGCCGCTACACTGAAGGTTGGTGTATTGAAGTGAATGCGAGGGCATCTCCTGCTCTAGCCTTAGCGGTGTTGATTGTGATGGTGATTCAGCCGATGGGCCAGGCCCAGGAAGAGGGCTTTCTACTGGTGGGGTACGGTGGCGAAAAGTTTCTACCCTTTCTCGACGGAGCGAGATACAGGTTTGTTGTAGGGGAGTCGCTGGTTCTGAAAGCGATAGGCTCGGACATCTCAGTTATACTAACCACAAGTAAGGATGAGGAACACGTCTTCCGTATAGGTGCTGGAGACTCCTTGGAGGTCCGGAGATTTGGGCCTGGCGATGTGGGGCTCATGTCCCTAGCGGTGGTGGGTGGTGGGAAGGCGGTGATAGAGGTGCTCAGCGTGGAGGAGTCGGCCCTAGGATGGATTGAGTTCCAGCCAGTGGGAACTGTATCGAATGGGTCCGGGACGCAGGAGGTGTTAGAGGCGAGGATAGTTGGGTCCACCCTCTCAGGCTTCGAGCTGAGAGGAGAGGAGGGTGAGGGCAGGAGAATATTCGTCAGGCCCAACTCTACATTACAGCTACAAATACCAGCAAACGCTCTGAACGCGAAGGTCACACTCCTCAGCCAAGACTTCATCGAGTTGAGCGGCTACACTGGTCAACTACACCTTGTTTATAGGGTTGAGCCCGTTGTGGCTGAGTATATGTTCAACGTGACTGGAACTGGTCAGCTTGTGCGGGTTGTCGACGTTCACATCCCCGCTCTGGGTGAGGTGGGTGAGAATGGTTTGGTCCCCCTTAGGTATGGTATACTTCTTATGAGTCTAGTGTATACTGCGCGCTCAGGGGGAAGGTTTGAGCAGAATTTCGAGGTCATGGTCTCGCCCATTATGGATGAACCACCTCCGATGAGCTCCACCGTAACCATAACTCTTGAGGAGCTTCTACGCAGCGGTTTGGAGGTAGTCACTGCAGACCTCAGCACGGGAAGGTTCGAGCACCGGGTGGTCCGCGTACCCGACTATCGAGTCATTGTCTATGACACCTACTTTGGAAGCTGGGTTGAGGATTACTCCATCAGCTTCACTGGATACGTCTCGCTTAGGAATGGGACCGAGTCAATAATCATCCCCAGTACGGTCTCAATCAGCGAAGAGGAATACCCCTCCAGAATCGCCATCAGACCGTCTTTCACGGTCTACTCGGTTGATATAAGCGACTCCATAGGCCCTGTTACCCTAGAAGCAGGCAGGACCGTTACTATCTATGTGGAGGGTAGGCTTGTTGATGTAGAGGTGAGGCATGCGGCCGGTTTCCTCATACAGGACTCCAGTATCTATGTTAACGACACGTTTCGCGGTGTTGGTGGCAGTTTGAGCCTCAGACTTCCGGCTGGAATATACAACTTCTCAGCTGCGACCCCGTTTGGGAAGGTTTTCTCTGCCGCCGACGTCAGGGATGTTAGGCGGGTGGTACTAGTCGTGAGGGGGTACACTGCTGAGACACTAGCACTCATAACTGTCTTTCTAATACAGCTCTCGATCTTTGCGATGTATTCTTGGAGGTGGTTGAAGTCTAGGAGGCTTAGGGGTATTTGGGGGTCGAGCGGCGAAAATCAGGCTAAGAAATAAAATACGCCAGGGCCTGTGAGTGATTGGCTTCTCATGCTCTCACCCTACAGGGTTGTTCTAGACTCTTGGCAGGGCCGAGCTGCCCTCATCCTCCTCATCCTCATGGCAGCAGTCTCCCTCTACACACTTTCAAGCTATCCGCTAGACTATGGCCCCAGGGTCTGGAACAATCCATCCCACTGGGCTGAATACCCGAAGGCCGTCCCACCGGCCTGGAGCTCCTCAGGCCTCAGCTTCCCCCACACGATACTCGTCTTCGAAAATCCATCCTTTCTAGGTGATGGCCTAGTAGTCTATGAGAAGAGACTTCGATACGACTCGCTGGAACCTCCAAGCGGGATTACGGTGAAGATTGGGGGAGTCAGGTTCCAGTCCGCTCCACCTATAATAGAGGTATTGATGATTAGGCCCGACGGCATAGAGATTAGCCTCGCCACTGTAAGCCCGGGCGGCCCGAGGCCCGATGAGGCTCCACCCTACCTAAGGTTTGGAGACCAACCTCTGAGGGTCTTCCCCGCATCCTCCCGGAGTGTCCAGGTAATGGCTGCCCAGAGGCTCTCGCAGGTTTATGGCGCTGAGATACGCGAGGAGGATGTTTCCCAGAGGCTTGAGCAATACCTCTTCTCTAGGCCCAGCATGGAAGGCCGTCTCGAGCCCCTCAAAGGGGAGTATCTCTTCAGGCTCCTACTGTATCGTCAGGACCCGGCCGACGGTGTTGGAGAGGCCTCGATCGTTCTGGCTGGGAGTGTATACGGCTTTATGGGCACAGACACGCTTGGCCGGGACCTGGCCCAGGGGCTTCTCTTCGGCTTCCCCGTCTCCCTCTCTATAGGCCTTCTCGCGGCCGGGGTGACTACCTTCATCGGAGCCTCACTCGGACTCCTAGGCGGATACCTTGGAGGACGGGTAGACCAGCTAATCCAGAGGGCGGCAGACGTCACAGCCAACATCCCACTCCTCCCAATCCTCATCCTCCTAGCCTACACCTTCAGGCCAGGACTAATACTCATAATACTACTCTTAACGCTCTTCAGCTGGCCGGGCCTCACAATCCTCACTCGCTCAATGGTTATCCAGCTGAGGAACTCTGCCCTGGTGGACGCTGCAAAGTCGATAGGAGCTGGATATCTCAGAATCATAGCTAGACACATAGCGCCCAACGTGGCCCCCTATATTCTCGGACAGATGATATTGAGCATACCATCGGCGATACTTGCCGAAGCTGGGCTTAGCTTCCTAGGCCTCGGGGACCCGCAGATACCCACTTGGGGGAGTATACTCGAGCAGGCCTTCAGGACGGGGGCCGTCTTTGTGGGATACTGGTGGTGGGTGGTGCCACCGGGCCTCCTAATCGCTTTGACTTCAATATCCTTCATACTCTTGGCGCTGAGCCTAGAGCCTGCCATAAACCCGCGCTTAGCCTCGCGGCGCAGAAGAGCTGCTTGAGAGAGTGGATAAATACAGCCTGAGATATACTACGCTCATGCGGAGCAGCATCATATCCTATCTAGCCCTCACACTCCTACTCTCACTCATCCCGACTGCCTTTAGCCAGGCCGCGAGAGTGCCAGGAACCAACTACTCGACAGCACTGGAGCTGACGGTAGGTGAGCACACTTTCTATCTCGAGCGTGGAGATGTACACTATTTTGCAGTAAGGCTAGAGAGGGATGACACGCTCTACATCCTCCTAACACCTCCAACCAACCAAGACTTTGACATGGCTTTGGTCTCGCCATCTAGAGATGTTATTGAGCTCTCAGTCAGAGCGACAGGCTTCACCGAGAGGATAACATATACCGCCCCAAGCAGCGGCATATACTACATCGTTGTCTTCCCCTTCGGAGCGTCGAGCGGCGCCTACAGCCTATTAATCGGGATCTCGAAGCCAAGAGTCACCACAGTCATATCCACAGTCACCGTAGCCTCTTACATCACACTTACTCAGAAAGAGCTTCGAGACGTTGTCATAGTCATGACTAGGGAGAGTTACCGGACTGTAACAGTGACCAGCCAGCAGTTAGTGGGCGGTGGCCTGGAGCTCCTCGGCTGGTCTGTCCTCTCGCTCGCCATATTAGCAGTTGCTGTTCTAATTAGGGACGGCATTGTAAGGGCTAGGCCGCTAGCTGGCAGTGGGAGGGTGAAAGAAGGTGAAGGCAGCGGGCAGGGCGCCGGTGTCGAGGAAACCTAGTAGAGAATCCTTAGCTCCTCGAAGATAGCCGAAACATCTGCTACAGGCTTCAGGGACTTGGTCCTGATGGGCTGCTGGGCTGGAGGACTCTCGAGATATGTTGGCGCGATAGAGGCGATTCTCTGGTCGTATGTTGGGACGAAGGGGTTCCTGTAGAATACTCCTATGGGTATCCGGTCTCCCCACTCGTAGGACTTCTTGATGGCCTCTACAGCCTTATTCACAGCCTCCTCCTCACTCTCAGACTTTACCTCTCCGTCATAACCGGTATCCTCAAGCCTGTAGAGCCTCGGCATGGGCTTATTAGTTGCTGGGTCTACCCTATCCTCACCCGCGTACCACTCCTTTGTAAAGAGGTCGTTGTAGGTTGGACATGGCTGTAAGACTTGGATAAAAGAGGTTCCCCTATGCTTTATCCCAAGCTTGATCAGCTCTTTAAGGTGTCTAGTGTCATACGCATATCCCCTCGCGACAAATGTGTAGCCGCAGACTATCGCCAGCGCTATTGGGTTGACAGCGTCGTTTATGTTTGGACGCGGCAGAGCCTTGGTCTTAAGCCCCCGTCTAAGCGTGGGTGAGGCCTGCCCCTTCGTCAGCCCATAGACCCCGTTATCATATAGAACATAAGTTATGTCGACGTTCCTCCTACCAGTGTTCACGAAGTGTCCAGCACCTATTCCAAGGCCGTCACCGTCACCCCCGACTGCTAGGACCGTGAGGTCAGGGTTGGCTAGCTTAGCGGCGAGGGCGAAGGGGAGCGGTCGTCCGTGAACTGTGTGAATACCGTATGTGTTTATGTAGTGTGGAGTCTTGCTGGAGCAGCCGATCCCTGAGAAGACAGCGACCTTGTGCGGCTCAATCTGAAGCTCAGCAAGTGCCATCTGAATCGAGGAGAGTATACCAAAGTCGCCGCAGCCTGGGCACCAGTCATTGAATAAGGGAGTCCGGAAATGCGCCAATGTAAGCTTCTGGGTGACTGTCATTTCCCTACCCACCTCTATTCATCACTATTCTTTTAGTGTTTCTCAGCAACACCTCTTTAACTCCGTCCCTAACCTCAGTCGATGTAAACGGTCTGCCGTTATACTTCACGATCTGGTTTGTTGTACGGAGGCCGGTCTTCATAGCCATAAGCTCGCCCATCTGTCCGCTATAGTTCTGCTCAACATCGATTATCCTCTTCGCGGACTTTAGAATCTCTAGACAGAGCTCGGAGGGAAATGGCCACAAGATCTTTAATTGGAGGAAGCCTATGGGTCCGACTCCCTCCTCCTCCAGCATCTCGAGGGCGTCGAGTATCGGGCCCTTCGTCGAGCCCCAGCTAACAATCCAGTCCTCGGCCTTATCATCACCATAGACAACAATCTTCTCGTTAAGTGGAATCGACTGATTTATGAGCTGGAGTTTGCCCATACGCTTATCCATCATCTGTGTCCTTATAATTGGGTCTTCGCTGATGTGGCCAAGCTCGTCATGCTCGTCTCCCGTGTTCCAGAAGATTCCTCCCCTAGTGCCTAGTGGGGCGCGCGGGGAGATTCCGTTATCTGTGAACTGGAACCGCTTATAGGTCTTGCCATTAAGGTGCTCGTTTATGAATAGGCCCCTGTCGAGGAGGACATCATCCAACTTCGGTATGGGGATTGTCTGGGTAGAATTTGCGAGTGCCTTGTCGAGTAGATGTATAACTGGCACCTGGAATTTCTCAGCGTAATTGAAAGCCTTGATGGTATCATAGAAGGCCTCTGTCATGTCTCCTGAGGCCATGACTATCCGCGGTATCTCGCCGTGTCCCGCGAAGACAGTGAAGAGGAGGTCTCCCTGCTCATGTCTCGTTGGGAGGCCTGTGCTCGGCCCACCTCTCTGATATATCGTTATCACAACTGGCACCTCGTTCATACCTGCCCAACCCAGCCCTTCAACCATCAGCGAGAAGCCTGGGCCAGAGGTAGAGGTTGCAGACCTAACACCCGCCAGGCTCGCGCCTATCGCCATGTCTATAGCTGCCAGCTCATCCTCAGACTGGACAACTAGGATGTGTCCCTTCCCAGAAAGAGTCTTGTTCTCCGCCAAATGCGGATATTCATACTCATCGCCATCAGATACCGAGTCTAGATTAAATACCTGCTTATCCTCGAGGTATACACTCTCATCCGCCGCCGGTGTTATCGGATAATATGTCTGGAACCTGCAGCCACCGACTATCTTTGCTATACCGACTATAGATGTCCCGTTAACCAGTATTAGGTCTTCACCGATCTGCCTGTTTGGGACGTTTAACGGGAAGTCGTCTGAAAAATTGTTCTTTACATAGTCGTATGTCACTTGGCAGGCCGTGAAGTTCATGTTTACGACGGCTTTCTTGGCCCTGAAGGCGTAGGAGAGCCCCCTGTGAAGGCGGTTTATATCAGCCTTGAGGATGGCGAAGGAAGCGGCTACCGCCATGGTATTGACCATTCTCATCAAGACTGAAAGCTGCTGCTCACCAATCAGCTCTCCAGTCTTCTTAAGTAGCTCCATGTAAGGTAATGGATAAAGTCTAACCCCCCGCCGCTTAGCTACGGTAAGGACATCGCGTAGCGTCTCCCCTACATTCTCATTCTTTAGCCTCTCGGCAATCTCCTCCTTAACCCTCCCCTCTATAGTAGGTATATTCCTAAGCGCCTCGTTCTCTAAGGCAGCATCATAGACGATTCCACCGCCCGGCTCCACCTCCCATGCATGCCTAAACACGGTCTCTGCGTCAAAGCTGGCTAGTATGTGTACATTATCTACGGTGCTTCTAACAGGCGCGTCTGAGGCGACTACGTTGAAGTATGAATGCTCACCCTTAATGTTCGAATAATATTCTCTTTTCCCGAAGACATAGTATCCTGCAGAGGCGATGGAGTATGAGAATAGGTTTGCAGAAGAGTCAACACCTGAGCCCTGAGCACCACCAATCATCCAGCTTAGCAAAAACCTCTTTTTCCTGCTTTCTTTACTCACATATGGATAATCGGTTAGCCATTATTTAAATATCCATGAACATAACATTTGCGAAGCACCTTCAAGTAAACGACACGCCACCCCCCTAGCCATTAGTGTTTAATAGAACTCACTCACAGCTATTTCTCTGGGTGTGTTTGAGGCTGCCTTTCCAGTCGAGGAGAGATACGACCTCTGGAGGCTAGCCACGTTTACACTCAATAAGAGGATCCCGATACACAGGTGGTTCTATTTTAAGGAGGGGTTCTCTCGCGACCTAGTCGTTATGCTTTTGGAGGAGCTTGGTTTAGCTGAGGGTTGTGTTGTCTTGGACCCGTTCGTAGGCTCGGGGACTACACCCTTAACCTGTATGGAGTTAGGGATGAAGGGTGTTGGAGTGGACGCATCTCCACTTGCAGCCTTTGTCTCCATTGCGAAGACCAGAATATATAACCACGAAGAGCTCAGGAGGGCCCTTGACACCCTCCTCTCATCAAGGCCAAGCCAGCCGAGCCTAGAGGGTCTGGGTACAAAAGTTAAGCGGGCATACCCTAGAAGGAACCTCGTGGAGCTTCTAAGCCTAAGAGAAGCCATCGAGGAGGTTGAACAGGAAGACGTGAGAATATTTCTCAAGATGGCTCTGATAAATGCAGCCTCGAAGGCCTCCTATATCTTTAGGGATGGCTCTGTTTTGAGATTTATTAAGCGCCCCATCCCGCCCCTCAGGCCCTTCTTCCGAAGAATCGCACAGTCGATGATCGATGATGTGAGGAGGGTGAGATTCAGTAGCGGCCCAGCAACTATACTGGAGGGAGATGCTAGGCGGCTGGACTCTATAGAGGACGAGTCTGTAGAAGCTATAATAACCTCACCCCCCTACCTCAACAAGATAGAATACACGAAAGTGTACGAGGTGGAGCTCGAGCTCTTCTTCAAGAAGAGAGAGCAGGACCTTATAAGGTCATATATAGGATTGGTCGGGAGGGAGGCCCCTAGAGTAATCGAGGGTCTAGAAGAGCTCCCAGACTCCGCCAAGCTATACTTCTCGGACATGATGGATTGTTTAGAGGAGATGTGGCGGGTCTTGAAGAATGGAGGTAGGGCCGCGATAGTGGTGGCTGGAGGCGTATATCCAGATAGGATTGTCGAGTCAGACTACATACTGGCAGGTCTAGCCAGGGAGATAGGGTTTACCGTAGAGAAGATACGAGTGATTGGCAGGAGGGTAGCGACGAGTGGGAGGGTCCATAGAATAGGAGCGGCCCGAGAGAGCATAATATATCTCAGGAAATAGCCAGTTTGGCCCTTCTCCCACGCCAGGTCAATTCTATACGCCTTCTCGATACTGAGAGGTACGAATCTATGAGAGAGAGGACGAGGACCCAGTTAGCAAGGAGCGTCAGGGGTGCATAAATTAAGCTATATCTCACGCGAAGCCTCCGGAGCTCGAGGAGATTTGCAGCTATGTTCAGGGCAACCGAGATAGCTCCTAAGAATAGCAATGGAATGGAGGGGAAGAGAATAGCTAGGACCAAGATTATCTGGGGTAGCAAGAGCTGTATGAATGCGCCTGTGATGAAGTATTTCAACCGGCCGAGGCTATGTGTTGCGGCATAGTCTCCTACAAGCCGCTTGATGGCACTTATGTAACCTGAGAGGCTTCCAGCATACTCGGCCACTATCCTCTCCGAACCATTTAGTAGAAGCATCCGATAACCCCTCCTCTTGAGGAGACTTGCCAGGGCCCTATCCTCTAGTACACGGCTACGAACTGCCTTATGCCCACCGACCTCGCTGTAGACCCTCCTATTTATGAGGATGAAGGCTCCAAAGAGAAACGCTGTTGGGTCTCTTGGGTCATTGCTCCGGGTTGGTGGGAATAGGGACCAGAGGATGTTCTGTAGTAGTGGGAGCATTATCTTAGATGGGAGGGAGCCTGTGTCCAGTCTTGGTATCAGCGAAAGAGCGTCGAGGCCTTCCAACTCGCACTTAGCTAAGGCGTCGGCTAAAACGTTCTCGTTTAAAAGCCTCGTATCCGCGTCCATGAATAGAAGCCAGTGGTTTGAGGAGTGTTGAAACCCCCTCCAGCAGGCCCAATTCTTCCCCCACCAGTCCGCCGGGGGCTCCCCAACCCTCATATACTTGACCCCCTTACGCAGAAAGCTACCTAGAACAAGCCCACCAGTACCATCCTCCGAGCCGTCATCTACAAAGATGACCTCACCCCCTACACCCCTCTGCATAAGGAGGGTAGAGAGACAACCCTCTACCCAATCCTCAACATTTCTGCCCGGGATTATCACTGAGAGCTGGGATCTGGGTTTATGATGCAGTTCTCTGAGCTTCTCAAGCCCGTGGAGCGTGATTGCCCGTTTATGTACAATCCATATCCACGCCAGCACAGTTAGAGTGAGGATTGCCGCTACGATTAGGAGGGCCACGATATATAGAGTGTTTGTGGCGGTAGCCATCTATTACGGGGCATTGTTGTTGGGGGAGATTTAAAAGTCACCGGGCCAAAGAACTAAGTGGTGCCGGATTTGGAGAAGCCAAGCGAAGAGAAGATAATGAGCGCTCTAAAGATGTGTTACGACCCAGAGATACCCGTAAACATAGTCGACCTTGGCCTAATATACGACCTAAAGATCAGAGATGACAACTCAGTCTATATCAAGATGACGCTTACAGCGCCGGGGTGTCCCGTGGGCTTCTTCCTTGTTGAGCAGGTTAAGGAGGCTGTTAAGACAATGTGCCCCAGCGTTACACGGGTTGATGTCGATTTGGTCTTTGACCCGCCCTGGACCCCGGATAGAATGTCTGACGAGGCTAAGGAGCTGCTAGGGATGCTCTAGCCCGCCTGATTCTCCTCTCCACCCTCAACCATCAACGCAAGCCTAGTGGCGATGGCCCTACTCTTTTCACCCGAGAGCGCCGAGTACCTCACCGCCTCTATTAGGTCCCACATCATCTGGTAGGCTGTATTGTCAGGAGGCCCTCTCAAGTGTAGCTCGCTGAAGAGTACCGCAACATCGTCGAGGAACGGTGTTATGCCTAGGAGCCTATTGCTGCAGATGGCCAAGAATCTCAGTGTTTCGGCACCAACTCCCTTGACTGCCAGTAGGTCCTCAAAGCTGTCTGGCGGCGAGCCCGCGATCTTAGAGAGGGCGCTCCAGCTCACCCTAACTGGGGCTGTGAGGGGGTTCACCTCCCCCGCCACACCTTCCGCCGAGAAGTCGCTGAGCCTTGTCTGGTTGCCGCCTAGACCGGGCTTTATTGACTTCAGACGCGCTAAGGGGTAGCTGAGAATCTCTAGGCACCCCTTCTGGAGCTCTATGTTCTTCTTCAGAGTGAAGTCGAGTGAGTAGAAGCTCCTCATCGCTGAGGTTACCCCTGTGTGTGGTTCTACAGTGAACTTGGAATAGGCGATACGGCCAGAGTGCCACTGGTATAGCCTGTTCAGGCCGGCCTTGGAGGCAACTTGTATAACTGCCCACTCAGCCTTAGAGTTGAATATTATCACGTGAAGCCAGAGACGGAACCCGTCCTGCACAGCGACATCATCAACCTTCGCCGTCATCCTGCTCGAATACTTCAGCCACTCTACCTGCTTTTCGGAGAGCCCCATAAAGGAGGCCTCTCTCTCGACAGTGTCTGGGACTGTGAACCTCTTCGCATAGAGCCCCCCAGCCACGCTTATCTCCCAATCGCTCCTGACATTGTTCATCAGGGCTGAGACCAGAAGAACTATGCTTCCTGCATCGTCGTTGTTAAGGTTGACGGAGCGGCAGAAGAGTCTAAAAGACCAAGGATCCGATAGGAGCTCTAGAAATTCTGAGGAGCCGAAATATCCTATAAAGGAGTCAACGATGACTGGGAGGGTTGAAGAGACCTCAAGATACAATTGGCGGTTAAAGGTGGGGGGACCAGCCGCTAAGTCCATAGAGCCTAGTTTAAACATCTGAAGGTTAGTTGGCCATTAGACTTGTTTTTAAGCAGCTCACTAGAAAAATTTTGAGACTTTCCGGAGTAAAAATTGGGTATGATAAATACGGCTCCTAGCTATGCCGTGATTTTTTCCTCCCGTAGCGCCTCCTTTAGCGGGATGTCGATGTAAGTGCCGTCTGGGAGAACTCTCCTAACGATGATGGGTAGGACTCCGAGGGCTAGCTCACGTTGGGCTATCGTGAATGCGGTGTCGTTAGGCCGCGGCTCAACAAGTGGGAAAGCTCCTAGAGAGAGTTGTAGAGCCCTCCCCCCAATAATCTTGGTTATCTCGTATTTTGTTAACCTCTTCTGAAGAGTCATAAAGTTTCAGTCGAAAGAGGGGCTGGACTCGCCTTCCTCTTCTTCCTTCTTCTCCTTCTTCGCTCCAGCCTCGGATAGCTTTGAGGCTGCTATGATGTCGTCGATCTTCAATATCATGCTTGCTGCCTCAACTGCAGACTTAATCACCTGTTTCTTAACGATGACTGGTTCCAATACTCCCGCAGCCCACATGTCTCCGAGCTTGTTTTCAAGTACGTTGACGCCCTCCCACTTCTTGCCCTCCTTGTGGCTTGACCTCAGTGAGACGATGCTCTCTATTGGGTCGAGGCCAGCGTTCTCTGCCAGCTGCATAGGCACCCTCTCGATTGCGTCGGCAAACTTCTCAACAGCCAGCTGCTCCTTCCCAGGCAGGGTCTTGGCAAAGTCCCTCAGCTTGGATGCTACCTCGATCTCAGGGGCTCCACCGCCAGCCACCATCTTGGGCTCTAATAGCATGTCTTTAACAACGTTTATAGCGTCTTTGAACGACCTCTCGGCCTCGTCGACAATCCTCTGCGTCCCTCCGTGGATTAATATGCTCACGGATTTCGGGTTCTTGCAGCCTTCAATAAACACCATCTTATCCTCGCCAACCCTCCTCTCCTCGATTAGGGCCGCGCTGCCCAAGTCTGCGGGGGCAAGGTCGTCCACTCTCGAGACTACTCTGCCCCCCGTCGCCTTAGCTAGCTTGTCCATGTCGCTTTTCTTAATCCGCCTCACTGCAACTATCCCCTTCCTCGCTAGGAAGTGCTGTGCCAGGTCATCTATCCCCTTCTGGCAGAGGACAACGTTCGCACCTGTGGCGGCGATCTTCTCAACCATGTCTTTAAGCATCTTTTCCTCCTGCTCCATGAAAGCCCTCATCTGCTCCGGTGTCTCGATATTCAGCTTGGCGTCAAACTCTGTCTTCTCAATCTCGAGGCTGGCATCGAGCAGAGCTATCTTCGGGTTTCTAATCAGCTTGGGCATATCTGGGTGGACGATCTCCTTGTCTAGTACGACGCCCTCAATTAGTTTAGTATCCATGATTGAGCCATACTCCTTCTTCTCGAGCTTAATGTCGTCGAGATCAATCCGCCACTGCCCATTAACATTCTCTGCAACCTTCAACACTGCATCAACAGCCAAGCCAGCGATGAAGTCCGCATACTCTGAAACAAGCTTACTGATGAGCGCGCTTTTAGCTATCTTCACTAGTTCACCTTTATTTGTTGGGTCGACTGATACAGCTATGTTGTCCAGGATGTTTATAGCCTCCTTCGCAGCTTTCCTGAAGCCATCAATTATAATTGATGGGTGAACGTCTTTCTCGATTAGCTCCTCGGCGGCTGAGAGGAGCTCACCCGCCAATACGACGGCCGTTGTCGTCCCATCGCCGACTTCCTCGTCCTGGGCCTTAGCAACTTCTACAAGCATCTTAGCCACGGGGTGCTCGACATCCATCTCCTTTAGAATCGTGGCGCCATCATTTGTTATCACTATGTCTCCGAAGCTGTCTACAAGCATCTTATCCATTCCCCGAGGCCCGAGCGATGTCCTCATCGTCTCTGCAATGACTTTAGCCACCATGATGGCGGCAGACTGAGCCTCCCTACCCTTCGTCCTCTGTGTCCCCTCCTTCAGAATTATAACCGGGACAGTACCTACGCTACCTGGAGCTGCTGACATAATGTATCACCAGTATTGATGGGGATGGCCCCTATTTATATACCCTTTCCGCAAAAACAAGGCTTCAGGAAGAGCATACATGTTCTCTCAAGATTTCTTGAGTATTATGTTCAAGGTTTTAGGGTATTGAGTTTATCTACTGGCCAATCGAGTTCCAGCATCGACGATGAAGCTGATAAGTGTTAAGCTCCCAGAAGCATTAATAGAGGGGATGGATGAGCTTGTAAAAAAGAAGATCTACCCGAGCCGCTCAGCCATTCTAAGAGCCGCGGTAAGGGATTTGCTTAAGAAAGAGCTTTGGACTGAGTGAAACGGTGGCTAAGCAGATGCCTAGCCACCCAGGCTAGCTTAGTGGTGGCCATAGTTTTATTAGTCGAGGGGATGCTGTGAAGCCTAGACTTGGCATGAGGCTGCGGATGGTGATTCCTAAAGGGTCGCTTGAGAAGGGGTCGATTGAGCTGCTTGAGAAGGCCTTCTACAAGGTGGAGGGGTACGAGAGGAGCTACAACCCACTAGTTAGTGATAGGGAGATAGACCTTAGGGTTCTGAGGCCTCAGGAAATCCCCGTGTATATTGCTGAGGGGTTGTTTGATGTAGGGATAACTGGGCGAGACTGGGTTGAGGAGACAGGTGCCGATGTGAAGATTCTAAGGAATTTAGAGTTTGGGAAGGTCAAGCTTGTCTTCGCCGCTCCAGTCTCCCACAATTACGAGAGTCTGAACCATTTCCTAGAGAAGAACCTCTCAAACGGCAGGCCCGTGAAGATTGCAACGGAGTATCTCAACATTACAATGAGTAGGGTCATGTCGGCTGAGGCATATAGGGCTAGGTTCGGCTCCAAGAAGCCCATGATAATAACGCCGTGGTATAGATACGGTGAGAACCCCAGCGTCTCGATACTACTA
Organism: Thermoproteota archaeon; assembly: GCA_030550235.1. Lineage (GTDB taxonomy): Archaea > Thermoproteota > Nitrososphaeria_A > Caldarchaeales > Calditenuaceae > HRBIN02. Next base: position 272,051 of record JAUQPU010000002.1, read on the forward strand.
TCCTTTGGGGCGACTGAGGCTAAGCCCCCTCTTGCAGCAGATGCCATAGTGGATAATACAGAAACTGGAAGGACGCTTGAGCAGAATAACCTAGCCATAGTGGAGGAGTTGATGGAGAGCTCCGCCCACCTGGTTGCAAATAGGCAGGCCCTCGAGGATGAGTGGAAGCGTGAAAAGATATACGACATCCTAACGATGTTTACCGGAGTAATCGAGTCTGAGAAGAAGCTTCACATATTCTTGAACGTGAGGGAGGAGAACCTGGGGGAGCTCTTAGCCACGCTTCCAGCCCTCAAGTCCCCCACAATCAACAAGCTATCGATGGAGGGCTGGTATGCCGTGAACACCGTCATAGACAAGACAGAGCTCCACAGGATACTCCCCAAGCTAAGGAGGCTCGCCCAAGGCCTGGTTGCGCACAGGCCCGAGCTCATCCTTCCTCTAGAGGAGATTGGGCATGAGGGTGGAGAAAATCTCGGGGGAAAACGCGGCTGAGGTGGCCCGGCTTTTAAGAGCAAGGGGCAGCCAGACAGGCAAAATTAGCGAGGCTGTGATGGAGATAATCGAGTCTGTCAGGCGCGAGGGCGATCATGCTCTATTGAGGCTAGCTGAGGAGCTTGACGGTGTACACATGAGCCGCGACGAACTCATATCAACGAGGCAGGAGGCTAGGGAGGCCTTTGAGAACTCCCCCGAGAGGCTAGTCTCAGCTATGAAGAGTCTGAGGAGGAGGTTGCTGAGGGTTGAGAAGAGGCTCTATAGGCGCCTATCACTGAAGATAGTTGATGGCGCCTGCAGTGTTGAGATTAGACCCGTGGCAATAGAGTCTATTGGATGCTACGCGCCTGGCGGCTCGGCATCCTACCCCTCGACGGTCCTCATGATGGGCGTTCCTGGGCTTGTCGCAGGGGTCGAGCGCCTTGTTCTAGCCACACCGCCGCGTAAAAGGGAGGAAGATAGACGGACTGTCCTAGCCGCCTCATATCTGGCCGGATATAGGGAGATACTTTGGGCCGGTGGCGCACAGGCTATAGCCGCCCTGGCCTATGGTACAGAATCTGTCCGGAGAGTGGAGAAGATAGTTGGGCCTGGGAATAGATACGTCCTGGAGGCTAAGCTGGCTGTTTCGCGGGATGTCGCTGTTGACTTTACAGCAGGGCCGACTGAGCTGCTCGTAGTCCTCGACCACTCGGCACCCGCCAGGCAGGTTGCTCTAGAGATGGCTGCACAGGCAGAGCATAGCCCAGACACATTAATAGGGGCCCTAGCCCTCGACCAGGAGTCTGAGGCCGCAATCCTCGAGAGCCTCTCAGACCTCTTGAAGCATCTACCCGAGGACTCCCAAGCCCGGGTCTCGCTTCAAAGGAACGGGTTCGTATGCACAGCTGATAGCTGGGAGGCTGCCGTACGCTTCATAAACAACCTCGCACCAGAGCACCTTCTCCTATACGCCAAGTCAGAGAGAGGATCCATAAAGGATATACGCAGCGCAGGGGTCGTGAGCTATGGCCGACACCCCTCAGGAGTCTTTCTAGACTATTACGCCGGCCCAAATCATGTTTTGCCGACTGATGGTGTGGCATCCATAAGAGGTGGGCTCTCGGTCCTAGACTATGTGAAGCTGCTAACTACTGTTAGGCCGACGAGGGCTGGGCTGAGGCGCGCCTTGAGGGATATGCGTGAGCTGATAATGGCTGAGGGGCTTCCACTACACCTTAGGGCCTTGGAGGAGGTTGTAGGCGGTTGACACTCACCAAATATTATAAGATACAGGGGGAGGCGCCAGCATACATTCTCAGGGAGTCGGCAGACATTCTCAGAAAACTAGACTCCATACTCTTCGACTGCGACGGAGTCCTAATAGACACTAGGGAGAGCTACGATAAGGCAATAATCAAAACCATTACAATAATCTATGAGCGGATTCTAAACATAGAGCTTATCGCATCTACAGTGAGCAACAGCCACATCTACCTTCTCAGGTCAACTGGAGGATTCAACAACGACACAGACACAACATACGTTCTAGCCCTCTGGCTTTTTACGGGGTTGCCGAGGAGTAGGGCCGAGGTGGTTCAGGAGCTTGAATTTGTGGTTAATGGCACTGGAAACCCCCGTAAGCTCCTAGACGATGTCTCTCAGATCGTCGCAGCCAGAACAGGATACCTCAGGCACGAGATTCAACCAAATCCCCCGCCCCTCGAGCAGGTGGTATCAGAGTCCATAAGACGTACTGGACGGCAAATCCTATCAGTCGAGGACCTAGAGCAGACCATAGGGGAGTTTGCAGAGCGTAGAGGCCTTCTGCCCCTCTTCGAGAAATTCAAGCAGGTAATCGGGAGGCCTGGGAGGTATGGCGAGGGCATAGTGGAGACCCTCTTCTGCGACCTCTACTACGGCCCAGAGAATGTGAGGAGGATCTTCGGCAGGGAGAGCCACTTCGACCTAGGGCCGGGGATGTATCTGAATGAGAGGATAAATGTGAAGGAGTCTACATTAGCACGGCTTGCTGAGAAAATTGGAGTGGAGAGGATGAGCATAGTCAGCGGCAGGGATAAGATATCTACAGAGATTGTGCTGGGAGGCTTGATGAGATACTTTAACAGGAATGCCTGCGTCTTCCTCGCCGACGAGTACCGGGTGGTTGGTGAGATGGTTAAGAAACCTAGCCCGTATGGGATTCTTAAGGCTATTACGCGGATGGATGGCGCCTCTACGCCCATCTATCTTGGTAACTCTGCTGAGGACCTGTTCATGTCGCGGAGCGTTGACAAGTATGGCTACAGGACACTATTCGGCGCCGTGATAGGTCTCGCCCCTAACCCAACAGAGTCTATCGAGTTCTTCGCATCACTTGGCTCGGACGCTATACTCGTAAGCCCAGACGACCTCGTCAAGCTTTGGAGGATGATTTGATGGAGAGGCGTGGGAGCTCAGTCACACGGAAGACTGGAGAGACGAAGATAACAGTCAGCCTAACTCTAGACGGTGAGGGTGCTTTTAGAGGCTCAACAGGCATAAAGTTCTTCGACCACATTCTCTCCCTTCTTGCATATCACAGCTTCATGGACCTGTCTATCGAGGCTGAGTGGGATCTCAAGCACCATGGCGTGGAAGATGTTGGTATAGTATTAGGCCAGGCCATGGGAGAGGCTCTGGGAGAGCGTGAAGGAATAGCTAGGTTCGGATACGCCCTCATCCCGATGGACGAGGCCCTAGCCGAGGCTTCGGTAGACCTGGTGAGGAGGCCACACATCAAGGTGGACCTCAGCCTATCAAACCCATCCATAGAAGACATGGCTGCGGAAGACATAGTCCACTTCCTACAGTCGCTCGCCAACTCAATCCCAGCCGTAATCCACGTCAACGTGAGGTATGGCCTAAATGACCACCACCGCGTCGAGGCGGCAGTCAAGGCCCTCGCGGTAGCCTTTAGAAACGCCTGGCAGAGAGAGCCGAGGAGGAGGGGGCCGCCAAGCAGCAAGGGCATGGTGTAGATGGATGAAGGTTGGGATACTGAACCTCGGCCTCAGCAACCTCTTCAGCATAACCTCCGCGGTCAAGAAACTAGGAGCAGAAGTTATCCTACTCGAGCAGCCTACCACCGAGATAGACGCCCTAGTCTTCCCAGGGGTCGGAAACTTCATGGAGGGAGCGCGCAGGACCCAGGGGATCATGGGGGAGTTGCTGGACTATATCAGCTCCGGGGCCCCCTACCTCGGTGTATGTCTTGGGATGCAGTTGCTATTTGAGTCGAGTGAGGAGGGCCCTGGGGATGGGCTGGGCTTCTTCAGGGGAGAAGTTAGGCGTCTTAGGGCGGCTAAGGTCCCCCATATGGGCTGGAACAAGATAACACCAGTCAGGCCCTCGCCACTGATTGAGGATGTCCAGCCCGGTGAGTATGCCTACTTCATGCACTCCTACGCACCTAGGCCAGTAGAGGAGCGAATAGTAATCGCCATAACCAGCTATGGAGAGGACTTTCCCTCGATTGTAGGTGGTGGAGCCGTCTTCGGGACGCAGTTCCACCCTGAAAAATCTGGGAGGACGGGTGAAAAGATACTTAAAAACTATCTCCAAGCCGCTAAGCGTTGATGTGTTAGGCGAAGATTTAAGAGAGACAGAGATGATATATAACTGAGAGTAATAGCAATATGGAGATTCCGGGGAAGGCTGCAGAGCTATGGGTGGCCGAGGCTGGGAGGATTAAGTGCACAGCATGCGCCCGCTACTGCCGCCTATCCGACAACCAGGTAGGCCTATGCGGGGTGAGAGGGGTCCACGACGGAAAGCTATACCTCCACGTCTACGGCAGAATAATAGCGAGCCATGTCGACCCAATAGAGAAGAAGCCAGTCACACACTTCATGCCCGGAACTAGAATATTCAGCATAGCGACGACAGGCTGCAACTGGCTCTGCCAGTACTGCCAGAACTTCGATATAAGCCAGAGGAGGAAGGTGGAGGGGATTGAGGTGACGCCGCGCCAAGTTGTCGAACACGCCATAAGATATGGCTCACACGGAATCGCATACACTTACAACGAGCCTACAATCTTCATGGAGTTTGCAAGGGATATAGGCCTCGAGGCAAAGCGGAGCGGCCTCTTCAATATCTTCGTAACAAATGGTTACTGGACACCAGAGTCTGTAGCCATGGCTGGGACATTCCTCGACTCCGCGACAGTGGACTTCAAGGGTAATGGAGAGCGAGGGTTTGTGAGAAGATACATAGGGATACCGGACGTAGAGCCTATCTTTCAGACACTCCTCGAGATGAAGGAGAAGACGAGAATACATATCGAAATAACTGACCTGGTCGTGCCCGAGATAGGGGACGATCTAAATGCGGCGAGAAAGCTTGTGAGATGGGTTCATGACAACCTAGGCCCAGACACACCCATTCATTTCCTCAGATTCCACCCGGACTACAAGCTCATGCACCTACCATGGACCCCCGTCGAAACCCTAGAAGCCCATTGGAAAATAGCGAAGGAGGAGGGGATGAACTACGCCTACATAGGTAATGTGCCCGGACATCCATACGAGCATACATACTGCCCAGGCTGCGGATATATAGTCGTGGAGCGGCTCGGCTTCGACATAATAGAATGGCGCCTAACACATGAGAACAAATGTCCAAGATGCGGCTACAAAATAGCGATAACTGGTAGGCCGCCGCAGCAAGGGCTCAAGAAAAGCAGATTCATACCAGTCCACTGGAATCTGACCTAAACTCCCAACACCAAAGTCTCTCTATAATACTAGTCTTAGCCTCCTAGAGACACTAGGTTTCAAAATACCTCAGACACTTCAGGGCCAGCGATGCGAGACAAGGCCTTGGACAAGCAGCCCGGGCTCACATCCCTCTCTACATCAAATCCTTCATAGAAAATACCGGCTACACTTCCCCGGAGCCAGCGGATAGCCCCACATCCATGACGGCATACGCAGCCCGCCTCGCCATAGATATCTACACAGCACAGCTAGCCGATGTTGAAGAATCTAAAAAGCTCGAGCGCCTCCTCCACCGCTTCGTCAAAACCCACCTCATACCAGCCTTAAAAACATGCAAACCCTCAAAACAAAGCCCTCTCAGGGGTGATTCAGGCGATTGCGGAGCTTTTAGAGAGGGATTGTGAAAGCTTGTTGAGACTGCTAGTGGAAAAAGGTTTAACCCAATTACGTAGTGGGTGCATGTTTTTAAATGTCTGGATACTTCTACTCGCATAGAATGCAACTTGTCGATAGCTTCGGCCGCGTGGCGCGGAAGCTTAGGCTCTCCGTCACAGATAGATGCAACTTCAAGTGCGACTTCTGCATGCCACTAAAACCCACATGGATACCCAGCTCAGAGATTCTAACCTTTGACGAGATATCGAGGGTCGTAAAAATACTGGCATCGATGGGTGTCTCAAAGATACGGCTCACAGGAGGGGAGCCCCTTGTCAGGAGAGAGATTGAGAAATGCGTGAAGATTCTGAAAAAGGTGCCGGGCGTGGAGACCATATCGATGACCACGAATGGCTATTTTCTTGATGAGAAGGCAGCAGCTCTCAAGGAGTCTGGACTAGACAGCGTCACAATAAGCCTACACAGCCTAAAACCTGAAAGGTATGAACAAATAGTCGGGAGAAAGGATGCTTTCAGCAAGGTTCTCAGCGGAATCAAGAGGGCTCAGGCCGTAGGCCTCAGTCCCGTCAAGTTAAACTGCGTAGTCATACGTGGCTGTAACGACGACGAGATACTTGATTTCGTAGAGCTGGGACGTGAGACTGGCCTAGTCGTAAGATTTATCGAATACATGCCCTTTGATGGCAAGAATATGTGGAATCCCGATAGACTCGTCACTGGAGCAGAGATAATCTCAAAAATAGAGGAGAAATATAGAATCGAGAGGCTGCCCCGAGAGCATGGAAGCACATCCCTCACCTATAGAATCAAAGATGGATCTGGTACGCTAATTAATATCATAACCACCATGTCACAGCCATTCTGCAGAGACTGCGACAGAATAAGATTGTCGGCCGACGGCAAGATTGTACCATGTCTGTTCAGCCGCGACGACTACGATGTTAAGAAACTTCTACGGAACAATGCATCAGACGAGGAGATAGCTGATTTTATCAGAAGCGCCTTCATGAAGAAGTTCGCGGGCGTGGAGACGCTGCTGAAAAACGGGGAAGTTGAGCCATTGATTAGACCCATGCACACCATAGGCGGCTAGTCTCATAACTCAAGTCTCCTCAGCTCTGTTGCAATTATTATGCCGCGTCTCATCAAATATTACAGCAATGCTCGTGAAGTTATCTGGCACAGCAACATACAGTATGTCACGCGACACTTGATACGCTACAGGCATGCCAGGTAATTTTTGCATAAATTTTTTAATAAGTATGGGATTTTCCATGACAATGGTCTGTCGCATATCTACGTTATGGAAGTATCGTGACATGAGGACATTAATTATAGAGAACTCACGCATACGGTTAGTTATACTATTAGATAAAGGGGCCGACATAATAGAACTGAGATATAAGCCATTGGATCTGGATCTCATGTGGCATTCACCAACCGGTTGGAGAAACCCGGTAATGGAGACCTCGCCTAACCCAAATAATATGGGAGGGTTCCTTGATTACTATGGAGGAGGATGGCAGGATATTGTGCCTTCCGCCGGTGGAGCAAGTGTAACACACAGGGGCGCAGCTCTTGGGATACATGGAGAATCTTCCATGCTTCCATGGAGCTGTGAAATTTTAGAGGACGGTGTGGAAGAAGTTTCCGCCCACCTATGGGTTGAAGGTGTCAGATACCCCTTTAGACTTGATAAGTGGATAGAGGTAAGACGGGATGAAGAGAAGCTCTACGTGAGGGAGAGACTCTCAAACCCTAGTAATCAGGCGCTTGAATATTCGTGGCTTCAGCATCCCTCATTTGGGGAGCCATTCCTAGAGCCCAAATGTAAAATACGGATACCTACACCCGCAGAGGTTATAGTTTTGGAGGGGGAGCACCTCGGCAGACTCCAGCCAGGAACATATGAGTGGCCTACAGTCGCCGGAAAGGATGGCAAACCCATCGATTTGAGCATAATACCTTCCAGAGAGATTGTGGCTGAGGAGACTTCCTTCATAGCGAATATGAGAGAGGGATGGTACATACTTTCGAACCCCAAGCTAGACCTGGGGTTTGGACTCGCATGGGACATAGGTGTGTATAGGTACCTATGGTTCTGGCAGAACTACAATGCGCCTGATTATCCTTGGTATGGCACCGCATGGAATATCGCACTTGAACCTTGCACAAGCTATCCCGGAGGCCTCCCAGCCCAGATACAGAGAAAAACGCACATAACCATCCCTCCAAAAGGGCACCTTGAGACCTCACTAACAGCATTCGTACTAAGCAACCCAGAGAAGATAGGCAAACTAGACGTCAGAGGCGAAAGCGAGTAGCTTACATCAGTGTTCAACCCCGTATTTTAACAATATTGTGAGAACAAATATTATATACCGGTTTCCCAGATAGCCAGTTGTGGCGGCTAAAATTACTGTTGCAATATTGGGATACGGATTCATGGGCTCTACACACGCTGATGCTTGGCGCTTGATTGATGGATGCGTTGTTAAAGGTGTTTGGGCGAGGGACAATTCAAAGACATCAAAGTTCGCATCAGAACGCGGAATCAAGGCTTATTCCTCATTTAGCGATGTCTTGGACGACAAAGAAGTTGACGTAGTTGACATATGCACGCCAACATACACTCATGCCGAGTACGCCATACAGGCGTTGAAGTCTGGTAAGCACGTAATAGTTGAGAAGCCCATGGCACTGAGCCTAGCAGATGCAGATAAAATGATTCATGCTGCGGATGAAAGCGGAATGAAGTTGATGGTGGCCCACGTTCTAAGGTTTTTCCCAGAATATATGAAGGTGAAGGAATTGGTAGACGAGGGTAAGCTCGGCGAGATATGCCAGGCTAGGGCTTTTAGAGGAGGCGCTTTTCCTGAATGGAGCCCGTGGTTTGGTGAGGTTGAGAAGAGTGGGGGCGTGGCCGTTGATACTGCAATACACGATGTGGACTACATAACTTGGATTAGCTCAGGCATCCCCCAACGAGTATACGCAAAGATTAGGCGCGGAGCTAAAGAAGCCTCAGCTAAATATGAAATCGCCTTCATAAACGTGAGATATAAGAATGGAATGATAGCCTTCATTGAGGCAAGCTGGGCGCATCCACCCTCATTCCCCTTCACGATGAAGCTAGAGCTGGACGGCACCGAAGGAACGGTAACATTGGACAACCAGTCCCCAGTCCCTATCTCGCTATTCTCGCGAACTATAAGGCAAGGATATGCACCAGAGTCTCTACCTTGGAAGCCTATGGTGCATCCATTCCCGCTTGACCCATTCTACCGCGAGCTATCACATTTTGTAGACTGCGTTAGAAACGACAAGACACCAATGACAGACGGGAGAGCGTCGCGGAGAAGCTTGGAGGTGTGCCTCGCGAGCGTGAAATCTGCAGAGACAGGTAGGCCAGTTGAGCTACCATTCGTGGGGTGAGGAAATGGGCAGCCTATTTAAAGTTGGATTTTTAGGGGTAGCGCATTTCCACGCTGACAGCTACGCGAGAGCACTTAGAAAACTGCCAGACACTGAGATAGTAGGTGCCTTTGATGACGACACATCCCTTGGTAAGAAATTCTGTGAGGACTTCAAGACAGAATACTACAGAAGCGCCTCGCAGCTACTCGATAAAGAATTGGATGCAGTCATAATAACATCTGAGAACTTTAAACACTATGAATGCATAATACAGGCCTTGGATAAGGGCTTAAACATTCTGTGCGAAAAACCCATGACCACAAATCTGCGCGACGCTGAAGATGTAGTGGCTCGGGTAGAGAAACAGAAGGTTGTGTTTCAGATGTGCTATGTCATGAGATATCATACAGTATCCTCGCTTGTAAAAGAGCTCATAGACTCGGGGGGCGTTGGAAAGCTGATCTCACTAGTTGGCACGAATAAGCTTAACAGGTCTCTACCCCTGCTTAGGAGGTGGTTTACTGACCCAAGACTATCTGGGGGCGGCGCTGTGATGGACCACACAGTCCATCTAGCTGACCTGATGAGATGGTATACGGGCGATGAGGTGGATGAAGTCTATACCGAGATAGGGAAAAAAGTGAATAACAGCCTCATGGTGGAGGACAACTTCTTCACAACTATTCGTTTTAGGGGGGATGTGATAGGACACATTGACGGGAGTTGGACATATGCCTCAGGCCTCTATACGTGGGGTGACGTGAGGATGGAGATTGTGGGTACCGACGGCGCCTTATTCATGGACGCTTTTCGGCAAAACGTGTACTATATAGGAGACAGGCAGCCAAACGATAAATTATCCTGGAGCTACTATGGGTGCGATCCTGACCTAGCAATGATAACGGATTTTAAGAAGTGTGTACAGGAGAATAAACAGCCCAGAGCAACTGTAAAAGACGGCTACGAGGGCGTTAGGATCTCACTCGCCAGCTATGAATCCAGCAGACGCGGGGCCCCTGTAAAGCCTTAACTAGGCTCAAAAACCCTAACGAATGAGACAATAGACGTTCCCCAGCCTAGCCCCATGGCTATTTTGTTACGCGACTTATCTCTTCCGTAAGTGCGTTCACGAATAAGTTGAAAAGTTTCTCTCCCTTCTCCCTACTTGCGAGTGTAGCATCTCCACATACGCCCGTCTTAAAATCACGACCAAGGAATCTCGAAGTAGTCAATATTCTAATGGCCTCGTTAAAGTTAGCAGTGGTCATGCCGCGGGGGATGAAATCCGGCACCTCCTTGACAGCCTTGCTCATATCCACTAGGTCAGGCCTCAGGAAGAGCATTAAACTCGTCTCCAACTCCTCCGCATGTATGAATATCTCCTCCTCAAGAATAGATGATAGAGTCTCCATACTAACTACCGTATATGGTGAGATATTATGTACTGTCATGCCGTGTAGATCATGTGATGTATTAAGCCACTGTGTAACTGCAAACAAGTGGTAGATATGCCCAGCGTGCCCGGAAACAAGCACGAGGTGTTTAACACCATATTTTGAGACGCCCACCGCTATATCTCTGACCAATCTAACCAATGTTGATGGTCTAAGTGATATTGTACCCACCATTGGCAAATGGTCGTCTGAATAACCATAAGGTATGAGTGGTAAGACAGCAGCGTTTATCCTCTTAGCAACTTCCTTACAAAGCTCCCAAGCTATTATATGGTCAGTTCCGAGGGGTAGGTGTGGACCATGTTGCTCAGTACTACCAATGGGAAGCAAAGCAACCTTAGTCTGCTTGGTCAGCTCTGATAACTGCGTTGTAGATTTTTCAGCCCATAGCAGGGTCATGCCTCTATCAAGCGTGCGAGTTATTTAAAAATTTTAGAAACATTGAAAGAAGAGCTCCATATCGCTCTTATTACCAACTTTGGCTAAATTTTTAAATACACCTCACTGACCACACTTTTTGACGATATATGTCACGAAAATTGGGTGTATTAGTTCACGGCGCGGGCTGGGTCTCTACACAGCACATAGAAGCATATAAAAACAATCCACATACACGAGTAGTGGCTATCTCGAGTAGAAGGCTAGAGAGTGCTAGAAAGAGAGCAGAGGAGGCGGGTCTTCACGACGTCAAACTATATGACGATTATCATAAGGCACTTGAAAATCCTGATGTTGATATAGTGTCTATTTGTACTCCCCAGCATCTCCATGCTCAAAACACCATAGATGCCGCAAAAGCCGGTAAGCATATGTTGATTGAGAAGCCGATAGCCAACTCGGTGGAGGAGATGAAAGCAATGAGAGATGCGGTCCGTAAAGCTAAAGTGAAGACGGTGGTTAGCTTTGTTTTAAGATGGAACCCATTATTTGAGGCGATAAAGATTCTGATATCGAGTGGATTCTTGGGGAAGATATACTACGTAGAAACCGACTATCAGAGTGCTATTGCTGCGTGGTGGTCTGGATATGAAGATGCACGAAAGAAAGAAACGGGGGTGAGCGCGTTCCTAGTTGGCGGCTGTCATGCCATAGATGCTATGAGGTGGTTTGCTAGTGAGGAGAGGTATGGAGCAGCAAAACCTATCGAGGTTTTCGCATACTCAGGAGGGCTTAGAAAAGGGAAGATAAGACAATGGAACTACTATAAACAGAGATGGGAGGATATGCCACCCCTCGAATATGATGACCTGGAGGTCGCATTAGTAAAGTTCGATAATGGTGTTATTGGTAAAGTCTCGGTCAACTTCGGCGGTGTCCAACCGTACACATTCCCAATCGAGATATTTGGCGATCACGGCACTATAAAGGATAACAGGCTATGGTCAGCGAAGTTTGAGGGCAACCAGAAGGGGTGGATAACAATCCCCACAATATTGCCAGATAGCGCCGAGGTGACCCATCATCCATTCCAGCAAGAAATCGACCACTTTGTAGACTGCATCCTGAACGATAGGGAGTCTCACTGTAATCTGGAGGACGCCATCAGAACGCATGAGGTAGCATTTGCGGCCCTTAAATGTTATGAGACTGGGAGGCCAGTTAGGCTGCCGCTGCTTGAGTAAATATTTATATGATGTGAAAAGATAGCAAGTGTTGCAACTATGGCTAAGCTTGAACTTGTCGGCCTCTATAAGAGATTTGGCGCTCAGGAGGCAGTTAAGAACCTCACACTAGTTGTTGAAGATGGGAAGATGGCTTGTCTACTAGGCCCCTCGGGCTGTGGGAAGACCACCACTTTAAGAATGGTGGCTGGCCTCGAGAAGCCTGATTCTGGAGACATCTACATCGGGGGTAAGAGAGTTAACGACCTCCCCCCATACGAGCGCAACATATCCATGGTATTCCAATTCTATGCTATCTATCCTGGAATGACAGTTTATGATAACCTGGCATTCCCCCTGAAGCAGAAAAAGATCCCGAAGGATGAGATAGATAGGCGTGTGAAAGAGATTGCAGAAATATTGAGGATTAACCATATTCTAAAGGAGGATGCGATAAGGCTGCCTGCCGGAGAAAAACAGAGAATCGCTCTGGGAAGGGCCCTGATCAAGGAGCCTGAAATACTCCTACTTGACGAGCCTTTAACGAACCTTGATGCGCGGCTTAGGGCCGTTATGCGTAAAGAAATTAAGAGATTGCACCTCAAGCTGAAGACCACCACCTTATACGTCACCCACGACCAAATCGAGGCGATGACTATGGCGGACGTGATAGGAGTGATGAATCTAGGAGTATTGCAGCAATATGGTCCACCGCACGAGCTATATAACAAGCCCGCCAACATGTTTGTCGCAGGTTTCTTGGGAACCCCTCCTATGAACTTTCTGGACTTCTCCTATATAGTAAATGGAAAGAAATATTTTGATTTTGGCGAATTCAAGATCACGGACCCAGAGCTGTTAAACATGCTCCCATCTACGCTTGAGTCAAACGAGCTAGTACTAGGGATAAGGCCTAAAGATGTCATAATCAGTTTTAACACTGAAGAATCCGACTCATACGGCTGGGAGATAAAGGTTGTGGAGCCTGTCGGGGACAAATATATCGTCTTTATGAGTCTTGGAGATAAATCCATAAGAGTGGTGGTCCCGGCGATAGAGCGGGGAATCGAAGTGGGAAAGAAGGTGGGCATAAGATTCAGGAAGGAGACCATCCACATATTCGACAGGAAGACGGGAAATGCTATATTATAGAATGATAGAGGGTATGGCGTTATGGTAAGTGTCAGGTTGGAAAACGTCACTAAAATAGTAGGGGGTAGACCGCTAGTTGACGACCTAACGCTCGACATAAAATCGGGTGAGCTCGTCGCCCTTTTCGGACCGCCGGGCTCAGGCAAGACTACAGTCCTTAGATTAATAGCTGGACTTGACACAGTCACTAGTGGAAAAATCTACATTGATGAACAGCTGGTCAACGATCTCAGCCCTGCCAGGAGGGAGGTGGGGATGGTTTTCCAGAGCTTTGCATTATACCCTACCTACACGGTTTTCGACAACTTGGCATTCCCTCTAAGAAAGAAAGGGCTATCCCAGTCAGAGATAAAGAATAGGGTAGAGGGTGTAGCTCAAAAGCTTGGCATAAGTCACCTACTGCAGAAGAAGCCTGCATTTCTAAGTGGCGGAGAGAAGCAGAGAGTTGCTATTGGTCGCGCGATAGTAAAGGAGCCGAAAGTCCTTCTAATGGATGAGCCCTTAACAAATCTTGACGCTAAGTTAAGGATACTAGTTAGGACCGAGATTAGAAGGCTTCAGCAGGAGCTTGGAATAACAACGATAGTAAGCACACCAGATGATCAAGAGGCACTATCTATAGCTGATAAGATAGCAGTCATGCGTCAAGGTAAGCTCATACAATACGCTGACACGCCCACAATCTATAATAAACCCTCGCACCTCTTCGTAGCCCAGAACATCGGGACCCCCCAGATAAACATAATTGAGGCAAAGTTGCTGACAGATGGTCAAACACCCCTTCTTGACCTAAAATTCACAAAGGTCAGAATACCTGAGAGTAGTCTAAACCTGAAGGAATATGTTGGAAAAGACGTTCTCGTCGGATTGAGACCGAGCGAGATAAGAGTGAGTAAGAATCCCTTGGGAGTCGAGCAGGTTAAGGTTAGAGTAGAGTTTATAGAACCTCTGGGGGCCGAATCTATTGTAACCCTATCAGCTGGGGAAGAGAGCTTAACAGCTGTAGTTCCCCCTGGCACACCCTTAGAGATTGGAGAAGAAGCCTATATGGAACTTGAAGGTGCTACTTTACACGTCTTCGACAAAGAGTCGGGCTTAGCCATAGTCTAGACTCAAAAAATTATTAGATAAATTTATGGTTTTAGATGCTGTATTACTTTACCGCCCCAGCTACCAATCCGCTTATGAGGTATCTACGGAATATGGCGATCACGACTAGCGCGGGTAGCATTGCCACGACGCCACCCGCCATCAATATTCCTACGGGCTTGTATGGCTGGGCGGCCATGAAGCCGACGATTACAGGCATAGTCCTTGAGAGCTGCGTCTGAGTCACCATAAAGGCGAAGAAGAACTCACCCCAAGAGACCATAAACGATATAATACCGACCGCGACGATTCCAGGAGTGATAACAGGCAAAACAACTCTAAACAACGTCTCAAAACGCCCATATCCATCAACTCTAGCAGCATCCTCAATATCAGCAGGGACAGTACTCAGATATGTGTTCAATATCCATATGTTTAATGGAATAGTGAAGGCGGCGTGAACCAGTATGACAGCGATAAGAGTATCGTAGAGCTTTAAACCGAAGAAGTTTTGTATTATAATATAGTAAGGTACCACGATTGCAACCGGAGGAATTAGACGACCAGCAATAGACATGTAGAAGAGGAGTTGGCTTCCGGGGAACCGTATCCTGGTGTATGCATATGATGCGAGTGTTGCTGCAAACACGTTTATCGCTATAACCACGAGGCCTATTATCACACTATTCGCTAAAGCGTTTGGAAACCATCTCGCAACGGCGGGTAGGAAGGTGAGCCTACCGCTCTCTTGTAATCTAGCTTCAATTGCACTGCTTGTATCGAATATGAACCAGTAATTGAAGTAGACGGGATTGTGGGGGATAATTGTAGGTGGCGCTGAATGTATCTCAGGCTCCGACTGCAGACTTAAGTCAAGCATCCAAAGTATCGGCAATAATACCCAGCAGGCAACGACTATCGAGGCGAGCAGGATGCCGATTTTCTTTCTATCCATAACTTTGAATCACCCCCCTAAGCCCTCAGCCTCAACCTACCTATCCTCAGCGCCCTGAAATAGGCTATAATCAGCCCTATACTCACAAGAACGACCATAAACGATAATGCAGAGGCCCTGCCGAAGTTTAGGAATGTGAACATCTCGCTGAACGTGTAATATGATATCACCGCTGTGAAGTTTCCAGGACCACCTGCGGTAATTACATACACTATATCGAATGTCCAGAGGGCCATTAGGGTGGTATAAACCGCCACGATGAGCATGAACGGTTTAAGCCAGGTGAATGTTATCGACTTAAACCTTGACCATTCCCTTGCACCATCTATTAATGCGGCTTCGTAGAGCTCCTGAGGAATTGACTGTATACCAGCTAGGAAGAGGAGCGTGGGTAGCGGCAGCTGAACCCAGAGAAACGCCAATACTAGGATCAGCATCGCAGGCCACTTTAGGCTGAGCCACGGTATGTAGGAGTCGATAACGCCTAGCCCCTTTAATGCGGCGTTGAAGATTCCGTAGTTTGCGTCGAAAATCCACTTCCACACGGCTGAACTTACAACTAGTGGTATTGCCCATGGGACTAGGACTAGCCATTGCAGGAATCCTACGCCTCTAAACTTCTGGGAAAGGAGGAGAGCTAAGCCAAGCGAGATTAATACTGTTAAAGGAACAGATATCACTGCGAAGATGACTGTAGCTAGTACAGAGTCGGTAAAGTAATAGGAATTGATGACTTGGATGAAGTTGTCGAAGCCTATGAATCTTATCTCTTCAGGATACTTCAGGTCATACCTCTGTGTACTAACATAAATTGCATAGCCTATTGGGTAGAATGTAAACGGTAGGACAAATAAGAGTGAGGGTATTAGCGCTAAAATAATAAATCGTATGTCTTCTTTAAGCAAGCCAGTCCACCAGGGCTACTCTAAGGCTATTTGCCGGTCTTCGACTCTCGCTTCATCCTATTCCATTCTTCAGCCAACCTGTTGAGAACCGCTAAGATGTCATCATCACTCAGTCCCCTGTTGCCTAGTATCAGGTCGTGAATTAGTGGCCTCGCAACTCCTGCCTGCCAGTATCCCCACCATTCAGACCACCATGTGGTCATTCTCGGATCGTTGAAGAAGTCGTATCCCTTAAACAGCACTTGCCTTTTAACCTCTGGATCAACCCAGCTCTTGACCGACTCTCTTATATCGGCGTATTTTGGATCCTCCCACATGCTTATATATATTGGGCCTACCCCCTTCTCATTATTTAGTCGTCTACAGACGAAGTACTCGCCGTTTTCAAAGTCTGGCCTCCCATTTTTAGTCCTACCGCCTACGAATTGCAGTACGCGCCAAGTAGCCTCGAGGGTGTTTCGGCCTTGCTCTAGAGTCTTCCTAGAGACTTGGTAAGTTCTGTAGATTGTTGAGACGCGGCCGCTGCCGGGTGCCACAGCCATTCTGAGGTTCCCCGCCTCTTTTGAGGGTGGTGTATTAGCAAATGCTAGGTCATAGTCTGGCATCCAGAAGAATGTGTGGGCGCCTGAGCCAAAGGCGTTAACGGCCTGTGCCTCGTCGTATAGGACGCCCTTGGTTGAGGCTAGCTTCTCCTTGTGTATCATGTCGAGCTGCCATCTGAGGCTCTGGAACCAGGGAGACTTCTTGTCGTTGAAGATGGGGTTCAAATCCTCATCCCACATGAACGGGCCTTCCTGATCAGTCATACCTAGCATGAAGCAGTATGTGCCCACCTCCACAAATCCCCAGCTGCCATACCATATTCCGATTGGGTCGTCATTCACTCCCTTCTGTTTGATTAGTCTAGCCTGCTCCTCTAGGTCCTCCCAAGTCTTCGGCGGCTCGTCGATTCCAGCCTCCTGTAGATGTCTCGCATTATACATGAAGGCTTGTGCTCCGCCATAATAGAACAGGCCAGTTACCTTTCCAGTGTCTGGGTTAATGAGACCTTTTCTGAACCCTGGGAATACGTCGTCTAGGTATCTCCTAATCTCTGGGAAGTAATCTTCCATATCGATGAGCCATCCGTTCTGTTGGTAGATGTATGTGACGTCTGGTGTGCTATAGTGAATGTTGGGTGGGTTGCCTGCAGTGTATGCTGCGCTGAGCCCTGAGAAGAATGTGTCCAGCCCATAGTCAACTACTTGTAGGTCTATGTCTGGATTATATTGATTAAATATTCTGGCGTTGTCTTGAACTAGCTCTACACCCCAGCTCCATATGCCCCACGTCACAGGTACCTTCTGGCCTACTGGTCCCGTGGTTGTTTGTGCGGTAGTTGTTACTTGTTGGGTAACGGTCTGCGTCACTACCCTTGTCACTGTCTGGGGCGTTTGTTGCGCGCCTGAAGACCCGGCCAGATATCCGCCAACAGCGCCGATTACGACTCCTGCCGCGACACCAACAGCCAGTTTCCCAGCAGATGAGAGGGCTGCACGCCTTGTCACGGTCTTATCTAGTGGATTTCGCAAAAGCACATCTTTTTCATCCTCTTTATGGGGTTTGGTTTTGGACTTCCTAGTACCTGGCATAGCCCTTTTAGGAGTTCCCCCTTGCTTATAAATTTTTTAGATATATATCACCCGGCCGACAAAAACTGATAATCTGATTGTAGGCGACTATCCATAAACGACGATCTCCACAGGTTAAGTTATAGCCGGTGAGATGTAATCTCGAGCTTGCAGTTCAATCGTCTTAAAATCGGTTTCCATAACCTCAAAAACCTGTAGAGATTATATAATTTTTAAATAAAATTAAATGTTATAGTGAACTATGTATTACCCACGTGTAATCATATGGATCCAGGGACCCTTTTAGCTATCAGTCTAACCGATTTTTAGAGACATAGTGAAATGGCCTCCGAGTCTGTATGTTTTAAGGCAACATCGACTATTCACAATTTACTAGTAAATTAGTGCGGGGGGTGGGATTTGAACCCACGAACCCCTACGGGACAGGGGCTCCCATCTCATTATATTTTGGAGATCCTGAGCCCTGCGCCTTTGACCAGGCTTGGCGACCCCCGCTCCTCTGTTTTACCTTAGTCTGGTCTTGGTTTTTTAGTTTTTTTGGGGATTAGTAGCGGGGGATTGTGGGGTCTATCTGTTCTGCGTAGGCGTCGATTCCTCCTGCTAGGTTGTAGGTGTTTGTTAGGCCTAGTTCTCTGAGTAGTTTGACGGCTAATGCGCTTCTTTGTCCCGAGTGGCAGTAAACTATTACCTTGCGTGTCTGGTCTATCTCGTGTAGCCTAGATGTGAGCTGGCTCAGGGGTATGAGCTTTGCGCCGGTTATCCTGCAGATCTCCCACTCCACAGGCTCCCGGACGTCGATTAGCTGGATCTCCTCACCAGCCTCGAGAAGCCTCTTCAACTCGAGCGGTGTGATGGAGTTCCTAGCAGCGTCCAAGGCCTCGCCTGAGACCCTTGTCCCACAGAACTGCTCATAGTCTATAAGCTCCTTTATCGTGGGGTTCTCGCTGCAGACTGGGCAGCCTTTATCCCTGTTTATCCGCAGCTCCCTGAAGGTGATGGAGAGGGCGTCTACGAGGAGAAGCCTACCTATGAGGGGCTCGCCTATCCCCAATATTAGCTTTAGGGCCTCGTTTGCCTGGAGCGACCCGATGATTCCTGGGAGTACGCCCAGGACACCGCCCTCGGCGCACGATGGGACTAAGCCTGGCGGTGGAGGCTCGGGGTAGAGGCACCTGTAGCAGGGGCCTTTCCCAGCATAGAATACGCTGACCTGGCCGTCGAACCTGAATATACTGCCGTAGATTAGTGGTTTTTTCAGAAAGACGCATGCGTCGTTGAGGAGATATCTTGTGGGGAAGTTATCGGTGGCGTCGACCACTACGTCGTAGTCCTTGATTATGTCGAGGGCATTCTCAGAGTTGATTAGAGTCTCATATGCCATAACTTCTATGTGGGGGTTTAGCTTGAGGAGCCTCTCCCTAGCTACCTCGACCTTCTTCCTACCCACGTCCGGTGTGGAGAAGATCACTTGGCGCTGGAGGTTAGTCTCATCTACCTCGTCAAAGTCCAGGAGCCCAATCTTCCCGACGCCAGCAGCGGCTAGATATAGTGAGACAGGTGCTCCAAGGCCTCCGACGCCTACAACTAACACACTAGCATCTTTCAGCCTCCTCTGACCCTCGAGACCCACCTCAGGCATAATTAGATGCCGACCATACCTCCGTATCTCGTCCATCGTGAAGCTTGCGTAGCTTGAGCCAGATACGGCCTGACGCTGTATTAGGCCTGACACACCTCGCTTTTTCACAAAACTTAGCTGCCTTTTAAATATATGCTGAGGGGCGGTTAGAAGCCACCTGCTATGGCAGGCAGGATCAATATTTTGTCAGAGTCCTTGAGCCGCGTCTCGAGTCCGTTGAGCGTCTTGATGTCTTGGTCGTTGATGAAGATGTTGACGAAGCTTCTGAGCCTCTGATTCTCGTCGAAGAGGTATCGGCCTATACTGGGGTAGCGGTCAAGCAGTGCAGCTAGGGCCTCGCCAACGGTCTCTGCGTTTACCTCGACCTGGTTCGTGTTGCCGGTCAGCGCCCTGAGGGCAGAGGGTATCTGGATTACTACTCTCAACACCCGCCGCCTCGTATCAGAGATATGAGCAACTCTTTAAGATTAATTCAGGAAAAGCGCGGATGAAGACCTGAAATATAACTGATTTACGGAGGGTTGTGCATTTTTAAATACTGGATCAGCCGATGCCTCTTGAGTCTATTGAACTTTTTCGACCCTGGGTTCTGGGCCAGCCTAACAATGCTCGGATATACCGGCATCTTCTTAGCTAGCTTCCTGGGAAGCCTTCTTCCCTTCGTCTCGGGGCCATATGTTCCCCCGATAATCTTGGGAATAGTCGCTGGGAGGCTTGACCCAGCCTCCACGGCCCTCTTAAGCGCAGCCGGGGCGGCCTCAGGCAAGGTCATCCTTTTCAACGTCTTTAAGGGTGGAAGAAGGCTGCTAAGCCGAGGGTCTCTTGAGAGGATAGAGCCGCTTGAGCGTGTTCTAAGGAGGTATGGCTGGGTTGCAGTACTCCTGACCGCCGCCACACCTCTTCCTGACGACATCATGTATCTTTTATTAGCTGTGGCCGGCTATCGGAGTGCTTACTTTTTCCCACTAGTCTTTGCTGGTAAGCTGCTCATAACTACGGCGGTTGCATATGTTGCTTTCTACTGGGCGGGGTTAGCCTGCCTATTGGTCGAGTGCGGGCCCACAGGCATAACGCCTGAGTCGGCCCTGTTATTTGGCATTTTGAGCGCCGGCGCTGCGATGGGCCTTGTCTACCTAATCACGCGGCTGGACTGGGGTAGTATTCTAAAGAGAGTTGGGCTTGATGCCTAGTCAGAGGTAATCCATGGATTTGTAGGCCGGTGGCTGAGAGAGGCATTTTTTATCTTGCCTCCGCCTAGGCCTTTTTGGGTTGTCGGGCCCAGTCGAGAGATCAATGGCCTTTGTGAAGCGGGTCTTCAGAGAATTTTACAGGGATAACGTAGGTGTTGTTTCGCCTCCACCCAGGCCCGAGGCGCGTGAGTTCGGCTATTGGTCTTTTGAGAGGGGGGAGATGGTTAGGCACCTCTCATTTAGGTCTGCTGAAGAGGTGAGGGCTGAGATAGCTAAGGTGGTGCCACTCCACGCCTACCGCTCAGCAGCCTACTACCAGTACCCGTCGGCTCCGATGGAGGAGAAGGGCTGGCAGGCGGCGGACCTGATCTTCGACATCGACGCAGACCATCTCGATGTTCCATGCGTAACTCAGCATGTCTATCGGGTATGTCCTGTACATGGGCTCCTCGATGATGGAGCTAAGACCTGTCCAGTGTGCGGCACTGGTGCTAGGGAGGTGGACTGGGTCTGCGATATTTGCTTGAGTGCGGCGCGGGCCGAGACCACTAGGCTTGTCGAGATATTGGTAGGAGAGCTGGGCGTGAATGAGGGTGAGCTTGAGGTCGGCTTCTCAGGGAATAGGGGATACCACATCGTCGCATACTCCCCTGACCATCTAACGCTCGACCAGATGGCGCGTAAGGACCTAGTGGGGTATCTGACTTGTGTGGGGCTAAGCCCCGGGCTTCTAGGGCTTCCGTGGAAGAGGGGCGGGAGGGGGAGGCCAAGGCTCGACCTACTCCCCCCGCCGGCTTTCAACGAGCCGGGCTGGCGCGGCAGGATAATCAGGCGAGCCTACTCCATCCTCCAGAGTCAGGCCGTCCCGCCTGGCCTCGAAAGATATGCTGGGATTATTAGGGAGATCAGGGATGCCTGGTCTGTGGAGCCTGACTGGACGGTGGCGCCGCTGGGGTTCTGGACGAGGCTTCTGGACGAAGCTATCCGGATGGAGGCCCTGCGGATAGACCCAGTAGTCACTACGGATATTCATAGACTCTTGAGGCTCTCTGGCACGCTTAACGGGAAGACAGGGCTCCTAGCCAAAAAAATCCCTCTAGAAATGCTAGAGGACTTCGACCCGCTAAATGAGTGTGTCGTCCTTCCGAGGGAGGAGAGAGTTAGGGTTAGGGTGGCCTATTCACCGGCCTTTAGGCTGGGTGGTGAGGAGTTCGACGAGATATCTGAGCCGCGCTCGGTTATGCTTCCGATTTATGCGGGGGTATACCTGGTGTTGAAGGGGCTGGCGAGGATAGAGGCCTAGATGGGTTGTCTATCCAAGCCTATATTCCTCGTGTATCGCCTGTACGGCCCTAACCCCGTCTGTCTCCTTAACTACGAATGATATGTTGAGCTCGGAGCTCCCCTGAGCTATCATTCTTACATTTATCCCCCTTCTAGCTACTGCGCCGAAGACCTTGCTAGCTACGCCTGGAGTACCCTTCATCCCCTCACCAACGACAGCCACGACAACCACATCCCTCTCACAGTCGATACCTCTAATCAAGCTTGGGGGACTCGAGCTCTTAATCGCCTCCAACGCTAGGTCTGCAGAGTCCCTCCTCACTATCAGGGATATGCTCGACTCCGAGACACTCTGCGACATCATCATGACGTTTACGCCGCGTTCTGAGATGCTCTTGAGTATATGGGCCGCGCTCCCAGGCTTCCCGACCGCCGAGGCTCCCCTCACGGTTATCATTGCTACATCCCTCACAAGCAGCACGCCCTTGACCACAGAGCCGGTGCTGTATCCCTGACCCGTGATAAGTGTGCCGGGTGCGCTGGGGTTGAAGGTATTCTTTATACGGACCTTCACCTGCCCATTCTGCGCAGCCTCTATCGCCCTCGGGTGGAGCCCCTTGGCCCCGAAGACAGCCATCTCCAGTGCCTCATCATAAGATAGCTGTGGTATGACCTTGGCGTCCCCGACTATTCGTGGGTCCGTTGTAAGTAGGCCATCCACATCGCTCCAGAGAACAACCTCGTCGGCCTGGATGCCAGCACCAAGCAGTGTAGCGGTGAAGTCTGAGCCCCCGCGCCCTAGTGTTGTGATGGCACCATCGCGAGCACGCCCGATAAACCCCGTGACAACCGGGACAATCCCTCGGCTCAGGAGTGGGAGAATGATGCTCTTGATGTTGTTGAGCGTCTCATCCATGATTGGAGTTGCGTACCCGAAGTCTGAGTCTGTGATTATGCCTGCTTCCCCTCCTTCAAGATACTTGGCAGATATACCCTGAGCCTGGAGGGCGCATGTGAAGATCCATGTCGAGAGCCTCTCACCGAAAGAGAGGACCAGGTCCCGGCTCCTCGGAGTGACTTCTCGGAGGAAATAGATGCTGGAGAGGATGTGTGTGAGGTCGTTCAGCCTCTCCTCTACACCTCTAAGGGCCTCACCTCTCAGTTTAGCGTCTTGAACCGCAGCCTCAACCGCCTCTAAGTGACCTGATCTTAGCCTGCCGATGCCGCTCTCAAACCTCTCCCTCTCACCCCTGATAGCCGAGCTCATGAGCTCGATTAAGATGTCTGTAGTGTCCCCCATTGCCGAGCAGACTGTAACTATGCTGTTCCCCTGCTCGAAATATCTCCTGACTATGCTGCAGGCATGTTTTATACGCTCACCATCCCCCAGCGAGGTTCCACCGAATTTGAAGACGAGTCGCATCGCTCTTCTTCGTTGATTCTCGGGTGATCCCCTAAGCTTTATATCTAATCTACTGGGTTCTGCTCAGCTCCTCCATGCTTAAATCCAGCCTATGGCTAGATTGATTCTTAGCCGATGGCCGGGACAGTTGTAGAGACGCGGAAGATTGTCAGGCTTGAGGTTAAGGGCGCTGAGAAGTTCCTCCGTAGCGGCTATAGGCTGGTAGGTAGGCACAGCGCCGTCAAGATATGCCACTGGACCAAGTCAGCCCTGAGGGGTGGGAAGTCCTGCTACAAGTCCTGGTACGGAGTCGAGAGCCATAGATGCCTCCAGATGACGCCAAGCCTCCAATACTGCAACATGGCATGCGTCTTCTGCTGGAGGTTCCACACAATCAACCGGGGCCAGCCATACAGCGGCGAGTGGGACCCACCAGAAACCCTCCTAGACGCTATGATCAGGGAGCAGAGACAGCTACTCTCAGGCTTCAAGGGGAATCCGCGCGTTGAGAGGAGAAAGTTTATCGAGGCCATGACGCCGACAAACATTGCCATAAGCCTAGACGGCGAGCCAACCATCTACCCCTACCTCGTAGAGTTCATCAAGCTTGCGCGGAGCAGAGGCATGACAACCTTCCTTGTCACGAATGGGACAATGCCTGAGAGGCTTGATGAGCTTCTTGAGAAGGACGCTGAGCCTACCAACCTCTACATAAGCTTCTACGGCCCGGACAAGGAGACCCACCTCAGCGTCAACAAGCCAATGATACCGGATAGCTGGGAGAGGGTATGGAGGAGCCTCAGCCTCATGCCAAGGTTCAGGTGCAGAAAAGTAATCAGGCTGACACTCGTCAAGTATCTCAATCTCAAATCACCCGAGAAGTATGCGGAGGCGATAAGGCTCGCCAAGCCCGACTTTGTAGAGTGTAAGGGCTACGTCCATGTGGGTGAGTCGCAGAAACGCCTCAAGAAAGAACACATGCCTACAATGGAGGATCTCATGAGTTTTGCCCAAGAGCTCTCCCGCCTAACCGGATACGTCTATGCAACCCATGACGAAGTAAGCAGGGTAGTCTTACTGGCAGACCCCACATCACCTTACTACATCGAGGCTAAGGAAAGATTAGGCCTGACACAGAGCGGCGTCGGAGAGCTGGCCGTCTCTTGCAGCGACAATATTTTCTGAGGACCTACTACTCATTGACTAGTCTCGATTTTACGGCATCGTCAAGGGCCAAGTAGATCTTCTCATAGGTCTGGTCAAGCGTCTCGGGTAGGACCTTGGTGTCAGATATCACAGGCATGAAGTTTGTATCACCTGTCCAACGAGGCACAACGTGTAGATGGATGTGGCCCGGAATCCCAGCTCCAGATGCCCTCCCCACATTCATACCAATATTATAACCTGAGGGCGAGTATGTCTTATCCAATGCTATCAGGAAGGTTCTGAGGAGGCGAAATATCTCCACAAACTCAGCCTCCCTGAGAAGGGCTGGCTGGCCTACGTGGCGATATGGCGCTATCATGAGGTGGCCAGAGTTGTAGGGATAGGCGTTAAGCATGACGAAACAGAATCTGCCCCTAGCAAGTATGAGGTTTGAGCGGTCCCTTTTTTCACGAGGCTTTTCACAGAAAATACAGCCACCACTCTTAGCAGCTCTCTGGATGTACTCCATCCGCCAAGGAGACCAAAGCCTGTCCAAAGACCCCCAGACACATCATCGTAATCGCCTAATTTATCTTAAGCAGGCTGCCGATGCGGTGTTGGATGTAGTGTAGACTGGGGGCCGTAACCCCCTAGTTTATATCCGCCCTAAGCCTTGCCATACACCGGACTGTAGTCTCCAATTCGACTGCCTCTAAGGGGTGAGGTTTAGCTGAAATATGATTGCTATGGTGGACCTTTTGGAGCGGAGCCCCTCCCGCTTTTCGCCAACATACATAGGGAAAAGCACCATAACAGACTCAAGAGACCATGCAGACAAGCATTAAGCTTCAATAGGCTTGCGGTAGACCGCTGAGACTTGTTCTTCAAGTAAAAAGCATTGAGGAGCCATGCTTCCCAATCTCGAGGTTTTCACCGTTCTCTTAACCCGCTTTGCCTGTGACTGTCGCACATTTTTGGGTATATATCGCTCTTCGGCCCTCTAACCATAAGAGGGCGGGTATACTTTGACTGGAGAGGTTATTGAAGTATATCATCTATACACTTTCCGTTCAGGATGGCGGCTTAACATGGTACAATGTCAAGACAGCACTCAATAGGGGAATCCTTAGCCTTTATCTCTCCAGTATAATCTTCAGGAGCATCTCGTG
>JAUQPU010000015.1 GCA_030550235.1 Thermoproteota archaeon
AGGAGTAGAATGTTCTTCCCAATTTTATCGATAGGCGGAGGCCTCCGCCTCATCTCCCATTTCTTGTAACCTCTTATGATCTGATCAGCATATGGCTGTTTAACAATTAACCCATCTAACACCATATCTACGTTGAATGAATATTAAGTCAAAGCCACCATATAAAATATGTTGGTGAAGCTTCCAGACAAATTTTTGGACACCAAGTAAGGCCTTGCCTAAGGCATAATATTCACAGTCTAACCAGGCTTGAAGTAGGCTTGGAGCAACGGTAGTTAAAACGGCTATGTTGGAGGCACAGGTCTGGAAGTCTTTAAGCTTGAGGCCTAGTTTCGATGGTTTGTGGGGCGTGTGTAGGTTAGCTTATGTAGAGGCTAGCCTCTCTCCGAAAGAAACATGATAGTGTCTGAGAATTGGCGTGGTCCTGGTTATTGGATTGTGATGGTTTTTCCTGTTTTTGCGGATTGATACGCTGCGTCCAGTATCTGCATTACGTGGTGGCCTTCCTCTGGTGTGCCGATTGGTTTCTCGTTGTTTAGTATGCAGTGTATGAAGTGTCTGTGGGTGTGTTGGGGCTCCTTTTCGCCTGGGAGGTCGGGGTAGGACCAGCCTTGACCTTCTCTATATATGGCGAGGCTTCGGCCGAGATAGTTTATGTGGATTGTTCCCTTGTCGCCGTATATTGATGTGGTGTTTTGGCCTGGGGTTTGTGTCCAGCTAGACTCTGCTACAGCCAGGGCTCCATTCTCCATCTCTATCAAGACTGCGTTATTGTCGTCTACCTCGATGGGCTTCCCTAGAGTGGCTGTAAACGCAGAGACTCTCTTGGCCCTTCCAAGCAGGTAGACTAGCCGTGTTACAGAGTATACACCTAGGTCGAGCAATACGCCGCCATGAGCCCTCTCAGGACTGAAGAACCAAACATCCACCACCTCATCGAACATCTGGGCCACCTCTGTCTGATACTTCTCAGGGCCACCGTGGGATGTCCTAGCATCTGCCATGCAAACCCTCCCAATCTCCCCCGCTAGTAAGGCTCTCTTAACATAGTCGTATAATGGGGTGTCATAGTATACGAATGGTAGGACCATGATCTTTAGGTCTGGGTTCTTCCTCGACTCCTCCAATATAAGTTGGGAGTCCTGAGCATTTGTCGTCATAGGCTTCTGTATTAGGACGTGCTTATGGGCCTTTATTGCGTCTAGGGCTATGCTAGCGTGTGTGGGGTGTGGTGTTGCTACGATAACCGCGTCAGGGTCCTCCTTCTCAAGCATCTCCCTGTAATCCGTATACCAGTGCCTGATGCCGAATCTCTTGGCTGTCTTCTCAGCGCGTTCACGCTTTAAATCAGAGATGGCCACGACCTCGGCCTCTGCTATCTGGGTCAGCTCCGGTAGGTGGAAGTGGTTTGATATCCCACCCGCACCCACTATGCCGAGCCTAACCTTTTGCATGGGGGAGCACCTGTTTAGAGCGGTAGATTTACAGCCGCTCCCTGCAAAGCGGATTTAAGCCCTGCCTCGAGGATTTCTTGGACGTCTCTGTTAAACTTGGCGCTCAACGGCTTATCTATCTCCTCGTCGCTTAGTATCTTTTTGACGAAGTATTCAGGGCCGTTTCTACGTCCTTTCGGGGGAGTTGGCGGGTTTATGGACTCGACATGGGTGTCTCTGAAGTTGCCCGGCTCCTTAACATTGTACTTTAGGATTTTTCCATCCTCCGTGACAATTAGCGTTCCCTCAGCACCGTTGATGATTGGGCCGTGTATGGGGTATGGCCCCACTTGGGACCAGCATGCCTCCGCCACCCCTATCGCGTCGTCGAACTCCATCAAGAGCATGGCGTTGTCCTCTACTGGGATATATTTGCGGACAAGATTTTTAGCCGTCGCTAAGACGCGCTGGGGAAGTTTTTCCAGGAACCATAGGGCGATATTCACTCCATAGCAGCAGTAGTCCATTAGTGCTCCAGCTCCGTTAAGCTCCCTGTCGTAGAGCCATCCATAGAAGTAGGGGGAGCAGCCGACCTCCTTTGGCCCAGCGTGCGCCCCTCTATACCTGATATGGAATGTCCTGCCTATTGCCCCCTCCTTGACAAGTTTGTGTGCGTGCTGTATTGCGGGGTGCCAGGTGGTCGGGTAATTAACCATTACTTTTATCCGGCGGCGCTCTGAGGCTCTCAAGATTCTCTCAGCCTGAGCCAAGTTGGCTGACATGGGTTTCTCCATTATCACGTGGACATTGTTTTCGGCGGCCAGCTCCACAACATCGACGTGCCTCGCGTTTTCGTTGCAGGCCAACACCATGTCAAGCTCCTCCTTCTCCAACATCTCCGATATATTGCGGTAGGTCCTTCCAATCTTGTAAAGACTTGAGGCCCTCTCGAGCAGTGGCGGATTTGGGTCCGCAGCGGCCACTATTTCAACGGACCCAATCTGGCTGAACTGTTCCAGAAGACCCCAGACATGATCATGGACGAGACCTGCGACACCAAGCCTAAGCTTGTTGCTCATCAAGGATAAGTGATTATACTTGATTAAAAGTATGTTATTGTATGTTTCCAGCTTTCTCAGCGCTTCTATAAATTTCGCTCTAATTATCAACCGTAGCGTATTTTTTGAGGCTTTATCTGGGCCATCTTTGGTGGAGAGGCGGAGTTTCTGGGAATTTTTTGTGTGGTTCTGTCTGGTACCAGTACGCTGTGGACGCTACGTCGTCTGTTAGTGGCTGGAATTTGTAGTTGGGCCACCAGCCGAGGGCCTGTATCGTGACTTTGATGTCTTGTCTGAATCTTATGGGGTCGAGGATGTGGAATCTATAGAGGGCGTGTCTCGGGACTTCTCCTGGCTCTGCTTTCCTGAAGGGGTATCCGAGGAATGGTGTCGAATATGTTTTGCCTCCGAAGCCCCATGCTCCGCCGACGTAGTCCTCCGTCCCAGTCCCGCAGATGGTTGGGTGATCTGTGTCGCCGTCTATGTAGAACTTGATTTCGCCCTCGCCCCACCACCCGTTGGAGAGCTGTGTCCAGGCGAGGAAGGTGCCTACGTAGTGGCCCCTACCCTTCACGCCGTCAAGTATGACGTGCTCCGGGTGCTCTCTCCTCGTCATGGACCTACGCCACTGTGCGTGGAAATATCCAATCGGGTCTGGGAGCTCTGGGACCAACGTGTATGTTATCTGGTAGTAGAGGCCGGGTATGTCGCTCTGGCCTTGGTTCTCGATTGTTATGAGCGCCTTTTTCCTGAATGGTTTAGGGAAGTAGGAGTTGAATCCTCCCACAGGGTTGACTGCTATGGGCAGTGAGTTGACCTCGTATCTAAGGCCGTGGCCACAGCAGAAGAAGTCGCCCAGCGGCACTTCAACCGAGGGGTCAGGTTCGCCGTCCCAATACATCCTGAGGATGCAGGCCCTGTAAGCGACCTCGCTGACTGTGAGCCAGATGTGCTGGATGACGCCGCAGCCCTCAATCTCAGCTATGGTCGTTGTCTTCCCTGATTCTAGGGTGATGCAGGGCCTTACTTTCCATCCCCGGCCCAGCATCGATGCAGGGTTTTCAGGCGTCGGCTCCGCCTTCGCGCCTCCTCCCTTCTCACCTGTAGGGTTCTCCGGTGATATGGAGCGCGTCTCTCCATCGGCTATGAGCGGAATTGCTCCCAGCCCCAAGTTGAGTCTGAGAAGAGAATCGATGCTCATGGATGTATGGTGATAACCACGGATTAAAGTCTTTTATCGCCGTCTCCCCCTCTTTGCGGGCTTCTCGACTCCCGTGGGCCAACTTCCTTTTTCAGGGGTTGAGGGTGAAGTAGAGCCTCCTGTTAGATTTTCCCTTGTTCTCAAGTTTCTTCATAACTATCTCTCCCACCTCTGAGGTGTTTTTCACGTGGGGTCCTCCATCGAGCTGCGCATCTATGTCGCCTATCTCCACGATTCGTAGCACAGGCAGGTCTGGAGGTGCCTTGGCCGCCAACTTTACAAGGCCAGGCGCCTTGAGCGCCTCTTCGCGGTCTATGAATCTTATCCGGACCTCATGGTTCTCTGCAAGCCTCTTGTTCGCCTCCGCCACACAGCCCTCGATGACGCTCCTATCAAATTTCTCAAGGCTGAAGTCAACTCTCGAGGCCTCGATCTCGACCTGGTTGCCAGTGATTAGGGCGCCTGTCCGTTCGTTGACGACTGCTACGAGGACGTGAAGAGCGGTGTGCATCCTCATCAGCCTATACCTCCTCTCCCAGTCCAGAGTCCCCTTCACAGTCTCGCCTATTCGCAGACCCTCCCTGTCGAGGAAATGCCTCACGCCTTCTTCAGACTGGTCTGCGCGCGTTACTTGGAAGACCTCTCCGCCACGTTGTAGTGCGCCGGTGTCTGAGATTAGACCGCCTCCTTGAGGGTGGAAGGCGGTTCTATCAAGGACAACGTAATTCTCGCCCACCCCTATGACTTTGGCCTCGAACTCTGATATGTATGAGTCTCTCAGGTAGAGAAGCTCGGTCCTCCCCGGCTGCATGTATTTTCTTGATGCCCGGCGACGGATAAATATTGGCTGCGAGACACCCTCAGCCTCTCGGCTAGGCGCTCTTCCGGCGGGCTGGAGGGGGTCAGATTAATTAATTGAAGAGTGGATGAAATTGGGGTAGGGTGGCTTTGTCGGAGAAGGCTGCAGGACCGAGGCTGGTTCTCTCAAACCCCGGAGACGGCACAGCGAAGACTATAGCCTTGACGCCTCAGCAGATGAGCGTGTTGAGGGGCAAGAAGATTGGCGACGAGGTAGACGCCTCTGCCCTTGGATTGGGTAGCGGGAGGATAAGGATCACAGGAGGCTCGGATAAGGCCGGAATACCTATGAGGCCCGATGTGAGCGGAGCAAGGATAGCGAGAATCATTCTCACGCGGGGCACCGGGTTCCACGCTAGGCGTAAGCCGCCCTCGAAGAGGAAGAAGAGTAGGAATAGGAGGCCGGTTGAGGGGTTGAGGAAGAGGGTTACTGTGAGGGGTAACGTGATTGGCGACGACATTGTGCAGATTAACGCGGTTCTCGTCAGCTAGATGGGCAAGAGCTATTATTCCATAGCTTAAGTAGATGAGCGAGCTCTAGCCTCCTGGAACCTTGCCAGAAGTAGAGGGAGTATGGCGAGAGATACTATTCCGCCTATTTGAAAGACTTGTGGCGGTGAGAATCCATACGCATAGCCCCAGACCAGGTTACTGGGGAATGCTGTAACCCCCCAGATAGTCAGTATCATACCTATCAGCCTAGCCCTTTCAGCCTCGGGACCCAATCTATGAGTGCAGCATCGAGTATGGGCTTGGGGATTCCTTGTACTAGGCTGGTTGCGAAGACGGTGAGGGTGAGGAGCGATACAACCTCTACGGGGAGAGGGGGGAGGCCGAGTAGTATTAGAGAGGCCCCAGAGGCCGCGATGAAGGCAGACAATATGGCACGCCGCCCAAACCTATCCGAGATGAGCCCGACAGGTGTCTGTAAGAGGAGAGTGATGCCTCTAGCCGCAGAGATTATAGACCCCCATAGGAGTGCTTAGAATCCTAGGACCCTCGTGAAGTATAATATGAGATAGGTTGAGGATAGGGCGTTTATGGCGATCCCAAGCATGCCAAGCGCCACGACAACTGACAGAGACCTGTTCCTCAGGATTGAAACTAGTCTGGGGGCCGCGTCCCTGTAGCTTGTTGCTATTATGTGCCAGACACTTGTCTTGTCTGGCTTGCTTGGAAGCGTCTCCCTCAAGAAGAATTGATAGTAAACTGCTTTTATCATGTCGGCTGAGCCGAATATCAGCCAGCCAGTTCTCAGACCATTAAGGCCCAGGGACTCGTACAATAGGCCGCCCAGTATAGGCCCGCCTAGACCGACAGCCCCGACGATGGTCCAGAATAATCCATATCCACTCGACCTGAGCCTCTCAGGTATCGAGTCAGCCAACAGGGCATATTCGGCTGGCATATAGAATCCAGCCATCGCCCTGACCACCTGTAGGATCAATAGCACCTCCCAGCTCGGTGAAAACGCAATAAATACACCTACGATGCCCAGCACGAAGTTCATCCGAACGGTTAAATACTTTCTTCCGTAGGCGTCGCCTATGTATCCCCCTGGTATCCGGAGTATTAAGGCGATAAACTCTGGAAAACCGATAGCGAGCCCTATGATGAGTGGTGTGGCTCCTAGCCCATCAAGATATAATGGGAGATACGCTATAGTTGTCCCGATTAGTGGCACAGCGATACAATACCCAATAAGCATAACTAGAAAGTTTCCTCTGAGTAAAATTCTAATCGTGTGTAGACCGGTGGAATGATACTCATAACCGTTTTGCGGCAAGAGCCTCTTCACGCCCCGGCCCATTTTTTAGACTTAAAATTTCCCCCACCTCGGCGAAAAACCTCCCAAAGATGGCCACAGCAACCCCGTAAGGCCTATAACAGGCTTTCATAGAGCTCCACGTGTCTCTTGATATTGTCGGCCAGGTTGAACCTTTCTACGGCGATTCTTCTCCTGACGCTACCCATTCATTCCTCCATCTCAGAAGCGCAGACCACGCACCCTAATCTTTCTCTAGCCAACTCTTTAGAAAGATAGTAGACATGGGTTATGGGTCCTCCTGCTGGCTCAAATAAGGGGAGAACGTGTAGAATCTTCACATTTTTAAAACTAATTAGGGATAGAATAATTTCGAGTCATAACATGAGTGAATATGTCACTCCACTCTCTCAGGCTTCTCGGAAGCCGGCCTATATATCGGCGGCCACTTTGCCGGGTACCGCTCATCCAGCAGTCTTAGGGCCTCTTCAATTCGTCTCCTCTCAGGCTCAAGCCACGGCGGAAGTATTAGCTTCTCTCCCAGCGACTCAGGCGGCTCGTCGACGGTGTATCCCGGCCCGCTGGTTGCGACTTCGAGCAGGTTTCCGAACGGGTCTCTGAAGTAGAGGGACTTGAACCAGAACCTGTCGACTATACCCGAGTGTCTTATCCCGATTGAGTCGAGGACCTTCATCACCTCTCTCTGCTCCTCCTCACCCTCCACCTTCACAGCGATGTGATGTATGCTGCCTATGCCTACGAACCCCATCTGAGCTGAGGGCTTAAGAATGTATCTGAGGAAATCGTGGTCTTCGGAGCCGAGGCCTAGAACCGCGCTTGACGGGTCATGGGGATTTTCCCTCATAGCGACGCGCCTAAGACCGAGCGTCTTGGAGAGGAATCGCTCCACCA
>JAUQPU010000005.1 GCA_030550235.1 Thermoproteota archaeon
AGAAAGCATAAACTCATTTACAAGGAGAGATCAACAAGAAAGTCTGCGGTTTTAGCCGTGGGATGGATTGTCGACGGATTTAAAAAGATGAGGATCGTAGCTGGGTTTGAGCGGGTCGCTCGAATGAGACTCCGAGCTGAAGTGGGGGTGATAGAGGCTCTGACAAGCAGGCTATGGACATATAGTCCATAGTGGGGATCGCGTCGGCATAGCCCTAACTTGGCAATGATGAACAAAACTGACTCAAGCAAGAATCTCCCGACCTCGATCATGGAGAGTGTCAAAAAGAGTATAATGAGGCTTGACACAATAGGTCGAAAAGCCATTCTAATATAAGAACTTTTCAAAAATATGTAGATGTTGAAGTTATATATACAACCTGGGCCTTCATTGACAGCACGACAAACCATAATCGAGTAATTTCGGTTATCTTGATACTTCTGACAATTCCCCTAGTCGGGCTCGGCACTTTTCTAGCTTATTCGGGGGCACATGCGCAAAAAGGTGGCTCAATTTTTGTAGCAACTCTATCAGGGTTTAATGAAGTGCCATCTGTCGCCTCGAACGGCTTCGGGTTTGCTATCGTTACTATCTCTGAGGATGAAAAAAGCATAACCTTTGAGCTCACTTATTATGATCTCGCCAATGTATCGATGGCACATATACACTTTGGCAGGGATGGTCATGTAGGGGGTGTTGCTGTCTGGCTATGCGGTGGCCCAAAGCCCGCCTGTCCAACATCGTATGGGAAAGTTACGGGAACAAGAACGGCTTCTGATGTGGTAGCATTACCTGCGCAGGGGCTCAATGCAGGAGATTTTGACCAGTTGATAAAAGCCATAAGAGCCGGCGCGGCATACGTCAATGTACATACGGCTAAGTTCCCAGCCGGCGAGATTAGAGGACAACTAGTACCCATAACAGGATAAGACCAGCCTCCTCATGAAAATACTTCTTACCGTAATTTTCATGTAGGAGCTCCATCCCTACCCCAAATGCGGTATAGGTCTCCTTTGTGTCATGGCATTCATAGGCGGCTTCCGAATACCGGGCTGGGTGTATGCCATAGTAATGAGTAGAACAAGTCTGGTCTAACGTGATATCTATTTGAAACTTTATATAGCCTGCCTATCGGAATCTCGGGAAGAGGCTGTTGAAACGTGGGCATGTATGCAGCCGATGCATGAAGAAGTTTGAGAGTGAATCGGCTCTAAAATTTCACATCAAGGCCAAGCACCGTAGCTACTACTTCGGTAGGTTTGTAGCTCCATGGATTGCCCTTATAGCTGTCTTCTTAATAACGGGAGTATACGTAGCACCCTATGTAGCGCAGCCACAACAAACTCAGACGACCACCTTGGACAAAAACTCACTCCTTAACATGTACCTAAAAGGAAACGAGCAAGTATCCATGCACATACACGCCAGTCTCCGCGTCTTGGTTGATGGGGAGGAGATTAAGGTCCCCGCTAATATCGGGATAGCAGCCGACGGGAGAATGAGGGTGATACATACACATGACGAGACTGGGTTGATACATGTAGAATCACCGGTCTGGATGGACTTCACACTTGGTGATTTTCTAGCGATCTGGGGAAAAACA
Organism: Thermoproteota archaeon; assembly: GCA_030550235.1. Taxonomy (GTDB): domain Archaea; phylum Thermoproteota; class Nitrososphaeria_A; order Caldarchaeales; family Calditenuaceae; genus HRBIN02. Next base: position 1,604 of record JAUQPU010000005.1, read on the forward strand.
ATCTCCGATGAATGCTTCGATAATTACTGTGGGAAAGTAAGGGTAACCGTTAACGCCGCTGAGGTAAAGGACCCATTAAATATTATTTTGAGAGATGGAGACGAAATAATAATCGCAATATCCACAAAATGAATTTCGTGAAGGATGGTTGAGGCCTCCAATTCATCACATATACAGAGTCTTAGATGGGGGGTAGTATAGGGTGGCATAACCTTACTTGACATCAGTTGTGGAGGCTGGCTAAGTCTCAATACCGGCAGCGAGGTCGTTAGATAAGCGGGAGACTCTTCATCATACGGTCAAAGATTATAGGTCATGTATTCCCGCCATCTTGGGGGCGTGCGGCCCATAGTCCTCCTTCTGTTTTAGGCGGGATTGGTCTTCTCGGTTTTTCGCGGGCCTCGCCGGCGCGCCTCATAGGCCCTGGCGCCTTTCCCCGTCGGGGTCGCCCGTTTCATCCATTCTCCACCACTCGTCACCGTCTCCGTTTGGCGGATCAGCCTCATCTGTGGTGGAGGGGTCTCGTTTCTGTGGCGTTGCCGCAGGTCTCCCCGCCCACCTCGCGGTGGCCGACTGCACCGGTTGGGGGGAGGAACTTCCTCGGGAGCTCCCCGTGGCCCGCCCAGCCGCTCGCCCCCAATATAGTGGGATATGAGCCAGGGTTTATTTCTTGTCTTGTGGCGTGCTGGCCTGGGGGTCGCAGGATAAACCGCTTAGGGAGATGGTTGTTTCGGCTTCTTTACGTGTGGAGGTCGGAGGCTGGGTCTCACCCTTCCTTAACACAGCTGCTCCTCTAATCCGCGCCACTATCTCCGCCATGATCGATAACGCAATCTCTGGAGGAGTCTTGGCCCCTATCTCGATGCCTGCGGGCGTGCTTATTTGGGAGATGAAATCCTCATCCACTCTCCTCTCCCTGAGGATCTCTAGGTCCCGCATTGCCCTCTTACTACTTGCCATCAAACCCACATAGATAGGGCGCTTCCCCGAGATAGCCTCAAGGACTTTAACATCCCTCTCACCCTTAGTCAAGACTACGACACAGTCCCGCGGCCCTATCTCAAGTCTTGAAAGGTCAAAGTCAACCTCAGTTACCAGCTGGTCAGGCTCAGCCTCCAGCACAGGCATGGGGTCTATGACCCATACCTCAAACCCGAGGATTTTTCCAATCCTGACCAGCGCCTCCTCTACATCATCCTTCCCCCCCTGGCCTATAATGTATAGCCGCCTAGCAGGCAAGACCGGATCGACGAAAATCTCCATAGTCCCCCCGCAGAATGTCTCTACAAATATCTCGTCTCTGCTATTCGAGGCAGCCATGCCCCTCACCGCCTCCTCAGTACTCTCGAGGTGCAACCTTATCAGCCTAGGCTCCTCCTCCCTGATACACTCTAGGGCGATGGAGATGATGGGTCCCTCGGGACAGACACCGCCCAAAGTCCCATAAACTATCTCGCCCAAGTCATTAACCACCATTTTAAAGCCAGGTTTCCCCAAACTGGAGCCAGAAACCCTGACAACCGTCGCGATGGCGTAGGACCTCCTCTCAGCCTCCAGCCTGGAGATGGCACCGGCTAGGGACTTAGAAGTCATCTTCAACCATTCATGAAATAATGGCAGTATATATTACTTCCAACTCAAAACCCTGGTGTGTTTTCTCACCTAAAGGTCCTTTTACCAAGTTGACTCAGGTGAATAAAGGTTATTTATCAGCAGAACAACTCGAATCCAGAAAATGACGGAAGTGGTGCTGACCTTCGACCCCTCACTGGGTCACATATTCCACAATTTCCCGCTCCTCAGCTTTCTTCCCTGCGCGCCTGTCAGATACGTCCCCCCACCAATATACAGATACCTGAGTAAGCCAGACGTCCCGGCCGACGAGTATGGAAGAGCTATCCTCGCTCCCTACGGTATAAGAAAGATAGAGGCTTGCCTCAAGGTGAGGTCTAAGCTGAGGGCCGAGGTCAGCCATCCCAGACACTTGGAGAGACACATCAGGGAAGATACAAAGATAATCGCGGTGAACACGATGGATCCGTTGGGTATTGGGCCTCTAACAATCATGTTCAACAACTGTGGGCGCGAGAAGTCTTGGGTTGCAAAGGAGTTTGAGGACCTCATACACACTATTAATGTGTTGCGGAGGGAGAGGTGTCCTAGGGCCAAGCTGCTAGTGGGAGGCGCTGGCGAGTGGGAGTTTGAGATTAGGCCTGAGATGATAGATGCGCTTGGGATAGACCATGTAGTTCAGGGGGAGATGGATGATATAATACATCTACTGTTCGAGGGTATAATAGACGGCGGAATCGACAACTCCATTTTCTTCCACGGCTATAAGTCGACTGTCTTCGATCAGCGTGGACGCGCTACGATAACCTATGTGAAGGATCCGCGAGGCCGCTTTATAGCCCGCCATCCATTCTCCAGATTTAAGCTCCCCAAGATAGAAAACATCCCCACGATCGTTGGCGGCACTATCAGCGGCCAGGTTGAGATAATGAGGGGGTGTGGCCTTGACTGTGACTTCTGTGAAGTTACGACACGCCCGCTCCGCTATTATCCACCCGAGAAGGTCCTCGAGGAGGTCAGGGTCAACTTGCGGTGTGGCGTGAGAAACGCCTGGTTCATTACAGACAACCAGTGGGCCTACATGTTAAGGGACCCAAACTACTGGCCGAACAAGGAGGCGATAGAGAAGCTATACAGGGTCGTCATGTCGCAGAATGGTGTGACGCATGCGAACCCTATGCACGCGACGATTGCGCCACCGGCCGCAGACCCTGAGCTGCCTATGATGATATCCAAGATAGTTGGCGCTGGGCCGGGGAGGCATGTTGGGGTACAGATTGGCCTCGAGACTGGGAGTGATAAGCTAATTCTCCAGCACATGTCAAGGAAGGCACTTCCATTCCGGGTTGGCGTGGACGCAACTTGGTCTGAGATCGTAGTTGAAGGGCAGAAAGCGTTAAACGCAGCCTACTGGCTCCCCGCATACACCATAATACTGGGCCTCGGGGGAGAGACAGACGACGATGTATGGGACACGATAGGCCTCATAAACCATATGGCCTCCTTGGGCCTGTATTTCACCGTTACGCCCATGGCGCTTGTAAGCCTGGGCTCGCTGAGAGGAAATCAGAACCTCACAGACGTCTATGCCAGCCTAACCCCGGCGCAGGCAGCGCTAATCTATGTCAGCTGGAGAAACACCCGAAGGATGGCTGAGCTACTCGCATGGAGGCTCGGCAGCGATAACCCACTACTAAAGCTGCTCACTGGCGGCATACTTACATTCGGCGCCAACTTCTGGGTAAACTCGATTGAGCGCTATTTCAGGAAAGTCAATCCCGAGGCAGGTAGAGCCATCGAGAAAGCTAAAAACTATACGACAGCCCACTCGAAGGGAACGGACTTCGGAAAGCTTAGGGAGAAATTTAAGGAGATTAGGAATAGACCAACAACTATAGTTAACTAGTTTCTTACATGAACTCGGGGAGGTCTACGCCTCGCCTCCAATACCGAAGTCTGTATATTCTCTCTCACCTGGTGTGGGAGGATCGCTGATGAGAGCCACATGCCAAACGCCCTACGCTCATACACGTTGTTAGGTCTCTTAAACACGATCAGCCTGCTGATGGCCGAGTAGATGCGATTACTGTTATGAACCTGTGGGATATAGTATAGCCTGAGCAGCCGTCTACTTCCAAACCCAACCCGGGGCCTGGCAAACCTACCAAGCCTCATCTCGGCAAAGCTTAGCAGGCCTGTGTAGACGAGCTTGTTAAGCGTGGCTTGGGCTGTTGCGACCTTACACTTTGCCTTCTGCGCGATAAGCTTCACAGGCGAAGGGCCGTATTTCTTTAGTGTCGTGACAACCCTCTGTGTAGCAGATTTCCTAATCATTACACGCTACTAAATATATCTCAACATACTTTGATTTAAATTTATTTAATGTACGAGGCAAAATAATACGCTCGCCCTAGCCAGAGCCCCCTTATTAAACACGTATTTAACCGACATTATAAGCCAGGTGTTCTTTATTTTTTAGAGGTGCCTCGCCACGGCCCACCGGTCTCCACTCCAATTAGATAGGCTCACCACAGGCATCAGGAGTCTAGACTCTATCTATGGGGGGCTGGAGGCCAGGCGTCTCCACTTGATAGTTGGCGAGGAGAAGAGCGGCAAGACAACCCTTGCGCTGCAGATCGCATCAATAGCCTCGAGGCTGGGGGTGGAGGTACTTTGGCTGGACTGTGGGGGCAGGCTCCATCCAACCAGGCTGAAGTCTCTCACAAGCCGCTGGGATGCAGACCTGTCTAGGATAAAGGTCTCCATGCCGGAGACCTTCTCACAGCAGCTCAGACTAGTAGTCTGGGCGTGCGACTATATCCAGGAGCCGGGATTAATAGTTATAGACGACTTCACATACCTCCACAGGGTTGCTGCATCGGGCGTCCTCCCCCGCGACAAGTGGATCTATAAAACACTCGCATTCCAGTCCGCACTCCTCAAAGAAGTGACAAGAACCCGCAACGTCACATCAATCGCCATCTCCGATGTCCACGAGAGGCCCGGGCTAGGCCAGCCGCAGCCAGTAGCCAACACTATCGTCTCCTACTACTCAGACAGCGAGATTTGGCTCCAGCCCATCGCCCCTAGTCGCAGGCTATTGAGGCTACGCTACGCTGACAAATCAATATCTTTCCACGTAAGAATATTTGAAGGCGGAATTATAGAGGATTAATCATATCTTTGCGGAGAATCCAGAGAATAGGCCGAGCGCTGAGAAAAGTATCAAGAATGTTGCTCCCAATGCAGCGTAGCCTGCAGCTCTATCTGATAGGCGCCCAGTCGCGGCGTAGTAGAAGAGGGCCATGCCTGTTAAGCCAAGTGCATAATAGCTCGAGACTACTATGAACTCCGCCACTGTCTGTACCGTCTGTGTTGGGAAGAAGATCTGGCGTCCATAGAAGGTCGGGGAATTACCCATAGAGACGAATACCACCCCACTCATGACAAGTATCGCGGTGAACATCAGGATTGCCGACAGCACTCCGCGTCCCTTAACAACCCAGTCAAGGGAAAGCATGGCAATCAGCGTCTTCTTAACCCTCTCCAACCCGAGTTGAGAGCAAGGGTCCCCAATATAACCCTAAACCATCCTCCAACCCAAACAAAATGAAGACGCGAGTCGCAATCTCGAAGAAGCCCTTGCCACCGCCGAGGCTGCATTAGATGATTATCTCTTCTCTATTAAAGAGGGTGTATGGAATTATCCCTTTATATGGTGCTTCTTGGGTTTTTCCAGAAGATGGCTAGGTCCGTGGGCGCTATCCTCGGCAGAGTCTCAGGGGCGCTTACAAGCCTTGATAGAAGGGTTGGGGGTAAGGAATTCTATATGCCACTCTCTGTTCTATTGATAGCGGTCACGGTTACCTTCGTCTCCAGATCATTACCGGCTAGGTGGGGCTTCCTACTAAGCGAGTTCGACCCGTGGTGGCACTTCAAGGTAGGCAACATGATTATCGAGAGGGGCTGGGCGGGCTTCTTCGAGTTTGCCGGCCTAGTCGACTATAAGAGCTGGTATCCTACAGGCCTGTCCATTGGGAAGACCTTCTACCCTGGGGTCTCGTTCACATTCGCCTTCATCTACCTCACCCTCTCCTCACTCGGGATAAACGTGGACCCAATGGAGCTCGCCGCCACCCTGCCGGTAGTATACGGTGTATTGGCGATAATCGTCACCTTTGTACTGGCGAGGTATGTGTTAGGCACGGGGCCTGCGCTAGCTTCAACCTTACTCTTATCGATTAGTTATGCGCATATCTCGAGGACACATCTTGGATGGCTTGATGATGAGGCGCTTGCCATCCCGCTGATGCACGCTGCCTTCCTGACATACCTCGCATCCATCAACGAGAAGAGGAGTGTAAGGGGGGCAGTGATTCTAGGCCTTCTAACAGGGCTTTTACTAGGCTACACTGGAGCGACATGGGGCGCACATAGATTCCCCATCATGATGGTATTCCTTTTCACAGCTCTTCTAGTCTTTATGGGGAGGTACAGGGCCCAGATCTTAGCTAGCTTTATACCACTTCTTGCATCGACAACCCTAATACTAATCAGTGTTCCCAAACTAGGCCTATCCTACATCCTAGAGGTCACCCTCCTTTCAGGCTACCTCGCCATGGCATATGTCGCCATTGCAGCCGTGTTATACAGGTACTGGGATATTAGGAGGGCAGTGATAACACTGAGAGGCATTGCCCTCGGTCTAGTCCTACTTAGTGTTGGTTTGGTTGTGGCCGCTGTAGCAGATCTTCCTGGGTTAAAGTTTCTCTCGGTTATGTTCCCCCAGCTGAGGGGTGAGCTCGTAATAATCAGCTCTGTTGCAGAGAACCAAGCAGCCACTTGGTCAACACTATTCAACGACTTCGGACCCACACTAATTTTAGTGCCCTTCGGTATCTTCCTGCTACTCAGGAGGGCGGGGGATGGCGACATATTCCTGGCGCTCTATGCAGTCCTATCCCTATACTTCGCATCCTCGCTGGTCAGGCTGGCCCTGCCCACCTCTCCTATCGCCGCGATATTGGCTGGTTTTGCACTGACAGAGATGCTTGTCCTCGCTTCAAGAAATCTCGTCCCACACCGCGGACTGAAGCTAAGGAAAATGGGAGAGAGAAGATTCCTAATCGCAGTCCCACTAGTCATGATGATGCTCATCTCGGCTCACTATCTTCCCCAAGCTATGGGTAATTCCTGGGCGTTCTCGTCCCTCGATGCTGCGTATTCTCCGAGCACCATTACCTCTGCCTCGCTTCCGACGGGCAGGGGTGTAGTATTGAGTGATTGGCTGCGCGCTGTGGAGTGGATGCGGAATAACCTTCCAGACAACGCAGTGGTTGCTGCGTGGTGGGACTATGGGGACTGGATCTCGATAGTGGCCAACAAGACCTCACTAGTCGACAACACGACTATAGATAATCTGAAAATTGCGAAGGTTGGCTATGCCCTCCTCTCACCCACGAACGTCAGCCTGAGAATATTCAAGGAGATGGGCGCAACTCACGTCCTCATATTTATTTCGCATAGACCCCAAACGGGGGCTGGCGACTTCCCACGACTCATATACTACGGTGACGAGTCAAAATGGTTCTGGATGCTGCGGATAGCGAATCAGCATGCCCGAGACCTTGGACTAAAGCCGATAGACGAGGTCTCACTTCTCGGCCCTAACAGGGACCCGACAAACCCGACAGACAAGTTCTGGACCGATACTACTCTCGGCCAGTTGATACCGTTCAAGCCCAGGCAGACCTCAGACCAATTCGGCAACATTGTCACTGCACATTACTATGAAGAGCCTAATGTGCAGGGCTATAGACTGGTCTTCTCATCCTCTCAACCATACACAAGCCTAGCATACGTCTACATCTATGAGATAACAGGTTAGCCAATGTATGAGGGAGCTCCTCCCCCCCGCTCCATCTCCTCAAAGAACCTACTAGCCTCCTTCAGAAGCTGCCGCTGCTTCTCAATCTCAACATCGAGCTTAGATGTGTCGACGGGTATGCCGAGATACTCTGAGAGTATAGCCAATACCTTCTTCGCAGATGCGAGGTCTGGCGCCAATCCCATAGTATCCGATATTAGAAGGTCCATGGGTGTGTTGTTCAGATGGAACCGAAGCATCATCGAGGATGTGAGCCTATCAACTGGTAATGTATCAATATTAGTGGCAGACCGTGCGCCGAGGCGCAGCAGCCGCCTAACCCTCTCTATGTCCGTGGAGGATGCATAAACCTCACCAGTTGCATTGACTCGACCGCTTGTCAGAACTAGAAAGCTGCTAATTTTATATTGCGATAGATACTTGAGCAGCAACTCTGAGATATCCTCACCTACCTCAGTTGTCTCTATTATGAAGTTCCGCGTAATGATTAATAATGCCTGCTTCTGGTTTGTGCGCGGCCTCGAGAAATAAATCTCAACTTTAGGCGGGGTTGCCACCCCGTCGTTGTTTATCAGCGTTACTTGGGGGAAGTGGGGAGAGAAGATCTCAGCTATTTTGACCATCTCTAAGCTCTCTTGGAGGATGCTGGAGACGATTAGCGCAACAACGCCAGGCCCACCTCCCGCATCTACGACGACATATTCTAGCTCGTCGGGTGGCGCTGACGTTAAGATGTTGAGCCTCGACTCCTTCAAACCCCTATTATATCGCTTAGGGGACTATTAAATGCATCAACCACCCACACCATGTGTTTGCCGGTGTGGAATGTTGTTCTTCTTCGTGTAGGTATATAGGATTTAAATACAGCAATTATATCGCTATAATACGATTACCCTTGAGTGGAAAAGAAGAGGTTTCTGTGCTGGTATCTACCGAGTGGGTAGCGAAGAATCTCGGCAACCCGGGGGTCAGGATAGTTGAGGTTGACTACGACCCGCAGACAGCCTACTTTCAGGGACACATACGAGGCGCCGTCCTATGGGACTGGAAAAAAGACATAAACGACCCGATAGAGCGGAACATAATCAGCAAAGAAGGATTTGAGTCCCTCTGCTCCCGAAGCGGCATCTCAAACGATACCCACATAGTGCTTTACGGCGACTTCAACAACTGGTTCGCCGCTTTCGCCTTCTGGGTCGCGAGGCTATACGGACATGAGAGAATCAGCCTAATGGATGGAGGTAGGAAGAAGTGGATAGCTGAAGAGAGGGAGTTGACAAAGGATATCCCAGCCCCTTCCGTAGCCAATTATAAAGTTTCGAAAGTGAGGTATGAATACAGGGTGCTTCTGCCAGATGTCCGAGCCAGGCTGGGAAGCCCGACAGTATCGCTGGTGGATGTACGGTCCCCTGATGAGTACTCTGGCAAGATTCTGGCACCACCTGAGTACCCGACAGAACATGCCCAGAGAGGAGGCCACATACCGGGGGCAGTGAACATCCCTTGGGCGCGGGCGCTCAACGAGGACGGCACCTTTAAACCTGTCGAGGAGCTTAGAAAGCTATACGAGAATCTGGGCGTGACATCTGACAAAGAAGTGATAACCTATTGCAGGATAGGCGAGAGGTCATCCGTCACTTGGTTCGTATTGAAGGAGCTGCTCAAATACCCTAAAGTCAGGAACTATGATGGAAGCTGGAGTGAGTGGGGAAACGTTGTCGGGACTCCGATAGAGAAATAAGTCGAGCGAAGGAATTATCAGGGTGGAATGGAAGAGCTTCACGGCTGCAGATTCTCAAACACCGATTTTTACTTCCTCGACAGCATGCTTTGGCTACGCCCCATTCAGGATAAACTATTCCGCGTCGGGGTCCTCCCTATCACACAGACTCTTTGGGGTAAAATAACCTCGATAAGACCAAAGCAGCCTGGTGAAGAGATTATGGCTAACAGGGCTATCTGCTTGATAGAATCCCGAAGATTTACTGGAAATATTACTGCCCCTTTCAACCTACGAATAGAGCGTCTCAACAATGAGGCTCTCGAGAAACCCTGGGCTATGCAGAGAGGGGATGGAGACTCCGCCTGGCTCTGCGAGGTCTACGCCCTTCACGACGACTACCTAGCTAGGTTGAAGAATTGGAGCGAGGTGCGAGAAATGGTGGATAAAATGATAAAAGAGAAGGGGATAATCTGTTTTAAAGAGGTGCCAGACTATGTTTACGCCGCAATCGGGATAGAGTGTAGCCAGCTAGTTATGGTTCTCTCAGATAAGCTCGAAGGATTTCCCGACGATAGTGTTATACACATAGTCGCTGACTATGATGAAGGTGCCGAGAGGGAACTTAATAAATGGAGCAGAATAACCGGGAACGAGCTCCTCGAATTCAAGGTTGAAAAGAGGTTAGCCCATGCATTAATCAGGCGCAAAACTCGCTCTAAGAGCTGGGATTAAATTTTTATTCCACGGGCTCCATCTCCCGAGTGAATGGCTCTACTGAAGAGTAGCCTCGGCTATATGAACAACGTTATACAAAATGTATCAGAGATAGACCTCAATCAGGCTGCTGAGCTCTACAGCGACCTCAAGTCTGCAGGGGTTATCGTTCCACACGGCGAGGGCAGAAGTAAAGGTGCTGTAAGCATAATCTGCAGCGAGCTGGCTAAGATGGATCGGGGGAAGGTTGTCGTAGACCGGAGCGATGTGGGATTCCCTGACAGGAGCTTTGACATGGCTGCGCCCAAGCTCAAGCAGAGATTTGGAAGGGTCAGCTTACTCATACTCTCAGGTAGCGGCCGCTCCCTCATGCCCCTCGTCGACGCCCAGAAACTCGCGCTCGTGATCTCGAAGTCTGAAAAGATGAAAGACTACACGATAGACGTTGTCACAAGCGATGCAGACTCGCCGTTAGGTAAGCTTGGAAAGAAGTATGGTACATGCACCTATGTGAAGGGCCGTACAGTCTCCGAGGAGAATGCCTCAACCTCTGAGTTTAAGCAGTACGGGATTCTTGAGGACATCTTCATACTCAGTGCTTCGGTTCTTCTCCAGGCTGTGGCTGAATGTATATACGAGGACAGCGACCCCCTGAACATGTCTGAGAAGATAAACCAGCTACTGGTCGAGACAAACGAGGTTGTCGAGAATGTCATCAAGTCTGACTTTATGCACTCGCTTATTGAGTTGCTGGAGAGGCGCAATACATGTTTTCTAGCAGGGTTGGGGAGTAGTCAGGAGGTGGCTAGGATGACTGGTGTGAGGATCGGGCATGTGAAGCGGGCTATAGGAGACCAAGTCTTCGTGTCTGGTGATACGAATGTCCCGCCACCCAGAGCAGGTGACGTTTTGATAGCGATATCGCACAGCGGTGAGACGGAGGTTGTAGCCTCATGGTGTAGGACTTTCAAGAAGATGGGAGGGTATGTCGTCTCAATTGTGGGGGCCAAGGACTCGACAATCAACTCGCTCTCAGACCAGACCCTCTATATCCCCTCAAGATACCTGCCAGGGAGGCCTAACGACTTCTACCTGAAGGTAGCCTTCGCCACAAGTCCCCTCCCCCTATACCTCGTAGACAGGCTACAGGAGAGGGGCCTCAAACTCCCAGAGTACATACTACGTTGGTACCACTCGATAATGGCCTAGACAATGCTCCACGGGAATCCGTTCAAATATAAGGCCTGCGCAAGTATTCTCTTATTCTTTGATCCACTTCGCTGCCCGTCTTCTGATGATGAAAATCAATAGTGACGTGGCTAGTGGTGGTAGTGCGCCGAAGATTGTAAAGACGTTTGTCCATCCTATGGTTGAGATGTAGAGGGAGGTTAGTGGAGCGCCTATTGCGACGCCGAGGAGGCTTGCAGACTGGTTTAGGCCTGAGCCCAGCCCTCTCGCCTCCTGTGGTAGGGTCACCACGAGATAGCTGGATGAGAAGATTACTGCTCCGAGGGCGAAGCCGAAGATTATTGATGCGAGCAGCCGGAGCTGCAGTGAGCCGACCCCATGCTCCAGCACTAGTGCCGTAGCCATGGATGCGAATTGGCCCATGACTAGCGGTAGGAGCGGTGTCCGGGTCTTGGTGAGCCTAGCCGATAGTGGGAATATCGGGATTGAGACTGCCGTGGAGAGGGCCATAAAGAGACCTACCTGAGCAGCGGCCAGCCTCTCATCAAACCCAAATCTATCGATCAACATAGTTGGAAGAGTGCCTACTATTCCACCAATCAACAGGTACATGCTTAGGATGCTGAGCATCGAGAGGGACACACGCAGCGCATACGTCCTAATGATGCGTGTTCCTCCACGCCTATCAGGCTTTGAGTGTGGCGATGTTGGTAAGCCGGCTAGCGTGGCGGCCAGGCTGACCGCGACTAATGCCCCGATCACGATATAGACTGTCTGAAACCCGAGCGTCGAGACGAGGCCCGAAGCTGAGCCAGACCCCACAATTATTGCGGCCGTTACAAATGTCCAGAAGAGGCTCAGTGGCCGCCCAACGTCCTTGGAGAAGAAGTCTCCAATCAGCGCCAGGGCTGAGGGGACTATGAAGGAGTCGAACACCGCGTGGAGGACCCTAGCCGCTAGAAGGATCTGTGGGGATGGTGAGAGTGCGTAGAGAGTCATTGCAATTAGGTCGCCGGCCAGTCCCACCGTCATAGCCCTACGACGGCCGAAAGTATCGGTGAGATAGCCCCCCAAAACAATCATGGGTATGGCGACAAGAGAATAGGCTCCAGCTATCAGCCCTGCGAGGAAGGCGTCCGCGTTAAGTGCCCTAGCTTGAGACGCTATAATCGGCGAGATCATCGAAGTGTCGATTAGTGCAACAAAACCTATCGCGCCGAGGATAGTGTATAGGCTCTTGGAGTATCCACCAATAACCTGAACCATTTAGGTTGAATCGCCAACATTTAGGATATAAACATGTCGAGACTACAATGAACATCGTCTAAAACCTTAGAAGTTGCAAAGACAATGCCGACTCCCGACTCTTCCGTATTTACGTGTTAAACAAGGAAGGAGGAAGGTGAGGTGTGTGGAGCGTTTTAGCGTAGGCCACGCCCGACCCTCTAAGCGGCTCGGGCGATTGGGAGTGGCACGCTGAGGGCGTCCGGCCTAAGCCTCCGCCCGTACACGCCCACCCCATAAACCCCCTCTTCTAGGGGAGCCCTCGTCGGGGCCCAAGACCCGTTGCCGGGCCCTATAGGCCCCGATTGGCCGCCTATTTTTGGGAGTGGCTTCGGGCTTAGATGCTTTCAGCCCTTATCCACAGGGGCGCGGCTGCCCGGCGCCGCCCTGTAGGACGACCGGTAGACCGTTGGCCCCGGCCCTCCGTTCCTCTCGTACTAGGAGGACCTTCCCCTCAGGCGGCCCGCACCCCCAGTAGGTAGAAACCGATCTGTCTCACGACGGTCTAAACCCAGCTCACGTTCCCCTTTAATAGGCGAGCAGCCTCACCCTTGGCCCCTGCTGCGAGGCCAGGAGGGGAAGAGCCGACATCGAGGTACCAAGCCGCGGGGTCGATGGGGACTCTCGCCCGCGACGAGCCTGTTATCCCTGGGGTAACTTTTCTGACACCACCGGCCCCCACTGGTAGGAGCCGATGGATCGCTAGGCCCGGGTTTCCCCTCAGGACCCCTTGCTCTCCAGGGTCCTGTCAGGCCGGCTTATGCCCTTGCACTCTACAGCGGGTTTCTGTCCCGCCTGAGCCGACCTTAGGGCTCCTCCGATATCTTTTCGGAGGAGTGCCGCCCCAGCCAAACTGCCCACCAGCCGTTGTCCCAGGGTCAGGCCCTGGTTAGCGGGGCAGTCCGGAGTAGCCGGTGTTACATTGTCGCCTCCCCAGGCCCCCGGAGAAGCCTGGATTAACGGCTCCCGGCTACACTATGTACTCCAAACCGCTCCGCAGCAACTGGCTGCAGTAAAGCTCCACAGGGTCTTCTCTCCCCACTGGGGGTTCGTGGACTGTTCGCCCACGTTATGTGGGTTCACGGGGCTCCAGGCCGGGACAGCGGGGCCCTCGTTGATCCATTCATGCACGTCGGAACTCACCCGACAAGGCATTTGGCTACCTTAAGCAACCCAGAATAAAGGGTTGGACCATATCTTCGCCCTTAAGCTCATCTCCGAATCACTTTTAGGGCGCCCGGCGTATGGTCTCTGAGGCGCCCACCCGCCTCTCAATCTCAGAGACTATCTCGCTCATACTATACTTTCTGTCAGATGATAGTTGATACGCCTTTTCAATAAGCATCCTGAATCCCTCGGCGCTTTTATGTTCCTTCCTCTCTAATCCCTCAACTATTTCAGCGAAGTGTTTGAATTCGCTCCATTTGATTATTGGCTTATGCTTTCTGAAGAATGGGATTATCTTCTCAACGAGGTTTCTTCGCGCATCTACAATATATTGGAGCATTGTGTCTTCCTGTCCTGGCTTAGGTATGATTCTTCCACAGTTAAATGTTCTCTTCAATATCTCAAGCACTACTCTCTTCTCAGCGCTTTGTGTCACATGGAATACGGGATCAATAACCCATCCAAACCGCGTATTGTCCTGTTTTTTAATCGATACTGAGAAACACCCTTCACCATCTACAAGGCCAACTATGTAGTAGTAGAGATACTTCCTTCTGCGAGGCAGTCGTTCCGGATCGACCAAGTCTCCGAACTCATTGAGCAATCCTTGCTACACCACGTAATCCTCTGTATTGACTCTTTAAAGAGTTAAGGCGGGTGGTTCCCTGCGGGTCGGTGTCATCCGGTCAACCTTTATTCCTTGCTCAGGAGGCTGACCAGTCCATCCTTCCCCGCATATAGCCGGGTTTAATGACCCCCTAACTCGAGGGTCAGAGTTACCCCCGGCGCTAACCGGCCCTTATCCCGGTTGGACCCAGGGTTCAGGTACCGGTGCTGGCCAGGATTGAGGAGCCGTTCAAAGCCTTTCGGCCTCGCGGCTCCCTATGTTTTTATTAAACAGTCGGGACCCCCCTGTCACTGCGACCTACCAACCCACCCTCACCGGGCAGGAAGGCAGGCACCCCTTCACCCGAAGTGACGGGGCCAATTTGCCGAGTTCCCTAGCCTGGAGTAACCCCAGACGCCTTGGCCTTCTCAGCCAGGGGCACCTGTGTCGGATCTAGGTACGGTCTCCTGGAATCGTTCCGGGCTCCCTTTTCACTGGCCCCAGGATCCAGCCGAAGCGGCCTTAAGGCCGCCCCATCCCTCCATTCACCTGGTTCTCGCCATTACGGCTCTCCCCAGGCTTGGGAGGTTAGACAGGGCTACGGCCCTGCTCGGCCTTACCCGAGGCGTCAGGAGCCCGGCCTGCGTCGCCGCATCTATCCAGGAGGCACCGGAATCTTAACCGGTTTCCCCTTCGGCCTACCCGGTTAAGGTCGGCCTTAGGACCGGCTTACTCCCGGCTGACGACGCATTGCCGGGAAACCCGTGCCCTTCCGGCGGAGGGGATTCCCACCCCTCTTCGCTGTCTACTACCACCGGGATCTACATTAGCGGCCGGTCCACGGGACCTCACGGCCCCGCTTCTACCCAACCGCTACGCCCCCCTACCCCCACCCATGCACTGCATGGGTGAGCCCGGGTTTCGGCGGCCCGCTTAGACCCGTCAATTTTCGGGGCCCCCACCCTCGGCGGGTAAGCTGTTACGCACTTCTTAGCCGATGGCTGCTTCTAAGCCTACGGCCCCGCTGTCTCAGGGTGAAGACGCCCTTCAGTTTGTCACTTAGCGGGCACTTAGGGGCCTTAACCCGCGGTCTGGGTTGTTCCCCTCTCGGTCCCGGAGCTTACCCCCGGTACCCCACTCCTGGGATCTACGGCGCCCGCGGATTCGGAGTTCGAAAGGAGAGTGGAGCCTCATCGGCCCCTTGCTCCCCCATCGGTGCTCTACCCCGCGGGCAACCTCCCCCAGGGCTGTCCTGCGAGACACTTCGGGGGGAACTAGCTATCACCGGGCTCGATTAGCTTTTAACCCCTAGCCCCAGGTCAGGGGACCGATTTGCACATCAAGACCCCTATTCGGGCCTCCACCAGGGTTTCCCCTGGCTTCGCCCTGCCCAGGGCTAGATCGCCCGGTTTCTAGCCTCACGGGCGTGACTACAGGCCCTTTCGGACCCCGCCCCTCACCAGAGCCTATAGCCTGGCTGCGGGCAAGTCGGTTTCCCCACGCCTACGGGCTTTCAGCCCTTAGGCTCGCCACACCCGTGAACTCCCCGGCCCGTGATTCAAGACGGAGTGCACGACCTTGGGATTGTCCCCACTCGCCCTTGCGGGGCTTCGCAGGGAGTTCCCTTTCAGGCCGTGCTCGTCTGTTACCAGCCGGTTTCAGGCGCTTTTCACCCCCCTCTCGGGGTACTTTTCACCTTTGGCTCACGCTACTGGTCCGCTATCGGTCTTGGGACGTATTTAGCCTTGGAGGCCAGTGGCCCCCAACTTCCCACACCATATCCGAGGTGCGGTACTCTGGGACATGGGGCATCGTCCCTCCAGCCTTCGCCTACGGGGCTATCACCCTCTACGGCCCCCCATTCCAGGGGAGTTCGGCTCAGCCTTCAGAACGGACCCCCAGCCCATAACCCCACATTCCCCGTGAGTTAACCCCACGGGGTTCGGTTTGGGCTTCTCCCCTTTCGGTCGCCCCTACTCAGGGAATCTCGATTTGATTTCTTCTCCTCCCCCTACTTGGATGCTTCCGTTCGGGGGGTTCCCGATCCCAGGCTTAAGGCCCGGGAACGAGGTGGCCGAAGCCACCCCAGGAAATCCCATTAGGAGATCCCCGGATCGACGCCTGCCTGCGGCTACCCGGGGCTTATCGCAGCTTGCCACGTCCTTCTTCAGCGCCCAAGCCGAGGCATCCACCGGCTGGCGTACCCCCGCTTAGTGCCAAGGCGCGGCCTACTTCGCCACGCTCCAACACACCTCTGCAACGCGGTCATAGGAAATTCCAAGCCTCCCTCCCGCATTCATGCCCCCCAGTCTTTACTGCTGAGGAGCAAACATCGCTGGACGCAATAAATTGTAAGTGGCTGTTGCTTATAAATCTATACCTGCTCTAAGCTAATCTGTAATTAGTACTCTGAGCTCCTCTATCTCGTCTTGGAACTTCGCCCTGAGTTTTTCAACCAGGTTGACCCCGTTAATCTGTACGCGCCCCTTGAGGATTATGTCAACGTCTCCGTAGACCTCGTCTATGTAGTCTATCTCCTCCCATGTGGCGAGATCCTGAACCAGCTCCGAAGCGTCTGCCTGGGGTCGGAGCTTGAGTAGGACGTAGGCCCGCTCCTCGCCGAAGAATCGTCTAATAAGGTCCTCCTTAACCTCGCGACCTAGAGCCTCGCTCAGATACTGTGCAAGCTCTCTCGGTGAGCCTTTTCTGCCAGTTGTCACAACTCTCTTGATGATCTCCTCAACTATTCTTCTTGCATCGACCTCGTTTAAATCATGGCCGTTCAGCTTCGCTATCTCTATTATCAGCTTGTGGCTCATGTATGGGGTCACGGCATATTTCACGGCATCCATGTCGTATTCCAGCTTCTTCTTGGGCATGTATCCCTCCGGCTTCTTGATGACCATTGACTGGTGGACACCTGCCCTAATTGTCTTCGCCTCCTCGGAAAGTGGGTGACGCCAGGGGATCTGCACCCCCGTGAGTCTGGAGAACTCGCGATAAATCCTCGCAAGCTCCTCCCGCCTCACACCCAAGTCATAGCCATGAACATCTTGAAGCGGCGCAACAACTTCGTATAGGTCTGCTATCCCATTCCTATCGCCGATGCCGAGGATGGTGACGTGTGCTTCAGAAGCTCCAGCTAGGATGGACTCGATAGTGTTTGCGGATGCGAAGCCGTAGTCATTGTGGAAGTGTGTAGCGATGGGTAGGTGGCTCCTTTCTATGCAATATTTCGTGAACTCTCTGGCCTCTCTCGGGGTCATGAGCCCCGCCGTATCTGGCATGCTTACAAGCGTCGCGCCCGCAGACCTAAGCTCGCTTGTGAACTTGAGATAGTCGTCGAGGATATCGAAGCGACGCTCATTGAATAGTCGGGACGCATCCTCATAGGTTACTCGGACATATTCTAGCCCCAGCGGCTTGACGAGCTCGACAGCCTCCAGCATCCTTGACTTAGCATCCTCATAGTTAATTCCCCCCAGCTTGTAGTCTAGATGTATCTGCGAGACGGCGAAGTAAGCGGCGACGCCGTCCAGGTCGTACCTGCTCATCGCCTCGACATCCCTCCTGAACGCCCTCCCATGCATAACGACTTGAACCCCCCTATCTCTCAGAAAGTTAACCAACTTGACGTTATCCTCGAAGGATGTTCTGGGCGGGTAGTCGACCGTCACCTCAACCCTCCTGATCCCAGCCTCTACAAGCAGCTCCGCAACCCGGAGCCTCTTCTTAAGGGGAAGGACCTTGAAAAGCTCGCCCTCCCTGAGGGTTGAGTCTAGGAGCACGCACGGCAAGGTTGTCACTTATTAGTTAGACTATAATATAAAACTTATTCGACAAATGCCTACCTAGTTTTCCATATCCCTTAAACCTTTAAAGCTTGAGAAAACCCCTCGTCAACCGCCAATATGATAAACAGGCTGGAGACTTTCCCCACAAACTTATATCTCCTTGGACGTGTCTCCTTCTCCTTGAGTGGGATGCGCCCCTCCAGGCTAATAGGGTATCTAATGATAATCCTCTCTCCGCTGGGCTTCGCCTTCTATACACTCTGGTTCTTTAACCTGCTACCAGGACTGGACCCTGATCTAGTTGTTAAATCGACGATTTATCTCCTAGCGCTATTCTTCTTCGGCGTAGTAGGGGTCCTAGGATACTTGGTTATTACTGCGCCTAGGCCTAAGGAATCCGTCAGAGGTGGCTCGGAACATGCCTAAGAGATACCCCGCTGTTGCTGGATATTTCTATGAATCAGAACCCTCAAGGCTTAGGAGGCAGATCGAGCAGTGCTTCACCTCAACACATGGGCCGGGTGGTATGCCATCTAAGGGTGGCTCAGAGCCACCCATGGCCCTCATCTCACCCCATGCGGGATACATGTACTCGGGGCCTGTTGCGGCACACGGTTACCATCTAGCCTCGCGAGGGCCTATACCGGGGACGGTTGTAGTGGTTGGTCCGAACCATCACGGGGAGGGGACAGAGGTCTCAATCTACCCGCTGGGACAGTGGGTTACGCCTCTAGGCGAGGTCGAGATAGATTCTGAGCTTTCGAGAAGACTGATAGAGGAGAGTGACCTGATATCTATGGATGAGCTTAGCCACGTTTACGAGCACTCGATAGAGGTTCAGTTGCCCTTCCTCCAATATGTCTTCGGGCGCATAAGATTGGTGCCTATCTGTATGCTTAACCAGTCAATTGAGTCCGCCCAGCACGTGGGCGAGGTACTAGCTAAAGCCATCGAGAGGCCCGAGGAGTATCTAATCGTTGCGAGTTCCGACTTCACACACTACGAGCCCCATGATGAGGCCGTCAGGAGGGATAGGCCTGTCATCGAGAAGATACTGGAGCTAGACGTAGAGGGTTTCTATACGGAGATGCGGGACAGGGGGGCAACACTCTGCGGATATGGCGCGGTAGGTGCTATAATGTGGTATGCGAGGCTTAAGGGATATACTAAACCTCGACTCCTAAAATACGCGACAAGCGGAGACACGAGCGGCGACAGGTCGTCAGTTGTCGGCTACGCCTCGATAGCCTTCCTGCGTTGATGAACTCCTCACTGGTTATATTTCTTATGTTGCTCGTCGGAGTATTCCCAATACTTGAGGATAATAGGGCACCACTCCTTCTCTGGACAGTAGCCTAGGTGTTTACACTTCTCACCCATAGCATCCCTCAGCCAGGGAGCAGCTTTCTCCACCTCCCTCCAGAGCCTATACGCTATCGCCCGCTCCTCCCACTGGGCCGCGCTACACGTCCTAGTGGCCAGGAACCCCATAGGACTTAAGAGATTGAATAGATTATAGCTCCTGATGACCCTGATCTTTAAAGAGTTTGGAAGCGCGTAGAGTGCAGCTGACACTTCTCCCCCCGACATGAGTGACGAGTAGAGGTCGCCCAGCTCTTCACAGGCCTCGATAAATCTCTGTGATAGCGTCTGGCGCGACCTAATCGATGGTGGAATGACAATACTCTCCTCAGGCCTACTTAACCATCTCTCGGCCGCTTCATATAGAGACTCTACAACTGTTGGTACTGTCCTGTGTCTTATAGCCTGGTGATACGCGGCTAGTGAAAGAGACTCGATGGTCAAGGCCCTTAGAAGGGGTGCTGCCTGCTCAGCCACCACACCTTCAAGACCCAGCCCCTCAAACCCTCTTGGATAATCTATGGAGAGGAGCTCCGCCTCCCCAGATGGCCTATCGCCGCCGAGACGCTGAACCAGCCCGTCTCCCTGCCTAAGAGGGTCTGTAACCGGGTAGTATCCCCAACGCGCCTTGAAGCTGAGCCTAGAGTCCAAGAGTAGTGGTGCACTCCTCTTCGCGGCTTCGAGAATCTTTCCGACAAGCGTTTTAAGCTCCTGGGTAACTACCCCTAAGCCCTGCTCGACCTTTCGCATAATGTATACGTGGGACTCAAGTGGTAGTGTTGCGTAGAGTGAGGTTGCGGCGGAGAGTGGCAGCAGATAGCGGGAATCCTCCAGATGGACTCCCTCCTCACAGAGCCTCCTATACGCGTTAAAGCACTTATCCATCACTCTCGAATACTTGTGCTCGAGATCCTTGCCCCTAAGCTCCGCGGGGATCAGAAGCCTCTCCCTAGTCAGGGCCGACCTCCTCTGACTCTCTTGTAGATAGCTGCCGAAGATAGGGGCCACGAGAAGCATGGATATCAGGCGGCTACAGTTGGAGACCTCCCAGAACATGACCATGGAGGTGGCTAGGGATGCGTGCCCCCTGCGTGTCGACTCCCTGTGGACCTTAGATGCTAGTTTGGAGAGCTCCTTCCCCCTAGAGAGGGCGTCAGAGACCCTCTCCCTAATATTCACACCCTGAAAAGTGCCTAGGCCCTCGACGGCGATAACCTCGTCCGGCCCAAGCTCCAGCCGGTCCTCCCTATAGAAAGGGCCCACAGAGAGCAAATCTAAGACAAGCTCGTCAGTATACATGCCTCACCCGCCAGCCAGATTCTGTCACCGTCCCCATTAAATCATACCTCTCTAACCGCCAGCCAGATTCTTCCGGCATCTACCTCAGGTCCCCCGGATCTTCTCTTTAGATGAGGGGTGCCAAACATGGTTAATATCAAGTGGGTCTACGTGCTTCTGTAGGGCTTGGAAGGCGGAGAGGCTGCACAGAAGAGGCTCTACAAGTCGTCAAGGCATAAAATAGTCGCGGGAGTTCTTGGTGGGATAGCGGAATATCTAGGCGTTGACCCAAACATAATAAGACTAATCTTCATAGTTGTCTTGTTCTTGAATTTCTACGCGGCCTTGGCGCTATATGTCGCTGCAGCCATTCTACTGCCCTCTGAGAGTGAGAAGGGCGCTGCAAGGATGCCCATAGAGAGGGCTATACTCGCTGTAGCGGCTACGATTATGGTCTTCATCGGTTTAAGCTTTATATCAAGCCTTGCAGAGGTGCAGAGAATCATAGCGCTTCTGGGATTTCTTACACCTGTGGTAGGGCTTGTTCTTCTGATAGCGGGCGCCGTGCTCCTCCTCACCGTGTTGAGGGAGCAGAGTAGACCTCGCGGCTCTGCTTCTTAAGGGCGAGCCCAGCTAAAGCTACGGGTATCAGTGAGAAGAGGGCTGAGTATTGGAACATCTCTGAATAGGTTGTCGCCTCTGCTACACTGCCCCACAGATAACCACCTATCACGCCCCCCACGCTGAAGGTCGCTCCATACAACCCCATGTATCCGCCTCGCATATCCTCAGGCACCAGCTCGGATGCATACGCAATGGAGACGACATAGAGGCCGCCGAAGGTTAAGCTGTTGAGAGTCTGTGCGAGTATTACAACATATCTGTCAGGCGAGAGGCCTGAGATTGCCAACCTGAATGGGAACGCTAAGAGGCAGAGCAGGAGTATAGGTCTTCTCCCGACCCTGTCTGAGAGACGGCCCAAATAAACCATCGCAGGGATCTCAGTCAAACCCATCAGAGCGAAAGCCGTTGAGACCTCGAGAGGCGACGCTCCGAGCGAGTTTATCATGTGGAGGGAGAGGAAATTCATAATAGCCGAGTTGGCCACGAAGGCAAGCGTCATAGTCAGAAGTAGAATACCCGGCGCCCCTTCTAAGAGGCTGAGAGCCCTCACACCAAGGCCACCAGCTCTTCTGGTCCGCGCAGACTCTGTGAGCCTATGGCAAGAAAGGACAGAGAGGCTGATTATGACCGACGCAAAAAGGAATATGCTCCTCAAACCGAGTATGCTTACCAATACTCCGCCGAGGAAGGTCCCAGGAATCCAGCCGATACTCCCACCAATCCTAATCGAACCGAAGCCGCTTCCCCGTGAGAGACCAGCCCTCTCCAGTGAGTCTATTGAATAGGCCGTGACTATCGTGTTTGATGCACCCATACTCATCATGAGGAGCGTGAATATGGCCACCACGGATATGTGGCCGAGCTCTATCGATAGTAGAAGGTGTGAGATGGATGCGCCAAAGGTTGTTGCTATGAGTATCTTGAGCCTTCCAACCCTGTCCGACAGCCTTCCTATATAATATGAGAAAAATCCCGATGCGATGTTGCTTATCGAGAAGGCGAGTCCTATCTGGCTCGGTGTTAAGCCGCTCTTCTCGAGGACTACTGGAAAATAGGGGACAGCCATCCCCATGGCCAGGTAAAACATCAGATTCCAGAGACGCATCGCCGCAATGGGGTTTAAAGCCAACTCCTCATCTGAAACCAAACACTCCACTATTTATGATAAGGTTCAAAGACGCGGGCTCTGTCAAAAATTAAAATATGCCCGAGATAGAGTATCGTTGAGTTTGCGGCCATCAACCCTCCTACTGAGCGTCTTTCTAGCTGTTTCAGCCCTCTCTACAGGGCTCTGGCTCTACCTGAGTATCACAAAGCCGGCGGCCCCTTCGGTAGCCACTGAGGTTGCTCCCACCTTCAGAGCCGAGGAACAGACGGAGGGGATAGCCTTCAGCGCTGAGACGGTGGCCTCGTGGATTTCTGTGGCTTCATGGCTTGGTGTTGGCGCCACCCTCGCATACAAGGGTCTTGTGAGGCACATGTGGTCTAGGAGCATGTTTGATTACGCCGTCTTCAGGCTCATGGTGAAAATGAGGGGGGCATCTACAAGAGTCAGGATGTTAAGGAGCCTTGAAATGCCGATGAATAGGTATCAGCTTGCAAAGACTCTAGGAATAGACTGGAAGACCGTAGATAGGAATATTGAGGTCTTGAAGAGCTATGGACTTATTCATGAGCAGGTAAGTGAGGGTGAAGAGAGGCTCTACGTCCTGAGCCCCCAGGGGCAGCAGCTTCTAGAGCTCCTAGAGAAGCTCTCAGAGTCCTAAAGCCTTATTTCCCCGCGCCATTAAATCAGGTTGATTTGACCCTAGTAACGAGGTCGGCAGTGGTCGAGAAGTCAGGTCTTCTAAGACCCTATTCCTCCTCCAGGCCCATATCTGTAAGGGAGCTGGAGCTTATCGGCCCGTTTAAGAACGAGGTGCTAGTCAGGGTGGAGGCGGCGGGGCTCTGCCACTCGGACCTTGCAGTGATTGAGGGTGTGAGGAGGCCGCCGCTTCCTATTGTGCTGGGGCATGAGTGTGCGGGTATGGTTGTGGAGGTTGGAGAGGGTGTGGCTTCGCCTAAGAAGGGTGACAAGGTCGTCCTCTCTTTCGCCCAGAGCTGTGGTGAATGTCTCTATTGCCTCTCAGGGAGGCCAACGCTCTGCGACGCAGGCAGGGCCGCGAATAATGAAGGCAGGCTCGTGACTGGCGGGACACGGTTCAGGCTCGAGGGAAGGGAGATTCATCACCACCTCGGAGTATCCGCCTTCTCAGAATACATAGTAGTCCCATCCTCCTCAGCAATCCCGGTGAGCCCAGACCTCCCCATCGAGAGGCTCGCGCTCTTCGGATGCGCAATACCAACAGCGTTTGGAGCAGTAATGAATGCCGCAAGGGTTAGGCTTGGCTCGACAGTCGCTATCTTTGGATGTGGCGGCCTTGGCCTTAACCTTGTCCAAGCAGCGCGGATTGCTGGAGCGTCGCAGATAATCGCGGTGGATATTAGGGAGGATAAGCTGAGGAGGGCTGAGAAGCTGGGTGCCACGGATGCTGTTGACGCCTCAAGGTGTGACCCTGTCGCAGAGGTGAGGCGCTTGACAGGTGGACGCGGCGCCGATTACTGTTTTGAGGCTACAGGTAACACTAGGGTCATGCTCCAGGCATTCTTGGCCACGAAGAAGGGCGGGACAACCATCATACTGGGAGTTACATCCCCGGAGGATAAGGTTGAGCTACCCTCCTGGATGATAATGGGTGAAGAGAGATGCATCATAGGCTCATACATGGGCTCCATAGTCCCGCGAAGAGATATCCCACTCCTACTCAATCTCTACTCTCAGGGTAAAATAAGGCTCGACGAGGTCCTCACAGGCGAGATCAAACTCGAGGAGCTCAACGAGGGGCTTGACAGACTTGCAGACGGCATAGCTGTAAGACAAATAGTTAGAATGCGATAGTCCTAAACCTTTTAGGGTCGGGAGACTATCCCTGTAGTTATGACCCCGTCGGGGATGCAGAGTAGACCTCGACGCGACGTTGCTTCATAAGAATGAGGCCTGATAGCGCGATGGGTACTAGGGAGAATATAGCGGTGTAGAGGAACATGCTGGCGTAGGATGTTGCCTCTGCCAGGCTGCCCCATAAATAACCGCCTATCACGCCCCCCATGCTGAAGGTTGCGCTATAAAGCCCCATATACGCCCCACGAGCGCTCTCGGAGACAAGTTCGGAAGCTTGGGCTATTGAAACTACGAAGAAGCCGCCGAATGTAAAGCTGCTGAGTGCCTGTGCGAGAATAATGCTTAGTCTATCTGGCGACAGGCCTATAATTGTTAGCCTCAGTGGCCATACGGCCAGGCATAAGAGGAGGACTGGAGCTCTCCCAATCCTATCGGAGAGTTTTCCAAGATAGATCATCGCTGGTGTATCAGACAGGGCCATTAAGGCGAAGGCCACAGATATTTCGAGCGCTGAAGCGCCATGAGTGTTTATTAGATGTAGGGAGAGGAAGTTCATGATCGCTGAGTTGACCACCATGACCAATGTCACTATTATAAGAAATATGCCGGGCGACCCTCTTAACAAGCTTGAAGCCTTAACACTAGCTTCGCCTCTATTTTCAATCATCCGCACTTCCTCTACCTCGATGCAGCTTAGGGCAGAGACGAAAATTACAATCGCGGCGGCAAAGAAAATCGAGCCAAGCCCCATCGCGCTGACCAGTACCCCGCCGGAAAGAGTCCCTATTATGAAGCCGATGTTTCCACCAACCCTTATCCTTCCGAAGCCAATTCCACGCGAAAGCCCCGCATGTTCAAGCGCGTCTATCGAAAATGCTGTGAACAGGGCGTTTGCAGCACCTCCGCCCATCATGCCTAACGTGAAAAGAGCCACCGTGATCATGGGGTTAAATCCCACGGATAGGAGCATAAATGATATGGATGCAAGCAGCGTCGTTGAGATTAGAATCTTGAGTCGGCCGACGCGATCTGATAGCCTCCCCATATAGTATGAGAAGAGGCCTGAAGCTATGCTGCTAATCGTGAAGGCTAGGCCAATCTGGCTTGGCGTGAGGCCGCTCTCCTCTAGAAGCACGGGGAAGTATGGGGCGGTGAACCCCATGGCGAGGAAATACAACATGTTCCATAGCCACATAACGATTATGGGCGATAATGGCAATCCTAGCCGCCATTTGGGCTCTCCGATAATTTAAGTTTTGAGAGGGTTAGACAAGTCTCAGAAAAGCTGTAATACGCCGAAGCTTAAGTGTCGATACGAGGGGTGCTATTCTATAGGCATAACAGCCTTGCTCGGAATCTTAAACGGCCTCATCTTCGCCTCGTATTCCCGAATCTTCGCCTCATATCCTCTCAGCGTCTCTTCTATCTCATCAAGCCCCTCCAGCAGCCTCTTCTTCACGTTCGGCTCAAGCCTAAAGCTCATGGTCTCTCCGCCGGGCAGTTTTATCGTCTCGGACTCTACGTCTATGTCAAGCGTTAATTCCCCTTTGGCGGCCATGCCTCTAAGCCGCTTGACACTCTCCTCGTCAAGCTTGATGCATAGTAGCCCATTCTTCACGGAGTTTCCATAGAATATGTCGCCGAAGGAGGAGGCTATCACGCATTTGATACCAAAATCCATGAGAGCCCAGACTGCGTTCTCCCTAGAGGAGCCTATTCCAAAGTTTCTCCCAGCAACCAATATGACAGCGTCTCGATACTCTTCTTGGTCGAGTATGAAGCCCTGCTTCGGCCTCCCATCCTCATCAAACCTCCATCTGTAGAAGAGATACTTGCCTAGGCCCTTCCTCGAGAGAACCTTAAGGAACTGGGCTGGGATAATCTGGTCTGTATCGACATCATCCATCTCAAGAGGAGCGGCCTTCCCGACAATCCTTCTCACAGGCTCAGGCACGCATCATCCACCTCCTAGAGGCTTAAGGATGTTCCGCTCTATCCAAGGAGAGACCCACTCGAGACCCAGCTCGTCGAGGCCTGCGAGACTGTATCTTCTCGGGTCTGCTATCTTCCCCTCCAGTGCCGATGCAGCGGCCGTAAGAGGGCTGGCCAGGTGGACCCGGCTACCCGGCCCCGCCCTGTTCTCAAAGTTCCTATTACTCGTCAGCACACCCCTCTCGCCAGGGCCCAGCCTATCCTCATTCATCGCTATACACATGCTGCAGCCGCTATTCCTCCACTCGAACCCTGCCTCGATGAATACCCTGTGTAGGCCCATCCTCTCCGCCCTCCTCTTAACAAGCATCGAGCCAGGGACTATCATGGCCCTAACACCCTGTGCAACCCTCCTTCCCTTAACAAGCCTCGCAACCATGACTAGGTCGGAGAGACGCGCATTTGTGCATGAACCGATGAAGACTACATCAATCGGCGTTCCCTCAATCCTCTGGCCTGGGCTCAGACCCATATATTCGAGAGCCCTCTCAACTATCCTTCTCTGCGAGGAGTCGCCGAACTGACGGGGCTCAGGCACCGTCTCGCTCACGCCTATGCACATTGCGGGGTTTGTTCCCCAGGTGATCTGGGGCTCCAGCCTCGAAACGTCTAGCTTGTAGCTCTTGTCGAACCTCGCGCCGTCATCCGTTTTTAGGGTCTCCCAGTATTTCCTAGCCTCTGTCCAGTCTTCTCCTGATGGTGCGTATGGCGCGCCCTCTAGATAGCTATAGACCTTATCATCCGGCTCCACTATAGCCGTCCTCGCGCCACCCTCGATGGCCATGTTGCATATCGTCATCCTCTCCTCGACACTCATATTCTTCACAGCCTCGCCCCTAAACTCTGCCGCGTGCCCAATCATCCCTCCAGTCCCCAGCTCCCTGATAACATAGAGTATAGCATCCTTAGCAGATGTGTGGCTCTTGAATCTTCCCTCCATCCTGACTTCCATCTGCTTCGGCCTTCTCATCCATACGGTCTGGGTGGCGAATACATGCTCACCCTCGCTTGTCCCGATGCCGAAGGCCAGCGCGCCTAGCGCGCCATGGGTGCTTGTGTGGCTGTCCCCACAGACGATCGTTATGCCTGGGACTGTCAAGCCCAGCTCCGGGCCGACAACGTGCACTATCCCCTGCCAAGGGCTAAAGTAGTCGAACACTGTAATGGAGAATTCTCGCGCATTCTTAGCGAGTGTCCTCATCTGCTCTCGCGAGTTCTCATCCCTCACCGGAAGGGTCCTGTCAGATGTTGGGACGTTATGGTCCATCAGGGCGAAGGTGAGATCAGGCCTCCTCACCCTCCTCCCTCGAGCCCTAAGACCCTCAAAAGCAATCGGAGAAGTTACTTCATGCGTCAAGTGCCTGTCAACATAGAGTAGATACTCGTCACCACGCTTGGCAAGCGTGTGGTCCTCCCAAATCTTCTCTAAAACACTCTTCGCCATATTAACACCGAGTTATCTCAATTCATGACTAATAAACTTCGTCTCAGCTAAAAATTCTGGGAGTGTAGGGTCGGGTCCCTGCTAAAGGATCTTTTTTAGGTTTTCTAGGCAGCGTTTGACGGACTCGAGTGGAGGGTAGGGGTATGTCTCCTGCTCAACTATCAGCCACTCTGTGCCGCCGACATCCTGGCATGCGGCTAATACCGACCTGAACGGCACGTCGCCCTCGCCTAGAATCACAAACCCCCGTTTTTGGGAGTAGTCTTTGAGATGTATTGTCTGGGATCTATGGGGGTATCTATTTAATACCTCTACGAGTATTGAGGCCGGTATCCCTGCGCTTAGAGCATTTCCTGTGTCCAGCTGCATGAAGACCGAGCTGCCTGCGTTGTCGAAGAATATGTACCAAGGGTATTCGCCGTCGATTGGTGTGAATTCTTCGCGGTGGTTGTGGTATCCGATTCTGAAGCCTAGACCCGCCGCCCTCGCGGCTATCTCGCTTATCAGCTTAGCCGAGTTTATCCAGCCCTGCTTATCGGCCCGCATTTCTGGAGGGAGCCAGGGGACGACTATTGTATTATTCCCCAGCTCTCTATTGAACCTTAAGGTCTCTTCAAGCTGCTGCCCACTCATCCTCTGGATTGACTCGTGGGCTCCTGCAATCTTCAGACCCAAATCTCTCAGTTTATCCCTAATCTCTCCGGCTGACTTCCCATAATAGCCGGCGAACTCGACGCCCTCAAAACCCATTCCTGCCACGGCCTCAAGCGTCTTGAAAAAGTCCCTAGAACACTCATCCCTCACAGAGTATAGCTGCAGCGCAACTCTCGGTCTACCCAAGCGTGCACACCCTCAAGCAGAAGAGAGGCCTAAGACGCACTTAATATTGTCTTCAACCCATCCCCAGCTCCTCAACGGTTCTATTAGCCGTCTCCACTCCACGCAGAGCCCACGCCACGGTAGCTGCAAGTCCAGCGCCCCAGAGGAGGACTGAGGCGGCAAGGAACTCAGATGCCGAGAGTATGTTCTGGGTGAAGACTACTGCCGCTCCGCTGACTCCCGTCAGGCCTGTTAAGACGCCCACCATCGTCGCCCTTATACCAGTGGGGAAAAGCTCGCTCTGGAGTGCGCTCACCGAGCCCCACGCCCACTCCGAGAAGATTAGACACGCGAAAAGGGCTGCATAGAAGTATATAGGCTGCCCAACCGTGTGTGTGAGGTGGACTAGGGCTGCTAGGGCTGTTCCGAGCAGGAATGAGAGAAGGATTGATAATCTCCGGCTCCTGTCGATTAGTGGCCAGAGAAGTAATGCGCCGACTGAGGCCCCCAAATTCGCCACGAAGATTACCATCGGCGCAGACTCAACACCAAAGGCGAAGCCCCGAGCGTAGGGTGCATAATAGGCCATCATTCCATAGGTGACGTACTGGGATATGGTTACAACGGTGAGGATTGTGAAGCGTTTGATAAAGCCAACCCCCACACCAGCAGATTTCCCCTCGTGGTCTTCCAGCGACGGGTTTGGGGAGGGATGAGGGGCTCCAAACCCTATTACGATTTTCAGGGCCTCCTCCCTCCTGCCTACGTGTAGTAGCCACCTCGGGGACTCAGGCATAGCAAGTCTAATCAGTGCCACGAGGCCCAGCGTAGCCATCGCCGAGAGGAGAATATACTGTGCCTGAATGAGTGGATCCGAATATATCGACTGAAAAACAAGCGCCGCACCAGCGATGGCCGCGCTCCCCACGTTCCAGAAGTTGGTAGAAAGCAGTATCGCCTTCCCCCTATGCCTGGCTGGGACAATCTCAGCCAATGCAGCATAGGATGCTCCATAATCTCCGCCGACGCTGAAGCTTAATAGAGATGTGAGGGCCCAGACCGCGACGGGCTCTCTGTAGAGGAGGAAGAGGAGGCTAGTTGATACGGCCTGTATTGAGTTTATGAGAATGAGGCAGAGCTTCCTTCCCCGCTTGTCCGCCAAGTACCCAAAGAAGATTGAGCCAGCCGTCTCTGCAGCCAAGTTGGATACGAAGATCGGTACCGCGAGCTCTGGGGCGATGATGGCAGCTATCAGAGGCGCTATAGCAAAGACTACCCCGTCAAGGAGATAGTTTAGTGAGGCTGCGGTAAAGAGGTACCAGTGGGGACGCCTCCACCCGGCGGATTCCAAGATAGCAGAGATGCCTCCGCTGGCCAATCCTCTCAGGCTCCCTGGGTTTAGACTATATAAACGGAGTTATAACATGCTTATGGCCATGGATTAAAGGGCCAGCCCACACCACGATAGGCATGGTCCCAGAAGAGATACTCGTATATCGCTGAGATCCTGAAGTATAGCGCCGCTTCCTCCAGATGAGGCTCAGCCACGCCAACAGCCAAGGGGTCGGCGAGCCCAACCACAGCATTCACAGTCTTCTCATACTCTGGTGAGGAATAAGTGCTTATCCAGCGGCTATATATCTCGACTGGTGAGCCCCTCTTTAGCAGCTCCTTCCCAACCTCCAAGTATATCCAGAAGCATGGGAGAACCGCAGCTAGGCCCGTCAGGAAAGACTTCTCATAGACTGCAGCTATGAGGAAATCTGTGTAGGCCCGGTTGATGGGTGATATCTGGTACTCCTTCAACTCTGTAATCCCTATTCCCCACTCTTTGAGGAGAAACTCGTGCAGGTATGCGCGCTCAACTGAGAGTGCATCATGCGCTGCAGAGATTAGCTTGAGGGAGATCTCGTCACTCGGCGCCTTGGCACCCAAGACAGCCAATGCCCTCGAGAACCTACTCAAGTAGAGCGCGTCCTGAATAACGTATTCTTTAAAGACTTTCATGTCGAGGCTTCCATCCGTCAGCCCAGATAAGAAGGGGTGCGCTAGTATGGAGTTGTAGACATCCTTTACTCCCAGCCATAATCGGTCCTTGAAGCCTGGCATATCCCTCTCACCCGCTGTAGATGGCGTCCCAGAAGCTGAGCTCGTAGCTCTGAATCATCCTAGCAGCCATCCGGGCCCTCTCCTCGACACCCGGCAAATATCTCTCGATGATTCTAGCTCCCTCTTCCTCTATCCATGCCGGCGGCTGGGCAAAAGCGTTCAAGAAGCCTGTAGACTTTACGCTGTAATTCTTCTTCAAGGCAGATGCGAGCCTCCCACATGCTTGGCCCCAGACTGGTAGGTTCACAATGAGAGCGGCTACCTGCTCGGCAGTGCTGGCATACAGCGCAAGCCAAGCCAAGTAATGAGTATAGGAGACTGCTGCCGGGAGTATTCTCAAACCACTGAGGCCTCTGAAAGGCACCTCCAGCTCCTCTCCAAGTTTAATGAGCTGCTGGAAGGCCATCAGATCCCCCTCTTGGAGCCGCGAGAGGTACTCAGCCTCATCCGAGTTTGAGGCCCTGCTAACCATGAGGGCCAAGCTTCTCAAATCATGATAAACGATGTAGTACTGATTTTCCACGAAGAGCCTCAACTTCTTCTTAGGTAGGAGGCTGCCCTCCGCCTCGCTCAGATAGGGATGCTCCTCGACACGCCTGTTGAGCTCCTGAAGCTCTCTACGAAGCTCCTCGATAAACGCGCGGCCTCTCATGGAGTCTTACTTTCTCTCAGGCATATTTAATTTGGCTGATAAGCCACTGATACCAATCACCGATAGACCAACCGGTCCTATGGAGTTGATACACTTATATATAGGGGCCTCCTTCATAATGCGTCATAAAGTGGTTGGAAAGGTTTGGAAAGGATAGATAAGATAGAAAGCCTAACTCCGAACTCTCGAAACGTAAACGTCGTCGCTAAGGTCGTCTCGAAGAGCGAGCCCCGCTCTGTAGGAAGCCAGTATGACCAGAGCCAGCACCAACTCGCTGAGTCACTCATAGCCGATGAGACAGGAGCAATACAGCTAGTGTTATGGGATGAGAACATCGACAAGGTAAGCGAGGGAGATACTGTTAAGATCTCGAACGCGTTCGTGAAAGTTTTCAGGGGTAAGATGCAGCTGAACTTAGGAAGGTATGGAAAGCTGGAGAAAACAGACGAGGAGCTCGGCAACGTGAATGTCGAGAACAACCTGTCTGAAAAGACGGTCTATGAGGGCTCTGCGAGGTCTGGGGGCGCCAGGAGGCGGGGCTGGTCTCCTAGGGGGCCTCGCGGTAGATTCGGCAGCGAGTAAAAACCTCACTCAAGGGGCTCAACTAGGAGCAACTTGTTTTCATAACCCACAACTTTTATTGTCTGATTTGCTTTAACAGGCTTTAGCGCCTTTGCTCTCCTATACTCGCCAGCTACGACTACATATCCTATCTTGCCTGCGTCTATATCATCAACCGACCTACCAATACTAGCCGTCGGAGCCAGCTCGTATGACTTCTTTCTGACCACTCTCAGAACCTTAAAGAGGACGTAGGCTGTTACGCCCCCTCCGAAGATTGCCACCAGGCCGATAGCCAACTGAAGCTCGTTCAACCACTCCTGCGACACGTATACCACCCCCGGCGGAGCCCTAACTATCAGAATCAGTCCCAAGGACAATAAGATAATCCCACCTATCATGGCGGCCATTATCCCTCCGGAGTGGAACTCATAGAGTATGAGCACCGCCCCCAGCACTAGGAGTGCGAGGCCTGCCCAGTTTAGATTGAACCCCTGCCCAACAAGCCCCAGAATTACCAGTACAGCCCCCACAAGCTCTGCTCCAAACCCGGGCGAAGAGAGCCCCACAATAAGTATCAACACTCCTAGAGTCAGAAGCAAGCCAGAGACCAATGGGTCGCTTAAGAACTGGAGTACCTGAACCCTTACGCCAGGGTCCACCCTCACAAGCTCTGCACCCAGCGTCTTGATTACCCTCTCGCCGTAGATGGTTTTCACAACAGAGCCGTCAACCTTCTTCAATAACTCATTGACATCTGCGGCAACCACCTCTATAACTCCATGCCTCAAAGCTGCTTCAGGGCCCAAGTTGTCATTATGTGTAACGAACCGAGCTGCCTGTGTCTCGTTTCTACCATGCAGCCTGGCCATGGTCTTCATCTTCTCGACGAGAAAATTGATTAGCTTGCTCTCGTTAGTAGGGACGCCGTCCACCACAGGCTGGGCTGAGCCTATAGTCGTGTAGGGGGCCATTGCGGCTAGGCTCGAGGCCATGAGGATGTATGTCCCCGCCGATAGAGCCTGGCCACCGGGCGGATAGACATATACTATTACTGGAGTTGAAGAGTTTAGCATTGCGTCTATTATCTTGAATGTCGAGTCGCCTAATCCGCCGAAGGTATCTATAGTTATCAGGACGGCGTTGTAGCCTTGGGCCCCCTCCAATGACGTGACAATGTACTCAGCAGTAGCGGGTGATATGGTTCCTGAGACGCTGAGCCACATTATCTCTCCCTGCCCTTCCCCTAGAGGTGCGAGTAATGAAAGATAGAGCATTAATATGCCCAATGAAATCGCGGTCTTAGAACTTGTCTTCAAGACCTATAAGCTATTTCTTCTCACCCTGTTGTGAGACGCCCCTAGTAACGCCGATTAGACTTCCTAGCGAGCCGCCACCCTCTGTCACAATTATCAGGTTCCTCTCCCTAGCAATCTCTGTCCATGTCTGAAGCTCCCTCAGCCGCATGGCCAAGGGGTTAGTTGCGTAGGCGGCTGCAGCGTCGGCCATCTTCTGGGCTGCGAGGAGCTCGCCCTCAGCAATTATAATCCTGCTCCTCTTCTCTCTCTCAGCCTCAGCCTGCTTAGCCATCGCCCTCTGCATAGACTCAGGAATCACCACATCTCTAATCGAGACGTTCGTAACCTTAATACCCCAGGGCTCAGTGGACTCGTCAAGAATTATCTGTATCCTTTTATTCAGCTCGTCCCTCCTAGCTAGGAGGTCGTCCAGCTCCACCTGCCCTATAACATCCCTCAGGGTCGTCTGAGCCAATAGGCTAGTCGCGATCTGGTAGTCTTTCACCCTCAAGACGGCAGCCATCGGGTCCTCTACCCGCATATAGACAACCGCATCCACATCCACTGTCACATTATCCTTAGTCACGATGCGCTGCCTCGGAACATCAAAAGTAAGTATCCTCAGGTCGATGATTCTGGGCTGGTCAACAATCGGTATCAGGAGTACAAGGCCGGGCCCTTTCACCCCTATAACCCTTCCCAGTCGGAAAATAATCACCCTCTCATACTCTCTTATAATCCGGATGGCTGAAGCCAGGAGTATTATTAGTATCAGGGCGAGTAGGATTAGGCCTATTACTGTTCCGACACCGACCTGGAGTGTGAGAACCATTCCAACTTTTTATTGCTTGGGCCATGCTCTTAAATGTTTTCACAACACTGTTTCTTGACTGCTGGCCCTCGCCGAAGGTGTTTAAAAGACTAAATATCGAACTTTATCAACAATCCAAGTAGGTCGAGAAATGTACGCACTCCCACCACGCTACGACTTCAGGCGTGTAGAGGAAGAGGTGGCCAGGTTCTGGTCAGAGAATAACATCCAGAAGAGGCATATGGAGATGAATAAGGGCGCCCCCATCTTCTCCTTCCTTGAAGGGCCGCCGACAGTCAACTCATACATGCATATCGGTCATGCTAGGGGGCGGGTGTATAAGGACATAGTTCTAAGGTATCAGACTATGAAGGGGTTTGACGTTTGGCGGAGAGGTGGCTGGGATTGCCAAGGTCTGCCAGTGGAGCTGGAGGTTGAGAAGAAGCTCAACATCTCTAGCAAGAAGGATATCGAGCTTATCGGGATGGAGAGGTTTGTCGAGGAAGCGCACCGCCTAGTTGACTACTATATTGGCGAGTGGAGAAAGGGTTCTGAACGCCTCGGCCTCTGGCTTGACTACGACGCCGCCTACCAGACGAGAGACGAGAAATACATGGAGCATGTATGGCATCTGCTGAAGAAGTGTTATGAGAGTGGCGACCTAGTCGTCAGCTTTAAGGTGGTGCCCTTCTGCCCCAGGTGCGAGACACCGTTATCCTCGCACGAGGTCGCACAGGGATACGAGGAGGTTGAGGACTACTCAATCTATGTCAAGTTCCCAGTAGAGGATGATGTAAAGAAATGCCTTGTAATCTGGACTACAACTCCGTGGACTCTCGCCGCTAACGAGGCTGTGGCTGTCAACCCAGAGGAGGATTATGTGGAGCTGGAGGTGGGTAAGGAGAGGCTTATCATCGCGGAGAAGCTGCTGGAAAGTGTCTGCTCAAATGCCGGAATAACTGGCTACCGTGTCGTGAATAGATTCACGGGGGGCAGCCTCGTTGGCTTGAAGTACATTCACCCCTTAGGAACTGAAGTAGGCGCGCATGGAAGCCACCAGCCACCGGCCCACACAGTACTTCCAGCAGAATTCGTCTCGATGGAAGAAGGTACAGGCCTAGTCCATATTGCTCCAGGTCATGGGCCTGAAGACTTCGAGCTCGGCAAGAGGCATGGGCTTCCAGTATTCTGCCCTATAGGGACAAACGGCGTCTTCACAGAGGAGGGCGGGAGGTTTGCAGGGCTGAGCTACAGGGAGGCGGCAGAGCTTGTAATAAAAACGCTCAGTGAGAAGGGACTCCTTCTAAAGGAGGGTAGGGTCATCCACACGTATCCGCACTGCTGGAGGTGCGGAACTCCTCTAATCTACCTGACAAGCCGGCAGTGGTTCTTGAGGATTGATAGGATAAAGAGGCTGATGATTGAGGAGAACGCGAAGGTTAAGTGGTATCCTGTCTGGGCCGGGCAGAGTAGGTTTGGGGAGTGGCTTGAGAATGCAGAGGACTGGTGTATCTCGAGGACAAGGGTTTGGGGAACCCCACTTAATATATGGACCTGCAGTAAGTGTGGTAGCACGCGGGCAGTGGGCTCAAAGGCGGAGCTAGAAGAGGCTGAAAAGAAGCCAACCCCCATCAAGATGCATAGGCCTTGGGTCGACAGGGTTGTTTTCAGGTGTGGAAAGTGTGGGGGTGAGATGTATAGGGAGCCCTTTGTACTCGATACCTGGCTCGACTCCGGCGTGGCGCATTTCGCTAGCGTAGACTGGCTGCGCGACAAGAGGCTATTCGAAAGACTCTTCCCCTACGACTTCATCACCGAGGCTATAGACCAGACTAGGGGCTGGTTCTACACGCTCCTCTTCACATCCGCCCTGATGTTCGGGCGCGCACCCTACAAAACAGTGCTTAGCCAGAACTTCGTCCTAGACAAGTATGGGAAGAAGATGTCTAAGAGTAGGGGAAACGTGCTATGGGCCTCTGACGCGATGGATAATTGGGGGGTGGATAACGTCAGGCTCTACCTTGTCAGCAAGGCGCAGAGCTGGGAGACCATAAACTTCGACCCAGATGAGGTTAAACAAATCAACCAGGCCCTTAACATACTCTGGAACGTAGTCTCTTTTGCGAAGACCTACTTCGACCTAGACAGATACGACCCTGTGAAGGAGACGGTCTGGGCGATGCTGGGCTACGCTGAGCCTGAGGACAGGTGGATTCTCTCTAGGGTAAACACGCTGATAAGGTATGTGACCTCCAACATTGAGAGGTTTGAGATGCATGAGGCTGCGAGGAGTCTCCTGAACTTCATAGTCGAGGATCTGAGCAGGACCTATGTCAGGGCTGTTAGGAGGAGATTCTGGATTGAGGAGAGGACACCGAAGAAGATAGCAGCCTATGCTGCTCTACACTATGTCCTGAGAAAACTCCTCCCGGTCCTCTCAATCTTTACTCCATACATCTCCGAATACCTCTACCAGCGGCTTAAGACAGTTGATGATCCAATAAGTGTCTGTCTAGTCAAGTGGCCTAGGCCGGACGAATCCCTCATAAACCCGGAGATTGAGGATCAGATGCAGGTCGCAGAGGATGTCATAACCGCGACGCTCAACGCCAGGAATCGCGCTAGGAGGAAGCTCCGATGGCCGCTAAGGCGAATAATCATCTCGCCCAACTCCCCTCGCGCCAAGAGCTCTGTGCAGGCCTTGAGGTCGTATATTGAGAGGATGACGAACAGCTTCTCTGTGGAGGTGCTTGAGGTGGGTCAGAAGCCATCTGAGGTCTTGAGGAAGCTTGTGCCGAATCCTGCGCGGCTGGGTCCGAGGGCTGGGAAGAGGCTTCCACTCGTCTCTGAGGCTTTGTCAAGGGTCCGTGTAGGTGAGGTACAAGACCACGTCGCTAGAAGTGGGCGATATTCATTGGTCCTAGGTGACGGCTCAATATTCGAGATTCTTGATGGCGATTTCCAGGTCGTGGAGGAGCTTCCAAGCCACCTCGTGGAAGGTGAGGGAAGATTTGTCCGTGTCTATATCGATGTTTCAGAGGATGAGAGGCTGAGGTCACTCTCCCTCGCCAACGAGGTAATCAGGAGGATTCAGGTTATGAGGAAGGAGCTCAACCTCGAGATTGTTAAGGAGGTTCCATGCGTCGTTTCCATCGAGCCGCAGTCAGTCCAAGAAAGTCTTAAGCCTCTTATCGAGTACATAGAGGAGGAGACGAGGACGAGGATTAGCCTCGGCCTTGGCCGCGACTTCGGTGGAAGAGTGTATAAACGGGAATGGACACTTGAGCAAGCTGCTCTCTCAGTCGCTATGCTGTTAGAGGAGGGTAAGAACGAGTAGTAGATGAAGGAGCTGAAGCGGATTGCAAGTCTTGTTGGTGGTCTTTCCGAGATAGAGTTTAAGGTTCTGGAGACCATTGAGAGGTTTGCAGACATAGGCAGGATCGCGACCCCCGACACAATTGCGAGGTCCCTCAAGCTTGGTAGGGACTATGTGGACAGGATGCTGGAGGAGC
Source organism: Thermoproteota archaeon (assembly GCA_030550235.1). Lineage (GTDB taxonomy): Archaea > Thermoproteota > Nitrososphaeria_A > Caldarchaeales > Calditenuaceae > HRBIN02. The sequence goes on from JAUQPU010000005.1 coordinate 38,943, forward strand.
TGAATAGGAGGAGGCTGGTCTGGTCCCCGCGTGGGAGGGGCCGTGAATACATGCTAAACTTCACCGGCTTGGACATGCTTGCCCTACATAGCGTCTCAAGGCGGGGAATACTTACGCATATAGGCGTCAAGATTGGGATGGGCAAGGAGGCTGACATCTACCTGGGGCGTACCGGTGAGGGGAATGTCGTGGGGATTAAGTTTTACAGAATTGGCAGGTCAAGCATCAAGAAGCATAGGAGACTAAGGGAGTCGAGCCTTGAGGCCGCAAACTATCTCGTCTCCTCTAAGCTGGCTGCCCAACGCGAGATTCAGGCACTACGCATCCTCTATCCAGAGGGGGTTGCTGTCCCAGCGCCCGTCTACCGAAATAGACACATGGTCGTCACGTCTATTATTGAGGGTGAGCTGCTTGTTAGGCTTGACAGCCTCTCTGACCCTGAAGCCCTACTGCAGGGTATCGTTAAGTCCATCAAGAAAGCCTTGAAGGCTGGTGTAATACACTGCGACTTGAGCCCATACAATATCCTCGTCACACCGGGGGAAGAGCATGTGATAATTGACTGGCCCCAGTGGGTGAGGCCCTCACACCCAAACGCTCAAGACTACTTGAGACGGGACGTAGAGAATGTAGCGGCCTTCTTCAAGAGGAGGTTTGGAGTCTTGAGCTCGGTGGATGAGCTTATCGGATGGGTATTAAGGAGTGTTGGAGCTAGCCTGACTGATGACCAGGTGTAACGGGGGTCTTAGCCTAGTGCATAGGTGCTACGCAGCTATTACAGAGGCTCTAGCTCGTTATTGCTGATTGCGGCTTGTTTAATTAGGAGTCTCTATAATCTGTTCAGCGGATGCCTTAATGGTTATGTCACGCCCTAGGAGGAAGCGCGGTGTCCTATCTCTTATCTTCAGGAGGAGGTCTATCAGGATTTTCAGGGAGGCCAGGCCCAGCCGGGATATCCTAGAGCTTCTGGTGGAAGCGGGGCAGAGGGCGCCATGCGTCTATCAGTCCTATACAGTTGTCAACATTACTAAGCCTGAGCTTCGAGACAAGATATATGGGCTGACAGAGGATAACATAGTAAAACAGGCCCCAATTCTACTACTTCTCTGCCTAGACGTTAGGAGGACGAGGATGCTCTTCGACATCCTTGAACGTAGGCATATCCTAGCCAGGCCGCCAAACCCTATAGAGATGGTTGAGGCCATCTTTGAAGCGGGCCTATTCGCTGAGAACCTTATACTGGCAGGCGAGGCCATCGGCTATTCCTCAGTAATATTGGACTGGCCGCTAAGGCTGGGTGGAGACCTGCAGAATCTCCTCCATATACCCGAAGGCGTGATTCCCCTCTTCTTTATCTGTATGGGGCCGCCGGGTGAGAATCCACCACCTAGGCCGAGGATGCCCCTTGAACTCATACTGATGTCCGATGGTTATGCCGAGCCTAAGAGGGAGCAACTCCTCAGGTATCTGGAGGAGGCCTCGGAGAAGCTTGCAGCGGAGGGGTATTTTATGAAATACGTGGGAGTGAGGTCTACTTATATGGAATACCTCGCTGAGAAGATTAGAAGCGACAGGGAGATGGAGGTGCTTGAGGCTGAGGTGTCGGAGTTTTTAAGGCGGAATGGTCTCTCGATATAGTCCTATACCTATGTAGGAAACAATTTATTACTAATTGTTATGCATGTGCAGGATGTGGAGATTGAGCGGGAGCTAAACAGCTACGCAAGGCTTGTCAATGAAGCCCTCGAGGAGATCTTCCCCAGATCACCGGACGAGAATTATTACAGGAGCGTGGCAGGCCTAACCTATGGCGTGGTCGATGTCCACTCCCTTAACGAGGCCGTAGCGAAGCCTGCCTGGGACCTGCTGGATAGGGGCGGTAAAAGGTGGAGGCCAGCTCTAGGGATGATCGTCTATGAGGCCCTCGGCGGCCGTGCCGAGGACATTGTGAAGCTTCTAACAATCCCAGAGCTGATACATAACGGGACTTTGATAGTGGATGACGTTGAGGATGGCAGCGATGTTAGACGCGGCAAGCCCTGCATCCACAGAATCTACGGCGAGGACATCGCGATAAACGCAGGTAACACGCTGTATTATCTCCCGGTGGCAGCCGTGTTGTCGAGGAGCAGGCTCCCCGGGGAGATACAGTCTGCCCTACTAAAAATCTATGTGGAGGAGATGCTCAGGCTAAGCATGGGCCAGGCCTTGGACATAGCCTGGCATAGAGGAATCGGAGGAGATATCAGCGAAGAGGAGTATCTGCTAATGTGCGACCTGAAGACCGGCAGCTTGGCTAGGATGTCTGTCAGGATCGCATGCCTGGTAGCGGGGGCGAGGGGTGTGGTGGAGGAGAAGTTCAGCAGGTTCGCCTCCTCCATCGCAGTGGCCTTCCAGATACAGGATGACATATTAAACCTTGTAGGCGAAGAGTCCCTCTATGGAAAGGAGATTGGAGGAGACTTGAGAGAGGGGAAGAGGACGTTAATGGTGATACACGCCCTACGCACACTACCGCGCAATGAGGGTGAAAAGCTGCGAGGGGTCTTGGGCATGAAGACAGCAGACAGGAGGAAGATAAGTGAGGTGATAGAACTGATAAAGGCTAGCGGCGCAATAGAGTATAGTAAATCCGTAGCCAGGCATCTTGTCGAGGAGGGGTGGAGCGCGGTAGAGCCGGAGTTGAGACCAGGTCGTGCGAAGGAACTCCTATACTCTCTTGCAGAATATCTCATCATGAGGAGTAAATAGCCTATTGCTTTTCTTACCATGTCTTCTCGTCAACCCCAGCCATGTCTAGGAATTCCTTATTCAACTGGGCGAGATAGTAGAGCTCCACACCCACCTCTCGTAGGAGCCTCTCAGCCCCCTCAGACCTGTCAAAAATAACGAAATACTTCTCAATCACACCACCCATCTCCCTCACAGCCTTAACACACTCGAGAGCGCTTCTACCTGTCGTCGCGACATCGTCGACGCCGACGTAAACTTTTCCAGGCTTAACAACTCCCTCAACCCGCCTCTCAAGCCCATGCATCTTCTTCTCCATCCTCACATACACAAGCCCCACGCCAAGCCTGTCAGCGACTATGCTTGCCAGAGGAATACCGGCCGTCGCGGTGGTGGCTATATCGAAGCCAGACCTACCCATGTGTCTAGAAATAGCGCCAACCATCAGCCTCGCTATAAGCGACCTTGAAGCAGGGTCGGAATAAAGCGCCCTACAGTCTATGTAAAGCCTACTCCACCCGCCGCTTGAGAGCTGGATAGGCTTGTCATGGATATTCAGAACACCCTTGGTCGAGATTATGGCCTTGCTTGTTTGGATGAACTCCCTCTGTCTTGAGAGCCTTTCAGAGATGACAGCAGCCACCGCTGGAGGGTCCTCAGCCAGTATTATCGACCTACCTACGTTGACCAGTATTCTCTCACCGCCAGCCCTAATCAGGTGTATAGGGTCTCCTCCCTGGGCCCCCATCCCAGGAGCGAGTATTACTGCCTCCTGGCCTATCAGCCTCCTTACCTCGGCGATCTCCTCCTCATTGAGGCTGGATGAGAGTCCCACCACGTAGCCGTCTACCCCTGCCTCAACCCCCTCTTGAATAAACCTCCAGTAGAGCGGCCTGTCCCCCACAGCCAGGCGGAAGTATTTCTCACCGTATGTGCCGGAGGGGTAGGTGAGCAAGAATACGCCTAGCCCCTCTCTATGAGCCTCCTCTACAACCTCGCCTACATTTCCAAAGAGTGGATGTGTGGTGAATGCATCATAACCCAGCCTCGAGATGGTCTGTACACCCGCCCTAGCGGTCTCGCCTATGTCGCCTAGTTTGCAATCCAGAATCGATACAATCCCCACCCTCTTCGCAGCCTCTGTTAGTTTTCTATGTCCCTCCTCTCCGACTCCGCGCAGATGATTCTCATTCATCTTCACAGCCGAGCAGTACCTAGAGAGGGATTGGAGCCTGTTAAGACAGAACTTCAACCGTGAGTCTGGCTCCGGATAGGCTGATGGCGGGGGGTCAAGGCCAAGACATAGGATGCTTCCACTCAACTCAACAGCTCTGTCATACTTCTCCCATAGCGAAGACATCCATTAGCGCCTAGTCCATCCAGTTAAAAATTGTTTCCACCCACTCTCCGCCCTGCTAAATTTTTATCAAGACCCTATGAGCCTCATATTCTAGAACTTGCCCCTGGTCAGGATGGAGGGAGCAGCGCCGATTCTCGAAGACCGTGGGATTAGAATCCTCTTTGACGCTGCTGAGGGTGATGGGTTGAGGTGTCTGAGCCATGCCCATATGGACCATGCGGGCTCACCTGTGGATCTCAATATAATGACTGGTGAGACGCACAGAATCTTCGCCTCCCGCAAGAGATATTATAGGAGGTATCTCGAGTCGCCTCTCTGCGTCAGGATTCCCCTCACAGAGAGCTGCTCCCTCACGGCCCTGAACTCAGGGCACATGCTTGGCTCAAGCATGTTTAAACTCGAAGCCGACGGCCTCACCGTACTCTACACAGGCGACATGAACGTCTACGACAACATTCTCCAGCGCGGGGCGGAGCAGCAGGACGCCGATGTCCTCATTATCGAGGCAACCTACGGCTCTCCCGTGTATAAGTTCCCTGACAGGGAGGTCGTCTACTACGAGATAATCAAATGGATAACTAGGACTCTTGCGCAGGGCGAGATACCTGCCTTGAAAGTCTACTCCGCCGGAAAGGCGCAGGAGATAGTTGCTCTCATAAACAAAACCCTCAATATCCCCGTCCTAGCCACCCCCGAGGTCTACAGCGTCTCAAGGGTCTATAAGAACACGTACAGATGGATGGACTTTCTGAAGGTGGGGACAAGGGAAGGGCATGAAGCGGCTAAGAACGGCGCTGTATACGTCTCTTCTCGGAGGGACGTTTTCCGACTCGTGGATAAGCGTGTCAGGTGGGCGCTCGCTACCGGCTGGGTGCTGACGAGGAGGCAGGAGGGCTTCGACGCCTATTTCCCCCTTAGCGGGCACTCCGACTTCCACGGCCTAGTTTCATACGTAAGGAACTCAGACTATAAAACAGTGTTGACGACATACGGCTTCTCATCAACACTCGCCAGACATTTGAGAAGACTAGGGGTCAATGCCTACTCACTTGAGGAGAAGGTGCAGCTCAAAATCTAGTAAACATTCACTGGCTTGAGCAGGTTATGCAAAGCCCACATCTAGGGCATCTTCGCGTCCCCGCAGGGACCTCAAGGTGGCAGCGGGGGCACTCCTCAACCTCCAATACCTGCCTACTAAGCATCTCTCTTCTCTGTATAGAATTTTTACAATCATAGATATAAACCTTAAATATTAAAACTGCAGCACGGAAATTAACTTAATAGCCTGCTCGAAAAATCTGCTTATCACCATGGTAAACATCAAAATAGTGTACTGTGTGCCTTGTGGACACCTACCTAGAGCGCTTGAGCTAGCGAACAACCTCTTACAGACGTTCGGCATGGAGTATAACAAGCGCTTCTCCGTGACCCTCGATACATCCGACCAAGGGACCTTCGATGTCTACATTGACGACAGGAGAGTGTATTCAAGGAAGGAGCAGGGAGGAAGGTTCCCAACAGCCGAAGAAATAATCAAGGAAATCAGGGCAAGAATCAAGTAACACGCTGAGACTCTTTTTCCAAAAACTCGGCGACCAGCTTAACATGCTCCTCCGGCTTCACTCCCTCTATTATTTTAACTATCTTTCCCGCGGGCGAGATGATGAATGTTTTACGTTTAGCCGTCCTAAACATGCTATTATAAGCGTCGAAGAGTCGTGCTACCTCACCCTTCCTATCGCTGAGAAGGGGGAAGGTGAGGTTATGTTTACTTATGAATTTTCTATGCCTCTCAACCCCGTCGGTACTGATTCCGTAGACCTCAGCCCCATATCTCGACACAACCCCCATGTTATCTCTAAAGCTGCAGGCCTCTGCTGTGCAGCCCGGCGTGTCGTCTCTCGGATAAAAATATAGAACTATGTAGCGGTTTTTTCCGAGTTTCTCACTAAGTCTGAACTCCCCCTCGGTTGAGGGGAGGGAGAAGTCTGGACAGGTTTCTCCTTCTTTCATACTTCTCTCGATAGCCTACTCTACTAGTGAGTGGTGGTGCCCTCCACAGCGGCACGTTGATTGCTCGTTTGGGTTCCTAACGATGAATCCCTCACCTCTCTCATCCTCGACATAGTCTATCTCAGAGCCAGCCAGTAGAGGAGCGCTATATTCATCAACGACTATCTTGATGCCATTATTCTGGACGACGACGTCATCCTCTAGCACCTCGTTGTCTAGAGCCATGCCGTATTTGTAGCCACAGCATCCCTGGCCCATTATAAACACCCTAAGAGCAAGATCCTCACCCTCGCTAGCTAGGTAATCCTTGATCTTCTGGGTGGCTTTTTCAGTAAGGCTAATCCTAAATCCCTGCATATCCCCTAAAAGCCGAGGCCCTCTAGTACATAATCCTTGACCCAACGGCCAGGAGTGAGTCTAAGCGCACAGCACCTCCGAGCCGCAAAAAGACGGTGAAGCCCCCAAAAGCCCCTACACACCGTTAGGCCCTGGCGGGCTGGTCCCACAGGTAGGATAAGTTAATAAAGGGACTCCAATATTTTCTCCTCAAGTGAATCTGGTTATAGGGATGGTGATGTATTCTGCCCGCGAATCCTTCTAAATCTAAAAAGCCTAAGGTGGAAGAGGCGACCCCCTCCACGTCTATACTTGGGCATGATTTGGTCCCAAAGCACGAGGTTATGAAACCCGAGGAGGTGCAGGAGCTTCTTAGCAAGTATAGGATAACACTGAACGAGCTGCCCAGAATACTTGTCAGCGACCCTGTTGTCCGTGAAATAGGAGCTAAGCCTGGAGATGTATTGAAGATATATAGAAGGTCTCCTACAGCCGGTGTTGCGACCTACTACAGAATGGTGGTGAGGGAGGAGTGAAGAATAGGCCAGTCTTTGACCAGCCTTTACTGACAGGCGAGGACCTCATGAAGGTTGCCGAGGCATACATCGATGACGCCGGCCTGATCAGCCATCACCTGATGTCCTATGACTATTTCGTCAAAGAGGGTCTCAAGAACTTGATAATGAGTATGAGTCCTGTCGAGATTAAGGCGAAGGGGAAGGCTGAGTTAAAGTTTGAGAGTGTGGAGATAGGTTCCCCGCGTATTGTCGAGATTGATGGGATGGTTAGAGAGGATATCACGCCGATGGAGTGTAGACTGAGGAACCTAACATACGCCGCCCCGATATACGTTAAAATGAGTTTATACGTTGATGATAAGCCTGTGGTCGTTGCTGAAAAGGTCCTAATCGGCTCCATCCCAATCATGGTCAAATCCTCAATCTGCCCTCTGAGTAGAATGACTCCGGAGGAGCTGGCGGCTATAGGCGAAGACCCACTAGACCCAGGAGGCTACTTCATAATAAACGGCTCAGAGAGAGTGATTGTCGCTATCGAGGACCTATCCCCTAATAAGGTCCTTGTAACAGTGAAGGACCAGAAGGAGAACCCGCAATACTCTGCTATGCTTCTCGCCTCCTCACAGGGTAGGATGAGCAAGGTTGAGGTGACCTATAAGCCAGGAGGACCAATAAAGGTCTTCTTCTCCAGGATCTACAAAGGCATCCCATTAATCGTCATGCTTAGGGCTCTGGGGCTGACCAAGGATAGCGAGATTGTCAGCCTCATCTCAAATAATCCCTCGATTCAGGAGCTTCTCGAGCCGTCCTTCAGGGAGTCTGAAGGTGTTGAGACCCCCGACGACGCTCTAGTCTACATAGGCAACAGAATCGCCTTCGGATATGCTGAGGAGTATAGGAAACAGCGGGCCGAGCAGATGATAGACAATATTTTCATGCTCCATGTGGGCATAACCCCAGACGCCAGATACAAGAAGGGCATACTCCTCTGCGACATTGTCGGGAAACTGCTTGAGACGAGCGCGGGTTTGAGGAAGCCCTCAGATAAAGACCACTACGGAAACAAGAGGCTGAAGCTTGAAAATCCACTCCTCACGGAGCTCTACAGGATGGCACTAACCAAGCTGATCAGAGACATAAAGTATCAGCTAGAGAAGAGCATGGCCTCGCGCTACCCAATCACAATCTCGCCATTCGTTAAGCCAAGCATCGTGAACGATGTTGTGGTTCATGCTTTTGCGACTGGCAACTGGCCTGGAGGGAGGGTCGGCGTAACACAGCTGTTAAACAGGACAAACTATCTGGCAACCATCAGCCATTTGAGGAGGGTTCAGTCCCCGTTAAGCAGGAGTCAGGCCCACTTCGAGGCAAGAGACCTCCATGGTACACATTGGGGAAGGATCTGCCCAGTTGAGACTCCAGAGGGCGCGAACTCGGGGCTTGTTAAGAACCTGGCCCTTGGGGCAGAGGTCTCTGTCCCACTCTCACAGCAGGACAAGATTGAGCTGAAGAGGCGGCTTGTCGACCTCGGTATGGTCGGGGTTTTCGTAGCCCTTGACGAGCGGAGACGTGGCAGAAAGAGGACATACAGCGTAAAGGTATACCTAGACAATGAGCTAATAGGCTATCACAATGACGGCAAGGCACTAGTTCGCGAGCTCAGGGCCCTCCGTAGAAAAGGTGAGATAAGCCCCGCAGTTAACATCTGCCTATTCGAGTACCCCCACGTCCAAGAGGTTGAGATATACACTGATGAGGGGAGGGTTAGAAGGCCGTTAATAGTTGTGGAGAATGGGGTGCCCAGCGTCTCGAAGGCAATGATAGACTCTCTCTCCAATGGGACATTCAGGTTCAGGGACCTGGTCTCGATAGGCGCTGTAGAGTTTCTAGATGCTTCGGAGGAGGAGAACATGCTAGTCTCAATCTCCCCAGAAACTCTTACCCAAGAGCATAACTACCTCGAGATCTCTCCACTCATAATGATGGGAGCAGTAGCGTCAATAATCCCATACAGCAATCATAACCAGTCACCCAGGAACGTCTACGAGGCATCAATGGCTAAGCAGGCTCTAGGGGTGCCTCTGACGAGTCTAAACCTCAGAACAGACTCACGCCTACACCTCCTAGTCTATCCCCAGAAGCCCCTCGTAGTTACGCGCTTCATGAAGCGTCTCTCTCTCAACGAGCGACCGATAGGCCAGAACTTGGTCGTTGCCGTCCTGACAGGATATGGATACAACATGGAGGATGCGGTTGTTCTTAACAAATCCTCGGTGGAGCGGGGGGTTGGATACAGCATAAGCTACAGGACCTACGAGGTTGAGGCAAAACGATATATCGGCGGGGAGAGCGACAGGCTTGGCATACCAGAGCCTAGCGTGCGGGGCTATAGGGGTGAGCAGTACTATCGCGCCCTAGACTATGACGGTCTTGCCTTCCCAGAGTCTGAGGTCACCGGCGGAATGGCCATCGTCGGCATGGTAAGCCCTCCGCGGTTTATGGAGGAGTATATGAGGGCCCCTGCCAGGGAGATGGTTTGGAGAGACTCATCCGAGGTTGTAAAGCCGACTGAGGCCGGCGTGGTTGACTCGTTGTTTGTTACTAAGACGCTCGAAGAGACCACCCTGATCAAGGCCAGGATCAGGACCGACTGCTTTGCGGAGATAGGTGATAAGTTCGCCTCGAGGCACGGTCAGAAGGGAGTGGTGGGCATGCTATTCCCACAGGCTGATATGCCATACACGTCAAGTGGCATCGTCCCTGACCTGATAATCAATCCACACGCATTTCCGTCAAGGATGACGGTTGGACAGTTGATCGAGAGCCTTGCGGGGAAGCTCGCAGGGCTTAAGGGTGAAGAGATTGATGGCTCACCCTTCATAGGTAAACCCCTCGAGGAGATTAGGTCTGAGCTGGAGGCTCTGGGATTTAAGGGGACTGGGACGGAGGTCATGTATGACGGTCTGACAGGCAGGAAATACGAGGTCGAGATATTCGTCGGCGTGGTTTACTATCAGAGGCTCCACCACCTAGTTAGAGACAAGATACATGCAAGGTCTAGGGGGCAGGTCCAGATACTGACTAGGCAGCCGACAGAGGGGCGCTCTCGTGGAGGTGGCCTCAAGTTTGGAGAGATGGAAAGAGACTGCCTGATAGCCTATGGCGCAAGTTATCTACTCTTGGATAGGCTGCTCGAGCAGAGCGACAAGTATTCCGCATATTTCTGTGAGAAGTGTGGGTTACCCGCCTACTATGATCTCAAGCAGAACCAGCTTATCTGCCAGGTGCACGGTAAGGACTTCTCAGGAGTGCAAGTCTCGATGTCGTACGCTTTCTTCCTCCTATTGAACGAGCTACTATCCATGTGTATCTACCCCAAGCTTGTCTTTGAGGAGGTGGGCGGCAGTTGAGGGGAATAATATCTGCGATTAAGTTCGGCATACTTCCACCAAATCTGATTAGGAGTATGAGTGTAGTCGAGGTTCAGAGCCCAGATACGTATGACGAGGACGGTATGCCTATTCCGACAGGCGTTATGGACCCGATGCTTGGAACCCTCGAACCTGGACAGAGGTGCAAGACCTGCGGAAACACCTACATCTCCTGTCCGGGACACTTCGGGCATATAGAACTGGCTGTCCCAGTGATACATATAGGGTTTGTTAAGATTATTCACGAGCTTCTAAGATGCACTTGTAGGTCTTGTGGGAGACTGTTACTAAGCCAGGAAGAGATTGAGGAGACGAGGTCTCGGCTGAGGCAGCTTAAGCAGGAAGGGAGAATGTTCAGACACATCTTCTACAAGGTAAAGCAAAAGGCTATGGCGACTCAGACCTGCCCCCACTGCGGTGAGAAACAGCTCAAGATCGAGCTCGAAAAGCCTTCAGGTTTCTTGGAGTCCACACCCCAGGGCGCCGTAAGGCTTGCAGCAGGCTCTGTTAGGCAGAGGCTCGAGAGAATACCTGACTCGGACTTGGAGCTCCTAGACATAGATCCTCAGTCGTCCAGGCCTGAATGGATGGTCTTAACCGTCCTGCCTGTACCCCCTGTCTATGTCAGACCCTCGATAACGCTCGAGAGCAATTACCGCTCTGAGGACGACCTGACACACAAGCTTGTGGACATTCTCAGGGTTAACCAGAGGCTGAAGGAGAGTATAGCAGCGGCTGCGCCCTCACCAGTCATAGCTGAGCTCTCAGACCTGCTCCAGTACCACGTAACAACCTACATCAACAACGAGACAATAGGGATATCCCCGGCTCAGCATAGGTCGGGCAGAATCCTAAAAACTCTCGCCCAGAGGCTCAAGGGCAAAGAGGGACGTTTCAGGCTTAACCTCTCAGGGAAACGTGTCGATTTCTCAGCGCGGACAGTCATCAGCCCAGATCCCAACATAGATGTTGACGAGGTGGGTGTCCCACTCGAGATAGCGATGCAGCTAACCGTGCCTGAGGTGGTTACTCCTTGGAATAAGGAGAAGCTGAAGGCTATGGTGAGGAATGGGCCGGACAAGTATCCTGGTGCGAAGTATGTTATTAAGTCTGATAGAAAGATGATTCGTTTGAGGAATGTCCAGAATCTGGAAGAGGTGGCTGAGAGTCTTGAGGATGGGTGGATTGTGGAGAGGCATCTAAGGGATGGTGACATTGTGCTCTTCAATAGGCAGCCTAGTCTCCATCGTGTATCTATAATGGCTCACCGGGTCAAGGTTTTACCCTACAAGACCTTTAGACTTAACCTAGCGGTCTGTACCCCCTACAACGCCGACTTTGACGGGGACGAGATGAACCTCCACGTTCCACAGAGCGAGGAGGCTCAGGCAGAGGCGAGACTCCTTCTACAAGTCCAGCGCAACATAATCTCCTCTAGATACGGCGCCCCAATAATAGGCGCGATCAGGGATTTCCTAACATCCCTCTACCTCCTCACGAAGGATGGCACGTACATTGATAAGCAGATGCTGGGTCATTTATTGTCAGCGGTAGGCTACAAGGGTGAGCTGCCTCCACCGGAGAGAACAGAGCCGCAGCCACTGTGGAGTGGAAAGCAGGTATTCAGCCTACTCCTGCCACCCACATTATCCCATAGGGTTCAATCTAACTTCAGCTCCGAGGTCGAGGTTGTTATAGAGAAGGGCAAACTCGTCCATGGATACATTGATAAGGCCCTTGTGGGCGTTGAGAAGGCTAACAGCCTACTGCACAGAATATACAGGGAGTACGGCTATGAAACGGCTGCAAAATTCCTCAATGGCGTCATTAGGCTCGCCAACACGTACATAAACTTGAGGGGCTTTACATTCGGCATCGAAAACCTAACAGTGCCAGAGGAAGTCTACAAGAAGGTCTCATCCCTCCTCCAGAAGATGGAGGAGGAATTCCAGCGGTTGAAGTTAGATTATGAGAAAGGGAGGCTGGAGGTGAAGCCGGGTGAGACACCTGAGAAGGCGTTTGAGTCCGAAATCCTTGAGCTGCTCTCCAAGACTAGGGATGAGATCGGCAGCTTTGTGAGAAAGTATGTCTCTATAGATAATGCGCTTGTCGTCATGGCGAAGACTGGAGCGCGTGGAAGCACACTGAATATTGACCAGATGATAGCTATTGTAGGTCAGCAGGCTGTTAGGAGGGAGAGGCCGAGCAGAGGGTTCACGGACAGGGTTCTTACTTTCTTTGATAGAGGCGATTTATCGCCGGTGGCTAGAGGTTTCGTCTACAACTCCTTCATAAAGGGGCTCAACCCGTTGGAGTTCTTCTTCCACTTGATGGGCGGTAGAGACGGGTTGGTAGACACGGCAGTGAGGACGCAGCAGAGCGGGTACATGCAGCGTAGGCTCATAAATGCTCTCGAATCGCTTTACGTAGAGTTTGACGGCTCGGTTAGGATGTCTGACACGAAGAAGATTGTCCAGTTTCTATATGGGGAGGACGGGGTAGACCCTGGCAAGAGCGATCATGGGAAGCCCTTCATTCCCGCCAACATTATTTCGCAGGTGTTGGAGGAGTTGAGGGAAGCTGACAAGCCTGTGGCTGCGGGGGATGTGGAAGCTGTGGCTGGGAAGTATGAGGGTTTGATGCCCCCGTCTGCTATTCGAGAGCTGTCCGAGGCATGCATTAAACTAAAGGTGCCGAGGAATGCTGTTGAGAGGATCTTTGCGACAGCCTACAGGATCTATCTCCAGAGCATGGTTGAGTCTGGAGACCCAGTCGGGATTATCGCGGCCCAGTCTCTAGGTGAGCCTGGAACACAGCTAACCCTCAGAACCTTCCACTTCGCCGGTGTGAGGGAGCAGAGCATCCTAGTCGGCCTCCCGAGGCTTATTGAGATAATCGACGCCAGGAGAACCCCCTCAACACCGATAATGAATATCTATCTCAAGCCACCATACAATCAGGACCCGAAGCTCGCCCGCAAGATAGCCAGCAAGCTCCAATACATCAGCGTGGGCGACATTGTTGACGAGATAAGAATCGAGGCTAGGACAGGCGATATCATACTGATGCTTGATGAGGCTGCTGTGAAGGAGTTGAGTGTGACTAAAGAGGAGATAAACCAGGCCTTAAAGATGTATAAGCCGAAGTTTATCGAGTCTAAACGGGCCGTCTCGCTTACTGTGAAGGAGGCTAAGCTTGACTCGCTCGAGCTCTTAAAGGCCAGGATACTTAACACCAGGTTGAGGGGTGTGAAAAAGATAATGAAGGCTGTGGTTAGGAGGAAGGGCGGCGAGTTCTTCATACAGACAGAGGGCTCAAACCTTAGGGAGATCATGTCTATACCGGAGGTTGACTTCAGCCGTGTCAGGACTAATGATATCCATGAGGTGGCGTCGGTTCTCGGCATTGAGGCGGCGAGGCAGCTCATCGTTGAGGAGGCTCAGCAGCTACTGAGGGAGCAGGGACTAGATGTAGATGTTAGGCATCTGCTCCTACTTTCAGACGCTATGACTCTGGATGGGAAGGTGAGGCAGGTCGGGAGACACGGTGTTGTGAGGCTAAAGTCTAGCGTGCTCGCTAGAGCGGCCTTTGAGATAAGCTTCCAGACTCTGGTGGAGGCGGCAGTCTCAGGTGAGATTGACCAGCTCCAGGGGAACATAGAGAGAATCCTAATAGGCAGGGAGGTCCCAGTAGGTACCGGCAGAGTGAGTCTACTCATGAGATACAGCGACCTCCTGCAGAATCAGAACAGTAGCTTAGAGTCCGAGGGGGGTGGGAAGTAATGGATGTGAGGAAGGAGCTCTCAGTCATAAGACTCACGGGAAAATATCTCTTAGGCTTCAGGCAGAGCTATCTCAGCATAGTCAGGAAGTCGGCTAAGGCAGTGCTGCTTGCGAGCAACTGCCCGGAGGACTTAAGGGGAATGATAGAGCTGGCAGCCAAGACCTCCGAGGTCCCCCTCATCTATTCTGGGCTCACAGCCAGGGAAATAGGCCAGGCGTTGGGGAAGCCGTTTAGCGCATCAGCTGTCGCCATAATAGACCCTGGAAACTCATCCATACTAGGCGAAACTGGTTGACGGACGAGGAGATTAAGCTGACAGAGCGCGAGATGAGGCTTGTCTCACTCTTCCAGAGCTATACTGGAGCCACTGTGCTAGACTGCCTTGCCGATGATGAGCAGGTCGTCTTCCTGGTGCGGGAGGGAGAGTTCGGCCGAGCCATCGGTAGGAAAGGTGTGAAGATACAGGAGTTATCAAACATCTTGAAGAAGAGGTTGAAGGTTGTCGAATACTGTGGGGACGCGGCTTCCTTCCTATCTAATGCTGTGAAGCCTGCCAAGGCTAAGGAGGTCAAGATTGTTCCTGGTAAGGATGGGCAGCTTACAGCCATCATCAGGGTTGACCCTGAGGATAAGGCGATGGTGATTGGGAAGGGCGGCCGGAACGTGGGGATAGTGCGTAGAATGGCCAAGAGGCACTTCAAGATCGAGAGGGTCGTGATAGAGTAGCTCCTGGGCAGCTTTCCTACCAGTCCTCACTTTCGCCGAGGGGTCTTAAGCTATTTTTACGCCGTCGCCGCTCTCCTTGGCGATGAGCCCCGTAGCTAAGAGAAGCGAGGCCCAAGAGGAGAGGGAGGAAGTGGACATCTATAGCCTCGACGATTTAAGGGGTGTAGGGGAGGCCACTAAAGAGAAGCTCACCTCCATCGGAATATATAGCCTGCTGGACCTGGCAGCTGCCTCTCCCCGCGAGTTGGTCGAGGCTGGGATCGATGCTAAGAAGGCCGAGGAGATTTGCCTCCAGGCCAGGGTCCTGCTGGTGGGCAGCGGATTTTTGGACTCCGAGCTCATGACTGGGAAAGAGGTCTTAGAGAGGAGGAAGAACCTTGAGAGGATAACCACCGGCTGCTCATCCCTCGACACGCTTCTGATGGGTGGAGTTGAGACGCAGGCTGTTACAGAGCTGGTCGGAGAATATGGCTGCGGGAAGACACAGATCTGTCATACGCTGTGCGTTACTGTTCAGCTTCCGAAAGAGAAGGGCGGCCTCGCCGCCGGAGCGATATACATCGACACGGAGTCGACTTTTAGACCTGAGAGGATTTACGAGATAGCAAAGGCCCGGGGCCTGAATCCTGACAAGATCTTGGAGGGTGTTGTGGTGTCGGAGGTCTATAACTCTAGTCATCTTCAGCTGGTTGTGAGGGAGCTTGGGAGGCATATAGAGAAGTATAAGGCTAGGCTCGTGGTTGTTGACTCGATTATCTCCCACTTTAGGGCAGACTATGTTGGTAGGGAGAATCTATCGGAGAGGCAGCAGAAGCTTAACGCCGCGCTTCACAGGCTCCTTAGGCTTGCGGAGATAAGGAACGTGGCGGTGGTGGTAACTAACCAGGTGATTGGCGACCCCGGGGCCTTCTATGGGAACCCCACGAAGCCCAGCGGTGGGCACGTCCTCGCGCACAGCACCACGTATAGAGTATTTCTAAGGAGGGGGCCTGACGATACGAGGATAGCCAAGATAATGGACAGTCCCTACCACCCCTCTGACCTAGAGGCGCGCTTCAGGATTTCGGAGAAGGGCGTGGAGGACGCGGAGCCTAGGCGGTAGCGAGGTGGCTGGGGCAGGGGGCCTCCAGCCGGCGTAGGTGTGGGGGGTGGGTTCTTGATGATGCGTGCCTCCAAGCTTCTGCTTCTCCGCCGCCCAATGACCACCGGCATAGCTGAGCTTGACGGGCTGATAGGTGGGCTCAGGCCCGGAGCCCTACACATCTTCTACGGAGACCGATCGATAACGGATTTGGTGCTCTACAGGCTGCTAGTCGAGGCCTCTAGGCGTGGAGAGGCTGCATACCTTAACAACACCGACTACTACGGCGAGAAGACTCTCATCGACGCCACAACCCTCTCAACAATCTCGAAGACGGCTGGCGTGGAGCCATTCAAGGTTTTATCAGCCATATACTGCACAGCGGCGTTTAATGCTAGGCGGCAGATAAGCGCGGCTTATAGGCTCGCTGAGGCTGTCAGGAGTAGCGGGAGGGTTAGGCTGATAGCTGTGCATAACGCCTCAGCCTTCTTGGATGTGGAGGGCGGTGAGGCCTCACCCGCCCTCGTCAAGTCCATCTCAATACTCATGGAGGCCGCCTTCGAGGCTTTAGCGCCTCTGGTCGTCACAGCAGCCTCTGCAGCCGCCTCTCCAGGCCAGCCAGCCGCCATGCCTAGGCTCCCCTCCCAGCTCCTGCACAGGGCATCCGTCATGGTGTTTTTTCGCTCTGAGGGGCGCGGCACCGGTGGCCAGGCTAGTCAAACATGCCTCGCTCCCAGCCCCCCGGTGGGTGGGCTTGGGTAGGATAACCCCGCCCTTCAGGCAGATCTACAAGCAGGTTTTGGAGAGGCTTAGGAGGGCCTATAGTCCTCTTCTAAAGGAGGAGAGGCATAGACGGGCCCTCGACATGCTCATCAGAGATGTCTGGGGGCAGGAGCATGCGGCTATGGGTGGTTTGGGGGAGGTAACCGTTCTAGACTCGATGAACCTCACCGCCAATATTCATAACAAGTCTGAGATTGAGGAGCTGAAAAAGAGGATTGCGGAGATTGAGGCCAGGTTGAGGGAGATGGAGAGGGGGGTGGGTGGCTGAGGAGGATAGAGGGCTGGGTCCTCGACGTATACGTGCTGGACAGTGAGGCTGTTGTATGGGTCAAGACGCCTAGTGGTGAGGCTATAAGACTGGTTGACGAGTATCGTCCACGGATATTCGCTGAGCCGCGGAGCCCGGAGGCGGAGCTGATGCTTGTCCAGATGCTTGAGCAGTCCCCACTCGTCAGGAGTGTCGAGGCCGTTGAGATGCTGGTAGGCCTGAGGAATAGGGAGCGTAGGAGGTTGCTGAGGATAGAGTCCTTCGGCGCCACGAGCATCGACAGGGTCTCCAAGCTGGTGAGGAGGAGCGGCCTGGTCTCGGAGATATACGGCGGCAGCCTCCCACACGTCCACCGATACCTCTTTAACAGGCTGAGAGTAGAGCCTTCCAGCAGAGCAGCCATCACGGCCTCAGGAGAGAGGATAGTCTCGGCGGAGCGCCTCGAAGACCTCGAAGAGATAAGACCACCCCCATTCACGCTACTCAGAATGCTGCCGAGCTACAGCAGTGGGAGGGTGGAGGGTCTTTGCTTCCAGATGGCTGGGGGTTCATTCTTGGTTAGAGGCTCCGAGGATAGGCTCATGGACAAGATGGTGGAGCTGGTCTCGAGCCTCGACCCCGACCTGATATACGTGCCCGGCCTCCAGCGGGGCCCTGGAAGCCAGATTATGGATTGGCTGAGGAGCTCCGAGGTCCGTAAGGGGATTGGTCGCTGTCTTGACGCCTGGAGGCTCTCTCAGGGCTCCGCCGCTGGCAGGGTCTTCTTGGGCGACGTATTCTATGGCTTCGAGCCCGATGAATATGGTATAGCTGGGCTTGTCGAGAGGGCGCGCTTCTCCTTCACAACCCTCGGCCTAGCAACTAGGTGGACCAGTAACAGATGCATCGACTCGCGGAATATCTACGAGCTTGTGAGAATCAATGTCCTCGCTCCTCAGCTAGAGCATATTGAGGGCGTTAGGAGACTTAAGGAGCTCCTAGACAGTGACAGGGGAGGAGTGACCTTCACTCCTAAGCCAGGCCTACACGAGAACGTGGCCGCGCTGGACTTTGACTCTCAGTACCCAAGCATAATACTGAAACACGGGATAAGCTATGAGAGCCCCTCAGGCGGCGGCCAGCTCATACCATCAATCATCCAGCCGTGGCTTGAGAGGAGGCTCAGGCTTAAGAGGCTCCGAAAATCGCTACAACCCCTAAGCGAGGAGGAGCTCTACTGCACCCAGAGGATAGAGGCCCTCAAGTTGATACTCTGCACACAGTATGGAATAAGTGGATGCTGCTGGAACAGGTTCGGAAACACGCTGGCCTTCGAGGAGATAAACAGGATCTCGAGGCAGGCGATGATGCTGAGCAAAAGCGTCGCGGAGGAGGATGGCTTCGAGATAATTTATGGAGACGTCGACTCCCTCTTCGTCTATAGGAGGAGGGCCTCGAGGAGGGAATACGAGGAGCTTGCAAAAAGGATATCGGAGGCCACGGGGCTCCCCATGTCCCTTGACCGGCACTTCAAGTTCATCGCCTTCCCTAGGCTCAGGACAGACCCAGACACCCCTGCCTTGAAGAGGTACTTCGGCCTAACATACGAGGGAGTAGTGGAGGCAAGAGGGATAGAGCTTAGGAGGAGCGACACCCCACCCATAGTCAGAGAGTTCCAGGAGAGGCTGATAAAAACAGTCCTGTCTTTCGAGAGCGTCGAGGAGGTGTTGTCCGACGGCGTCGAAGAGGGAGTCAGACTCCTGGAGGAGTATGAGGGGCTAATTGATAGTGGCCTGGGTGTTGAGGAGCTGGAGATAAGGAGGACGCTTGGGAGAAGCCCTGAAGAGTATAGCCGCGGCCTAGCCCAGGCTATTGCAGCCATACAGCTACAGGCCCTGGGTATGAGGGTTGAGAAGGGGAGTGGTGTCGGATTCATCTATACCTCGAGAAGCCATTCAAACCCGCACGTTAGGGTGAGGGCTTCCCAGCTCTTCAAAGGAAGATACGATAAGGAATACTATAGGGCCTATCTAAGACGGGCTGCTGGGACTGTCTTCGAGGCCATCGGGGCTGTGATAAACAGGGCTAGTAAAGACGCTAGGCTGGAACGATGGCTATAGGATGCCGACCAGCCTCCATAGCAAAAGAACCAGAAGCGCTACTCCCACTAGACCTGCAAGGGCCGCCACAACATACGCGCTCCTCACAGACCTCTCACCCCCGGCGCGCTCACCTAAACGTAATCCCGATTATGGAGTAGACGCTTAGAACAAGGAATGCCACGACGCTCGCTATCCCCAAGATAGCTAGGGCCGAGAGGCTTTTCGGCTCATAAGCTAGGTGCTGGAAGAAAAGGGCGATGAGCAGTGCCTTTCCACCAGCTAGGCCCACTATACTCATGTCTATAACCGCCCTCGGAAGGGGTTGTGCAAATATCATTAGCTCTAGGAAAGTCATCAGGACTAGGGCGGCGAAGACAGACAAATATATCCAGACGCGCATCACACGCCCACCTCACACCAGATAGAACAGCGGGAAAATAAAGACCCAAACTATGTCTACAAAGTGCCAGTAGTATCCGAAGTACTCTAGCGTCTCGTGGCCTTCACGGGCATAGGCTCCTCTCAAGGCCCTAGATAGGAGGTAGGTAATAGCGAGTAGACCTGCAAATACGTGTGCCCCATGTATCCCAGTAGTTAGGAAGAAGGTCGAGGCTGGTAGGTTGGTTGAGAAGGTTATTCCATGGCCAAAGAGCTCAGACCACTCGTTGTACTTGTTGAAGAGGAAGGCGACACCTAGAGCCAGTGTGGCTGCTAGGAACCCAGCTGTCCCTGCCCTACTCCCTATCCTCGCCGAAGCTAGCGCCAGGACTACTGTGAGGCTGCTGGTTAGTAGGATGAATGTATTGACGGCTCCGTGGGCTATGTCGAAGAATGTGCCAGGAGCTGGCCACGTGGCTGAGGTGGTCCTGACATAGACGTATGCGCTTAAAACAACCCCGAAAAGCATAACCTCCGAAGCGATAAACGTCCACCAAGCAAGCTTCATCCTGTCAACACTCTCGAAAGGCCACCTCTCCCCAATTTTTTCCTCACGGCTTATGAACCGCTCACCAGCAAGGCCAAGTACTGAGAAGGCGAGGAGGCCTAGACCTACGAGAGTAAACAAGAGGTTCGTTGTCAGACCTAGCAGCGAGAGGAAGGATGCAAGGCTCAGCATGAATGGCCAGACGCTCAGATGTGTCTCAGGCTCACCGTGAGCCGCGCCATTGGCGGCGATGAAGGATAGCTGCCCATTAATGAAGGCTGGTGTACCATCGAAGTTGTGGGGAGGCGGTGGGGATTTAGTCATCCACTCGAGGGTATATGCCCCCCATGGATTATCACCAGCCGGTTGACCGTATTTGAGGCTATAGAGGAGGTTCCAAAACATCACTAAGAATGATGCACCCAAAATGAATCCACCGACTGTTGCGACCTGCTGTAGCGGTATGAGATTCTCAGGGTATATGGGCACCCTCCTAGGCATCTCCCAAGACAGAAACAGAGGGAAGTATAGCATGTTAAATCCTATAATAGTCAGAATGAACTGTAGCCTGCCTAGCTTTTCATTAAACATCTTTCCAGTCATCTTCGGATACCAGTAATAGACGCCCGCCACTAATCCTACCAACCCCCCTCCAGCCATCGTGTAGTGGAAGTGGGCCACAACGAAATACGTCCCCCTCAATACATAATCAAGTGCGATGGAGCCGAGGAAAACCCCCGTAATCCCGCCGATAATGAATATCGCTATAGAGCCCAGCGCGAAGAGCATCGGAGTCTTAAGTTCTATCCTAGACTTCACTAAAGTATAGATGAATGAGAGTATTATGGCGTCGAAGGGGAGGGAGATTGCGATAGTTGTTACTGTAAACGCTCTCCTTACATCAGGGTGCATTCCTGTGAGGAACATATGATGTCCCCAGACGAGGAAGCTTAGACCTGCGACGATGACCATGGCGGCGATTATTATTCTCCTGGCAAAGAGTGGACGCCGAGAGAAGGTGACTAAAACGTCTGCGATAACTCCAAGCGCTGGGAAGAGGACTATGTAGACTTCTGGATGTCCGAAGAACCAGAATATATGGTCCCAGAGAATGGCTCCACCCTCGGGAGAGGAGAAGTATACAGTCCCAAGAATTCTATCCGATGCCAGGATGATTATCCCAGCTAAGAGGGCTGGGAAGGCGTAAAGCATCATCAATACTGTAAGAAGAATGCACATGGTGAACATGGGTAGTGCGGTTAGCCTCAACCCCTTAGCCCTTGATCTGAAGATCGTTACAACGAAATTCACTGTGGAGACTGTAACAGACGCAACGAGCAACGCTAGCCCTAAGCCTCCAGTATTTACGCCGACGTATGGTGAGAAGGCAGAGGATAGGGGCTGATAGAGGGTCCAGCCCACGTCAAGCGTCCTCTGCTGGAAGAACGAGATAACAACCAGCACCCCCCCGAAGAGATAGAGCCAGTAGCTCAGAGCGTTAAGCCTTGGAAAAGCCAGGTCTCTAGCACCGATCTGAAGAGGCACGATGTAGTTAGCTAGCGCGAAGGCTAGGGGGGAAATAACGAAGAGAACCATTATAAGTCCGTGAACCGTAACTGCTTGGTTGAAGGCTGAGGGTGATAACACGTTCAGGTTAGGCCCCGCAAGCTGCAGTCTAAAGAGAAGTGCAAGAGCGCCACCGACAACGAGGAAGTATAGTGAAGTCACGAGGTATAGTATACCGACATCTTTGTGGTTTGTTGTCAGCAGCCATCTCTTGACCGTCGAGCCTGGCGGGAGGATATGAGACTCCATATCTAACTCGCCTGAAGTGAGGAATACCAGGAGTTAAACTCCTCAGGTTCCATGGCAATGAGGCGGCCGATCATAACGCCGTGCCCATCCCCGCAAAGCTCAAAGCACCTGATCTCGTATACTCCAGCCTGATATACGCGGGTCCATCCGATATTGGTTTTGCCTGGGATGGCGTCAATCTTGAATCTTAAGTCGATGATTCCCATATTGTGGAAGACGTCTTGGCTGGTGACATAGAACTTAACTGCCGTGCCTCGCGGAATCCTAAGCTCGCCCACAGCCTCATACCCGTTCGGATAGTAGAACTTCCAACCCCATTGAAAAGCAACCACCTTCACCTCCATCGCGTCGGCTGGAGGCCTGTCCAAGTTGTCAAGAGCGATAAATGTTAGAAGAATAAGAGAGATAACAATTGACGCGCTTAGAAATACTGAAAGTAGCAGCTTCTTAGCGCCTTTTCGCTCGCGGGGGAGTTCGCCGGGCTTTGGTGAATCTTCAGGCTCCGGGGCTCCACCCCTCGCACGATTCCTAACTATGAGGTAAACCATGTATGATATTACAACAATGCCGACGATGACTCCGAGCGTAGAGAAGACGCTCCAAAGATTGTTAAATATATCCACAGTCGTTGCCACCATACCGATAAGCTTATGCATTATCCCTCGAAATAAACCATTTTTATTTACACAGTTGCGTGCATTTTAAACTATGTAAAAAATCTAGGCCCTCATAGTCTGGGCTGTGGCCTCTTCCTTTTTATCCTTGGATCCAGATAGTGCAAGGAGCCACGACTCGATCAGAACACAGCCCGTGGGGGAGTAGTTTCCAGACGGGCCGCAGGAGTCGTTATAGGGGCAGGGCGGGCAAGGAGAGTCTCTTATGATGCTTAGGTCCAGGGGTTTTACCTGTGATATGAGGCGCATGGTCCACCTGTCATTTGCAAACTCTTTAACCCTCTTCACTAGACCCCTCTTCTCAAGCTTAATAGCAACGCGCGAGCCATCCCTGCTTGTTATCCCCAGTAAATGCCACAGCTCAGACTGAAGAAGACCCTTCTCACCATGCTGGAGAAGTAGTTTGAGGGCTTTTTCTTCCAGCTTACCAAGCTTGACATAATCATGCATTTGGGGGCTCAAACAATAATATATCGGTCCTAGCTTAAAAATATATTCTCCACAAGCGGAAATCGAAAATTAACCTAGAATACTTTAATAATCATACATCATTTCATATGGTTGGATTAGAATGGCGGATACTGTCCTCCTGCAGGTCAGGATTAGTTCGGCGCTCGTCAGGCGGATTGACGAGCTCTGTAATGAGGGCCTCTTCAGGAATAGAAGTGAAGCCATAAGCGACGCTATTAGGTTATTATTGGCCAAGTACTCCAAGACCTCCCCAGAGGCACGCGCAACTGCGTTGTACCTCAGCGGTAGGCTTGGTAGGGTTGGAAATCCGGAGGAGCTTGTCTTCACTCCCGGAGCCAGTAGGATTGAGCTTGAAGAAGACAAGTAGGATGGTTGGTCTGGATTGATAGTCATAGCCTCTGATGTCCTAATCCTCCACCACCTAATGCTTAGGAGTGATTCACGTTGGGCTGATAACGAAGAGGCTCTTAGGAGGTTAAAGGGCTCGATGAAGGGTGTGACAATCTATGGTCTATTGGACCTGGTTGGCGCTGTATCTAGGTATGTGGGTGAGAAGAATGGGCGAGAGCTCTATCTCAGCTACCTCCGGAGCGAGGAGCATAGGATACTCTTCCCACACCACCCAGACTCTTGGGAGGAGCATATAGAAGACGTGATGAAATACCTTGGGAGGGGTCTCAGCTACAAGGACGCACTCGAGGCCCTAGTCCTCGACAATAACCCCGAGGTCCAGCTCTACCTGACCTGGCGGACCGCCCTAGCAGATAGAATACCAGTAAAAACACGAACACCGAGAGAGTTACTGCAGCAGAGGACCATCACCTAGCCATAACGATATTCAGTGTTTTTCTATGCCATAACGCCTGGGCCGGGATTTGAACCCGGGTCCGGCGGGCGACAGCCGCCGATACTAGACCTGGCTATACTACCCAGGCCTTCCGTTGCTAGATATGTGTTGGTTGTTTTTAAGTTTGATTAGTGTTTTGTCTCTTTTTAGGGCCTTCTTTGCTTTTGCTAAGCAGCCGGCCTTGGGGCTGAAGTATGTTGTGAATGCTATGTTGGCTGTTGACAC
Organism: Thermoproteota archaeon; assembly: GCA_030550235.1. Lineage (GTDB taxonomy): Archaea > Thermoproteota > Nitrososphaeria_A > Caldarchaeales > Calditenuaceae > HRBIN02. The sequence goes on from JAUQPU010000005.1 coordinate 63,010, forward strand.
TGCGAGGAGTATGATTGGGGTTGGTGTGAGTCCGTGGAGCTGGATTAGCGTTAGGGATGCAGCTAGTGGTGTTAACATCGAGGCGAGCGGGCCTGCGGTGTACATGGCTGCATATCCACTGGGTGTAGCCTTGCTTCTTGCTCTGTCAATCTTTATGCCCAAGGCGAGCGGCAAAAGCCTTAGGGCTGGTGGGATTATCCCTAGCCTTACTATATTTGAGAGTCCGATATAGTAGTGGCTAAATCTCACACCAACTAGTGAGCCTATAACGAGATGGGCCAAATCATGTGTAAAAAACCACAGTAGCAGCCATGGGATAAGCCTCTGAACAAGATCGAGGAGCAGGTTGGGGCTTGCTGGGATGAGGAGAAGAGATGCTGCGATAGCCACAGCCACGACAGAGACGCCCGTCCCTACGCCTATGCTTATTTTTAATGGGTCCCTGTAGAAAATCTCCGACTCCACACCAAAGCTTTTCCTGACCATTGCCTCTCTATACTCTAGGATGCGCCTCAAAAACCAGCCTGCAAATGGCACCCGAGTCTCCAGTACCATCTTCTCATAGACCTGGGCGCCCCCCTCTACGGGCGTGATTTGGATTTCGTGGACAAGTTTGCCGAAGGGAAAGTCGGTTGTTTCATGAAACTGGCTAAGGTCACCAGTCTCTCTAATCTTAAATCTTACCAGCCACTTTTGACCCAGTAGGTTAAATGATGCCACATACGCATCCCCATGACTCTCAACTATCCTTAGATTTAGCTCACTAGGCCAACACCTCGACATGTTACTTGTCTCTTTAAAGAATTGATAAACATCTTCAGGAGCTGCTGGGACAACATATCGCATCTCACAGAGGTGTCTCATAGAATATTTATTTATCAGTGTGTGGGTATAAAGCTTTGACTACTTATTGCTTTACGATTAAGAGAAATAAGCCAGTAAGGCAAGATATTACTTGTGACATCTGTTAATTTTATCTCCAATGAGAAGCTTTGGTCGATTAGGTCTGGGGAGCTTCAATACATCTTGAAGGTAGCTGATGATGGATCGCTGGTCAACTTACATTTTGGAGGTCGTGTAGAACCTGTTGAATCTATCTCTCTGGGCGGCCACTTCCCCTTTGAGCCCAGCCTACACCTGTTGAGGGAGGAGTATAGCACATTCGGGGGGCTTAGGTTCATGGAGCCATGCCTAAAGGTTGAGCTGCCGGGTGGTGTGCGGGACTGCGTCCTAAAATACGAGAGCTTCAAGATAGAAGACAACAACGTTCTCTCAATAACATTGAAGGACATCAGCTACGAGCTCTTCGCCGATCTACACTATCGCGCTTACCCAGCATACAATATAATAACAAAGTGGGCTGAGATACGTAATGCTGGTCCGCAGCCAGTCATCCTCGAGGAGGCTCTCTCGGGTGCGGTCTCGCTTCCACGTGGTGGTTTATGGCGCTTGACTTTCCTCTCAGGTCACTGGGCTGGGGAAACTCGAATTGTTCAAGAGGTGCTGAAGGCTGGGAAGAAAGTCTTGGAGAGCAGGCGGGGCACGACTAGTCACCAGCTGAATCCTGTTGCCTTCTTCGATGCTGGAGATGCCGGTGAGGAGGAGGGTGAGGTTTGGGGGTGTCTACTGGGCTGGAGTGGGAACTGGAAGTGCGTCTCAGAATACGTTGGGCATGACCAGCTCAGGGTCGCGATGGGTGTAAACGACTTCGACTTCAGCTGGCACCTAGAGTCCGGTGAGTCTTTCAAGACTCCGAAAATGATCTTAGCATACAGCGCGTCTGGGTTTGGAGGGCTGAGCAGATCTCTGCACAGGTTCGAGAGGGGTGTAGTCCTGCCTAGGAATAATGCCACGAAGCCGCGCCCAGTAATATACAATACCTGGGAGACGCTCTACTTCAACGTAAATGAGGAAAATTTGAAGCAGCTGGCCGACATAGCTGCTGAGATCGGTGTTGAGGTCTTCGTGGTTGATGACGGCTGGTTTAAGGGGAGGAATGATGATAGAGCAGGGCTTGGCGACTGGGTGCCGGACCCGCATAAGTTTCCCCGAGGACTCGGGCCTGTGATAGAGCATGTAAAGTCGAGGGGGATGATTTTTGGAATCTGGGTTGAGCCCGAGATGGTAAACCCCAACAGCGACCTCTACAGGCGACATCCAGACTGGGTGTACCACTTCCCTGGTAGGCCGAGGAGCGAGATGAGGAACCAGCTCATCCTTAATCTCTCAAGGAGTGATGTCAGAGAATATGTCTTTAACTGGCTTGACAGGCTGCTGGCGGAGAATGATATCGGGTTTGTAAAGTGGGATATGAATAGGAGCTTCAGCGAGCCAGGCTGGCCTGATGCTCCACGGGGGAGGGAGAGGGAGATTTGGGTGAGGCATGTCCAAGCCGTGTATGAGATCTTGGATGAGATAAGGAGACGGCATCCTAACGTAATCTTCGAGGGCTGCTCGGGTGGGGGTGGTAGAGTGGATTTAGGTGCCATGGAGAGGTTTGATCAGTTCTGGACAAGCGACAACACAGACGCCCTTGACCGGCTCTATATTCAGGAGGGGTACACAATGGCTTACTGCCCAAAAACAATGGGGGCTTGGGTGACTGGTGTTCCCAACTTCCTCACCAACAGGACACTCTCTCTCGAGTTCAGATTCCACTCCGCTATGATGGGCGCGCTTGGAATCAGCGTTAATCTACTTGAGCTTAGTAGTATAGAGAAGGAGGAGGCGAAGATGCATATTGAATTTTACAAGAAGATAAGACATATTGTCCTAGATGGAGACCTATACAGGCTGAAGAGCCCAAGAAGCGGTGGGCTGGCGGCCTTCCAATACGTCACGCCTGACAAGACAGAGTCTCTAATATTCGTCTTCACACTCCAGCAGGGGTTCGGGAGGCGCGAACCCCTCTTGAGAGTCCGCGGATTAGACCCCAGTCTCATATATGAGGTTGACTCTAGTGGCCAGAGCTTCAGCGGCCTATACCTGATGAACTACGGCATAGACCATGGCATCAGAGGCGACTACAAGAGCAAAGTAATCTACCTGAAGGCTAGGAGGTAGATGGATGCTTTAGGCTGTCGAGCAGCTATCCAGATCCCGGGATGTTTTCATGAAGGCTGTAGTCCTTACAGCTGATAGCCCAGAGCCCTTAGTAGCTGATGTGCCTGAGCCTGGACACTTAGGGAAGGGTGAGATCCTAGTCAGGGTGGAGGCTGCTGGGGTCTGTTACCGTGACCTTCTGAATTTGCGTGGGGTGTGGCCGAAGGCTCGACGCCCCGTTGTAATGGGGCATGAGTTTGCTGGAGTTGTAGTTAGGGTGGGCGATGATGTGGAGGATGTCTCTATGGGCGATAGGGTGGCTGGCCTTCCCTACTCCACTTGTGGAAGCTGCAAATACTGCCTCGTAGGTAGGGAGAACCTCTGCAGAAATAGACGGCAGCTCGGCGAGGAGCTGGACGGCTCTTGGGCGGAGTATATGGTAGTGAACGCGAGGGATGTGGTTAAAGTTCCTAAAACCATTGACGCTGCAGAGGCATCAATCACCGGATGCGTCCTAGCAATGATCATACATGCGTTGAAGGATCAGGCCGGGGTTAGGGCCGGCGAGACCGTGCTGGTGACTGGAGCAGGTGGGGGTGTGGGTTTACATGCCGTCATGATATCTAAGCTGCTGGGCTGCAGTGTAATTGCCAGCACCTCGAGCAGCTCTAAGGCTGAGCGTGTCAAGGCTGCTGGAGCTGACCACGTCGTAGTAGGTATTGACCAGCTATCCTCAAGGGTTAGGGAGGCTACTGGGGGTATGGGTGTCGATGTTGTATTGGAGTGTGTGGGTGCACCGACGTTTGAGCAATCGTTGAGGTCGACGGCTTGGGGAGGTCGTATAGTTGTGATTGGGAACGTGTCGGTTGGTGAGGTGAAAGTGCCGCTGGGTTACATGATACTGAGGGAGAACGTCCTGGTTGGAGCTGTAGGCTCTACGAGGCGAAATATGGAGGAGGCTCTCTCTCTGCTAGAGTCTGGTCGCCTCAAGCCAGCCATAACCCGGATACCAGTTGAGAAGGCACCAGAGGCTCTTAGAATCCTCGAGAAAAGAGAAAGCGTCGGAAGGCTAGTACTGGTGTTTTGAGGATGTGTGGAATAGGCTTAAATAAGGCATGGAGCGCTAGAGCCTCGGAGACAATAATTGGCCCATCTCTGCACATATTCAAGCTCATGGCGGAGGACGGGCCTCTTCAACCTCACGCTAGGCTCGTCTCGCGTCGTAGTAGAGTCGATAAGTAAATTTGAGGTGCCTCCAAGCGAGGTGGCTGAATCGGTTAGGAGATACGGCGTAGGCAAGCTTAACAAGGTTAACGGAGATAATTTCCTGATTCAGTGGTTTAGGAGGAGGTCTCTCATCAAGTATATCGTGAACTGGGGCAGGCTCTCATCCCTCTTCCCAGTCCACCTAACCACAGCATGTTGCTCTGTTGAGTTCGCAGGCACAGTCAGCCCCAGATATGACCCGGAGAGGTTTGGAATCCTGAACGCAGTCGGATCTCTCCGCCAGTCTGACCTACTCATTGTAGAGGGTACAGTCACGACTAAAATGGCTCAAAGAGTCAGAGTAATCTACGATCAAATGCCTGAGCCTAAATATGTGGTGGCGATGGGAGCGTGCGCCATCTCCGGCGGCCTATATGCCAAAGACTCCTATAACGTTCTCCAAGGAGTCGATGATATAATACCTGTAGACGTCTATGTCCCAGGGTGCCCACCAAACCCGCAGACCCTCACTCAGGGTTTTGTACTGCTCCGCGACAAGATAATGAATGAGGATCTGGTATGAGTGGTTCTGAGACCATAAGCCCTAGGCTCACGGAGATCTTAGAGAGGCTCAGAATAATTCTAGGCGAGAGGCTTCGAGGGGTCACGGTTGATAAGAAGATTGTTAAGGTGGATGTGACCCTTGATGCTCTGGTTGAGGCTGCTGCATCCCTGAAGGAGATGGGCTTCGACCACGTTAAAGGCGTGACAGGAGTCGATCTCATCGCTCTAAAGCAGAGAGAGAACGCAATAGAGCTAATCTATCATGCTGGGGCCTACTTGGATAATGGGCTGGCGCCTTATGTAGTGAATCTAGCTACTAAGCTCCCCCGCGACAGGCCTGTGGCGCCTTCGCTGGTCAAGATCTGGCCGAGCGCCGAGTATCATGAGCGTGAGACCTACGAGATGCTCGGGGTCATATTCGAGGGCCATCCCAACCTTAAGAGGCTCCTTCTACCCGAGTGGTGGTCGGATATTCCGCCGCTCAGAAAAGACTACAAGCCTCCTGGGAGAGAATAGAATCAAGAGATGTGTCCCTAGCGCATATAAGTTACCTTATCGATGTAGAGTGAGTTGAACCTTCGGCTCCTGATAATTCTTCTGGTCATCTTGGCTACATTTCTCAGCGTAGGAGGCGCATTTCTGTGGGGTGTCTTTACAGGGGTTAGGGCTGTGCTGGGCGTTTTATTCCGAATGGGTCTCCTCTTAATACTTCTCGTGATAGTTTTCGCATTTTTCTTGGCTAGGTCAGGAAACCGTTGAACCGCTGGATGAGAAATAACACTATAATAGCGGCTCTGCATGATAGAACTGGATGACCGAGGCCCAAGACCAGGAGAGAAACGAGATATACGTGTATGATACCGGCGAGGGGCTAGTCTTCTCCTATGGCCCACAGCATCCGGGAACGGGGCATTTCAGAATGATCGTGAGGGTCTTGGGCGATACTGTACTAGAGGCTGAGCCCGACCCAGGCTTCGTTCACAGGGGAGAGGAGAAGATGTGCGAGTCTAAGACCTGGATAACCAATATACCACACCTTGAGAGGCCTGTTATACTCGACTCAGCTGGAATCCTATACCCATACTGCCTAGCTGTTGAGAGGCTGATGGGTGTAGAGCCTCCACCACGGGCAAAATATCTGAGAGCCCTCATGGCAGAGCTTAACAGGATTGGAAGCCACTTCTACTATTTTGCACTATACGGCGTATTCCTAGGAATCCCAACACCCTTCCTATGGAGCTTTGGTGACAGGGAATTCATCGTCGATCTCGTCCAGTTCATCGGCGGCCAAAGAATCACACACTCATATTTTGTGCCTGGTGGTGTGAGGAATGACGCACCGGCTAAGGTGCCAGCCAAGCTCGTCCAACACTTCAGGACATGGTACTCTGAGGCAACCGGCCGGAGGCCCAGTGAGTCAGAACTCACAGACAACTTCCATAAATACGTCCTACATGTTGCTGACTTCATCGACAGTAGACTAGACTATTACTGGGACCTGATGCTTGACAACTCGATATTTATAACAAGGACAAGGGGGGTTGGCAGGCTAACACCGGAGGAAGTTGCATCCTTAGGAGCCGTCGGAGTCACATTGAGGGCCTCGGGTTTAAAGCGGGATGTCAGGGTGGATGAGCCTTACGACGCTTATGGTGAGGTGAAGTTTGAGATTCCCGTGATGGTGGAGGGTGATGGCTACGCGAGAGCAGTTATCGCGTTTCGTGAGATGAAGGAGAGCCTCAAGATAATTAGGCAGCTCGTTGAGGGCATGCCGGACGGGCCGTTCAAGCTCAAGCAGCATCCAATAAACATAAGGGTCCCTGCAGGTGAGGCTTTTGCAAGGGCCGAAGCCGCGCATGGAGAAATGGCCTACTACATCAGATCAGATGGCTCAGACAAGCCCTACAGGGTAAGAATACTTGCACCATCCTTCAGAAACCTCATAGTCATACCATACACAACCCGCGGAAAAAGGATAGCAGACATACCCGTGCTATACTGGTCGAATAATTACTGGCCAGTCGAGTGGGACAGATAAGAAACCAGCGGCCTTATCTTCTCCTTCGCAGGCTATACACTACACCGCCAGCGACGATAGCAATAGCCGCAACGACTATAGCTATTATCATGACGTCGACCTGGCCGGTGGGTGCTTGGGTTGTGGTTGTCACAGGTGTTGTGAGAGTAGTAGTGGCTGGAGACGTCGTCTCCGTCTCAGCTGTTGTTGTAGGCTTTGTAGTCTCCTCAAGCGTCAAGGTCTCTATAACGTAGTAAACCTTAGTCACTGTCGAGCCCCCGCTAACAATCGTGCTCACAAGTGTTGTCTCAGGCAAGGTTGCCATAGTTACTATCGTCGAACCCCTCACAGTGGTTGTAGACAACTCGGTTGTTCCTTCTCTTACGGATGTATATGTCGTGGTGAATGGCTCGATTTCAAGAGTCATTCCAGGGATGGTGAAGGTCTGCCCAGGAACAGTCATGGTGAATCCCGGTAATGCGAGGAAGAATGTTGCAGGCACTTGCTCGAAAATTATCGATTGGATGTTTGAGACTATCTGCTCTCCGCACGTCTCTCTTAGCTCGCCATAAGCCGGCATTGAAAAAGTATACTCAACGCCGCCCACCCTATAAGTAGTGACGAAGACTGGGCCGAGGCCAGTCATAGTAGTGGTCCAGCCGGGGTCAGTATAGATGGTAGAAAAGACAATGGTCGGTTCCCTAACTACAGTTGAGAGCGTCATTCCAGGGAACTCCACCGTCGTCCCGGTAATCGTAAAAACCTGCTCTTGAACCTCTGTTAAAGCTCTAAAGATCACAACACAAGTCCTGCCAGACTCTGCATATAGGCCAATCACGACGAATCCTGGATTAATCAAAGTGACTGTCTTCTCTCCCCCCTCAACAGTGATGGTCGTGAGTATAGTCGTGCCGGGAACGGTCTCCAGAGTAGTAACGGTCCTCGTCCTAGTTACTACACTCTGAGAAACTACACCACCCATAAGACCTGCAATTATTAGTGAAAACAATAGAATAAACCGAATACTAGACAATAATTTATTCTTGTTGGTGATGTGGGTCAACATCCATCGCAACGCTCCTGTAAATTCCTTCGGGATATTTATAGGTTTTCATCTTTCAGTTAACATTTATTAGTGATGTATGCAAAAGTATCTGAGTATGGGAAAGGTAAAGGTCGCTATTATAGGTGTGGGGAACTGTGCATCCTCACTAGTTCAGGGCGTGGAATATTATAAGAATGCCCCGGATGACGAGTTTGTGCCAGGCCTCATGCATGTGAGGCTCGGCGGTTACCACGTCTCAGACATAGAGTTTGTAGCGGCCTTTGACATAGATGAGAGGAAGGTTGGGAAGGACCTTTCCGCGGCTATCTTCACACCTCCTAACAATACGCGTAAGTTTGCAGATGTTCCGTACCTCGGGGTGGAGGTTATGAGGGGGATGACATTCGACAGCCTCGGAAAATACCTGAGAGAAGTCATAAAGAAAGCTCCCGGCGAGACCGTTGACGTAGCCTCTGTCTTGAAGGAGGCCGGGGCCGATGTCGTAATTAACTTTCTCCCAGTGGGAAGCGAGGACGCGACTAAGTGGTATGTTGAGCAGGCTCTTGATGCGGGCACAGGATTTGTGAACGCGATACCCGTCTTCATTGCGAGGGAGAGTAGGTGGCAGAGGATATTCGAGAAGAGAAACGTCCCAATAATCGGAGATGACGTCAAAAGCCAGCTTGGCGCTACAATTATTCACAGAGTCTTAGCGAAGCTCTTCATAGATCGGGGCGTCAAAATTGATAGGACTTATCAGCTCAACTTCGGCGGAAACACAGACTTCCTAAACATGCTTGAGCGGGAAAGACTGCAGTCAAAGAAGATCTCAAAGGCCTCTGCAGTCGAGTCGATGATTCCCTACAAGCTAGGCGAGTCCGACATACACGTAGGGCCCAGCGACTATGTCCCATGGCTTGCGGACAGGAAATGGGCCTACATAAGGCTAGAGGGGAGGAATTTTGGAGACTCGCCTCTTAGTGTCGAGGTCAAGCTGGAGGTCTGGGACTCTCCCAACTCCGCAGGAGTAGTAATTGACGCAGTTAGATGTGTCAAGATAGCTAAAGATAGGGGCATAGGAGGCGCGCTTGTCTCCGCTTCAGCCTATCTCATGAAGTCTCCACCCATCCAATACCCTGACGACATAGCAAGGACAATGCTCGAGGAATTCATAGAGGGCAAGCGGGAGAGATAACCCATCTGCTACAGAGTCGGTATCCAAGCATAGTTTATTTTTTTATTTCTTTGCGGTAGACCGTCACCATCATCAGTGCCAGAGAGGCTGCTCTGATCAGTGCCATGACCTGGGGCGGTGAGGGAGGCATAACCGGGTTGTAGTCGCCGAACCATGTCAAAATTATCGCCACGTTGCTGACCTCTAGGCTAGGCCAGTAGGGAATTACAGACCTCGCTACGGCAGGTAGGAATGGGATGAGCCAGATAACCATCTGTGGAGTGAAGATGTAGGCCATTATCAGCCAGGAGGAGACCGCGAGAAACATCCGCGGTAAGGCCGGTCCTTTAGCGAGTGAGGCCTGAATTACGAGGAAGGCCCCCAGTAGAGTCCCCAACATCTTGGCTGTCGGCGAGAACTGGTCCTGGAATATCCAGATGTACCAGGCATTCTCCAGCCCCCAGCCTCTATGATACTCTATAAAGCTGGTAAGCATGTAAGGGTTGGAAATCTCTTGCATTATGAAGAGTGGAGCTGAGCTTAGTATGAATCCGAGTAGATAGTAGACTCTCTCCCGCCCCCTAGACTCGAGCAGAACAACCGGTATAAGGAGGGCTGGATAGAGTTTGAAGGCGAATCCTAAGCCAGCCGCCAATCCACTGACAAAATACCTCCTCCTTAAGAAGTAGACGATAGATATTCCTGCCAATGAAGCGGCGAAGTGGTCAAAGTTATAGATACCATAGACGATGAGGCTCGGTGAGGCAATGAAGACCAGGCCGAGCCAACCTGAACCGCTAATCTTCGAGACCTGTATAATGGACCAGGCAATGGCTAGAAAGGCTGGCAGGCTCAGATAAAAGAAAGCCTGATAATAACTTGCAATATCGCCTGAACTGAGGAGAGCCGAGGCGTAGACTGATACACAGGAGCCTGGAGGGTACTCGAAGAAGAAGTGGAAACATGGTGCCGCGCCAGCCCTAAGCATATCCCCGCTCTCAGGTCTATACCAGAAGCTTATTATGTCGCTGTATATGCTCCAGCCCAGCTGGGGGAAGTGGATGAGTCCGCTAGTGATCCATGAGGCGATGGAGACGATGTAAACTAGAGCTTCCCGGCTTTTGGCCCCCATCTAAGATGTTTAGCCAGGTCTCGCCTCATTTAAGGCTATTGAGGCCAAGCCATCCTCAAATCAAGTCAAGCTAGATTTAAATCACGCGGGTATGAAACTAAACCCCAGTGGTCAAGTTTGGCTAGGATGCATGCGAGAAAACGTGGAGGGTCTGGCTCAAAACGTCCAATAAGCAAGATTCCACCTCCATGGCTCACCGTCTCTCCGGACGAAGTCGAGGCACTAGTAGTTAAGTATGCGAAGAGCGGCGTCCCACCCAGCCAGATAGGTGTAATACTGCGGGATCAACATGGAATCCCGCTAGTTAAGCCCATAGTTGGCAAGAGAGTTCTCCAGATCTTGAGGAACAATGGCCTCGCTCCAGAGATACCTGAGGATCTCAAGAACCTCATTGAGAGAGCGAGGAGAATGCATGTACACCTCCAGGCCAACCGCTCAGACAGCTACAACAAGAAGAGACTCCAGCTCGTGGAGGCAAAGATACACAGACTCGTAAAGTACTATAGGTCGGCTGGCGTCCTCCCCGAAAACTTCGAAGTGCAGACGCTCTACAAATACGAATAATAAAGTATAATTCATATAGGATTGGCAGTATCACTGGCTGCCATGCAATCTCTCCTGATTAGAAGCTATATGGTCTATTGCTAGGGCACATGCTATCTCTACCCTCTCCGCCTGTCCCCCACTCAGCTGGGATGGCATTCTTTTCTCAAAGCCCTCCATATGCACCAGCCGTAGAATCTCTCTCACCCTCTCCTCCATCATCCTATTGGGTAATTTCCTCATTTCTAGGCCGAAGAAGATGTTCTTAAAAACGCTCATATGAGGGAACAGAGCTACGCGTTGAAAGACGAAGTTCTCTTGTCTGGGGAGAGGTCTGTGGCATCCTTACCGTCGAAAAATATTCCACCCTCATCGGGCTGTATGAGCCCAGCCAGCATACGGAGTGTTGTTGACTTGCCGCATCCACTTAGGCCCAGAAGGGTTACGAACTCTCCATCCAGCGTGTGAATAGTGATCTTATCCACGGCAGTGTATATGCCATACCTTTTAACTAGTCCATCAGCCCTCACACGGGTCACTAGATTATTCCATTCCTATACTGTAAACTACAAAAGGCAAGGTATAGAGGGCCATCCCAAGTACGGCAACTGGAGCCGATTAAAGAACACTTAGAGGAGGTATACCTAGAGATCGAGGATTGATGCGACTGGCCCCGCAGTTATTCTGTAGTTTTATTGAGCTGAGATTCAAGCTATATTGATGTTTAAAGTATAAATGGGCTAGAGGCTCATAATCGTCTTCCCGTCTTCTCAAGCATTTTTTGAAAGGTATTGTGGCGCAGGGGCTTTTAGCCGACGTAGCTTGAGACAACCTTCTCTATTATTATGAGTTCGAGCGGGTCTATGGTGTCTTGTTTGGGGATTGCTTTTAATTGTGTCTCGTCTATGCAGTAGGTCTTCATTAGATTTTCTGTTGATGTGATTCTTCTGAATGGCTCGATTTTTCCGCCTAGCTTCTCTGCTATGTTTATCAGGATTTTTTCGGGGTCTAAGTCCCCCGTTGTTATCACTGCTGCTATTATTTTGTCTTCGCTGCCTTTCAGTCCAGCGGCTTTAATTGCGTCTTGTATTTGTGTCTGGCAGGAGAGCCTGAGGAGAAACTCCACCTCAATCCTCCTCGATCTGGCGGCTCCTGACATTGTTGTTGTGGCTGCTGCAGCGAAGGCCGCTACTAGCTGACGCTCTGACACAACTATGTCTGGTCTGCAGAACTGTATTTGTTTGCCGACACCTGTCTGGAGCTCCTCAAGGATTTGGAGGGGGTCTCTCTTGACGCTTGTTATGAGGGCTGCTGCAAACCTATAGGGCCCGTAGCTTGACTTAATTGCCGCCGCCATGGATCATCGGCACGATAACAATCCTATCGCTATCTGATACTTCTACCTCATATCCATGAACAGTGCGTGCGTCGACATCATTAACTAGGATGAGGAATCCTGGCCTTATTCCTCCTCTCTCGTCTAAGATTTGGCGTCTCACCGACTCGGGTAGGAGGTTTAAAGCTGCTATAAGCGGCTTTTTCTCGCCCAGTCTAATCTCTAAGTATTGGCTGCTCGCATCTCTTCGTAGATGGCCGTATAGTTGAACAATCAAGACTCTTGACACCATAGCATATTCAGAGAGGAGACATGCTCTTCACAGGGCTTGTGGCCCTCAGCGCAGGTCGGTTTCATCACGTAGATAATATATTTGCCGCATTGATTTAGAGTTTACCCTCAACTAACTATCGTGGTATAGGCCCTATTTCTATATATTAGTGGTTTAAAATCTTGCCTCCTTATGCCGGCTTCCAATACTTCGCAGAGAATCAGGTCGTGGTCTCCCGCTTCGTAGATCTTGTATTTCCGGCAGACAAGGTAGGCTGGGGGGTCGCGGAGTATCGGTACACTATCAGGGCCTACGTCATAGCTCCCTTCCTCAAACTTCTCAGAAGTCTTCTGTCTTCCTGCAAATATCTCGCTCAACTCTGCCTGGTCGCTGGAGAGGAGATGTATCACGAATGTATGGGCCTCCTTGAGTGCTTTATATGAGTGGGCTGACCTGTCTATCGCAATTAATATCAGGGGTGGGTTCATCGAGACTGAAGTGAAGGAGCTGACTGTCATGCCATAGAGTATGCCGCCGGCACTCGTTGTGACTACTGTAACACCCTGCGGACATAGTCTCATGAAGGTCTTTAGACCCTCCTGCCTAGCTACTAGATCTTCCAGCCCCAATACCACTCAGCCTTCACTCAATTGATTACGTTTCACTTGCCTGACTGCTCTCGGGGATATAATATATCTTCTGTCTCGCGTCTCTTGTGAGTGGCCGGCGCGCGAGAAGCCTCTTCGAAACGAGTATATTCAATGCGTGGCGGAGGGTTCTCTCGGGTAACATTGTTTTCTTGAGAAGCTGGGAGTAGGTTAGAGGCCCCTCGTACTCTATCGTCTTGAGTATTAGCTTCGCTGAAGGGGGAGTGTCTAGAAGAACCTCTGCCAAGTGTATCTTCTTCTCTATCTTGCTGAATATGGGGGAGGGGCCGTTTAACCTGATGAACTTGATGGGCGGCTCATACATCTTGACGGTTAGACCTTCCTCAACTGGGATGCGTAATAATCCATCAATTATCACCTCCGCCCCTCCTTTAGATGAGACACTCTCTACGGATATTGTGGAGTTTTCACCGACGATCAGTGGTCTGCGGGTCATGTCTATCGAGTTTACGGGGACCACTGCGATAGACCTGGCCGCGTGGTGTATGAGTGGGCCTCCTGCTGAGAGAGAGTAGCCGCTTGAGCCAAGTGGGGTTGATATGATTAATCCATCGGCCAAATCCCGCCAGAGGAGTTCTCCATCGATATAAAGGCTGTATTCCACTAGTGTTGCGCTAATCTGGGAGAAGAGGGCGGCCTCGTTTACCGCTATTGCCGAGTTTTGGTCGTCTATCCTTACCTCGAGAGCCATGATGTTCTCGGTGCTAAACTGGCCTCTCTCAATTCTGTCTAGTGCGTCTGGGAGCTCGTCAATCATGATCTGGGAAAGGAATCCACGCGTCGCATCACGGCTAACAGCCAGTACCTCCACATTTCTCTCGCTTACTGTGTGGAGTGTCTGGAGGACGTCTTTATCGTCGCCGACAACCACGATTATACTCCCCTTCTCAAGCTCAAGACCAGTCAGAGACTCGTAGATACACACCCTCCCTAACTTCTCCCTAAGAATCTCCTCAACCTCACGTCTAAGCGCAGTGCTCCGCCCAGAGATCTTGACTATTATCTCCATGCTCGTCTGATATTATCCTGATAGCGCGGAATATCAATTTTTGATCATCCCGGTCAATATTACAGCTAGTCTCGGATTCTAGCTCATTTTTTGCCTGTTTCGTTAGCTATAATAGAACGGGGTCTGGATTTATCGGGGTGGGAATGAATCGGCGTCAGGCGCTCTCTAGTCTCTTGAAGACTGGCGTCGTCGCGGCTGGTGCGGCGGGTCTGGGCTCTGCGGCCGGATACTTCTCAGCTAGAGCGGTGGGAGGGCAGACTACATCCGGCTTGGAGACCGGTGTGAGGCCTATAAAGATAGGCTTTCAGGTCCATAGGACAGGGATAGGGGCACCCTATGGCTATTGGTATGAGAGGGTCGCCAATGCGGCTGTCAATTACATAAACAAGACCGGTGGGATAGCTGGTAGGCTTATCGAGCTGATAGCTGAGGACGACGAGACGAGCCCTGCGAAGGGGGCTCAGGTGGTTGAGAGGCTTGTGCTGGCCCATAATGTGGACTTTATTCTTGGGGCTCTCTTCTCAGATGTTGTCCTCGCGTCTGGGCCGAGGGCTGGCGAGCTCAAGAGGCCCTACTTCGCCGTCAGCGAGGGGACGCACGTCCCTTTCGGGAAGCTGAATAGGTGGTGCTTCCAGCCAGGCATCACCGATGTCCCCGGCCAAGTAACTGCAGTGGCCAAATGGATATTCGAGAACTTGGGGAAAAGGGTGGCTATGATCTATCCGGATTATGCCTTTGGGCATGATCATAGGGACGCCCTCACTAAGGCGGCGGAGAGGTATGGTGGCAGGATTATCGAGAAGATTCCCATACCGCCGGGTGAGACAAGCTTTACGAAATACTTCACAAGGATTCCAAGGGACATTGATGTGCTTTACCATGTGATGGTTGGTGATGTGCTTACTTTTATCAGGGAGCTTGGTGTCTACCTGGGGCGTGAGAGGCCTGAGTTGTTCGGGTTCATAGATTCTATCGAGGCAGTCCCCCTCTCGTCCCCGGGCCTAGAGTATCTGGAGGGGACGTATTTTTGGGAGGGGTTTCCACGCTATGCTGATGGCTATGATACCCTCTACTCTAGGTTTTACAGAGAGGCTGTAGGTGTAGATGAAAATGGGGCTGATAAGTCTGACCCATCCAGGGTCTCCGCTTTCAGCCACATGTTCGGTGTATGGGAGACGCTCTTCGTCATCAAGGAGGCAGTTGAGCAGAGCGGCTACAGCGGGCAGACGCAGAGAGACTATGAGGCCTTCATCAAGACGCTTGAGTCGATGGACTGGTTTAACGAGGGCCTCTGGCATCCCCAGGGTGATAAGTTCTTTAACGGCAGGCTTCACCAGTCTTTCGGCCACCAGTTCATATCTGTTGTTAGAAATGGGAGGCTAGTCGTTGTCCACAGGACCGAGATAGAGGACTCGCTGTACGAGCATCCGAACGATTATACTAGGCAGTCTCTGTTCTAGGAGTTGTTCCCGCTGGAGCATCTCGGTCTGGCACTATTCGACGGCCTAGTCAACGGCTCGGTGATGGCATTCATTGCCCTCGGGCTCACAATAGTCTTCGGCATAATGAACGTCGTGAACCTGACTCATGGGGAGCTATACATGCTGGGGGCTTTGACGTGCTGGCTCTTGGTCCAGTCTATGTTGCCATATGCCTCGGCTCTCATCGTTGCACCCCTAGTCTCCGGAGGAGTCGCCGTGATTATAAACATGCTCATACTGCAGAGGTTCGGGCATGAGCCGGGTCAAACAATCCTCGCCACCTTCGGCCTACTCCTCATTCTCCAGCAGGTTGCCCTAGCTATCATGGGGCCCGCGCCACGCTCAGTGCAGGCACCATTCAACCCTGTGATCGAGTTAGCAGGGTTCAGTTACTCGGGCTTCAAGCTTGTAGCGGGACTGGTTTCGATCTCCATATCCCTTCTCGTCTGGCTGGTTGTTGAGGGAAGTAGGCTTGGATCCCTGTTGAGGGCTTCCCAAGAGAATAGGATGATGGCTGAGTCCCTCGGTATCGATACAAACAGGGTTTTCATGGTCGGCTTCGCGCTTGCTGGTGCTCTGGTGGGGTTCGCCGGCGCCCTAACCTCGCCCTTCAGGCAGATACACTTTCTCATGGGGTTTGACGCTCTAGCCATGTCATTCGTGGTTGTTGTTCTGGGAGGTGTAGGGAGGGTTGGTGGCACAATCACGGCTGGACTCGCCCTTGGGCTGCTTGAAAGCCTTACAGCACTCCTCCTCACACCCACGCTTGCAAGGGTCCTAACCGTGGCACTCGCCCTCCTATACATCGTCGCTAGAAGGCTTGGCGCTCCAAGGGGCGGTTGGAGATATTGAGGGTAAAAATCTCAGCCTTGGCCGCGCTTGTAGCCCCTCTGGCCCTCGCAGCAGTATATCCGCTGCTACCCGAGTATCAGAGAGCCCTGATGTCTAGGGTCCTGATACTATCCATCTACTCCTACGGATACGCTGTGTGCTTCCAGATGATTGGCTTGATGAGTCTAGGGCACGCGGCCCTCTTCGCCTCAGGTATGTATGGTGCTGGCCTCTACGCTTTCTATGTCTCGCCCGACCCGCTAGCTGCATTGTTAGTCGGCGTGGCGGCCTCCACACTGCTCTCTATACTCTTTGGCCTGGTCTCCACCAGAGTCGGCGGCTCCTACTTTATGATAGGGACTCTCCTCGCATCCCAGGCCCTTTACCTAGCCGCCCTCCACTTCAACGAGGTAACGGGGGGTGAGCAGGGGTTAGTCCTAAAGAAGGAGGCCACAATTGTTGGAGCCCTCGGGCCCCTACTCTCCGAGCTAGACGCCCGCTACTTCACATCACTCGCAGCGTTAACAATCGTGATAGTTTGCGTAACAATCCTTTCACATTCACGACTAGGAAGGCTATTCCACGCTCTGAGGGATGATGAGGGAAAGCTGGAGGCCCTAGGCTATAACACCTCAGCACTAAAGCTGGTGGCCTTTACGATCTCGGGTGCGTTGTCAGGGGCCTCGGGTGCCCTCCAGGCTCTCTTATACGGCTACATCGGAGCAGGTTATGCGGGGATTCTCAACTCCGTGGAGCCTGTCCTCTGGGTTCTTGTTGGTGGGCCGTATATTCAGGTGGGGCCGCTTCTAGGATGCTTGGCTGTTAACCTGCTCTCAGACCTCGCTAGGGGGCTTCTGAGGGGGCATGTATTGACAGTTGGTGCCGGGCTCGTGGCCTTCGCCTTCGCAACGGGGAGGCTTCGATGGGCCTACAGGCTCCTGGGGGTGTCGAGAGGCCGTGGCTAGCCCGCTACTCTCGCTCCAAGGGGTCTCAAAGTCTTTCGGAGGAGTTCAGGCCCTGTCCGACGTCTCCCTCAGGGTCTACGACAGCGGTGTGCTGGGCATAATAGGCCCGAATGGCGCAGGAAAGTCCACACTCGCAGGCATCATTGTTGGAGCCCTCAAACCCGATAGGGGCAAGGTCTTCTTCAGGGGCAGGGAGATAACAAACCTCACGGTCAGGGAGAGGGCAGCGCTTGGAGTAGCCCATACGCATCAGATCCCGAGGGTCTTCCAGTCTCTGACAGTCTATGAGAACTTGGAGCTGGCGGCGAGTAGGAGGGTCTCCCGAAGAGACTTAGATGGTATTATTCGCGAGGCAGCCGAGAAGCTGGGTTTGAACGGTTTATTGGAGCTTGGCGCCTCCCAGCTCTCCAGTGGCCAGTTGAGGCTCTTGGAGATAGGCATGGCCCTGCTCTCTCAGCCACTCCTCTTGGTTATGGATGAGCCAACCCAGGGCCTAGCGGGTCTAGAGGTTAATTACCTCTCTAACATCCTCCGCAGTCTCTCGGAGAGGCTAGCGATAATCCTCATAGACCATAGAGTAGATTTCGTCGCCTCGCTCTCCAACAGGGTGGCTGTTATGAGTCGTGGGAGAGTAGTTGGGCTTGGAAGGATTGGCGACGTGGAGGTCGTAGAGAAGATTGAGGCGGTCTACATGAGGGGTGCTTAATGGTGCTGGAGATTATCGGTCTGAGGTCTGGCTATAATGGTGTCGAGGTCGTGAGGGGAGTATCCCTCAAGCTTGTTCGCGGAGAGGTCCTATTCGTGATGGGGAGGAACGGCGCGGGAAAGACGACACTCCTAAAGACGATAGTAGGGCACATACACCCAATCGAGGGGCGGATAATCATTGAAGGGAGGGATGTCACAGGCTGGGCCCCACACAAGATAGCCCTCCTCCTCGTTGGGTATGTTCCACAGGACAGGGGAGTCTTCGCTAGGCTGACCGTGGAGGGGAACCTAAGAATAGCTGAGAGGCTTAATGACGGAATAGTCGAGGAGGCTTATAGGCTATTCCCAGAGCTTGAGATCCTAAGGGAAAGGAGGGGAGGAGAGCTAAGCGGTGGGGAGCAGCAGATACTCGCAGTCGCGAGGGCCCTGGCATCGAGGCCACGCCTACTTGTGATGGACGAGCCTGCAACGGGCCTAATGCCACCAATTATCCGCAGACTAGCGGATGCCATAAAGAAGCTCTCAAGCCAGGGAACATCAGCAATAATAGTAGAACAGAACCCGGCCCTAGTCTTCGAGGTGGCAGACAGGCTCGCGTTGATGGAGAACGGTAAGATAACAGCAGTGATAGAGAGGGACCGCCTACTCGAGAATCAGTCGCTCCTAAGAAACGCACTAGGTTTAACCTACTCAGGTAAATAAAAAATGAAAGCGAGACTGTGTTTAGGATATCTGCTCCCAGCGTCCAGTCTCTGCAGACTTCAAAACAGCGTCAAGTATCTGATTGTTCTTTAGGCCGTCGAGGAATGTGGCTCCCATGGGTGAGATAGGCTTGTCATTTACTACACAGTCTATGAAGTGGTGTATCTCGTGGACGAATGTGTGCTCCCAGCCAATTATATGTCCTGGCGGCCACCAGTTGCTGATGTATGGGTGACCCGGCTCCGTGACGAGTATTCTCCGATAGCCCTGATTCTCCGCATCACCTCTCCTCTCGAAGAGCTCAAGCTCATTCAGCCTCTCCAAGTTGAATACGAGTGTCCCCTCGCTGCCGTGTATCTCGAAGCGTAGAAGGTTCTTGCATCCAGCCCCGAACCTCGTAGCCTCTACAGAGCCGATGGCGCCATTCTTGAACTTGACAAGCGATATGAAGGCATCGTCAACAGTCACCTTCCCCCTCCGCGACGGGTCCTCGGGTAGGGGCCTCTCCTCGATGAAGGTCTTGGTCACACCCATCACAGAGTCAACCTCACCCACCAGATAACGGGCCAGGTCAAACACATGGGCACCAAGGTCTCCGAGTGCACCGCTACCCGCCACCTCTTTCCTAAGCCTCCAAACTAGCGGGAAGGAGGGGTCCATAATCCAGTCCTGCAGATAAGCCCCTCTGAACTGCAGTATCTTCCCAATCCTACCACCCTCAATTAGCTTCTTTGCCAATATGACCGCAGGTACGAACCTGTAGTTGAAAGCCACCATGTGTTTGACCCGCGCCTTCTCCGCCGCCCTATACATCTCCTCAGCCTCCTTCGCATTCAGAGCTAGTGGCTTCTCGCAGAGGATGTGCTTCCCGTTCTCAGCAGCCTCTATGCATGGGTCTCTGTGGAGGTTGTTGGGTAGACCGTTATCTACAAGCTCAACCTCAGAGTCGTGTATCAGCTGTCTCCAGTCGGTGTAGTAGCGTTTATATCCGAAGCGCTCAGCCGCGGCCCTCACCTGGGGTTCCGTCCTCCCATAAATAGCTACCAACCTCGGAATCGCTGGGACCTGCTGCATCATCCTCGGCATCTTGATGAATGCGTTACTATGTGCCTTCCCCATGAAGGCATAGCCAAGCATCCCTACTCCGATCTCTTTGGCCATGCGCCATCCACCACGCCTATCTACCACCAGACTTTTTCTAGGCGCTTCTTGATGAGTAGCGGTTTGAGGAAGGCGGCTGTCTTCTCCACCCCATCCTCTCTGCTCATAACAGGATCTTCATGCTCGTAGCTGAGGACATGGTCATATCCGACCTCGGCGAGTGCAGTAATCACCCTCTTCCACGGAACGTCACCCCAGCCCGGAATCCTGAAGCGGAAGCCCCTAGTCGGCCTCATCCAGGAGCCTGTGGGTATTGAGCCAGAGACTGGCAGGTTCTCCTTCACTAGCTCGCCATCCTTTGCGTGGCTGTGATATATCCTCTGCCCAAGCCTCTTGATGAAGACTACAGGGTCTATGAGCTGCCAGACGAGGTGGCTGGGGTCGAAGTTAAACCCGAACTCCTTCTTTCCGTTGACGGCCTTTATGGCCTGCTCCGCTGTCTCGATATTATAGACGACCTCTTGGGGGTGAACCTCGTGAGCAAACTTGACACCATTTGCTGCGAAGTGGTCTAGGACCTCTCCCCACCGCGCCGCGAAAAGCTCAAAATATCCCTCGTAGATTCTCTCATATTCTGCGGGGAAGATATACCAGGCTCCCCAGTTTGGACACCCTATAAACCCGTTTACAACACCCACGTCTAGGAGCTTCGCAGCCTCCGCTGTCTTCTTCATCCTTTCAATACCATACTTGATCTTCTCCTCGGGAGAACCCTTAAAGAAAGCATCCGTCGAGGAGTCGTGGGGCCCGAGTATAAGCTGCCCCTCAAGGTGATTAGAAATCCCTGAGATGGTCATGTTATACTTCTCTACGAGCCTCTTAACCTCCTGCGCACCACCATTCAAAACTTTCTCGATATTCAGGTGGTTGCTTCCACGCCAGGCCGCTAGCTCAACGGCCTCATAACCCAGACCAGACACGTATCTCAAGACTTTTTCGAGTGGCTCTTCATTATAGAGTACGGTGAAAATACCCAGCTTCATAGCAAAAATACAGTTATCGGAGAGGGTATATATGCTTTCAAAGAGGTGCAGCTTTGGTTGATAAAGAAAAGCAACAATGGACACGGCGGCTCGATTATGGATGAAATGATTAAACCTGGTGTAAAGAAGTTTTTGGAGAAGTGCAGAGATAACGGGTTTCAGACATCCTACGCGAATAACATTGACTCGTTGTTATCCGTGCTAAGTGGCTGGGCTGTGAATTGGGGGGTGAAGAAGATCGTGTTGGGTGGGCTTTCCATGGGGCTCGCCGAGAAGATACGTGGAGAACTCGCGGCTAAGAAGGGATACGAGATTCTTGAGATTGGCGAGGCGTTAGAGGGGCTTGAGGGGCTGAGGACCGGGTCCATGGGCATCTTTCGCGCACGCGCAGGAGTGGAGGAGACAGGGGGCCTAGTCGTACTTGACGACTGGGCTTCCAATCTTGCATCCCTGATACCCGCGTATGCTGTTGGACTTATAGAGGAGGATGAAGTCCTAAGGGACTACTGGATGCTGGCCGGGCTCATCAGACAGAATAGACCAGGAGGCCTAGTCATAATCTCAGGGCCAAGCAGTACCTCTGACATTGAGCTGACACATGTTGTAGGCGTCCACGGCCCTGTTGGAGCTGGATGTATAGTGGTGGGGTTTGAGCTTGACTAGCAGGTCTAGAATAATCGAGACTCTGGGCAGGAAGTGGGAGGTGGATACGCGGTGGCGCAGCATGCTTGTCATGTCTCAAAAAAGCAGTAGCGGGATGGAGAGGCTTCATCCCAGCTATCTAAAAAACCTCTTCGAGTCCCGCCAAAAGACTGTTGAGAACCTCGAGAGACTGGTATCCCTCACTATCGAGTCCATTACGAAAGCTGGAGGAAACGTCTACCTCGCAAAGACAGCGGAGGATGCAAGGAGATACATAGTTGAGCTCGCCGAGAGTAGAGGTGTCAAGTCCGTCATAAAATCCAAGTCCATGACTAGCGAGGAGATAGACTTGAACAACTCGCTCATCAAGAGAGGCATAGAGGTTGTTGAAACTGACCTAGGGGAAAGAATCGTACAGCTGGCCGGTCAGAGGCCTTCACACATAATAGCACCAGCAGTCCACATGAGCCGCGAAGAGATCGCGAAACTCGTTAAGGAGAAAAGGAAAGGAGAAGTCACAACCCAGCCTGAAGACATAACCAGGTTCTTCCGCCGCGACCTCTGGAATAGCTTCCAAACGGCAGATATGGGGGTTACAGGAGCCAACGTGGTAGTCGCCGAGACTGGGCATGTGGTCATCGTGACGAATGAGGGAAACGGGAGGCTCGTCGCGACGATGCCGCGAATAATCGTATCAATCGCAGGTGTCGAAAAGATCGTCGAGAGCTGGGATGACGCCTTTAACGTTTTGAGGGTCCTCCCGGTCACGGCGGTTGGCAGAGACGCCACCAGCTATATCTCCGTCATCGGCCCCCATGGAATGTCAAGACATGCCACTGTGTCTGAATTTCACTTGGTCTTGCTCGATAATGGACGCCTAAAGGCGAGTAGCGAGCCATGGCTCAGGGACGCCCTGAGATGCATTAGGTGTGCAGCCTGCCTCGACACCTGCCCCACCTACCGGATACTCGGAGGACACGTATTCGGAGACATATACACAGGCCCGATGGGGGTCCCGTGGACAGCCATCACCAAGGGAATCCAAAGCGCCTCGGAGATCGCGAAGTATTGTGTCTCATGTAGCCTATGCCTACACGCCTGCCCAGTCCAGATAGACATCCCACTAACCATATCATGGATTAAACACTCGGCGAGTGGAAAAAGCCTCAGGGAGAAGATGCTGACCATGTATGAGGCCTATGCGAGGATGGGCTCGCGTCTCCCCCGCCTCTTCAACTGGCTCCAGGGAAGCAGATACTCTAGGAGAATAATGGAGAGCCTCCTAGGCATAGACAAGAGGAGGCTGATGCACAGGTTCAGAGGAGGAAGCCTCTACAGCGTGTTAGGAGAGAAATATCTAGGGAGAAGGGAAGCAGACCTAGTGTATTTCCCAGACACTTATGCGGCCTACATAGACTGGGAGCTAGGGCTCCTTACTGTTAGAGTCTTGGAGACTTTAGGCTACAATGTGGCTGTTCCAAAAGCGCTTAGCTCTGGAATGCCCTCCATACAGTATGGACTCCACTCAAAGGCTAGAAGGACGGCGGCGAGGAATGTTGAGCTGCTGAGAGAATATGTCCGGGAGGGCTCGAGGATTGTATGCTCAGAGCCCACAGCCGCATATTGTCTACGAGAGGCATATCCCAAGATACTGGGCACTCCAGCGGCGGAAGGCGTCGCAGAAGCAACCTGGGAGCTCACCAGCTTCATAGCACGCGAAGCAAAACTCTCACCAACACTGGCAAGCCAACAAACCCAAATCAACGTCTTCTACCACTATCCGTGCCACTCTAGGATCCTCTCACCCCAAAAGCCATCAATAGAGCTTCTCAGAAGAGTCAATCTAAATGTCTTCACAGTTGATTATGGCTGCTGTGGCATAGCGGGGACCTGGGGCATGAGGAAGGGTGTAGAGGGCTTCCTGATAAGCGCGGAGATAGGCCGAAGAGTTGCGGAGATAGTCCTCGAGACGGGATGCATGGAAATAGCCACCGAGAGCAGCGTCTGCGCGCAGCAGCTCAGACAGTTCACCGGCCTAAAAACTAGGCATACCGTCAGATACATAGCTGAGAGCCTCGGAATACAGCAGCGAGACTATAACGTGCTAAACTTTTAATCCCAGATGTAAACGTTATCAGACGTGAAAGAAGTAATATTCCCCTACCAAGAAGGTAGAGAGTACTACGAGATAGAGATTGAGGGTCTCAAGCGGAGGCTCCCCCTTTTGAGGGTCTCCGAAGACACATGGATAGCTTACTTCGACAGCCTTGGCGACAGGGAATTCATCTCAAAATGCGCTGAGAAACTCTCCGAGAAACTCCGAGGAAGCGATATACTAATAACTTCTGAGAGCAAGGGCATACCCCTAGTCCATGAGATAGCAAAAATCCTAGACCATAAAAGATACATAGTAGCGCGAAAAGAACTAAAGCCCTTTATGGTCAACCCACTTGTCGCCGAGTGTAGGCCTGTGACGAGTAAAGCCCCGATAAAGCTCTGTATAGATGGCCGCTATGTCCCATACATTAAAGACAAGAGCGTCGGAATAGTTGACGACATAGTGAGCACTAGGGAGACGATGTCTGCTCTGGAAAAGCTCGTAGTCATGGCTGGTGGCCGTGTCTACAAGAAAGTGGCAATCCTCTTGGAGGGAGGAGTATATGATGATGTGGAATACCTAGGGATTCTCCCCATATTCAAGAAGACAGTCTAGGGTATCAAGATAATCCAACCGAGTTAGAATGTTGGTAAGATTCCCAGTATATTACCCATGAATATAATATAATAATCTAGCCTACCTAGCTCGTCTTAATGGTTAAAGATGTTGGTGTTAGAGATGTCTCGCTCGCAAGATGCTAGAGTTAAAACACGTGTCAAGTTGGGAGCTAGAGGACAGCTGGAAGTATTCCCCACACGGATGGGGCTCATCACTACACAGCCTGTGCTCGAGAACCGGTTCATTTCCACCCGCCCTAGCTTACTACTATATAACAAGATATTCAAGGATAGGCGATAAGGTCCTAGACCCCTTCTCAGGGAAAGGAACAGCGCCACTCGAGGCCTGCAGCTCTGGCAGAATAGGAATAGGTAACGACCTTGCGCCAGAAGCATACGTTCTAACCCACGCGAAGGTCAAGCCAATCACCTATCAACATGTGGTTGAGTGGGTCTCGAAAAACAGAGAGGTGCTAGAGAGAGGGTTAGACATCGACGCGCCTGAAGAGGTTCAGGTCTTCTATCACAAGAAGACGCTAAGGCAGATATTGGCGGCGCGGGAGCTCCTAATGAACGACTATAGCAGGACGGCCATGTTTATCAAAGCAGTAATTCTCGGGATACTTCACGGCTCAAGCTCCCTGAGCCTCTCACTAAAGTGTTCACACTCGTTCTCCATGTCTCCCGGATACGTCGCCAGGTCCAAGAGGGTTCTAAGGTTGAAGAAGCCATGCAGAAACTTGATTGACAGCCTCCTACTGAAAGCCAGCAGGGTTCTCCACTACCATACGCATTTAGTTGATGGTGTGGCATACAACATGGATGCCAGACGCCTCCCATTACCTGGCGAGTCGGTTGACTTCGTCATTACTTCACCCCCATACCTCAATATGCAGACATACGCTTGGGACAACTGGCTAAGATTATGGTTCCTGGGGCACGACTATAGAGACGTAGCGGCTAGGCTCTTCCACTCTAACTCCCTCCAAAAGTTCGCAGCCTTCATGGATGGGGTATTCCGCGAAATATACCGGGTTTTGAAATGGGATAGGGCCTGCGTGATAGTGCTGGGCGTAATCAAGAAGAATGGGGAGCTGATCGATCTAGCGGAGTATGTTGAACCTATTGCCGTGAAGGTGGGCTTCAATGTAAGAAGAATCGTCTACGACAACATACCTAAAGAGAACAAGTATCTAATGTATCTCGATGCGAAGCAGGGAGTGGGCGGCGAAGTCATGCTCGAGCTGGAGAAGGGGGAGGTTGCCGAGCATAAAGTAAATATTGATTGGCATAATGGGGGCCCCTAAGAGGTGTAGTGGCGACTTGATACTTGAGACTCACGGCGAGGTTTGCAGGCTCGGCTACCTCCGACTGATAGTGGCGGCCGCCAAGACAGAGGCACATAGCGAGCAAGTGTCTCCGGGATTCGTCGCAGCTGTCTTGGAGGAGAGTCTAAAAAAGCTTGGACAGGAGCACTACACCGCCCTAGATGCGGTCGGCTTAATACGGAGTTCAGTGGCGGCGCGAAACTATGTCTCATTTGCTGCGGACCTAAACCTCATCAACAGGCAAACACAGAGGCTCGGAGATAACGGAATAATATACGCCTTTACACGCAGCATAACACCTATAGATGCCTATCTTAAGGGTGAGACGAAATTATCACTCCTAGACCTGATATCACTCAAACCAGTTGAGAAAGTCTTCTTTACCTGGCTACTACTAGCCCAAGACTACCTCATACTCCCGGGAATAATAAAATGGGCGCTGGAGCATGAAACCTTCGCAAGAATAGACGCCATGAACTACGTCATGGAGGAACTCTACCCCCAAGCCCTCACCATGCTGTTAACTGCCGTGGGGAAAAGAATGAGAGGCGAGATAATGTCAAAGATCGAGTCGGCAAGGAAATATAAAGAGGAGAGACTGAAATACTCCACCAAGGCGCTGTGGATTAGAAGTAGCCTATACGCAAAGTACAGGCACGTGGTTCCACCTAGGCTAGAGTGGCTTGTCGACCTGGGAATTTTAAGCCGCGTCAGACGTGGCCGCTACACTGTCTCGGACAACATACTGAGCCACAAGGAGATCGTCCTCAAAGCACTCTCACAATCACCATCAAAGCTACGCGAAAATATCTTCACAATTCTCGCTCCGATATTCATCCCCTACACAGGGAGGCCTTCGAGAGAAGCTCTTAACAGAGAACTTGTCCAAACATTCAACACAATATCACACTGGCTCGAAGGACCAGTAAAAGTAAGCCTTCTAGAAATGGCGGTATGCATAAGGCTCCTAGAAAACAACCAGATAGCAACACCCACAATGGTCCGAGACACAATAAACAAACTCTCAATC